>JAZNYK010000001.1:0-1604 GCA_045594425.1 Clostridia bacterium
ATCCTCGTTTCGCAACTCTTCGATCCACGAGTCTATCATATGGAGTCTCTAAGATAAGGATGCGGCAACGATAATCTCCAAAGTGTCCTCCTCCATGGGCTCCTCCTCCATTGCGATGGCCTCAGCAAAAATGATAGCAGATGAAACCTCTCAATAAATTGGCGCGGAAGAATCTGAAGAGTCTCCATTATCTTCTGCAGATACTCTCGTCACTAGGCCAATGCGCTCTAATTCTGCTATAACTTCCTCCAGTGGTAGGATAAACTGTCGCTCCTTGCAGGCACTTGTAATTTTGTAGCACTCATTCCTTTTTGATTTTTAACTTTAGTAAACATACCAAATATTTTACCAAAACACCTTTTAAGTAAAAACACTTTCCCAATTGATTCTTTAAGTTTTTTTTTTTTAAAGATCAAAAGGATCACTTTTTACCATTTCATTCTTATGAAAACAAAGCACAAAATATTTATCAAGAAACTATTTCAAAAGCTTTTAAGAAAAGTCAAGAACACCTAAACTTGTTTCTTTGATTTTAGGACCAAATCTTAAGCTTTTTGAACCAAACTTTTTCCACAAAATTCCTAAGACATAAAACAGCACAAACACATCATTTTGAGCAAGAAAATTTTAGGATTCAAGCTCAAAAAAAATGGGACAGATTCGGCCTAGGCAAGATTGCAAGGTTTCAACACCAAAGTTTTCACTTTTGGTCCCTTAATCTTTACCATCAAAGGCTAAACATAAAACAGCAACAAAACATCACAAAACAGCAACAAAACATCAAGTTTTAAGTAAAATAAATTAGGAACAAGCTTTGGAAAGAAGTAAGTTGGTTGAGCCTAGGTTCAAGTTAAGGTTTTGCACTAAAATCACAATTTTAGCACCCTTAATCTTATATACCATCATGGGCTTGTATTATCACCAAAAAAAATGGAAGCTTTGCATAAGTAAAACTCAAGAACATAGCCATGAATATCTCTTCAAAACATCAACAAAAACTTACCAATAGATTTTCTAAAAACACTTTAAAGAAATCACTTTTCTTTAAGAAAACTAGTTAAGGAAAAATGAAGTTTTTGTGTACAAGCTTGCTACCTAAGATGAAACCTTTCCTTACTACCACAAAGAACAAGAAAAGAGAAGAGATTTGTGTTTGAAAATGAAGCAAGAACCTACCTATGGAAGGGGTGAAGTTTCGGCCCAAGGGAAGAAAGAAAAACAAAGTTTCAAAACTTAAACAAAATGGAAAGCATAAAATTTTGGAAGTAATTTGTGAAGAAATTTGTGTGAAAGGAACAAAGGAATGCCCCCCTCTATTTATAGAGAAATGAATCAGCCTCTCTCTCAATTTTAATTCCTAAATTGCCCTCCAACTGATCACAAATTACACTGTGCCATTTTCAGTTCAATCCTAGCGGTTTTGGCATATTCCTGTTATAAGGCAACTAGATGCTAATTGGATAAAGGGTGACTCATTTGTTCATTCTTATCCTTTTACAACAGCAAAGAGGTGCCTCACATCTGTCCCTTATGAGTCACACATTTGTTTCCAAAAGATAACAGCATTGGTGGCTCAATACGGTCCACCGGTTTCCGTTTATATC
>JAZNYK010000002.1:0-19989 GCA_045594425.1 Clostridia bacterium
TAACTGGTACTAATAGGACGAGGGCTTGATCACAATTATTGTGAAATAGTATGATTACTACGAAAACATATTGTGCATGCAAGTCAAAACTGATTCAATAATATGCAGTTGCCAGTGTGCGAAAACATATTGACAATTTTATAACAAAGTGTTATAATCATTGTGTTAATTTAGTAATTACACTTGATTCAAGTGTTTTTATACCATTAACGGTGATAATACCGCAGAGGTCCACCTGTTCTCATTCCGAACACAGAAGTTAAGCTCTGCAGGGTCGAAAATACTTGCTTGGAGACGAGCCGGGAAGATAGAACGTTGCCGTTTTTCAAATCAGAGATGCGTAAGCATCTCTTTTTTTATGTCAAAAAATGTAAACAAAAAAGGAATGATATTTATCATTCCTTTTATTTTGGTTGATATGTGCAACAATTTGGGCAACTAACATTGTCACAGGTTTGCACGGTTATTCCATTTGCACTGCATATATCATTATGATTAAACAAGCAATCTGCATGACAATCAACTTCAATATCTTTTCTTATTGGTGGTTGTCCAATTCGTTCAACTTCATTTTCGATTGGTTTTTCTGATGGTTGATATGTGTTACAACCTGTATCTTTTTTCACTTCAACAACCTTTGCTGTGCAATTGCTATTTTTGTTATATGTGCAGCCTTTTCGTTTACATTTTAAATCATACATATTTTCACCTCTGACTTTAGTTTGTTCTATTTTGATATTTTTAATCGTAGTTGACAAACAAAGCATATAAATATATAATTGTATTAGTAATATTTGGAGGCTTACTTATGAAAGTTATTTTAACAAAAGACGTTAAAGCCCAAGGCAAAAAGGGTGATGTTATAAATGTAAATGATGGTTATGCTAACAACTTTTTGTTTAAAAATGGTTTGGCTATTCCAGCAAATCAAGCAAATGTGAACACTAACAATAAACAAAAAGAAGCCGAAGCAAAACGTATTGCAGAAGAAACTGCTGCTGCAAAAGACCTTGCTTCTAAACTTGAGAAAATTGAAGTTAATTTTGCAATTGAAGTGGGTGAAAGAGGAAAGGCATTTGGTTCAATTTCTGGCAAGGAAATCTCTGAAGAACTTGCAAAATTGGGCTTTACAGTTGATAAAAAAGCCGTTGTTCTTGATACACCAATTAAAAGAGTTGGCGCTTATGAAGTTGTTTTAAAACTCTATAAGGGCGTTTCTTGCAAGTTAAAAATTAATGTTAAGGCTAAATAAGGATGTGTGTTATGACAAATAATAACATTATAACAGATAAGCAATTATTATCATTATATGGTCTTTTTGCGGATGTTTTGGAAGGAGGTTCAATTGCAAAGTTTAATAATAGATATGAAACTTTAATGGAAATTGCCTCAAGAAATCCAAACGGGAATGTTTTAATTGTTGAAGAAATGAAACATATTAAGCAATTGGCTGAAGACGCTAGCAAAAAGATTGCTGAAATAGAAAAACAAAAACAATAATAAAATCTCACAATTTTGTGAGATTTTTTATTTTGATATTGAAATTTAAAAATTAATGTGTTAGCATTTAAGTAGAGTTGATTAAGGGAGAAATTTATGACAAAACAAAAAAACAAAAGAACAGATTTGCTTGTTGGACCTGAAGCAGAATTATTTGCCAGGAAAAACATTGCTCTTTATGTTATTGGTGATATGGAATCTGCAAATACAAACTCTATGATAGGTTTTTACAAGGTTCCAGTTGGTTTAATGAAAGGGGTTTCTGGTGAATATTTCATGGTTAAACTTTCAGAATCAAAAACAGATATTCATGTTGACGAAATAAAAACAGAACCTGTAACATTGTTTTATGATGAAGAAGCGGGTCAACAACCAAAAGATGCTTTTGCAGAAAAAGGTTGGGGATTTGATGTTGATGTTATTGATAAAAAAACAGGTATGCCAACCAGATTGTATGTTAACAGAGATTTTATTGTATTTCAAACACCTGGTGATAGAGATGCTTTTGAAAAATTTGCAAATGAAGTTTATAATCCAAATGCAAAATTTGACACATTAAAAAAAGTTAGAAAATATTTTGTTGATGAAAATGTTGTTCGTGCGGCAAAAGAACGTGTTAGAAGTGATTTGTATGATACTGAATTTGATGGTGGCTTGCTTGGCACAAAAAGATTGTATTTGAGGGCAACTCATGCAATTGACCAAATTGCAAAAGCAAAATCATTTGGAGAATAAAAATGTAAAAAACATCCTAGCAGGGTGTTTTTTTATTGACAAAAGATTTAAATAGAAGGTAATATAAGCATAACAATACAATTAGAGGGGAAAATATATGAAAAAATTAAGCAAAATATTGTTATCTTTCTGTATGACATTTATGTTGGCTTTCTCATTAGTTGCGTGCAATGATTTAGATGACGATAACTATAATGATGGCAGTAATTCACCATCAACAGTAACTATGACAGAATACGCAAAAAATATTTATGAAAACCATGATTATAAATCTTCTTATGTTGCGTCTGTAATTTCTTATGAAGAAGATGCTTTAGTAAAAACACAAATAAAAGTTATTAAGTATAAATATGGTGGAAACACTGCACAGATTGCTGTTTATAATGAAGAAGATGTGATGACAAATTATTACGAAATTGAAACAGTTGTATCTGGTGGCTTGTATAGATATAGTGAATATGATTTAAATAACAAAACATACACAAAAAAGTCACTTGGATTAAAGGAAATTAACGCACGCAAAGCAAATTTATACTTGGCTGATAAAATTGTAATGCATATGTATCAAGCAGAATTCAATCAAGATAAAGAAATAGGTGATGATATTTCTGAATTGCTTCCAGATGGAGTTGTGCTTGAAGAATCAATAACAAACCCATCTACTGGTAAATATATTTTAACCAGAAACATATCAGGTGTTGAAGATGATATTGAATATTACTCTAACATAAAGATGACTTGTTTAAACGGTAAAGTTGTTAAGTATGAACAAGAAGCAGAAATGAATGGTGAATTGTCGCTTGATGTAAGTTATGAGTATAAAAATGTTACAATAGATATTGATACAACATTATATACAGAAGCAAATTAATGATTTTTCTAAATCATAAAACACCCCGAAATGGGTGTTTTTTTGTTGTTTATTAAAAAAATTCAATGCTATATAATGCTTGATTTTATCATAAAAGAGGAATAAAAAACTTTTTAAATTTTTTTGTAAAAACCCCTTGACACGAAGCCGGGTGTATAGTATACTTTATGCGTTACTATGTGTGAGTGGGAGCATTATGTCCTTTTGGAATAAGAAACCCCTGGAATTTTAACACAAGAAAAGAAAGTGCCATAGCGGTTGCTGTTGTAACTCTTTTAGTTAAAGTTGCTCACAAAACGGGTTGATGTCGGAGGTTACTTTGTATAGCCCAAGAAAGATAACTTCGACTGACAATAGTCTTGACAATTGAGATTAAGGCGACGGAACGGTTCATCTGCCAAACTGCAGTAACACAGTGATGAATATGTTTCGGTAAATCTAACTTGGAGGAAAATAATGGCAGTACAAAAAATGAGAATTAAATTAAAGGCATATGACCACAATCTTGTAGACCAATCTGCTGCAAGAATTGTTGAAACAGTGAAGAAGTCTGGCGCTAAATATTCTGGACCAATCCCTATGCCAACAGAAAAAGAAGTTATCACAATACTTCGTGCAGTTCACAAATATAAAGACAGTCGTGAACAATTTGAAATGAGAACATATAAAAGGTTAATTGATATCTACAATCCATCTGCAAAAGTTGTTGATTCACTTATGAAAATCGAACTTCCTGCAGGCGTTGATATCAAAATTAAATTATAAGGTCGCAGGAGGAGATAGATTAGTATGAAAAACGCAATACTTGGTAAAAAGATTGGCATGTCACAAATCTTCACCGATGCTGGTGTGGTTATCCCTGTGACTGTAGTTGAAGCAGGTCCTTGCTATGTATCACAAATTAAAACAGAAACTGTAGATGGCTATAATGCAGTTCAACTTGCTTTTATGGATACAAAAGAAAGCAGACTTACTAAGGCTGTTAGCGGACACTTGAAAAAAGCGAACGTTTCAGCAAAAAAATATTTAAAAGAATTCAAGATTTCTGCTGAAGGTTTGAACCTTGGTTCAGAAATCAAATGTGACGTTTTCACAGTTGGTGACAAAGTTGACGTTTCAGGATGGTCAAAAGGTCACGGTTTCTCTGGTAACGTTCAAAGATGGAATGCACATATGCAAGAAATGACCCACGGTGTAGGCCCTGTGCATAGATCACCTGGTTCACTTGGTGCTAACTCAACTCCATCAAGAGTGTTCAAGAATCACAAACTTCCAGGTCACTGGGGTGATGAAAAAGTTACAATCCAAAATCTTGAAATTGCAAAAGTCGATGTTGATAGAAACCTTATTTTGATTAAGGGTGCTATTCCAGGTGCTAAAGGCTCTGTTGTATCAATCTGCAGCGCTGTTAAGGCTTAAGACAGGGGGATTTAATAATGCAAACTAAAGTTTTAAATTTAGAAGGACAAGAAGTTGGTAAATTAACTCTTGCTGATGAAGTTTTTAAGGCTCCATACAATGAAGCACTCATCCATCAAGCAGTTGTTACATACCTAGCAAATCAAAGACAAGGCACAAAGAGCACACTTACTCGTGCAGAAGTTGCTGGTGGTGGAAGAAAACCTTGGAGACAAAAAGGCACAGGTCGTGCAAGACAAGGTTCTATCCGTTCTCCACAATGGGTTCACGGTGGCGTTGTATTTGCTCCAAAGCCAAGAGATTTCGAAAAGAAAATGAACGCTCAAATGAGAAGAGGTGCATTTGTTTCTGCACTTTCAGCAATGATGGCTGAAAAAGCAATCACAGTTGTTGATGAACTTAACATTGAAGCAAAAACAAAACAAGCAGTTAAAGTTTTAGAAAACTTGAAACTTAACAGACGTGTTACTGTTGTTACTGATGGTGTTAACCACAATGCAGTTTTGGCATTCGCTAATCTTCCAGAAGTTAACGTAACCACAGCAAATCTTTTGAACACATATGAACTTGTTAATAGTGATTATGTTCTTGTTACAAAAGACGCAATCAAGAAAATTGAGGAGGGAAACAAATAATGTTAGCACACGATATTATTATTAAACCTATCCTTTCAGAAAAGAGTTATGCAGACATCGCAAACAAGAAATATTATTTCAAAGTTGCAAAAAAGGCTACAAAAACTCAAATTAAAAATGCTGTTGAAGAAATCTTCAAAGTAAAAGTAGCAAGTGTTAACACACTTAATGTATACGGAAAAATTAAAAGACAAGGAAGAACTGAAGGTCTTACAGGAAACTACAAAAAAGCAGTTGTTCAACTTTCAAGTGATAGTAAGTCAATCGAATTCTTCGACAGTTTGTCTTAATCTAGGAAAGGAGAAAGGTAAATATGGCAATTAAGAAATCAAATCCTACCAGTGCAGGACAAAGATTCAGAGCGGTTGCTTCATTTAGTGAAGTTACAACTAAAACTCCTGAAAAATCCCTTCTTGAATCAAAGAAAAAGACTGGTGGTCGTAACTCTTATGGTAGAATTACAGTAAGACATATTGGTGGTGGAAACCGTCAAAAATACCGTATTATTGACTTTAAGAGAAATAAAGACAACATTCCTGCAAAAGTTGCATCAATCGAATATGATCCAAACAGATCAGCATATATCGCACTTCTCAATTATGCAGATGGTGAAAAAAGATATATCTTGGCTCCTGTAGGTCTTGCAGTTGGTGACATCGTTGAAAGCGGTGAAAACGCAGAAATCAAAGCAGGTAACGCACTTCCATTCACAAAAATCCCAGTTGGTTCAGTTGTTCATAACATCGAATTCAACCCAGGACGTGGTGGTAAGATTGCTAGAAGTGCTGGTATTTCAGCACAATTCATGGCGTTGGAAGGTGGCTATGCTACACTTCGTATGCCATCAGGTGAAATGAGAAAGGTTCCAGAAACTTGCCGTGCAACAATTGGTCAAGTTGGCAACCTTGAACATGAAATCACATCTATTGGTAAAGCCGGTGTGCACAGACACATGGGCGTAAGACCAACCGTTCGTGGTTCTGCTATGAACCCTGTTGATCACCCACACGGTGGTGGTGAAGGTAGAGCACCTATCGGTCACGCGGGTCCAATGACTCCATGGGGTAAACCAGCACTTGGTTACAAGACTAGAAAGAAAAAGAACCGCACAAATAAACTTATGGTTAAACGTATTAATTAGGAGACAAAGAGATGAGTAGATCAGTTAAAAAAGGCCCATTCGTGGAAGAAAGCCTAATGAAAAAAATTGAAACTATGAACGCATCTAATGAAAAGCATGTAATCAAAACATGGTCAAGAGCCTCTACAATCGTTCCAGATATGGTTGGTCACACAATCGCTGTTTACGATGGCAGAAAGCACGTTCCAGTTTATGTTACTGCAGAGATGGTTTCATATAAACTCGGTGAATTTGCACCTACAAGAACTTATAAAGGTCATGCAGGTGTTAAGTCTTTGAAGGGAGGTAGATAATGGCTACAAGACAAAGAGAAAGAGCATTAAAGAACGCTCAAAATGCTGATAAAAGACCTAGAGCAATCGCTAAAAATCTTGGCGTATCTCCATCAAAGGTAAGAATCGTTCTTAACATTATCCGTGGTAAGGACTACAATGAAGCACTTGCAATCTTAAAGAATATGCCAAACGTTGGCGCTGAATATTCAGTTAAAGTTTTGGAAAGTGCTGGCGCTAACGCTGAAAACAATTTAGGTATGAATAAATCTAATTTATATGTTGCTGAATGCTATGCTGACGGTGCTGCAACTCTTAAGAGATTCCAACCAGTTAGCAAAGGTAGAGCACATTCAATCAAGAAAAGAACAAGCCATATCACAATCATTCTTGATGAGAAAAAGGCTTAATAGGTAGAGGAGGAATTATGGGACAAAAAGTTAATCCACATGGATTCAGAGTTGGTATCAACAAGTCTTGGGACAGCAACTGGATTGCTGACAAAAAGCACATTGCTGCTTACATTCTTGAAGATAACAAAATTCGTGAATTTATTGATAACAAATACAAAAATTGTGGTATTTCAAAAGTAGTTATTGAAAGAAGCAATGACAACAAAGTAAACCTTTCACTCTACACTTCAAGACCTGGTATGGTTATTGGACAAAAAGGTGCTGGCGTAGAAGGTATGAAAACAGCAATTTCTAAAGTTGCTGGTGGCAAAGAAGTTAACATCAACGTTGTTGAAATTAAACAACCTGACCTTGATGCTCAACTTGTTGCTGAATCAATTGTTGCTCAACTTGACCAACGTGTAGTTTGTCGTAGAGCAATGAAACAAGCAATCGCAAGATGCCAAAAAGCAGGCGTTAAGGGTGTTAAAGTTATGGTTTCTGGACGTATTAACAACGCAGAAATCGCTAGAAGCGAAACATTACACTCTGGTTCTATTCCACTTCAAACACTTCGTGCAGACATTGATTATGGCTTTGCAGAAAGTTCAATCTATGGTAAACTTGGTGTTAAAGTTTGGATTTATAAAGGCGAAATACTTGGTAAAGTTAATCTTACAAAACAAGATGTAGGAGGTAAAAACTAATGTTGATGCCAAAAAGAGTTAAAAGAAGAAAGGTTCAAAGAGGCAGAATGACCGGTGTTGCAACTCGTGGTAACAAAGTTACTTACGGTGAATATGGTCTTCAAGCAACAGAACCATGTTGGATTACATCAAATCAAATCGAATCTTGTCGTATCGCAATTAACAGATGCTTCCAAAGAGGTGGTAAGGTTTGGATTAATGTATTCCCAGACAAGCCAGTAACAAAGAAACCTGCAGACACTCGTATGGGTTCTGGTAAAGGTTCTCCTGAATACTGGGTTGCTGTTGTAAAACCAGGCAGAGTTTTATTTGAAGTTAGAGGACAATCTGATGAACTTATGATTAAAGCGCTTAAGAAAGCCCAATACAAACTTCCATGCCACACAAAAATTATTAAAAAGGAAGTGGTTAACTCTGTAACCCCTGAAACAAAGGAGGCTGAATAATTATGAAGAATACAGAATTAAACGCTTTGACAGACAAAGAACTTGTTGAAAAACTCGCAAGTTTAAAGGCTGAACTCTTTAATTTGAGATTCACACACGCAACAGGAAGTTTAACAAACAACAGTGAACTTCAAATTTGCAAAAGAAATATTGCAAGAGTAAAAACTGTTATGCGTCAAAGAGAACTTGGCATTGCTAAGGCTCCAGAAGCAACAGTTGCTAAAAAATCTACAAAGAAAACTGCAAAAGTCGATGCAGAAGTTAAAGGTTAAGGTGAACTATGGCAAATGAAATTGTAAGAAATGAAAGAAAAACCAGAATCGGTGAAGTAGTTAGTAACAAAATGGACAAAACAATTGTTGTTCTTTTGAAAACAAAAGCATTACACCCAATTTATGGCAAAACACTTAATCAATCAACAAAAGTAAAAGCACACGATCCAGAAAATCAATGCGATATTGGTGACAGAGTTGAAATTGCAGAAACTCGTCCACTTAGCAAAGATAAGAGATGGAGACTTGTTCGTATTGTTGAAAAAGTTAAATAATGTAAAAGGAGAAAGCGAAAATGATACAACCACAAACCAGACTTAGAGTTGCTGACAACTCAGGTGCTAAAGAAATCATGTGTTTCCATGTTAATGGTGGCTCTGTTGTAAAAACTGCGAATATCGGCGACATTATTAAGGCTTCTGTTAAATCTGCTACACCTGGCGCTAACATTAAAAAAGGTGACGTTGTTACCGCTGTTATCGTTAGAACAACAAAAGGCGTTAGAAGAGAAGATGGCAGTTACATTAAATTTGACGACAATGCTGCAGTTATCATCAACAGTGAAGGTAACCCAAAGGGTACTCGTATTTTTGGACCTGTTGCTCGTGAACTTCGTGCTAATCCAAAATTTATGAAGATTATTTCACTTGCACCAGAAGTTTTATAAGGAGGATAAAGAATAATGAAGGTTAGTATTAAAACTGGCGATACCGTTCTTGTTAATTCTGGAAAAGACTCTGGTAAAAAGGGAAAGGTACTCGCAATTAGAAAAACAAAGAAAGGTGTTAGAGTCGTAGTTGAAGGCGTTAACATCATCACAAAGGCTAAAAAAGCAAGAAGCGCTCAAGAAAAGAGTGAACTTGTTAAAGTTGAAGGCTCAATTGACATTTCTAATGTTAACGTTGTTTGCCCAACTTGCGGAAAGCCTGTTCGTGTTAAACACAAAGAAGTTGACGGAAAGAAAGTAAGAGTTTGTTCTTGCGGAGCCGTTCTTGATACAAAATTTGTAAAAGACACAAAATCATCTAAAAAGACTGCTAAAACAGAAGAAAAAGCAGAATCAAAGAAAGCAGAAAAACCTGCAAAAACAGAAAAAAAGTCGAAAGTTACAAAGTCAGTTAGCGCTGATGAAAAAGCAACAAAAGTTGCTGTGGCTAAAAAACCAACAACTTCAAGATCATCACAAAGAGGAGTTTAATAAATTATTATGGCAAACAAAACTCAAAAAACTGGTATTAATTTAAAAGATAAATACCTTAACGAAGTTGTTCCTGCTCTTGTTAAAGAGTTTGGTTACAAAAACGTTAATGAAGTTCCAAAGATTGAAAAAATCGTTTTGAGCATGGGTCTTGGCGCAGAAAAAGATAACTCAAAGAGTTTCAACATCGCTGTTGAAGAACTTGCAGTTATTTCTGGTCAAAAACCATCAATCACAACTGCTAAAAAATCTGTTGCTAACTTCAAACTTCGTGAAGGTCAAAAAATTGGTGCAAAAGTTACACTTCGTGGCAAGAGAATGTATGAATTTTTAGACAGACTCATTGCAATTGCACTTCCAAGAATTCGTGACTTTAGAGGAATCGATGCAACAACTGGTTTTGATGGCAGAGGTAACTATTCTTATGGTATTAAAGAACAATTAATCTTCCCAGAAATCATTTATGATAAGATTGAAAAGATTAGAGGTTTTGATATCAATTTTGTTACTACAGCAAACACTGACAATGAGGCTAGAATGCTTCTAAAACTCATGGGAATGCCTTTTAAGGCTTAACTAAATAGAAGGTAAGCGAGGAGAAAAAATGGCAAAAAAATCAATGATAAACAAACAACAAGGACCACAAAAATATAAAACCCGTGAGTATACTAGATGCTCACTTTGTGGCAGACCACATGCAGTTTTGAAAAAATATGGCATTTGCCGTATTTGCTTCAGAGAACTTGCATACAAAGGTCAAATTCCTGGTATAAAGAAATCTAGCTGGTAATATAGGAGGAGAGAGATAAATGGTTAATGATTCAATTGCAGATATGCTCACAAGAATTAGAAATGCTCAAACAGCAAGACATGAAAGTGTTACAATTGAAACTTCTATCATGAAGAAATCAATTGCACAAATCTTGCTCGATGAAGGTTACATTTCTTCATTCGATGAAGTAGAAAATGGCAACAAAAACAAAAATCTTGTTATTAACTTGAAATATGTTAATAAAAATCAAAGAGTTATTACTGGCTTAAAAAGAATTTCAAAACCTGGACGTAGAATTTACGCTTCATGTGAAGAATTACCAAAAGTTCTTGGTGGTCTTGGCATCGTAATCGTATCTACATCTAAAGGTGTTATGACTGACAGAGAGGCTAGAAAACTCGGAATTGGTGGCGAAGTTCTCGCCTATGTATGGTAAGGAGGAAAGGATATGAGTCGTATAGGTAAAAGCCCAATCGTTCTTCCTGAAAATGTTACAGTTGAAGTTTCTGATTCAAATTACGTTACCGTAACTGGTCCAAAAGGAAAATTAGAACAACAAATCACTGGCAACATTTCTGTTACAAGGGTAGAGCACGAAGGCAAAAATGCAATCTTATTGGTTGCTAATGATGAACAATCTGAAACTAATGCAAAACATGGTTTATACAGAGCATTACTTGCTAACATGGTAACTGGTGTTTCTGCAGGTTTCTCAAAATCAATCACAATTAATGGTGTTGGTTACAAAGCAGCAGTTCAAGGCAATAAAGTTGTATTGAACATCGGTTTTTCACACCCAGTTAACGTTGAAATACCAAGCGATTTAACAGTAACTTGTCCAACAGCAACTGAAATTGTTGTTTCAGGTATTTCTAAAGAAAGAGTTGGTCAATGGGCTGCAGACGTTAAAGCAATTAAGAAAGTCGAACCATATCATGGATATGGCATTTACTACACAAACGAACACGTTCGTAGAAAAGAAATTAAGAAGACTTCAGGTAAGAAATAAGGAGTAAGTTATGTTTAAGAAAATTAATAAAAATGAAGTTAGAAAAGCAAAACATAATCGTATCAGATTTACCTTGAAGGGAACTTCTGATATGCCAAGACTTAATGTATATCGTTCAACAAACGAAATTTATGCTCAACTTATTGATGACAAAGCAGGCAAAACACTTTGCAGCGCATCAAGCAAAGATAAAGATTTAGAAAAAGCACTTGCTGGCAAAACAAAAGTTGAACAAGCATATGAAGTTGGTGCTGCTATCGGTGCAAAAGCAGTTAAACTTGGAATCAAAAAAGTCGTATTTGACCGTGGTGGATACATCTACACAGGTCGTGTTCAAAAATTAGCAGACGGCGCAAGAAGCGCAGGTCTTGAATTCTAAGGAGGAGTTATGGCAGAAGAAATCGAAGTTAAAGTTGAAGAAACAACTGAAGCAACTGCAGAAGTTGCAGAAAACAAAAAAGAATCTACTGGCAAAACTGCTCGTAGACCAAGACGTGACAATCGTCGTCCTGAAAAAGTTTCTGACGGACTTGAAAAGAGAATGGTTAGCCTTAACCCAATCACAAAAGTAACAAAAGGTGGAAAAACCATGCGTTACGATGCATTGATGGTTGTAGGTGACAAAAACGGTAAAGTTGGTATCGGTCTTGCAAAAGCAAATGACGTTACTAACGCTATTGAAAAAGCAACACTTATCGCTAAAAAGAATATGGTTAGTGTTTGCATCGATGGAACAACAATCCCACATGATATCATCGGTAAATTTGGCACAACAAAAGTTATTATGATGCCATCTTCTGAAGGTAAAGGTATCATTGCTGGTGGTGCTGTTCGTGACGTTGTTGAACTTGCTGGTATCAAAGATATCACAACAAAACTTTATGGTTCAAACAACCCAGTAAACTGCGTTAAGGCTACATTTGAAGGCCTTAAGGCTTTAAGAAGTGCTGAACAAATTGCAGCAATTCGTGGCAAAAAAGTTGAAGAAATTAGATAGGAGGAAGACATAAATGGCAGAAACAAAGAAAACAACAGAAACAAAAACAGTTAAGTCTTCTGAAACAAAATCTGCTCCAAAAGCAGCAACTAAAAAGACTACAACTGCTAAAACTGCTGAAGCAAAAACTCCAGCAACTAAAAAAGCAGCACCTGCAAAAGCAGCAGAAACAAAGAAAGCTGCTCCTGCAAAAACAACAACCGCTAAAAAGGCTGCTCCTGCAAAAACTGCAGAAGTTAAGGCTGAACCAGTTGCGGAAGTTAAAGCGCCAGTAGCAAAAACTGAAAAGAAACCTGCTACTGAAATGCTTAAGGTTACACTTGTTAAGAGTGGTTCAGGCAGACTCGTTAAACAAATGAGAACTCTTGAAGCTCTTGGCCTCAGAAAAACAAATTCATATAACATTGTTCCAGACAATGCTGCAACAAGAGGTATGATTTTTGTTGTTAAACACTTGGTAAGTGTTGAAAAAGTAAAGTAAGGAGATAACAAGCATGAAAATTCATGAATTGAAACCGGCTGAAGGTTCTGTTGCTAAAAGCAAAAGACTTGGTCGTGGTACTGGTTCTGGTCTTGGCAAAACTTCTGGAAAAGGTCATAAAGGTCAAAATGCTAGAAGTGGCGGTGGCGTAAGACCTGGATTTGAAGGTGGTCAAATGCCTCTCATCAGACAACTTCCAAAAATTGGCTTTACAAACGTCTTCAGAAAGGTTTATACTACAATTAACGTAGGTGAACTTGAAGTTTTAGAAGCAGGAACAACTGTTACAGCAGAACTTCTTAAATCTAAAAACATCATTTCTAAAGTTGAACCATATGGTTTGAAAGTTCTTGGAAATGGAACACTTACAAAAGCATTAAACGTTCAAGCTGCTAAATTCACTGATGGTGCAGCAAAGAAAATTACCGCTGCTGGCGGAACTATTGAGGTAAAATAATGTTCAAAACCCTTGGAAGCGCATTTAAAAATCGCGAATTACGAAAGAGTATGATAATAACACTTTTGTTGCTACTCGTTTATCGTTTAGGTTGCTTTTTGCCAACTCCAGGACTTTCTAGTGAATTATATGATAGTATTGCTGGTGACGATGTAACAGGTATTTTGAGCGTTCTCAACGCAGTAACCGGTGGGGCTCTTGCGAGTTCCGCTGTGTTTGCGCTTGGTGTAACACCTTATATCAACGCATCTATCATTGTGCAACTTTTGGCTGTTGCAATCCCTGCTCTTGAAAGATTTTCAAAAGAAGGTGACGAAGGCAGACAAAAAATCAATATGATAACAAAAATTACCGCTCTTGTGCTTGCATTGGCTCAAGGTCTTGGTATTGTTTTGGGTCTTGGTGGCGACTACATTCAACCGATATTCGGTGAAAACTTAAAGTGGCTTACAAGTACTATTATTATCTTAATTTTGATGGCTGGAACTTGCTTTACTATGTGGCTTGGTGACAAGATTACAGAGCAAGGCATTGGAAATGGATTATCACTCATTATTTTTGTGGGTATTATCTCAACAGCCGCTCAATCAATTGTTAACGCAATTAAAAACATTCAATACAGTTTAACTTATCTTTGGGAACTTCTTGGTTTCCTTGGATTAGTATTGTTGATTTTCTTCCTTATCGTATTTGTAGATATGTCAGAAAGAAGAATCAACGTTCAATATGCAAAGCAAATTAAGGGAAGAAAGATGTATGGTGGTCAATCTTCATATATTCCTATGAAACTTAATGCAAGTGGTGTTATGCCAATTATCTTCGCATCTGCTATCATCACATTCCCATCTTTAATCATGTCACTTTTTGGTCTTTCAGCCGAAAGTGGTGGCTTCGCTGGATTCTGGTTTAAATATCTCGGAACAGGTTCTGTTGTATACAGCATCTTAACAGCACTTTTAATTTTGTTCTTTGCTTATTTCTATGCACAAATTCAATTTAACCCATCAGATATAAGTTTGAACATTCAACAACATGGTGGGTTCATCCCAGGTATTCGTCCTGGAAAACCTACAACTGAATATTTGAAAAAGGTATCTCACAGAATAACACTTTTTGGTGCATTATTCCTTGCATTTATTGCACTTGTGCCATCAGTATTATTCTCAGCAGTAGCCGTTGGCTCTCAAGGTCTTTTAAACTCATTCACTGCAACCGGTATGCTTATCGTTGTTTCAGTAGCAATGGAATTTAGAGATCAACTTGAAGCACAACTTATGATGAAAAGACACAAAAATATCTTATAACAACTAGTTCACTAAAAATTTAATATTTTTAAAACAAAAGGAGAAATATATGAAATTTTTAATGTTTGGTGCTCCAATGGCTGGTAAGGGAACCCTAGCAAATATGCTTTCAGAAGACTATGGTCTTCCAACCATCTCAATGGGCGATATCCTTCGTGGCAGCATTGCTCGTGGAGATAAAGAAGGCGTTCTCGCTAAAAGTTATATGGACCAAGGAAAAATGGTTCCAAACGAAGTTGTATGTGCAATGATTAAAAATAGACTTGCAGAAGATGATGTTCAAGACGGATTCATCCTTGATGGATTCCCAAGAACACCAGAACAACTTAAAATCTTTGTTGAAGAAAAAATCACTGACATTGATGTTGTTGTTAGTCTTGAAGTTCCTTATGAAGCACTTCTTTCAAGAGTTGTTGGAAGAAGAACTTGCAAAGGTTGTGGCTATATTTACAACACAAGTTGGAATTTAGGTTACGAAGTTTGCCCAAAATGTGGTGGTGAATGGGGAATTAGAAGTGATGACAATGAAGAAACATATAAAACAAGATATGATGTTTATAATCAAGAAACACTTCCAATTTTAGACTACTTCAAAAAAGAAGGAAAAGTTGTAACTGTTTATGGACAAGATGAACCAGAACAAAGTTATGAGAATATGATATCTGCTTTTGAAAAGAGCGATATTCCTGGTCTTAAAGAGTTTATCGAAGACTAATAAACAAAACAAATAAACAAAACGAAATCAAAGAGCGGGGTTAGATGGCAAAACCATCTAATCCCAACAAGATTTCTTTACTATTTGGTGAAGAAATTTATATAGTGATACTTGACAAAATTGCATAAAAGTTTATAATTAATAAAGGGGTAAAACCCACATTTTTGCGTTGTAAAAAATTATTAAAGCAAAACTGTTGGTTTTTCTTAAAGTAAATTTTAAATATGCTGAAAATTATGGCTAAAAGTTACAAATCTCAAATGAGAAAAGGGAGATAACAAATCTCACAAAACTGTAAATTTGGAGGCAAAAATCTTGAGCAAAGATGATGTAATTGAAACAGAAGGTGTTGTCGTTGAAGCAATGCCTGGTGCAACATTCAAAGTTCAAATTGCTGGCGGACATATTGTCACAGCGTATTTATCAGGAAAACTTTGGAAAAATTTTATCCGTGTTTATGAGGGCGACACGGTGAAACTTGAAATTAGCCCATATGATTTAACTCGTGGCAGAATAATCTGGCGTAGTAAATAAATTCGAGGAGAAAAACAATGAAAGTTAGACCTAGTGTAAAACCTATGTGTGATGGTTGTAAAGTTATTAAGAGAAACGGTAAAGTTAGAGTCATTTGTAGTAAAAATCCTAAACATAAACAAGTTCAGGGTTAGTTTTCTCTTTGGTTTTGTTTATGGAAGATGGTATTTGGGTAAACCAAGTACATTCCAACTTGCTAAATATCATCTTTCATATACAAAACTATTAAAAACACATTCAAAAGGCGGCAGGAAGAAATTCTTTTTTGAGTGTGAAGCAATTAAATAAATACTTATAATTAATAACAAATTTTTTAATATCTGTGGAGGATAAAATGGCACGTATTGGTGGTGTAGATTTACCAAATGAAAAAAGAGTTGAAATTGGCCTTACCTATATTTATGGTATTGGCAGAGTTACTTCTAACAAAGTCTTGGAAGCAACTGGAATCAATCCAGACACAAGAGTTAAAGACTTAACAGAAGAACAAATCGGAAAAATCCGTGAATACATGGACAAAAACTTAACAACAGAAGGTGAACTTCGTAGAGTTGTTAACATGAATATCAAGGCTCTTCAAGAAATTAAGAGTTATCGTGGTCTTAGACACAAAGCAAGTCTTCCTGTTCGTGGACAAAACACAAAATCAAACGCAAGAACAAGAAAAGGACCAAAGAAAATCGCTACAAAGGCTAAAAAACAAATGCCTGGCAAAAAGAAATAGTTAAGGAAGGATAGAATAAATGGCAGAAAAGAAAACAAAGAAAACTGCAACTAAAAAACGTAAAATTACAACAAGCGTTGATAAGGGTAGAGTTTATATTCAATCTTCTTTCAACAACACTATTGTAACAGTTACTGACGCTGCAGGTAATGCACTCGCTGCTTGTTCAGCAGGTGCTCTTGGATATAAAGGTAGCAAAAAAAGCACTCCATTCGCAGCAGGTCAAGCAGCAGAAAAAGCCGCAAAACTTGCTAAAGAATATGGACTTAAATCAGTCGAAGTATATGTTAAAGGACCTGGCAATGGTAGAGAATCTGCTGTAAGAAGCCTTGCAGCCGCTGATCTTGAAGTAACAATGATTAGAGACGTTTCACCAATCCCACACAACGGATGCCGTCCACCTAAAGCAAGAAGAATTTAATCGAGGAGAAAACAATGGCAAAATATATTAATGCAGATTGCAGACTTTGCAGAAGAGAAGGCACAAAACTTTTCCTTAAAGGTGAAAGATGCACTTCTAAAAAGTGTGCAATGGAAAGAAGAGTAGGTGTTCCTGGCGTTCACCCAACAACAAGAAAGAAGCCTAGTGAATATGCAATCCAACTTCGTGAAAAACAAAAAGTTAAGAGAGCATATGGTTTACTTGAAAAACAATTCCATGGCTATTATGAAGAAGCAACTAGACAAAGAGGTAAGACTGGTGAAGTTATGTTGAGTTTGCTTGAAAGAAGACTTGACAACGTTTGCTACAGACTTGGCCTTGGCGCTAGCCGTGCTCAAGCAAGACAAATTGTTAACCATACACATATCACAGTTAATGGCAAAAAAGTTAACATTCCATCATACCAAGTTAAAGTTGGAGATGTTATTGCAGTTAAAGAAAAGAGCGCAAAGAGCGAACTTTTCGCTGGAATCAAAGAATCAAGAGTTATTGTTCCAAAGTGGCTTGAATTCGAACCTGCAAAACTTACAGGAAAAGTTATTGCATTACCTGCAAGAGATGATATCGATTTGACAATCGCTGAAAACCGTATTATCGAACTTTACTCTAAATAATAATTAATTGGGGGAATTGTATGTTAGAAATCGAAAAACCAAGAATTGAATGTGTTGAAGAAAAAGGTGGTTCATACGCAAGATTTGTTGTTGAGCCTCTTGAAAAAGGATTTGGTGTTACTATTGGTAACTCACTCCGTAGAATTCTTCTTTCAAGCCTTCCTGGTTCAGCCGTTACTAATATCAGAATGGCTGGTGTTGAGCACGAATTTATGGCACTTAAAGGTGCAAAAGAAGATGTTACTGAAGTTGTTTTAAACATGAAAGGACTTGCAGTAAAAATTGATTCTGATGACAAGAATTTTAAAAAGACTTTAAAACTTAAAGCACAAGGACCATGTGTTGTAACTGCAGAAATGATTGCAGATGATGATGAAGTTCACATTATGAACAAAAATCTTTACATTTGCACATTGGAAGCAGATGGTGTTCTTGATATGGACATCATGGTTGGTCAAGGCAGAGGATATGTTCCTGCTGATAAAAACAAGGATATGAGTCTTCCAATTGGTTATATTGCAATTGATAGCATTTATACACCTGTTAAACGTGCTAGTTATGTTGTTGAAAACACTCGTGTAGGTCAAAATACAGACTTTGATAAACTTACACTTGAAGTTACAACAAACGGAACAGTTTCAGCAAAAGAAGTTGTAAGTTTGTCTGCAAAACTTATGACTGAATATAACGACTTGTTCATTGAACTTGTTGAAAATATGGCTAATACATCAATTTTAGTTAGCCGTGAAGAAGATAAAGTGCACAAACTTTTGGTTATGAGCGTTGATGATATGGATTTGTCAGTTCGTTCATTTAACTGCTTGAAACGTGCAGGTATCAATACTGTTGAGGATTTGATTAAGAAAACCGAAGATGATATGCTTAAAGTTAAAAATCTCGGAAGAAAATCACTTGACGAAGTTATTCACAAACTTGAAAGTCTTGGACTCGGTCTTAAGACTAATGAAGATTAAGGAGAAAGAATATGGACACAAGAAAATTAGGAAAGCCAACTGACCAAAGACTTGCAATGCTCTCAAACCTTGCAACTGATATTTTGTGGTACGGCCATATTGAAACAACTTTTGACAGAGCAAAAGCGGCTGCAAGAATCGTTGAAAAAGTTATCACTCTTGCTGTAAACTCATACGAAGATGTTGTAACAACTGAAAAAACTACTCTTGACAACAATGGAAAAGAAAAGAAAGTTTCAGTTTCTAAAGATGGTGTTAAAAAACTTAACGCTAGAAGACAAATCATCTCTATGCTTAAAGACAGACAAGAACACAGAAAGAAAGGCGAAAAACTTGCAGATTTCCAAGCAAGAACACAAGGTATTGAAATGCCTTTAATCGAAAAGATTTTCGATGATCTTGCTCCAAAATATGCTGAACGCGCAAAAGAAATGGGTCAAAAAGGTGGTTATACCAGAGTTATCAAAACAACAGTTCGTCGTGGTGATAATGCTCAAATGGCTCTTGTTGAATTGGTTTAATTAAAATTTAAATCACTGGATATTTCCAGTGATTTTTTATTGCAAAAAATATAGGTTAAGTGTCGATTATTTGCTGAAAATCTGTTTATTTATAACTAAAACAATTAAAATTTATCAACGAGTAATAAAGTGAAATATTGGTCTTATATGGGCAAAATTTGACGTTATTTAAGTAGTAAATATGGTTAATTTAAATATTATGATATGAATTAACAGTATTAAAAATTTTAGTATGAGTATAAAATATAGTTTTCTTAACTAAAACGAAGTAAATAATTATCAATGCATCGAAGTCTTCCAAAATTTTCTATAAATTGTAAAATTGTATAGGGGGGTAGAGTATGTTCAAATTAGTAATATACAATTCAAAAATTTAAATATATGTAAGCATATAATCAACCCAAATTTTTATCAATGCATTGAATTTTTATATTTTACAAAAATAATAATAATAAAACTTTTTTTAAATTTATTTAAAGATTAAGGTGTTTTTCTTTTTTATGTCTTATGTGATAGGTGGATAATGAACCCAAAAAATTATCAATGTATTGAAGATAATTATTATAAGCCTTATTCTAAATTTACAAAAAATTAAACCTAAAATTTCTCAAAATATTAAAATTTTTAAAAAATCAAAAACCCAAAATCAAACCAAAATTGTGGTTATAAAAACATAACAAACTAAAAATTAAAATTATAGTTACAAAATCATAACTATCACAATAATAATTATTAAATCATAACAATAAAAATAATCAATTATAATTATATAAATATAACCGTAATTAATAAAAATAAAGATATATTATAATAACTATATATACTTATAAAATAATAACTAAATTTGTTATTGTATT
>JAZNYK010000003.1:0-67659 GCA_045594425.1 Clostridia bacterium
CCGCACAAGCCATGTGGTTTCCTGGTTTTTTTCCACCAACAATAAGAGGTTGAAGTGTGCAAGGAATATTCAATCTGTTGCAAAGTGTGAATAGCATATTTGCAAAACCTGCACAAACAATTTTGTCGCCGTTTAAAATAGAAATCAAATCTCTTGATATTGCAGAAGATTCATCCTCATCTTCTTTTTTATAAAAATGATTGGTTGTTTCCTTGTATGCCCACAAAAACTTCTCTAGGGCAGAAAGTGGTTTTTCATTTAATCTTGCAGATGAAATATCACCAACAATGGTGTTTATTTTTTCACTGGCAACAATTGCTTCTTCAACAGTAAATCCGCCATCAAACAAAACATCTTTGTTAAAAAATTTTCTGGCAACATTAACATTTTCGGCAAGTATCAATGTTTCTTGTTCGGTATAAAGTTCATTGTTTGAATAATAGTGAGAATATTTATTATATCCCGTTAAAATTGTAATTTCAGATTCAGGAAAATTCTCTAACAAAAAAGAAAAAAATTCTGAATCTAAAGAAACATCTTTTGTTATTTTTAAAGGCTCGCCTTTAGAAAGATATTGCAAGTCTTCAAGAGTTGTGTTTTTTGTAATTATCATAAAATCACCTCTAATAAAAAGAGTTATAAAGAAAAGATAAATTAGTTTCCAAATGTTGGCTTTTCGGCAAATTGAGTTTTTTGTAATGTTAATTTTGCAATTTTGCAGGCTGTTTCTTTATCCATTCCTTGCGATAGATAAATGTTTAAAAACGCTTCAAAAAATTCATTGTAAGTTAAATATTTTGCTTTTGAGCATAGTTTATCAAAATCTTCTTCATAAGGGTCATTATAAATGTCTTTTCTGTCGTATAGCCCAGTGTAAATTTCTTGTTCGTTTGTGTTTGCATATTCACTCATTCTTGAATTTTGAATTTCATAAAAATATCCAGCACGGTCAGAGTTTGAAATATCTTCTCTGATAGAATTTTTAATAACCTCAAGTGGAATGCCTGAACGAAGCAAGTGTCCAACAACAAAAAGGTCTTGAGGAACCATTTTGCCAGCAAAAGTAAGTCTTACAGATTCTTTTGCAATATTTTCAGAAAGTTTTAATAATTCATTTTGATTGTCATAAGGTTTAATTTGTGATGGTGTTTTTGTTTCAAACAAAATCGAATAAATGTCAATAAGATTCATAACATTTTTGGTTTCGTTGTCAACCTTTTCAAGAAGGGCGGGTGTTAATTTTACACCCGTTCTCATTTTGCTTTCATACTCTCTCAAACCCTCACGGATTTTATCTTCAGTTAAATATTTTTTAACAAGAGAATCAATTGCTGTTTTTGAGTATCCAAGACTAATTAGTTTTGAATATATTGAATTGATGCTTTGTTGAATCATTCCACGCTTGTGTTGAAGAATAAGTCGTTCGACTGAAAACACAACATTTTCAATGTGATAGTCATAATGTTGTTTTGCGTCTTTTGCAGAGATTGATTCAATAATATCTTCAGTTACTTCATCAATACTAGATTGTTCTAAATATTCTTGTGCTTTTGCTCTCAAAAGTTTGTCTTGAGAAAGCCCGCCAGTTTTTTCTGGAAAAAGTCTAGACAATGTTTTTGGAGCAAGTGAAAACATCAAGTCTGGGTCGTCTAAAGAAAGAATCTTTTTTCCCATTGAATGCATAACGGCATCCAAAGAAACGGGTTTGCTATAAGTAGTGTCAATGTCAGCGTATGGAATAAGTGCAGTGTTAAATGAATATGCGCCGTATGTAAAAATTTTCATTGGCTTTGCATCAAGTGTAGGGTCTGAGTGAAAGATTGCATGAATGCCATATTTGTCATCATCAATTCTTACACAACAGGTTGCGTGTCCGCCATAGGCTTTTTCGGATGGGTCCCAAGCAATCATTGCTTCGGTTGTGCAAGGAATGCCCAATCTATTTAAAATTGTGTCTAGCATATTTGCAAAACCAACGCAAACAATTTTATCGGAATTTAAAACAGAAATTAAATTTCTTGAGAGGGAAGGGTCATCACCTTCGTTTTCTGAATGATAAACACGGTCTGCAACAAATTGATATGCCCACAAAAACTTTTCTAAATTTGACAATGGCTTGCCGTTTAGTCTTGCGCTGTCAATTTCTTCAACAATGTTATTAATTTTTCTGCTAGCGGTTATTGCTTGTTCAACAGAAAAATCTTCATCAAAAGTAATGTCTTTGCCATTAGCCCTTGCAAGCGAAACGTTGTCTGCAAGAACTTTTGTTTCTTTGTTATCATACAAACAATCTGGAGATGCATTTGTTTGAAGAGTGCTGTATCCAGAAAGTATGGTTATTTTAGACTTTGGAAAATTTTCGACCAAATACAAAAGAAATTTTTTATTTAAAGCGATGTCTTTGGTTATTTTTATTTCTTCGCCAGGAAAAATTCTTTCAAGTTCTTTTTGAGTTGTGTTTTTTGTTATTACCATAAAATCACCTCATATATATTCATTATACCAAAAACACTCACAAAAATCAATGTAGGAAAAATGTAAAAGGGTCACGAACGAAATTTCGTGACCTTTTTTTGCGTTATAGTGTATACGATTGTTTTAATATCTCATCTGCAAACCACTCTGCAAAACTAGTTTTGTTTCCTTGTGAACGGAAAATATTGGTAAGTGCATTAAAAGCCTCATCACCAGACAAATAGGTTGCCTGTTTTACAAGGTTGGCAAAATCTTCTTCATAAGGAGCGTTGAATAAATATAGTTCTCCAGGGAAGTTCATAAAAAATTCTTTTTCGTTTTTTAAACTTGAAAGATATACATTTTGTTCTGGGTATAAACGAATGTATCGTTTTGCTTTATCTATGTCTGTGGATTGTTTTTTTAATCTTTTTAAAATATCCTCAAATGAAAAACCTTGTCTTTGTAAAGCCACAACTTCTGGCATTAAAACAACTTGTTTTTGATTAAAACAAGCAACGTTTATTGAAGCATCAACAATTTGTGAAGAAAGCATTGAAATAAGGTTCGTTGCGTCAGCAGGAGCGATGTCTGAAAGATTTAAGGAATCAATAATCTTTTCTATATTTGGAATGTTTTCATTATAATATTTTAAACTTTCAGTTAAATATTTTTTATTTGCGTCACAGTCAGGATTGATTCCACACGAATTTGATTGATGTTCGAGTTGTTCAGAAATGTTTTTCATGATAGCATCTATGGTTAAAGTTGATTTTAAAAATTTAGAAATCTCTTCTTTTGTATATCCATAAGAAACAAGGGTGTGTGTTAAATATTCTAAAGCAGATTCAAATGATGTTTTGCTTTTCTTGTCTATCAATGAAACAAACTTTGAAACATTAGCAAGTTTGCTGGCAAACAGCATTGTGTTTTCAGAAATCATTTCAGATGTTATTGAATTGATAGTATCATCTATTAATGTGTTTACATTTGAATTGTTAATAGTATTTGTTGCGTGTTCATAAATTAAAACATCTTGACTTTTCCCGGCTGTTTTTTCTGGAAATAAATATGATAAAACCTTAGGTGAATCATAACCATCAAACAAAAAGTCGGGGTTATAGTTGGCTTGCATAGACTTATCTATTTTTATTGGTGGTTTATCTTTGTAGTATTCGTGTTCTTTTATTTTATCATAAGGGATGAGGGCGTGGTCAAAGGTTAATATATTTACTTTTTTACCACCATATCCAGTAGTGTGTTTGGTGTAATCAAATGTTGGATTTGAATAATATATGCCGTGTTTATTATATTTATCATCTTCGATTCTAACGCAGCAAGACAGGTGATTAGTATAAGTTTGCTTTTCAAAATCATACACACCCTCTGTTTGTAATGTGCAAGGAATTTCAAGTTTATTAAGTATTGTAAACAGTAATGTTGCAAAACCTGCGCAAACAATTTTATCTCCATTTAAAACACCGATAGGGTTTCTTGAAACTTGTGGGTTATCAGAATCTTTTTCTTCCATATAAACCCTGTTTACAACATAGGTGTATGCGTATAAAAACTTTTCTAAATTTGATAATTTTTGTCCCTCAACATTTGCAGATGAGATTTCGCTAACAATGTTGTTAATCTGTCTGCTTGCAGAAAGGGCTTCTTCAACCGAGAATAGTTCGTCAAATGTTAATTCTTTTTTATACTTTTCTCTTGCTATTGTTACGTTTTCTAAAAGAATTTTTATTTCATCTTCATTATATAAATACTCAAACGAAGAATAATTATTTCCTTTGTTGCTAAAACCAGATAAAATTGTTATGTTTGAGTTTGGAAAATTTTGAAGAATAAAAACAAGCAGGTCTTTATTTAAAACAACTTCTTTTGTTAATTTCAAATCAACACCGTCTTGAATTTGTTTTAGGCTTTCTATGGTAGTTTCCTTTGTGATAAACATAATGTACACCTCAATTAACGTAATTGTATCATAATAAGAGCACACAAGGCAACATAAAAAAATAAAACAAGAATATGTCAAGTGTTTTTTACTGATTTTTTGGTATTTATTTTTTAATTTTTGCATATTTTTAATTGACAAAATTTAATTTTTGTAAAATCGAAAATAAATCTCAAAAAATAATTAAAAATAAATAAAAAATGTTTTACATAATACCTAAATTAATGTAAAATAAAATAGTAAAATAATGGGTAAAAAGGAAGATTATATGGAAAGAGGTTGTGGAATTTTACTACCTATATCATCACTCCCAAACAAGCATGGGTTTGGATGTTTTTCTCATGAGGCTTATGATTTTATTGATTACCTAAATTCTTTGGGTATGAAATATTGGCAAATTCTTCCACTTGGCCCAGTTGATGGTGTGGGCTCACCATACAGCAGCGTGTCTGCATTTGCTGGTGAACCACTTTATATTGACATCGAAAGCATTTTGGATGAAAGTGAACTTGCGCTTTACAAACTTTCTTCAGACCTTTCATTCGAAGAGTATAGAACAAGAAAAATGGAAGCACTTAAATATGTTTTTAGCAAACTTTATTACATCACAAATATCGACAAGTTTGTTGAAGAAAATGAAAGTTGGGTTTATGACTATGCTGTTTATATGACATTAACAGATAATTTAAAAACCACTTTTTCAGACTTTCCTCCTGAATATAAAGACACTGAATCACCTGAAACAATTGAGTTTATAAAAACACATCAAGAAGAAATTGTTTATTACATTTTCTTACAATACTTGTTTTATGAACAATGGCAAAACATAAAAGCCTATGCAAATTTCAAGGGCATAAAAATCATTGGAGATGTTCCAATTTATTGCCCAATGAACAGTGCTGATATGTATGCAAACAAAAAATGTTTCATGCTTAATGACGAAGGCGTGCCAACCTATATTTCTGGTGTGCCTGGTGACTATTTTAATCCAGATGGTCAAATTTGGAATAATCCACTTTATGACTATGATTATATGAAGCAAACCAAGTTTGATTGGTGGATTCGCCGTATGAAACACTGCTCAAAATTATATGACATTACAAGAATCGACCACTTCCGTGGTTTTGAATCTTTCTTTGCTATTCCTTATGGTGAAACCACTGTAAAAAATGGCGTTTATATGAAAGGTCCAGGCATGGATATATTTGATGAGTTTTATAAAAACGGAATCAGAGATTTAATTTTGGAAGACCTTGGTCAAATTTCATTTGCTGTTCGTGCGCTTCGCAGAAGAACAGGTTTGGCAGGCATGAAGGTTATGCAGTTTGCGTTTGATGGTGACACTAAAAACACGCACCTCCCACATGATTACGAAAAGAATTCGGTTGCATATCTTGGCACACACGACAATGACACCTTTATTGGTTTCCTTGCAGACAGTGAACAAAAAAATTATTTCTGCAACTATTTCCACTTACCAAAAAATGTTGAAAACGATGTTGTAACAAAGGTTGCAATTGACAATCTTTTATCAACCAATTCGGTTGTGTGCATCCTTACAATGCAAGACATTTTGTGTGAAGGAAGTGAAAGCAGAATCAACACTCCTGGAACAAATGAGGGCAACTGGATATACAAACTTCGTCCAGATTACAAAGAAGCAAAAATCAATAGATATATTAAACAATTAATTAAAAATAAAAACAGATAAAAGGAAAGATATATGGAAAAATCAAAAGAAATATATTTGTTTCAACAAGGCACATATTACCATGCTTACAACTTTATGGGGTGTCATCCAGAAAATGGTGGTGCATGGTTCAGAGTTTGGGCTCCAAAAGCAAAAGAAATAAGTGTTGTTGGTGACTTTAATGGTTGGGACGCAAATGCTCACAAACTTTCAAGAATTGATGAAAGTGATGTTTGGGAAGTTTTCGTTTCAAGTGTTAATCAATTCGATAACTATAAATATCAAGTTCTTGGCGCAGATGGAATCACAAGATACAAAGCAGACCCATATGCTTTCCATAGTGAAACAAATGGTGCAACTGCATCAAAAGTTTATGACCTTGCAGATTTTGATTGGTCAGATAAAAAATATTATGAAGAAAAAGCAATTGAAAACCATTTTGAAAAACCTATGAACGTTTATGAAGTTAACCTTCTTTCATGGAAAAAACATGAAGACGGTTCAAACTACACATACCGTGAACTTGCAGAAGAACTTGTTCCATACGTTAAAGAAATGGGTTACACACATATTGAATGTATGCCACTTACTGAATATCCATTTGAAGGTTCTTGGGGCTACCAAGTAACAGGCTACTTTTCAGTAACAAGCAGATTTGGAACTCCAGATGATTTTAGATATTTTGTTAACAAATGTCACGAAAACAAAATCGGCGTAATTCTTGACTGGGTTCCAGCACATTTCCCAAAAGACGAACATGGTTTGGTTGAATGGGATGGCAGTTATTGCTACGAAAATCAAGGTTGGGACAGAATGGAATTTGTCGGTTGGGGAACCAGAAGGTTTGACTACGGCAGAACTGAAGTTCAATCATTTTTAATAAGTTCCGCAACATTCTTCTTGGATAAATTCCATGTGGATGGCTTAAGAGTTGACGCTGTTGCTTCAATGCTTTATCTAGACTACGATAAAAAAGAAGGTGAATGGATTCCTAACG
Organism: Clostridia bacterium; assembly: GCA_045594425.1. Classification (GTDB taxonomy): domain Bacteria; phylum Bacillota; class Clostridia; order Christensenellales; family UBA1242; genus RGIG1681. The sequence goes on from JAZNYK010000003.1 coordinate 7,099, forward strand.
AATATGGTGAAAACAAAAACCTTGAAGCAATTGCTTTCTTAAGAAAACTTAATTCCGTAATTTTAACAGAATATCCAAGTGCATTAATGATTGCTGAAGAATCAACCGCTTGGCCAATGGTTACAAAGCCAGGTTATATCGGTGGTTTAGGCTTCAATTATAAATGGAACATCGGTTGGATGAACGACACACTCTCATATGTTCAAACCGACCCATATTTCAGAAAAGATTGTCACAACAAATTAACATTTTCGATGTTCTATGCATTTTCAGAAAACTTCATTCTTCCAATTTCACATGACGAAGTTGTTTATGAAAAGAAGTCACTTCTAAACAAAATGTATGGTGACTATAACCAAAAGTTCGATTTAATGAGAGCATTTATGATGTATATGTTTGCTCATCCAGGCAAAAAACTTTCTTTCATGGGAAATGAATTTGCACAGTTTGATGAATGGAATCACACAAAAGGCATTGATTTCTTGCTTCTTGAATTTGAAAAGCATAACAAAATGTTCTCATTCACAAAAGAACTTAATCACACATATTTAAACAATAGTGAACTTTATGAAATCGACTATTCATGGGAAGGTTTCAGATGGCTCACAGCAGACGATAATGAACACAACATTGTTGCTTTTGAAAGAAAGAACAAAGCAGGTGAAACAATCGTTTGTATTGCAAACTTCTCACCTGTCAGAAGAGAGCATTACAGAGTTGGTCTTGATGCTGGCAGATATGAAGAAATCTTAAACTCAAACAATTCAGCGTTTGGTGGAAATGGCAGACACTATGGAACAATCGAAAGTTATGCTGTTCGTGTTAACGGTTGGGAAAATTCAATCGAACTAACACTTGAACCAAACTCTGCTGTATATTTCAAAAAGAAAGACTTGTCACTTACAATCAAAGCAAAATTTAGTGATATTAATGAAAATAAACAAAGCACTCCAGCAATGGAAGCCAAAAACGTTGTTTCAAAAATAATTGAAGCAAAAACCGCAGGAAACGACATCTTTAACATGGAAAATTTTGAAGAAAAATTTATTCCAGTTGAACTTGTTCATAACAATGATGATTTGCAATATGCAAACGTCAAACCAGAAGAAACACCAGTTCCTGCAAAAAGGCCAAAAGGTAGACCAAGAAAACCAGTTGACCCAAACGAAGCCTTAAAACCAAAAAGGCCAAAGGGCAGACCAAGAAAACCGGTTGATCCAAACGAAGCCTTAAAACCAAAAAGACCAAAAGGTAGGCCAAGAAAGCCAGTTGACCCAAACGAAGCATTGAAGCCAAAAAGACCAAAGGGCAGACCAAGAAAACCAATTGACCCAAACGAAGCCTTAAAACCAAAAAGGCCAAGGGGCAGACCAAGAAAGGAAACAATTTAAATTTTTATAAAAAATCATTATAACTAGGAGAAGTTATGGAAAAAACAACAAAAACAACAAAAACAAAAAAGGCAACAATTGAAATTAAAAAGAAAGTTTTATTTGTTGCTTCTGAAGCCCAACCTTTTTGTGCTACAGGCGGACTCGCTGACGTTTGCGGAAGTCTTCCAAAAGAAATAAAAAGAGAAGACCCATCAGTGGATATCAGAACAATCATTCCACTTTACAGCAACATTCCAGCGTGCTTTAGAAAAGACTTCAAGTTCATTGGTCACACTTATGTTACACTCTCTTGGAGAAAAGAATATTGTGGTGTGTTTGAATATGACTATGAAGGCGTAAAATATTATTTTATTGATAACGAAAAATATTTCAAACGTGACGGTGGTGAATATGGTTACTTTGATGATTGTGAAAGATTTGCTTTCTTTGCAAGAGCAGTGTTAGACATTCTTCCAATCATTGATTTCTTCCCAAATATCTTGCACGTTAACGATTGGCAATCAGCAATGATTCCAGTATATCTTAAAACCATTGGTTGGTCAGATGAAAGATATGGTGCAATCAAAACAATCTTGCAAATCCACAACATTCAATATCAAGGCAGATATGGCACACAAGTTATCGGTGACGTTTTAGGTTTAAGCGAAAAAGACGCAAGCCTTGTAACATATGATAACGACTGTAATATTTTGAAAGGCGCTATTGTAACTGCTGACAAAATCATCACTGTTAGTCCAACATATGCTGAAGAAATCAAAACACCTGAACACAGCAACGGACTTCATGAAATCGTAAAACAAAATGCTTATAAACTTCGTGGTATTTTGAATGGCCTTGACTATTCATTCTATAATCCAGAAACTGATAAAGTTATTTACACAAATTATTCAGTTGGAAACATGGATAACAAAGCAAAAAATAAAGAATTATTACAAAAAGAAATGGGTCTTGAAGTTACCCCAGACAAACCAATCATTGCATTCTGCTCAAGAATGAATGTTACAAAAGGTTTTGACCTTGTAAAAAGTTGTATTGAAAACCTCATCAACGAACTTGATATTCAATTTGTTGGGGTTGGTTCTGGTGACAGAGAATACACAGACTTCTTTAACTATCTTAACAACAAATATCCAAGCAAAGTTCATGTAACTCTTGGATACAGCCTTGAAATTGGCAAAAAGATTTATTCAGGTTCAGATATTTACATCATGCCATCAATCACAGAGCCTTGTGGTCTTTCACAAATTGTAGCAAGCCGTTATGGTGTTGTTCCAATTGTTAGAGAAGTTGGTGGTTTGAAAGATACAATCAAAGACTTTGGTTGTGAAGGTGGCGGAAATGGCTACACTTTCACAAATGCTTTTGTTAGCGACCTTGAATATTCAATCAGAAGAGCAGTTGAAGACTTTAAAGATAAAGAAGGCTGGGCTAAAAAGATTGAAACCGTTATGACAATTGACTTTAGTTGGAATAAAACAGCAAAAGAATACATTGAAACTTATAATGAATTATAGGAGTTATTATGTTAACAAAAACACAAATGCTTTCAGCAGAAAAGCACTTAACTGAATATTTGTTAAAACATTATGGCAAAAATTTGGATACCGCCAGCGCAGAGCAACTTTATCTTGCTCTTGCTGGTGTTGCCAAAGAAACATTGTGGAACAAGCGTTTGAAAAGTTACAACAAAAACAACATTGACCACAAAACCGTTCACTATATGTCAATTGAGTTTTTAATTGGAAGAAACTTAAGAAACCACCTTTGGAATTTGGGGCTCGATAAGTTTTATACAGAACTATTAAAAGAGCATGGCAAAGACATTTCAGAGGTTTATGACATCGAAAAAGATGCGGGGCTCGGAAATGGTGGTCTTGGCAGACTTGCAGCGTGTTTTATGGATTCTCTTGCAACTCTTGGCTACAAAGCATTTGGACACTGCATAAAGTATGAATATGGTTTGTTTAACCAAAAAATCATTGACGGAAGACAAGTTGAAAAACCAGATGAATGGCTTTCAACTGGCGATGTTTGGCTTGAAAAACGCCGTGACCAAGCAGTTGACATTTTGATTGGTGGAACATTAAAACAAACCTATGAAAATGATAGACTTGGATATGAAAACATTAACCCAACAGTTATCAGAGCCATTCCATATGACATGATGGTTAGTGGTTATGACACAACAAACACAGCAATTTTGCGTTTGTGGGAGGCTCGTGGAATCAACAAGTTCAACATCAAAAAATTTGATGGTGGTGAATATGTTGAAGCGTTAAGAGAAAAGGACGAACTTGAAGCACTTAACAAAGTTTTGTATCCTTCAGACAATACAGACAAAGGCAAAAAATTAAGACTTATTCAAGAATATTTCTTGGTGTCTGCTGCAATGCAAGACATTTTGACAGATTATTTTGAAAGAGAAAAAAATCTTAAAAATATTGCAAAAAGAATTTCTATTCACATCAACGACACTCATCCAGCACTTTGCATTCCAGAACTTATGCGTCTTTTGATTGATAAGTATGGTTATGGTTGGGATGAATCTTGGGCGGCTGTTCAAAGCATCATGAGTTACACAAACCACACAATTTTGTCAGAAGCACTTGAAGTTGTTAATATGTCAACAATCGAAAACATTGTTCCAAGAATTGCTATGATTATTCGTGAACTTGACAGACGTTTCAGAATTGAACTTAATGACTTTATCAAAAATGACCCACGCCGTGTTGAATCAATGTCAATCATTAGCGGTGGAAGGGTGTTTATGGCAAATATGTCAATCTATGCTTCACACACAGTTAATGGTGTTGCAAAAATTCACACACATATTTTAAAAACAAGATTGTTCCATCCATATGTTGAAATTTATCCAGATAAATTTAAAAACATCACAAATGGTGTAACACATCGTAGATGGATTTCTCAATCAAACCCAAAACTTGATGAACTTATCACATCGCTTATTGGCACTGGTTATTACACAAAGCCAAACGAACTTTCAAAACTAGACGAGTTTCTTGACGATAAAGAAGTGTTGAAAAAAGTTCATGATATCAAGTTTGAAAACAAAAAAAGATTTGCTGATTATCTTAAAAAGACACAAGGTATTGAAATCGACCCAACCTGGCGTTTTGATGTTCTTGTAAAACGTATTCACGAATACAAACGTCAACTTATGAACGTTTTGAGAATTATTTATCTTTGCAACAAAATTCGTGAAAATCCAAATGAACCAGTAACCCCACAAGTGTTTATCTTTGCGGGCAAGGCTGCTTCTGGTTATACAATGGCAAAGCGTATCATTAAACTCATCAATCAACTCTCGGTTGAAATTAATAATGACCCACTTCTTTCAAGCAAACTTAAAGTTGTGTTTGTTGAAAACTACAGTGTAACGGTTTCAGAACTTTTGATGCCAGCAACCGAAGTTACTCAACAAATTTCACTTGCAGGAAGAGAGGCTAGTGGAACAGGCAACATGAAAGCCGTTGCAAACGGTGCACTTATGATGTGCACAATCGATGGAGCAAACATCGAAATTGCAGACCAAGTTGGTGTTGAAAACACATTTGAATTTGGTTTGGTTGCAGAAGACGTTGAAAAAATTAAAAATCGTGGCTATAACGCAACTGATTATTATATTGCAAGTCAAAAAGTTAGAAGTGTTGTAGACAAACTTAATTCTGGTCTTGGTGGCGAAACATTCAGCGATATTGTTGAATATTTGCTTGGACACGCAGATTATAAAGACTCTTATATGTGTCTTGCAGATTTCGAATCATTTATTGATGCTCATTACAAAATGGATAAGGCTTATGCTGACCAAGAATGGTGGAGCAAAAAATCATTGCATTGTATTGCATCAATGGGACACTTCTCATCAGATAGGTCTATTGAAGAATATGTTCAAAAGATTTGGAAACTCGAAAAAAATAAATTCTAAACAAAAGCAAAGGGGCGCAGTTTATGAATAATTTAGTAAAATATGACCCTTTGCTTTTTAAATGTCCAAAGGGAACAATAGCAAAGGGAAACACTGTAAACTTTGAGATTTTTGTTGACCCAAGTGTAAAACCTAACATGGTTTTATTTATGTGCAAAGAAGATAAGGATGCTGATTATACATACACTGAAATGAAAAAATCGCAAAATGGTTATGAAATTTCAGTCAAATTTGATAATTTTGGGCATTTTTGGTATAATTTTAAATTAATTTTTGATAATTATCAGATGTTTTTAAGCAAAACATACGACAATTATTCATGTTGTTGTTACGATAACAAGGGTGAAGACTTTTTGCAACTTGTTTCAAGAAAGCCTTACACTTGCACAAACTCAATGCAGGGCGGTCTTATTTATCAAATTTTTGTAGACAGGTTTTGCAAAGAAGGCAAGGTTGAGAACAGAGAACCCCTTATTCTTCGTGATGACTGGGGTGGTGGTATTCAAAAAAACACAACTGACCCGCTTATTATTAATCTTGAAGTGTTTGGTGGAAACTTTAATGGAATTACATCAAAACTTGATTATCTAGAAGAACTTGGTGTAACAACAATTTATCTCAATCCTATAGGAATGGCAAACAGTTCTCATAAATATGACACAGCCGACTATATGCACGTTGACTCAATGTTTGGAACCGAAGAAGACTTTGTGAATCTTGTAAACAAAGCCAAAGAAAAAGGTATGCAAATTGTTTTTGATGGTGTGTATAATCACACAGGTTCAGACTCTATTTATTTCAATAAATACGGCAGATTTGACACTTTGGGGGCATATAAAAGCAAAAAGTCAAAGTTCTATGAATGGTATGATTTTATCGACTATCCAGACAAATATTATAGTTGGTGGGGCATTGATACCCTTCCAAGCATAAAAGACGACAACCAAGATTTTCAAAACTATATTGCTGGTGAAAATGGTGTGCTTGACAAGTTTATGAAACTTGGTGTGGCTGGCGTTAGACTTGATGTTGTTGATGAAATTTCTGATGAGTTCACCAAAAAGATTTCTGACAGAGTTCATAAATATGGTGATGACAGAGTTGTTATGGGTGAAGTTTGGGAAGATGCTTCAACAAAAATCAGTTATTCTTCAAGAAGGTCATACTTTACAAACAATGAACTTAACAGCGTTATGAACTATCCTGTTAAAGAAACCATTTTAAACTATATCAAAACAAAAAGCACATTTGAACTTTGTTCAACCTTAAGAATGCTACAAAACAATTATCCAAAAGTTGTTCTTGATAATTTGATGAACTTTTTAAGCACGCATGACACTGGAAGAATGTTCACTGATTTAATCAACATTGCAGATGGAAATAGAGAAAAAGCAACAAAATTAATGAAGATAGCGTCTTTGTTAACATTTACACTTCCAGGTGTTCCATCAATTTTCTATGGTGATGAATATGGTATGGAAAACAATGATAATTCATCACGAGGTTGTTTTGATTGGAATAACTATAATAACGAAATTTTTGCTTGGTATAAAAAACTTTCTGGCATTAGAAAATATGCTGTAATGAAAGATGGCGAAATGAATATTCTTTATGCCGACTATGGAAAGTTTGTTTTTGAACGTGTGTCAGACAACGAGCGAATCGTTGTTATGACAAACATGAGCAACTCTCCATTAGACATTAATTTAGAAGGCGAGTTTGTCTCGTTTGTTACAGGCAAAAAAATTAATTCATTTAAATTAAAAGAAAACGAACTTGAAATATTAATTGAGAAAAAATAAAAACACAACAACTTGTTGTGTTTTTTATTTGTTAAAAATTTTAATTAAAAATGCAAAATTATGCGTTTTTGTTATCATTTTTTACATCTTTATAGATATTTGAATTTTTTATAACATCATCAAAAAACGAACGTGCTTCAGGAATAATGTAGTCATAATATTTTTTCGGATTGTTTCTAATTTTTGTTCCGCTAATGTCAATTTCTGTGCGGTCAAAACAAACAAATTCACATTCAGGAAAATATGTTTCATTTAGTCCACGATATGTTTCATCGGCAAACTTAACATTAACTTTGTGATGTGTGAGTTTTTTGAAGGCTTTGCTCCATTCTGCCTGACCCGCAGGGAATGCCTTGTGTTTGTTTTCATTCATAAAAATAACTTTGATTTTTGGATTATTTTTATAATGCTCTTTCAACCAACCAATTCGCATTTCTGGTGAAAGGTATGGAATGTTTGAACGTTCACAAAGAGTTTTTACGTTGTGCTCGTTGTTAGTGACAACAACCAATAGTTCATCGCAATATTCCGCCGCTCTGTCAATTTGAGTCGTGTGTCCAAGATGTGGCGGAACAAATTTTCCAACAAGTGCACCTATCTTTTTTGTTTGATTGTTTTTCTTTTTGAATAATTTAAACATATTTCATTTTCCTTTTTTATGGTGTTATTATATAATTAATGTATGTTAAAAATCAAATAAAAAGGTTTTTATTAAGGATTTTATATGGAAAATTTATCAAAACAAATTGTTGAGTTTATAAAAGATTATGTTAAAGACGCTCACGCAAAAGGTGTTGTGATTGGAATGAGTGGAGGCAAAGATAGTTTTGTTGCCTGCAAACTTTGTGTTCTTGCACTTGGAAAAGAAAATGTTTTTGGGGTTATCATGCCAAATGCAAAAATGACAGACCTTGAAATTGCCAAAAGTGAATGTGAACTTCTTGGAATAAAGTATAAGGTGGCAGACATTTCTAATCTTTATAACGAAACCATAAATTTAACCCAAAATATTTTAGAAACAAAAACACTATCAGATGTGTCAACAATCAACATTGCACCAAGGCTTCGCATGAATGTTTTATATTCTGTTGCGGGAACGCTTGGTTATTTGGTTGTAAACACATCAAACCTTTCCGAAACCATGATTGGTTATTCAACAAAATGGGGTGATGGTGTTGGTGATTTTGCTCCGCTTCAAGACTTAACAAAAACCGAAGTATGCGAACTTGGTTTAAGTTTGGGACTTCCTGAAAATTTGGTTAACAAAACGCCAGACGATGGTCTTTCAGGAAAAACAGATGAAGAAAAACTTGGGTTTTCTTATGCTGAACTTGACGGTTTTATTAGAACAGGACAAAAGGGAATAAACTTCGACAAAATTCAAAAAATGCATACAGTTTCAAACCACAAAAGAGCACTTCCAACAAAATTCAAAACAAACAGAAAAAATTATTTCAAATAAAAAACGATAGAATTTCTATCGTTTTTATTTTAAATTTTTTCTTGAGTTTTTGTGGATTTTTCAAATGGATTATCAAGCCCTAAACTTTTGAATAAGAATATCAAATATTGTTTTTCAAGGTCGTGAATATATGTTGAATTAACTTTAATGTTGTTTTTTTCGTCTGCTATATTAATGCCAGAGGTTAAGTCATAAAAACTTTCGGCGAGTTTGGTTCCAAATGATTGGTCATAGTCACTTGACGCAGCGGTTAAGCGGTCTTTTAAAACAGACACAAACCCACAAGTTTCTTTTATTTTAGAACGCCTAATTTGAAGTTCTTTTAATGTCATTGATGCTTGAAGGCTAGATTGGGCAAGGGTTCTGTCTAACGGATTTTTTCTTTGTTTTTTCTGAATTTCTGAAAGGAACTTGTTTTGTTCTGCAACAAGAGATTCGTTCATTTCAATAACTGGTGCAAGTGTTATAGCAATATTTTCAATTTGTTCTTTTGAAAGAATTGATAGTTCTGTTCGAGGTTTTCCATAAAACATTGTTGGATATCCACGGCTGTTTAGGTCGTCTTCCAATGCTCTAAAAATGGCAACAAACGCCTTTACGTTCATTGCATCTTGCAAGGCAGTTCTATATGTGTAATATGTGTTTATCAAAAAGTTCATGCCAAGCCTGTTTTCTGCAATAATTGCATAGTTGTCAAAACGGTCAAACACGGCTTTAAAATCTGGGTCTAAAATTTCGTATTCATCAAAACATTCATTAAATTTCTTGTTTGTTTTATAATAATTATTAAATTGTTCCATTAGTGAGGCTTGCATTTTTGCCATTTCAACGTCAATATCAATATCAGAAAATGTGAGTTGTATTGCATTGTTCAAATTATCAAAAACACCTTTTCGTGTTTCAAGAGCCCCGCTCATTTTTTCATCAATCCAATAATCACGGATTGTTTTTCCTCCAAAAATATCATCACGTGAATAAACATTGCCACCTTGCAAATTAAGTTTTCCTTGATTTGCAATTCTAAAGCAAGTGTAGTTGCAAGAAATTGCATCACACAAAAGGTCATATAACGTAGGGTCTTTTCTTTTTTTCATAAACAAAACCACCTTGTTTTTCTGAAAAAATTATAGCACATAGAGGTTTATAATTCAATACCCAAAATTTTTGTAGATTTTTTAAAACAAAAATAAAAAAGAAGACTGTTTTAGTCTTCTTTATTTCCATAAGTTTTCCGGATAAATTCCTTCAATAACAAGATTTTTGATTGCAGAAATAACTTCTTGTAAATCTTCTTTATATGTCATGCCATACCATTTTGCTGTGGTGTCTAAAACCTCAACGCTTGCTTTGTTTGATTCAATAAGTTTTGAAACCACTGTTGGCAAGAAATATTCACAAGAATCAAGGTTGTTTTTATTTTCTTCCAAAAACTCCGCAAAATAACTTTCTAAATGGTCTGCAAATGTTTTTGAAAAACCAAACATATTCATTGAAACAATAGTGTTTGGTTCAATAATTTTTGGAGTAGGGTCTGAACCATCAATTGCAGATGCTGAAAGTGAACCATCTTCAAGTTTGTCAATTTTTGATTCAGTGATGGTTTTTAATATTTTTCCGTCACAAGCACAAACGCCACGTTTAACGCTTCCGCTGTTTCCAAAAGTGTTGATTGCTCTAAATCCAACAATTGAATATTTATCTTCATCTTTATTGTTTTTTAAAAATTCCGAAACCACCTTAAATGCGTCATAACCATAAAAATCATCTGCGTTAATAACTGCAAATCCAGAAGTTATTAAAGGTTTTGCGCAAAGCACAGCGTGGCCAGTTCCAAATGGTTTTGTTCGAGTCTCTGGCACTGCGTATTTTGAAGGGATGTTTTTGTTGTTTTGAAAAACATATTCAGTTTTAATTAGTTTTTCAACTCTAGAGCCAACTGTTGAACGGAAAAGGTCAAAATTTTCTTCCTTAATAATAAAAACAACTTTGTCAAAACCGCATCTGATAGCGTCATAGATTGAATAGTCAATAATAAAATTTCCATTTGAGTCAACAGGTTCAATTTGTTTGAGTCCGCCAAAACGTGAACCCATGCCTGCTGCCATAATAACAAGTTCCATATTTCACCTATAATTTATTTTATGCTCGAAACAAAAATGTGATATTCAAGCAAGAAAATTATACAACATATACAAATAAAAGTAAAATGTTATAAAAATAAAAAATTTTTTGTCAAAAAAACTTGATAGAATTTAAATTTGCATTTACAATAATAGTCGACAAATAAATTATTTAGGAGGAAATTATGAATTGGGAAGGTATTTGGAATGATATCGTAAACTTTTTTTCGAGAAACATCTGGAACATTTTGTTGTTCATAGTTGTATTCTTTGTAGGTAGAGCAGTTGTTAAGTTGCTCATCAATTTTGTAAAAAAGATGTTTGCAAAATCAAAAATGGAAGGCATAACACAAAGTTTCTTGATTGCAATTGTTAGAGTTATTTTGTGGCTCATTTTAATTCTTATTTTGTTAAGCATTATTGGAATTCAAGTAACGGGAATTGTTACAGCGCTTTCAGCAGTTGTTCTTGCTGTTGGTATGGCTTTGCAAAACATCATCGCAAACGTTGCAAACGGAATTGTAATTGTTACATCAAAAATTTTCAAAAAGGGTGATTATGTTGAAGCAAATGGCGCAAGTGGTTCAGTTACACACATTAACTTCTTGTTTACAACAATCACAACAACAGATAATAAAAGAGTAACAATTCCAAACTCTGAAATTATTAATAATAACGTTACAAACTATGGTTCAAATGATTCTAGACGTGTTGAATTTACATTCTCTGTTGCTTATGAAAGTGATGTTGAACAAGTTAAGAAAATCATCACCGATGTTATCAAAAGCAATGGTGCTGTTTATTTGGACCCAGCACCATTCTGCAGATTAAAAACATTAAATGCTAGCAGTTTGGACTTCTTCTGTCACTGCTGGTGTGATAGAGGCGATTATTGGGATGTTTATTATTATGTTGTAGAAAATGTTTATAATGAATTCAAACGTAACGGAATTTCTGTTCCATACAATCAAATCGAAGTTAGAGAAAGAAAAGATGTTGTTAAAATGCCAGTTATTGGTGATGGCATTCCAGAAAGAGTTGAAAAAATCAGAAACAAAAAGAACAGAAAAGTTGATTTAGAAAACATCAAATTCTCTGAAATTTTGCACATCAAAAAGAAAGGCTCTTCAAGTAGCAAAAAATCAAAGAAAAAGACAACAAAAGAAAATGTTGCGGAAACAAAACCGGCAACAGAGGCAAAGGCAGAAACAGTCATCAAAGATGAAAGCATAACAAAAAGTGACAAAAAGATGAAAAAGTATGACCCAGAAGACTAAATAAAAAGACTTCATATTTGAAGTCTTTTTTTGTTGCAAAAATAACAAATTAATCATTTAAAATATCTTCAAAAACTTCTGCAATATCTTGGCTTGCGAGTTCTGGGGTTAGGTGATATTTTTCTTTAAGTTCAGCAACAGGCACTTGTTCGGTAAACTCTTTGTTTGCACCAAAATTCAAAACACGCATTTTGGTAGGACCATAAAACCTTGCTATTTTTTCTCCAAAACCGCCATCAAGAACAGCATTTTCAAAAGTTACAACCAATTTGTGGCTTTGTTTCAAATTGTTTAAAAATTCAATATCAAATCCGTTTGAATAAACAGGGTTTATCACACTTGCAGAAAGGTTATATTTTTCATTTAATATTTTCTGAACATCTTTTGCAATATCTAAAAATTTTCCAAGTCCAACAAGAGCAATATCTTTTTGCTCGTCAATCATTTTAAATTTGTTGATTTGCCCGTCAAAATCTTCAAAAACAATGTCTTCAGAAACTTCTTCTGTTGGGACTCTTATGATTACAGGGTGTTCATTTTGTTCAATTGCCCAATCCAAAATTGAAAGAGTTTCGTTTGTGTTTGATGGTGACAAGCAAACAAGGTTAGGAATATTGTTTGTAAGTTGCAAATCAAATATGCCAAGGTGTGTTGCACTTGCTTTTGAAAGTTCACCCCTATAAACCAAAATAACAGCGGGACTTTTGTTTAAAGCAAGGTCTTGTGAAAGTTGGTCATAAGTTCGTTGAATAAATGAACTGTTAAATGCAAGAACAGGTTTTGCCCCATTTTTTGCAAGAGCACTTGCAAGGGCAACTGCGTGTTCTTCAGCAATACCAACATCTATATATTGCTTTTTTAAACTGTTCCTAAATTCTTCATTAAAACCAAAAATGCCAGGGGTTGCAGCAGTTATAACTGCAAGGTTTTTTGTGAGTTTTGCCTTGTTCTTAAGATAATTTCTTATAGCAAAAGCGCAGGTGTTTGTGTCGGCTGGTTTAACAAGTTCACCTGTTTCTGTGTAAAATGGCGCCGAGAAATGCCAGCGTTCTTTTTTTGTTTCGGCAAAAGAAAATCCCTTTCCTTTTGTTGTGTGTATATGAACAACAATTGGTTTTTTTGTATTTTTCACACTTTCAAAAACAGTGATAAGTTTTTGAATGTTATTGCCTTCTTCAAGGTAAATATAATCAAATCCAAATGCTTTAAAAAAATTGTTTTTGCTAGCACCAGCGGTGTCACGAAGTTCTTTTAAGTTTTTATAAAGTCCACCTTGGTTGTTTGAAATACTCATTTCATTATCATTAACAACAATAATCATGTTTGAGTTAAGTGTGCTTGCGTTGTTTAATCCTTCAAAGGCTTCACCGCCAGAAAGCGAGCCATCTCCAATAACTGCAACAACAGCATATTTTTCGCCATTCAAATCTCTAGCCTTTGCCACGCCTGTTGCAAGACTGATTGATGTTGAGGTGTGTCCAATTTTAAAAGTATCATAAGGGCTTTCTTCAGGTGAAAGATAAGGTGAAACTGTGTCAAATTTGTCATCTTCAACAAAACCATGCTTTCTGCCGGTTAGTATCTTGTGCGGATAGCATTGATGTGATACATCAAGAATAAGTTTGTCTTTCAAAAAATCAAAGACATAATGAAGAGCAATGGTTGTTTCAACAATCCCCAGATTTGGTCCAACGTGTCCGCCAATCTTGCTAACTCTGTTTAAAACCGCATCTCGAACATCTTGAGCAAGAAGGTCAAGTTCGGCTAATTCTAGTTTTTTTAAATCTTTGGGACTATTTATTTTATTTAAAATTTCAAACATAAAAACCATCCTTTTAATTGCTAGAAAAAGTTTAACACAAACTTGTTCTTTTGGCAACCTAAACAAAAGTGTGCACGTGTCAAAAATACCAAAATTTAAAAAGTTGATTTTTTGTTAGTGTTGGTGCTAAAATAAAATCATGGAAAAAGATACTAGCAAAGTTGTAAGTTCAAATTTAACAAAACTTCGAAAGCAAAAAAAACTTACTCAATTAGAACTTGCAAACAAATTTAATTTTAGCGACAAAACAATTTCAAAATGGGAAAGTGGTGAATCCCTTCCAAATATTGATGTCCTTTGCAAACTAGCCGAATTTTATGATGTTACATTAAACGATTTAGTTAATCCTGATTTTGAAGTTGAACAAAAAAATAAAAAAGATGAGGGTTTCAGCAATAAAATTGCAATTGCCAGTTTAGCGGTTTCAATTATTTGGTTTGTTGTGACCATAATTTTTGTTTACGTCAAAATTTTGACCGGCTATTCAATCTGGACATTGTTTGTTTGGGCAGTTCCTTTTTCTGCAATATTAAGTTTGATTTTCAATGCAATTTGGGGAACGCGAAAAGCAAAGTTTATTCTGCTTTCAGTTTTTTTGTGGACGCTTCTTGTTGCACTTTATTTGCAAACAATTGTTTACAACATTTGGCCTATTTTCATTTTGGGGGTTCCTTCACAAATCACAATTGTTTTGTGGTCAAGATTAAAACCTAAAAACAAAAAGAAAATACATTGGTTAAATTGAACAAATTTAAGTTATTATTATTAAAATTTTAAAAGGTCTATCATTTTTAAAGTGATAGACCTTTTTCGATTTTTGATTATTTTTTGGAAAATTAACATTTTTTTTAAACTTCAATAAAATAACATAAAGAGCAATTAAATTTGATAAATTTGCACAAAAAAACAGCAAAAAGTGGTCACAATTTTTTGATTTTTTGCAGGGGTGATTTTTTATATAAAAATTTTCACAAAATTTTGTAAATGCTGATATTTTCGAAATTTGTATTGCAAAATGTCATATTATGTTATAAACTATCTGTGGAAAAAGGAGTAAATTTATGAAAAAATCAGGTGTAAAAAATCAAAAAACAACGACCACTTTTTTAGGAGTTATTGATGATGAGGCAGAAGTTGCTGATGATGTTTTAATTTATCCAAACGTTTACATATTGGGTAAGTGCAAAATTGGAAGCGGAACAGTGATTTATCCAAACACAACTATCGAAAACTCTGAAATTGGTGAAAACTGCGTTATTAAAAGCAGTTATATTGAAGATTCAGTTATTAAAAACAATGTTAGCATTGGACCATTTGCACACATCAGGCCTCATTCGCTTATCGAAAACGACTGCAAAATAGGTAATTTTGTCGAAATAAAAGCAAGCACATTGGGTGAGGGGACAAAAGCCTCGCATCTTGCATATGTTGGTGATGCTGATGTTGGCAAAAAATGCAACATTGGATGTGGGGCAATATTTGTAAATTATAATGGCAAAAGCAAAAATAGAACATCTGTTGGTGACAATTGTTTTGTTGGAAGCAATTGTAATATTGTTGCTCCTATAAATATCGCAAACAATTCTTATATTTGTGCAGGGACAACGTTAACTGTCGACACAGAAAATGCTGATTTTGTTATTGGTAGATGCAGAGAAACTATAAAGAAAAACAGAGCAAACAATTATTTAAAGGAGATTTTATAATGGGATTATTTTTTGGAACAGACGGGCTCCGTGGAAAAGTTAATGATGATTTATCTTGGAATATTGCATACAAGTGCGGCAATGCTCTTGGAACAAGGTATCCAAAATCAAAAGTATTAATTGGTCGTGACACACGTGGCACTGGTGCACTTATGACTCTTGCTTTTGCAAGTGGTGTTTTAAATGCTGGTGGTGATGTTGTTGATGTTGGCATTTGTCCAACAGCGGGTATAAGTTATCTCACAAAGTCACAAGGGTTTGATTTTGGTGTTGTAATTTCTGCTTCACACAATTCGGCAGATTTTAATGGTATAAAAATTGTTGACAGCCAAGGTAAAAAACTTGGAGACAGAAGAGAAAATGAACTTGAAAAATTGTTTTTAAAGGAAACAGTTATGCCATACAACAAAGTCGGTTCTTATTCTCACGAACCAAGACTTGTTGTTAAATATGAAGAATTTTTGGCAAAAAGCATTGATAATTCTTTAAAAGGAAAAACAATTATTCTTGACTGTGCAAATGGTGCAAGTTATAAACTCGCCCCAGCAGTGTTCAGAGATAATGGTGCAAAAATTGTTGCTACATTCTGCAAACCAGACGGTGTAAATATAAACAAAGATTGTGGTTCACTTCATATCAACAAACTTCAAAAATATGTCTTAAAATATAAGGCAGACATGGGTTTTGCTTTTGATGGTGACAGTGACCGTCTTATTGCTGTGGATGAAAAAGGAAATGTTATTGATGGTGATAGTATTATTTATATGTTTGCAAGACATTATCAATCACAAGGCAAGTTAAAACCTGCAATTGTTGTTGGAACAAGACACACAAACATGGGTGTTGAAAAGGCATTAAACAATCATGGCATTGAACTTATCAGAACAGATATTGGTGATAAGTATGTTGGTGAAAAACTTGCAGAAAAAGACCTTTTAATTGGTGGTGAACAATCTGGACATATTTTTGTTAAAGACAAACTTATGACTGGTGATGGAATTTTAAATGCTCTTTTGGTTGCATCAATTTGTGCAAAAGAAAACAAGCCACTTTCAGAATTTTTTGATTTTGAACCATTTAAACAAGTTAACATAAATGTTAATGTATGTGACAAAATGCGTGTTATGAATAGTGAAAAATTGTCGCAAGCACAAGATGTAGAATTAAAAAATTTGGAAGGCAAAGGCAGAACTATGATTCGTATGTCTGGCACAGAGCCTTATATTCGTGTTATGGTTGAAACTGAAAATGAAGAACTTTCAAAAACAACAGCAGAACGCCTTGCAGGTGTTATTCGTGAAATAAACAAGGAGATTGAATCATGTGTGGAATAGTTGGATATTTAGGAAAATCTACAAAAGCAAAAACACTTATAAATATTTTAAAAAAACTTGAATATCGTGGATATGATTCGTCTGGGATTGCCAGTCTTGAAGATGGAAAAATAACAACATTTAAACAAGTTGGAAATATTCAAAAATTAGATAGCAGCGTCCCTGAAGAATTTGAAACATCTTGTCTTGTTGCTCACACCAGATGGGCAACACATGGCAAACCAACTGAAGTTAATGCACACCCACATTCTTCATGTGATGGTGTTTGGACACTCGTTCATAATGGTATTATCGAAAATTTTGATAAATTGAAAAACAAATTAAAAAACAAACCACAAAGTCAAACGGACACAGTTGTTGTTTCTTGTTTGCTTGAAGAACAAGGCGTTGAAGATATTTTTGGGTTTATTAATGCGTTTAAACAAGTTAAAGGAAGTTATGCTATTGTTGCCGAAAATAAAAATAAACCAAATGAATTGTTTTTGGCAAAACACAAAAGTCCACTTTATTTATCTGTAAATAATGATGGTGATATTCTTGTTGCGTCTGACCCAATTTGTTTTGTTGGTTTTTCAAAAAAATATTACACATTTGCCGATGGTGAATTTGCTCATATTACAAAAGATGAATTAAAGTTTTTTGATGAAAATGGAAACGACATAAAAAAACAAACAAAAGAATTGGATGACACATTTGAAGAATCTGATAAAAAAGAATATAAGCACTTTATGTTAAAAGAAATATTTGAACAACCAAAAGCACTTGAAAGACAAATAAAAACGTTTAAAGACAACAATGTTTTAAATAAATTTGACAAAGATTTTATTTCAAGATTTTCAAACATCAAACTTATTGGTTGTGGAACAGCCTATCATGCAGGACTGGTTGGTGCAAAATACCTTTCTAGGATGACGGGTCTTCCAGCATACGCAGAAATGGCAAGCGAGTTTATTTATAATCAGCCTGTTTTTGCTGATGAAAAAACATTGTTTATTTTTGTTAGTCAAAGTGGTGAAACTGCAGACACGCTTTGTGCACAAGAACTTGCAAAAGGTAAAGGTGCAACGACAATTGCGCTTACAAATGTTTTGTATTCAACTCTTGCTTCAAAGTGTGACTATGTGATTCCTGTTTGTGCAGGTCCAGAAATTGCAGTTGCTTCAACAAAGGCTTATGTTTGTCAACTTTCAGCGCTTTATATGTTTGCTTTAAACTTAAAGTGCCAAGTTGAAAATGTTGAGTTTGACGGGTTTGAAAAAATTGAAACCGTAGCAAATAAAATCTTAAACTTTGATATGGCAAAAGTTGAAGAACTTGCCAGTGAATTAAAAACCAAAGACGAAGCCATTTTTATTGGCAAAGATTTTGATTATATCACAGCAAATGAAGCGTCACTTAAACTCAAAGAAGTTGCATATATAAATTCAGCAAGTTATCCATCTGGTGAATTAAAACATGGTTTTCTAGCACTTGTTGAAAATGGCACTCCAATCATTGTGTTTGCGGGTGGCAGTGCAACCAATTCAAAAACATTCAATGCTGCGCATGAAGCCGCAAGCAGGGGAGCAAATGCTTTTGTTGTAACAAATCAAAGCACTGACATTTTTGAAAATGTTTTGCTTATTGATGAGCCTGATGATTTATTGTTCCCAATGCTTTCAATAGCGCCACTTCAATATTTGGCATATATTGTCAGCACATCAAAAGGAATCAATCCAGACCAACCTCGCAACCTTGCAAAAAGCGTTACTGTTGAATAATTAGTTATTCAAAATGCATAAATGTAAAAAACTGCAATTTGAGTGTAAAATTTTACAATATAAATCAAATTAAATTAATTTGGCACGGCTTAAATTATTATGTTGAAAATTGAACAAATTGTTTCAAAAACAACATTTTAGTTGATATGCAGTGCCTTTTTTTGTTATACTTTTCTTGTTTAATAAAGGAGATACAATTATGGTAAAAACAGTTGCTGATAACGAAATTTATTTTGCAAAGATTAGAGAGTCTGCAAAAATTCCAACCAAAAAACTAGAAGATGCTGGTTATGATGTTTATGCAGATTTTGAAGGTGATTATTTTGTGGTTGAACCTGGAAAAACTCGTCCAGTTCCAACAGGTATTGCAATCGCATTTTCACCAAAATATTATATTCAAGTTGAAGAACGTGGTTCAATGGCAAAACTTGGAATCAAAAAGTCTGGTGGTGTGTTTGACTCTGGTTATCGTGGTGAATATTTAATCATGACATACAACACCAACGACAAACCATTTGTTATTTCAAATCGTCCACTTGATGAAGTTCCAACAACATTTGATATTGCTGGTCAAACATATTACAGGGATGATGTTATTTTGTATCCAAGTGCAAAAGCAATTTGCCAACTTGTTTTGCAAGAAGTTCCTGTTTTAGAAGAAAGAGAAATTTCTTATGAAGAACTTGTGTCAATTTCTTCTGAACGTGGTGCAGGCAGATTTGGAAGTTCAGGAAAATAGGTTTTAAATCTCATAAAAAAAGAGTGCTCAAAATTGTTTGACACTCTTTTTTTGTTATAATATACTAAGTTTATAGTTATACTAAAATAAAGGTGAAAATATGTCAAAAATATTTATTGAAAAAAAGGAAATAAAATTCAAAGTTCAAGAAACCGTTGAAAGTTCTTCGTTTGATATTGTTGATGGCAAGTATGTTGAAAACACAACATTAACCAGAAAATATGTATCAGACATCTATGCTTATCTTGATTTTAATGCGCTTTTTGCAATGGAAAACTTGTTCGATGAATTTTATATTAAAATCATTTTGTTTAATGATGAAAAAAAAGTTGGATACAATCTTATAAGTTTGTCAAATAACCTAGACATTTCAGTTAAGCGTGTTTCTCCAAAGAACTTTTTGGTGCTTGGCATAAACAAAGACCAAGAAACACAAGGTCAAGCAAGTTTCTGCTCGCTTCAAACAGATGGTTCGGTTAACGAAATTACAATCAATTTCAACTATATCAACCAATACAAAGTTATTGAACAAAAATATTTCCTTCTTAACTTTGTTGAAGTTATGGCAGCCTCTGCTCAAGAAGACCGTTTTGGAAACACAAACGCAAAAAAATACATCAACACAATTGCAATTTATCGTGAAGATGGAACCATTTTAAAAATGGTTTATGAAGAAACTTTAAACATCAAGCGTGATTTAATTTGTGATATTGATGGTGACACCCTTTTAATTTACTATAAAGACGATGGCTCTGTTGTTAAAAAAGAATCAATTTCAGGTATTTTAATTTCGCAAGACTAAATATTTTAAAAAATTAATTTTATTTTATTTTTTAATTATTTTTATTTGATTTATTTTTAATAGTATATTAAAATATTAATTAGAAAAGTGCTATAATCTCACTAGCACTATTTAGGAAGAAAATTTAAAGGAAGTAGAATTATGTCAGAATTTGAACAATTAGAAACAGAACCAGTTGCTGTTGAAAGTGAACCAGTGGCTGCTCCTGTTCAACAACCACAAGGTGAATACACAAGAATTATTGGTCTTGATGTTGCAAACTCAACCCTTAAAATCTGGACTGATGAGTTAAACCTCAAATATGTTAACACAATCAGACAAATCAATGATGCTGGTCTTGTATACTCATTTAAAACAGACTATCAAATGTATGTTTATGACAAGGCGGTTTATGAAGTTGGTGTTGTTTCTGCTGCAGGTTCTGGTGGCCGTGGAATTTCAAGATACGGTTCAGAACAATACAAAATTGAAGCACTCATCGGCATCACATCTTGTCTTAAAGAAATTCCAAATCTTTCAGACCACGAAGTTTTGAGAGTTGTTACTGGTGTTCCAAGTTCACTTGCTAAAAACCAAAAAATCATCACTCAAATCAAACAAATGTTAACTGGTGTTCACGAAATCAAATCAGTTACATGGGAAACTGTTAGACCAATCACATTTGAAATCAGAGAAGTTATTGTTGTTCCACAACCACTCGGAACAATGTATGACTATGTTTACGATCCAGAAGCAGATGCTCTCAACGAAAAACTTCTTGACCAAAGAGCAATCGTTATCGACATCGGTTGGGGAACAACTGATATCGCTATTTTGGAAACTGCAAGAGTTCGTTCAACATTCAGTTTTGACATCGGAACTTCTGACTACATCTCTGACCTTCAAGAAGATGTTAACAGCAACGTTCCAGAAGCAAGCATATTCTCACTTTCTCCACATGAAATGGACTTGAGTTTGCTTGAATCTCCAGTTGTTGAAACTCCATTCGGTCAATACGACCTTTCTGCATATGTTGAAAAACATAGCAAAAACCAAGCAAAACGTGTTTACCAAGAAGTTATGGGTCTTGGTTTAGAATTCAACAAGTTCTACAAAATCATCTTAACCGGTGGTGGCGCATTGCTTTATGAAAAATACTTAAGAGAATTCTTCAACGACCCAAGACTTGTTATTCAAAACAATGCTGTTATGGCTAACTGCCGTGGATTCTGGTTGCTCGGAAACTATTAATACAAAGAGGGGCGCATAAATGACAATTAACGAATTAGAACAAGGTATCAGAAACTTAATTGCAACGCAACCAATGCTCACAACAGGTTCAAATGGCGAGGTTATTAACGGTGTTAATGCAATCATTGACGCTTACAGAAATCTTAACTTTAGAATTCAATCATATCCATGCCAAGATGTTATGAAGTTTGGTCTTACAAATGAGTCTGCAAAATTAGAAAGCACTTTGTCTAATTTGGCGCTTCAAGTATTGCAAGAGCGTGGAATCAATCTTATGCTATACATTCCAAGAATGAACACTGGATTTGGTCCAGCGGTAAATCAATTTGGAATGGTAAACCCTAGCATTGATGCAAATATGATGATGGGTCAAATGATGTATAACGCTGGTTCAATGCCTTCAAGCACAGCGATGATGCAGATGCCAAACAACATGATGGGCGCGGCTCGTCCTGTAATGCCTGCACCTGCATATAATCAAATGCAACCACAAATGGTTGGTGTTGCACAAGCACCATACGGAAGACCAAGCAGAGGAACTGCTCCAACCTTCCCTGGATATCAAAACCCAGACAGACCAATTCCACTTGAGCCAAAAAATGCAACGGCTGAAAGTTTAAAAACAAGGTCTGCACCACAATCAAAAATTAAACAAGTTCCAAAGGCAACAACGGCTCAACCACAACAAGTTGTTAAACAAACAATTCCAGTGGCTGAAGAACCTGAAGATGCTGGAGAAATTCCTTCTGCACCAAGCGCGGCTGAAATGTTGATAGCAGGCGCAACTGGTGGTGCTGGTGGCGGCGGTGGCAAAGCACAGGGCCGTGACTATTTGATGGAACTTTTAAAGAAATAAATAAACAAAAGAGTGGTTAAACCACTCTTTTTTGTTGGAGAAAATATCATGAAACAAATAAAATTTTATTTGCACAAGGTGACAGTTGATGATAAAGATGTTTTGTTTAGACTGCTACAATATTCACTTTTTGAAGAAAGTGCAACCGATGGCAACCAAATGGGTCAGAATGGTTTGTTTGAATATAGGTGGTTCGATGCCTATTTTACGGAACCCGCAAGAGAGGCCTTCTTAATCAGAGAAAAAGAAACAAACAATCTTTTGGGGTTTGCCATGGTTTGCAATCACGTTCGAACTTTAAATGTGGGTCACAGCATTGCCGAGTTTATGGTTTTACCACCATATCGTAGAAATGGAATAGGGAAAAGAGTTGCACATCAACTGTTTGAAATGCACACTGGTGATTGGGAAGTTAAACCATCTGTCGGCAGTAAGTCCGCAAAAAACTTTTGGAAAAACACAATTCAAGAATACACAAATAGTGATTTTATTTTTCAAAGTGGAGTGTTTGTTTTTGAAAATAAAAAACCGCAAAAATAACGAAATAATGATTACAAAATATAAAAAAATTAAAAATTTTCAAAATTCAGGGTCACACAAAATTTAAATTTTGTGTTATAATATGCCTGTAAATACAGCAAAGTGCGATGGTTTTAGCGCCGAGCGTAAGTTACTTTTTGGGTGTAATTATGGTAAAAATTGGAGATATTGTTTTTGTTCAAACAAAAGGCATTTGTGAGGTTTTAAATATTGCCAAAAATGCTTTTGTCGGTTGCGATAAAAACAAAGAATATTTTGTGCTCAAGCCTGTTGGTTCGCCAAACAATATGATGGTATATTTTCCAACAGACACAAAAGTGAATATTCGCAAACTAACATCAAAAACCAAAGCAAACAGCATTTTTCAAAACTTTGCTTCGCTTGAAGATGTTGATGTTAAAAATGAAGATGAAAGGTTTAAAGTTTACACAGACCTTTCACAAAGCGGTGAACTTGAAGAGTGGTCAAAACTGCTTAAAACCCTGCTTTTAAGAAAAAGCAAAACAAACAAAAAACAATTTGCTTATCAAGAGCAAAAATATATAACAACAATGCTAAATTGTGTTGTTTCAGAGTTATCTTATGTTTTGTCTAAACCACAAGATGAAATAAAAAAGACACTTTTTGAAAGTTTGGGAATTGAAGAAGAAAGATAAAGGGCAGATAAGCCTTTTTCTTTTGCAAAAAACATGACCAAATTATTGTCTATAAGTGCAAATTTGGTGACAAAACCAGCAAATTATTATAATATATAAGTGTAAATTGGAGAAATTTTGTGAGTAAATATTGGTATAGATTAGACAATGCGGCTATGATTTTTCCGCCGGTTAGTGGAAAGCAAAGTCCTAACACTTTTTGTTTTTCTGCCACGTTAGATGAAAATATCGATAAAGATATTTTAAAAAAAAGCGTGAGTCAGGTTGTGAAAAGTGAGGACACTTTTCGTGTGCGTTTAAAAAAAGGTGTGTTTTGGTATTATTTAGAAGAAAACACAAAAGAGCCTGTTGTTTTAGAAGAAACCCCTTCATTTATGGAATATATAGATTATCGTTATGACGATAACTATCTGTTTAAGGTTTATTATCATGCAAACAAAGTCAGTGTTGTGTTTTTTCATGCACTTACAGATGGCACTGGTGGATTATATTTTTTAAAACAAATCATTTATAGATATTTGATAAATAAAGGCTATAATATCGAAACCGAAGGGCTTGTAAAACCAATTGAAGTGCCAACATTAAACGCAGAAGCAATTGACGACTTTATGCAAGTTAAAAGCAAAACCAAAGAGAAAAAAATTGCTGAACAAACAGCGTTCAAGTTGACAGGCACACCATTTAAAACCTTTGGAACGGGCATTATTGTTGGTGAGTGTGACACTCAAAAAGTTAAAACCATTGCAAAAAAATATGGTGCAACAATAACAGGCTTTTTGTGTGGCGTTTATATGTATTCACTTTATAAAGCATACATTGAAAACAAAAACAAAAAGAACAAAACCATCGCTATTTCAATTCCTGTAAACATCAGAAAGTTGCGTCCAAGCGTGACGAAACGCAACTTTAGTTTGGTTGTTAGAATTGCTTATGATTTTTCAAAACCAGCAACTTTTGAAGACGTTGTAAAATCTTGTGTTGAACAGTTCAAAGAAAAAATCACAACGGAACAACTTGATGCTCAAATCAAGTTTAACACAGGTGCAGAAAAAAATATTTTAATGAAAATCACTCCAAGAGTTATCAAAAACCTTGCGCTAAAAATTGCATATAGCATTAGAGGTGCAAAACAAGAAAGCACCAACTTAAGCAATATTGGTATTGTTGAACTTCCTGAAGATATTTCAAAACACGTGAAAAAAATTCACTTTATTTTGCAGGCATCAAAAACAACCCAAAAGAACTTTTCGGTTGCTGGGTTCAATGGCAAACTTTATATGTCTTTTTCTAGAAGACATATCGAGTCTTCTGCTGAAAAACATTTCTTTCAAATTTTGGAAGATAATGGCATTGATGTGATTATTTCAAGCAATTATCAGGAGGTGAAAAGATGAAGCACTGTTCACTTTGCAGATTAGAAGTTGACACTAATCAAGAATATTGTCCGCTTTGCTATAATCATCTAACTGAAATTTCAAAAAAAGAAACTCCTGAAATGTTCAATCTTGAAAAACCATCAGCAAGACAAAAGAAACGTTCAATTGTTGCAAAAGTGTTTTTGCTTATAACTTTAACTCTTTTGGCGGCGTGTGTGTTTATTAACATAGAAACAAAAACAACACCATGGTCGGTTGTTGTTGTGCTTTCAGTTTTATATTTATGGGTGCTTGTTGCTCACACAATCATGAGCCGAAGCACACCATTTAAAAAAGTGTTGTTTCAACTTGTTTCAATCATTGCACTCTTGGTTGCAACAAACAAAATATTTTCAAATAACGATTGGCTCACGCATTATGTTTATCCAGCGCTTGCAATGTTTGCAACCTGCGTTTTGAGCATGATTATTTGTTGTTCAAAACACCGCAAAAAACTATATTTTTCATTCTTTAGCATTTTTGCACTATTGCTAGCAGCATCATTAATTTTTGTTTGTTTTAAAATTGATACTTTTAGAATTTTGAATCTAATAAACATTTTGTTCCAAGCAGTTATTATGGTTGCATTAATGCTATTTGCAGGCAGGTCACTTTTAACTGAAGCCAGCAGGAAATTTCACATTTAAAGGGGAAATCTTATGAAATACGCAATTTATGGCGCGGGGTCACTGGGCATTGTTCTTAGTGCATACCTTGCAAAATCAGGTGAACAATTTGATATTGTTGACCGTAATGAAAAAAGTGTTAAGGCACTTAATGAAAAAGGTGCAAGGGTTGTTGGAACTACTCAGTTTTCCGAAAAAGTTAACGCCGTTTTAGACACAGAAACAAAAGAAAAATATGACATTATTTTCATGTTAACAAAACAAATAAATAACAAAAAAACCGTAGAAAAACTTGCAAAAATGCTTAAAAAAGACGGCGTTATTTGCACCATGCAAAATGGCTTGCCAGAAAAAGATGTTGCTGAGGTTATTGGTGAAAACAGAACTTATGGTTGTGCTGTTGGCTGGGGTGCCACAAGAAAAGATTATGGCTTGTCTGAACTTACATCAGAACCACAAAAAGAATGTTTAACATTTAGTTTTGGGAGCATGGATGGCCATAAAGATGAAAAGTTTGACGAAATTGTTAGAATATTAAGCATCATGGGGACTGTTGAAATTGAAGAAAACTTTATTGGTGCAAGATGGGTTAAACTTTTGATTAATAGTGCTTTTTCTGGAATGAGCGCTGTTTGTGGTGACACTTTTGGTGCTGTTGCAAAAAACAAAGCAAGCAGAAAGATTATTCAAAACATTATCAAAGAATGCATAGATGTTGCTTTTGCATCAAATATTAAAATTGAGCCAATTCAAGGCAAAGATGTTGTGAAACTTTTAAACTATAAGTCAGGCTTTAAAAAATGGTTTAGTTTTCAAATTATTCCGCTTGCTATCAAAAAGCACAGACTTTTAAAAGCAAGTATGCTTCAAGACCTTGAAAAAGGCATCCCTTGTGAAATTGATTCAATCAATGGGATTGTTTGTGAATTTGGTGACAAGGTCAATGTTAACACTCCATATAACGATAAAGTTGTTGAAATTATCCATGATATGGAAGCAAAAAAATTATCACCAAGTTTTGAAAATGTTAAACTTTTTGAAAATTTATAAAATTAACACCAATTTGTAAATATTTTTATCAGAAGTTAAATTTTTTACAATTTTAAGAAAATTTATTAAAAATATGAGGTTTGTATGAAAGAAGCATTCAAGGTTGAAACCTTTGTTCCTGTTGAGGCATTAGAAGAAATTAAAAATGCGCTTTATGAAAAGGGTTTTGGAAAGATTGGAAATTATGAAGACTGTTTAACTTGGTATGAAATCAATTCTTCTTGGAAACCAGTTGCTGGTGCACATCCATATCAAGGAACAATTGGTGAGGTCGAGTTTGCAAAAGAGTATAAACTTGAATTTAGGTGTGATAAAAAAGATATAAAAACAGCAGTTGAAACAATCGAAAAACATCACCCTTATGAAGAAGTTTGCATAAACGTTATTCCAGTCATTGTTAAATAATTTCAAGCAGAGCAAAAAGGCTCTGCTTTTTTTATGAAAAATATAAAAATGCTTAAATAATAAATAAAAATTTGCTTCAAGCGAAAAACTAGTTACAAAGGAGTTTTTATGAGCAAATTAAACACAGGGTCTTTGATATCTCAAATAAAAGGATGTTTTGACAAAGAGTCACAAATTGTTGAAACGCCACTTTGTGTTGATGGTGAAGATGTTGTGTTGTTTTATATTGAACCACTAATAGATAAAAAACTGTTTTCAGAAGGGGTTCTTGCACCAATTGAAAAGTTGGTTCAAAAATCAGAACAAAAATCTGCAAAACCTGAAGAAAATTATGAAAAAAATCAGCAAAAATCGCAAGATATAATAGATATTATCAAAAAACAAATAATTTCAGTTTCTGCTGTTGAGGAAATTGGTGATGTTACCGAAGCAATTGACAAATTGTTTTCTGGAAATGTTTTGGTTGTGAGCCAAAAGAAAATGTTGGTTTGTCCAGTTTATGGATTGCAAGCAAGGGGGGTTGAGGAACCTCCAACTTCAAGGGTGGTCAAGGGACCAAGAGAGGGTTTTGTTGAAGACCTGCCGAGAAATATTGGTCTTATAAGAAAGCGTTTAAAAACTCCAAACTTAAAAATAAAAGAACTTTGTGTTGGAAAACAAACCAACACTCAAATTGCTATTGTTTATCTTGATGGAATCGCAAAACCTGACATTGTTAAAAAAGTTGAAGATAAAATTTCACAAATAAATATCGATGGAATTATTGATTCATATTATATTGAGTCTTTTTTAGAAGAAGGAAAAATTAAATTTTTTAGGCGTGTGGGCAACACCGAAAAACCAGACGTTTTGTGCTCCAAAATTTTAGAAGGCAGGGTTGCGGTTTTGGTTGATGGTTCACCAATAGCGTTAACGGTTCCGTTTGTTTTAATTGAAGATTTGCAAAGCCCTGAAGATTATTACACCATTCCAGCGCAAGCATCTTTTGTTAGGTTTATGCGTTTTATAGGACTAATTTTTGCAATATTAATCCCCGGTGTTTATGTGGCACTTCAAAGTTTTAACTATCGCATTTTGCCAATAAATTTTTTAATCACGCTTTTAAGCAGCATAGAAGGGCTTTCAGTTCCGCCACTGGTTGAACTTTTGCTGGTTTTGTTTTTGTTTGAAATTATCACTGAAGCCAGTCTGCAAATGCCAAGCTCACTGGGCATGGCTCTTTCAATTATCGGTGCACTAGCGCTCGGAAACACCGCTGTTGATGCGGGGATAATTTCACCACCATCAATTGTTATTGTTGCAATTTCAAGTGTTGCGCTTTACATAATACCGAACCAAATTTCTGAAACACGAATGCTCAGAGTGCTGTTTACTGTGATTGGTGGAATTGTTGGGCTTTATGGAATTGTTACCTCGTTTATCATTCTCACAACATACCTTTGTTCTGTTACAAGTTTTGGTGTTCCTTATCTTTCTCCAATTGCGCCATCTATAAAAAGTGACAAAAAAGATTTATTTATAAAACAGCCTGTTGAACACATGGACACCCGCCCAACTTTGATTGTTGGTGAAAATAAAGTTAGACAACGTGAAACGCCACAAAACAAAAACACACAACAAGATTCAAAACAAAACAACAAAAACACAAACGCAAACAAAACTCAAGAAAATAAACACAAAGAAAACCTTATTAAAAAAACTGCAAAAAATACATACGAAAATCAAAAAAATAATAAAAATTTAAACAAAAACCAACAAGATTTTCTCGAGGTTAGGGGTGTGAATAATGACAAGTAGGCAATTTTATATAATGCTTTTCATAACAACCATTTCATTAAAAGTTCAAAAACTGCCCAGCATAATTTATGATGCACTTGGAAAAGATGGGTATCTTTTGCTTGCGTTTTATTTTGTTGTTGATATGGTTGGGATTGCTCTTGCATTTTATATTTTAAAACGCAAACAACAATTAACAGACGGCAAAAACTCCAAATTAAGCACTCTTTTTAAAAAGGGTTTAGTGTTTGTTATGGTTGTTTATTTTTTGGCTCAAGGGCTGCTTTTATTTGAGTCAATACAAAATTTGTTTGAGCATATTTTGTTTGATAATCTTTCATGGGTGGTGTTTGGATTGCTTTTGTTGTTTGCAGTTTTTTACATTGCACACTCTGGCATAAAAAATATTGCTCGAAATTTTGAATTATATTTTTGGGTGATTTTAGTATCTTATGTAATCATCTCAATTTTCGGTGCAAGCAAAGCCGACTTTTCTGCGGTGCTTCCGTTTGAAACAATTGATGTTGGCAAAATCTTGAGTTATTTTGTAGATTTCAATTTATGGTTCGGTGATTTCTTTTTAATATTATTTATGGGCAATCGTGCAAAAGATATCAAATTAAAATGGACCATGCTTGTTTACACTTTTTCAATTGCGTTTGTTATGCTTTTATTTGTTGAACTTAATGGAATCTATGGCGTTTACACATCCATGAAACCAGCACTTATCACAACAATAACGGAACAATCAATGCTTGGTGTAAACATTGGCAGGGTTGACTGGTTTTTGATTTTAATCACGGAAGTAGGAACTATTTTAAGTTGTGGAGTTTGTTTGTTTTTTGCAAAACAGTGTTTAAGATTTGTTTTTCCAAAAGCAAAAGACACTTGGTTGTTAGCCGCATTAATGATTGCGCTTTATCTATTAGATGTGTTTTATCTTATCGACACTCACACAAGAATCGAAGTTCTTTCAGGCTATATGAGTTATGTTTCAGCAGCCACCAAATGGGGAAGTTTTCTTTTGATGTTTGCAGTATGTTTGTTTTCAAAACAAAAAAATAAAAAGACAAAAAGTGATGATGGTTTAAAATCTCAAAAAACAACAAAAAGGCAGGCGGTGTATGAAGAAAAAGTTTAAAAAAAATTTAGGTCTGATTATTCTGCTTATTATTGCTTTGGTTTTTCCAACGAGTTTAAACTATCAAGCAAGGCTTAATATGAGAATCATTGTGACAGGTCTTGCAATTGATAAGTCAGGTGAAGATTATCAAGTTACCGCGCAGATTGTGAAAACATCTCCGGGGAATGAATCTCCAGGAACCAGCGCCCAAATAGACTTTATAACCGACAAAGCCCAAACTCTTTCAGAAGCGGTGTCAAAACTTGCATATAAAGCCGGTAAGGTTTCTGCATTTTCACACACCAACTTTGTTGTTTTGGGAAAATCTATGTTTGAAGAAGATGTGACCAAGTGTTTAGATTATTTTATTAGAGATAAAATCATTAAAAATTCCGCTCTTTTGTTGTTTGCTGGTGACAAGGCGGAGGATGAATTAAAAAAGACTAAAAACGTTGAATTATCGGTGGGTTTAGGGCTTCAAAAAGTGTTTTTATTCAAAGAAAATGAAGGCGATGGTTTAATGATTACACTTATTGATTTTTTAAACCAAAACAAACTTTATTCAAGGTCTGGCGTTGCAAGTGAGTTAAAATTTCACACCAATGAAGAAGCAAAGCAAAGCGAAGGTTCATCACAATCTGATGGTCAAAGTTCAACTTCGTCAAGCAGTTCAAGCGGGGAAGGTTCAAGTGAGCAGACAGGTTCGAAATCTTCGGCTGGTTCAAGTGACTCGTCTTCTGGGGGCTCTGGAAGTTCTGGTCAGAGCGAACAACAATATTTTGACCCAGAACCAGCAGTAGTTTGTTTTGTTGGCGGAAGGTTTGTTGGCAAACTAGAAGACACTGATAGCATAAAAGGTTATATGCTTGGCAACCCAGCAACAAAAAAGAACGAAGTTATGCTTGAAAATGTGGTTAGTGGAAGGCTTAATGGTGATAAAATTGAAGTTATTATAAAGAAGAAAAAAAATAAGTTTGCGGTGCGTTATGAAAATGGCTCTCCGGTTCTAGACTTAAAAGTTATCATTGAAAAAGGTGAGATAAATGAAATTATGTCAGACCAAGTTATTGCAAATCTGAAGACGGAAGAATTTAATGCAATAAAAAAGGGCGTCAGTGACGCCGTGTCAAAACAAATTTCTGCTTGTTTTGAAAAATCAAAAGATTTTGGTTGTGATATTTTTAACGCATATGAAAAGGCATACAAATGGCATTATAACAAAACCCTTGAACTTTTTGATTCGCCAGAGGACTTTTTGAAAAGTCTAAAACTTAATGTGCTAGTTGAAATTAAACAACTTGATTATTAAACAAAAAAACACTCCTGTTTTTTAGGAGTGTTTTTATTTATTAAAATTTAACTTTATCCATCAACTTGTAAATAACTGTAATTATTGTTGGTGATGCAAATGCCAAAACAAGAACAAATAGCACATCTTCAACCACGAGTTGTGAGAATGGGATAATGCCGAATGTTGTTGGCCAAGCAAAGATGCAGGTCACGCAAAGAATGAGCATTGCAGAGAACAAGAACACAGTGATTGGATTAAATGGTTTGCAAAGTCTGTAAAGCATTGCAAGACCTGTGAGTGTTAAAACAAGTGTAGACATTGTTTCAACAACTGAAATGTTGTCAGCAATTGATTCGTGAACGAAATAGTTAAATAGGTATACAGCGGCAACATTCAAAACAAGTGTGAGTGCACCGGGAAGTGCATTTTTGATAAGGTTGTAAATAAACTTACCTTCAATAGGCTTGTCGTTTGGCAGGAATGCCAATATAAACGAAGGAATACCAATTACAAACCATTCAAACAAAAGCATATTAGATGTTGTGAATGGGTAAGGTTGACGAATCACAATAACAAGTATAGAGAAGATAATTGAGAACAACGTTTTCATAAAGAATAATGATGATGCTTTTTGAACGTTGTTAATAACTTTTCTTCCTTCAATAACTGTGTCAGGCATACTAGAAAAGTCTGAATTCATCAAAACCATGTGGCTCACACTTCTAACAGATTCACTTCCGCTTGCCATGGCAATAGAACAATCTGCTTCTTTAAGTGCCAAAATATCGTTAACGCCGTCACCGGTCATTGCCACAGTGTTGCCTTCGGTTTTCATGGTTTTAATTAAAAGCGCTTTTTGTTCTGGAGTAACTCTGCCAAACACAGTGTATTTGTTAGCGGCTGCAATAACTTGTTTTTCTGAAAGCCCGTCAAGACTAATAAATGCATCTGTGCCTTCAACGCCAACACGTTTTGCAATTTCAGAAACTGTGAGTGGGTTGTCACCAGAAATGATTTTTACTTTAACGCCATTGTCTTTAAACCAAGCAATGGTTTTAGCGGCGTCTTCTCTGATGTGGTCTTCAAGAACAATAAGAGCAATTGCTTCTCTTTCTTCTGGAAGAGTGTCTTTTGAAATAGATTTTTTAGAATGTGCTAGAAGGAATGTTCTGTAACCATCTTTAGCATATTGCTCAACCATGGTTTGAAGTTTTTCATCCTTCATGTTAGGAATAACAAATTCAGGAGCACCCATAATATAGGTTCCTGCTTCATCAAAAGTAACTGCAGAAAGTTTTCTTGATGAAGAGAAAGGAATTGTTATTGTTGGGGTTAATTCTTTGTTATAGCCAAAGTAATTAATAAGTGCTTGGCTTGTTTGGTTGTTATCACCAAGTGCTGAAAGCATTGAACCCATAATTCTTTTAATGGTGTGTTGTGTGTTTGTAAGTTGAACACAGTTAAACACTTTCATAGTGCCATCGGTGATTGTTCCGGTTTTATCCAAACACAAAACATTTACACGAGCAAGCATTTCAACGCAATAAAGGTCTTGAACCAAGGCTTTCTTTCTTGCGAGTTTAATAACAGATACAGTAAGTGAAACAGAGCATAGAAGGAACATTCCCGCAGGAATCATGCCTATTGCAGAGCCTGCTGTTGTTGTGATTGCCGAAACAATATCACCATGGGCTTGGTTGCTGCTGTTTAAGAACATTAACACTGTAATTGGAACAATCAAGATACCAATAAGTTTAATGATGATTTTTAGTGAATTGAAAAGTTCTGATTTTGGTTTACGATATTTCTTTGCTGTTTGAGCAAGTTGTTGAATGTAGTTATTCAAACCAACTTTTTCAACTCTTGCGTGGCAGTGTCCAGAAACGACAAAACTTCCTGCAAGAAGTGTGTCACCAACTTTCTTTTTTATAGGAAGGCTTTCACCGGTAAGAACACTTTCGTTAACTTCAATGTTGCCTTCAACAATAATGCAGTCAGCAACAATTTGTTTTCCGGTTGAAAGAACAACAATGTCGTCAATAACAACTTCTTCCATTGCAATGTTTTCTTCTTCACCATCTCTAACAACTTTTACAACAGGAGCAGTTAAAAGTGATAACTTTTCAATGGTTTTCTTTGCTCTGATTTCTTGAACAATTCCAATAATAATATTAATAAGAATTGTTGCCATGAACAAAATGTTGCTCCAAGGCTGTTTGTATATAATGTTAACAACAACAAGTGCAATAGCAATCAAGAAACACAAAATGTTAAAGAAGGTGAAAAGGTTTTCGCAAATAATGCTTCCAACAGTTTTAACGTTTGTGTTTGGGCTTTCATTTGTTTGACCTTTCAAAACTCTTTCTTGAACCTGTTCACTTGTAAGACCATTTTGATAGTCTGTTTTAACACGCTTAACACGTTTTTGAACAATTGGTTCAGGTTTTTTCTTTTTTGTGTTTTCAAAAACCATTTTAAAAACATCACGAAGTTTTGGTTCGCCATCGTCTTCAACTTCTTTTTCTTTCTTTTTCTTGTTTTTATCAATCTTTTTTGCTGACTTTAAGTCTGCTTTAGAAGTTTTTTCAGACGCTTTTTTTACAACGGTCTTTTTTTCTTGTTGAGGTTTTTGAGCATCTAACTCATTTTGGTCTGAATCAGATTCAAATTCTGTTGCTTTAGTTGGTTCGGAAATTTCAGAGGTTTCTTCAACTTCAGTTTCAACAACTTCAAGTTCTTCTGATTCTTGTTCAGATTGTAACTTATTTTTATTCGACATAGCACCCTCATTTTACGTAAGATTATAGTTAATATTATAAAATTTTTAACTTAAAAGTCAATTGCACGATACTAAATAATATTATTTAGTTGAAAAAATATTCTTTATGTTACAAAAATTACTTAAAGTGTTTTAAAACAAAGCAATAAGTTTTTTTAAATAAAGTAAATTATGCCCCAAACCAAGCAAAAGTTTTATGGCTTTATATATAAAAATAAAATAATACTTGCAAAATCTAAAAAAGGGTGTTATAATTCGATTACAATTCCTTGTATTGTGGCTATTTTTTTATGCCCGCAATACCGAATGAGTCCAAAAGGAGGCTGATTAACATGAGAAATTACGAAGTTTTATACATCATCGATGGAACTCTTTCTGATGAAGATAAAGAAAAAGTTGTTCTTACTGTTAAAGAAGTTGTTGAAAAAGCAGGTGGCAAATGTGAAGAACCTGACAGATGGGGAATGAAAAAATACTCTTACCCAATCAACTACAAAACAGAAGGCTACTACGTGTTGATGAATTTCACTGCTGAAGATTCTGCACCAGCAACAATCACAGGCAAACTCAACATCAACAGAAATGTTGTTAGACACATGATTGTCGCAAAATAGTTTTAAAAGATTAAACTTTAGGAGAAAACTATGAATAAAGTAATTTTAGTTGGCAACTTAACAAGAGACCCTGAACTTATCACAACAAACAACGGCATCTCACTTTGCAGATTTAGTCTTGCAGTTCAAAGAAGATTTGCTGGTGAAAACGGCGAAAGAGAAGCAGATTTCATCAACATTGTTGTATGGCGTGGTCAAGCAGACAACTGCTATAAATACCTCAAAAAAGGCAGCAAAGCAGGCGTTGTTGGCTCAATCCAAACACGTTCTTATGACGGCACTGACGGAACAAAGAAATATTCAACCGAAGTTGTTGCTGAAGAAGTAGAATTTTTGTCAAGCAAGGGCGCAACAAATACTGACGATTTTGTTCAAGAAGCGCCAGCAGGTTCAAAATCTACAGGCAAGAGTGATATTGTTAACAAGTTCGAACCAATCGACGACGACAATTTACCATTTTAAAAGGAGATAAAACATGGAAAGAAAATTTAAGAAAGAATCTTCTTATGATGATAAAAATCCTAACAAATTCCGTAAAGAATCAAAGAAAGTTTGTGCTTTCTGTGCAGAAAAGAGTGAAGGTATTGACTACAAAAACACTGCAAAACTCAGAAAGTATATGACAGAAAAAGGTAAAATCATTCCAAGAAGAACAACTGGTGTTTGTGCAAGACATCAAAGAGAACTTACTTCTGCTATTAAAAGAGCAAGAGTTATGGCTCTTTTACCATACAGAACTTTATAATTGATTTAAAATCACGCACATTGCTGCGTTACTTCAAAAAATCTAGACACTCATTTACGCCAAGTAAAATCGAGCCTAGATTTTTTTTGTGCCTTGCTCTGCACGCAATTTGTAAACCAATTATTTTTTATTTTACTCAATTTATTTGTCGATTATTTGGTGCGGAGCATATTAAATTGATTTAAAATCACGCACATTGCTGCGTTATATTAAAAATTTCCAGACACAATTATGCCTGTTTTTTTTGTTGTGAATAATGTATAATATAGTATGATTTTTAGATTGTTTATTGACAATAAATCGGCTTGTGGGTATACTAATGGCTATAAACAAAACTTGTTTTTTATGTGGAGAGACAAATGGCAGAAAGAAGAAAAACCAAAGAAGAACAAAGAGTTGAAGAAATTAAAAAAGCGCTTGAGAGCGGTGGCAGAATTTTGCCAAACAATTTTGATGCAGAACAAGCGGTTTTGGGTTGTGCACTCATTGATTCAGAAGCAGCCCTTACAATTGTTGGAAAACTCGAAGAAATTGATTTTTACAATGACACTCACAGAAAGATTTTTGCTGCAATAAAAAGTCTTTATGCTATTTCTGCTCCAATTGATTTTGTAACAGTTTCTGATGAACTTGAAAAGAAGGGTTATATTAATGATGTTGGTGGAATGGCATATATTTCTTCGCTTTCAAACATTGTTCCTTCTGCCGCAAGTTGCAATCACTATATAAACATTTTAAAACGTGATTCTGTTTTAAGACAAGTTATCACAGTGTGTGGTGACACCATTGCAAAAGCCTATGAAGATGATTCAAATGAATCAATTTTGGGTTCAGCCGAAAAAGCAATTTTTGAAATTGCTGAAAAAGGTCAAACAGGTTCGCTCGTAAAAATTGCTGACCCACTCGAATCTGTTGTTAATCGTATTGAAGAAATCCACAAAGACAGTTCTGTTCTCCGTGGTTTAAAAACTGGATTCTATGCCATAGACAAAGCGACAAACGGTCTTCAAAAAACCGACCTTATTATTTTGGCGGCTCGTCCGGGTGTTGGTAAAACCTCGCTTGCTATGAACATTGTTTCAAATGCTGCAATCAAACATGGTGCAAAATGTGCAGTATTTTCTCTTGAAATGGGCAAAGAACAACTTGCTCAAAGAATGTTGTTTTCTGTTGCTAATGTTTCAATGGCAAAAGCACTACGTGGTGAACTCAAAGAATCTGATTGGGTAAAAGTTATGCGTGCGCAAAACACTTTAAAAGAAGCAGATATCTATATCGATGACAACGCAATGAACACCCCATCACAAGTTCTTTCTAAATGTAGAAAACTTAAAAGAGAAAAAGGTCTTGACCTTATTGTTATTGACTATCTTGGTTTGATGAAAGCCGATGGCAAAGCCGACAACCGTCAAAACGAAGTTGCAGATATTTCAAGAAACTTAAAACTTCTTGCAAAAGAAATTGAAGTTCCAGTTCTTTCGCTTTGTCAGTTAAACCGTTCAGTTGAAACCCGTGATGAAGGCGGAAAGCCAGCAAAACCAGTTCTTTCAGACCTTCGTGACTCTGGTTCTATCGAACAAGACGCCGATATGGTTTGGTTTATTCATAGAGATATGACTGCAAAAGAAATTTCTGAACAACAAAACGGAAACTATCGTGCAGAACTTATTATTGCAAAATTCAGAAACGGTCAGCCAGGAAGTGTGTTCCTTGGTTGGGATGGTTCAAGAACAAGTTTTGTAAACCTTGAATCAGACGCCAATGAACAAAGCATTGTTGCACAGTTTGAAAAAAATGAAGATGCAAAACGCATGAAAAAAGGTTCAACCGTTGAAGATATAAAAAATGCAGTTGCAAACATTGTGAACGAAATTGAAACAACCGATTATTCAAATCTTGTTCCACCTCCAGAAATGGAATCAGAAATGCCACCAATCGATTTTAGTGACGTTTCAATTCCATCAGATGACGAACTATTTTAATATAAAGGAAAAACCATTATGAAATATTATTCAAAGTCAAGTCACAAAGGTTTTACACCAGAAGGCACCGATAGCGTGGGTGAAGCACACACCATTGTTGCAAAAAAAGTTGGTGGCAAAAACTATGAAGTTGAGCCAACTGAAAATGGTTTTGTTGTGGTTAACAAAAAACTAAAAAAACAACTTGGCATTTTTGAATGTATTGATTATGAAAAAAACAAACAGTCATTTATTGCGAGAAATGGAAAAACATCTTTGGTTTGTGAAATTGCAACAGGCAGAGTGTTTGCGACAAAAAACACAACAACTTTTGGTGTGATTATTTTAGATA
The DNA here is from genome assembly GCA_045594425.1 of Clostridia bacterium. Taxonomy (GTDB): domain Bacteria; phylum Bacillota; class Clostridia; order Christensenellales; family UBA1242; genus RGIG1681. The sequence continues at coordinate 44,682 of JAZNYK010000003.1, forward strand.
ATGGTCAAATGTATCAACTAAAAGGCACTGGTGCAGTTGGTGAAAGTCCGCTTTCTGAAACTGCATATCTTGATGATGACGGCTATGCAATCTTTTCCGGCGGAAATCTTTTCACTCGTGGAACTCAAGGTGAACTTAACATGATGGACCCTATCACCAATGAATATTTAATCAAGTGCATTTCAGATGACCCTAATGCAAAAGTTGAAAAACTTTCAGTAAATGGTCAAGACTCAGATTTCTTTTTGATTTCTGACAAAGATGAAAAAGCAATTTTTATTCCACCACAACAACAATCAATTGAAGAAAGTGTTGGTGAAATCTACAAAGTTGGCGCAGGTCAAGAAATTTCAGTTGCGTCTAGCGGAAAAAACAAGTTTGACATTGTGTGTTATGATCCAAATGTTGATGCCACAAAGGTTATGCTTAACCGCAAAGGTAAAACCAAAATTGTTGAAATTGACGGCAAACTTGTAAGAATTGAAGATGACGGCTATGGAAACATCAAAATTTATAGCACTGGTGTTCAAAACATGGGTTCAGTGATGGATGTGTTAATGCCAGTTGATGAACCTGCCGCTGTTGTTGAAGAAACAGTTTCCGTTGAAGAACCTGAAACTAGAAAAGAATATGACGATGAACGTTTGGCACTCGCCGAAGCACTTATTCAAGAAGAGCGTGCAAAACAAGAAGCCGAACAACGTGTTAGAGAAGAAATTCAAAGGGCGAGGGAAGCAGAACTTGAAAAACAACAAGCCCAAAGGCAAAAATCTCAACAATCACAAAGAACATTTTAAAAATAAGGACAAGTTAAAAATAACTTGTCTTTTTTATTGCACTCATGCAAACAAAGTTGTTTGACAATGAAAAGTGGATTGTTTATACTTAAAATGTATAGGTGGTGAAAAATGGCAAAAAGATTTGTAACAATATTTTTCATTGTGCTTGGTATATCAATGTTTTTGGTTACCGGTTATTTTTTGGTGCTTTTGTTGGCGCCAGGATTTGAAGCGTTCGGATTAAAATACATCCACAAAGGCGCAAGAAAATATGATAGTGGAAAAGTCTTAATATTAGATGAAATGACGGACCTTGGCTACACTTCTTTTTCTGGTTCAATAATTTTGAATGTTGAAGAAGTGCCTGTTTATGTTGAGTTCACTGAAGGCTATGGCTATTATGTTCGTTATCATGAAGATTATAGTGGATTCACTAGAACTGATATAGATTTTCCTTCAATCAATTTTGAAAGAGATAATCTTGGCAATGCAGTAATTAGTGTTCAAGGCTTTGAAAAGTGGCTTTGGAAAAATGACAACACAGAAAGATACATTAAATTATACATTCCTTTGATGGCAGTTTCTGGTTCAAATGCAAACACAACAGACCTCAAAATTATAAGTGAAACATCAGACATTAGTTTCAGCAACGGTTTTGAACATGAAGATTTAAGAGTTCCAACTTTTGACGAAGTTGAGTTTGAAACAAATGGTGAAATTGTTTATAACACACTTGTTCGTGCAAAAACTTTAAAACACACAACAAACAGTTCTATTATTGTTGATAAAGATTTCAAAAAATCTTTAAATGCAACAAACTATATCTTAAACAGCAAAAACGGCAGAATCAACATCGAAGTTCCTGTGGCAGGAGATGTTACTGCAACAACAAAAATTTACGATATCAAACTTATTTCTTGCAGAAATTTAAATGTAACCACCGAAGACGGTGATATTAAGTGTTTTGATAAAGATTCAACAATCCAAGTTTCTGGCACGGTTAACATCAATTCAAAAACAGGAAGTGTTGAACTTGGAAAAGTTTTAGGAACTGCCGAAAATAACATTTCAACAACTTCAGGAAACGTAACAATTGAAAAAATTAATAATGGAAGCGTAACAACAAAACGTGGTTCTGTTAGAATTACATCAGTTAACAATTTAAAAATTGACACCAACATGGGCAAAGTTTATGTTGAAGAAGCACTTTCAAAAGTAAACATTTCAACAAAACGCGGAAACGTTGTTTTGGGTGGTAACAACATGACTGTTAACAATCCAACAGTTTTCACAAGGCTTGGCAAAGTTACAATTGATTCTGCATCACAAAAAGTTAATGTTGAAACAATTTATAGTGACGTTACATTCACAAATAAAGATAGTGCAGATGTAACCATTATTTCAGGTGGTGAACTTGTTGCAAAAGGTTTAACAGGAAAGGTTAATCTCAAATCAAATGGTGACACAAATCTAGAGTTCACAAAAATCACTCACGAATCTGTTTTGGAAGTTGGTAACGATGCTAAAACTGTTGTTATTAAAGCAGTTGAAAATGCTAAAGGTGACACACGTTATATCTTGCAAGGCAAAATGGTAACTAGATTCGAAGATAACGACAACGGCACTGGCACATTCAGCAAGGTTGAGTCAAGCACAAACATCACAAACAAACTCAACGGAACTGAACCACTTTTAAAAGTTACAGCATCAAGTGCGGATGTTTCTCTTTACATGAAGGCTGAATTCACAGAAGATTAATTTAAAATAAAAAACAAAAACACCAAGAAAAACCTCTTGGTGTTTTTTTAACCTTTTCTATTTTACATGAAAGCAATAAAAATAAAAGGCTTTATAAAAAAGAGTTATAATTAATCGTATTTTTTAAGTATTTTTTAGGTATTTATTTTGGCAAGAGGTATTTACAAAACCCTAAAAAAATGCTATCATAAATTAACAATAAATTTCTGGTATAAAAATATTGCTCAATTTATTGGACTTTTGAGTTTATTGGTGATAAAATCATGATAGGTTATTATAATTTTAGTGTGAGGTAACACAATGAAAAGATACATTTATCCAATGGTTTTATTTACAGATGAAAACGACTTGTATACCGCGCTTTATCCAGACTTGAACTTACTTGCTTCTGGTTTTTCAATTGAAGACGTTTATTCAAGAGCAAATGACTATTTGGGTTTCTATTTAACATCAGCATTAAAATATGATGCAAAAATTGCACAAATGTCAACTTACTCAGAAATTCAAGCACTCAACCCACAAAAGATTGTTCTTTTAGGTTGTGCCGAAGTTGATGATGATTCAATTGTTTTAACTGAACAAGAACAAGCAGAAAGAAATTTCTTGAGAGAATTTGTATTCACAGAGGAGGATAACTAATCATGAGCGATTCAATTTTAAATAAGGGATTTTTTAATGACGAAGCAGTTCCTGCTTCAGTTAAGTTGGGCTTGGTTGCGTTGCTTTTAAATGGAACTTATGATACATATAAACGTGGAAACGGAAATATTACCAACTATGTGATTAACGTTAAGGGAGGTAAGTAATGGCAAATAATATCGTTACTATCGTTGGCGAGCCAGGAAACTCTAGTGCAGCCGGCAACAATCTTATTTCTGCGCTTGCAAATATGCTTTCAAGCAGTGGCTTTGCCGTGCAACCAATTCTTGATGGTGCTGTAAATGACTCAACTGTTGCAGAGGCTTCAAGAAAAGAAATTTTGTCAAGATATAATGTTAATCAAACAGCATTGGCAGGTCTTGCTGATGGTATTCGCAACAAATGTTCACTTTTTATTGAAAATGAGTTTCATGCGGGTTCAATTACTGTTGAACAAAAGAAAGCAGCAGAAGAATTTATTGAAAACTATTTTCAATCTTTGAAAGAAGCGGATAAAAAAAAACAAATAACGGAGCAAGTAGCGAAAGCGTAGACTCTGAAAACAAATAAAATTCTTAAAGTAAGGAGTGTTTTGTGGCTAAAATTGATTTGCATAAACTTGCTTTAACAGTTGGTTTTGAGGTTGTTTGTGTTGACGATGACTACACAAACTATGAATATATGATTAGACTTCGTGATATCGAAAGTATGTCTTATATTTTGAAAATTAAAAACGAAATTGCATACTCAGATGTTGATAACATCTTGCAATCAATTGTTATTGTTTTGCCAAGAGGCTTAAGAAGCAAGGTTAAAAAATTGGCACGCAAAAAAGATGAAAAAAATATAGAAAACATCATCGATTTGCTTTGCTACACAATTTCAGAATATAAAAGCAAAACAAAATATAGTCTTCTCAAAGAATACGCCGACCATGTTGGTGTTGACATTGAAAAACATGGCTATTATTTTGTTTATAATATGTCAAAAAGCACTTATACAAAAATTTTGTCGTTAATCGAAAGTAAACTTCCGGTTGACCAAGCACCAGTTATTGGAAAAATGCGCAAAATTGAATATAAAATCGGTTACGTTAAACAAAACAAAAAGGTGGAGATTTAGTTCTCCGCTTTTTATTTTGCAAATTAAAATAGTTTATCTATTGTTTTGACATTATTTTAAAATTATTTTATAATTTTGTTAGGAGTGATAGTATGAAAACAGTTACTGATTTTTATAACAAAACAGCCACAGGCTGGTCTGACGAATGGTTTAAAGAAAAAAAACAAAGCATGGTTTTAGAAAAATTCTATGGTTGCTTTGCGGGTGGTGGAACAAATCATCCAAAAATTTTGGACCTTGGTTGTGGTGCTGGATATGATGCAAAAGTTATGTCTAGAAAAGGTGCAAGAGTTGTTGGTGTTGATATTAGTGAAAAACTAGTTGGCATTGCAAAAAAAGAAGTCCCTGCTTGCAAATTTTTTGTTGGCGACATAACCGAACCTCTTGACAGACTTGGCAGGTTTGATGGTGTTGCTTGTCTTGCCACAATCATGCACGTAGATATTCAAAAAATGAGAAAAACCTTTGAAAATATGTCAAATGTTTTAAGAAAAGGTGGTCTTTTGCTTGTGTCTTCTTATGACGGCGTTGGTAAAAACTATGAAAAAAGTTATGTGTCTATTGACGGCGTAACTTATGACAAGTCAATCAGCAACTACAGTGCGTCAGAACTTTGCGCATTTGCATATCCTTCACTCAAACTTGTTGACACATGGCGTTTTGATGACTTTTTAGAAGGTTGGCGCTATTATGTGTTCATGAAACAATAAATTATCATAAACCATACGCAAAGTATGGTTTATTTATTAATCACAAAACAACAGGATTTTTATGGAACATTTTAATGAATTTGAAAACTATGGCTTTAGTTCCATAGTGGCATATACGGGCAAAGACATAACAGAAGCAATGATTAAAAAATGCTTTGAAATCGACAGAGATTTTTATGAAAAAGAATTTTCAATTGAAGATTCTGAAATTAAAGAAATTATTGCAAAATTTGGTCAAATGTGTTTGGTTTTGGTCGACAAAGAAGATAATCAGGTTATTGGTTATAGTTACTGGATTCCAATAAAACCAGAAATATTTATAGATTTTATGAAAAATAGTGAACTTTTATTAAATTTAAAAGTTGATTATTGTGCTAGTTTTGAAGAACCTGAAGTTAACTTGTTTCAAGAAGGCGAGGCTTTTGTTATGGGCTATGATGTAAGGAGTCTTCATAGAGCAATAAGAGATATTGTTCAACTTAAAATTTTAAAACTTGCACAGCGTGGAACAAAAATTAATTGTATTGCGCTTGAATCAGTGTGTCAGTATGATGAAGAGTTTTTTGTGCCTAGCATTGGGCTTAAAAAGAAATTTAAGAAAAATAATTCAATTTTTTATTGTGACAAATATTCGCCAAAAACAATGTTTTTAGGTTCAAAATATTCAAAGTCCCTTTTAGAATATTACAAAGATTAAGGAGAAGATAATATGTATAATAGAAATTTAATTGAAAGATTAAAACAAGGAGCAACTGAAATAACTATGCCAGGGGCTACACCTGAACAAATTGCACAAAGACTTGATTCGGAGGCTAGACTTGGACATAATGTGTATACAGTTGTTAGAACAACAAGTAATAATAGAGAACATTCATATTCATTATATTCATTAAATTCACCAGAAGAAAATTTGGCTAAATTAAAAGTAATGCAAAAAATGGCAAGTGCAAAAAAATCGTTTGCTATTGCGGTTGCTTCTCCGGTTATGGAAACAATGGCATCAGATATTATTAATGGCGATGATTTTGATAAAATTAAAGAGTTGGATAATCTTTTTTCATTTGCAGAACTGATAGAAAAAAATCCTGAAGAAGCAAAAATGAGGTATGCTGCATTGCCTGGCACGCAAGAAGAAAAATTGAAAAAATATGGCAGAGTATTAATTGGTGCCAAAAATGGCAGAGCACTTTTTGATACTATAGTTGCTGGTTTAGATGATAAAACAAAAGCATCAATACAATTAAAATGCAAACAAGCAGAAGGGTATTTTTCACTCGCAGCAAAACATGCTAATGACAGCGAAAAATGTGCAGAATTAAAAGAAACAATGCTTCCAATTTGGGAAGATAAAGTAAAAAAACATTATTTATGTGATAGACATGCTCAGGGTATGATAGAGTCACTTAAAAGAGGATTGGACAAAGGTTCTCTTGACTATGTTATGGAAATAGTTGGTTCATTAGAAATTATGGACCTTGCTGACACTGCAAGCCCTGAACAATTAGGAGAAAAACTTAGAGAAACATTTAAAGAAAGAGAGCCTGCAAGTATGGTATTTTTGCAATCAGACAAGGCTTATGTAATGATAGATGTTTTGGCTGAAAACTTTAAAAAAGAAAGAAGTGCACGTTATAGTGATATTTTATCTCCTGAACAAATAGAACAAGATGTTGCAAGATATAAAGAATCATTGATTTCTGATTTTGAGAGTGTTGAGTTTGAGTTTATATGCCAAGAATCTAAAAAAGATGGTAATGAATATAACAATGAAATGATTTCGGAAAAAACAGCAGCCAGGTTAAACGCAATGAGAAACAGACCAAAAGAAAAGGCTGTGGTTTCAAACTTTAAAAAGAAGCCTGTTGGAAGTAATGATTTAGAATCTATACTTAATGGCAATGATTCAAGTAAAGGTAAATCTACAGCATTAAAAATGGGTAATTAAAAACACTCCATCTGGAGTGTTTTTATTTTGTGTATTTTATGAAAAATTTGGTTTTTAGAGTCTTTATCGTAAGAAATATAAAATTTTTAAAAAATATTGACTTTTTTGTTAAAAATAGTTATAATATTATCACTATAAACTCGTGACCCGAAGTAAATATGGGGAGGTGCTTATGGCTGAAGTAACACAAGTTCAAAGCAAAGAATTGCAAGAACTTTATGCAAAAGCATATGCTTTCAAAGAAGCAGTTGGTCAGTTTAAGGATGAACAAATCCAATCTGGTTATCTTCGCTATTTAAGTGGAACTCCAGAAGGTTTAATTAAATTAAAAGTAGCCTACGACCAAATGTATCCAGATTTGAAAGAGGGCAGTGAACTTTTAGACAAAGAGATTGAAAAATCGTTAAGATTTGACCCAGCAATGGTGGCGGTTTATCTCAAGAATATTGTTAAAGACCTTGCAGATTTGTATGGAAAAGCATTCAAGTTGTTTTTGGAAAATATGCAATCTGGTGCAAGTGAGAATACCAAAAAAGTTCAAGAGGAAAGAGTGGTCGCTTCGTCACTTAAATCAGAAGCGAGTTCTCCAACAAGACTTGTTGCTAGAACATACGACATTCCAGTTCTTGAGCAATCAGAGCGTCCAAAACAAAAGATTTCGCTATGGCAAAAACTCCGCGGTAACAGAAAATCTGTGGAACGTGTGAACAAGGCAGATGTAAGCAAAGAACGAGAAGCAGTGGCTCCTTGGCAGGCAAAAACAGCAAAGTCTGGTGCAATGAGTGAACTTGAAATTCAAAAAAGACTCGAAAGATATAACGCAAATGTTAGGGCTAGGGCGCAAGCAAACCAAATGCAACAAAGTTTCACTTCTGAAATGGCTCGTGAAAGCGTGATGCAACGCGGTGCATAAAGAAAATATCCAAGGTGTGGTTTTTGCCACACCTTTTTTGTTGAAAATGCAAAATTAAATACAAAAAGTTGGTGCAAAACAAATTTTAAAAGGGGTATTGACTTTTTTGGTGAATTTGGTTATAATATTATTACTAGATTGATGTGGCTCGAAGTAAAAATAAGGTGGTGGTGCATATGATGTCAAACACGCCAGCATTTGCTGAAGCAACCAGCAAATTCAAAACATTTAAATCAGAAAGAAGAAAGACTGCCAGCCGTGGTGTTCAGTCTAACTATTTCAATTATATAAACCCATCTATGCCAGAAAAAATCTTGGCATATCAATGTGCGCTTTATGATGAAGACGAAGACACTTACGGATTCATTTCAGAAGAACTTGCCGAAGCGTGCAAGTTTGACCCTTGGAGAGCGCTTTTATATCTTCAACAAATTGCAGTTGAGATGACCGACCTTGCAATCAGAGCATTTAGATTGATGCTTGAAAATTTAAAGCCAAAGCCAAAAGAAGTTTATGACTACAAAATGGCTGAAGCGGTTGATAAAAAAGAATACGATTTCTCATTTACTGGTGAATTTGATGGAAAAAAATTTCCAAAAGGTTCAAAGAAGTATAAAAAGTGGGAGTTCGGAAAAGACAAAAAGGGTCAATCAGACTTTGAAAGAAACAGTTTTGAACGTGAATTTGCTCAAAAGAAAGACACGACTAGAATAGATTATCAAAAGAAATCAGAACAAAACCAAAGCAATATTGCAACAGGTGTTGCACAAGCCGAAATGGCAACCCGTGGTGGTGGAATGTCTTATGCCACTTGGGGCGATGGTGGATGCGGAAACTTTGGTCCGTGCGGTCCATCAATTGACTATGGCATTTATGCTATGGAATTATAATTTAATAGTTTTGTGGGTGCGAATCATCAGGTTCGCACCTTTTTTGTTGATATAGTGGCGTAAAACGTAGTTTTAATTAAAATTTCTCAAAAGAATTTATTGAAAACTTATTGACTTATAACAAAAATTAATATAGAATGATAGGGCATAAATTATGTTATGTTTGACATTATGTCTTTTTTTATTGCAACGGTGTGCGACAAAAAAGGAAACTGATGCTCAAGAATTTCCTCGATTGGGTTTTTAGAGAAAATTCACCAAATTTACACAGGAGGTAATACTATGCCAACCATTAACCAAATTATCCGTCATGGTAAAGGTAGAGAAAAACAAGCAGTTAAAGCGAAATGTCCAGCACTTGAACAATGCCCACAAAAAAGAGGCGTTTGCTTAAACGTTACAACCACTTCTCCAAAGAAGCCAAACTCTGCTATGCGTAAAATTGCCAGAGTTAGACTTTCAAACAGAATGGAAGGAACTGTTTACATTCCAGGCGAAGGACACAACTTGCAAGAACACTCTGTTGTTCTCATTCGTGGTGGCCGTGTTAAAGACTTGCCAGGTGTTCGTTATCACATCATCCGTGGCGTTCTTGACACAGCAGGTGTACAAAACCGTAAACAAGCAAGAAGTAAATACGGTGCTAAAAAATCTAAATAATTAAAGATTTTAACTTAAAGTAATATAGGAGGAAATTTTTTATGTCAAGAAGAAACAGAGCAGAAGTGCGTGAAGTTGTTGCTGATCCAGTTTATGGCTCAAAAGTTGTAACTAAAGTTATCAACCAAGTTATGCTTGATGGTAAAAGATCAATTGCTCAAAAAGTTGTTTACGGCGCTATGCAAACTGCTGCTAAAAAACTTAATGCAGAACCAATTGATGTTTTCAACAAAGCACTTGAAAATTTGAAACCAGTTCTTGAAGTTAAGGCTCGTCGTGTAGGCGGCTCAACATACCAAGTTCCAATGGAAATCAGACCAGAAAGACGTCAAACACTTGCAATTAGATGGCTTGTTCTTTACGCTAGACAAAGAAGTGAAAGAACAATGGCTGCTAAACTTGCTGGCGAACTTATGGATGCATACAACAATTCAGGTAGTGCATTCAAAAAGAAAGAAGATGTTCACAGAATGGCAGAAGCAAACAAAGCGTTTGCATCTTATCGTTGGTAGTCTTTTATTGGCTAAATTTGTTGCTGAAAATAATGTTTTTAACTCGTTGTTTTCAGCAAAATTTATATAGCGGAAAATATTTGACTTTTCCGCAAAAAAACCGCGAAAAACACATTAAAATATTTGTGATTTTTTGCAAAATCTAGTATACTTAAAATTGTAATTGTTAAAATAAATTTTAGCAGTTTGAAACTAAATAGGAGATTGAATTTTATGCCTAGAGATTATTCATTAGACAAGATTCGTAACATTGGTATCATGGCTCACATTGACGCCGGTAAAACAACAACCAGTGAAAGAATTTTGTTCTATACAGGAAAAACTCATAAAATCGGTGAAGTTCATGATGGCGGCGCTACCATGGACTGGATGGCACAAGAACAAGAAAGAGGTATCACAATCACTTCTGCTGCAACAACTTGTATCTGGAAAGACTATAAGATTAACCTTATCGACACCCCAGGACACGTTGACTTCACAATGGAAGTTGAACGTTCACTTCGTGTTCTTGACGGTGCTGTTGAAGTTTTCACCGCAAAAGAAGGCGTTCAAGCACAATCAATCAAAGTTTGGAACCAAGCAAACAAATATGGCGTTCCAAGAATCGCTTATGTAAATAAGATGGACACTCTTGGCGCAGATTTCTTCTATGCTGTTGACCAAATGAGAGAAATGCTCGGTGCTAACGCTGTTCCAGTTGAACTTCCTATCGGAAAGGAAGACACTTTTGAAGGTGTTATTGACCTTGTTCAAATGCACGCTATCTATTATAGAGATGATGAAGGTAAAGTTTTTGATATCCTTCCAATCCCTGATGATATGAAAGATATTGCAGATGAATACAGACAAAAACTCATTGAAGCAGTTGCTGAAACTGATGACACTCTTCTTGAAAAATTCTTCGGTGGTGAAGAAATCACTGTTGATGAAATCAGAAAAGCAATCAGAACATCAACTTGCGAACTTAAGATGCTCCCAGTTCTTTGCGGTTCATCTTATAAAAATAAAGGTATCCAAGAACTTTTGGATGCAGTTATTCACTATTTGCCAAGCCCAATCGATATCCCAGCAATGGCAGGTACCGATATGCAAGGCAACCCAATCACTTGTCCAACAGAAGACAAGGCTCCACTTGCTGGTCTTGCATTCAAAATTGCAACAGACCAATTTGGTAGACTTACATTCTTCAGAATTTATTCTGGTTGTATTAAGTCAGGTTCTTATGTTCTTAACACAACAACAGGTGATAAGGAAAGAATTTCAAGACTTGTTAGAATGCACTCTAACTCAAGACAAGAAATCACAGAAGCGTATGCTGGTGACATCGTTGCTATCATCGGTTTGAAAGATACTTCAACTGGTGACACACTTTGTGACGAATCAAGACCAGTTATGCTTGAAAATATGGATTATCCAGACCCAGTTATTTCTATGGCTGTTGAACCAAAAACAAAGGGCGACCAAGAAAAAATGACAAACGCTCTTTTGAAACTCGCTGGTGAAGACCCAAGTTTCAGATTCTCAACAAACAGAGAAACAGGTCAAACAATCATCGCAGGTATGGGTGAACTTCACCTTAACATCATGGTTGACCGTATGAAACGTGAATACAACGTTGAAGCAAACGTTGGTGCACCTCAAGTTGCATACAAAGAAACACTTCGTGGTTCTATTGAAGCAACTGGTAAATACATCAAACAATCTGGTGGTAAAGGTCAATATGGCCACTGCGTTGTTAAATTCGAAGGTCTTGAACCAGGCGAAGGATACAAATTTGTTGACGCTACAGTTGGTGGCTCTATTCCAAAAGAATATATCCCTGCAGTTGACAAAGGTATCAGAGAAGCCGCAGCATCTGGTGTTCTTGCTGGATATCCAACTGTTGACTTTAAAGCAACTGTTGTTGACGGTTCATACCACGATGTAGACTCATCTGAAGCAGCGTTCATGGTTGCTGGTTCTATGGCATTCAAAGACGCATTCAAGAGAGGTAATTCAGTAATACTTGAACCTATCATGAAGGTAGAAATTCAAGTTCCAGATAAATATCTTGGTGACGTTCTTGGTGACCTTTCACGTAGACGTGGAAACGTTATCGGAACAACACTTAAAAATGGAAACCAAACTGTTGATGCAGAGGTTCCACTTGCAGAAATGTCTGGATACGTTACTGATTTGAGATCACTCACACAAGGTCGTGGTGACTCAAGCATGGAACCATGCAAATATGCTGAAGTTCCAAGAAACATCGCTGATAAAATCATCGGTGATAGAGCAAAAGACTAATTTTAGTTAGTCAAACAAAATCATAAAAAATAAAAAAATAAAAATAAAAAGGAGATATTCAAATGGCAAAAGCAAAATTTGAATCTAAAAAACCTCACGTTAACATTGGTACAATCGGCCACGTTGACCACGGTAAAACAACTTTAACTGCTGCAATCACAATGAATCAAACACACAAATATGGTGGTGATGCTAAAGATTACAGCCAAATCGACTCTGCTCCAGAAGAAAGAGCAAGAGGTATCACAATCAACACAGCACACGTTGAATATGAAACAGACAACAGACACTATGCACACGTTGACTGCCCAGGACACGCTGACTACGTTAAGAACATGATTACTGGTGCTGCTCAAATGGACGGTGCTATCCTTGTTTGTGCTGCAACTGATGGTGTTATGCCTCAAACTCGTGAACACATCCTTCTTGCTCGTCAAGTAGGCGTTCCAAAAATTGTTGTATTCATGAACAAAATTGACCAACTTGGTGGCGACACAGAACTTGCTGACCTTGTTGAAATGGAAATCAGAGAACTCCTTTCAAAATACGAATATGATGGAGACAACACTCCAATCGTTCGTGGTTCTGCATTCCTTGCTCTTGAAGCAGCTAAAGCAGGCAACTATGATTCAGAAGATACAAAATGCATCGCTGAACTTATGGATGCAGTTGACTCTTGGATTCCAACTCCAGACCGTGCTACAGACCAACCATTCCTTATGCCAGTTGAAGACGTATTCACAATCACTGGTCGTGGTACTGTTGTTACTGGTAGAGTTGAAAGAGGTGTTCTTAAAACTGGTGAAACAGTTGAAATCGTAGGTCTTGAAGATAAGCCAAAGACTTCAGTTGTTACTGGTATCGAAATGTTCAGAAAAACTCTTGATGAAGCCGTTGCAGGTTACAACGTAGGTGTTCTTCTTAGAGGTATCGACAGAACTGAAGTTCAAAGAGGTCAAATCCTTTCTAAACCAGGAACTGTTCATCCACACACAAACTTTGAAGCACAAGTTTACGTATTGACAAAAGAAGAAGGTGGTCGTCACACTGCATTCTTCAACAACTATCGTCCACAATTCTACTTCAGAACAACTGACGTTACAGGTTCAATCGCTCTTCCAGAAGGAACAGAAATGGTTATGCCTGGTGACCACACAAAGATGACTGTAGAACTCATCTCTCCAGTTGCTATTGAAGAAGGACTTCGTTTCGCTATCCGTGAAGGTGGCAGAACTGTAGGTTCTGGTGTTGTTTCTAAAATTATTAAATAATTTTAAACAAAACTAAATCTTTAAATTAAAACACTTTGCTATTTAGCAGGGTGTTTTTTTGTGTGTAAAAATTATAAATTTTCATATTAACTCATTTTTTCTTTGATAAATTGTTTTTTATTGTTACAATAAAATTAATAAAATATTAAGGTGATAATTATGACAGCAAAAGTAGAAGTTCCAAAAAAGAGAAGAGTTGAAGGTTTAATAGGATTTGGAAAAGCCAAAGATGTTGTTAGTAGTTTGATAGTTTCTGCAGGCGCGATAATGACCCATTCGGCTTATGATGATGCAATGGCACAATTTGATGTGGCTAAAGTTTATGCAAAAGGCGCGGCTGCTCATGTTCAAACAAGAGCAAAAACTATAATTGGTTCTGAAGAAGAAAGACAAATCGCAAAAGAACAAATTACTGAAATGGATGTTCGAAAAGCGGTTTTTCAAAAAACATTAAACATTCTTGGTTGGTCTGAAGACCAGTATAAGACTTTGATGGATGACAGAAATTATATCAGAGCACAAAAACAGCAAAAACCTCAAAAACCTGAATCTGAAGCAGAAGAAATGAAAAACCTTATGGATGATTTTCATAGGTCAAACGAAAGAACAAAAGACAACATGAAGGAAGCAGGAAAAGAGTTATTGGGTCTTGTGGAATATATTCCTGCGGTTGCCGCACTTGCAATAAATCCAGCTATTGGTATTTCTATAGCGGTTGTTGTTACTGGGATTAAAATGATTGGCCATTATCGAGAAGGTAAAAAATTGGAAGCAGAAGCAACTAGGCGTGGTGGCAACTATGCGGATAAAATTATGAATTTTGCTGATAAACTTGTAAAACTTGAAGAACTTTTAGATACGAAAATGAATGGAATAATTGAAAAATATAAAGGCAGAGAGAATGATGCTGAATTTACAGCAGAACTCGACACAATTATTCGTAGTGCGGCTGCAGAAGTTGGATTAGGTGTGAGTGATGCCAAGACTGTATCTAAAATAATTCCTAAAAAGGAAACAGTGCAAGATAAACTTGCAAGCAAGGTTGAAGTTGGTTCAATTAAGGATTAATGGGGTGAAATATGAGTATTGGTTTTGTAGCGAAAAAGGGTGAAATGATGCTCTTGGAAGGCGGTGAAGCATACATCGTGATTGACCAAATTGCTTTTGAGGGTGAAAATTATTTGTTGATAAAAAAGGTTACTGATAGTTTGACGGATTACATGGACTTAAAAAAAGAGGTTTCTTTTGTTCGTGAAGTCATTGAAAATGAAACAGATTATTCAGTTGAAACCGTTACAAGCAAAACTCTTTTAAAGAGTTTATTTGATGAAGCAAAGAAAAAAGTGCAAAAGTAATGCAAAACAGCGCCATTTGGTGCTGTTTTTTGTTGGAAAACATATCAAATTATGTGTATAATTGAAAATGTAAACTAAAATTTATTAATCAAAAGAGGTTGATTATGGCTAAACATAAAGTGGAAAGCATTGTTTCAGTTGATGAATTATTAGAGCAACTTGGAAGTGGGCTTTCAAAAGAGGAATATTCAAAATTTGCGGTTCAAGTGAAAAAGATGCTAGAGGAAAATAAAAGTGAAACAAACACAAACACTGTTGTTGCTCAAGCAAAAACACTTAAGACTGAAAGCAAATTAAGTGCAAAAGAACAAGCAAAAGAAGATGACAGATTTAATCGTATCAGACAAAGATTGATTGAAGAAGTTTTTGGTGTGTCTGCAAAAGACCAAGAGAAACTTATGGAACAAGGCGAGCAAGCATCTAAACTTTTGGCTGATGGTGCAAGGTCTGATTATCAAACTGTTAAGGATAAAGAAAATGTTTTGGGTGCTGCTGAAACAGCCGACAAAAAGGCTAGAAGAGAACTTCTTGCGGGTTCACTTGACGTGGCTCTTGCAATTGGTGGTCTTGCTTCTGAACAAATTGCTGGATTGGTTGCTACAATCACAGGTGTGTCGGTTGCTTTTCCAGTGATTGGTGCGGCTTTAACAACTTTTGTATTTGGTGTTAAACTTGCAAAATATATCAAAGCATCAAAACAAAGCAAAAGTGACATTGCTTCAAAAAAAGAAGATTTTTTGAAAGATGTTGCAGAATTAACACAAAGAATCAAAGTGTTTAGTGATATGCTTGAGTCTAAAAAAGCAGAGATTCTTGCAGAGTCTAAAAAATGCAAAAGCAAAGAAGAGTTTAATAATTTCATTAAAGGTAAGGCACAAGAAATTTCTGAACTTATTCAAGCAAAGGGCAGTGAACTTGGAATTGATAATGTAGAAGAAATGGACTTAAAGAAACTTACTGAAGAGTATGATATGCAAAAACAAAATGAAATCACCAAGCGTGCGTCTATTGAATCAAGACACAAAGAAGAACATAAAAGTAGCATTGGGGAAGAAGAAAGAAGTCTATAGATAAAATTGAATTATTAAAAAATTAAAACAGGGGAATAAATTATGAATTTTGTTAGTAAAGTTGGAGATGTTTTGCATCTTGCTGATATTGAAACTGTTTATCAAGTTGCAAAGTGTTTTGAATTTGAAGGTGAAAACTATATTTTGGCAGTTTCTGTTCCAGAAAAATTTGAAGAATTGTTTGATGATTCAAAGAAAACTATAGAAATTTTCAGAGAAGTTGTTGAAGATAATGACGAGTTTTTTGTTGAATCAATTGAAGATAGTGTGCTTCTTTCAAAACTTAAAGACTATGTAAAAACATTATAAAAAAGGGCGAGAGCCCTTTCTTTTTGTTTGCTATGGTATTTACAAATAATGCAAATTAGGTTAAAATATAGGTATGAACATTAAATATAGAGAAAGTTTAAACGAACAAATTAGAAAATTTATAGCAATTGGCGAGTGGGATGAAAAACCTCGTTTTACTGACATCAAAAGAACAATAACAGTTGGTGCCAGTATGTTTTATACTGCAATTGCAAAAACTGATGGAAGATATGGTGTTAAAGCGGGTGATTTGGTTTATTTTAAGAAAAACCCAACACGTGGCGTAAACCCAAATAATGCTAGAACTGATGAAGCCAGAGGAAGTTGTGAAGATATTGGTGAAGTTTTAACACACTTTACAGTTAAAGCCATGAATGAAAAACTTGGTGATGATGCTGTTTTTGAAGTTACACCTTATGACTTTGCCGAATATGAAGACGATATTTTTTGGTCGGCTATTGCAAAAGAAACATCGGCTCTTGTAAAAAGTAAAAGAATTTATGGTTGTATGTCACCAAACTGTATTGACCCTAATGGTGAAATTATTCACGGAAACACTTTAATAAGGTGTTTAATGCCAAATGTAAAATCAATCAGAAGTGATGATAACACTTTATACAACTATCAAATGGCAAGTCTTGCATATGCAGAGCAAGCAAAAGAAAAAGGTCAAGAAGTATTAATCCATCCAAAGAATGCTAGGGCAGACTTCGTTGAACTTATGGTTGACTTTATGGGTGGCAATAGCGACAGACACTGCAAGAACAGAACAAAACAAATTATAAAACTTCCTGATGGAAGGGCTGTTTTGGTTAATACTACTGGTCTTGATAACGGTGGTGTTTTGGGTCTTCAGAGCACAAATTGTTATAATTTGTTTATGAATCAATATCAAAAATTAATGGAAAAAGGGAAACTTCTTCCTTTTGAAGAACATTCAGGATTTATTGACCGCTCACCATTCAATCAATATTTTGACTTTACTATTGGTGCTGAATGTTTCAAAGATAAACGAATTGCAAATGCTTATCAAAATTTGTCTTATGAAGAACAAATTGTTGCACTTGTCAGTCAAAACAAAATTTTGTTTAATGATTTAAAAAATGTGTATCAACATTTTGATTATGATGCTGGTGCAAGGTTAATGAAAAAACACGTTAAGTTTAATTATTTAACATCTGATGAAATCGAACGTCTTGAAGGTTTGGGAAGAACAGTTGACCATGTCAATGGTTCACATCTCCCAGGTATGCATTTAGTTGCAGCGGCTCAACTTGAAATGAAGCGTGAAATGTTAAGCAGAGCAATGGCAAATGTTATGGGTGTTGCGTTTGATGAAGAATTATTCAAGCAAAACAAGATGTATTATGTTGATATGTTTGAACCTTATGTTAAAGAAAATGAACTAACTATTCACATTGCTTCAAATGCAGAAATCAAAACCTTCGACAAGCAAATTGAAGAAATAAAACAAAGTGCAAAACAAAAACAATAATTGGAGTTTATTATGAAAGTTATTAAAGTTTGTTACAAAGATATTGTGCTTGGAAAACTCACCTTTCAAGAGGGTGTTTATTGCTATGAGGCGTCAAAAATAGGCGTTGACAAGGCATACAAAAAAGGTTACACAACATTTGTTTATGATTGCGACCAAAGTTTTGTTAGTGACACATTGCCGGCTGCATTCCAAGATTTGATTTCCGAAGAAATAGTTGCAAATATTTCTTCGTTAACAGAGATTTTGGAAACCGACACAGAGTTTGATGTGCTTTATAAATTTGCGGCTTTAGATGTTGGCAAACCAGATTTCCATGTTGAAATTTAAAAAATTTACCCCGCCTCACAAAAAGGCGGGTTTTTTGTTTGCTAAATTTTAAAAACATAATATAATGTATATGGACAAAATTAAAATATCTGCAGGTGAATAAATGAATCTTAAGAAGGCAGTTGCCGAAAGACTTTCACAAATTTTAAGAGAAAGAAGTTTAACTCAATATGCACTATATAAAATTTCCGGCGTGCCACAAAGCACAATAAGCACAATTTTAAACGGTGACATAAAAACAATCAAGTTAAGCACACTTCACGATATATGCGTGGGGCTGGGCATAAATCTTTCAGATTTCTTTGCCACAGATTCACTAAAAAATCATAGTTTAAAAAACCAACACGAAACCGATTAGTGTTGGTTTTTTGTTTGCTTTAAAATTTAAACCAAAAACGTCAAAAAGTTTAAATGTTTTGCATGAAAATTTTTGAAAATTATTGACACTATTTGACATTCATGTTATCATAATATAGCATACCATAATTATCATCATAAGTATGCCCTTTTGGGCGATAGTTATGGTTTTATAAGTCAATTGTGTAGATATTAACATAATTTTGTCCTTTTTATTTGTTTAATATGGAATCGACTATCTTTTGGCTTCGCTAGAAATTTGTGCTTATTATCAAAAATGACTCTTTTTAATATTTTTTGGGAGGACTACATGAGTAGTAATAACTTAAACATCAAAAAAGTCAAGTTCGGTAACACGGAGAGATACAAGTTTGGTAAAATTGATGAAGTTATGGAAATTCCATACCTTGTTGAAGTTCAAAAAGATAGTTATCAAAACTTCATAACAAAAGGCATTCGCGATGTTCTTCGCGATTTTTCTCCAATCACTGACACTGACAACTTGAATCGTTCAGATGCAAGGGAAGACAACACAGATGCACGTGTTGAACTTTATTTTCTTGACCATATGCTCGACGGCAAGCCAAAGTATACTGAAGCAGAGTGTAAGGCAAGAGATGCAACTTATGCCATGCCTTTAAAGGTAAAAGTTCGTTTGGTTTACAAAGAAACAGGCGAAGTTGTTGACCAAGATGTCTATATGGGTGACATTCCTATCATGACAGACAATGGTTCATTTATTATCAATGGTGCAGAACGTGCCATCGTTAGCCAACTTGTTAAGAGCCCTAGCGTTTATTGCAGCCAAGGCGTTAATAAACTTGGAAACTTTGTAACTGAAACAGACATCATTCCTGCACGTGGTGCATGGATTGAATTTGAAGAAGATAACAATGGTGTTATCTGGGTTCACGTTGACCGTTCAAGAAAAATGGTGGGAACAATTTTCCTTAGAGCATTAGGTCTTTCTTCAGATGAAGAACTTCTTAATATGTTCGACAATGACCCATCTGTTCAAAAAACAATCGAAAAAGACCCAACCAAATCTATGGAAGAAGCACTTATTGAAATCTCAAAAAGACTTCGTCCTGGTGAAGTATTTAACTTGAAAGCAATCAAGAAAGATTTGGAAAAGAGATTCTATTCAACACGTAGATATGACATCACAGGTGTTGGACGTTACAAATTCAACCAAAAACTCAGTTTGGCAACAAGAATCGAAGGCAAAACACTTGCTGAAGATATTGTTATTAATGGCAAAGTTTATGCAGCCGCTGGCGAAGTTTTGGATGAAGAAAGAGCAAAATTTGTTCAAAATTCAGGTGTAAACAAAGTTGCTGTTGAAGGCAAACTTTCAAAATTCTATGTTTTGGGCAACAACCGTGTTGACCTTGAAGCATACACTGGAATCAAAAATGCAGACGTTGAAATTGATGAACTTGTTCACCTTCCAACACTTCTTGAAGTTTTGAAAGGTTGCAAAAACAAAGAAGAAAAAATCAACGCAATCAAAGAAAACAAAGATGAACTTGTTGGCAGACACGTTATGTTTGACGACATTTTGTCAGCATTTAACTATCACCTTTGCATTAAGCAAGGTCTTGGAAATTTGGATGATGTTGACCACCTTGGAAACAGAAGAATCAAAACAGTTGGTGAACTTCTCCAAGCACAATTCTTCATTGGCATGGCAAGACTTGAAAGAGTTATCTCTGAAAGAATGCAAGTTCAACAAGTTGAAGATATCACTCCAAGCACACTTATTAATGTGCGTCCAGTTTCTGCTGCTATCCGTGAATTCTTTGGTTCAAGCCAAATGTCACAATTCATGGAACAAACAAACCCAATTGCATCGCTCACACACAAAAGAAAGGTTTCTTCTATCGGACCTGGTGCGCTTACTCGTGAAAGAGCAGGCTTTGACGTGCGTGACGTTCACTACACACACTACGGACGTTTGTGTCCAAACGAAACTCCTGAAGGTCAAAACATCGGTCTTATCAACTCTCTTGCAACTTATGCAAAACTTGATAAGTATGGCTTTGTTGAAGCACCTTACAAGAGAATCGACAAAGAAACCGGAAAGGTTACTAAAGAAGTTGTCTATATGACAGCAGACGTTGAAGAAAAATACGTTATTGCCCAAGCAAACGAACCATTAACAGAAGATGGCAAACTTGCACACGAAAGAGTTACTTGTCGTAAAAAAGGTGAAATTGTGGAACTTCCAAGAGAACAAATCGACTTTATTGACGTTTCTCCAAAGGAACTTGTATCTATTGCTACAACCCTTGTTCCATTCATTGAAAATGACGACACCACTCGTGCGATGATGGCGTCAAACATGCAACGTCAAGCCGTTCCACTTTTGAAAACTGAAGCGCCTATTATTGGCACAGGCACAGAACACAGAATCGCTGTTGACTCTGGTGTTATGGTTGTTGCTAAATCTGATGGTGTTGTTAAATATGTTTCAAGCGAAAAAATCGTTCTTGAAACTGCAAACGGTGATGAAACTTATGAACTTGTTAAGTTTGTTCGTTCAAACTCTGGCACTTGTATGTGTCAAAAAGCAATTGTATCACATGGTCAAAAGATTAAGAAAGGTGACGTTCTTGCTGATGGTCCATCAACAAGCAATGGTGAACTTTCAATCGGTAAAAACATTCTCATCGCATTCATGCCTTGGGAAGGCTACAACTTCGATGACGCTATCTTGATTTCAGATGAACTTGTTGAAGATGACGTTTTAACTTCAATTCACATTGAAGAATATGAACAAGATGCTCGTGACACAAAACTCGGACCTGAAGAAATCACAAGAGATATTCCAAACATTGGTGAAGATGCTCTTGTTAACCTTGACGAAAATGGTATTGTTCGTATTGGTGCAGAAGTTACCACAGGTGACATTTTGGTCGGAAAAGTTACACCAAAAGGTGAAACTGAACTCACACCTGAAGAAAGACTTCTTCGTGCTATTTTCGGTGAAAAAGCAAGAGAAGTTCGTGACACATCACTTCGTGTTGGTCATGGTGAAGGTGGTATTGTTGTAGACGTTAAAGTCTTCACAAGAGAAAACAAAGACGAACTCCCAACTGGCGTATCAAAACTTGTTAGAGTATACATCGCTCAAAAGAGAAAAATGAGCGTTGGTGACAAGATGTCTGGTCGTCACGGAAACAAGGGTGTTGTTTCAAGAATTTTGCCAAAGGCAGATATGCCATTCCTTCCTGATGGAACCCCTGTTCAAATCTTATTGAACCCACTTGGCGTTCCTTCTCGTATGAACATCGGACAACTTCTTGAAGTTCACCTCGGATTTGTTGCTAAAGCCCTTGGTTGGAAGATTGCAACACCTGTATTCGATGGTGCTCATGAAGACGACATCCAACAAATTTTAAGAGATAATAACTTCCCTGAAGATGGAAAAATCCAACTTTATGACGGAAGAACTGGTGAACCATTTGAAAACAGAACAACCGTTGGTATCATGTATATGCTTAAACTTCACCACTTGGTTGTTGATAAAATGCACGCACGTTCAACTGGTCCATACTCACTTGTAACCCAACAACCTCTTGGCGGTAAAGCACAACTTGGTGGTCAAAGATTCGGTGAAATGGAAGTTTGGGCACTCGAAGCATATGGCGCTGCAAACATTCTACAAGAAATGCTTACCGTTAAGTCAGACGACGTTATGGGTAGACAAAAGGTATTTGATTCTATTATCAAGCCCAATGCAACTATGGCAGCTCCCGGACTACCCGAAGCATTCAAGGTTCTCAAGAAAGAAATGCAATCACTCTGTATGGACGTTAAACTTCTTACCGATACCAATGCAGAAGTTGAACTTGCAGAGCTTGATGACGACCAACAAGCATACGAACCCATTATCCCCGGCGCACACGATGACAACAAGGGACTCCTTGACAGTATGGATGACGAAAACGACGACACCTTGTTTGGCGCAAACGGATATGAAGCATTGTTTAGCAGTATGACCTCTAGTGTAGCCGATACCGACGATGAAGATTTACTATCATCACTAGGTAGCATCGAAGATATTTCCGAAGAAGATGATGATGACGACGATGATAGCTTCAATCTAAATCTAAACGATTTATACTTTGATAAAGACGGATACACCAGCCTCGACGAAGCAGAATCTATGCTTCTTGACGAATTCAACGACGAAGACTAATAGGGAGGAATAACTATGATAGAAATTAATAGTTTTGATGCAATGCAAATCTCTCTTGCCTCTCCTGATAAAATCAGAGAGTGGTCTCGTGGCGAAGTAACCAAGCCCGAGACTATCAACTACAGAACCCAAAAGCCCGAAAAGGATGGTTTGTTCTGTGAAAAAATCTTTGGACCTACCAAGGACTACGAATGCCACTGCGGTAAATATAAAAGAGTAAGATTCAAAGGCACCATTTGTGATAAGTGTGGCGTTGAAGTTACTAAATCAAAGGTATGAAGGATGAGGCCCAGAAGCTATACGACAAGCTCATGGCCGGGGGCTGGAACCCCGAGCCCTGATTCCCCGCCTCCGCCACCTACAGAACGCAACA
>JAZNYK010000004.1:0-54073 GCA_045594425.1 Clostridia bacterium
GTCTATTATTGGTATGCTTGCAAATGCAGGAAGTTCTAATCCATCATCAATTATTTTTCCATCAATAATATGTTCTTTTTTGTCCACAACAATTGCAATTTTGCTTGTATATTTATTTCACTATGTTTTTGACAAAAAAAAGAATAAAAAATAAGGAACATTATGGCAAACTATATTATTCCAATATTTATAATTTTGGTGCTTGTTTACAGTCTTTTTAAAAGAATCAATGCCTATGAGTGTTTTGTTTCAGGAGCAAGAGATTCTGTTGACCTTTGCATAAACACTTTTCCGTATCTTGTTGCAATTTTTGCGGTTGTTGAACTTCTCTCAATAAGTGGGGTTTCTGAAATACTCTCAAACATGATGAAACCTGTATTTAATATTTTGGGAATTCCGTCAGAACTTACCGAATTTTTAATACTTCGACCATTCACTGGTTCTGGTTCGGTTGGAATGCTTGCAAACCTGTTTTCAATCTATGGACCAGATAGTTACGTATCGAGATGTGCAAGCATAATAATGAGTTGTTCTGAAACCACTTTTTATGTTGTTGCGGTATATTTTTCAACAACCAAAATAAAAAAACTGAAATATATAATTCCAGTTTGTTTGCTATCTGCATTAATTGGTTCGGTTTTAGCCTGTTTGTTTTGCAGACTTATTTAACACCCTTTCTACAATAAATTTTCTTTAATTCTTCAGTTTCTGCACCATTTTCTTCGTTTAAAATTAATGGTTTTTGCGTTTTTATTCCTGGCTTTCCACCCTTATGTGCTTCAAGCAAAATTAAGTTTGGTTCTTTTGAAACTTTTGGATAAACCACTCTTAAAATCTTTGGTTCAAGTTTGTTTGCTCTACATTCACATAAAATATCAACCAATCTGTCAGCCCTATGAACCATAAACAACTTTCCACCAAACTTTAAAAGTTTGCTTGATTCTTTAACAATCTCTGACAGATTTGTTGCAAGTTCATGAGTCGCCATTGCAATCTCATCCGTTTCCGAAGTAAGCCCTGCTTCATTGTATGGAGGATTCACCGTTATAACATCAACAGATTCATATCCAAGCACGTTGTGTGTTTGATTTAAATTTATATTTAAAACTTCAATTCTTTCACTTAAATTATTGTGTTCAATTGACCTTTTTGCCATATCGGCAAGACGTTGTTGAATCTCAACCGCATAACTTTTTTTTATTTTATTTTTCCATGAAAAAAGTATAGCAACCACTCCAGAGCCGCTACACAGATCAACATAGATATCGTTTTGTTTTGCCTTTGCAAAATTTGCAAGCAAAACTGAATCGGTGGAAAACTTGTAACCATCATTCCTTTGAATTATCTCTAGATTATCAAGTTGCAAGTCGTCCAACCTTTCATTTTCTTTTAATAAATTATTCACTGATTACTGCGCCAACTGGGCAAACTGCAGCACAAGTTCCGCAAGAAATGCATTTTTCTGGATCGATAACCATTTTGCCATCAGCGTTTGGAGCAATAGCGCCTACTGGACAAGCACCTGCGCAAGCACCGCATCCAATACATTTTTCAACATCAATTTTGTATGCCATAATTTTTCTCCTTGAATTAAATTACATTTAAATTATACAACAACCAAAAATTTTAGTAAACAATTTTTGATGTTATAAACCTTTAGATTATTATTTTATGCTTTATTTTTATTCAGGTTTTTTGTTTCCCCTGTTTTTGTTTTTTCTATTTTTAAAGAAATGCTTTTTGTCTTTTTGATTATCATTTTGACTGACTTTGACCTTTTCTTCTGGTTTTTTATTGTTTTCTTCAGATTTTTGAGGTTTTGCATCACTACGTTTGTTGTTTTGTTCTGATTTTGCGGTTTTTTCAACCTTGTTTTCTTCTTGTTCTTCAGGTTCTTTCTTTTTTCCACTTAATTCGTCAAGTGAAAAGTCTTCAATAACAAATGTGTCGCCTTCTGCTTGTCTTTTGATAGAAACTCTTTCACGCAAAAGGTCATTATAAACAACCACACCTTTTCCGTTTGGAGACATTATTTCACTTCCAACTTTCGGCATTTTTGCAAGTGCTGCCTCATAAGTTTCTGATTCATATCCAAGACAACACATAAGTCTTCCACAAATGCCATTAATTTTTGTTGGAGCAAGTGACAACCCTTGAATTTTTGCCATTTTAACAGTAACGTGCTCAAAATCATCCAAAAATCTTGCACAACAGCATGGTTGACCACATGGACCAACACCACCACGAACCTTAACTTCATCTCTTTGACCAATTTGTTTAAGTTCGATGCGTGTTTTTAACATACTTGCAAGTTCTTTTAAAAATTGCCTAAAATCAACCCTTTCTTCACTTGAAAATACAATCATTATCTTCGAGCCATCAAGGCTATATTCAGCACCAACAAACTTCATCATAAGCCCAAGTTCTAGTGATTTTGTTTTAATTTGAGGCATATGATTTTTTGCTTTTTCTTTTAATGAATTATATTTTTTTAAGTCGGCATCTGTAGCCTTTCTTATAATTGGCTTTAGTTCAGACGCTTTATCTTTATCAATTTTTACACCAAGTCTGCAAACTGTTGCAACCGTTTGAAATTCTTCAAAATCAGCAACAATCTTGTCTCCATTTTCTAAATCTTCTTCTTGCAAAAAGTAGTAAATGTTTTTATCATCACTTCTTCTTACGCCTACAATCTTCTGCATTTTACCTTCACCTCCGCAAGTTTAAACAAAAAGTCATCTAGCACTGCCGTGCTGTTTATGTTGAAATGTAATTTCTTTTTTTCAAAAATAATTGCATCAATTAATGTGCTGGTTGCATTTAAGTTAAGCATAGAACTTATTACTTTTAATTTTGGCAATATATTTTTGTTTAAAACAAACTCATCTTTGCCAGAAAGAATCATTTGAATATCTCTGCATACAATCATTGCAATATCTAAAAATTCATCTTTATCAATGTTTTTTGCACTAAAAATGCTAGAATATTTTAGAACATCACGACTTCCATTTATTTCATAAAAACAACTAACAACTTGATTAAAAAAATCTACAAAACCTTCTTGCATTGCAAGTTTTTCAGCAAATGTTCCGTTGCCATTTGAACACCCTGCAAAGATAGACGCTTTTTCTTTGCTAATTCCGCTATTTTCAAGCATTGCGCAAATAGTTTCAGTTTGAAGTGTGTCAAGTTCGATGGTTTTTACTCTTGACAAAATTGTCTGCAACAACCTAGAAGTTGACGCAACCGCTAAAATAAAATATGTGTTTTTAGGTGGCTCTTCAATTGTTTTTAAAATCTTATTTTGCGCAGCCTCGTTCATCTTGTCAGCATTCCACAAAACAAATATTTTTTTGTCAGACTCAAACGGACTATAACCCGCCTCGTCAACAATTGTTGCCACGGTGTTTGCATAAATGTTTTCAGTTTCGCCAAAAAACTTAACATCTGGATGAATACGCTTTTCTATTCGAAGTTCATTTTTTTCCACGTTTTCAGTTTCGTTTAAATTTATAAAAAACTTGCACACTTTTTCGCAAAAACTTTTTAAATAGTTTTCATCTTCAGCCACAAACATATAGGCGTGCGAAAGCCTTGAACTCTCGGCATCAAGTTCAATAATTTTAAACGCTCTAGAATTATTTATAACATTTGAATAATCAAGCATACATTTCCTCAAATATATCGTAATAAAAAAGCGGAACAAAGTCAAGAACTAAAATCATTCACACAAAATAAAAATATGGCGTGTAGCCATATTTTTAAGAGATTTTTAAAATTTTCATTTCAAATTGTCCACCAGGTGTTTCAACTGAAACAATGTCACCTTTCTTTTTACCCATCAAACTTTTTCCAATTGGAGATTCATTTGAAACGAGGTTTTTGTCTGGGTCACTTTCAATAACCCCAACAATTTTATAAACAACTTCTTCGTCAAAATCCATGTCATAAACAGTTACAGTGCTTCCTACACCAACTTCATCTTTCTTTAAGTCTTTATCGCTAACAATTCTTGCTTTTCTTAAAGTTTCTTCAATTGTGGCAATTTCTGTTTCAACAATAGATTGTTCTTTTTTTGCCGCATCATATTCAGAGTTTTCGCTCAAATCACCAAAATCTCTAGCAATTTTAAGTTTTTCTAAAACTTCTGGTCTTTTTTCATTTTTAAGGTAACGAAGTCTTGCTTCGATTTCTGCTTTACCTTCTTCTGTGATAAATAATTCTGACATAATATTCTCCCCTAAACAGGGCAAGAGCCCTTTAAAATTTCTAGTGTATTATATTACAACCCACCCACAAAGTCAATCTAATTTAAAAACATTTTGCTTGATTAAATTTTGCTGGTTTGTTATTATTGATTTATTATATTCGCAAGGAGTTTATATGGTTAGAATCTGGGCACGAACAATGGTTGAAGGAAAAATCACAAGGTCTTACATTTATGAGAGCATCGACAATTTTAATGAAGAACACTTTTATAAACACATTGAAAAAATGTGCCATGAAATAGATATTCCAACCCCTGTAATATTAAAAAACCACATAGCGAACTATGTGGATTTTAACAATGCAATATTTCTTCCAAGAGACTTTGTTGAGTCTATTGATTTTGATAAATTTATAATAGAAAATGCTGCACTTAGTAAATAATATCTTTTTCTAAATTATAAACATATAAAACATTTCCGAAAGAAAGTATTTTTAAAATAGTTTCACGGAGATGTTTTTTTATGCGTTCAAGAACATCTTCATCAAGGGTCATAATTAATGAATCAATAAGTTCACCTCTGTTAATCACCATGACAAAGTTTTCACCTTCAAGTGCGTCTTTTTCACAAACCCCAACAAATTGCATGAGTTTTTTATAAACTAATGACGCCCCATCAGTGTCGGAAAATTCAATTGTTTGCACGTGTTCACCATCATATTTTTCAGGTGAAAATGCTATCATTTTTATTTTTTGCAATCCGATTGCAGTTTTTAATTTTGTTATATTTTTTTCTATTTCTTCTTTTGTGCTACAGTGAAAAATATGAGATTCACCCGCTTTGACTGGTTCACCGTCAACTTTAAGCCCGTCTAGTTTATTCTCAATTTTAACACCATTTACTGAAATTATTTTAAATGTGTTTTTGTTTAAAACAATTTCAATCATATCAAGGTTTTCAAGTTTATACCTTTTTGCTAAATCTTTCGATATTTCAATATCTTCTTCAGAATCAACAAATGCGTGTATCCTCAAAAAACATTTGTTATCTTCTTCAACGAAAACACGCTGTTCAATCAGTTCACCAATGTCGTATTCCTCTGATGGCGAAGCAAGTTTTGATTCAAATGGTTGTTCGTTAAGCATAAATCTTATGCTGTCCGGCCTGATAACTGAATTCTTTTTAATTTTGTTCAAATATTTGTCCATGTCAAACTCTCGAACACTCGGCCTGCCATAAACACTTCTAACGGGGACTTCAACCTCTCCATAAACAATTTTAAGGATGTAATCAACCAGTTCTTTCTTGTTTTTTGTTGTCGGAGATGGAACACCAAACTTGCGCCCCATATCCCGCAGGTCACGAATATTCAAAAGTGACAAAGACTTTTCGCTGTATAACGATTTTCCCAAATCTTGTATATTTTGTTTATCCATAAATTTTCCTTTTGTATTGCGTGTTTATTTTAACATATTTGAAAGTTTTTGTCTATTTTTTAAGCCAAATTTACTGGCGAATAAACATATATCTTTTGACCTTGTTCAAAAACATCCTCTACTTGGTTTTGAGCAGCGATAGTTTCTGGCGTAACATTTAATACTTTTGCAATATCAAAAACAGTTTGTCCTTGCTTTGAAATATAAACTTTTATGCCGTAAAATTTATTTTCTTTTTCACCTTTAAGTTCAAAAGATTTAATAAACTTTTGACTTACTTCCTTTTCAAACTTTGCAACATAATTCAACTTAAAGTTAACCTCAAGGTCTTTGCCTGCCTTAACTTTAAATGAAACAATTTGAGCAGATACATCAACACTTCTCAAAATTTGCACATCTTCACCAGCAATATCAACAGCACACTCACTATTCACATAAACACTCTCATAAGACTCTGCAACTCTGCAAATTGCCACAGCAGAAACAAAAACTTTTGCAACCCACTTTTCATTATCTTTTTGAATATTCAAAACTTTTGCAGATGCATTTGTAACTGTTAAAATATCATCAAAATTTGGAATTGAAGAAACATCTGTTTGACTCAAAAATGTATCTTCACCTGTTTTTTGAGCAGCGAAATTTCTGGTTTCAAAATAATCATAAGTTGTTTGAATTTCATTTTTTAGTGAAAACATATCAGAAGCAACTTCATACGTATTTTCTTCAAAAACATAACCTTTTGCAACCAAATCGATTGCATAAACAAGAGTTGTTTTGTTTTCACTTTGTTCAGGTGTTACTGTGATGTTTTTTAGAATAACAACCGCATCAGAAATCATGTTTGGAACAACGTTTTCAGCCGAAATTTCTTGTTTAAAGTCAAATTCATGCGAAAAAACCCCAATAGTCTCATCCGATTTGTAAAGCACATCAGAAACAATTTTTCCTTCCAAAACAATTTTATCAACAGCACATGAAACTTCACTTAAAACAACATTTGCTGAACTTCTTAAAACCTCAACATTTTGAACATTGCTATCAACTTCTTCAGCAACAACAAAAGTGTCTTCCGCAGACGAAACCATCTTTAAAGAATCGAACATTTTTCGACTTAAAACAAGGTCATTTTCTGTGCTTGAAATGATTGGCATTTCATATTTATAAACTCCAAATATTTCCACGGTGTGTGAAACCATACAAATAATTTCATTATCTGAAAAACTCACACCCTCAATAGTAACAGAATCTTTAGCAAAACAATCAGTTAATGAAAATTCAGCCTTTTGCTTGTCAGCAAATTCACAGATTGCGTCTGCAATCTCAATAACATCCTCATTGTTCAAATAAACAACCTTAACTAAAAGTTTTCCACCAACAGAAACCACATTATTAGAACAGTCTGCATTTTGAATCACACTATTAACTGAAGTATCCAAAACTCTTTTTATTCCAGAACCCGCAATAACCTTCACTTGTGACAAAATTTTATCCATTGTAATTTTTTTATTGGTGCTAACAACTAAATTCTCCATAGATTTCCCCCATTAGCACTAGTCTATTAAGAAAGATTTTCAAATATTACAAATAGAAGAATAAATTTTAAAATTATGTAAATAATCAACTCAAGGGGTGTTTATGAGAAAAGTAAATTCAAACGTTTCAACAGTTATCGAAGAAATTGAAAGGCTTAAAGGTTCAAACATTTCAATGGAAATAAACAAAGGACGAAGAAAAATTGAAAAATATCAAGGCATCATTGAAAATGTTTATCCAAGTATTTTCACTGTTAATATTGGTGAAGGAAAAAATCCACTATCTTACTCATATACAGAGGTTTTGTGTGGAGATGTTGTGATTAATGAACTAAAAACCAATTAAAAAACACCGCATTTTGCGGTGTTTTGTTTTCAAAGTTTATTTTTTCTTTCCAAGGATATCATCTTCAAAATCATAATCGTCATCATCTTCGTCATCGTCATCGTCTTCATCATCATCAGAAACATCAACTGTTTCAAAATCATCTTTTAATGTTTCAGACACAACGTCATCTTCTGCTTCTTCTTCGTCAAGCGCAAATTCAATTGAATCATCAACAGAAAGCAAATCATCATCTTCTGTTTTGTATGGGTCAATATCATCACTATCTGGGTCGATATCACTGAATCCTGAATTATACTCTTCATCACTATCAATATCAGACGAAGCAGAAACAAGTGAATCATCATCACCATCTTCTTCATTTTTCCAATCTTTTGAATTTGAACCATCATCAGAATCAGAATTAGAAGATTTTGACCTTCCTCTACATTCATCACACATGGTTTGGTCTTCTTTGATATAGTTTTGACCACAAACAGGACACAATTCCATATCTTCCAAATCTAAAAGTTCATCGTCATCACCTTCAACATGATGTTTCATTTCAGACTTGCAAACATGGCAATAGTCTTCATCTTCTAAAATATAGTTAAGTTCACATCTTGGACATTTTTTATATTTTTTTCCCATATAGACCATCCTTTTCTTTCAGTGTTTAACATATATTATAACAAATAACACTGTTTGTAAACTACTTTGCAAAACTTTTTAAAAAAGTTTGTGTAATATTTTACTTATATATTGTATTGCGATTTTCTAAAATTATACACAAATAAAAAGAGTATCTTTAAAATACTCTTTTATCTCTAATCTGTTTAAATTATTATTTATTTTTTTCAATGAAATCAACAATATCTTTAATAGATTTGATTTGTGGGATTGCTTCATCTGGGATAGAAATTCCAAATTCATCTTCCAAAGACATTAAAATTTCAACCAAATCAAGAGAATCTGCACCAAGTTCTTCAGCGATGTTTGTGTCATCTTTCAAATCTTCTACTTTAACTGAAAGTTGATTAGCAATGATTTCTTTTACTTTATCAATAGTCATAAATAACCTCCATTTATAAAAATATACTATCACAATTGATTTTATTTTGCAACAAATTAAACCAATTGTTAGTCAATTATGTTGATTGCTGAAGCATTCACAACAATTTGTTTTGTTTCACCAACGCCATTTTCTTTAATATAGAATGTGATTTGGCTGTTTTCCACAATTGAATAACAATAATCTTCAAACACAAATCTGTTAAACATTTCAACTTTTTTTGTAACAATTTCGCCTCTGTCATACATTGAGAACTCAATTGTTTCAATAAGGTCTTTTGAACCAAGTTTGCCGACAGCAATACCACCATCAATATCATCAACAACAACATAATACTTCATGATTGAAACTTTTTTGCCAGCATATTCAATTTCTTCAAAAGTTACACCCATGTTTTCATTATGTTCAAGAGTTGCCCCAAGTTCAATGTATGAAGCATAACCATTGTGTTTTGTTGTTCCTGTATTGTTTCTGATAATGCTTCCTGCAACACCCATTACAAGGTTTCCAGGGATTGCATAAGCAGTTCCTTCAACACCATTGCTTGTTATCTTTGAATTAACAAGCCCAATAAACTTTCCTTCTGCGTTAAACAAACCACCACCAGAGTTCCCTTTGTTTATCGCAGCACTAATTTGAATTTCTCTTGTTTTGAAACTGTTTGATTCAACAGTCATAAGAGTGTTGAGTCTTGAAATTGTTCCTTCAGTGATGCTAAAACCATTTGAAAGAGGATTGCCCACAGCAAACACTTTTTCGCCAAGTGACAAATACGTGCTGTCAGATGTTGAAATCTCTATACAACCATCTAAAAACAAATCTTTGGATGATTCAGAATATGTATATTTTAACACAGCAATGTCGTAGTGCGAGGAATAAGAAACCAATTTTGCTTTGATAGGCACAAGTTTTGATGGAAGCAATACCCAAATTTCGTTTTTGTTATAACCATCAACAACGTGGAAGCAAGTTACAAAATAAACTGTTTTTGTATTTTCATCAACATCATAAATTACACCTGCGCCTTTGCTTAAGGTGTAGTTATAAAACGAATATTCATCTGAACAAGAACCACCGGCTGCAATACACACAGCACTTTTAAGTGCTTTGTTTGAAGCCGCTGTTGAAATAGATTCTTCAGTGGCGTTTATTTCATTGTAATAAACATTAACGTTTTTAACTTTGCCGTTTTTTAAATAATAGAACATTGTGCTGCAAAGTATTATGTTTGCAATAAACAATATTGAAACAATTGCAACCAAAATTTTAAAACTAGAAACTGAAGCACCTCTGCCCGATGACCTTCCACTTCTAGACTTTCTAACATTTCTTGAAATAGGAATATCGTCATACGGAATCTTATTGTTAACATTTTCATTGAAATCATCAATGTAACTCATAACGATACTCCCCCTTATGTCATTATACTGTCTTTATTTTACACCAAATTTTCGTGACTTTACAAACGAAATCACAAGAAAAGTCACAAGACCCGTGCAAAAAACACCAAAAATCACCCATAAAAACGTTATTGAGGCTGAATTTGATTGATTTGCGTCAATAAACATATTAACAGTGTAAGTAAAAGTTTCAATCTCTTCCGTTCCTTCCCTGTGTCCTTCGGCTTCCAATGTTATTGTTGAAACTCCATCTGAATATGTTTTTATTGTAATATAGCACACGCCATCTTCCACTTTATAGTTTGTGACTTCTGCAAGTTTTTTATCTGCGGTGTAAACATAAATTTCACCATCTAAAACAAATTGGTCAACAATTTCAAAAACAATAACATTTTCGGTTTTTTCATTAAAAAAGTAGTTTGAATTCAAAAACGAACCCATACCAAATTTTTCACAATAAATTGTGTATGATGTGTTTAACACAACTTCATCACTCAAACCGTCAACTTTTGTTAATTTTACATTAACAGAATACCAGCCACTTTTTTGGAATGTGAAAGTTTCACCAAATTTTATAACTGTTTCATTTGAGTCACTATCTTGCATAACAATAGACCATGTAAAATCTTCAAGTTTTGCATAATTTTTAAGGTCATATTTTCCAACAATAACATACTCAAACACATCATATATTCCATTGAGTTTAAAGTCATCATTAACAAAATAACCTTCCAAAAGTCGCAAAAATTCTTCCTTTACTTGAAAATTTGAGAACGATTGATAATAGATAATGCCCGAACTTTTGTATGCATCGGCAAGATATACATGATAAAACGACAATCCTTTAGGATTGCTAACATCTGGAACTTCAACGCTTGCAGCATATGAAAATTTCATAAACGAAAATTCTGAACCGTAAACATTATCAATCAAACCTTCGCTTGGTTCGGCATCTTCAAGAGCAAACTCAAACAACCTCCAACCATAAGCAACAGCAACCTTTCCATTATTATCAACCATATTGTTAAGTTGACCGCTGTTATACACCCAAGAAATTGTTTCATTTGCAGATGTCACAAATGAAATTGTTAAGTCATAAAGAATAACTTCTTCAAAATAAATCCACATGAAAACCGACTTTCCTTCGGTTGCTGTGAACTTGTTGATGGAAACTGTTATTCTTTGTTCACCTGCAGAATTTGTGCTCGGTGTTACAATATAACCATCCATCATTTGTTTTGTATCTTTATTTAAAGGGGCATTATTTTTTGTGGCCACTGCACCTGCAAAATTGCTTGTTTCAACTGAAATCAAATCTATCTTGTTTGTGATTTGCGATTCAATAAAGCCAGATGTGCTAGTAGCACTTGTAGCGTTTTTTGTGTTTTTTGGCACGATAAAACAAAACATAACAGCCATTATGCTTAAAATAGATGCAAAAACACAACAAACCAATCTTTTCATAGTTCTCCCATTATAAATTTTCAATTTTCCAATTAATTTCTTCTCTGCCATGCATTTTTAAAAACTCATTTGCCTTTTTAAAATGACCATTACCCAAAAAACCTTGATATGCAGAAAGTGGGCTTGGATGAGCCGATTCTAAAACCAAGTGTTTAGATGTATCTATAAATGCCTTTTTGCTTCTTGCATTTCCACCCCAAAGAATAAACACAACAGGTTTGTTTTGTTTGTTTACTTCTTGAATAACACGGTCTGTAAATTTTTGCCAGCCATATTTTGAATGAGAGTTTGCCATATGCTCACGCACGGTTAATGTTGTGTTTAACAAAAGCACTCCCTGATTAGACCAAGACACCAAATAACCATGGTTTGGTGGTTCATAACCATACTCCGCTTGAATTTCTTTGTATATGTTTTTTAGAGATGGCGGAATGTCAACGCCCGGCAAAACAGAAAAACACATTCCATGTGCTTGACCTTCTTCATGATATGGGTCTTGCCCCAAAATAACAACCTTGACATCATTTATGTCACAGTGTGTAAGCGCAGAAAAAATCTTGCCTTTTGGTGGATACACTTTATACTTGTTATACTCTTCATCAACCTTTAACAAAAGTTCTTGAAAGTAGTCTTTTTCAAATTCGTCTTCAAGGGCTTCATCCCAACCATTATTAAAAAATTTCATTAGCAAATTCCTTTGTTTAATTTATATCTAAATTTTAACAAACTATCTTTAAATTAGCAATAAAAATCACTCTTTAAGTTAATTTAAGCCACTTAACAAACTTTTAAACGTAAAATTTTGGATACTGCAAAATTTTTACACAAAAAAACAAGATGCAGATTGCATCTTGTTTGATTGATTATCTCTTACTAAATTGTGGAGCCTTACGTGCTTTCTTAAGACCGTATTTCTTTCTTTCTTTCATTCTTGGGTCACGAGTGAGTAATCCAGCAGACTTGATTGTCTTTTTGAATGTTTCGTTTGAAAGAACAAGTGCTCTAGCAATAGCATGACGGCAAGCACCTGCTTGACCAGAAAGTCCGCCACCTGTTACTGTGATTTCAACATCATATTTATCAGCAACTTCAACAAGTGTGAGCGCTGTTTTAACTTCGTTTTGAAGAAGTTCAGATTTAAAATAATCTGCAAGAGGTTCTTTGTTGATTAAAATTTTGCCTGTGCCAGCACAAATTCTTGCTCTAGCAATAGCCTTTTTTCTTCTTCCGGTTGCCCAGATTTTTTCTACTTTTGCTGTTTTCTTTGCCATAATTATTACCTTCTACCTTCAAGATTTAATACTTCTGGTTTTTGAGCAGTGTGTTCATGCTTGTCATCTTTGTAAACTCTTAAGTTTGTGAGCATTTTTCTTCCAAGAGATGTTTTTGGAAGCATTTTCTTAACTGCTTGCATAACTGCTTTGTCTGATTTTTCTTTCATCAATGTTTTGTATTGAATTTCTTTAAGTCCACCAATGTAGCCTGTGTGATAACGATAGTATTTGTCTTCAAGTTTGTTACCTGTCAAAACAACTTTGTCTGAATTGATAATGATAACATGGTCACCACAAAGTTCGTTTGGTGTGAACTCTGGCTTATTTTTGCCACGAAGAACAGCGGCAACTTGGCTAGCCAATCTACCAAGAGGCATATTTGTTGCATCAACAATATACCATTTGCTTGATTTTGCTTCTGCTTTTTGCATAAATGTTTTCATTTTCTTTACCTTTTCTTTTTATATTTTTCTAACAAATTATTGAAAAGAGTCAAATCTTTCCAATCCTATGCCTACCCATTTTATTACTTTTAAATCAAGATGTCAATAATTTCTTTAATTTTCTTTTGATATTTTTTTAATTTTGTGCATCATAATCAACTTTTTTCATAAAAAGCGCATGAGCGGACATGGTTTTTCCTGCTCTTTGTCTGTTTTTCGCCTCAATGATTTCAGCAATTTGTTCAGGTTTTATTTTTTTGTATGCAACATTAACCAAAGTTCCAAACATAATTCTTACCATGTTATACAAAAAACCATTTCCGGTGACTTCAAATGCAAAAACGCCGTCATCAAGTTCTATTATTCTTGCATTATAAATAGTTCTAACAAAGTCAGTTTTCCCGCTTTTGCTTGCAACAAAAGACTCATAGTCATGAGTTCCAACAAAATATTTGCAGGCTTGTTTCATTAGGTTTACATCTGCATAATGATTTATTCTAAGTGCTGTTTTTTCTAGTAGTGGAAGTTTGTATTTAGACACATAGAACTTATACCAATAGGTTTTTCTTTTAACTGAAAACCTTGAGTCAAAGTCTTCACTAACACCTTCACACGAAATCACCGCAACGTCTTCTGAAAGCAACGCATTCAAACTATCACATAGTTTTTTTGTGTTAACACCAGTTTGCTCTGTGTCAAAATGGCAAACCTGTGCAAAGGCCGAAACACCAGAATCTGTTCTGCCACTTGCATAAAGCCTAATGTTTTCTTTAAGCAAAAATTCTAAAACCTTTTCGATTTCACCTTGAACAGTTCTTTTGCCCGGTTGAAGTTGCCACCCACTAAAGTTTGTTCCATCATATTGAACAACAAGTTTAATTCTTTCCATATGACATATAATAACACAAAGTTTAGTGTTTTTCAATGCAAAACAAACCTAATATGTTTGACTTTATTAAAAATTAAATTTTATAATTTATATGTCTATGAATTTAACAAATATTTTGTTAGTTCATAAATTTAAATATGGAGATAAGATATGGACAAAACTAGTCACATTACCATCGACGGCAACACCGCCGCTGCAAGCATGGCATATATGTTGTCTGACCTTGCACTCATTTACCCAATCACCCCATCTTCGCCAATGGCTGAAAACATTGACGTTTGGGCATCAAAGGGAAAAAAGAACATTTTTGGAAAAACTGTTGAAGTTACAGAAATGCAATCTGAAGCAGGTGCTGCAGGCGCACTTCATGGTGCACTTACTGCAGGCTCAAAAGCAACAACCTTCACATCTTCTCAAGGCTTGCTTTTAATGATTCCAAATATGTATAAAATTGCTGGTGAACTTTTGCCTTGCGTTATTCACGTTGCAGCAAGAACAATCGCAACTCATGCCCTTTCAATTTTTGGCGACCACAGTGACGTTATGGGCGTTCGTCAAACAGGTTTTGCAATGGCAGCATCTTCTTCTGTTCAAGAAGCACAAGATATGTCACTTGCTTCACATTTGGCAACAAACTTAACAAAGGTTCCTTTCGTTCACTTCTTTGATGGTTTTAGAACATCGCATGAAGTTAACACAATCACACCAATTGCTGATGATGTTGTTAAAGCCCTTGCAAATTCTTATGGAAACATTTGGGAAAGACCTTGTGAATTTACACCATCAAACCCAATTCAAAAAGGAACAAGCCAAGGTGAAGATATTTACTTCCAAAACAGAGAGGCTTGCAACAAATATTATGATGCCGTTCCAGGTGTTTTCGATAAAGTATTAAAAGATATTTATAAAGCAACTGGCAGAAAATATGGTTTGTTTGAATACTATGGTGCAAAAGATGCAACTCATGTTATTGTTGCAATGGGTTCAGGCGCAGACACAGTTGTTCAAACAGTTACACGCCTTGCAAAAGAAGGTCACAAAGTTGGTGCTATCAAAGTTAGACTTTATCGCCCATTCAGCGTAAGCCACTTTGTTAAAGCACTTCCTGAAACAACAAAAACAATCACTGTTCTTGATAGAACAAAAGAATGTGGTGCAGCATACGAACCACTTGCTCTTGACATTATGTCTGCTCTTGCAGATGCAGGAATTTCTGGCATTAAAGTGTTAGGTGGAAGATATGGCCTTTCATCAAAAGAATTCACCCATGACCATGTTATTGCCATCCATGAAAACGCAACAGGAGCAAAACCAAAGAATCACTTTACTGTTGGCATTGTTGATGACATCACAAAAACATCGCTTCCAGCAAACAAATTAACCCTTGATTTCGCAGACAAAAACATGGTTGAATGCAGATTCTATGGTCTTGGTTCAGACGGAACTGTTTCTGCAAACAAAAATAGTATAAAAATTATCAGCGAATACGCTGGACTTTATGGTCAAGCATACTTTGTTTATGACAGTAAAAAATCTGGTGGTTTAACAACTAGCCATTTAAGAATGTCTAAAAATCCAATTAATGCTCCATATCTCACAATACATCCAGACTTTGTTGCTTGCCACAACAAAAGTTATGTTAACAAATATGATATGTTAAGCCAAATCAAGCAAGGTGGAACTTTCCTTTTGAACGCTCCTTGGACAGACGCTGAAATGGAACAAAACCTCCCTGCTTCAATGAAACAGTTTATTGCTAAAAAGAAACTTAAATTCTATGTTATTGATGCAGAAAAAGTTGCTGAAGAAGTTGGCTTGAACCGCAGAATTAACGTTGTTATGCAAACCGCATTCTTTGCACTTGCAAGAATCTTGGATGTTAAAACTGCTATCAATCACA
Organism: Clostridia bacterium; assembly: GCA_045594425.1. Lineage (GTDB taxonomy): Bacteria > Bacillota > Clostridia > Christensenellales > UBA1242 > RGIG1681. The sequence continues at coordinate 15,944 of JAZNYK010000004.1, forward strand.
TTAAAACCGCTGCTGCAAAAACTTATGCAAGCAAAGGTGAACACGTTGTTCAAATGAACATGAATGCAATTGACAAATCTCTTGAAAACTTGAGAGCAGTTAACTATCCTGAATCTTGGGCAAAAGCAACAAGCGAACCTGCATTTAACCCAATTGATGACCCATATTACAAAGACTACATCAAACCAATTGAACTCAAACTTGGTGACAACCTTCCTGTTTCTAAATTTGATGTAACTGGTGCACACCACACAGCAACTTCTCAATATGAAAAGAGAAACGTTGCAACAATGCTTCCAAAATGGATTGCTGAAAACTGTGTTCAATGCAACCAATGTGCACTTGTTTGTCCACACGCTGTAATCAGACCATATCTTGTTAAAGCAGACAGCGAACTCGCAAAAGAAGTTGGTGCAATTCCTGCACTTGGCGTTCCTGGATATGCATTCAAAATCCAAATTTCGCCAAAAGATTGCACAGGCTGTGAAAACTGCGTAAAAGCCTGCCCTGCTCTTAAAAAAGCACTTGAAATGGTTAAAGCCGAAGACATTTTTGAACAAGAAGACAAACTTTATGAAAAACTTAAAGACGTTGAAAATGTTAAAACTGTATTTAAAAAAGAAACTGTAAAAGGCAGCCAATTTGAAAAACCATTATTTGAGTTCCCTGGTGCTTGCGCTGGATGTGGTGAAACACCATACATTAAACTTTTAACTCAACTTTATGGTGAAGAAATGATTGTTGCAAACGCAACAGGCTGTTCAAGCATTTATTCAGGCACTGCCCCAACCTGTCCATACACAAAAACAAAAGACGGTTTTGGACCTGCTTGGTCAAACAGTTTGTTTGAAGACAACGCAGAATTTGGTTTGGGCATGAAAAAATCAGTAAACAACAACCGCACACACTTAACAGAAATTATTGCAGATGTTGTTGCAAACAATGTTTATGCTCCTGATTTTACAAACAAACTTAAAACTTGGCTTTCACAAGAAGTTAAAGATAAAGCACTTGCAATGGAAATCAAAAAAGACATCATTGCACTTTATAATGCAAATCCATCACATGAACCAACAAAAGCACTTTATGGCTTAATGGCTTCATTATTTGAAACATCTGTTTGGATTATTGGTGGTGACGGCTGGGCTTATGATATTGGATACGGCGGTTTAGACCACGTTCTTGCTTCTGGTGAAGATGTTAACATTTTGGTTCTTGATACTGAAGTTTACTCAAACACTGGCGGTCAAGCATCAAAAGCAACTCCTAAAGGAAGTGTTGCAAAATTCGCTGCCAGCGGAAAGAAAACTCAAAAGAAAAACCTTGGCGCAATTGCTAGACAATACCCTAACGTTTATGTTGCACAAGTTGCAATGGGTGCAAATCCACAAGCAACAATCACAGCATTCAAAGAAGCAAAAGAAAACAAAGGACCTTCAATCATCATTGCATACTGCCCTTGCATCAACCATGGCGCAGATATGAGCAACACCCAAGCACAAGAAAAACTTGCTGTTGAAACTGGTTATTGGCCAATTTATAGATATAACCCAGTGACAGACAAACTTACACTTGATGCAAAACTTCCAACAAAGGCTTATGAAGAATTCACAAGCACTCAAGCAAGATATTTCAGTTTAGCAAAAACAAACAAAGAAGAAAGTGAAAAACTTGTTTCAAGTGCAAGTGAGCACGCTCAAAAAGTTCGCGCAGACCTTGATGAAGAAGCAAACAAATAAAACAAAAGACCATCATTTAGATGGTCTTTTTTCTTTTATTTTAAACTACTATGTGAAACATAATACCCTGAAAATATCAGAATTTACAAGGTTTTTAATAAAAAACGCAAGAAACATTTTCTTGCGTTATTTTTATTCTTCATCACCTGCTTTTGATTCTTCTGTTTCAGGTTCTTTTGATTCCTTTTTTTCAGCCTTTGCTGATTTTTCAGATTGTTCAGTTTTTGGTGCTTGTTTTTTCACTTCAATTTTAACATTTTCTGAATCTTCACCAAACAATTTCTCTTTGGTTGATTTTTCTTGGGCTTCAAGTTTTTCAGAAAGTTTAAACTTTTTCATTTCATGAATCTTTTGTTTGCTTTCAAGTTTCATGTTTAAAAGTTCATTCTTTTGTTCAAACTTTGCTTGTCTTTTCTTTTCGTTACGTTCTTTTTTGGCATCACTCTTTTTTGTGATATCTTCAACCATTAAATCATAAGACTTTCCAATCCTAACATTAAATGTTTTTACCAACAATTTAACAAAAAAGCAAGTGAGCCAAACAACAGCGATAAGTGTAACCAAAATGCACACAACAACCCCAATAAATGTGAAAATGTTTGTTGCCCACGACCAGTCTGATTTTTCTGCAATAAAGTTTGTCATGTTTGTTGTTAATAAAGTCATAATTCCCCCTAATCAACTAAACCCCTTCAGCCATCATTCTTTTCTCAAGTTTTTTCGCTTCAAGTTTAGCCTTTCTTATCCTACATTTTTCATTTTCTATCTCACAAAGCCTTGTTGCTTCAGCAATCATATCACGAAGCCTTCTTTCTGCTGGGCTGTTGTAGATTCTTTGTTCTTCATACTCGTTGTTTTTTCTGATAATATAATCAGCATCGTAAAGTTTCATCATAATGGTGCTCCTTTTACTAAACTACACCATAATTATAACTGAAACAAAAAAACAACCTCAATCAAATGTTTTTATATTGCTTAATTTTGTTATATTTAAACAAATTTCAAAAATTGTGTTAATCTAGTTTACAGAATAATATTTTTCTATTTTGTCAACTATTTGCTCAATGATTTCATCTTCAGACAAATTTGAAATATCGAGGCTTACATCAGCACAATCAAAAGATATTGCCAATTCCCTTTTTTTAAGCAAGTTTTCGCTTGGAAGCCTAAACTCACACTCTTCTTTTGAGTTATATTTCTTTTTGGTAAGTTCTTCCATTTCTGTTCGAACGTCTTTGTGTAAAAACACAACAAAGTTACTGAGTTTTATTTTATAAAAAAAATCAAAGCAGTCATCTGCAAAACTCATGTCTGCCACAAACACAGCATTGTCAAACTCAAGTTCCATTTTTACAATTGATTTCATTTTCTTTTTAACATATTCAATGCCGTTGGTTTTAAAAACTTCGCTAAACGAAAGTGGCATATGGTCAAACTCAAAAAGTTCTGTTTGATCAAAAACACGCATAGAAAAAATATCTGCCAACCTTTTTGCAAGTCTGTTTGACAGGTCATAATCATAACCAGTAATCAGCAGATTTTGTTTCATTTATTGCTCCATTAAGATGTGTAATTTTCCATATTTTTATCAAATTCAGAATTCTCAATATCGTTCCAAATATTTCTTAATTCAACATCGATATTTTTCTCATCATCGCCAACTTTAGAAATTCTTTTTTCTTGGCGTTCATCAATAATATCTGAAAGAGTGCGTTTTACAATCTCATCTCCATAAATTTTACGCAAAAATAATTCACTTGCAAGAGTTTTTTCGGAAACGCCACATTTTTTTAAATCTTCAATCGAAATATACTGTTTGGCAACTTCACTTTCAAACTCTTTTTCATATTCTGTCAAAAGTTTAGATTGTTCCATAAAAACTCCTTTTAATCATCATGTTTTAAAAGCATCCTTGAAAGTTCTGCAGCCATTTCTTCTTTTTCTGCTTCTTCAAGTTCTTTTTTCTCTTTTTCTTTTTGTTTTTTCAAAAGCAATTCTTCTTGCTTTTTTTGTTCTTCTTCTGATTCTTTCTGCAAGTTTTGGTCTTGTTCTTCTTGCCACTCTTCAATCATATTGTCATACATCATTGAAATGAGGTCTTGAATCAAATCTTCTTTTTCTTGCTCGATTCTAACTTCTTCACTTTCTTGTTCTTCTGTTTTTTCAACTTCTCCCGCAAGACCTTCTGATAAAATTGGAACCTTTTTAGATGCTGGCAACAATTCAGACTTTTCATTGCATTTGAATTTTTCATTAAATTCTTTTGCTCGAAGTGGATACTTTTTCAAAAGTTGTTGTTTGCAAACAACATCAAACATATTTTGAACACCAGCCATATAATCGGTTGTTGTTTGGGTTATTTCTGTTTTAAAACTCAAAAGATTTCCAAGTTCTTTGTTGATATCTTTAATAGATTTTGATTTAACTTGGTCACTAACAAAAGATGTTATGCTTTTTAAAACTGTTTGTTTTGTGTGAACATCAAAAATTGCATCATCAGGAATTGTTGCCGCTGATGATGGATACATCTGAATAAGTTTTGTTAAAGTTTCTTGACTTAATGAACGCAAAACATTTTTATTGTATGGCACAGAAAAGTCTAACAAACCATCAACAAACACAAGAGTTTCGCCATGAACAAACTTCATACGTGCATTGTTTGAAAGTGCTGGGTTCAAATTCAATTCATTTTCTGAAAGATTACTCAACTCACAAACTTCCATATTTGCAAGAACTTTTTTGTCAAAACGCTCATTATAAATACCAACAGACTCTAGTCTATCGCTTAAATACTCAACACGTTCACTATTTCTATTTGATATTGTTTCAACTCGATTTTTTAAGGCTAGTGCCAAAATGAGTTTGTTTTGCATTTCTTTTTGTTTTTTTGAATATAATGCGACTTTTTCAATATCAACCGCTTCTTCAAGTGCTTTTTCTATAGCATTAAGTTCAAGGGCTGTTTTTTCACAAACCTTTAAAAGTTTCAACAAAATTGCCCTTAAAGAGTCTACAATTTTGACAGATAAAACTTTTTGAACAATAATGTCACTATCATCAAAATATTTCATATAATCACCTAATTTTATAATACTTGTATTTTTTTAAACTGTCAATAAAATTACGTTCTGCTGCGTTTTTTTGGTTTCAAGAAGATAACAACCAACACAAGCGCACCTGTCACAACACTTGCAAATAATTCCCAACTAATCATAAACCCTGCATTGTGTTCACTAATTTCTAAACAATAAACAATCTCGCCTTCTATGTTTGCAAAAGTTATTGTCCCCATTTCATCTGTTCTTATAAACCAATCATCTTCAATGCTTTCAAGTTCAGAAATTCTTGAAATAACAGAACTTGATGGATGCCCATAAGAGTTATCTTCACCCACCGAAAATACCACAAATTTAGGATTTATTAATTTTAAAAATGCTTTGCTAGAACTGTAGGCACTCCCGTGATGTCCCGCAAGATAAACACTTATGTTTGACAGTTCAGCACGCTCAATGTTTGTTAAACTATTAATAAAATCAAATTCTGCAGAGTTTTCAAAAACACTGCTTGATGAATTTCCACTTCCTGCACTTGCATCACCAGAAAAGAAATACTTATCATTAAAACAAGAAACCACAAAAATTGCTGATGCATCATTAGAATTTGAAACACCATAACCTTTTGTTGCATAACCAGAAGTTCTTTCGCAAAATGAAGATATATTTAAATTCTCATCCCTAACAATCGGAGCATAAAATTCAACTTTATAATTTTCACCAGATATTTTCAAGCCATCATAAAACACAACCACATCACTTTGAATTTTATTTTCACCTTCACTATAAGTTTCTGCATAAATGTTAGATATAAAATTTTTATAAACAAGAGATGTTGCCCTTGAAATTTTGTTAGAAGAACCATAGGTTTCCAAATAATAATCATAGACTGGCTTTAAGTCTTCATGTTCATAAACTTCAAATGTTGCAAAACTTGAACCTGTGCCACAGATTTGAAATGGTCTAATAATTTGTTTTATCTCAAAATTTTCAAGCACATGGTTCAAGCCTCCAATATGGTCAGAATCCGCATGAGTGGCAATCATATAATCAATAGTTTCAACATTTTTAGATTTTAAAAAGTTTTCAATTTTCAAACCATACATGGTGTTTCCACCATCAATTAAAATGGTTTTTCCGTCTGGAAGTTCAATAAATGAACAGTTGCCTTGCCCAACATCAATATAATGCACCTTATAACTTGCTGTAGCCACGTCTTTTTGCAGACGCTCATTATCCCGAAGCGAAATGTTCATTTTTAACAAACGTTCTAGTTTGTCTGAAAACAAAAAAGACAAAAATAATAATGTCAGCAAAACCGCCGACATTATCACTTTTGTTATTATTTCCTTTTTTGAAACAAACTTAATTTTCATCTTTTGTGAAATACTTTCCTATCTTTTTGTGATTAATCTCTAAAATTTTTTCAATTTTATCTTTGTTTGCCATGACAGTGTCATAACCAATTTTTATCATTTCATCAACGCCTTCAAGTTTTAATGGTGAAAACGTTTCAAGCGGTGGCTTAAAAATTAAATCTGCCATTGCAAGGGTTTGGTCAACCTTTGCCTGCATCATGATTCCAATTGCAGATGAAAGCACACTTACAGTTGAAAGCGATTCTGTTCCTGTGCCACGCAAGTGATTAACATCTATTGCAAACACAACATTTGCACCCATCTTTCTGGCTATATCAACAGGAACATTATTTCTAATACCACCATCAACAAGGTGCATATCTTCATAAACAACCGGCGTAAACACTCCAGGAACCGCACAACTTGCTGAAACAACTTTTGCAACATTTCCATAATCAAAGTCTATTTCTTTGCCTGTTTTTAGGTCTGTGCAAACAACTGTTAGTGGAATTTTCATTTCAGAAAACACCGTTAAATCGCCAAAAATGCCATTCATGAGTTTTTCAATCCTATCCGATTTAACTGGCTTAACAAAAGGAATTGCACCTCTAAAAACATCTTTTTTTGTCATTCCTTGTGCAATTTGTTCAATCTCTGTGGCTGATTTTCCAAAAGCATAAAGAGATGCAACCATGCTTCCAGCACTTGTTCCAACAATGCAGTCAAATTCAACACCAAGTTCTTCAAATGCCTTAAGAGCACCAATATGCCCCATGCCACGACATCCACCTCCACCCAAAACCAAACCAATTTTGGTTTTTTTATGAATTTGAACTTTATCTTCTTGTTTTTTCTTTTTAAAAAACCAACCCATAGTCGCCTCGCCTAATTAGTATATATCATAACTATACCATTTATTTTAAAATAATCAAAGAAAAAACTTTCAAGTTGCCTTGAAAGTTTTTTTGTATATTTTTAATTGTTATGCAGAAACTGCAGTGTCATCACTCTTGTTAATGAGTTCTTGAAGTTCAGCAATTTCTTCATTGTAACGTGCTTTTTCTTGAATTAAGAATTTAGCCATCTTAACGTTATGTTCATTCTTTTCTTTGTTGCTTTCGATGAATTCTTCAGCATCTTGAATACTTGCTTTAAGTTCAGCAATGTGTGCAGTAAGTTCTTCTTGCTTAATCTTTTTATCTTCGTCAACATTTTTGATATCTGTTACACTATACATAACAAGGTTAAGGTTTGTAAGTTCACCAGCACGTCTATCAAGCATTTTTTGGTTTCTATTTTTTCTTCTCTTTGTTCTTTCGTATTTTAAGATAGATTTTTGAATCTTTGCCAAATCTCTTTCGATTTTGTTTCTGTTTTCAATAATCTTTTCAAGTCTTGACTTGTAGTCGATAACAGAACCTGCAACGATTGGTTCATGTTTTTCACTCTTAAGTTCTTCAATATGTGTCAAAAGTTCTGCATCATCTTCTGATGTTTCATTTTGAGCATCTTCGTCAATTGAAGCGAACTCTTCAATATCTTTTTCTTCTACTTTTTCTTTCTTTGAAGGTTTTACTTCTTCAACAACTTCAACTTTTTCTTCTACCTTTGGTTCTTCGATTTCTTCAACCACTTCTTCTGTTTTTGCTTCTTCAACAACAACATCTTCAACCTTTGGTTCTTCTTTTGTTTGTTCTTCGAGATTAGCAATCATTTCATCCACGCTAACTTCTTCTTCCTTTTGTTTTGCGTTTGTTGTGTTGTAGTTAATGAAATATTGTTCTGTGTAAACACTTTTTACATCTTCTTCATTTTCTTCTTCATCTGGTTCTGCAGTAATTTCTGCAATAAACATGAAAAAGAACACAAGTGACACAAATGCAGCCAAACCTGCAACGCTAATAAGCACAATTTGCAATGTTGATAACATATATTATTTCCCCCTTTCTTTTAAAAATTTCATTTTAAAGTTGTAAAATTTTAATCATATTTGTTTAATTTTTTACATTTTGAAATTGAAATTTTCTTTTGACATGGTTATTTTAACATAATTTACAGCCATTGTCAATACCCATTTTTTAAAAAGTTTAATAATATTATTATATTCAATCATAATAAAAAGATGTTTCAACAAACTGAAACATCTTTAATCAAAAATCACTTACATTTGTTTGCAAACATCAATAAACCCTTTGCAATTTTGAGCAACTTTTTCAAGTTCTTCCACCCTCAAACCAATGGCACTATTAGAACTTCCACAAGCAGGATAAACAACATCAAATCGTTTTAGCATTTCATCTAAAAACACTGCAACTTCATCATTCACTGCAAATGGGCACACACCACCAACAGCATGACCAACTAGCGATTCAACTTCTTCAAATTTAAGCATCTTTGCTTTTTCACCAAACACTGCTTTATACTTTGAATTATCAATCTTTGTATCCCCTGCACAAACAATCATAACTGGTTTATCATTAACCAAAAATGTTAGTGACTTTGCGATGTGTGCAGGTTCACAACCAACTGCAAGTGCAGCAAGTTCAACAGTTGCACTAGACACATCAAACTGCATAATTTTTTTATCTAAATCAAACTGTTTTAAATAACTTGTAACTTTTTCAACACTCATAATAACCTCTTAAAACAAACCATAACTTGATTCTTCAACAAGCGGAACGCACTTGCTTAGAACACCAGTTTTTTGTTTTAACAACCTATTTTTTAACATTTCAGGAAGCGATGTTGTAACCGCAGGATAAACTTCCGGCATATCCAAATTAACAAAAGAACCAAATTGATTTTTTCTAACAGCACTCTCGCCTTGCTGTTGAACAACCAAAAGATTTTTTGCAAGAACTCTTTTGTTTAAATCTACAGCAGTTTTTTTACTTTTGAAAACCATATTTGCAACTTCTGGTGCATACTCACCAGAACGTCTGGTATAAAATTCAAACAACCTTAATCTTTTTTTAAAATCCTCTTTTGAAATCTTGCCATTTTCTAAAGCCAAGAATAATAATCCATATGCGTTATTATAATATTTTTGCATATGTTCCTTTTGAAATTTTTCACGGTCTTTTTTACCAACAATCATGCGTTTTGCAATTTGATATGCATCCAAATTGTTTTGCATTTCATTCCAATAACCAATTTTTCCAGTTAATTCTGCAACAATATTTTTAATAGTATCCTGACCAAGAGTGTCGCCAGAAAATTTCAAATTATACAACTCATCAACTTTTGCACCAAGAAGTGCACACAAACCAATACAAGTGAACATTTCAAAATTATAATATTTTTGGTCACGATATTCAATTGCGGTTGCTTTTCGTTTTTCTGGTTCGTTTTTAAGCATTTTTAAATATACTCTTCTTGAAGACAATTCATTAAATCCTTCTTCAATAAAAGTTCCAGTAAATCCACCCAACCTATATCCAACAAAATAAAAAGCAACATTTTTTTCAAATTCTTCATCATAACCAATAACATATTCTTTATGTCTACTTCTTAAATGGTCAAGTTCATGAACAATTGCGTGTTCTGTGGCATCTGGTCTATAATAAATGCAATTTGCCTCTGCACTTGCATACGCATAACCTTGTGCGAGATTTTTATCCTCAACAAAATTTACCTTTTCAAGCCACGCAGGAATAAACTCTCCACTATCCCGCAATGTTAAAAGGTATTTTTTTAAAAGCAAGTTTGTATTAATTGCACTTTTTCTTTCTTTCATGATGTAAAAATTATAACATACCGTCATAAAATTGTAAACAAGCACAAAATAAAAAACTAGGAAAATCCTAGTTTTAAGAAATTGTATTTTTGAAAATATCTTTAACTTTAATCATACTTTCATCAACTGGTGAACCATCTGAAGACATTTCTGCGAGTTGAACCGCTTTGTTTTTCCCATGATAATCAGAACCGCAAGTTATAAACAAACCATGTTTGTTTGCAATTTCAACAAGTCCAGCAATTTCATTTGCATCATAAAGTGAATAAAAACACTCTAAACCAGCAAGTCCCAATGGTTTCATCATGGCAACAAATCTATCAACATCTTCATGAGTAATTGCTTTTTCTTTCAATCCATGCAAAGAGTGTGCCCAAACAAGTTTTGCGCCAATTTTGTTCATTTTTTCAAGAACTTCTTTGCCATCTAATCTATACTTTCTTGGATATTTAATTTTTTGCAAACACTCTTGAATTGCAACTTCAACTTCATCAAAATATCCATCATCAACCAAACAATTTGCGATATCCAATTTTCTAATATTTACTCTAGATTTTAAAAATTCTTTTGATTTATCAGAAAAAACGTAGCCTGCATCTTCTAAAAACTTAAATCTTTCAACATCTTTAAGTTTCAAAAGGTCTGACATTTGTTGTTCTAAATCAAGAACTTCAGGTGCAAACGGGTCAAAATCATAAGCCAAAATGTGCATTTTTTGACCTTCAAACAAACAAGTAAACTCGGCACCAACAACAAAAGTTAAGCCGTTATCCCTAATTTTTTGTTTAAGTTCTTCGCTATTTAAAATTGTTCTGCAACCAAGTGCTGTGTCGTGGTCAGTTAAAGCAAAATAATCAATCCCTGCATTCTTTACGTTTTTGATAAGTGTGTCAAGGTCATCCTTTCCATCCGAAAATGTTGAGTGAATGTGTAAATCAAACATATAAAATCTCCTACAACTTATTGTATAATAAAAACAGTAAAAAAGTCAATCGACCATTGAAATTCAAAAAAATATATGTTATTCTAAAAGCAGTTATTTTTTATAGGTGCAATTATGATTTATTATTACAAACATAAAAGTATTAATGATTTATCACAAACCGAACTTGATTTGCTTGGATATAATGGTGTAGCACAATATGCTCAAGAACACGGCGTAAACCCCGATGAACTCTTTGGGATTATCAAAAGACTTGAAGCCGACATCAAAACCATGGGAGCAAAGCCTTTTGATATGTCTTCAGGAAAAAACCTTGAACTTATGAATAAGTGGGTAGACAGATACATTGATTACTTTAATTCTCATGCCAGATACGAAAAACAAGCCTATATTATTCTTGGTAACATTGCATCTGGAAAAAGCACATATGCAAAAACAATTGAAGAACAAACTGGTTCTATAATCATTGACCCAGACCGTTTTAAAATGGGCGAACACACATCACATGGGTTCTTTGAAGGATTCACTTCCCTATATCACGAGCCAACCGACCGTGAAAGATTGCAAGACCCTTGCAGTGACGCCGCAAAAAAGACATTATCAAACGTTGCAGATGAAGGAATGAACATCATAATGCCAAAAGCAACAACATCACTTGATAAACTTGAAAAACAATTAAAAGTTTTAACTGATAAAAACTATGACATTCACTTAATTATGTTCGAATCACCAATTCAAGACTGTGCCGACAGAAACTATTTTAGATATTTGGTTAAGCAATTCTCTCAAGTAAAAATCAATGGTCAAAGAAGTTATGGAAGATTTGTTCCAGTTTCAATATTAACAAACATTGGAGACGGGACATTCACAACCTTTGCAAAAGCCTATAAAGAAGGCAGATATAAATCATATAAAGCATTTTATAACAAAGGTTCTCATGGAACAAATCATCAACTTTATTCAAATGAAGAAATTAACCTTGAAACAATGAAATTTTAAAAATAAAAACATCTGCAAAAAGCAGATGTTTTTTAATTTTTTATTTTTTCCCAAGGAAACTCATTTCTTCCAAAATGACCAAAACTTGCAGTCTTTTTGTATATTGGTTTCAATAAATCAAGTTCGTCAATAATATTTTGAAGTCTAAAACTAAAGTTGTTTGAAACATATTCTTCAATTTGTTTTTCAGGCACATTATTAGTTCCAAAGGTGTCGATTGCAACACTAACAGGTTCCGCCCTGCCAATAGCAAAACTTGCTTGAATTTCACATCGGTCAGCAAAACCATGAGCAACAACATTTTTTGCAACATACCTAGCATAATACGCCGCAGACCTGTCTACTTTTGTTGCATTTTTTGAACTAAAGCATCCGCCACCAACTCTGCCTATGCCACCATAAGTATCAACAACAATTTTTCTTCCAACACAACCACTATCACCAAAACTTCCCCAAATTGTAAACTTTCCGCTAGGATTAATGATAAAGTTTATTTCATGATTGTTATACTTTTTAAAATCTTTCAAAACAATATCTATAACATTTGTTTTAATATCATTAACAATTTGCTCATGTGAAAGCCATTCACCATGCGAAACACTCATCAAAATTGTGTCAATATAAACTGGCTTGTTATCATCATAACAAATAGAAACTTGGCTTTTTGCATCTGCAAAATAACAATCTGTTGTTCTTCTGAACTCGTCATATCTTTTCATAAGTTTGTGTGCAATCACGATTGGAAGTGGCATAAGTTCATCTGTTTCATTGCAGGCATACCCATAAACCATGCCTTGGTCATTTGCCATAAGTTCATGTTTTTCAACTGCCTGATTGATATCTGGGCTTTGTTTAGAGATTTGGCTGATAACAACAAATTCGTTCTTATATCCAATTTCTTTAAGCACTTCTTTTGCAATTTTTTCATAATTAATTTCAGCAGTTGTTGTTGCTTCACCATAAACAAAAAGTCTATCGTCTTTTATAGCACATTCAACAGCCATTTGTGCGTGTGGGTCTGATTTTAGTGCTTCATCCAAAAAAGCATCTGCGATGGTATCGCAAGTTTTGTCTGGATGACCAATATTAACTGACTCACTAGTAATAATTTTTTTCATAATACTTTCCTTTTTATATTTATTTCCATAAAATTATTTTTTTAGGCAAATAAAAACCCCACTTTTGTGGGATTACAAATTTTATTACAATCCCATAGTTTCAGCCTTTAGCACCTTACCATTAACGCAGGTTGCTGTGTGGTCAACAGGGCTGTCCCTCGCACACTCTTTATGGATAACTTTATCCTATCATAAAATCCTTATAGTTGCAAATATTTTATATAAAAAAAGGAAAGTTTTTTACTTTCCTTTTTATTCATACTGATAACCTTGTGCTGTTTGCTTTAATTGCAATTTTGAGAACTCTTTAATCAAACTTGAAAATTCTGATTCAGTATATTCATAGAGCATTTCATCAATATTAAATGATATTTCTGGAAGTTTTTTTCCCTTTTTATATGCATCAATCATGCAAAAAATCGCAAAACGGTTATTATCTTCACTCAAAAAACCACAAATTTCTTTAACTTCATTTGGTTTTAATCTTCTTTTATCTTTTTGTTCAGATTCCACATATCTAATATCATCTTTGCCGCCCACGCCTGAAAATATATCAATACCCCGACTTCTTGTGTCACTAATTCGCATTTTGTTTTCACTTGCTCGCCAAATATGCACATGAGGAGCACTTTTATCTTTTTGTGAAGCATCAATTTCAAGCATAAAATAACTTTTTTGCGGTTTTTTATGTGTGATAACACCAAACCCAAGCATTTTAGAATCTTGCTCAAGTGTTTTTTGTTCACCATTCTTCACTGTATTTGTTTCAAAAAACACATATAAACTCTTTTTTGAACTATTGTTTCTGCTTTTTAAAGAATATGATTGATTTCTAAAAACTCTCCCTTTCATTTCAAATCTCCCTTAACAATTTTAGTTTAACATGAACTTATAAACTTTTCAATAGCAAAATAAAAAAGACTTTTGCAATAATGCAAAAGCCATTTTTGTTAATTAAATATCTAGTTCAAGCATAATTGGAGCATGGTCACTACCAACAACATTTGTTAAGATACTAGAATTTTTTAAATCTTTCTTTAAATCATTTGAAATAATAAAATAGTCAAGTCGCCAACCAATATTTTTCTGTCTTGCTTGAAAACGATAACTCCACCAAGAATATTCAACCTTTGTTGGATACAAATATCTAAAAGTATCAACAAAGCCAGCATCCAAAAGTTCCGTCATCATGTTGCGTTCTTCAATTGAAAAGCCCGCATTTCTTTCATTTGCTTTTGGATTTTTGATATCAATTTCTTGATGAGCAACATTAAGGTCTCCACAATAAACAACTGACTTGTTTTTTGTGAGTTTGTTTAAATATTTTCTCATAGCCTTTTCAAACACAGCACGATAATCTAGACGTTTTAGACCTTCTTGTGAGTTTGGAACATAGCAGTTCACCAAATAAAATTTTTCAAATTCAAGAGTAATAACTCTGCCTTCATCATTATGTTCACCATTTATTCCATAAGTTACATTGATTGGTTCTTGTTTTGTGTAAACAAGTGTTCCACTATAACCTTTCTTTTCTGCGCTGTTCATATACATTTTGTATCCATCAACAGCAAGTTCGGCTTGTCCTTCTTGCATTTTTGTTTCTTGAATGCAAACAATATCGGCATCTTGATTTTTTACAAAATCAAAAAATCCTTTTTCTGCACAAGCCCTAATTCCATTAACATTCCAACTAATAAATTTCATCATTTGCATCCCCCTAAACCTTTAATTTATCAATAAAATCATAAACTTCTTGAATGTCATAATAAACATGGCATTCAACGTTTTTGTTGCCCGTTAGCATTGCCGATAATCTGTTAACCTTTGCCCCGTTAACAAAACAGATAATTGGTTTTCCATGGGCTTCGGCAAAGCCAATTTCATAACCAACTCCAAGTGAAAGATGTGTGACTTCTGCAAAAACAAAATCACTTTCTTTTATCCAGTTCACATCTCTTGTGTAAATTTGTTCGTCAGAAAGTTGATATTCACCAAGTTCTGAAATTGCCTCATTTCCAATATGTTCAGTTAATACAACAAAACGTTCTTTTAATTTTTCAATAAGCAATTTGTAGGTTTCTGCATCATCCCTTCCACCAGTTATTGAACCTGCAAAATATACTTTTTTCATAAACAAATCTCCTTATATACAAATTATAACAAAAAATACCATATATCGACTAGCAATTTTTGCATCGTTGTTAGGCTTTTTATAATTTTATTTAAATTCACTAAAAATTGTGCTTAACCCCGTCAAATTAACATGGTGCGGTTTGACAAACATAATATTTGTTTGTTATAATTTTAGTGCATGAATAAACACAAGGAGAAATTTTCGACTTACTTATGAACGCAGAAGAAAGATGTTTACAAATTCAAAATGGCCAAGATTCAAAGGTTTATGAATATCTTGGCTCACACCTTGGCACAGAAAATGGTGTTGATGGTTGTTTTTTTAGGGTTTATGCCCCACACGCAAAACAAATTTTTGTTGTTGGTGATTTTAATAATTGGGATAGAGAATCTCACCCACTTCAAAGAATCAACTGCTCAAATGTTTGGCAAGTTTTTGTTCCAAAAGCAAAAGCAATGCAAAAATACAAATATATTGTTATAGACAAAACAGACAAAGAACACATCAAGTCTGACCCATATGCGTATTATGGTCAAACTTTAAATCATGATAAAGATTTTGCATCATATATCTATGATATCGAAGGCTATAAGTGGAAAGACGCTGAATATTTTGAAAAGTTTAAAACAAAAAACCATCTAACAGAGCCAATGAACATTTATGAAGTTTGTTTGCTCACTTGGAAGAAGCACTCTGACGGAAGTTTTTACACCTACCGTGAACTTGCAACAACACTTATTCCATATTGCAAGCGTCTTGGCTACACACATATCGAACTTTTGCCAATGTCGGAATTCCCTAATGATATTTCTTGGGGTTATCAAGTTGCTGGATATTATGCAGTAACCAGCAGATATGGCACTCCAAAAGATTTTATGTATTTTATTGATAAATGTCACGAAGCAGGTATTGGCGTTATTTTGGACTGGGTTCCAGCACACTTTGACTATCACGACTATGCCCTTAAAGAATGGGACGGCGAACCTCTTTATGAAAGCCCAAAGTGGGATAGAAAACTTCAACTTGCTTGGAGCACCAGAATTTTTGACTATGAAGACCCATACGTAACCCAATTTTTAATTTCAAGTGCTTTATTTTATATGAGAAAGTATCACTTTGACGGAATCAGAGTTGATGCCTGCGTTGCAATTTTGTATCTTGACTTTTGCAGACAACCTGGTGAATGGATTCCTAATGTTGACGGAAACAACATTAACTATGCCGGTGTTGAATTTTTGAAAAACTTAAACAATTCAATATATAGTGAATTTCCTAATGCGCTTATGATTGCCGAAGAAGTTTCTTCTTGGCCAATGGTTACCAGACCAACAACAAGTGGCGGTTTGGGATTCAACTTCAAATGGAATGTTGGTTGGATTAATGATACTTGGGAATATTGTTCAATGGACCCATGCTTTAGAAGAAAATATCACAAAATACTCACCCACACCATTGATTATTGTTTTGATGAAAACTACGTTTTGCCGGTTGACCATGACGAAGTTGGAAACGGTAGACATTCTTTAATTGGAAAAATGAATGGTGACTTTGACACCAAAATTGCTATGAATCGTGCATTCTACACATATATGTATATGCATCCAGGAAAGAAACTTTCTTTCATGGGAAGCGAGTTTGGTCAAATTAATGAATGGCACTATGACAAACCAATCAGTTTCATGCTTTTAAAAGCGGACCGCAACAAAAAACTTTTAAAGTGTGTTTCTGCATTAAACAAATTGTATTTAAACTCACCAGAAATGTATGAAAGAGATTTTGACCCACGCGGATTTGAATGGCTCGTTAAAGATGATGGTCAAAATGCTGTTATTGCATTTAAACGATACTCTTTTTCTGGAAGTTATTTAATCTGCGTATGCAACTTCTCACCTGAAAGACAAGTTGATTATGTTTTAGGTGTAGACGAACACGGAGAATATGAAGAAATCTTCTCTTCTGATGCAGAAGAATTTGGTGGAACTGGAGAGCGTAATGAAATTATGCACTCACTCATCATGAACAAAAATGGCAAAACCAACGCTATCAGAGTGACACTTCCTGCAAACTCTTCTATAATTTTAAGGAAGATTCAAAAAAATTAAAGGTGCTTTATGAACGAAAACGATGACGTAAAAAGAATTAATGTAATTTTTGCAACTGGCGAATGTTTGCCATTTTGCGCAAACGGTGGCGTGGCTGATATGTGCTACGCCCTACCAAAATATTTAAAAAAGACTGATAAAGTTGATGTTAGAGTGGTTCTTCCGTACTATTCAGTAATTCCACAAGAATATCAATCAAGATTCCGACTTGTTGGCGAAAGAACAGTTGAACTTTCTTGGAGAAAGGAACATTGTGGAATTTATGAATGTGAACTTAATGGAATCACCTATTACTTTATTCAAAATGAACATTATTTTAATCGTGAAAAACTTTTTGGATATGAAGACGATGTTGAAAGATTCAGTTTTTTCAGCAAAGCAGTTCTTGATATGTTCCCAATCATAAGTTTTTATCCAGATATCATTCACACAAACGACTGGCAGTCTGGAATGGTTTGCACATTCTTAAAAATTCTTGCATGGCAAAACCCAAAATATGAACACATTAAAACCTTGCATAACATCCACAATTTGCTATATCAAGGCATCGCTGACTTTGGCGTAGTTAAAGACCTTTTGGGTGTTGAAGATAAGTTTGCATATTTGTTTGACTATTTTGGTCAAGCAAACATTATGAAATCTGCAATTTTATGTGCTGACCAGATTGTTGCTGTTAGTGACACTTATAAATATGAAATTCAAAAAACCGAAAAAGGAAACGGTCTCGAAGGTTTGCTTGATTCGCTTGATTACAAAATTACTGGAATCATCAACGGAATTGACTATGAATATTATAACCCAGAAACCGACCCAACCATTTATCAAATGTTTGGGAAAGATACTTTAGAAAAACGCTTAATCAATAAAACAAAACTTCAAGAAGCACTTGGCCTTAAAGTTGATGCAAATATTCCAATGATTGGTTATATTGGTTTTATGGCTGGACACAAAGGTTTGGATTTATTAACAAAAGTTTTGGATGAATACATTGAAAAAGGCGTTCAATTTGTTGCCATTGGAAACAGTGTTCCTGAATATGAAGAGTTTATGCGCGGTCTTAATGAACGCCATCCAGAAATGGCAAAAGTCACATTTGGATATAGTGCACAACTTGCAAAAAAAATATATGCTAGTTCAGACTTTATTTTAAACATTGCATCTATTGAACCTTGTGGTCTTGTTCCACTTATTGCAAATAAATATGGTTCACTTCCTATCGTTTATTCAACTGGTGGGATAAAAGATAATATGAAAGATTTTAAAGTTGAAGGCGGAAATAGTTATATGTTTAACGACTATGACATAACTTCCCTTCGTGACCTTTTGGATAGAGCACTTTATGATTATCAAAATAAAGATAAAATGAAATCATATATGCTTTCTGGAATGGAAAAAAGATTTGATGCAACCGTCTGTGCAAATAAATATATTGAATTATATGAAGAAATGTAAAAAAAACCACCATTAATTGGTGGTTTTTACATTTTAAATAAAATTTTTCTAGTTATTAATTTAAAATTTTGATAGGCAAATTGCTCCAGTTATATGTGAGCATTTTTTCTTCTGTGCCATTAACATAATATGCTTGGTTGTTATCAATTTTCAAATATTCATCACGAGCATAAATTTCTTTATCTTCCAAATATGCTGGATAACATTCAGTATCAAGGGTTCTGAAAATATCATTTTCGTTTTCCTTTTCAAAATCCCAACACAAACGATATTTTGAACAATGAACAAAAACAAGTTTATTTATCCAACCAAAACCTTTCAATGCATTTACTCCATACAACTTTGTTAGGTCATACTCATAAGGTTCTGAAGGGAGTGTCCAAGCAGTATCTGTTCCAACAAGCACCGCACCAGCGCTGTTTCCTATATACAAAACATCTTGAGTTTCAACCAACTCTTTAAGTTTGTCATATTGACCATATTCTCTTAAAAAATGAATAAGCCTTGTGGTGTTTCCCCCACGAACAAAAACAACATCTATCTTGTCATTAAACTTATATCCTTTTTTTAATGAAACAACTTTCATTCCCATTTCTTTGAAATACATAGCACTTCCACTTTCAAGTTCATGGTCATCTTCTTGAGCATAACCAACAAACAAGCAAGTGAGCCCTTGTGTGTTTGTGTAAAACTTTTTAAAATATCTATAACATACGCCAGAAAAATCTGAACATAATAATAATTTCATTTTAGCCTCCAATAAATTCTATGCCCGGATAGTCTTCTCTCATACCAAAAGCACCTGTATCTCTATACCAATTAACATATTGACTTGAACTAAATGGTTTTGGAACAAACTTTTCAAGTTTTTTGGTTTCGTAAACATATCCTAATTTTTTGTTCAACTTTGCAATATCTGTCGCTCTAGGGCTTTTGTCTTTTTTGTCAGTTCTTTGTTTCATTTCTGATTTTTCATAAGACAAAAAGTCACGGCTGTTGTTTGTAACAAGGTTTAATCCAGAAATAGTTGCTTCTGCCATAATGATGGCATCCATAGTTGGTTTTCCATCTTTGCTTTTCATAACACCTGCATCACAATAAGTTTCAGCAAGTTCATAAGACATTTTTGCAAATTTTTTCTTATTTTTTGGGTCTAATATCAAACAGTATTCTTTTAAAAATTCTGCTTCTTTTTTGCTCATTGTTGGATATATTTCTTTTAAAACAGATGGCAAAATTACAAATTTTAATGTTTTTCCAACACATTTGCGTTTCATTATGCGAATTTTTTCAGTAAATTCCGCACCCCTATTTTTCTTTTTAACAAAGTCGGTGCTGATTTTTGCGAGCGTGATAAAAACGTTTGAATCAATTGCAACAATATCTGGGTTTTGTTGATAAATCCATCTAGATTTAGCCATCAATATCACCCTCCTCGTTGATTGTTTTCAAACCGAGTTTTTTTATTATGTTATCATTTTCAGCATATATTTCAACTAAATAATCAACTTGTTCATCTTTTGAAAGTTTTGAAAATTGTTCATTATGCTTTGTTCTAATCTTGTCGGCTTGTTCGATATCTTTCAAAACTTCAATATCTTCTTCATCCAAGTTTTTAAAATCTATAACTTCATCCATGATTTTACCTCGCATACTAATTATATAGGTAGTTTTACTGTTTTTCAAAAGAAAAAAGCATATTTCTATGCTTTTTTGTGTTATTTTAATAAACTTTCAAGATTTTTGCACTTTTCTTTATCCATATTAGGAGTTTTATCAAGTCTATATTCTAACCCTAAATCTTTATATTTTGATGCAGCCATCGAATGATAAGGCAAAAGTTCAATTCTTTCAACATTTTTAATTTTTGATGCAAATTCTTTAAGTTTTAAAACATGGGCTTCATCATCATTGATATTTGGAACAATAACTTGTCTGAGCCAAAGTTTCTTGTTTAATTTTTGGCATTTATCTAAAAACTCATTAAAGTCAGACATATCTCTGCCAGTAATCATTTTGTATTCATCAGGCTCAACTGCTTTTATGTCTAAAATAACAAGGTCAACAAGATTCAAAATTTCATCATAGTCTTCACCAACACCAGCAGTGTCAATTGCGACATGAACTCCATTTTCTTTTAAAAGTTTTGTTGTTTTTAAAACAAACTCACTTTGAAGAAGTGGTTCCCCTCCGCTGAAGGTAACACCTCCTGTTTCACCATAATAAACCTTGTATTTATTATAATTTTTCAAAACTTCTTCACTTGTGATTTCCCTTTTGAAATTTTTCATCAGCCAAGTTTCAGGATTATGACAATACAAACAGCGAAGTTTGCATCCTGACAAAAACACAACCAACCTAACACCTGGACCATCCGCTGAACCCATTGTTTCAATATCTGAAATTTTTCCGTTCATATTGTCCCTCCTTATAAAATTTTAATTTTATTAAACTAAACCAAAACCTGTTATGCAAAACATAGTTTAATTAAAGGTCAAATTTATTTGCTCTTTCTAAATAAAATTCGTCAAAAATATTGTGCCGAATTTAATTCATTTTAAAAAGGTCAAAATTGTTTGGATTTTATATAAACAAAATTCGTCAAAAATATTGTGCTAGGCAAGGCTCTGAAAAATTTTTAGGCAAGAGTTTATAAATAATAAATGACTGTCTAAAAACTTTTCTAGGAACGAAGCATAGTGCATTATTTTTGACGAATTTTTTATCTCTTTTCGTGGAAAGTTCTAGCAATAACTTCTTCTTGATGAGCCCTATCAAGTTTATTGAAGTTTACAGCATAACCAGAAACACGAATTGTAAGGTTTGGATATTTCCAAGGATTGTTCATTGCATCAATAAGCAAATCTCTGTTAAACACGTTAACGTTGATATGTTGAGCACCTTGAACAAAATAACCATCAAGAATAGAAACAAGGTTGTTAATTTGTTCTTCTTCATTGTTTCCAAGAGCACTTGGAACAATTGAGAATGTGTTTGAAATACCGTCTTGACAGCAGTTTTCATATTTAATTTTTGCAACAGAGTTAAGTGAGTTAAGAGCACCTGTGCAATCTCTGCCGTGCATTGGGTTAGCACCTGGAGCAAATGCTTCACCTGCTTTTCTTCCGTCTGGTGTGCTACCAGTTTTTCCACCATACATAACGTTTGATGTGATTGTTAAAAGTGAAAGTGTAGGTTTTGCATTTCTGTAAAGAGGATGTGAATCGATTGCATCAAAGAATTCTTGAACAAGTTCAGAAGCAAGTTCGTCAACTCTGTCATCATCGTTACCAAATTTAGGGAATTCACCTTCTGTTTCAAAATCAACAGCAATGCCTTGTTCATTTCTGATTGGCTTAACTTTTGCAAATTTGATTGCTGAAAGTGAGTCTACTGCACATGAGAAACCTGCAATACCGAATGCCATAAGTCTTTCTACTGCTGTGTCATGAAGTGCCATTTGGCTTGCTTCATAAGCATATTTATCATGCATGAAGTGAATGATGTTATTTGCATCAACATAAATTTTTGCAATCTTTTTAATCATTTCACTGTAGTCTTTTCTAACCTTTTCATAAGTCAAAACTTCTTCAGTGTTCTTTTCAAGACCTTCAATAACAAGTTTTCCTGTTTTTTCATCAACACCACCGTTGATTGCATAAAGAAGTGATTTAGCAAGGTTGCAACGTGCACCAAAGAATTGCATTTGTTTTCCTTGTTTCATAGCAGAAACGCAGCAAGCAATTGCATAGTCATGACCATAGTGTGGACGCATTGTGTCGTCACCTTCATATTGGATAGAGTCAGTTTGAATAGAAATTTTTGCACAATATTTCTTGAAGTTTTCTGGAAGATTTTTTGACCAAAGAACTGTCAAGTTTGGTTCAGCACTTGGATTCAAGTTGATGAGTGTGTGCAAGAATCTGAATGAGTTTTTGGTTGTAAGTGATTTTGTTTCATTAATCATACCAGCAACTGATTCAGTTACCCAAGTTGGGTCACCTGCAAAAAGTTCATCATAATCAGGAGTTCTCAAATGTCTGATTAAACGAAGTTTGATAACATATTGGTCAACAAGTTCTTGTGCTTCGGCTTCTGTTAATGTGCCTTCAGCAAGGTCTCTTTCAATATAAATATCGAAGAATGTTGCATTTCTACCCATAGAAGTAGCAGCACCATTGTTTTCTTTTGCACCTGCAAGGTAACCAAAGTAAGCCCATTGCATTGCTTCTTTTGCATTTTGTGCTGGTTTTGAAATATCATAACCATAACTTGCAGCCATTGTTTTGATTGCTTCTAATGCTCTGATTTGTTCGTTAACTTCTTCACGAAGTCTGATGTTTTCTTCAATATAAACACCATCAATATATTCAGCAGAAAGGTCTTTCTTTTTAAATTCAATAAGTTTATCGATACCATAAAGAGCGATTCTTCTATAGTCACCAATAATTCTTCCTCTGCCGTAACCATCTGGAAGACCTGTAAGCAAACCATTGCTTCTAGCACGTCTGATTGATGGAGTGTAAGCATCAAAAACACCATCGTTATGAGTTTTTCTGTATGTTGTGAAGTGTTTGTAAACTTCTTCATTAAGTTTGTAGCCATGAGATTCAAGAGCCTTCATAGCAATCTTTGTGCCACCATACATATTAACAATTCTTTTAAGTGGAGCATCTGTTTGAAGACCAACGATAACTTCGTTATCTTTGTCAATATATCCAGGAGCAAATGCTGTGATTCCACTTAAGATGTTTGTTTCAACATCAAGGCATCCACCATTTTTGTTTTCTTCTTCTAATAATTTTTCACATCTAGCCCAAACTGCTTTTGTTTTTTCTGTTGGACCAGCCAAGAATGAATCATCACCCTTGTATTCTGTGAAGTTTCTTACGATGAAGTTAGCAACATCGATTTCATCTTTCCAACTATCACCATGGAAACCTCTCCATTCATTTTCAAATAATTTTTCGTCCATATTATTTCCCTCTCTTATTATGCATTATATTTTTTAAATGCATTGTTTTACGTTAAAACATATATATTATGAGCAATTTTTTTGGAAAAAATCTCTTAATATAATGATAACGCCACAATTCATAATTATAATAAAATTTTACATAAATTACAACCCATTTTGCCAAATTTATAAAATTTATTAAAAATAAAAGAAACGGCCAATGCCGTATTCTTAATATCCATTTAATGGAATGCTGTCATCATCCTCGCCTTTTGTTATAGATTTTATAACAACATAATAGTCGTAATCTGCGTTAACTTTAACATATACTCTGTCGCCCACTTTTTTGCCCAGCACTGCTTTGCCAAATGGTGATTCTTTGCTAATTATACCTTTTCCAAGGTCCAACCTTGTTGTTGTTGAAATCATAAGTTCTTCTTCATCACCGGTATCTTCATACACAACCACAATCTTGTCAAACAAACCAACTTCGTCTGGTGCAGATTCAGTGGTAATAACTTTTGCTGTTCTAATCATTTTTTGAAGAAATCTTATACGGCTTTCATTTCTGCCAAAAGCACGCCTTGCACTTCTGTATTCTGCGTTTTCAGAAAGGTCACCTAACGACCTTGCTTCTTTCACATCATCAGAAAGTTTGGGTCTTAATTCGTTCGCCCTATATGAAATTTCTTCCTTCATTTTTTTGATATCTATTGGTGTTAATTCATTATACATATTGCAATTATATCAAAACAACAAAAAAAACAAAACAATTTTTTGCACAAAAAAATGCGGACTAAACCGCATTTTGATTTTTAGTTATCTCCTGGTTGACCTTTTCCTTTGAGTTTTCTTGGTGGCAATGGAATGCCTTCTTGTTGAGCAAGGAGTGTTCCATTGAAATCATCAAGAGCAGACATAAGTTTTGAACTATCTTTATTAAAGAATTGTTGTGGAGCAAAGTTCCCTTTGTCATCAAACACATCAATACCAGATTTATCCATATATGAAAGTCCACGAAGTTGACACATTAATATGTCTGAAATTGGAGGTTCTTCTTTAATTTCAAGTTTTTCACCACCAACATAGAATGGACCTTTTGCAATTTCTGTTGGGTCAAAGCCTTTGTTGTAGCCTTTTGACCTTAAGTAAAGCAAATATGCAAATCCTGGAGGAGTTGAATGAGACCTACTTGGTTCGTTTCCTCTCAAATCTCTTCTTCCACACAAAATTGCATAAGCGTGTTTTAAGAGTTTGTGACCTGGATAATTGTTTTGGTTTAAATAATCAATTTCACGTGGACTAAATCTGGTAATATCTGTTTTTTCACCAATACCAACTTTATAAAAGTTAATCCAGTTATATTGAACAGCACCAATTTTGATGTCACAACCTTGAAGACCAAATCTTGTGGCAATTTCACGGATGGTGTTTCCTGTTCCGATATTGTCATCTAAAAGCAAAATTTTCTTACTGTCCAAAATTGATGGGTCAACAAGTCTGCTAAACAAGTCTGTTCTTTGATTGCCATCTGTGTCGTTGATATATTTGCTCCATAAAAGGTTTGTCCAATCCATGCCATACATGTTTTTAAAGAATGGTCCAAGGAAAATTCCGCCAAGACCTGTGTTTAAGTGCTTGTACCCTTCTGGAACATCAAAATTTCTTGCATAGTTATAGATAAGAGCCATGTTGTTACATTCAATAACTCTATTTGCAAACTTTTCTGGATATTTTGGAAGGACTGATGTTTTTACAGTTGCAGGTCTGCCTTCAATCAATTCAATTACATTTGCAACGTCATCAATCAAGCATTGTTTTGCTTCTGCCAAACCAGAGGTGTCACCTGTTTTAATTGCCCTATCAACTGCTTGGTAATAAACCTTACCACTCATAGTTGCCATGTGGTCAACAATAACAAATGCTTTTTTGCCTTCTGGATATTTTTTCAAATCTTCCTTAAGTTCTTCTCTAAACTTGCTTGCTTCTTCACAAGTGCTTTCTTTGCAATAAAGTTTGCCCCTTGAAATCCAAGAACCGTCACCAACTGGTGTGCAAAGACTTTCAATACCTTCAGCATCATAGAGTCTAAACATACCAAGAAGGTCGAAATCTAACAAGTTTAATTTTTCGAATTTTTGATTATTTGAAGCCATTGTTTTACTCCCTTAATTTAACTTTCAGGTTATTTGTTTCTGTTTACAAATTCTCTCAAGCAGTTAAGTTCGTATTCAAATTCATATCTAGTGAAAACTGTATCTTGTTTTGTTTTTCCACCAATTGCATGAAGAATATATTTGTTTCCTGCTTTTTTGAGAGCGTTTCTATAAAGTGGATTTTGAAGAAGTGAAATATACATTTCATCAATAAAATCATCAAATTCAGTGCTATCTCTTTTGATTTGTTTGCCTTGGAAATAAACAGTGCCTGTTGACTTCCAGTCATGGTCGCCAGTGATTTTGATATTGTTTGAATCAAGACCATAATATCTAAACAAAAGTTTTTGTTCTTTTGGGTTAGAAAATTTGAAACCTTGGAAAATTACTTCAGCAGATGAAAGTTTGTGTCCTCTGAAAACAAATTCGTAGTGAAACAAGTTAGACAAAACTTTTGGAAGTGGACCATGGAATTTGTATCCAACGTTAACAAAAGTTTCTGTTTCGCCAACCCATTCACCTTCTTTGCCTTCTCTGATGCAAACGCCATCAACAAAAAGTGAACCGTCTTCTTTTTCTTCAATTTCTTTCATTTCAAATTTAAAGTTTTTCTTAAATTCTTTAAATTCTTTTAACTCTTTTTTAATTTTGCAACTTAAAAATAAATTTTTCATTACATACCTCTCCATATATTACAATATTTTATCATAGTTTTTTAGATAGTTCAAGACCTATTTTAAAAAAACTTTTATTTTTTTATAACTTTTAAACATTAGATTTAAAGCACTTTTGCTTATTTTTTATTCTTGTTTTTAGTTACTTTTGATGTTTGTTTTTGATTTTTTGAAAAAACACTATCGATTTTTTCAAAAACACCTTTCAAAAAGAATGCTTTTGCCTTTTTTGATTTCCATAAAACAAACCAAACAATTAGTGATATTAATCCCAAAACAATCACACTTAAAATAACAATCAAAACAATAAGCCACGCAGGAAACGCCTTTGCAATAGTCTTGCTTGTTCCCGCAATAAACTCATTATCTGTTCCTTCATTCACAATAACAAAAATAAACTTTCCTAAATCATCTTTTGTGAGTTTGTAAGTGCTGTTTGTTGCGCCTTCAATAACTTCAGCATCTTCGATGTTATTTGTTGAACTTTTCAACCATTTAAAAGTGGCATTTGCATTGTTTGGTGTAAGTTTTGCTGTTAAGGTTTTGTTAACTCTCAAAGAGCCATCAATTTTA
Source organism: Clostridia bacterium (assembly GCA_045594425.1). Classification (GTDB taxonomy): domain Bacteria; phylum Bacillota; class Clostridia; order Christensenellales; family UBA1242; genus RGIG1681. Next base: position 42,938 of record JAZNYK010000004.1, read on the forward strand.
ATCCCTTCAACAGGAATTGGACTAAACACAACGCCATCTTCTGCCACACTAACTTTGAAAGTGTTGATTTTTTCGCCATTTGTGTCCACAAAAACAAATTTTGACAAATTGATGTGTTCACTATTTTCTGCACCAATAACAAGGCTTTCTTCAATAAAAAGTGACTTATCAAGAGCAATTGTTAGTGAACCATTTTCTGATGTGATTTCTCCTAAAAGATTAAGTTTTGTTGGTCCAAAGTTATTTTGAATTCCATTAAGTTTTGCTTTAATATTTCCCGCTAGGTTTACAACAGTTTCAATTGCAACATTTTGTTTGTTTGCAACAACATTGTTAACCTTTCCACCAAAAAGATTGATAACTATATTTGAAACAAGTTTTTCGCCATTTGTTGATTGAACAACAATTTCACCAACCTCTCCACTTACAATTGTAACCGCTATATCACCTGAATTTTTATCATTTGAACAACCAGCAGAAATAGTTATATTTGAAAGGTCACTTGCGTCATCAAACGCATTTTCAATACCCGCAGTTTTAAGTGAAATATCTGTATTTTCAAGCACACCAATTACACCAGCATCCAAATAAATAGTGCTTTCATTGGCATTTCCTGCAACAATAAGGTCGTTCCCGTTTGCATAAACAGTTGTTTTTCCATTTTCGGTAACAATTTGTGGCAAATCAATTCTTTTGATAACGCCAGTTGTTTCTGCAATAAATTTTTCTGAAGGATTATTTTTGTCAATCACCTCAACATAAACAATCTTTCCACCATCTTCTTCCTTTAAGGTATAAGATTCACCCGCTCCAATGATTGTTGATGAACCAAGATATGCGTCTTTTCGAAACCATGTTGCACTTTCAATTGTTGCCTTTGTTGGATTTGTAACAATGCTCAAGGTTTTATCAACCATTGTTTCTCCAGCAATTGAAACACTTAAGATTTTAGAACTATATCCATAACGAACAGCAGTTGAAGATTTGTAAATTTGCCAATCTTCTGAACCTGTTGGTTTATTTTTTAAAGAAATTAAATTTGTGTTAAAATCATCAGAAATGCTTGAATCTAAATTAAACAAAACATTACTTCTTTCAAAGTTTGAGTTAAGGTCAAAATTCAAAAGTTCAGCATTTGCTAAATTTCCAACAATATTAAGTTTTTCTCCAAAATGTGTTGAATAAAACTTGATTCCATTAGAAATTTTGATGTCACCCTTCAAATTAATTGTTGAATTGTGCTTTCCTTGAACATTAAGTGCGTCACGCACAAGATTTTGAATAGTTCCACCAAACAAATTAAATGTTATATTTGCGGCACCTTTCGCCCTGCCTGATTGTTCAAATTCATCATAGCCATTATCGGTGTAAATTGAGTTTACACTGCCACCTGTCATTGTGAATTCATTAACACCCCTAAGTTCATTGTTTACTGAAAATTCAAATGAACTATGACCAGCATAGATGTTTTTAATGTCACCACCCGTCATTGTAACTTTCATTTTAACTTGTGAACTTGGCGTTCCATTAACATTTTTTCCACCAAACACAATTGACCAATCTGACAAGTTTGCACCGTCCGCTGGCGGAGCAATTTGATAATCTGATGGGTTTTGATTGTAAATATCCATCAAAGAAATATCTTTGCTAGTTAAAATGCCGTCACCAGAAACAAGAGTTTCTCCTTCAACATAATCAGACGGTCTGTCTAAATAAATGGTTGTTCCGTCACCATCACGTGCAATAATTAAACTGTTTTGATATGCATAAATAAGTTTATTTTCTTCATCCCAATCAAGAAACCCTTCTCTTGTGTATGCGTGTGAAGTTTCTTGTTTTTTGTCACAGTTAATCATGCTTGCAGAAATCATAGAAAATCCTGCAATCAAACTTAAAGCAACAATCTTTTTTAAAAATTTCATAAGTATCTCCTAAACACAAACATTATAACACGAGGCACCTTTTCACACTATCAAATAAATCAAATAATTTTAAATAAAATTATTTTAATAAAAAAACAGACTTTTGCCTGCTTTAAAATGAAATATCTGTGATTGTAATTATTTCACCAACAATATCTGCTCTGGTGTTTGTTTTTGGAACATATGCACATGAAATATAGGTTTCTGGAACTTCTTCACATAAATAATCTGCCCACACAACCTCACCTTCAACATCTTGAGGATTCCCAAATTCAACACATTTCACAATTTGATAGTCTGACGCAACTTTAAAATATGTATGATTATCATAATTAATTATATTTGAAAAATTTTGATTATTTTCAAACTCTTTTACAATACTTCCAAAATAAATCAAGTTATCAGTTGGAATAACAACTAAAATTTTATGTCCAGACAAAATGTATTTAAAATACACATCACTTGATGTTGCAGTAACATAAGATGTTTTTGATAGGACCTCAAATTGTTCATTTTTTATAATAATTTTTTGATTTTGGCTTAAATTTAAAACTTTTTCCATAAATTACATCCTTTTTATTTGTTTAATGCAGTTTTTAATACTTCACAGGTATGTTTAATTTTTTCAAAATTTTCTTCTGTTCTCATATTTTTTAAGGCATACTCTTGGATAGGTTTTATGTTTTTCATAATCTTTCCAAATTTCTTTGTCATCCACCTATGTCTTGGCATCAACCAAACATGAAAATGATATCCAGACTTTTCTTCTAAAATAATATTATATTCTTCTGCTACACCATTTTCACGCAAAACGGTTAGACATTTGTTAATCAAAAACATAAGGTCTGCCCTTTCGGCATCCGTAAGTTCAGTTAATTTTTCTAAATGTCTAATAGATGATATTATGACAAACCCTTCAATTGGAAGTTCAAAGTCTTGTGCAATCATAAAATTTTCATCCTTAAAAATCACACCGCCAAATGGCTTTAATGTTTTACTAACAAGTTCACAACCCAAGCATCCATCAAAGTTCCATTCACGACCTGTTAAATCTAAAAGTTTCATAATTTCACCTCTGATTTCATTATAACACATCACCACACTTTTGTCTTGCAAATTAACACCAGTCAAACATCATATAACCATAAAATTCGCAAAAATGGGGTGTTATGCGTCACATACTACCCGATTTTTATTGAATTTGCGTCACTTTTGCAGTTTTTAAAAAACAAAAAACACCTCATCACCTGTTTGTGATTTGGTGTTATTTTTTATTCTTTTGGAGAACAATACATAAACCCAGCAAATGTAACCTGTTCCCATAAATCTTTTAAAAGAACTCCATTTATGTTTGCTTTGTTTTTAAACTCTATATCATCTTTAAATTCTTGCTTTTCATAATCCGAACAAAATACAACTTCATAATTGTTTTTGAAAAATACTTCATATGTAATTTTATTATATTCAAAAAGCATTTCACTATAAAAGTTTAAACCCTTTACAAATTCATCAAATGTCGCTTTGAATGGCAATCCTTGTTTATATTGTCTTCTGGCAGTTGTTGGTGAAACAAGCATTGGATAACTAATCCCCATATTTTTTTCAAATTCTTCTTCATCTTTGCTAAATTTCCATCCGCAGTTTAAACACTCACCATTGCCCCATTCATCTTTCAATGCAACTTTTGAGCAAATAGAACATTTGCATAATTGGTCTTTAACAAGCGGGTCATCATATTCAAAAAATTTAAAATCTTTCTTGTTGAGCCCTGAAACATTTCTGTTATGTTTTTCCCACTTAAATTGAATCTGGTCTTTCCAGTTTAAGTTCTTGGTCCATTCATAGGTTGTAGGCAAAAATTCTATTACATCTCCCGTCATTGATTTGAATGGCTCATCATAGCATATAACTTTGCTAGGCTTTATCCTTTTCATCATTTCATTGTAACCTAGCATAAATTCTTCTTCGCAGTTTTCCCTATAATATGTGCAAACTGCCACCACTGAACCTTCCTCAATTCCATCAAAACAAAAATGAAAACTCTTTTCATCTCCCCATGACACTGTTGGAATAACAGTCAGCCCTTTGCTTTGCCAATATGCTCCACACCACCTGTTTTTAAACACACTTTCAATCTGAAGTGCTAGTGGCATATTTGTAAATATACTAAAATCTGGCGATAATAAATATTTGTATTGTTTTAATTTTTCTATTTCTTCTTCTGCATTTTTGTAAACCTTTTCAAATTTCCAGTCATATGTAAAAAAATGAATTGTTTTATCTGCGTTTTCACTATCTTCTTTTTTTGCATTAACAAAACTTAAAAACTTTATTTCATCAATATTTATATCTTGTTTCTTTATTATTGGAAACTCATATTTGCCCGCTGAATTTCCATTATACAAAAATTCATTTCTTACTAATGCTTGCTTGTTTTTCTGTTTTTCTTTCTCGTATTCTGTTAACTCTTTTGTCATATAAGCCTCCTTTAATAATAATTGTTATAATCTGGGTTTAAATTTTCTGGTAATCTTGGTCTTGCATTTTGCCAATTCCAATTGTGGTCATGTGGAAATGTGTGATTATTAAACGGGTCTTGATGAAAATAATCTCTATTTCTAACGGCCTTTCCTTGACCATCATACCATCTGCTTTGTATTTTTCTTCCGTTTACATATAAGTCATATCTAGAATTTGGTTTTACACCGCTTGTTGGCAAATCCCCCGACCTGCCATCCACTCGCACAATTGTTCTGTTAGGAACTCCTCCTGAACCCATTATAGCATCTCCTTTTGTAAATTTAAATTAATTTTAATGTTTTAATTATAACATTTATTTTTTTTAATCATTTCAAACCATGTCACCAAAAATAAAAAACCAAGCAGATTTTGCTTGGTTTTATTGGTGGAGGTGGCGGGACTTGCACCCGCGTCCAAAAAGCGAAAGGCTACCCCTTCTACGTGTGCTAGTTTGTTTTTGATTTCATTTTTAACTTTAAACAAACAAAATCATTAAAAACAATTTGGTTAAATCTCGACAAGTTTTGCACCAACATCAAAACAAGTCATCTTGTCTAAATTGACAACAACTTGCAACCGACAAGACTTTGCAAATTGCCGTGCCGCCAAAAGTTAGGCAGCGATTGCTGCGTCAGCAGCAACAAAATTGTTATTTGCGTTTATTTTTTTCCCACTTTTAATGTAGATTGGGGCTACACACACGCTTATAAATAACATTTCTGGCTCCCTGTCGAATCTAAAAACACCCCCATGTGAAGCCTTGAAAATAACAACTATATGTTTTTGATTTGTCGTTCAGCATAACGCTTTAAATCGGCTTTCATTTTATCGTCTTTTTTGTCGTATAACTTTTTGCCTTTTGCAAGCGCAATTTCAACTTTAACTTTGTCACCATTAAAATACATTTTTGTTGGCACAAGTGTTGCACCCTTTTCTTTTATTTTTCTTTCAAACTTCAAAATTTCTTGCTTGTTTAAAAGCAACTTTCTTGTTTTTCGTGGGTCTGGAGCAAATGTTGTTGCTTTTTCAAATGGTGAAATAAAACAATTCAATAAAAATGTTTCCCCACCACGAATCACGACATAACTATCCTTAAGGTTAACTTTTCTAGCCCTGATAGACTTAACCTCACTGCCCTCTAACACAATACCTGCTTCGGTGAAGTTTTCTAAAAAATAATTATGTTTTGCTTCTCTGTTTTCAGTTATTATTTTCATGGCTAGATTATAACACAACACAAAGTCGTTAATCAAGAGTTTATGTTTATTTTAGCCTATAACTAATATTGTAAACTCTATTGACATTATACTCCAAATAAGTTATAATTATAATACTATCAGAGAAAGGGAGGGTTTATCCTATGCGCAGAAGTAATGAAGAAGTACTTGCAACAAAAAGAGTTTTAAGAACACATGAATTCGCTGTCACAAGAGACGCTGACACCACTCATTCAATGGAAACATTTTTGGCTGGTGTTGTTGACTATGTTTCTCAAGATGGCATTCCAACAATATTCCATTTCTATTTAACAAAAAACGGAAACATGAAACTTACTGATGAAAACGGTCTTTTGAACTTGAACATCCCAATGATTCCAGTTGCTTGGAACACAGCATCAGACAAACAACTTGAAGACTTCAAAAAATCTGCAGTATCAACCGCAGAAATCAAAAAGAGAGTTCAAGCATTAAATCCAGCAGAATATGAAATCCGTGTTAATCAAGACACCAAAAAGATGTATAATTTCATAAGACATGAACTCGGAAATCGTTATTTGATTGCAAAAGAAAATGCTGACCCAAAAACTATGGCTATCATTTCAAAACTTGATGTTATGAAAGACTTCGATTTTGACACATTAGATGCTTTAAATCATCGTCAAACAACTCATGCCCCACAAAGAGTGTTGCTTGATTATTCAGATTACTTGAAAACAAAGCAAAAATACATGAAATTGTTAAGAGTTATGCAAGAATACAGAGATTATAACATCACTGCTGCAAAAAATGGATATACTGTGCCTTCTCATTCAGCAAAAGCAAAACCTACTCAACCAGGACAACTTGGTGAATAATTAATCTAAACAAAAAAACAGGCAGTTGCCTGTTTTTTTATTTTCAAATTATCTTCTGCCACGAGATTTTCTATTTCCCCTGCCCCTGCGTTCGCCAAAGTCTTGACGCTTTTTTCTATCTCTTTCAGAAAATTCATCAAATCTTTGTTTTGGTTCATCCTCGTCAGAGTCTTCCCTATGAAAATCAGCAAGTTCAAAATCAATATGTCTTAAAACAATATCGGTAGACACCACTCTAATTTGAATTTTATCACCAATTTTGTATGTTGAACCCATGCCAGAAAGCATGAACCTAGATTCATTATATTCATATCTTCCCTTTGGAAGCCTGTTGATTGACACATAACCTTCAATTGTGTTTTCAAGTTCAACAAAGAAACCATTTTGTGTCACACCAGAAATTGTGCCGTCAAACACCTCACCAATCTTGGTTTGCATAAACTCGGTTTCTTTTTGTGCATCAACGGTGCGTTCTGCTTCTTCAGCCTGACGTTCTGTTGTGCTTGAATGTTCTGCAGATGATGCAACAAATTCTTCAAAATGACGAAGTTTTTTGCTTGTCATCCTACCTTCAATAATTTCAGAAATAATTCTATGAATTGTAAGGTCTGGATATCTTCTAATTGGCGAAGTAAAGTGACAATAATCACGAAGTGCCAAACCAAAGTGTCCAAGGTTTTCAGTTTCATAACGTGCTTTTTGCATACTGCGAAGCATAACTTTTGAAAGTGCTGTTGAATAGTCTTGTCCTTGTGCTTGTTTTAAAAGAACTTGGAAATCTTTTGGACTAGGTTCTTTGCCAGTAGTCACAAACTTAAGCCCTAAACTTCCCGCAAATGCACGGAAACTATTAAGTTTTTGACCTGTTGGAATCTCATGCACACGATAAACAAATGGTGCATTCATATCGTCAAAATGACGTGCAACAACTTCGTTTGTTAAAACCATGAATTGCTCGATGATTCTGTCAGAAAGTTCTCTTGGTTTTCTATGAACATCAGCAACTGTTCCATCTTCATTTAAAATAATTTCTGGTTCTGGAATATCAAAATCGAGTTGTCCTGCATTATTTCTTCTAGTAATTAAAACTTTTGCAAGTTCAGCCATTGTAAAAAGCATTGGCGCAAGGTCTTTATATTCTGCAGTAAGTGCCTTGTCACCTTCCAAAATCTTGGTTACTTTTTTATATGTCATTCGATAAGATGACCTAATAATGCCTTTATGAATTTCATAGTCTAAAATTTTACCTGCGGTGTTAACTCTCATTTCAACTGCAAGTGCAAACCTATCTTCATTTGGATTAAGCGAGCAAATTCCATTAGATAGTTCAACTGGAAGCATTGGAAGCACATGGTCTGGAAAATATACTGATGTTCCTCTTTTAAACGCTTCTTCATCAAGTTTGCTTCCTTCACGAACATAGTGAGAAACGTCAGCGATATAAACGCCAAGGTCAAACACATCACCTTTTTTCTCAATTGAAATAGCATCGTCAAAGTCTTTTGCATCATCACCGTCAATTGTGATAATTAGCCTATCTCTGTAATCTTTTCTGCCGGTTTGGTCTTCCTGTTCAATTGGTTTAGCAACTCTTTTTGCTTCAGTTTCAACATCTTCAGGAAATTCTTCAATCAAGTTAAATGAACGAATAATTGAAAGAGTTGTCACTCTTGCATCGCTTGGGTCACCCAAAATTTCACGAACACGACCACGAGCCATTTTGATATTTGATGGATAATCAATAATATCAAGCACAACCTTTGTATTGTTTGGAGCACCATTAACATCTGCTGGAGCAATAAACACAGAGTCTGCAAATCTTCTATCATCAGGAACAACCGTTGCAACACCTCTATCACTAATGCTTAAAATACCAACAACAACTTCAAAACCACGTTTTAAAATTTCAACAACTCTGCCCTCTTCCTTGCCATTTGCAACAAGTGGAAGATTATGTCTATACTTTCTATCCCTACCAGAAATTCCAACTTCAACCATAACAGTGTCACCATGACAAGCATCATTGAGATTTGCTGCAGAAATAAAAATATCTCTATCTTTTTCACCTGTGTCAGGGCGTGCAAAAGCATAGTCTTTGCTAGTGCCAAGAAGTGTGCACTTTACAAGCCTTGCGGTGTTGTTAATCATATAGTCTCCACTTTTAAGTTTATCTAGTTTTCCTTGTCTAACAAGTGTGTCGAGTGTTTTGGCAAGCGTGCGTTTATCAAAACCATACTCAAGACCTGTTGCTTTTGCAACATCACTTAAACTAAATTTTTTCTTTCTCATTAAAAGCAGTTTGTTGTAAATTGTTTCAATAAAGTTCATAAAATACTTCCCTATTTTTTTACATTATATAATGTTTAAACCAAAAACATCAACAATTTTATAACCGCTTTTGCATAAAAAATTTTAACAAGAATTTTGTAAACTATTGACATATAATAATTATAGTTTTATACTTAAAAGGTAAATTATTTCGGTAGGTAAGGCTACCACAGGGATACGGGTTACTGCCGTCTTCAAAAGGAGACTTTTGCTGATTGGTTTGAACAAATTTTCTCGAAACAAAACAAGGGAAAATTTAATGTAATTTCATTGCCCTGCGGTGCTAACGCTTGAACGGGTAAACAATATGCAAATTTTAGGCACCCGTTTTATTACGTGGTGTCTTTTTTTGTGATTAAGGAGGTAAAAAAAATGAAAGAACAAATCATCATGCTTTTTGAAGCAGAAGAATTCGATAAACTCGAAAAATTTGCACGTGATGCAGACATCCAAGAATTAACCACTGCCCTTTCTTCTATTAATAAAGAGAAACTTGTTCAAATTTTGCCCAAACTTCCTGAAGAAGTTTCAGCAGAATGTTTCATTAATTTTGACCCAAAACTCCAAAGATATTTAGTAGACAACATCAGTGACATGAACTTCAAAGATATTTCAGAAGAGATTTTGGAAACTGAAGACGTTGAAGAAAAAATTGAAACTGAAATTTTTAATGACATTATTTTACAGGCAGAAGCCGACACACGTCATGAAAAACTTTTGGAAATCATTGATGGCCTTGAAAACAAAAAATTCAGCACTCTAAAACCTATTTTGTCAGAAATGGAACCTTTTGATATTGCTGAAATTATCAATGATATTGACGAAGACAAGATTTCATTATTGTTTAGAATTTTGCCAAAAGATTTGGCTAGCGAGGTTTTTGTTAATATTGATTCAGACAAGCAAGAACTTTTAATCAAATCATTCACCGACACTGAACTTTCACACATCATCAACGACCTTTTTGCGGATGATACAGTTGATATTATTGAAGAAATGCCTTCAAACGTTGTTAGAAAGATTTTGCGAGTCGCAAACAAAGAAACTCGTGAATCAATCAATAAACTTTTAGGATTTCCAAAAGATAGTGCTGGCTCAATCATGACACCAGAATGTATTACTTTGCGCAAATATATGACAGTTGATGAAGCACTTAAAAAGATTAGAAGACAGGCTATTGACAAAGAAACAATCTACACTTGTTATGTAACCGATGACAAAAAGCGTCTGCTCGGCATTGTTTCTGCAAAAGATATTATTTTGCATGAACCAGATGATGTTATCGGTGATTTCATGGAAGAAAACATCATTTCAGCACACACCCACACCGACAAAGAAGAAGTGTCAAATATGCTTGCAAAATATGACCTTCTTGCTATTCCAATTGTTGACAGTGAAGACCGTATCAACGGTATTGTAACAATCGATGACGCTATTGACGTCATTCAAGAAGAAGCAACCGAAGATATCAGCAAAATGGCTGGTATGGCACCAACAACAAAACCATACCTTCAAACAAGTGTATTTTCATTGTTCAAAAGCAGATTTCCTTGGCTGTTAATTTTGCTTTTATCAGCAACCTTCACAGGAATTATCATCAATACCTATGAATCCACTTTAAATGCTCTAAATCCCCTACTTTTTGCCTGCATTCCGATGCTTATGGGAACTGGCGGTAACTCTGGAAGCCAGGCATCCGTAACTATAATTCAATCACTAGCAACTGAAGAAGTTGAATTTAAAGACATATTTAAAGTAATGTGGAAGGAACTTCGTGTAGCATTTTTAGTGGCATTGCTTCTTGGTGTTGCTTGTTTTGCTAAATTGCAATTAATTGACAGACTTATTTTTGGATATGATTACTCTATAATTGTTTCAATTGTTGTATCTCTTGCATTGTTTGCAACAATCTGTATTGCGAAACTCGTTGGTGCATTTTTACCGCTTTTTGCTAAAAAGATTAAACTTGACCCTGCAGTTGTGGCAAACCCATTTATCACAACAATAGTAGACGTTATTTCACTTATCATATTCTGCACATTCTCTGTTGCATTATTATAAAAAAAGACACTCATAGAGTGTCTTTTTTGTTCTTGGCAAAAAATATAATTATTAAACATACAAAATTTTAACATTATTAAAAAAAACTAAAAGTATATTTTGCCTGTAAAAATAAAATAATTAAAAAATAAAATAAAATAATTAAAAAATATAAAAAAATAATACATTTACATCATATTTAAAATATAAACTCCACCTAAAGCCTTTTAAAATTAGTATTTACAAAACAAC
>JAZNYK010000005.1:0-10785 GCA_045594425.1 Clostridia bacterium
AAAACATCCATAAGTCATCTTTAATTGCAACAATTACATTTGCACTTGGTATGGCTGGAACTGGATTTTTTATTTGGTACGGCGGGAATAACCCACACAGCATTTTAGCTTTAGTTGGAATTTACGTTTGTTACGGATTCATTATGGGAATTGGTCTTGGAACTGGTTATTTAAGTCCTGTAAAAACATTAATGCTTTGGTTCCAAGATAAAAAAGGTTTAGCAACAGGTTTAGCTGTTGCTGGTTTTGGTGCTGCAAAAGCTATTGCCTCTCCAATTATGCAATCTTTACTTTCTAACCTTGGTGAAGGTGGAATCTACAAAATGTTCTACATTTTGGCAGCAGTTTACTTTGTAATGATGTTTGTTGGTCATTTGCTTTTGGCAAAACCTGCAGATTGGGTTGAACCACAAACAAAATCAAAAGATGAAGGTGTTATTGCAACATTAAAACGAGAACCAATTGCAAGTTACATTGGAATTTGGTTGATGTTCTATTTAAACATTACTTGTGGTTTGGCTTTAATTTCACAAGAAAAAATGATTATTAAATGTATTGGTCTTGGTGGAGCAATTGGAATTATTTCTACAGTTTCTGCTATTTTTAATGCTGGTGGACGTCTTGGATTTAGTGCTTGGGCAGATAAATTAAAAGATAGAAATACAATTTACAAATTGATTTTTATTCTTTCAATTTTCTTTACAGCAATTGTTTTAGCAACAAATGGTATTCAAAAAGGTGAAGGAAACATTTTACTTATTATCTTAGTTCTTGCTTTGATATTCTTTGTAAACGCAGGATACGGTGGAGGATTCAGTAACGTTCCAACACTTCTTTCTGACCACTATGGTATGGGAAACATTTCTGCAATTCACGGAATTACACTTTCGGCTTGGGCTTTTGCAGGATTAACAGGAAACCAAATGGCAAGTTTTATTGTAAACCATTTTGGAAATCCAGTTGAACACAACGGTGTTATGGTAAACCCAACAGGATACCAAAACGTATTGATTGTTACACTTGTTTTGTATGCTGTAGCACTTTGTCTTTCACTTTTCTTAGTAAGACCTACTAAAAAAGATAAATAAAATAAAGCTGCAAAATCCTCGTGTTTGACCGAGGACAAAAAAAAACACACACAACACTTCTTAAAAAGTATTATGTGTGTTTTTTTTATTTAACCTTAAAATATTTTCATATTTAACTAACCATTAAATTCTTCATAAAAAGAACAATTACATCGACCACCTTTCTTTACTTTATACAAAGCAGAATCTGCTTGAGCAACAAGATCATCAACAAAACCTTCTTCAGAAAATGCAACACCTACACTCAAAGAAATTGCAGGTAAACTATCAACAACAGTTTGAAGTAAAGCATTCATATTTTCAATTTTAGCTTTAATTATTTCTGTTGGACTTGTTCCAAATTTTGTCATAATAACAGCAAATTCATCTCCACCAACTCTAGCAACATAATCACTTTTTCTAAATTGTTCACTCAACATTTTCGCAATTCGTTTCAACACTAAATCACCAGTTTGATGACCGTAAACATCGTTAATTTGCTTAAAGAAATCAACATCTATTAACAAATAGGCAATAGGCTCATTATATTCACGCAATACATTTTTTATTTCATCAAAACCAGCTCTATTAATCAAATCTGTTAATGGATCATGCTCCGCTTTATGACGTAAAACATTAGCCTTTTCTGTATAATTTTGACATAATTTGTTATATGAATGAACCAATCTTTGTAATTCTTCCGACCCAACCTTTTTTATTGGTAAACCAACTAAAATAGATTTTGTATAAGATTTTATTGGACGAATTAACAAGAATAGAACCATCACAGAAAAAATAATAATGGAAATAAATAACACTAACACAGATAAAATTAATAAAGAAAAACGATTTATGAAGAAACTATTCATTTCTTCTTTTATTTCCAAGAAGGCATAAACTAATTCTCTATTGGCTTTTTCACAATATTCAAACAATCGTTCTTTTGCAATCAAATAATCAGAGGCAAATAAAAAATCCTGAGCCATTAAATACTGCTCTTCTTTTGACATTTGCATAATAGAGTCAGAAATAAGAATATCATTTAAAATATCGCCATATTTAGAAACTTCAATTCCATTTGCCAAACAAGTTATTTTCATTGCATACAATTCAATCGACTGAATATATTGGGACTCATTATACGCCATAGTAACATTTGTTATTACATCATCCTGATTATGAGTCATTTTTATTACATCAATAGAATTTTCTCTTGTTTTTAAATTTTCAACTTCATGTAAATAATTATTTAGAAAAATAGTATCTTGTTTTGCAGCAAATAACCGTGCTTGATTTGTTAAAAAATCAGAAGAATCTCTAAATTCTGAAATAGCCTTTGTAGATTCGGTATAATCAGTAACATTTGACATGAATGAATCATAAACACCTATCAAACGAAAAACAAAATACAAAAATAAACTTCCACATACAACAGAAACACCTAAAATTGAATATGTGAAATAACGCATTTTAAAACCATGGGACTTTTTTTCATCCATAATAATACTTTCTCCATATCATAGAAAACGATTTTATAATTTTACTATACATTAAGAATTTCGGTCAATAATTGAAAGCATTTTATATTAGAATTAATTGTTAGATTATTTATATTAGCTTCCACAGAATGTAGCATCTTCCAAGTATTAGGAATTTTCTTCAAGAATAAATACTTTTGTAATTCATCAAAAGGAAGCATTGTAATACAAATTGCAGGAATTCCATTTGCTAAAAAACTTGCATTATCACTGTAATTTGATTTTATTTTAAAACAGTTTCCATTTGTAATCTTTGAAATTGCATTACAAGCTTTTTGTTCCAAGGCTTTATATTTTTTTACAAACACTCTATTGGAGTTAAAAGGAATTGCACAATCACAAATACAAGGAATGTCCCCCCGCCCCATGCAATCAAAAACAAAAATATCATCATTTAAAATTTTTAATTTTTTGAATACTTTAGCTAAAGCAAATGCCCCCTGAGATTTTACACCTTCTTCCCCGCACTCTTCCCCGTCAGTAAAAATCACCCGAACATTGTGCTGCGCCTGTGAATTTTGGTAATTTTTATGCAACAAAATTGCCCATTTTAAAATGCAATACACCGCAAAAGAATTATCGTTGGCTCCAGGGCTACCAGAAAAAATATCATAATGAGCAATTATTGTTTTGATTGATTTATTTTTTGAATATTGTGCTTTTGGAAAATTCACATAAATATGATTTTTTCCGTCCATTTGCAAAACTGGAGCATCGAGTCCATTATTATTCAGCATTTTTTGAATAAACTCTTTGCGATTTTGAGGATGCTCAATAAAATCTAGAAATTCACTTTCCACAAAAAAACTTTGTTCCATAATTTATAACAATTCTTAAACCTCATTGAATATAAGTTACATTTACTATATTATATAACAGTATTCTTTATGAAACAAATTATATAAATAAAATATTAAAAAAAAGAGGAATAATATGTCTACACCTTTAGAAAATTATTTGGCATCTTGTAACGGAAAACCAAACGCTGCAATGACAGCTTATGTTGCAAACTTACAACAAGTTGCAGAAGTTGGACCAGAAATTGCCGCTTCAATTGTAAACGAATTAGAAAATCAAAGAAGTCACTTAAAATTAGTTGCTTCTGAAAACTATTGTTCATTAAATGTTCAAGCAACAATGGGAAACCTTTTAACAGATAAATACGCAGAAGGATTCCCAGAACATCGCTATTACGGTGGATGTGTAAATATTGACGCTGTAGAAAATGTTGCAGCTCGCGAAGCAGAAGCTTTGTTCGGTGCAGAATACGCTTATGTTCAACCACACTCAGGAGCTGACACAAACTTAGTTGCTTATTGGGCAATTTTAAGTGCAAAAGTTGAAACACCAACTTTAGAAGAACTTGGTGTAAAATCACTTGGGGAATTAACAGACGCTCAATTTGACGACCTTCGCAAAAAATTCGGAAATCAAAAATTAATGGGTCTTGACTATTCTTGTGGTGGACACTTAACACACGGATACAGAATGAATGTTTCAGCTCGTATGTTCGAAAGCCACCCATACGGTGTAGACAAAGAAACAGGTCTTTTAGACTACGACGCAATTGAAAAACAAGCAATGGAAGTAAAACCATTAATCCTTCTTACAGGATATTCAGCATACCCAAGAAAAATCAACTTCAAACGTTTCCGCGAAATTGCAGATAAATGTGGAGCTGTATTAATGGTAGATATGGCACACTTTGCAGGTCTTGTTGCAGGAAAAGTTTTTGAAGGCGACTACGATCCAGTTAAATGGGCAGACATTGTTACAACAACAACACACAAAACATTACGCGGACCTCGTGGGGCTATGATTCTTTGTAAAAAAGAATTTGCAGACTACGTAAACAAAGGTTGTCCAATGGTATTGGGTGGACCACTTGGTCACATTATGGCAGCAAAAGCAATTGCATTCAAAGAAGCACGCACACAAGCTTACCAAGATTGGGCTCACAACGTTGTAAAAAATGCAGCAGCTTTAGCAGAAGGATGTAAATCTTACGGAATGCCACTTCAAACTGGTGGAACAGACAATCACTTAATGCTCGTTGATGTTACAGGATACGGACTTACAGGAAAACAAGCAGAAGCAGCACTTTTCAAATGTGGTGTAACTGCAAACGCAAACGCACTTCCTTACGACAAAAACGGAGCTTGGTGGACAAGTGGAATTCGTATTGGAACACCAGGGCTAACAACTTTGGGAATGAACGAAGAAGATATGAAAGAAGTTGCTTCAATCATTGACTTTGTACTTAAAGGAACAAAACCTGGTCTTACAAAAGAAGGAAAACCTGCAAAAGGTAAAATTGAACTTGACGAAACTGTTCAGGCTGAAGCACGCAAACGCGTAAATGCTTTACTTGACGCTCACGTTCTTTACCCTGAATTAGACTTAGACTTCTTGAAAAAAGAATTTGTAAAATAATAAAAAACATAAAACACTGCGTGGCAATCTTATATACTAACTGTTTATGTTTTAGATTGTTACGCACATTTGCACAGAACTAACGTTACTTAAAAAAAAGCGAAGAACGTTAGTTCTGAGCAAATCCGTGTGGCAATAACTTTATAAATATTTTTAAGGAAACAACAATGCGGTTGATTTTTATTAGACACGGAGATCCAGATTACAAAAACGACGATGTAACAGAAAAAGGAAAACGAGAAGTTGAACTTTTAACAAATCGTGTTACAAAATGGGACATAACAAAAATCTGTTGTTCACCTTTGGGACGTGCTCAAGCAACTGCAAAACCTACAATTCAAATCTTAAAAAATATTCAAGTAGAAACTTACCCTTGGTTGCAAGAATTTTATTACTACCAAAATGGAAAAAAAACTGGAGTTTGCTGGGATTTTCTTCCTGAATTTTACACATCACAAAAAAAGTTTTTTAATAAAGACAAATGGTACAAATCTTCCCACATGAAAAAAGGTGATGTTCACAACAATTACAAAAAAGTTTGCAACGGAATAGATTCACTTTTGGCAGAATATGGCTACATCCGAAACAAAAAAGGATTTTACACAGTTCAAAATCAAAAGCCAAATCCAAACTTTGACCCAAACAACAAAATAGAAAAATATCAATTAGTTTCAGAAAAACACTTAAAAGAAGATACAACTTTAGTTTTCTTTTGCCACTTAGGCGTAATGTTCACAATAATTGGACACTTAACAGGAGTTTCGCCAGTTCAATTATGGCAAGGATTTTACGTTGCCCCTACTTCTGTTACAGTTTTAAACACAGAAGAAAGATTACCTGAACAAGCATATTTTAGAGTAGAAAGACTTGGAGACACAAACCATTTAACTAACGGTGGTGAACCAATTTCTTCATCAGGATATTTTACCGATATTTTATCTGAAATCTAATTTTTAAGTAAATTTTATTTGAAAAATTAAGTAATTTTTGATATACTAAAAAATATGGAACAGAAAAAAAAGGTAAGATTATCAGACATTGCTAAAGAATTAAACATTAGTACAGTAACTGTCTCAAAAGCAATTTCCAACAAAGAAGGTGTTGGTGACGAATTAAGAAAACAAATTAAAGAATTAGCAGAATCAATGGGATACAAAACAAAAAAAACAACATCCCAAGACAAAGGAAATATAACAGGAAATATTGGAATTCTAATTCCTTCAAGATTCTTTTCACAAAGTTATTCATTTTATTGGTATTTATTCAATTTTCTTTCAACAGAATTATTAAATAGAAATTATTACTGCATAATGGAATTATTAACAGATCAAGATGAAGAACTTTGCACTTTACCACGAATGATTCAAGACAAAAAAATTGACGGATTAATTCTCCTAGGACAAACATCAACAAAATACATTGACGCAATTCATTCACATTTTGACGATTTTATTTTGTTAGATTTTTACACAAACGACGTAAATTTAGACAGTGTTACTAACGATAATTACCATTGTTCATATCTTTTAACAAATTATGTTATCAATCAAGGGCACAAAAAATTACAATTCGTTGGAAACATAAACGCAACTACTTCCATAAAAGACAGATTTATGGGATTCCTAAAAGCACTTATAGAAAACAACATTGATACTTCATTAAGTAAAATCATTTCTGACAGAGATGAAAAAGGAAACCTAATTGATATAAAACTTCCTTTAGATGATATGCCAACAGCATTCATCTGTAACTGTGATGAAACAGCAGCTGCCGTAATCAACGAACTTGAAAAAAATGGATTTAAAGTTCCTGAAGACGTTTCTGTAACTGGATTTGATAATTATTTAAGCAAAAATGTTACATCAACGGAAATTACAACAGTTTACATAAAGCCAGAAGATACAGCCTCAATCGCTGCAGATTTAATCATCAAAAAAATTAATGGCGAACCTTACGCAAAAGGTCGCCATTTAGTAGGTGGAACTACAATCCATCGTCAATCAGTAAGACAAATATAAAAAACATGGGCCGTCTCAAAAAGACGGCCCAAAACATATCCATTTATTTTTTATTTAGTTTTTCCAGCAGCTAAAATCCCTGTAATATTACAAGGTTTTCCAGCCTGACTTTTTGGTGCTCTTTTAGAGCATTGAACATGAACAGTATATTTTTGAACTTTATCACCTTTCACTAGTTCACGATAAGCCCAACCATAATATCCACTTCTACTCATTTGAAAACATTGCAACGGAACTTTTTCAGAATCAGTTCCATCAGGATAAGTTACCCAAGCCAAAGCATTTCTAAATTGATCACTTTCACAATAAGTTACTCCAATTGTTGAACCTTCAACTTCAAAAGTAATTTCTGCACCAACTTCAGCAGTTTGCCATCCTTCTCTTACATTACCACGTTTAATCCAATCATCATGTCTTGGAGTTCCTGCTTTCCATCCTGTATTAGAAATTGGTTTAATATTATCTTTATGATAGTATTTTGCAAATTCAAAACCAGTGTCAGTCATAGCAACAGGCAATGTCTTTACAGGAGCTGGAATCTTTTTATCAGCAGGAAGATTTTTCCAATATCCTTCTAATTTTTCAATAATAAACGAAGCAATACTTCCGTGTCCTGCAGTATTTGGATGCACAGTTTCTGTTCCATCAAAATATTTTTCAAAATCAGCTTTAGACCCAGTTTTTAGAACACAATCTTTCCAACTTACAAAAGGAATGTGATAATATTCGCAAATAGGTTGTTGTTCATGTTGCATTCCAGGAAAAGGTTCTTTTCTTTCATTCACAAACAAAGCCATAACTGCAGTATCAGTATTATTCATAATTTTACGAAGCACACCTTCATAAGTTCTACATCTAGTTTCACCCGCCAACCACTGATCATTCATAGCAAACTCAATAATAACAAAATCAACATTATTATTTATAATATGATCTTCCACACGAGCAACTGCAAACGCAGAATCAGTTCCACTAACACCTTCATTTAGAAACTTCAATTCACATTTATTTTTTGCAGCCAAATCTTTTAACCAAGTTTCAGTTCTGCTAGCCCAACTATTCTTAGAAATTGGCTGAGCATTATATCCTGTTGTAATTGATCCACCCAAAACCGCAACAGTAACAGGCTCTCCACGTCTAACTTTTGCCAAAAAGTTTTGAATTCTAACATTTTCTTTTTCGTTCATAAAATTTCCTCCATCGGCAAATAAATTTACAAACAAACCACAAAAAGCAACAAAAACGCAAATTAATTTTTTCATATAACCTCACATAATATTTTATAAGGGGAAAGCCTTCCCCTGGCTCACACTTCGTTGTTCGCCACCCCTTCTAGCGGACTTCAAACGCCAGCCCGCAACGCCCGCTTCTTTTCACAAAAAATTAAAACTTTGGAAGTTCGTCTCTACTAATTACAAAATCATTTGCATAATACTTTTTCAAAACAGATTCTTCAGTATATTCACTACTATAAGAATCACCTTTCAAAACAAACTCTCCATTCCAAGTACAGAAAAATCCCCAAAGACTATTTTCATTTGCAAGAGCTTCAATATCTGGCAATGTACCATTTTCAGAAAGTGCACAAAGCTTTGGTTTTTCTGACGCCGATTGAACAATTTGCAATTCTTTATGAGAAGTTACATAAGTTTGTTTTCCAGGATAAGTATCATAAGCAACAATATCTACATATTCATCTCCAGGATACCAATCTGAATTTTGTCCATTCCAAACCCAAATCAAATTATTTAATCCGTGATAATTTACTAATCTATCAAACATCAATTTATATAATTCAATATAATTTTCAGCACCTCTTGCACCCCACCAGAACCATCCTCCAGCAGCTTCATGAAGAGGTCGCCATAAAACTGGAATATCAGAATCCATTAAAGATTTTAACTGTTCAGCAATAATATCAATATCACGAATCATCAAAGCGTATTCTTCACTATTTTTATCTTGTAAACCTTTTACATAATTAAAAGTAGTAGCTTTTGCTCTAAAACCATCATACCAACGCATTTCAGGTCTATCTTCATCTATTAAATCTTTTGGAGCATTCCAGTGCCAAGAACAAGTAATAATACCATTTTTCTTTGCCCAGGCTTTTGCTTTTCTAATTACAGTTCCTCTAGTTCCATGTTCAACTCTTGAAGGTGAATAATCAATTAAGTCAATTCCCATTATTGCAGGATATTTTCCAGTAACTTCTTCAATAACATTTATATCATTCATATCTGAATAGATATATTGCCCAGAAAGAATTGATTTTCCGCGTTGAGAAAGCAAATAATCAAATAATGCTTGAGTTTTCTTTGAAGGATTTTTTATTGCTAATTTGTTAGAAGGTGTAATAAGATTTTTAATTTCTTCTGTAAGAGGAACAATTTCAATTGAATCTAACAACCATCCTTCATTTACTCTAGCAACAGTAATCTCATGAGTTCCTTTTGTAAAATTCACAGGATTATTAATATAAACAGAAGTAAATGTTTCAGAAACTGGCAATCGTTGAGAACATAAATATTTTCCACCATCATAATCAACTCTTACACCTGACCAAGTTTTTTTTGCAGGATTACAAAAATTAACTTTTACAGCATATTCACCATCAGCTTCAATATTTACCTCAAGTTTAGAATTTCCGTCTATGTACGAACTAAATTCCACATAACCTTTACCACTAAAACCTTCTATTTTAGAATTGGTTTTAGCACCCCATAAAGTCCCTTTTTCCATTTCATATTTACCATCACTTTTACAAGAAACAGCAAAAACAAGAAAAATAGTTACAAAAAAACAAAAAAGAGAATGTCTCATCTTTCCTCCCATAAAAAGTCAACGAGCAAGTCGACTTTCTATATCTATTTAATTAGCAGCAGCCAAAGCCTGTTCAGGAAGATTCATTGGTTTATAAATACCTGTCATCTTTGCTGAATCAAACTCTGTTTTTGCTGTGAGCAACGCCCATACAATCTCTGCTGTTTTTCTTGCTCCGGAAATTATTGATTTTCCAGAACCTTTGTTTTTTTTCATATATTCATAACGCTGCATCATCCGCCAAGACTTGGTGTCCTTGCAACGTCTCATTCCCATAAACAACTGCACGAATGCAGTCCTCAACTCAACCGGTCCATGTCTGGTTATACTTCCATGATGAACCGTCTCATTTGAATCCTTAACTTTTGGTACAAGCCCACAGAATGCTGCATATTTCTTTGAATTTGCAAATCTTGAAATATCTTCTGTGTATGCTCTGATAATCCATGCCGTAATCTTTCCACAGCCTCGGATTGTCAGAAGCAGCTTTACCATTTCGTCATCTTTTGTCAGTTCTTCCAGCTGCTTTTCGATTATCTTTATCTTTTGTGCAAAAGTGTCTATAATCTCTAACATCAGTTTTACTGATTGTGCCTCGAGCACGTAGTCGTTATTCGACTCAAGGGTGTCCAGAACTTTCTGGCGCCCTTTTTTGCTTTGTAAACTTCTTGCTTCATCTGCAAGTCCTATGCTTACCAATAATGCATGTATTTCGTTTTTCTGCCCAACCTGAGCACGAACAAGTCTTTCCCGTGACTTTATTAAGCGTCGTAAGTTTTCTGTTTCTTTACTGCACAGGTAACTTTCGGGAAGTTTATAGTCCTTCAGAAATTCTGATAAAGTTGCCGCATCATGCTTGTCGGTCTTTGATACAGATTCATTTATGACCTTGAACTTCACTGTGTT
>JAZNYK010000006.1:0-207893 GCA_045594425.1 Clostridia bacterium
TAAATTACATAAACTCCAACACCAGCAACAAGCCACCACAATTTACTGCCCTGTTGTTCAACAATTTGCTTAAAGTCTGCGTCACCAATATTTGATAGCAATCCTTTTACAATGAACACCATAAAAACAATGTTAACCAAAAGCAAAATAAGATTGATTATTGAACTCTTTCTTTTCTTTTTTGGATTTTGTGTTTCAAGAGCCTCTTTTAACTTTTCATCAACAATTTCTTTAGATATTTCTAAATCTGGTTCTGGTTCAAATGAAAGTTGTTCACCCGTTTCTGTTTCAAACTTTTCTGGTTCAACATCTTCCACATTTTCTTCGCACGAAAAACTAGAAGGTTCAACACCTTCAATAATCATTTGTTCTTCTAGTTTTTCCTTATTCATGCCATCATTATAATATCAAAACTATTTTTTGACAACAAAAAAAAAGAAAAAGCATAAATTTGCTTTTTCTTTTTGTTAATTTTATGCAATTGAATCCATGAGTTCATCATAAGACATCTTTTCATAATATTGAATCTTACCTTCACTGTTATATTCAGCAAGCCATTTGTATTGAAGTTGCATGAAGTATGAACCAGAAGATTCTGACGAACCAACAAATCCTGAGTAAAGTGTGTCGTAATAATAATCAAAAAGTGTTTGATTTGAACTTGTGCATACATATGTTTGCTTTAACAAATCTGCCATTTCAGCAACAAATTCAGCATCATTTAAATCAACTTCTTTTGTAAGTTTGCCCATATCAACAAGTGATTTTCCAGATTCAAAAATGTTTTCGATTTTAATGATGTGGTAGCCATAGTTTGATGTAATCACATTTGTTCTATCAAGAGCAGATGTGTCACCATTTTGAAGTGCTGCATAAATCTTTCTTGCACCAACAGCAAAATCAACAACCCATGAGCCATTTTCATCTTCATAGTTAGAAATCACATAACCCATTTTGTTTGAAAGTTCATTTCCAAGAGAATCTGTTGAATAAATCCATTGAAGTTCAACAAATAAAAGTGATGCGAGTTTTTGTTTGATTTGGTTTGTGATTGCCTCATCAGTCAAACCATCTTTTTTGCCGTATGTATAAATATTTAAAGCAGTTTCAAAAACATAATCCATGCTTTCATATTCTTCAACAAGGGTTGCTCTTTCATCTTCACCAGAACCAATGTATTGTGCACACAAATTAGCCCATTGTAAAAGAGTTGTTTTATAGCAGTTCAAAATGTCATCTTCAGAAGCAAGATATTGAACATCTGTTTCGTCAACAACTGTATCTGTGCCTGCCTTTTTATAAACTTTTTCACCATCAACTTCAGAAACATCTAACAAAACATAGCCAAAGTTATTTGAACTATCCCCTTCAAGTGTTTCATCATAATAATAGTAGTTTCCGTTAACGCTAATTGCTTTTCCAAATTGTTCAACAGCGTCTTTGTTGATTGTTGTGAACATTGTGTAAGCATCAGTCATAGTGTTTCTTTCTGAAACAAAGTTATCATGAATAACTTTGTCATAATCAGCACCACTTGCAGCGTAGCCGTCAAGTTTAGAAACCTCTTCTGTCATATAATCATCATATTTAACCAAAATATGTTGAACTGTAAAGAAAATATTTTTTCCTTTATAGTTATAAAGCACAAGTGAAGCACCATCTTTGTTGGTCATTGTTGCAACATAGCCATCTTCAACTTGATATTTTTGAACATCTGTATAATAAGCATTCAAATACGCTTCAACAACTGCCTTGTCTGAAAGTGATTCTTTGTCACCATTTTCAGTGTCAAGCAAATAGTTTTCAAGATAATATTCTTGCAAAAGTGTTGAAACTTGTGATTCATAGTATGCTTCATAAATACGAACAACTTCTGCTTTTAAAACTTCTTCTTCATCAGTTGTTGTTCCTGCGGCTTTTGCATTAGAAACAAGACCTTCAATATATCTTGCAAAGGCTGCATTTCTTGCACCAACAATATAGTTTTTGCTTGCAGTTTCATCAATTTTTGAACGAACATCTTCTTCATCTTCTGTTTCAGCCTTTTTTGAAACATACTCAAACAAATAAGACTTCAAATCATCGATATATTCATAAACTTGTTCTTTTGTGAGTTTTTTAACAGAATCCGCCTTGGTTTTAACTTCAATTTCAGGAATTGATGATTCATAGTGTTCAAAACCAGAAGTTTCATCTTCTTCCTCATCTTCTTGAATCCAAGATGGATAATCTTTTTCTTCGATATCTTCATTCAACCCATAAATTGATTTTTCATGAGTTGAAACTTGGTCATAAATATACTCAAAAACAGCATCCATAACTTCATCAGCATCATCTTGATTATAAATCAAAAAGCCGTTTGGATTTGTGTCTGGGTCATAAAGACCAGCCTCTGCCTTATCTTTAACAATTCTTCTAATAATTGCCCAAGAATAGAACGAATCTTCGATTGTTTCTTCATCATAATAAGAAAAATACGAACTATTGCTTTGGTAATATGTATAAAAAGAGTTAATAATGTCAGCCTTTGTAAGTTCAGTGTCGCCAACTTTCAACACTTCTTTTTTATTTATTTTTGTGCTATCTTCGCTAACCACCGAACATCCTGCAAATGAAAACAAACTGCAAATGCATAAACAAATGCTCATAACTAGCGATAAAATTTTCTTTTTCAAAACGCAATCCCCCTAAAGCATATCATTTCACAGCAAATTATATATAATTGAGTTAAAAAAATCAACCCTTTTTGATAAATAAACTGCCCACAAAATCCATATTTTTTAATTTTTTGTCATATTTTTAATTTGCAAATTAGAAGCAATAAGTAAAAACTTCTTTACTTGCTCAAAATTTTCACTACACAAACGCTCTTTATTAAACTTAATCATAGGCTTATCCGCAAGGTCCAAAGAGCAATTCATTCTAAATTTATAAATTGCTTCACCAATAACATTGTTATCAATAATTTTTGTTTTGTCATCAAAGATTATATCCACTTCTGCCCCACTTGAAACAATTTCTATCGCCCCAATTTTTTTAGCAGTTTGTCTTGCAAGTGCAATACCAATCAAACTTTCAACAACATGAGGGATTGGACCATAACTTTCAACCAATTCTTTTTTAAGTTTTTCAGCCGATTCAATCGAATCAATTGTTGAAATGCGTTTATAAGCAATCATACGTTCTTCGCTAGTTGAAACATAAGTATCTGGAACATAAGCATCAATAGCAACCTTAACAAGAACATCTTGTTCTTTTTCAACGGTTTCACCTTTAAGTTCTTTGACTGCATCTGAAAGAAGTTTGGCATACATATCATAACCAACTTTTTGCAAATGACCACTTTGTTCAGCCCCTAAAATATTTCCGCCACCACGAATCTCAAGGTCACGCATAGCAAGTTTAAAACCACTGCCAAACTCGCAAAACTCACTCATGGCATCCAGCCTTTTATAAGCCTCTTCGGTTAAAACTTTGTTGTATTCATAAGTAAAGTAAGCATAAGCCATTCTTGACCCTCTACCCACTCTTCCTCTAATTTGATAGAGTTGTGAAAGTCCCAATTTATCGGCATCATAAACAATTAATGTGTTTGCATTTTCAATATCAATACCATTTTCAATAATCGTTGTGCAAATCAAAACATCACCTTTTCTATGATAGAAATCATAGATAACTTGTTCCATTTCTTTTGCACTCATTTGACCATGTGCAACCAAAATTTTGCAATCAGGAACAAGCCTTCTAATGCGTTCTGCAAAGGTATAAATTTTTTCAACACTATTAAACAAAATAAACACCTGTCCATCACGAGAAAGTTCTCTTGAAATCGCATCTTTAACCAAACTTTCTGAATATTCAGTAACATAGGTTTGAATAGGAAGCCTTTCATGAGGAGGCGTTGAGATTATGCTAATATCACGAATACCAGTAAGCGACATATTAAGCGTTCTTGGAATAGGTGTTGCAGAAAGCGTTAAAACATCAACATTTGGATATTTATTTTTAAGTTTTTCTTTATCTTCAACACCAAACTTTTGCTCTTCGTCCAAAACAATAAGCCCTAGGTCTTTAAAATTAACATCTTTGCTCAAAATTCTATGAGTTCCACAAACAAGGTCAACCCCGCCAAGTTCAATACCTTTTAAAATTTTGTCTGTTTGAGCCTTGTTTTTAAATCTGTTCAAAACCTCTATTTCAATGCCAAAATCATACATTCTTGCCCTTGCGGTGTTATAGTGTTGTTCCGAAAGAATGGTTGTTGGAGCAATAAATGCAACTTGTTTGCCATCCATAATTGCCTTAAACATAGCCCTTAACGCAACTTCAGTTTTTCCAAAACCAACATCACCACAAACAAGCCTATCCATTACTTTGCTTGATTCCATATCTTTTTTAATTTCTTCAATTGATGAAAGTTGGTCTTCTGTTTCTGTGTATGGAAACGAGTTTTCAAACTCACGTTGCAAATCATTATCTTCTGAAAACGCAAAACCTTTAATTTGTTCACGTTTTGCATAAAGTTCAATCAAGTTAAATGCAAGTTTTTTAACAGACTCACGAACCTTATTTTTAACCGCAGCAAAGTCTTGACCACCAATCTTGCTTAATTTTTTTGGTGCTTCTGCCCCAGAAAAACGGTCAAGCATATCCATTTGAGTTGTTGGAACATAAAGTTTATCGTTATCACGATATCTAATAACAACATAGTCTTTTGTTCCAAAGTTTCCAGTGAGTTGTGTCACCCCTTCACAAACGCCAATACCATGCACTTGATGAACTACATAATCCCCCACCTTTGGAACTGAAAACACATTTTCTTTTAATGTTTTTAATTTTCCAGATTGACGTTTTTTAGGAAAAATATCATAGGTTCCAAAAACAACAATTTTTTCTTCTGGGAGAACAAATCCCGAATAATAACCCAAATTCAAAATAGCAGAATCAGCGGTTAAAGTATCGGTTTTATTATTAACTTCAATATCGATATCATGTGCTTTTAACACTTTTTCAATTGAAAGTGCTTGCTCGCTGTCACCAGCGCAAACAAAAATCCTATAGCCTTTTAATCTATAGTTTCTAACGTCTGCTGAAAATTCTTTTAAATTGTGAGTGTATCTTGGAACGGGCACTGTTTTATAGTTAAACACAGCCTTTGAATTAAAGAATTTATTTGAGTTTGTGATTTTTAAAAATGCCAAACAAACCAAATTGTCAAAGTTTGCAAGAACTTGCTTTGATTCAAAACAAACTGGCAAATTTCCTGAAAGCAAAGTCCCTGCCGTTTTTAATTCTTTCAATCTTTCATTATTTTCTTTTTCAAAGTTAACAAAAGCATCATAAATTTGCTTGCATTCATCAAACACAACAACAAATTCACCACTTTGATTTAAATAATCAAAAATAGAACATCTGAAATCGTCTAAATAACTAGACAAACAATCCAAAGAATAACTTCTATCTCTAAGTTCAAGCCTTGAAATAATTTCATCAAGCCCCGCATTAAAAATGGTTGCTGAATCAATATCTTCACCTGATGTTTTTCTCAAATTATTAACTTGTGTTATCAAATGAGCAATTTCACTTTCTGTTAAAAACAAATCAGAATAAGGACAGATTTTGATATTTTTTACTTCTTTAGTCCCTTTTTGAGTAACAACATCAAACACCTTAATAGTTTCAATTTCGGTGTCAAAAAAATCAATTCTAAACGGATGTTTTTCGTTTATTGGGAAAATATCTAAAACTTCACCACGTCTTGAAAATTGTCCATTTTCAGAAATAAGTTCTTCTTTTTTATATCCTGCTTCAACAAGTTTGCTCTCAATTTCTTCAATTGCAATATTTTGACCTTCTTGCAATTTTAAAACATGGGAAGAAAAATCTTTAATGCTTGGTAAAAATGAAAACAAGGCTTCAATTGGTGCAACCACAACTTCAAAGTTTTTGCACAATATATCAAACAATGTTTTTGTCCTGTTTACATAAATTTCATTAGACTGTGACCTTTTATACAAAAAACTATCTTGAACCGCAGGAAATAGAGAGGTTTTCATGCCCATGAGTTCAAACTGTTCTTTAACAAAATTAGCCGTCACCCCATCTGCCGTGAGATAAAGAACTCTTTTTCCAATATTTGACACCATTGCGGGACGCATAGAATTTTGAACACCAAAAACAGAGCAGGAATTTCCTGCCCCAAGTTCTCTATAAAACTTGGCAAAATTTTCACCCAAGTCTTCAAATTTAAAAAGTTTAGTGTTTGCCATTTTTGTTTGACTCGCCATTATATTTTGTCATCAAGTTGTCAATGGTTTCACCATTCATATAGTCACAACAAGCCATAAAGGCTTTATTTAAACCTTGCTTTTGTTCATCAGACATAAACATTTTTGAAAGAACAAAATTTGCAAGGTCTTGATGTTCCTTTTGCCTGCCAATACCTACTCTAACACGATTAAACTCTGTGCTTTTTGTTTCTGCAATAATGCTTTTAAGCCCATTGTGAGTGCCTGCAGAACCAGTTTTTCTAATTCTTATATATCCTGGATTTTGGTCTATATCATCGTTAACAACAAGCACATCTTCAATTTTTATATCAAACTTCTTCATAAGGCTTTTTACAGCCTTTCCACTTTCGTTCATATATGTTCGTGGCTTTGCAATAATAAACTTATCAACCATGGTTTTAACTTCTGCGTAATCTGATTCACATCCACGATTTTTAAATGTAAACCCAAATTCATCAGCAAGTTTATCAAGAACCATAAACCCCGCATTATGATTTGTTTTTTCATATTCAGAGCCAATATTTCCAAGCCCAACAATAAGTTTCATTTATTCGCCCACCTTTTTGTTTGAAATAACATTAACATTGCTTGGAATATCGCTAGATTCAGCAAAATTGCAATCAACGATAACTGAATTTGAGCCAACAAGACTATTTTGTTTTATTATTGTGGTTGTTTTATCCCCTAAAACCTTTGAGCATCTGCCAACTTGAACATTTTCTGCAAGCCTAGCATTAACAAGTTCTGAAAGTTCTCCAACTTTTGAAGCATCTTTAACCCCAGCAGAAATCAATTTTGCTCCTGCTAAAATTTTTGCACAATTGCCAATAACAGAACCTTTTATAATAGCCCCACTTTCAATAATAACACCGTCTTTAATAACACTGTCTTCAATAACAACGTTTTTTCCAATTTTAACATCTTCACCAATTTTTGAGTTAGAAACAACTGTGTTACATCCAACCCTTGTTCCACCCAAAATTGTTGTGTGATTTAAAATTGAAACGCCTGCATAAATTGTTGAATTATATCCAATTTCAGTTGTCGCATCAATGCTAACAACATTAGGGTTTTCAAAATAAACACCATTTTTTCTGTGATAATTAATAACTTTTTTTTGAAGAACATCGCCTGCGTAACTTAAATCGTCATAAGTTTTCACTTCAAAAAAGTCATTAGATGCAAAGTCATATGTATCAATTGAATAAATCTCATCAACATGAGCAATATATTCATTTTTAAAAACAAAGCCTTTTTTTAATTTGCAAGCATTCATGTGTTTTCTTGACACAAATCCAAGCAAATCTCTAATATGCCCCTTGTTTAAAAGCGGAGTGGTTGCATAAAGAACCACAGAATATTCACTATCACCAAGATAAGGTCTGATAACATCCAAAACATTATCATTTTCTGACACCTTTAAAATTGTTGGTTGACTATCACAAACACGCACAACCCAATTCAAAATTGACATTCCTGCAATCTTGAAATCATAAACATTTTTGCTCAATGATGTTTGTTTGTCATCTTCACACAAAATAAAATAACTTGCAGACACTTCTTCTTCGCCACAAGCGCTAAATTCTGGTTGTTCATTTAAAACAACAACTTTTGTTTCTGTTTCAATCATTTCCATATAAAAAGTATATAATTTTAAATTGTGCTTTGTCAATCACGCACAAATATTTAGATAAATTTTAAACAAAAAAACAGGTATTAAACCTGTTTTTAGTTCTATTTTCTTTTTTGTTTAAAATAACCACTCACTAAACTAGAACATTCTTCTTCAAAAAAACCACCTTCAAAATTGGTTTTATGATTAAGTTCTGCCTTTTGAGTTATTTCTTTTGCCGATATTGAACCATTTGTTATATGCGCACCAAAATACACATTTTCAATTCTTGCATTCAAAATAGCACCTGTGCACATAACACAAGGCTCAAGTGACACATACATATCACAACCAATAAGCCTAAAATCATCCAGTTTTTTGCAGGCTTTTTTTATTGCCAAAATTTCCGCATGAGCAGTAGCATCCTTGCTTGTTTCTCTTTTATTGAAAGCACTTGCAATAACCTTTCCATCCTTAACAATAACAGCACCAACTGGCACTTCATCTGCCTCATACGCTTTTTGCGCAAGAGCGATTGCTTTTTTCATAAATTTTTCTTCAAACATATTTTTTACCTTCAAACTCTATAAAAATATTATAAGCAAATTCAACATCTTTTGCAACATTCTTGTGCTTTAAGAAAATTTCTTCTAAATATTCTTCGCCTATTGGATGAACCAACTTGTCACTTCCCACCTCAATTGTAAGCGCTGGAATATGAAGTTTTTGAACGCAGTAATCTTTATAACCACCAGAACTAACCTTTTCAACATTTTTTATTTTGTATCCCGTTGATTTTGAAAATCTTTTTGCAATAATTTTGTCACGCTTTAAATCTTTTTTATTTTGAAAAAAATTAAAATAAATTTCTTCACCTTTAGAATGATATGATATTGAAAGAAAAGAGTTTTTGCTTTTTGTGTATTCTGCAATAGCCCTAGTTTCTTTTTCACTTTCAGCAAACTTGCCGGTAAACCCTGAACTTGCAGGATTTTTGCTATGAACATTTAATCCATAGTTTGCATCAAAATTATTGTTTATATCAACACCTCGCCCATTGGCTTTCCATAAGTTGAAACAATCGTTACCATTATTGATGCTTTTTAAAAACTTTTGATAATTTTCAGGTGCACTAAAAAGCCCACCATAAACAAGTTCAACACCGTCTGGATTTGCCATTAAAATAAATGCCACATTAAAATTTTTGACAGTATCAAACAACCCTTCATCAAGCATTCTACAAACAAGGTCGGTTGTTATATGCTCCCGAGCATGAACACCGCTAACAAAAATTGCAGTGAAAAAATCTTCACTTAAAGTTTTTTCCACTGCAAAAATATTTCGATTAAATTCTGTTTTTCCTATGATTTTTACATCATATTTTTTTTTATAATTTTCAATCTTTTTTAATAATGTTTGATAATTCATTAAAACAATCCAAAGCCAATCAAAAGTGAACCAATCCACTCAAATGCTAGGTATAATCCACACATTGCAAACATTATAATCGCACCTGGAGAAAGTGGTTCTTTTGTTTTTTCTTGAGTGGTTTCAGGTTGTTGTTTTTCTTCAGTTTCAATAGGAGCAACCTCACCATCAATGGCCATTTCAACAACAGCCTCCTTTCCATCAACCAAAATTGTTTGAGTGTTTGTATTTTCTTGATGTTCACCATTTATCTTTTTATCTTCATCAAACAATTTAGAAATCAAAATTCGAACTAAATACCATCCAAAATAAGCAAATGCAATTGCATAAATTGCATCAAACAAAATGTCAACACCAGTTATTTCAACTGTTTCTGCCACTTGCTCTGCACTAGAAGGGTCTGAAAGCAAATTCATCAAATAAGATGCCGTAACTGACAAAAAGTTATTGAAGAAATGAATGATAACACCAAGCCACAAGTTGCCAGTTTTATAGAAAATAAAACCAACCAAAGCACCAATAATAAATTGATGAACTGTTTGTTCTGCATTTCCGTGCATAAATGTGAAAATTACTGAAGAAACAATAATAGCAATTGTTGCTCCATACTTTTTCAAACCAGACAAAATTGTTCCTCTAAACAAAAGTTCTTCACAAAATGCTGGTGTTGCACAAGACACAATAACATACCCAATATATTTCCAGAAAGTATCAATTGCAAGGTCTGAAAGCACTGAAGTATATCCAATAGCCTCCAAAATTTCTAAAAATACATTTGTTAAATTTCCAAAACCAATCAAACAAACAACTGCAATCCAAAAACCAAGCCAAACCATTCGTTTGCTAATTTTTTTATTCATTCCAGATGCTTTTGTAATGTTAATCTTTTTAGACAATGCAACAGTAACTGCAGCAACGGCAAATGTTGCTTCTAATAAAAACGAAGCAATCATTCCAACTGCATCAATCTGCCTAAAATTTAATGGCAACATTGTAAAAAGTTGAATAAACAAAAAATTATAAATAACAAACAACACACTAGCAAGTGCAGATTCATAAACACCAAAATTTAATCGTTTTGAATCAAGTAATTTATTTTCCATCAAATTCCTCTTTTAAACTAAAATTATTTCCGTGTCTTTCTTGAAAAGACAATCTTAAAAACACATCTTTATCAAGCACAAATCCTTGGCTTTCAAAATAATTTGCATAATTTGAAAAAGCAAGTTCTGGCAAATTATTGTTTTGTGACAAATGAGAAAGAACAAAACATCTTGTTCCATTTTCAAACAAAAACTTTGCAAGTTCCAATGATTGAGCGTTAGATAAATGCCCTTTGCTTGAATCTATACGTTTTTTTACAATATATGGATAACTTCCACCATAAAGCATTTTTTCATCATAGTTAGATTCAATAAAAACCATTTTAACATTTTTTAATGATTGCTTTATTTTTTCAGACACTTCCCCAAGGTCAGTAACAAACCCCACTTTTGAGTGACTGCCAAAAACATTAACAACATATCCAACTGGCGCAATTGCATCATGCGAAACATCAAATGCAGTAACTTCTAAATCACCAACACTAAACTTTCCGCTTTCTATTTTATGAAGCCTACCCTCTTTAAATTCAATATCCGCCAAAAACGAACTTTCTGCAAGTTCGGTTTTGATATAAAAATCAATATCATATTTTTTTGCAAGTGTTTTAAGCCCTCTGATATGGTCGATATGTTCATGTGTTATACAAACCGCCAAAACATCACTCAATTTTTCACCAATGTCGGCAAGTCTTTGAATGAGTTGTTTTTCATTCAAGCCAACATCAATAAGCATTTTTGTGCTGCCATAATCAATAAATGTTGAATTAGCCTTGCTTCCTGAAGCCAAATTGATAATACGCATAAAATCTCCTAGCAAATCAAGTTTAGCATAATTTGATTAAAAACAAAACATTTTTATGTCACAAATTGCACAAGGCTTGTTAGTTTATGCTTGAAATAATGGTTTCACCATTTAAATAACCTTCAAAAAAGTTATCTAAATCTTGATGGCATGACGATTTAAATGCGGAATAAAAATTATTTTTTGTCGCAATTTTAAATTTGTTGCTAGCATAATACTTTTTTAAACCAGCAATCACTTTTTTTTCACCAACCATAGACTTTAGCGAGTCAAACATAATCACCCCTTTAACATAAACCATATAGGAATATTCATAATCATTTTGATATTCATTAACAGCAAGATTCATTTTTGTGTTAACCTCTCCACGAATTGTTTGAATAACATCAACATACAAAAGATAACTTGAAAGTGCGTTATTAATAAACTCTTCATATGTCACACCAAATTCATTATGTTTTCCAAAAAACAATGCTGTTGAATATTCGGCAAGTGATTCATCAAGCCAAGCCTCTTTTGTTTCATTGTTTCCCACAACCCCATACCACCATTGATGAGCAATTTCATGCACAATAACTTTCAAAAACTCTTCTTCATCATCAATTGAATCTGAAATAAAAACAATATTTGGATATTCCATTCCACCATAAATAAATGGTGTTTTTACAACCGACAATGTGCTGTATGGATAATCACCGAAACTCTCACCAAAATATTCCGTTGCAGAAATTAAAATATTAAGATATTTATCAAACTGTTTATCAGTTTCATATCCCATATAAAAATATTCAACATCACCCTGCTTTTTTGAAACAACTTTCGATTTATCTGAAAAACAAAGTGCAAAATCACGCACCGCTTTTGCTGTCATTTTTGCTTTTGTTGTTTCACCCAAATTTTCAAAAGCAACACTTCCACTCGAGCAAAGTTTATATGTTGATGGATAAGTTATTTCAACATCATAGTTTGCAATATCAGAATAAAACGGGTCACCCGTTGAATAATATGGCGACATATCAAACTCACCATTTTCAAACATACAAATAATCGGATACCAATTGCCTAAATTTATATTTCCATCAAACCAACCAAACCTGTGTGTAGAGTTTGGAATTTTCAAAGTAAAATTTAAAACAATTTCAAGTGATTTTTTATTGTCTAAAGCAAAGCCAAAATTTATCTTTAAAATATCGTCATCTTCACCGACAAATTCAAATGTATTTTCAACGTCATTAACTAAAACTTTTTCAATTAAAATATCTCCAAAACTCACACCATTAGGAAAGCAACTTGCTTGAGTAAGTGCCGTGTATGGTTTGATGATTGCATCTTCTCTAAAAGCCCTTGGATAAAGATGCAAACAAACAAAATCAAGGTCACTTCCGGTTGAGTTAAAAAACACTATTTTCTCACTTGCAGATATTTGTTTGCTTTCATCATCAAACGATGCTGTTATTGCATAACTATTTAAATTTTTTGAAACTTTATCAACTTCATTTTTTTTGCAACCTGAAAGTGAAAATGTAGAAAATACTAAAAATATTACAGAAAACAACAAATAAAAAAACTTTTTCATAAATCAGCCTCAATCAACTTTATGCAAAAATTTTTCTGATTATGAAAAAGTTTGTGATTATAAATAAAAATATAAAGTATCTAAAATTTTGTTTTTGTTTGCTGGTTCATAATGCCCTGGATAAGCCACCTTAAAATCAATATTTTGAATAGTTCTTAAACTATTAACAAGTTCAAATGGATTGCTATCTACAAGGTCGGTTCTTCCAACCCCATCAGCAAACACAGTGTCACCAGTAAATAAATTTTCTTTCCACAAAACGCAAACACCATCTGTTGTATGTCCTGGTGTAAAAAACACATCAAAATCAAACGAACCAATCTTTAAATTTTTTGCGTAATATTTAATGTGTTTTTGGTCAATATTTTGACTAACTTGCAATCTAACCATAAAACACGCATTTAAATCAGCATTTAAAAATCGTTTTTCTGCCCCTTCACACACATAAACATCACAACCAAATTCTTTAACATATTTTTCCAAATTCCATGTATGGTCAAAATGTGCATGAGTTAACAAAACAGCCAAAACTTTTTTGCCAGCAACTGCATCAATAACATCATCAAGTTCAGCGCCAGCATCAATAATTACAGCCTCTTTTTTATTTGTTAAAATATATGTATTTTGATCAAACATATTTTTTAAGAATTTTGATTTTATTGTTTTTATTTCAGTCATATTAACCTTCTTATTTTTTTGCGTAATTAAATTATAAAATGTGCAATAATTTTTGTCAAAAATATTATTACATCAAACAAAAAAAGATGGCATAAAAGCCATCTTTTTAACTTCCTGTTGATTTATATTTTGTAAGTGACCACTTAAAAATAAAGAAACATATTGCAAAAAACACAATTGAAAAAAGTGGTGAAAGTGCGTGCCATATTGTTGCATTTGAAAATCCAAGCAAATATTGAAGTGGCAAATAATTCACAACACCAAGCGGAATGATGTATGTGAACACTTTTCTAAAAAATCCAGAATACACATCAATTGGATATTGCGCCAAATCACGCCCGCCATTTGTGATAACATTCACAACTTCAATGCCTTCAACGGTGAAAATACACATACTTGAAAACAAAAGAAACATTCCCGCAAAAATAATAATTGAACCAAAAACCATAAGCAAAATAACCATAAGTTTCATAGCGGTCCAAGTGATTGAAAGATTAGCACACGCCCAAACCAAAACTGCCCCGCTGAACAAAATTCTTCCAATTTTATTCAATTCAATTTTATGTCCCAAAACCTGCAAAAACACACTTCTTGGTCTGATTAACAATCTGTCAAGTTCACCCGTTCTAACAAGTTTATCAAATGTATCAAAACCTCTAAACATACACTCTGCAACAGAAAATGTGAAATTTACAAGAGCATAAGTTATCAAAACCTCACTAAATGAATACCCACCAATTGTTTCATAGTTTTTAAACAACAAAAATATTGCAAAGAACGAAGCAATTGTCGTAAGTGACCCAGAAATCATATCAAAAATAAGTGACGCACGATATTCAAATGCTGATTTAACCTGCAATGCAAGATATTTTCTATATAACTTCATCATAGCCTATCCCCCTTGCACCACAAGTTTATTTATTTTTCTTGCCATAACAAATTTGCTAATGCAAACAATTGCAACAAGCCAAACAATTTGAACTGCAATTTGGAATAGTGCATCTGTTCCGTTTATGTTGCCAATGTAAATTCTAAATGGCAAATCACTCACATATCTAAACGGAAAGAAATCTAAAACTCTTGCAACAGAATCTGGAAGCATTGGAATTGGCACATATTGTCCTGCCAAAAACGAAGCCACTGCAACCATAAAACTAAACACACCTGCTGGTGACAATGTGTATAGTGTGATAATATAACTCACCACATTAATAGATGCTATCAAAAACGCACCAATTGCAGCAGACACCAAAAACATCAAAAAGTTTTCAATGCTTACTGGAAGCATCAAACCATACCCTGCTGGAAGCCACACAACAATGCAAACAAGCGGAATCGCACGAATTAGCATTTGCCCAAGTGATTTAGAAAATACATTTTGATACCAATAGTTATACAAACTCATTGGTCTAATGAGTTGATATGCGATGTCACCATTAACAATTTTGGCAGATATTTCAAATTTGCAGGCATCCCAATATTTGTATAATGTGTAAAACGCTTGCTGAAGCCAAATATATGTTGCCATTTGAGGAATGGTAAAATCAGACTTTCCCTGCACCAAAAACGCAGTAAAAAGTGAAATTTGCATAAAACCAAAAAACAATTGTGTTATTGTTCCAGAAAATGCCGCTGCACGATACTGAAACTGTTGTTTGACATTCATCTTTAATATTGAACCAAATGTTCTCATAACTCATACTCCTTGTATAAGTTAAAAATCACTTCTTCAAGTTCAAGCGCTTGCGTTGAAATGTCAACAATCTTATATTTCTTTTCTAGAGCCTGAACGAGTTTTACATAAGAAAACGTTGTTTCAGGCAAGTTTTTAAGTGAAACTTCTGTTCCTTGAATATCCAATGTTTGATAGCCGTCAATTTCAACACTGTCATATTGTTCAGCCATTTGAACCTTAACAAGCACACTTTTTGAATATTCTTCTTTAATTTTGTCAAAACTGCCATCATAAAGTTTCTGCCCTTTTCCAATCAAGATAATGCGATTGGTTAAAGCGTCAATATCATTCATGTCATGAGTGGTCAAAATAACAGTAAGTTTGGTTTCTTTGTTCATTTGTTTAATAAACTCACGAACCTGCAGTTTTGATATCGAATCAAGCCCAATGGTTGGCTCATCCAAAAATAAAATCTTTGGAGAATGCAGAAGTGCCCCTGCAATCTCACATCTCATTCGCTGTCCAAGTGAGAGACTTCGGAGTGGAAGATTTAATAAACCATTCAAATCTAGTTTCTCCGTTAAATTCTTTAAATTTTTTTCATATTCTGAATCGGATATTTTATAAATATCCTTCAAAAGTTCGTAAGAGTCAATCACGGGAACATCCCATGCAAGGTTTGAGCGTTGTCCAAACACCGCACCTATCTCTCGAACGTATTTTTGTCTGTCTTTAGATGGATTAAATCCATTTATTTCACAGTTGCCAGAGGTTGGTGATATGATTCCTGTCATGATTTTGATTGTAGTGCTTTTTCCGGCACCATTAGGACCAATATACCCAACAATTTCGCCTTCTTTTACTTCGAATGACACATTTTTCAAGGCTTCAATAACCTTATATTTTCGGTTAAACAAACTCTTGAACGCATTCACAAGTCCTTTTTCCCTACAAGCAACCTTGTAGGTTTTTGAAATGTTGTCAAGTTTAATCATTTTTCCTCCTTGTTATATTCAGTTGTAATAAAAAAATTTAAACCTCCTTGTTTTATTAGCGAAAAAAAATGCACTAAATTATTAGTGGTAATATTCCAATAATTTAGTGCATAAAAATTTTTCGGCAAGATTAATATTAACAATATTATATATGCCTTGTCAATATTTTTTTTTAAAGTTTTTTATATTTTTAAAAATTTATTTGTCAAAATTAATCTTTTCTCTAATTATATATTTTGGTCTGTTTTGAACTTCACTATAAACACGTGCAAGATAAACATTTGAAAGACCATTAAACACAAAGCCCAATGAAGCAAGCAATGTTACTGTTGGGAACATCCAAGCAACAAGTGGAAGACTGATTTTGCAAATTGCAAGAACAATAAATGTTACAAACGCTAGTGTTGACAAAACACCTCCAGCAATTCCCGCTTTCATAGAAAGTGAAAGTGGATAAGAACTATTTGAAACAATACCATTTGTTGCAAGTTTGATAAGTTTTCTTACATTATATTTTGTTTCGCCGGCAAATCTTTCTTTTCTTTCAAATTCAACAAAAGTTTGCTTAAAACCAACCCATGCAGTAATTCCACGCAAAAATCTATCTCTTTCTGGCATTGAAATAATAACATCAATAACCTTTCTATCAAAAAGTTTAAAATCGCCACAGTTTTTAGGAATATCAAGACCTGTGATTTTGCCATAGAATTTTGTATAGATGCTTGAAGTTGCCTTTTTAAAGAAAGTTTCACCTTTTCTAACAAGTCTTTTTCCATGCACAATATCATAGCCTTCTTTCCACTTTTCAATCATAGGCAAAATTGCTTCAACTGGGTCTTGAAGGTCAACATCAATATCAACAACCGCTTCACCTTGTGATTCTGTAAAACCAGCAAGTAATGCTGCTTGTTGTCCACTATTTTTTGCAAAATTAATAACCTTAACTTTTTTATCTTTTGATGCAAGTTCTCTTAAAATTTCTTCTGTTTTATCTCTGCTTCCATCATTAACAAAAATAAGTTCATACTTTTCTTTTGTTTGGTCCATAACCGGAATGATTGCATCGTAAAAAGCATTGATAGTTTCTTGTTCATTATAACATGGTATAACAATTGAATACTTTACGCTCATAAATTTCTCCTTACTGCCATTATTATCTAATTTTATATAAAATTTGTCAAATAAAACTATTCTCTATTGTCAAAATGTTACATTCCAAACAAACCACACAAAAAAACACACCTGTCGGTGTGTTTTAATTTAAATATTACGTCCCATTTGATATGCAAGTTTTAATTCTTGTCTATTTTCAATATCACCAGCACGGCTAACACCACCAGCAACAATTCTACCCTTTTCTTCACAGCCTTCCAAACAATCATGAGTAAGCCCACGAATTGCCTCTAACGCATTTCTAATGTTATTGTGGTCTGTATCGGTTGCTGTTGCAATCAAATAAATATCCGCTCTAATTTTATCATAAACTGGCATAAGTCTATCAATAAATGTTTTAAGTTGTGCCGTCATGTTATAAAAGTATACTGGAGATGAAAATACAATAACGTTTGCTCTTAACATTTTTTCGCAAAGTTCATCCATATCGTCTTTTTGGAAGCATTTATGCGTTTGTGCACACGCAAAGCATCCTTGACAATAACCAATTTTTTTATCAGCAAGTCTAACAACCTCAACAACATGACCTGATTCACGAGCACCTCTTGCAAACTCATTGCAAAGAGTGTCAGAGTTTCCGCCTTTTCTTGGACTTGATGAAATAATTAATACATTTTTAGGACCTTCATCGGCATCTGGATGAATTTGTTGCATAAATTCTTCTTCACCAAACCACTTAAAGTTTTCTTTTCCAGCGCCAACTTCAAAATGATATCTAACAATACCAACGTCAACCTTTGTGTAAAAACCAACACCTGCAGAAATTTTCACAACATTTCCGCTTCTTTGAATCAAATATTTTTGTTGGTTCATTGCTGTTGGTGCAAGCCTTGCAAGTTCAACACCATGTCTATACCAATCAGGGTCTTCCGGAGTCATAACAGCAACCTTTTCAATTGGTCTATATCTATGTTGTTGGCCACTTTCTGCACCATAACCAAAAGCAATCACACAAACCAACTTTTCATGGTCCCCAATCTTAACATGAGTTTTTCTTTTGCTGTATGTTAATGCCACCCAACAAGTATTAAGCCCGAGTTCTTCAATGGCTATCAAAACACGTTCGCCATAATAACCCACTTTTTCTTCCAAGTGTCCGTCATCAACACCAACCAAAGCAACATAGTTTCTAACATTTTTAAAATGACCATAATGCGCCATAAATCCATCAAACGCTTCAGAGTCGTTTGTTACAAGTTGCATATGCAACCCACTTAATTTGTTGCAAATGCTAATCTCATGTTCAATTTCAGAAAGTTTTTCTTCTTCAATTGGAGCATCTGTATATTGTCTAATTGAATGTCTATGCTTAATAGCCTCAATTTTTTTCATCATAATATCACCTCTAATGCCATAATTATAGTCCTTTATTATTTTTGACGCAAATATTTTAAACAATAAAAAAACAATACCAAACATTTTTCGTATTGTTTTTATTATTTATTTTCCTGAAAAATTATCAATTGCCATTGCTAAAGCAAGTGCACCAGGTCCAATATGACAAGAAACACTTAAAGACAATTGGTCAACAAATCTAACTTCAACGTTTTGAATTTCTTTCAAGACTTCATCTTTAAACTTAAGTGCTTCTTTATAATTTTGAGTGTGTGCAATATATAAAATCATCTTTCCTGCTTCATACTCTGCCTTAAATTCAGTTTCAAGTTCTTTTTTGATTTGTGCAATCATTTTCTTTTTTGCTTGAGCAAGTGTCATAACAACACCATACTTTTCAAAACTTTGACCACGTGTATAAAGAATTGGTTTAAGTTTAAGCATTGCACCAAGAGCCGCAGCAGCACCAGTAACCCTACCACCTTTTTTCAAATATTTCATAGTGTCAACCATGATATAGATTGACGCTTTATCTTTTGTTTTTTCCAAAAACTCTTTAATTTCTTTTGCAGACTTTCCTTGTCTTGCAAGTTCAACGGCTTCCATAACACTTTGTTTTTGAGTTACAGATATGCGAAGATTGTCAACCACTTGAACCTTTCCACCAAACGCTTCAGCATATGCACTTGCGTTCCCGCAAGTTGCAGATAATCCGCTTGTCATTGGAATATAAACAAGTTCATCATACTCTTTAAGCAAATCTGTCCAGAGTTCTTCAAGATAAATTCTTGAAGGTTGTGATGTTGTTACATCGGCATCTTGAGCCAAAAACTCATAAAACTTTTCTTGTGAAATTGAAATTTCTTCCAAATATTCTTCATCATTAATTGTGAATGGCATTGGAATAACAAAAACACCAAGTTCCTCACCTTCTTTTTGCAAAATACCAGAGTTTGAGTCAGTGATAATTTTTAATTTATTCATAATAATATTCCTTTATGATTTATCTTATGCAATAACGTCCACCAATATTTATGTTCAATTCAAGCATATTTCGTTTAGAGTATATCAAACTTTTAGATTTTCCACAAATCAAAAACACACCATTTTTCTATAAAGTATAAAATTTTTCAACAAAAAGAAAAGAACTCTTTCAAAGAGTTCTTTTTTTATTCTGGTTGAGATTGTTCGCTTTCACTTTTAGAAGAGTTTTCTTCCTTTTGAGTTTCTGCCATATCCTGTTGCATATCCAGTTCACCTTTAACTTGAACATTGAAACCCAAGTCTCTCAAAATTTTTGCTTTTTCAGAAACTGAACCACCCTCTCTCAAAATTTGTTCTACTTTTTCTGATGCCCCATGTGAACAAGTTACTGTTAAATCACCATATGTTAAAATTTCATATTCTGGAGCATTAATATCCATTGAATGACCAACTGATTCAACCTTAAACGCTTCAGGGTCCTTGATTGCAGTTACATCTGCGTGTGCTGCTGCCACCATATCCTCAATTTTATCTTTTAACTTACCACCGAACATTGAAAGCAAAAATGGTCTTTTTGAAATAAAGTCTTCAATTCTAACCGCAATTGCTGCTTTTTCAAGTTTTATTCTTTCAGCAAGTGTAATCTT
The DNA here is from genome assembly GCA_045594425.1 of Clostridia bacterium. Taxonomy (GTDB): domain Bacteria; phylum Bacillota; class Clostridia; order Christensenellales; family UBA1242; genus RGIG1681. Next base: position 20,299 of record JAZNYK010000006.1, read on the forward strand.
TTTTCCAGACTCCTTGATTTGTTTTCTAATATTTTCAATATCACTCTTGATATAATTTTTTAAACAATAGTCAACAACATCATTTTTTAATTTAGAACGTTCTTCTGCAGAAATATCTTTTGCATTATCAATAACACTTAATGCTTGTTTTTCCCTTTCTTCAATTGTTATTGTTGTATTCTTTAAAATATCATCCACTTGTGCCTTAATTTTTTTATCCATAACCATTCTCCTCGAGATTAATGTATATAATCACATTGTAACAAAAAAACATCTACAAGTCAATAAATAACACAGGTCCGCTACTTTACACTAATAATAAAATCTTGGTTTTCAAAGTCAATTTCAATGGTTGATTTTGGTTTTATTTCATTTTTCAAAATAGCCCTTGCAACCATGGTTTCAACAACTTGTTGAATAAATCTTTTTAGAGGTCTTGCACCAAAACTTGGGTCGTATCCTTGTTCGATAATTTCATCTTTTGCACCATCAGTTACAACAAGTTCTATTTGTTTATCGGCAAGCCTATTTTTTAATCCTTTTAAAAGCAAATCAACAATTGAACCAATTTGTTTTTTCCCAAGAGGCGAAAACATAATAATTTCATCTAAACGATTCAAAAATTCTGGCCTAAATGATTGTTTTAAAAGTGAATGAACCGCATTTGTTGTTTCTGAAGAAATGGTCCCATCACTTTGGATACCTTCCAAAATCATATTTGCACCAAGGTTTGATGTTAAAATTATGATTGTATTTTTAAAATCAACTGTTCTTCCTTGAGAATCTGTAATTCTTCCATCATCTAAAACTTGAAGCAAAATGTTAAACACATCAGGATGTGCCTTTTCAATTTCGTCAAACAATACAACTGAATATGGTTTTCTGCGAACGGCTTCGGTTAATTGACCACCCTCATCATATCCAACATATCCTGGAGGCGCACCAATAAGTCTTGACACAGAAAATTTTTCCATATATTCACTCATGTCAATTCGAACCATGTTTTTCTCATCATCAAACAAACTTTCGGCAAGGGCTTTAGAAAGTTCTGTTTTCCCCACACCAGTTGGACCTAAAAACAAAAATGAGCCAATTGGTCTATTTGGGTCTGCAATACCTGCTCTTGAACGAAGAATTGCCTCTGCAACCTTTGTGACGGCTTGTTCTTGCCCAATAACTCTTTGATGCAATATTGTGTCAAGATTAACAATCTTTTCCCTATCACTTTCTGCAAGTTTTGATACAGGAACACCCGTCCAGCGTGACACGATTTTAGAAATTTCTTCATCAGTTACTTTGTTTCTTAACAGATTGTTTGTCTTGCTTTTTTCATATTCTTTTTCTTGTTCAGCAAGTTGTTTTTCAATATTTGGAAGTTTTGAATATTGAAGTTCTGCGGCTTTATTTAAATCATATTCTTTTTTAGCAAACTCAATATCAGCCTTAACCTTTTCAAGTTCTTCTTTTAACTTATTGATGTTTTCAATTGCTTTCTTTTCATTCTGCCATTTTGCAGTCATTTGGTCATACTTTTCTTTAAGTTTCGAAATTTCCGCCTGAATTTTTGCAAGTCTTGTTTTTGAAATTTCATCCGTTTCCTTTTTTAGACCTGCTTCTTCTATTTGAAGACCAATAATTTTTCTGTTAATTTCATCCATTTCAGTTGGCATTGAGTCAATTTCTGTTTTGATTGTTGCACAAGCCTCATCAACAAGGTCAATTGCCTTATCCGGCAAAAACCTGTCTGTAATATATCTATTTGAAAGTGTAGCCGCAGCAACAAGTGCACTATCTGCAATTTTAACACCATGATAAACTTCATACCTCTCTTTAATTCCACGAAGTATGGTTATTGTGTCTTCAACAGTTGGCTCATTTACCATAACTGGTTGAAAACGTCTCTCTAATGCTGGGTCTTTCTCAATATACTTACGATATTCGTCAAGTGTAGTTGCACCAATACAATGAAGTTCGCCACGTGCAAGAAGTGGTTTTAAAATATTTCCTGCATCCATTGCTCCATCAGTTTTTCCTGCTCCAACAATAAGGTGAAGTTCATCAATAAAAAGTATAATTTTCCCTTCACTTTTTTTAACTTCAGCAAGCACCGCTTTTAACCTTTCTTCAAACTCACCTCTATATTTAGCGCCAGCAACCAAACTTCCCATATCAAGCGAGAACACTTCTCTGTTTTTAAGTGATGATGGAACATCACCTTTAAAAATTCTAATAGCAAGACCTTCTGCAATAGCGGTTTTTCCAACACCTGCCTCACCAATCAAAACCGGATTATTCTTTGTTTTTCGTGACAATATTCTAATCACGTTTCTAATTTCATCATCACGACCAATAATTGGGTCTAGTTTATTTTTTCTTGCCATCTCAACAAGATTTGTTCCATATTTTTTCAAAACATCATAAGTGTTTTCAGGATTCTCATTGGTTACCCTTTGATTTCCTCTAACACCCATCAAAACTTTCAAGAAAGCATCTTTTGAAATTTTGTGCTTTTTTAAAACTTCATCAACATCACGATTAGGCTTTGTCAAAAGCCCCAAAAACAAATGTTCAACAGAAATAAAATCATCACCCATAGACTTTGATTGTTTTTCTGCTTCAACAATAACTTTGTTTAATTCATCTGACATATAAACTTTGCCTTGACCAGAAACTTTTGCAAGCCTATTAACTTTTGCAAGAGCATCATTTTTAACAGCATATTCACTTGTTCCCATGCCTTTCAAAATTTCTGGAATCAACCCATCCTCTTGACTAACAAGAGCATAAAACAAATGTTCTTGAACAATTTCTGCATTACCATTTTCGCCAGCAAAATTTTGAGCCACTTGAAGTGCTTCTAAAGATTTTTGTGTAAATTTTTGATAGTCCATAAATATCCTCCATCAAAAAAAATTGTTTATTTAAAACTCTAATTTTTGTTTATGATTTTTTAAAAAAATTATTACCATAAACACAAATTACTATACCACCATATTTTAGCACTGTCAAGCGAAGAGTGCTAAATTTGTTAAAATCTATACATTTAAAATTTTTGTAACTTTTAACAAAAAATGGAGTGTTATGCGAAACATAACACTCCAAATTTTCAGCATTTACAAAACACTGTTCCTTATTTTTACAAAATAAAAAGCAAACCAAAATTATATAGAATTTATTGATTTGCATTTTTACTTTTAAAACTCAAAAGCAACAACACCATACTTTTCTTGCTTTTCTTTTGAATAGATTGTGTTGTAAACAAGTTTCATTTCTTCCCTGCTAGCAAACCCAACTTTTTTAGGGTCAAGTTTGTCTGCTGCTTCTGCAAAGTCTTTAAATATATGTTTATTTTTTATGGTTTTTCTAATCAAACTATGACGCTCTGGCTCTAAACCAAAAACATAATCTTCACCAACATTTATACATTGTCGTTTTTCATCATTCATCCGAAGTTCATAAATTTTTTCACCGGATTTAATTAAATCAAAATACAATTTTTGAAGACCCGAAAAATGATTATCATCCACGGCAGTTTGCATAATAAATTTTCCAGACAATATTTCTTGCACTTCGTCTTCAACTCTCTTGCCTTCTGTGTTTAAAAAATATTTTTCATCGTAGCCTTGCTCTGCAAACTTTTTTAAGTGAGTTTCAACCCTGTGCACTTGAACATCTGCATCCCTACTTTCATCTCTTTCAGAAACAACTTTTGCACTTGCAGTCAAAACCACAAAATGAATTTCATACTTTGCAAGTGATTCAATCAACTGTTCAAGCCTGTCTTTATAAACAATATAATTAACAACAACGTCAATATTTGCTTCCAAATAATTTTTTGACAAATCTATCAAGTTTTTCCACATAACATCCAAATGATTGCCTTCAAGCCATGGTTTTTCGCCACCAACAACTTGATGATAAATCTCATCACCTTCAACAACTGCACACTTTCCAAGTTTTTCTGCAAGTTCTTTGGTTATTGTTGTTTTTCCCACACCAGCAGGTCCTGTTATCACATATAATTTTGCCATAAATTCCCCCATTAAAAAAGGTTAATGATTTCTCACTAACCTTATTTTACTATTTATCCAAACAATCATCAAGTGATTTGATGATTTGTTCTTTATCCATTTTTTGACCGATAAACACAAGTTTAACCATGCGGTCACCAACTTCGTCTTTCCAATCTTTCATGATATCTGGATTTGCTTTTATGTATTGTTGTTTTTCTCTTTCAGGAAGTGCATCAATCCAATAATCTGCTCTGAACACATTTTTTTGCACGCCTGCTTGTTCAAAAATATACATATTTTCATTATCACTTGAAAACCACATCAAGCCCTTTGCTCTAATAATTGTATTTGGCATATTTTCAACAAAAGAACGGAATTTGCTTTTTACAATTGGTTTTCTACGATAATAAACAAACGAGCCAATGCCATAAGCATCTTCTTCATGGTGGTGGTGATGACATTTGCAATTAGGGTCATGGCATTCATGTCCATCATGGTGGTGATGGTGTTCATGTTCCTCGTCATGTTCATGATGATGCTCATGATGACATTCTTCACTATGTTCCTTTCCATGCTTTTCGCACTTGTGGTCATGATGATGTTCATGGTGTTCATCATGTTCATGATGATGCTCGTGTTCGCCATCATCGGCTTCTTTTTCAAGTTCTTTCATCCAACCAGCAGACATACAAGCCTTGTCAAAATCAAAAGCATTTGTATCCATAATTTTTGAAACTGGAACAACACCAAATTCTGATTCAATAAGTTCTGCTTCTGGTTGAAGTTTTTTAATCACAGAAATAACTCTGCCCTTTTCATCTTCAGAAACTTGGTCAACTTTATTGATAATGATTTTGTTACAAAATTCAATTTGTTGAATAATCAAATTAACAATGTTATGGTCTTCATTTTTATCCTTAACAAGGTTTTCACCACAACCAAACTCTTTTGCAAGCCTTAAAGAATCCACAACACAAACAACATTGTCAAGTCTGCATTTGCAAGGCAAATCATATTGTTCACTCATATCAACAACCATTGCAATTGATTGAACAATAGACATTGGTTCACTTGCCCCAGATGCTTCAATCAAAATATAATCAAACTTATTAAGTGTTAAAAGTTCGGCAATTTGTTTCATCAAATCTTCTTGAAGAGTGCAACAAATACAACCATTTTGAAGTGCAACCAAACTATCATCACTGGTTGAAACAACTTTTCCTGCACCAATAAGGTCTGCATCAATATTAACTTCGCCGATATCATTAACAATAACGGCAACTTTATAATTTTCTTTATTATTTAACACATGGTTTAAAAGTGTGGTTTTTCCCGCACCTAAATAACCAGTTAAAAGTGTGATTGGTATAACTTTTCTCATAAAAAACTCCTTTTTTCACATCTATTATAGTCCGCTATTTAAAAATTTCAAACATATTTTAAACAAAATTAAAAAGGTGACACAAATCACCTTTTTTCTTACTTTTTTAGTTGTCATGAAAAACGAACGCTATTTAGCGTTGGTTTTTCTTTTTTTGGTTGATGCAGACTTATTTTCAAGTTTTTTAAGTTCTTCAACAGCCTTTATAATAATATTTGTAACCTTCTTTGTGTCTCCCTCACAAACGGTATCAATATTATCAAGTTTCTCTTGAAGCATGGTCTTTCCATCTTCTGTGATATTGTAGAAGATTTCTCTTTTGTTAGACTTGTCTTTATGACTTTCGATTAAACCATCGCTAATCATCTTTTTTGCAAGGATAGCAAGGTTACTTTTTGCCATGTTAAGTTCAGCAATAAGTTCCTTTGGTGTAACCTTTTCTTTTCTGTCTAAAATGTAGAGAATTTGGTATGTATTGCTGAAAATACCAGCCTTTTCACCCTTACCTTCTGCAATTCTGTCAGAAATGAGTTTAAGTTCTACGATGTTTCTTGAAAATAAATTGCTTGTTTCTTTTGTCTGTTCCATGGCTTTAATTATAATTATATAACACTTTTTGTCAACCCTATTTTAAAAAAAATTATGAAATCATATCAAAATCCACGTTTTGCTTGCGATTTTGCATAGATTTTTCCAGCACTTCTCGCCATAAATTTTTTCGAAAAAGGTTTGCTGATAGCGACCAAAATCTTATTAAAGAACCCTGGAACAACATTTGCTTTTCGTTTTTTCAAGGCCTTTAAAGCCACTTTTGCAACTTTGTCGGTTGAAACAGTTGAAAGTTTTCCACCAAGCCCCATAGATTTGATTGATTCTTTCATGGCATTAGTTGTTGCCATTCCACCTGGGCAAACATTTGTAAATACTACATTTGTCTTTTTAAATTCTTCTGAAAGCGAAGTCATCATTGAAACCAAAAATGCCTTTGTTGCAGCATAAACCGCCATATGAGGAATTGGATATGTGCTTGCCACACTTGAAACTGTTAAAACTTCAAATTTTTGGCTCTCATCACGAATTTTTAAAAGTTTTTGAGTTAAATCTAATGTTCCAACACAGTTAACTTCAACAGCCTTTAAAATTTCATCATCTTCAAAACGCATAAGGTCACCTTCTATAATAACCCCTGCATTATTAATAAGTCTTGTTATCACAATATTATTTTGCTTAATAAAATCAACAAGACTTATTCTGTTTTCTTTAATTCCAAGGTCACAAACGAAGGTTTTTACTTCAATAGATTTAAATTCTTCAGCAAATTCTATAACAAGCGCATCCAACTTTTTTTGACTTGTTCCTGTTAAAAGCAAATTGCTGTTTTCTTGCGCACATAGTTTTACAAAAGACTTTCCAAGTCCCCCACAAGCACCAGTGATTAGTGTGTAATTTTTACTCATACTCTTAACCCCTTCGGATATAAATTTTTTAATCTTCCATTAACAAGTTTTGCTCCGCCAAGCGGATAGCCATTTTTTGTTACAACAGCGTATCCCCTGCCTGCCATATTAACCATAATTTCTTCGCCATGCAAATATTTTTTCATTTGAACGTCATCAAGTTCAATTTTAATTTTAAACACATCATCCATTGACATAAACATATTATGATTTGGTTCAAACCTACCCTTTTCAATAGACCCCAGTTTAATTCCCACACTCACAAACTTTAAACCATCAAGTGCTGTTTGAACGTTAGAATCAACAAGTTCTGGAGCCAAATATAAGTTTTCACCCACTTGATATGGTCTTTTTGAAATTTTAAATGTAGTGTTTTCTGCCAAGAACTCATCAATCAAATTTCTATTAGTTCTGCCAACTTCTTCAATTGTTCTATAATGTTTTTTCGTATGAAGAGAACATTCTCTAGATTCATCCACATTTTTAAAAACTGCAACAAACTGACCTTCACCAACACCCGAAAATGGATAAAACTTTCTTGCAAAATCTGCATTATCAATTTTAGCATTGCTTGCGATTGTTGATTTTTTGATATTTTCTGGAACATCTTCAATTTTGTAATTAAAATTTTCCAAGAACCATTCAACAATATTTTCATCCTCTGCTTCTGCAAAAGTGCAAGTTGAATAAACAAGTTTTCCACCAGCCGAAACCAATTTTTCAGCCACTTGTAAAATTTCTTTTTGTCTATCCGCACACATCTTTACATTTTCTTCACTCCACTCTGAAATTGTTTCAGGATTTTTTCTAAACATTCCCTCCCCAGAACATGGAGCATCAACAAACACATAGTCAAAAAAGTTTTCAAACACTAAAAGGTTTTCTGGTTTTTCATTTAAAACAACAACATTTTTAAACCCTTGTCTTTCAACATTTGAAAATAACACACCCGCTCTTGACGAAATGATTTCATTGCTAACCAAAAGTGAATCTTCTGTTATTCTGCAAGCAATCTGACTGGTTTTGCCTCCTGGTGAAGCACAAAGGTCCAGCACTTTTAATGGTCTGCCTTCTTTTTCAATCCCACTAGAGCACACTGCAAGCATACTAGACGGTTCTTGCAAATAAACAATTCCCGACAAATGTTCTGATGAGTTTCCTATTTTTTCATCACTTTTAAACACAAATCCATCGTCAGCATAATCAATCTTTACAATTTCTCCTTTGTGTTTTTCACAAAATTCAGCAACAGGCATTCTTTTTGTGTTAACTCTAATACCCCTAACAGAATCTTGATTTATTGCTTCTTCATATTTATCATAATCTGCACCTAGAGTGTTTTTCAGTCTAGAAACAAACCCTTTTGGTAACTTTTCGCTCAAATTTTCCATATTAAAATAATACAACAATTATCAAATTAAGTCTAGATTTTTTATTGTTTGTTGCTCACAAATTAGATTTCAGAACAAAATAAACCACTATTATAAATAAAAATAAATTTTATTATAAAATTTTTTCATAATATAGACAAATCTTTTTTTAGGTGTTATAATTAAAGGGTATTTGTTACAAGCAGACCGCACAAAGTGTGTGTTTGCTGTAATTTTTTTTGTTGAAAATTTAGGAGTTTATCATGGAAGAAATAAAAATCAGGAACATTGCAATAATTGCACACGTTGACCACGGCAAAACAACTTTGGTTAATGCCCTTTTGAAAGAAGGCGGCGTTTTCAGAGAAAATCAAGCCGTTCAAGACAGAGTTATGGACTCTAACGCACTAGAACGTGAACGTGGAATCACCATTTTTAGTAAAAACGCTTCACTTATTTATAACGATGTAAAGGTCAATGTTGTAGACACCCCAGGACACGCAGACTTTGGCGGTGAGGTTGAACGTATTTTAAAAATGGTTGACGGTGTTCTTTTGGTTGTTGATGCTTTTGAAGGCACAATGCCTCAAACAAGATTTGTTCTTGAAAAGGCTCTTGCACTTAATCACAAAGTTATTGTTGTTGTTAACAAAATTGACCGCAAAGATGCACGTGTTAAAGAAGTTATTGATGAAGTGTTAGACCTTTTGTTAGACCTTAATGCAAATGAAGAACAACTTGATTCACCATTTGTGTTCTGTTCTGCAAGAAACGGAATTTGCTCACTTGACGCAGAAACCGTTGGAACTGACATGAAACCACTTTTAGATACAATTATCACTCACATCCCTGCTCCAACAATTGAAGCAGACAAACCATTTAAAATGCTTGTTTCATCTTGTGAAGCAAATGACTATCTTGGAAAACTCGCCGTAGGAAAAGTTGATGCAGGAAGTGCAAAACTCAACGAAACTCTCGACATTGTGAATTTCCACGATGAAACAAAACACAAAACATTCAAAGTATCGAACATCTTTGAATTTCAAGGTCTTAAAAAAGTTCCTGTAGAAAAGGCAATGCCTGGCGACATTGTTTGTATTTCAGGAACCGATGATGTAACTATTGGTGACACCATTGCAAACAAAGAAGACCTTTCACCTATTCCTTTCGTAAAAATCAGTGAACCATCAATTGAAATGGAATTTTCTGTAAATGACTCACCATTTGCAGGAACCGAAGGCAAACTTTTCACATCTCGTCATGTTCGTGACAGACTTTTAAAAGAAGCCGTTAAAGACCTTTCATTAAAAGTTTATGAAACCGATTCTGCCGATAGATTCAGAGTTTTAGGCAGGGGTGAAATGCACATTTCAATTTTGGTTGAAAATATGCGCCGTGAAGGCTACGAATTTCAAGTGTCAATGCCAAAAGTTATCTATAAAGAAGAAAATGGCGTAACACTCGAACCAATCGATAACCTAACAATTGACGTTCCAGAAAACCAAGTAAGCACAATCATGGGTTCTATGGGTGCAAGAAAAGGTGAACTTCAAAATATGTCACCAAAAGGAAGCCGTATTCGTTTGGAATTCAAAATTCCATCACGTGGGCTTTTCGGTTATAAAAGTCAATTTTTAACTGAAACCAATGGTGAAGGCATCATGAGTTCAAACTTTTCAGGCTATGAACCATACAAGGGTGCAATTAGCACAAGAAACTTTGGTGCACTCATCGCCTACGAAACTGGCGAATCAATTGTTTATGGCCTATTCAACACACAAGAACGTGGCAGATTGTTAATCGGACCAGGCGTTAAAGTTTATGGTGGTATGGTTGTTGGCATTAACCCAAAAGCCGAAGACATCGTTGTTAACGTTTGCAAGAAAAAACAATTAACAAACATTCGTTCATCATCATCTGATGAAGCATTAAGACTTGTTCCTATCAAACCACTCACCCTCGAAGAAAGCCTTGAATTTTTGGATGAAGACGAACTTTTGGAAGTAACTCCAGAAAACTTGAGAATAAGAAAGAAAGTTTTAGATCACACCATTCGTGGACGTGAAACATTCAGAAAGAAACACGAGTTATCAGGCAAATAATTAAGCGGGGGCTTAAAATTTTAAGTTCCCCTTTTTTAATGAAATTTACGGAGATATATTTATGAAAACAACGCCATTTAACAACAAAAAGTATATTCAAGTTCAAAAAGAAGCAATCTATAACAGAATTAAAGACTACCAAAAACTCTACATTGAAGTTGGTGGAAAACTTTTTGACGACTATCACGCAGCAAGAGTTTTGCCAGGATTTGAACCAAACGTAAAAATTCAAATTTTGCAAGAACTTAAAGATGACCTAGAAATCATCTTCTGCATAAACGCTAGACACATCATCACAAAAAAGATGCGTGAAGACTTAAACATCACATACGCCAGCGACCTTTTAAGGCTTATTGGCTGTATGCACGAACTTGGAATCTCCGTTTGCGGTGTTATGATTAACTTTTATGAAGAACACCCTCTTGTTTCAGAATTTATCGAAAACTGTGAAAAAATTAATACCCCAACATACAAATCTTATTACATTGAAGATTATCCAAATAACATAAACTTTATTGTAAGTAAAAAAGGTTTTGGCAGAAATGACCATATCCCAACAAGCAAAAAGATTGTTTTGGTTTCTGCACCAGGTGCAAGCAGTGGAAAACTTAAGGTTTGTTTAAGCCAACTTTACAACGACCGCCTTCGTGGAATCCATTCAGGCTATGCAAAATATGAAACCTTCCCTGTTTGGAACCTTTCAACAAATCACCTTGTTAATATTGCTTACGAAATGGCAACAGCCGACCTTTATGACAGAAACATTATTGACCCATTTTATCAAAAGGCACACGGCAAAATTGCAACAAATTACAACCGTGATGTAGACGCCTTTCCTGTAATGTCAAAAATGCTTAAAATGATTTATGGCAAAGAAGTTTACGCCTCACCAACAGATATGGGCATCAACAATGTTGGTTTTGCAATTGATGATGATTACGAAGTTCAAAAAGCATCTATGCAAGAAATTGAAAGACGATATCAAAAAATCAAAAAGGCTTATGATAATCTTGAAATTCACACAAAAACATTTGAACGCAGCCTTGAACTTTTAATCAGAGCAAGAGAACTTTTTGAAAAACTTAAATAAAAATAAAACACGGAAATATTCCGTGTTTTTCTTTCAAAAAAAAGATGACAATTATTTGTCATCTTTTTTATCAATCTTAATTTTATTAATCATCATATTTTTCAAAAGTTCATCATCTTCAGGTGCTTTTTCTGGCTTTGGTTTAACCTTAATGACTTTTGATGCATCATTAGAAACACCTGTTGATTTTTTAATGGTCATAAGTTGAATTTTTTGATGAATCTCTTTATCATCATGAGTTTGTGTTTCTGTTGAATTAATTTCTCTAAATTTTTCAACATCAGAAACAGGTGTGTTTCTTTGAACAAGCATACCTTGTTTTTTTCTAATAATTCCACCCGCTGCAGGAACTTTGATTTCTGTTATTGCAGTGTTTTCACTTTGTTTTGCAGTATCAAAGTTAATTGTGCTCATAACTTGTGATTTTTTAATCTCTTCATGTTGTGAATCTTCTTTTGGAGTGAGTTTTGTTTCAGGAATAACCTTAACTTTTTCACCTTCAGTTTTAATGATAGATGCACTTCCCGCTTCACCAAGTGGTTTTAAACGATATTCAGCAACAAATTCATAATCTTTTGTTAAAAGCATACCATCTGTATAGTTCTTCCAACCTGAAAATTCAGATACACCATTATCTGCTGAACTTCTCTTTGGGCTTTTTGGCGCAATGATTGGAGTTCCGTAGATTGCTGTGCCTTGACTTAAAACAGTTTCACCGTCTTCATCAAAAAATTTGTATGTGTATTTTTTAGGAATAGCGTTATAAACTGCATAAACATTTTCATTTTTATAAAATGCGTTTGTGTCTTTATCCCAACCAATAAATTGATATGAGAATTCTTTTGAATCAGGTTTGGTAGGGTTTAAATCTGAAAGGTTTGCACCAGCACCATATTCAACAGTTGTTGAATATAAAAGAGTTGTTTTATCGTCATCAAAAACATTGATGTAGCACTTTGTTACCTTTTGAAGGTAAATTGCACGAACAACCATATTTCCTTTTTCATCAACACCATTTTTGTCCCAACCAACGAATTCATATGTATATTGATTAGTTGGGGCTTTTGTTGGGATTGGCAAAAATTCTGTTCCAGAATAGTTCATAGACTTGTCAGAATAAACTGTTTTGACTGCAGAATTATAGTGGAAAAATTCATACACTTTTTCAAAGACTGACCAAATTGCCTTCTTGATTCTAATCCAAAGTTCTTTTAATGGACGCTTTTTAATATCAACCCACCAAAAGCACACGGCAAAAATTGTGAAACCGAGTGTGCAAAAAACTGTGAAAACAATTGCGAATGTCACACCAAATGAACCACTAGCCAAAAAAGTATTCATAAAGTTTATATCCCCCATTTTGTTTTTTGTGATAAAATTTTGCAAGATTTTTGCAAAATAAACTTACACTTATATTTTGCTATTTTTTTATAAAATTGTCAAACTAATAAAACAAAAGTGTGAAATTATTCCACACTTTTTAATGACTCAATCATATTAACTTTTTTAACCCTAATTAGAACCAGCGAAACAACCAAACAAATTGTTGCTAAAATTATAAATAAAGACCACACAAAACTAACAAAATTTATATGATATAAAAAATTCATAACTTCAACTTTGTTTACTGTTAAAACCAATACTAATAACGGAAAACCTAAAAGCATACCAATTGGCATGCCAATCAAAGCCATAATCAAAACTTCAAAAAACAACGATAGCGTTATTGTGAAGATATTTTGACCAATAACCTTCATTGTGGCAATTTCTTTAATTCTTTCTTTCAAAATCAAGAAAATCAAATTCATCAAAACAACAACAGCCAAAAATATCGCAAACACCTTTAACGTTGTTGTCATTAGATTTATTGAAGAAATTTTGTTATCAATTGAATCTATTTGCTCTTCAAATGTTGTGGCTGTGTTTGTTCCATTGATTTTATTTATATTTTCCACCAAATTTTCAGGATTTTCCAAGTTTTTAAACAACATATATTTTGTTGCAAATCCCTCATCAAAGCCCAAACTTTTGCAAACATAAACGCCATTGTAAAAACTTGTTTCTTTTAAACTAGAAACCGTTAACTCAACAGATTTTCCACCAAGAGAAACAGTTAATTTATCACCCACTTTAATATCAAAGTCATCTGCAACAGCCTTGCTTAAACAAACCCCATCACCAGAAATTCCAACACCTATAAATTCGGAATTTTCTTTAATTTCAAATAGTGCAATATTTTTTATTTTGTTTCCGTTTGTTGCTTCAACATAAAATTCTAAATATTTTTCTTTTGACACTATTCCAGACACGTTTTCAACATCTGCTTCAAATGTTGGAGATGTATAGGTTGTTGAAACATCATATTTAATTAATCCCCCAAGGTCGTTTGCTTTGCTATGATTTAATGTATCACCAATCCCAAAGCCACAAAGCAAAAGAGCCACACACCCTGCAATTCCAAGAGTTGCCATAATTGTTCGAACTGGTTTTATTCTAATATTTCTAACAGCCATTTTTAACGGAATTGGAAGTTGTTTTAATCTTTGTTTTTTTCCTGATTTTATATTGATTTTTATCTCTTGTTTCAAACACGCAATTGGTCTTTTGTGCAAAATTTCATAGCACGCTAAAAATGAAATCAAATAACCAAGCAAAACGATACCAACAAACACAAGCAACATCCAGTGCACCGGAAGACCTAATTTTACAAAATCTTCTGGAATACTATAAACCAAATCATATTTAACAAACATAATTTGAGGGATAACAATTGGTCCAGCAACAAGACCCAAAAGAGAACCTATTGCACACAAATATGCACCATAACTTGAATAATGATTCAATATTTTTTTATCTGGAACACCAACACATTTAAGCGTTCCTATCTTCGATTTTTCTTGCAATACCAGTTGATTTATTGTTGTTAAAATAACCAAAACTGCAACAACCAAAAAGATAATTGGAAAAATATAAATCATCTTTTTTGATTGTTCAACTTCAGAATTTAACAAAACCACCGACTCAATCGAAGTTCTGTCGAAGATATAAAAAAGTTCACTTTCAGCGGTTTGATAGTAGTTTTCAATTTTTTGTTTTGTTTCAGCAATATTATCAGTTTTTATAACCACTTGGTTAAATGGTATTTCCTCAACAACATAAGTCACTCCAGCATTTTCAAGAGCCTCATTAATTTTTACCAAAAACAATTCTTCACTAAAAACAATCGGCCATGATGAATAGGTGTCAGCACTTTCAACATAACTCATTGTTCCAGTTATTCTGCAATCAATGGTTATTGGAACAACAACAGTATCTGAAATCTGATATTTTAAATCAATTTTAACATTTTCCATCCCCATGGAAATATCATTATTTTTTACAACATTTTTATCAATCAAACACCCTGCTCTGCCAGATTCCACAATATAAGAAGAAATCATGCCATCAGAAACATAAATTTTAGACATATTGCTAACATTTTGTTCTTCAAATTTTGCAGTGGACTCAAAATAGAATCTTTTTTCACTCACAATTTTATTAGAAACATAAAATTGTTCATCTTCCGCCGTTATTTTGTCGGTATAAACCCACAAATCTGCAAGGTTTGCCTCTTCAAAATATTTGTTTATTGATTTATCTAAAATATGCGAGTTTACAATAAACCCTGAAAGCAATGTCACTGATAAAAACACAATCAAAATTACAGACAAAAATTGCTTAAAATTTGTCTGCAGATTCCTTGACCTGAGTTTTTTCAGAATTTTATTCATTACAATTCAATCTCCTCAATACTCTTTGGATTTTTTTGAGTAACATCACTCACAACTTTGCCGTCTGAAATCTTAATTACCCTATCTGCAATTTCAGCAATAGCCGCATTGTGTGTAACAATAACAACAATTTTATCCTTCTTTTTATTAACATCCATCAAAAGTTTAATAATTTTCTTGCCAGTTTTGCTGTCAAGTGCACCTGTTGGCTCATCACAAAGCAAAATCTTTGGATTTTTTACAATTGCCCTTGCAATAGCAACTCTTTGCTGTTCACCACCAGAAAGTTCTGACGGAAAGTTATTCTTTCTATCCTCAAGCCCAACTGCCTTAAGAGCATCAATCGCCTTCATTTCCCCAGGAAGTTCTGCAATTTCAACATTTTCAAGCGCAGTTAAATTTGGCATAAGATTATAAAACTGAAATATAAATCCAACAACTTCACGTCTGTATTGAGCAATAGTTTTTTCTGACAAGGTTGTAATATCAACACCTGCAAAATGAACACTTCCATCAGTTACTGTGTCCATGCCACCAACAACATTTAAAAGCGTAGATTTTCCGCTTCCACTTGCGCCCAAAATAACAACAAATTGACCTGTAAAAAGTTGAAGTGAAATCTCGTCAAGAGCCTTAATCTCACCATAGTCACCATAAAGTTTAGACACCTTTGAAACCGTGAGTGCCCCTGTGTATCTCTCGTCAAAAATAACTATCTCTTTTTTCATAATAACTCCTAACGATATTATATTTATTTTGCTGGGCATTGTAAATATTTTTTTGATGTTATCAAAATTAACACATAAAAAAATCACCAAATTTGGTGATTTTAAAGGTCATCAGCATCTTGAATAGGTCGTTCCATATCTTCAGATAAACCAGTGTAACTTCCATAGGGGTCAAACTTATCTGGCTCTAGAACTTTTTTAATTTGCTCATTAAAAGTATTTTCTTGCAATTTTTTATTCTTTTTTTGTCTATTTTTTCGCATAATTTTCTCCTTTACTTTTATTTTGGTTTATCACACTAAAATTATTTGACTATAAACCAATTATTTTTTAAAATAATTGTATAGGTGAAATTATGGAAAAATTAGTATTTAATAGGTCGTGTTTCTTTGGCACCGACTGTATCAACTGGTTGGATGACGAAATCAGAAATAGACACTACAAAAAAGGTTTTATTATCACAGATAACGGACTTGTTGATTGTGGATTATATCAAAAAGTTTCAGACGTTTTGGTTAAAAACAAAATTCCTTCTGTTATGTTTTCTGATGTAACCCCTGAACCAACCGTTAGAGATGTAAAAAATGCATACAACGAACTTAAACGTTCTGGTGCTGACTTTATTCTTGCAATTGGTGGTGGAAGCCCAATTGACACAGCAAAAGCAGTTTCAGTTATTGCAACAAACCCAAAATATGCTGACGTTGTTTCACTTCGTGGTCACAAAGATGACCTTGTTACCCCACTTCCAGTTTATGCTGTTGCAACAACCGCAGGAAGTGCTGCAGAGGTTTCAAAGAGTTTTGTCATTACAGACGAAGTTTCAAACAAAAAAATTGTTTGTTTTAATGACAAAGTTTTGCCTGTTGAAGCATTTTTGGACGCAAGTTTAATGACAACCATGCCAGACATCATCACATTAAGTTCTGGTTTTGATGCTCTTGCACACGCAATTGAAAGTTTGATTTCAAACAAAGCAAACACTTTCACAAAAACACTTGCACGTGAAGCAGTTAAACTTATCATCCAAAACCTTCCAAAATGTTATGACGACCCAGAAGACCTTGATGCTCGTGAAAACATGGCTTATGGCGAGTATATGGCTGGATTATCATACACCAACTCTGGTCTCGGCATTGCTCACTCTATTGCACACGCTTTAAGTGGAAAATTTAACATTCAACACGGCATTGCCCTATCAATTATCTTGCCAACTATTTTAAAATTTAATATGTATTCAAAACAAGCGGTTGAATATAAATATATTGCTGAAGCATTTGGACATGACTGTGACGATATGACACAAGACCAAATTTCAAGATTAACTCTTAAAGAAATGGAAAAGTTTAAAAGTGACTTTAATGTTCCAAAAAAACTTTCAGACTATGGCATTTCTGAACAAGATTTAGACATTTTGGCTCTAAATGCCTTTGAAGATGCTTGCACGGCATCAAACCCAAGAGAAGTCACCATGACTGACATTTATTTACTTTTAAAGAAAATGTTATAAAAAACAAGCAGAAGACAACATCTTCTGCTCTTTTTTTTGCATAATATTTTTGAATATATTGCAAAATATTTGAATTCCCCACCTAAAAAACATATAATATACTCATGCTTCCGTAACTCAACTGGATAGAGTCGCCGGCTTCGAACCGGAAGGTTGCGGGTTCAACTCCTGCCGGAAGCACCAATCGATAAAACTAAAGTTTTATCTCATTCATCTTCCGACTGGATTCACCGAAATACGTGACGCTCGGTTTAAAAATCCTCGCTATTCCGTCACAAGTAAAAACTTGTTCCTTACAACTCCTGCCGGAAGCACCAATCGATATTACACAAAGGCAAAGTATTATGAAAAACAAAAAAGTTATAATGTTTGATTTTGACAACACTTTAGTTGATTCTCTTAAATATTGGTATAAGTCTATTGGAAAAGACGCTTTTAAACATTTTGGCGTAAAAATCAATAAAGATTTTGAACAGGCTCGTGTTGGACTAACCAATTATGAAATTGCTGAATGTTTCGTAAAAATGTCAGGTGCAAAAATTTCAACCCAAGACGCCTTAAAATTTTGGCATGAAGACATGATTAAAAACTATAAAACAAAAATCAAAATGATAAAGGGTGCACGAGAATATTTAGATTACTTAAAAAACAAAGGTTACACTCTTGTTTTGGCATCTGCCACCCCACTAAAAGTTTTAAATATTGCCATAAAACACTTTAATTTGCAAGGTTATTTCAAATATATTTTTACCGAAGAATCACTAAATGCTCCAAAACGCGAACCTTTGTTCTATGAAAACCTTTTAAACAAACTTAATATTGAAGCAAAAGATTTGTTTATTTTTGAAGACTCATCAAACTCTCTTAAATCAGCACATTCACTTGAAATTGAAACCTGCACTTTAATAACCAAATACAATAAAAAAAGAATTAAAAATTCTGGAAAATCAAACAAATTAACAATTAAAAACTATAAAACAAAAAAATTAGAAACTTTAGGTTTTTAATCAGAGGAAAATATGGATGTCAAAGTAGTAACAATTTGCGGAAGTATGCGTTTTGAAAAAGAAATGCAACAAATTGCTCGTGAACTAACCACAAAAAACGGATATGCCGTTATTCAATGCATTTATGGCATAACTAAAAATGAAACCGAATCTGAACAAAACAACATTGTTAAAGCGCACTATAAAAAAATTGATATCTGTGATATTGTTTATGTTGTTAACATTGGTGGCTACATCGGCACATCAACCACAAATGAAATAAAATATGCTAAATCAAAAGGCAAACAAATCATATATCACGAAAATTAACCACAAAAAAACCACCAAATCGGTGGTTTTTCTTATTTTACGCTTTTCCGTCTTGACGGTCAAATTCTAATGCGATTTCTTTAATCAAATTAACATCTTCAATAAACATTAAATCAATTTTATTTTCTTTTTCATCAACTTTTTCAACAACAAATCTTAAAACGCCATCTTCAACACCTTGAACAAGAGCAACTTCTTTATTTTGAAAAGTTTTGATGTCCAATACCATAAATTTCAAACCTTTTGAAATTTCAACAATACTATTTTGTTTAATAATCATACATTCACTCCTTTTCTTATTCTGCTTGACCTGGTTGAACATTTTGAACTTGTAAATTCTTCAAATATTTTTCAACAACTTTTCCAGCCTCAACTCCTGATTTTTTTGTTACTTTGTCTACAATTGTGTTTATAATTCCACCTGGAATACCAGACACAAAAGTTGCTCCACCAACAGCAGAAACTGCAACACCTGTGTTTCCAATAGCATTCACAACAGATGGGTCATTTGTTTCAGCCATAACAGCAGCAGTAACAACAGCACCAATACCTGCAGCCATTGTTCCAAGACCAGCAAATGTAATTTTGCCAATTGCATCCGTATATTTTTCGCCTCTTGTTGCAACTTTATCTCTTCTTGCTGCAATTTTGTCTAAACGAGCCTTTTCTTTTGCAACTTGTTCTAACATTGCAACAAAGTCTTCTTCAGAAAGTTCTGTGATTTTTTCAACTGTTTCGTAAGATAAATCAATAACTCTATCCTCATTTGCTCTTGCATAAACTCTATCCTCAACTTGAACACCCATTGCCTCAGCCAAAGAATATTTTCTTAATTCACCTGTATGATAGTTTAAACTATCTGATAAACTTTTAATTTTTCTATCAGCAAGTTCTTCGTCTGTTTTTGCAAGCAATGCATCATCTTGCATAGCAGAATCAATTGCATCTGTTGTTCTTGTATCGCGTAATTGTAAAACTGCTTTTGCAATTCTTTCTTTATTTTTTGGAGTATTTGCATCTTTTTCTTTGATGCCCAAATCCCACATTGCTTCTTCTCTTAAATCCGCTTCGATTTGGTCTTTTTCAGCCAAAACTTCTTCACTTTCTGTTTTTTCCAAATCCTCTCTACTTGTTCTCAAAAGTTTAACTGTCAATTCACTGCTTTCTTTGTAAGATTTAATATCTTCTCTCATTTTCTTAATTTGGCCATAAACTTGTTCAATAGACATTCCAGAAATTTCACTATGCTTAGCACGTGCCTCTTTAATTGATTTTTCCAAATGCTCCCTATTGTATGTTAAATTGTCAAAATCATCACCTTCTTTTAATTGAAGTCTGTTTAAAACACTATCAATTTCTCTAATTTCATGTTCACAAACTCTAATTCTTGCCTCTAATGTTCTTAAATTTAAACGTCTGATTTCTTCACATTGCTTTCTCAATCTTTCAGAAATTGCTTGTTCTGCCATAAAAATTCCTCCTTAAAGTGATTTCACATTATCACAAAAAAACAGCATTCGTCAAACAAATTTAGTTATATTTTATAAACAATGTATAATTTAACCACAAAAAAACCACCAAATCGGTGGTTTTTTGTTATTTTGCTAATTTTCTTTCTCTGTATCTTACAACAAGTTTGTAAAGTTCGCCAACAACAAACACAATTAATGATACCGCAAGCAATAAGCACAAAGCACCATATGGAACTGTTGTTAGGTCTAAAAGTTGACTAAGTGCAGGCACTTCCATAAACAAAATTTGCAAACCAATTGAACCAAACACAGCCGCAAAGAAGAACCAGTTTGATTTAATTGAAATCTTTGTTATTGATTGTTTTTCACTTCTACAGTTTAATGCATGGAAGTTTTGCAAGAATACCATGAGGGCCATAACTAAACTTCTAGCAACAACAACATCAAAGTCAAAAGTGTAAACAAGCATCATCCAACTTGCAAAAACAATAAGTCCGATAGTTGCGCCCATAACAGCACATTGACAAACCATTGATTTACTGAAAAGCGACTCATTTGTTGGTCGTGGTTTTTCAAACATAATGTTTGCTTCTGGTTTTTCAAGTGAAAGAGAAATATCTTGGAATCCATCCGTTATAACATTAAGCCACAAAAGTTGAATTGCAAGAAGAGGTGTTTCCGCACCGCAAGCAATTGCTAAAATAAAGAACAACACTTCAGCAATTGAGCATGAAAGCAAGAAGTATGTAATTTTTCTTATATTTGAATAAGCACATCTTCCCTCTTTAACACCTTTTACGATAGAATTAAAGTTGTCGTCTAAAATAATCATATCTGCCGTTTCTTTTGAAACATCAGTTCCACTGCCCATTGCAATGCCAATGTGAGCAGACTTGATTGCAGGACTATCATTAACACCATCACCAGTAACTGCAACAAATTCACCTTGACGTTTTAAAGAATCAACAATATGAAGTTTGTCAGTTGGTGTAACTCTTGAAAATACAGTTTTTCCTCTAACAAACACATCGAAGTCTTTTTCGCCCATTGCATAGGCTCTTTCAACATCTTTGCCAGTTGCAACCTGTCCAAAGTTTTCTGCAATACTAATATCTTGAGCAATTGAGAATGCTGTTAAAGGATGGTCACCAGTTATCATAATAACCTTAATTCCTGCCTTATGGCAATCAGCAATTGCTTGTTTTGATTCTGGTCTAACAGGGTCAATAAAGCCCACCAAACCAATAAATGTGAGTTCTGAAATATCAGATTCAGAATAATTTTCTTTCTTTTTCACATTTCCCATGGCAAGAGCAATAACTCTATATCCACGTTTTGCAAGCGATTCATTTTGTTTTTCAATAGCAAACTTGTCAAGTGGAACATTTTTTCCATTAACCTTCATGCTTGAAGAATATTCCAAAACCTTTTCAAGACTTCCTTTAACTGTGCAGAAATGCTTGCCTTGTGTTTCAAAAAATACTGCTGAATATTTGTTTTCTGATTCATAAGGAATTTGTTTAACAACATTAAAATCGTTAGTTTTAACCTTCATTTTTGCAGCCATAACTTTGAATGCAATATCCATTGAATCGCCAAAATAAACAAACTCACCTTTCTTTTTCTTGAATTGTGATTCATTGTTAAGTTCACCCATCAAAGCAATTTGGTAAACATCACTTTCATACTTTTTGTCATTACATTCAAGTTTTCCGTTATCATTATAACCACTGCCAGAAATTTCAAATTCAGCACCGTCAGGAAGGCTTACAATTTTTGCTGTTTGTTCGTTAAGTGTAAGAGTTCCAGTTTTATCTGTGGCAATAACTGTGCAACTGCCCAAACTTTCAACAGCATTCAAATGCTTAACAACAACATTGTTTTTGCCCATTCTGTTAGAAGCAATTGTTAACGCCATAGTAACAGCCAGTGGCAATCCTTCAGGCATTGCTGAAACAGCAAGCGCTATAACGCACAAAAAGATATCTTTAAGTGGATTCTTTTGAATAAGCATAATAACAAAAATCACAACAGCAATGGCAACAATTGCCACACTGATTTGTTTTGAAAATTTGTTAATTCTTATATTAAGTGGAGATTGTTCATCTTTAACTTCATTAAGATTTGTTGCAATGCTTCCAATTTCAGTGTTTAATCCAGTTTCAACAACAACGCACGTTGCACGACCAGTGATAACAGAACTTCCTGAGAAAACCATACTTTTTCTATCACCAAGTGGAACACCTTTTTTTACTGCGTCAACTTGTTTTGTTGCATTAATGCTTTCACCTGTCAAAAGTGCTTCATCAACAGTAAAGTTAACACATTCCAAAATACGCATATCAGCACTAATTTTGTCACCGCTTTCAAGATAAACAATATCACCAGCAACAAGGTCACACGAGTCAACTTCAACCTTTGTTCCATCACGCAGTGTTTTTGCCTTAACTTTAATCATTCCAGACAGTGAGCCAGCAATGCGTTCTGCTCTTTTTGACTGAACAGCACCCATAATGGCATCAATCATAACAATACCCAAAATAACAAAACCGTCTAAAAGTTCACCCACAACAAATGAGAAAACCATTGCAACAAGCAAAATTAAAACAATTGGGTTAATAAGTTCATGAAAAAGCATAACAAAAATTGATGTTGGCTTTTTTTGTGGCAAAACATTTGCACCATTTTTTTCAAGTCTAGTCTTTGCTTCTTCACTTGAAAGACCCTCAACTGAAGAATCTACATTCTTTAATGCATAGTCTGGAGATTCTGCATACCAGTTAAGTTTTTCCTTTTTTTCTTCTTGTTTTTCAGACATTTTTTAACTCCTTAAAAATACTACAAATTAATTTTAACAAATTAATTTAAAAAGTAAAAATAAATATGAGTAAATTTAAAAATTCATCATTTAATATTTTAAATTTCTTTCACAACTTGCACAATTTTTAATAAATTTAAGATAATGTTACATTTTGTAGAAATATTAACAAAAAAATCTAGTGACAAGCACTAGACTATTGTTTAATTGGCAAAATTGGAAGAGCCCATTTAAACACCGTTTGAAAAGTTCTGCAATAAATTTTTTTAAAAATATTCATAATATTCTCCTAATTTTTAAAGAAAGCAACACCAACAGCACCTGGTCCAATATGAGTTCCGATTGTGCAACCCAAACAATAAGCATCTGGTTTGTTACCAGCAAAAATATTAATGCTATCTTCTTTGTATTTTTCAATATTAGTTTTATCGTTGCCAGAATAAATTAAACCATAAGGCATATCAAAATTAATTCCACCATTTTCTTCAATAATTGAGTTTAATAGCAAATTGCCTTTTTTGTTACCCCTTGCCTTTCCAATAACTTTAACTTCGCCTTCAATAACACCAACAACTGGTTTGATTGAAAGCATTTCACCAACAAATGCAGTTGTTGCAGAAATTCTTCCACCTTTCTTTAAATACTTCAATGTATCGATAACTGCATACACGCACACTTTGCTCTTTTTTGCATTAAGTTCTTTTGCAATATCCTTTGCATCCATTCCAGACTTTGCAAGTTGAAGTGCATAAAGACCCAAAAGTCTTTCACCAAGTGCAGCATTCATGCTGTCAACAACATAAACTTTTCCATTATATTTTTTAGACGCTTCAAGTGCTGATTGATATGTGCCTGAAAGTTTTGAAGACAATGCAATAACAACAAGTTCACTTCCGTCTTTCGTGGCACTTGCAAATGCTTCGTCCCACCTATATTCATTAATCAAACTAGTTTGTGGCATTTCTTTGCTTGCCACAAGTTTTTCATAAAACTCTTTTGGCAAAAGGTCAACACCGTCAAAATATTCTTCGTCTTCAAATCTTACTTGAATTGGAACAAATTCCAAACCAAGTTGTTTTGCTTCAACTTCACTAACGTCTGAAGCAGAATCAATCATAATTTTTACTTTCATATTATTCTCCATATTTTTTACATTCGTTTTGAAGGTTGTCACTAATCACAAACAAACAATCATATAAAACTTTTCTTTGATCATCAGTAATCCCCATTCCTCCAATGTCAACAAACTTATCTGTTCTTTCAGCAATATCTTTTGCTGCAATCATTCCCTTTTCGGTTAATGTTAATGGACTTTTGTATCTTTTGTCTGTTTTAGATTCACAAGAAATGTATCCATCTTTTTCAAGTGTATCAATAGACCTTGAAACAACCGCCTTGTCTTCTTCACATAAATCGCAGAGTTCTTTTGCAGTCAATGTTCCATTCGCCTTAAACAAATAATAAAGGCAAGACACATTTGCACCTTGAAGCCCAAAGTCTTTCATCTCTTCACTTTTAATTTTTCTGATACTTCTGCTAATTTTTGCAATCAAAACCGTAAAGGTATCATATCTTTCCATACTTCCTCCCATTTGTTGATTTGTCAACAAGTTTATAATATAGCGAACTTGTTGATTTGTCAACAAAATTTCGTAAATAATTATCCATTTTTAACAAAATGTAAAAAATATCAAAATTTATATCAAAATTCACAAGAAAAAAGCCACCTTAAATTTAAGGCAGCCAGAAATCAAAGTTGTAAATTTTTAATAAAATAAAATATTTTTTTACATTTTTAGTTTAAATATTGCATCAAATTTAGATTTTTAAATCGATTTGTTCCATTCTTTAGTTCAGCAACTAATACGGCGGTTGTTTTGTTTGCAAGTTCAAAATCTGCCTGTTTTATAACTCCTTTTTCAAGAGCATCCTTAAGTTCATTTTCATCAACAACAAAAACCTTGTCACCAACCACAATAACATCCGTAAAAAGGTCATCATAATAAGGAACTTTGGTTTCTTCATCAATACCATTTTCAAGCGAAATGTCAAAGTAATATTCTAGTGGTTCTTTTTTATCATTCAAAAAAACACGCATTGCATAGTTTTCATTTTTTGGTAAAAGTTCAACAATATAATATCCATCATCAATCAAACACAAGCCTTTAAAAGTAACAAACTTTGGGTCTGTTTTAACGACACGTTTAACAACCAAATAAAAATCTTCATTATCAGAAAAAAACTTTAATTCATATTTGCTAACATCTCTTAAATATGTTTTGCTTAATAGTTTTTTCATAAGCACTCCTAAAATTTTATTTCTTCAATTTTATTTCCATTAAAATCAAACAAGCAAACACCTGATTCTTCAAGCACCGCATAACTGTTTTTTGTTCCATTTTTTGGAAGTGAAATTGAACCAGGATTAACAAAAACCTTTCCTTCATGTTCTTTTATAAAACCTGTATGAAAATGACCATAAAACATCACATCAAAATCAAGGTCTGAAAAATTATCTATATTATAGTTTTGACCGTGCGAAAGAAAAATCTTCTTGCCTGCAACTTCCAATTCAAAAGTATCTTCAAACCTAAATTCAGAAATCATTTGGTCAACTTCTGCATCACAGTTTCCTTTTATCACCAAAAGATTATCTTTTATGTTATTCAATGCTTCACTCACTGCTTTTGGATTGTAACCATCAGGAAATGGATTTCTTGGTCCATGATAATAAATATCTCCAAGCAAAATCAGTTTGTCATATTCCCCACTATCAAAAACTTTTAAAAGTTTATTTGTCCAATCCAAAGAACCATGTATATCTGATGCGATTAAATATTTCATAACATATCTCCTACACGTATAATATTAAAAATAAATAGTGTTAAGTCAAACAAATTAATCAAAAATAATTTGTCATAATTTATCTTTGTGATATCATTAAATCATAGGAGAAATATTATGAACAAACCAAATCGTTTACACAAGGGCGACAAAGTTGCAATTGTCAGCCTTTCTAGCGGAATCCTTGGAGAATCTTTTGTTAAACACGAACTCGACCTTTCAATAAAAAGGCTTGAAGAATTGGGGCTTATCCCTGTGTTTATGCCAAATTCTTTAAAAGGATTAGATTTTATTAAAAACAATCCAGAATCTCGAGCAAATGACCTCAAGCAAGCATTTGCAGACGATTCTATCAAAGCAATCATTTGTGCAATCGGTGGCAACGACACTCACACAACTCTTCCATATTTATTAAGCGATGAAACATTTAAGCAAAATGTAAAAAACAATCCAAAAATATTTCTTGGATTTTCAGACTCAACAACAAACCATCTCATGCTTTATAAATTAGGTTTAACAACATTTTATGGTCAAGCACTTCTAACTGATATTGCTGAATTTGAACCAGAAATGTTACCTTATACAAAAGAGGCTTTTGACTGGCTTTTCAATCCAACACAAACAAGAGAAATCAAACCAAGCCCTGTTTGGTATCAAGATAGAACCGACTTTAGCCCAAACGCTGTTGGAACTTTAAGAATAAAACACACCGATACTAAAGGCTATGAACTTTTGCAAGGAACAGGAACCGTTAAAGGCAATCTTCTTGGTGGATGCTTGGATGTTTTGGGAAACTTTATTAGTCTTGAATCTAGCCATGAAGTTGCTCCAGAAATTTTATCAAACTACAACGTTTTCCCATCACTAGAAGAATGGTCAAACAAGATTATGTTTATTGAAACTAGTGAAGTTAAAATGAGTCCAGAAAACTTTAAACTTGCCATTCAAAAACTAAAATCAATTGGCGTGTTTAAACAAATAAGCGGTCTTTTGGTCGGCAAACCTATTGATGAGGTTTATTACGAAGAATATAAACAAATATTAAAAGAAGAACTTTGTGACTACACATTCCCAGTTCTTTACAACATCAACATTGGTCATGCTTACCCTCACACAATTCTTCCGCTGGGCACCCTTGCACAAATAGACTGCACAAACAAAACTCTAACCTTACTAGAAAGTCCATTAAATTAACAAAAAAAGATATAGGTCAACCTATATCTTTTTATTTTGCATTTTATTATTCGTCTTGATTTTTTTGCGTAATATTTTGAATTTGTTTAACCTTTAAAATCGCAAATATTACAAGCATCACAACAATAATCATTTGCATATTCATAAACAAGTTTTCAATAAACATAATTGCCAAAATTGGAATCAAAAACAAATATAACCCAACGTCAACAAACACATCTTTTATATTTTGCCATAAACTTGCATTTGTGAACTTTTTTAAAAATACAAAAGCAATAATCAAAAGCAAAACAACACCAACCAAACCAGTATTCCAAATGCCTTGCAAGAATGTGTTGTGTGACGAGAGTCCACCAAGCCAATCAAAACTCATTCCCCTGCCAAATAAAATAATAAGAGCACTAGATAAATAATCTTTGACATATTTTTTAATTAGCCCGCCTCTGCCAGGGTCTGAAACGGTTTCCAACTTTTCACTGCTAGCAAGATTATCATAACCATTAACAAGGTCACTCATATCCGCTCTTTTAAAATGAACTTCTGAAAACTTGAAAAACACAAGCATAACAATTGCAATTTCTGCAAGTAAAGGCAAAATCGTTTTATAAAAATTCTTTTTATCTCTAATTATCATTGCAATAACAAAAATCACGAAACAAATAATTGCTGAATATAAAAACGACCTTGCAAGTGTAACATATCCAAGCACAAATGAACCTATTGCATAAACGTGTGATTCTGCAACATGAACTGTTTTTGAATAAATCAAATAAAGTGA
Organism: Clostridia bacterium; assembly: GCA_045594425.1. Classification (GTDB taxonomy): domain Bacteria; phylum Bacillota; class Clostridia; order Christensenellales; family UBA1242; genus RGIG1681. The sequence goes on from JAZNYK010000006.1 coordinate 48,142, forward strand.
AAGTGCAAACACAACACTGGCAAAAATAGCAAGTGTGTTAGGAATTTGAAACAAACCACTAAATCTCATTAAATCAAAGCCATGATAATAAATGATAGGAATAACATTCTCAAGTCTGTCACTTACAAATACAAACAAACCAAGAGCCCCCGCAATCAAAAAGCCTATCATGAACATTCTTAAAATTTTCAAAAAGTTAAGTTCGTTTTTATAAATATAACACAAATATAAAAGAACAAAAAACACACCAATGCTGGCAATATTTTTTATGCTGCACACACTTGAAAATTCGCCATTAACAGTTTTTCTTATAGGAAGCATAATATAAACGCAATATGCAATCACCAATCCTACTAATAACCAATCAATCTTTCTTGTATCTTTGATAACTTCAATTAGATACCTAACGGCAAACACACAAACTACACCAGCAAACAACAAAAAATATGTATTTATTCCTTTAAAAATAAATACAGCAAAAAATGCATACAAAAAGAAAACTAAAGCCAAAATATCATCAAACTTAACAAAAATGGCACTAGTTAAAACAATTGCAAGTGCTGGCAAAACAAGCCACTCGCAAAATAGTGCTGGCACAATAAAAGCCAGCACTGCAATATAAATATATGTTATTTTTTGTTTTAGCAAATTGCTAATGCTAGTTTGCGCACTTTTTGCAATTTTTTGAAACATATCCATAATTTTTTGCATCCTTTAATCCTTTGTATTTCTTTAAACCATTTACAATATAAAATGGCAAATAGAATAATTGCTCAAACAAATTTAAACCAACTTCTTTGTAAGACTTTAATGTCATAACTGCCGCTTTGATTTTATTTCTTGATTTTGAATTTGTTGTGAGCCTATACAAAATTAATGGGTCTGCAATTCCATAAGCACAAATCTTTTCATTTTTAAGCATTTGCAAAAATGCAACAAAATCTTCATGCACTTTGTCAGCATAAAATGGATATTTTAATAAAAGTTCCCTTTTAAAAATAGAAGCAGATGGTGTGATTACGTTTTGTTTCAAAAGTTTCTTGAATGTCACCATTTTTGGAACATCAAAAACCTTGTTTTTCATTGTTCCGTCATCTGAAATAAAGCCATAACTAGAATAACAAATTTGCGCATCATGAGCCTTCATGAATGCGAGTTGTTTTTCAAGTTTGTTGTCAAGCCAAATGTCATCAGAATCAACAAAAGCAACATAATCAGACTCTGCTTTGCTAACACCAAAATTTCTAGTTTTTGAAACCTTGAGATTCTTTTCATTCTTAAAATATCTAATTCTTTCGTCAGACATATATTCTTTAATAATTTCTTCACTTGAATCAGTTGAACAGTCATTAACGATAATAAGTTCAAAATTCTTTTCTGTTTGCCTTAAAACAGATTCAATTGTATCTCTCAAATATTTTTCTGCATTGTAAACCGTCATAACGACACTACAATTAATTTTCTTTTCCATAAATCACCTTCGATAATTATAATTAATTTTTATCTTTTTCGCAATAAACCTTGCTTGATTTACAAATTTATTATATAGCAAACAAAATTTCTTGACAAATCTATTTATAAAACTTATTGTTACAATATGAAGAAAAACAACATTTTTATGCTTATTATTGGGTTTTTAAACTTTGCAATTTGTTTAAGTCTGCTATTTTTGTGCGTTCCAAACAAAATTGCTTTTGCCGTAAATTTTAATGAAAAAATCATATTGCTTGCTTCAAAATGGGTTCTTATAATAAATGTTATGCTTCCAATATTGCTTGCTTTTTTAACCTGTGTGTTTGAATGTCAAAAAAGAACTAAAGCCGTTTTGACTGCCCTTTTTGTTCTTATGATTTATGAAAATATGCTTGCATTTAGTTACTTTTCAATTGAACAGAACTTTATTTTAGGAGCCACATCACAAATTCCACTTGCAGTATCAGTTTTTATGCCAATATCGGCGGCAGTAACCATTTATGCAATCAAAATGAAACACTTTCCATTTAAAAGTGCTTTGGGATTAAAAACTAAATACACCACAAAAACAGAATTCATTTGGAAACAAGCACATTTTTATGCAAGTGAAATATTTTTTGCATTCGGCGTTCTATCATTTTTAATTTCAATTGTGTTTATGTTTGTTAGACTTTCATACATAAACCTAATTATATACATTCTTGGCTTTATCTCATGTTATTTTATCGCAAACAAACAAGCGAAAGATATGTATAACAAATACATTGACATGGAAAAACGAAAAAATCAACAAAAAAAATAAGGGGTTATCCCCTTATTTTTAGTTTGTAAACATTATACTTTTGAGCAAGAACAAGTCTTTCAATATCAAACTTGCCTTCCGCAAACCTTGAAAGGTCATGGCTTTTGCTAACAACCAAAACAGCCACCTTAACTTTTAAGTTATACATCCTTTCAAATAATTCAGCATAAAATTCACTTGCTCTAAATGTTCTGTCATATGCTAAAGACGTTAAATTTGAAACGATTTTATCAATAAATTTAATTGGAAAATTTTCTGACATAAAATCATAGTTCAAAACAGAAAATCTTTTATCTTTTAAAGACCTTGAAATTCTTCTTAATTCTTCCGCACGTTCTTCACTTTCATCATTTGCAATAACATTTGCTTTCTTAAAGCACAACGCTCTGGCATAGGAAACAACGCCAGTGTCTGCATATGGGTCAAGAACAACTTCAGATTGTGCCGGTTCTGACAAAAAGTTAACAAGATATGCTTCATCTAAATTCATTTCATATTTGCTGGCAAATTTTTGTTTTGATTGGTCAGCAAGCTTTTTCATGAATAAATTTGTTCCATCAGCCTTTGCCAAAAACACAAGTTCTGCCTCAGTTGAAACATAACTTATAGACTTTTTTGTCACTCGTTTAAGTGTGATTTCAACCGCCTTTTTTAAATTTGCATCAATCAAAACCTTTTCGTTCTCTTTTTGATAAACAAGTTTAAATGACTTTACTTCTTTAGGAAAAAGAATTTTTAAACCTTTCTTTTCAAGCAAATGCTTCATTTCGGCATTAAGACCACCAACACCATCTTTTTGAAGGTTATCAATAACCAAATATCCTGATTTAAAACAAGTGTTTTCAAACTTAAAATGTTCGTCAGCAAAAAACAAAACTGCATCAGCATACAGTTTTTTTATTACAGCGTTTTTATCTTGTTTTCTAATGGCTAGTTTAATAATTTCATCCCAGCCCTTTTCAAATGTTGAATAATATAACTTTCTCATGGCAAGATTATAACACACAAAAACATTAATCGCCACAAAATTTAGAAAAATTTATCAAATTTGACATTTCTTTCATCTTTAAATTTAAAAATTTATTGATTAAACGCTCAAAATGGTATAATATAATATCGTATGGATGAAAAAGAATTAACAAGTCAAAACATTCAACAAAATGATTCTTCCGAAATCGAAGGTGAAGAGCAACTATCATTTCAAAACAAAAAACAATCAAAAAAGTTTTATGTTGATGGTTCATTATTTTCTTTCTTCGCTATTTTTGGAATTGTTTTCTTGTCGTGCTTGCTTGTTTTTCAAATAATTCTTTCACCTATCAAGGTTGTTGGCAAAAGTATGCAACCAACCATAAATCTTTCTGTCACAAGCGAAACAGATGAAGCCCATAATGACTTTGTGTATTATCGCAAAAATTCATCTTACCAAAACGATGACATTGTTATTGTTTCAAATGACAGACTAAACTATGTTAACGATTCAGATGTAGGCTATTTCATTAAAAGAGTTATCGCCTGCCCAGGTCAAACCATAACATTTTATTTGACTGATGAAAAAACTTCTGGGCTTGTTATCACGTATTATTATGACATCATCGTAAAAGACAAAAATGGAAATGTGATAAACTTGGATACTTCTTATTTAACCGAAGAAATGTCATTCACTTCAACATATCTAGCAATCACCCCATCAACATGGTTTAGAACAATATTTTCAAACTTAACAAACCCACTTCTATCTGAAGATGAACGTTTGTTCAGCCTCACCCTAGAAGACAATGAATATTTTGTTATGGGTGACAACCGTGACCATTCAAACGACAGCCGATATTTTGGACCAGTTGAATATCAAGATATCGCTGGTGACGTAAAACTTCATGTTCCTTACGGAAAATCAATTTTCCATGGAATTTGGCAGGCTTTTATTTCAATATTCTAAACAAAGGAAACATTATGAAAAACAAACTACTAAAAATTTTAACCGCTATATGTTGCATACCAATTTTGATTCTTTGTGGTTGTTCATCAGTAAATTCCAAGTTAGACACAATTAATGCAACAACTTATTTTAATAGTGCTGTTGCTTGCACAACTTATGGAAAAACAACCCAAACCGCTGGTTCTTTAAATGACCTTATTGCAGAAAAACCAAATATGAGCACAATTGGTCAATACACAAAATTTGAACTTAAAGCAAATTCAGCATGGATATACAAAATGTATATCGACTACATTTATTTTTATGTTTACACAAGCATTGACGTTGAATCTCAAATGACAATCAACATAGAAATGACAAACCTTGCAAAAGAAAACGATATTGAACATCCTGACACTTTCCAAGCAGACTGTTCACTTATCCCAAAGAAAGATGGAAAAATTTTATGTGAAGTAAAAGTTCAAAGAGTTGTTGCAACAGCAACAGGTTCAACTCTCACCTTTGATATTCTTGGATGCCCTGAAGTTTTTGCTGACGACATGGGTGTTGCAAATGGTTTTAAATGGACAATTTATGGTTTAGAATTTTATGCAGAAAGCAGAGCCTATTCAAAAGCCTAATAAAACAAAAAAGAATGGATTTCTCCATTCTTTTTATTTTGTTATTTCTTTTTTTCAATAACAGATTTACCACCCATGTATGGTCTTAACACTTCAGGAACTGTGATTGAACCATCTTCATTATAGTTGTTTTCAAGAAGTGCAATAAGTCCACGAGGGCTAGCAAGAACAGTATTGTTTAATGTGTGAACATAGAATGTTCCATCAGCACCTTTTGCTCTAATGCCAAGACGGCGTGCTTGAGCATCCCCAAGATTTGAACAAGATGCAACTTCGAAGAATTTTTGTTGTCTTGGGCTCCATGCTTCAATATCACAAGATTTAACTTTAAGGTCTGCAAGGTCACCTGAACAACATTCAAGTTGACGAACTGGAATATTAAGATTTCTGAAGATTTCAACTGTAAATCTCCACATTTTTTCATACCAATCCATAGATTCTTCTGGTTTGCAAATAACAATCATTTCTTGCTTTTCAAATTGATGAACTCTATAAATTCCTCTTTCTTCAAGACCATGAGCACCACCCTCTTTTCTAAAGCATGGTGAATATGATGTGTATGTTGCTGGAAGTTCAGTTTCTTTCAAAATTTGGTCTTTAAATTTACCAATCATTGAGTGTTCACTTGTTCCAATCAAATAAAGGTCTTCGCCTTCAATTTTATACATCATGGCATCCATTTCTGCAAAACTCATAACACCAGTAACAACGTCACTTCTAATCATGAATGGTGGAATTGCATAAGTGAATCCTTTTTCAATCATATAATCTCTGCCATAAGCAATCATTGCTTCATGAAGTCTTGCAGCGTCACCCAAAAGATAATAGAATCCGCTTCCAGAAGTTCTGCCAGCAGCATCTTTATCAAGACCTGCAATACCTTCCAAAATGTCAGCATTATATGGAATTTCATAAGCAGGAACGGTTGCTTCACCAAATCTTTCAACTTCAACGTTTTCACTGTCATCTTTACCAACAGGAACCGAAGCATCTAAAATATTTGGAATAAGCATCATTCTCTTTTTTACTTCATCGTCAATTTCACCTTGTCTTGCTTCAATTTGAACGATTCTTTCTGCATTAGCCTTAACAATAGCCTTGATTTTTTCTGCTTCTTCAAAATTCTTTTCTTTCATAAACTTTCCAACTTCAGCCGAAAGTTTGTTTCTTGAAGCACGGAGTTCATCACCTTCTTGCTTAAGCGAGCGATTCTCCTTATCAAGACTAATAACCTCATCAACAAGAGGAAGTTTTTCATCTTGGAATTTCTTTTTAATATTTTCTCTAACAACATCTGGGTTGTTTCTGATTATGTTTATGTCAATCATTTAATTTCCTCCTTTTGATAACATGGTTTTATGATACCACTAAATTTACCCTTGTGCAATAAAAAAAGACAGATTTGCCTGCCTTTTTTTGTTATAAATCACAAGATACCAGTTATTATTTATCAATTTTATTACATAAAATCTTATTTTCAAACACAATAGAGCCTGAAACTATCACTGAAGAAGGTTCCATCTCAGAATTTTTCAATTCCGAAAAAGCACCCACTCTAGAATGTTCACCCAAAGCAGATTTTTTTATGTGTGAAAATGGTCCAACTGCCGAACATTTTCCAAGTTTTGAATTTTCAATAACTGAAGTATAAATTTTTGACCCTTTGCCAATAATTGAATTTGAAATATAACAGTTTGGGAATATAGTAACATTATCTTCAATCACTGAGGTTCCCTCAATGCGGTTATTTTCATAAATTATGACATTTTTTCCAATGCGGACACGTTTGTCAATGAACACTGATTTTTTATCTTTTAGCACAAAATCATTCCTTTTTATAACTCCACCTCCTCAAAAAGGCTATGTTATATGGTATGATTTTTGTTAAAAAATTGTCAAATAAATCAAAAAAGTCATAAAAGCATTACTATTTATCGCTGTAAAGCATGAAAATATCGATATTTTTGTAAAATTTTCTTAAAAAAGGCTTAAATTTGTTTTGAATTATTTTTTTAATGTGTTATAGTTGATGTAGTAAGTAAGGTTTAAAAAACCAAAAATTAGGAGGAATTACTTATGAATAAAAATGAATTTTTAAGAACAATTGCTGACAAAACAGAATCAACAATCAAAGATGCAAACGCATTCTATGAAGCATTTGTTGCAACAGTTCAAGAAGCAATGAAAGCAGATGACAAAATCACACTTGTAGGTTTTGGTACATTTGTTGCAAAGCATAAGGCTGCTTGTGTTCGTCCAAACCCACAAAAACCAGGCGAAACAATCAAAGTTGCTGCTTGCAATGTTCCAGCATTGAAATTCGGAAAAAGTTTCAAAGATTCTATCAACTAATAAAAAAATTCAGCATTTATGTGCTGAATTTTTTATTTGCTGGCAAAAACATTGACATCTCTCACCTTTTATAATATAATTCTTGTAGTATCATTTTACAGGGAATTTTTATGGTAAAAGTAAACAACAATAACAACAATAATAATTTCATTGGGTAATTATCATTGCTCTTGTTTTTGTTGCTTAAAAAAGTAAACACCTAAAAACAAGAGGTGTTTACTTTTTTTTATTACCATTCAAAAGGAGATATCATGAAAGAAATAACAGACAAACAAATCGAACATTTAGTAGACCTTTCTTCGCTTTCTCTTTCAGACAGCGAAAAGTCAAAAATGAAAAAAAACCTTGAAGAAATTCTTGTATTCGTAGACAAAATTGCTGGCATTGATGCAAGCAATGTTTACATTGAACCATCATCTTCAACCTTGGACAATCTTCGTGAAGATGTGGTTTTGCCTAGCATTTCTCAAGAAGAAGCACTTAAAAATGCTCCTGCAAAAGAAAACGGCGCTTACGTTGTGTCAAAGGTGGTGGATTAATGGATTATGCAAGTCTTTCAATGAGGGAAATCATTGAACTTATTAAACTTAAAAAAGTAACCTCTTATGAACTTGTTTCATATTATTTTGACAGAATCAAAAAATTTGAAGATAAAAATGCCGTTCTTGAAATTTTTGAAGATGCTCTTGAAATTGCAAAACAAAAAGATGAATATGCAAAAACTCATGCAGACCTTCCTATTCTTCATGGCGTGCCAATTTTGTTAAAAGATAACATTTCATACAAAGACCACAAACTCACCTGCTCTTCTAAATTTTTGGAAGACTATGTATCAATTTACAACGCAACTGTAACCCAAAAACTTATTGATGCTGGTGCCATTATCATCGGAAGAACCAACATGGACGAATTTGCTATGGGTGGTTCAACTGAAAACAGTGCTTTTGGTGTAACAAAAAATGCTTTAGATGATACTAGAGTTTCAGGTGGTTCAAGTGGCGGAAGCGCCGCTGCGATGGCTTTAGGGCTTGCAAGCATAACTCTTGGAAGTGACACAGGTGGTTCAATCAGACAACCTGCTTCATTTAACGGAGTTGTTGGACTAAAACCAACTTATGGCAGAGTTTCAAGATTTGGTTTGGTTGCATTTGCAAGCAGTCTTGACCAAATTGGACCTATTGCAAAAACAACCGAAGACGTTGCAATTTTAATGAATGTTATTTCTGGAAAAGACCCAAAAGACCAAACTTCTAGCGGGAAACCAGTTCCAAATTTCTGTGAATATTTGGGTTGTGACGTAAAAGGCAAAGTTTTTGGTGTTCCATCAGAAATTTTAAAACTTATAAAAACAACACCTTATGAAAACAAATACAGCAATTTGTTTAAGTTCTTGCATGACAATGGTGCAAAAATCAAAGAAATCACCATTCCTCATTATGAAATTAGCCTTTCAGCATACTATGTTTTGTCACCAGCGGAAGCATCAAGCAACCTTGGCAGATTTGACGGTATAAAATACACCAAACGTGATAAAGACGCTTACAAACTTGATGAAATTTTGTCTAACAGCAGAACAAAGTTCTTTGGACCTGAAGTAAAACGCAGAATTATGCTTGGAAACTTCGTTTTGTCAAGTGGTTATTTTGATGCATATTACACCAAATCAAAAAAGATAAAATCATTGCTTAAACAAGAAGTTATTGATGCTTTTAAAGATATTGATGCAATTTTGATGCCAACAACCTATGGTGAGGCGTTCAAAATCGGCGAAAAATCAAAAGACCCAGTGTCTATGTATGCAGAAGATATGTTCACAATTTTTGCAAACTTAACTGAAGTTCCTGCAATTTCTGTTCCATTTGCAAAAGGAGAAAACGGAATGCCTCTTGGTCTTCAAATTTTGGGCAAACATTTTGAAGAATCAACAATTATTGGCTTTGCTAACTTTATTGAAAAAAACTATAAGGAGAACGCATAATGAAATCAGATTATGAAATTAACATTGGTCTTGAAATTCACGCTGAACTAAAAACCGAAACCAAAGTTTTTTGCGGATGCAAAAACAGTTTTGGTGATGCTCCAAACACTAATGTTTGCCCTGTTTGTATTGGACTTCCTGGTTCGCTCCCTGTAATCAACAAACAAGCAGTTGTGCTTGCAATAAAAGCGGGTCTTGCTCTTGGATGTCACATTTCCCCTATTGTTTCTTTTGATAGAAAACATTACTTCTATCCAGACCTTCCAAAAGCCTATCAAATCAGTCAAAACGACAAACCAATTTGTGTTGGCGGTGGAATCAAGTTAGACAGCGGAAAGTTTGTTCGCTTTAACCATATCCATTTGGAAGAAGATGCTGGAAAACTCATCCATGACCCACTAACCGACCAAACATATATCGACTACAATCGTGGTGGCGTTCCACTTATTGAACACGTTACAGAAGTAGACCTTTCATCTGCTGATGAAGCGGTTGAATTTTTAACAAAACTTCGTCAAACCCTTATTTTTGCCGATGTTGCATCATGCAAAATGGAACAAGGCGGTATGCGTTGTGACGTTAACCTTTCAGTTAAAAAGAAAGATGACCCTTGGTTTGGAACCAAAGTTGAAATGAAAAACCTTAACAGTTTTAAATCTGTTCACAGAGCAATTGAATATGAAGCAAATCGTCAAATCACAGAACTTGAAAACGGCGGAAAGATTGTTCAAGAAACTCGCCGTTGGGACGACACAAAAGGTATTTCTTACGCAATGAGAACTAAAGAAGAAAGCAAAGACTACAGATATATGCCAGAACCTGATGCAAGAACCCTTTTGCTTTCAGTTGCAGATGTTGAAAATATCCGTAAAACTTTACCAAAAACACCTGCTGAACGCTTTGAAACATACACAAAAGAATATGGCCTTCCTGAATATGACTCAAATATCTTGATTTCAGAAAAATTCATTTCAGACTATTTTGACAATTGTTTAAAAATTTACAATCAACCAAAAACTCTTTCAAACTGGATTATGACAGACCTTTTAAAACTATTGAAAGAAGCAAGTTATTCTGACCTTGACGACATTATTTCAGAAGAAAATCTTTGCACAATTATAAAACTTTTGGATGATAGAAAAATTTCAAGAAACATTGCAAAAGATTTGTTTATTAAAACAATCGAAACAAAGCAAAATCCAATGGATATTGCCACACGAGAAAATCTCATTGAAACAATTACACCTGAAACAATAATGTCTATTGTTGACGGCATTTTAGCCGAAAAACCAGACCTTTTTGAACAATATAAAGTTGAACCAGACAAAATCACAAACTTTATTGTTGGTGGCGTTATGAAGCAAACAAAAGGTAAAGCAGATGCTTCTTTTGTTAAAGAATACGTTGCAAAAAAATTTAATTAACAAAAAAAGGACTTTGAAATTCAAAGTTCTTTTTTTTATTGCAAAATATTTTATTCTTCAGTTTTAGAAAAAACTGTCATAACTGTTCCTGTATCTTGAACAATATCTGTTTTCTTTATTCCTGCAAACTTGAAAGCAATAAACAAATCACCGCTAGATGACGATATGTTTATAATTTGCAAAGTAAAAATCACCCAAAACCAATCATAAGATACAATTGCATTGACAATTCCAAGAACAATTCCCCACACTAAAACTGGTGCTAATGCAATTATAATGTATGCACCTTTTGAAAAATATTCATCAGAACCTGCATAAGCATACATACCCTTAAATCCAAATTTTAAGTGTTTTGCACCAAAACATTTCATTGTTAACCCATGAACCGCCTCATGCAAAATCACATATAAAATAAAGCCAATAGCAATAACAACAACTTTCAAAAGAACACTATTCATAGAAGAATGTTCACTAACAATTGAATTTATTGGAACAAAATAATTCATACAAAAAATCATAACCAGCATAATTGCAACTGCAAGCAAATTAACAATAAGCATTTGCTTGTTTGCCTTAAGGTCCACTTTTTGAGATTCTTTATAATTACTTGGCAATTCTTGATAAACCATAAGTATTCTCCATAACAAAAAAAAGGAAAAATATTTTCCTTTTTTATTATTTGTTTAAAAATTCGTTAATTTTTTCCATCATCAAATCAATGTCAACACCGTGAACAGCAGCCGCCTCTTCAAGAGTTTCCATTTGACTCATAGGACATCCAAAGCAATGAAGACCAAAGCCCATCAAAACTTCTTTAACATTTGGATTGATATTCAAAACTTCACCAATTTGTGTTGTTTTTGTTACTTCAATTTTCTTTTTTCTCATTATTTACTCTCCTTATATCTATTCATTGCATCCATAAGAATCTTAAGTTCTTTTTCAATGCGTTTAGATTGACTTGCAGACAAGCCTTCTTCACTCTTTCTCATAAGTTTTTCTGCTCTTGATAAAACTTCATCAAATTCTTTATCATTCTTGATAACCATTGATTCACTAACTTCTTGTTTCTTTGGTCTGCCACGTGTTTTTGCAGGAGTTTTTACTTCTTCAGCCACTTTTGCCTCACTTTTTTTTCTCAAATTTCTTGGTCTAGGTTCCTCTTCTTTTGTTCGAACCTTTTTTGTAGTTTTCTTAACAGGTGTTTCTTCAACATCTTCTTCCACATAATCTTCTTCTGGCTCATCATAAGCATCAAAATTTTGGTTATAAGGATTTTGATTTACCTCTTGATAAGTTTGTTGTGGTTGAGGTTGAGCATATGGATTGCCTGCATAACCACCATACGGATTTGGTTGTGGTTCCATATATCCACCAGCATAGTTTTGACCATAAGGATTTTGTTGATATCCATAATTTTGACCATAAACTTGGTTTGCATATGGGTCTGGATAGCCTTGATAACTTGGGTCATAAGCACCACCAGCAGAACTCTTGATTGAATTTAAAATGCTGTCAGTGTTTTCATTGATGTCAATGTGTTGAATTTCTTCTGACACACCAAGATATTCTTGAGGTTCTGGTTCAGGTTGAACAGGAACAACTTCAACAGGTTCTTCATATTGAACAGGTCTTTCACGTCTAACAATTGGTTGATTTCTTTCAATAACAACGCCACCGCTTGCAAGTTTTGACTTTTTAGCCTTAAATCCACTAACTGCAACAGCAATACTTTCCCTTTCTTCATCAGAAACTTCGTCATCACTTGGTTCAGGTCCAACCGGAACAATAACTGGTTCTTCCTTTACTTCTGGTTCTTCTTTAGTATCTTCTGGTTCAAGTTTTTCTTCAACAGACTCGGCTGTTTCTTCTGGTTTTTCATCTGCAACTTCTTCACCAATTTGAACAGCATTTTCAGCAACTTCAAATTGACCTAATGAACCAAATGGGTCCACCTCTTTTTCTTCTTCTTTCTCTTCAGATTCTGCATTGATTTCTGCTAGTTTTTCTTCATCGATTTTTGCAACATCTTTGTCTACATCCAAAAAGTTTGCATTGTTTTTCTTTAAACTTGCTCTATCTTGCATCATGCCCAAAATTGAAGTTGAGGTTGCATCTTCACCAACAATCTTAACTGTTTCTTTATGTTCGTCATCTTTGATAACATAGTCACTGTCAACGTTAATATATGGCAAACTTGTGCCAGCATTGTGTGGAACTTCATTGATAATTTTGTCTACATCAATATTCTTTTTCTTGAACACGTCATATTTGTCTAAAGTGTTAGCAGGGTCTTCTTCAACTGCTTCTTCAACTTGTTCTTCATTTTCTGCAGGCTCTTCACTTTCTGCCACTTCAGGTTGTTCTTGTTCTGGCTCAAGTGAATTTTGTTCATCACTTTCTGCAGGAATAATAACATCTTCTTTTTGAACATAGGTTGCTCTTGGAACTGCAACAGTTTGTCCACCAAAAATATCATCAAGCAATGCAATCAAATCATAGAAACATTCAATATCTTGTTTGTAAAGTTGTTGTTTGATTGAAGTATACAAGAAATAAAACAATTTCATAATTGCAAAATAAACAAGTGGAAGAACCAATGCTTCTGCAACCAAATAAGTTGTAATCATTGTGTCATTGCCAAGATAAGCAAGGTTAAACATGAACAAAAGCGCAGATGTGATGTAAATAAATGTGCGCATAAAACTCTTGCCTTGGTTAAGCACACCCCCACTAACTTCAATATCAAGCGCATCACGTCTGTTGATAAAATCTGAAGGGTTCATTCCAGAAGACTTTTTAAACTTTTTCCATCCATGATAAAAACCACTAGAAATATGTTCAATTTTTGAATCAAGCATATCCATACTGTGAGAGTCTAATTGATTTTTTCTAATGTAGTTATAAAGTTTTACACATCTTCTTGAAAATTTGCGTTGGAAACTAAAATATAGTGAAACACAAATCCAAACAAGGTAAAAACCAAACGCAATAAGCGCCGCAATAATAAGGCGTTGTCTGTTATCAGCAACAAGCCCCACAATAACCTTGTATGCAGTTAATAAATAATCATAAAGTTCAGACACAGAAAATCCCTCCGATTTTTTGATTTCTTTACTAACTTAATATAACATAATATATAAAAAAATACTAATGAAAAATGCCACAAAAATTAAATTTCTAATATTTTTTGCATATCAATCATGCATAAAAATCTTTTTAAAACTTTTTTGCCAAATGCACGTTCTGCAACTGATGCATAAGTTTCTAATTGAAATTTATAATTTTCAAGTTTTTCATCATCAAGTTTTCCTGTTTTATAATCAAGAATCCAAATACCTTCTGGCTTTATTACAACAAGGTCAATCACACCTTGCATGATAAACTCATCATTTAAACTTGCATTTTTGTTTGCCATTGTTGCAGGCATTTTTGCATAAAACTCTCTTTCTTTAAAAATCGTGTCATTTTGTTCAATTTGAGCAAAAAATGGCATATTTAATACATTTTTAATCAAATTTTCATCAATAATCTTTTTGTCTGATTCATCAAACATTTCCTTAACTTTTAAAAGTTGTTCATCAATATTTGTTAAATTATGCAAATCAATATTTTGAAACACTTTATGATAAACTGTTCCCCTATCAGCCGAAGACATCCCCCTATCAAAAATTATTTTTTCTTCATAATCTTCTTCGTCTTGTTTTTGATTTTTCAACAATTTTGTAACAGAGTTTTTAAGAGTAATTTGAGTTGAATTTTTATCTTTATATTCAAACCAATTCGGTTGTTGAACATTAGTTTCAGAAAGCAAAAGTTGTGTTTCTGCTTTATTATAGATTTCAAACAAATCAAGCACATCATACTTTTCAAAATTAATGATTGGGTTATGCTCTCCTTCCAACTCTTTTGCAATAATTGGCTCTATCCAATTTGCAAAACAATCTTGCCTGTCTGGGAATTTTTTGCATAATTTTTCAATAGGTTTTGAACACACAACAAACATCTTTTGAACCGCCCTTGTTAAACCAACATACAACACACGTTGTTGTTCTTCAACAAGTTTTCTGCGTTCAATCATTCTTATTGCAGATATAGGAAGTGTTGAAATTTCAGCCCTTGAAACAAGGTCAAAAAAGTCCATTCCAACACCATAGTTTTTATTAAATAAAATATTTCCCCTTGTTGAAACAAAGTTAAATTTGTTTGCCGTGTTTATCAAAAACACCGCCTTAAACTCAATACCTTTCGACTTATGAATTGTCATAAGTTTAACTGCATCACCAGCGCCTTCTGATTCAACCTCAAGTTTAAAATCTGCATAGTTAACCACAAATTCAAACACAGAAACTTCTGGAAGTGCATTAATAAATTTATCTATATCTTGATTAATTTGTTCACCGTCAACCCTTGCATAATTGAGTTTATCTAGTGCAAATTCTTCAATTATTTTATAAACCAACTCTTTCACACTCAAAAGTTTTGAAAGCAATCTAAATTTTTCAATAATTTCAAAATAATTTTTTATCTTGCTTTTTAATTCATTATTTGAAAGTTGTTGCCACAAACCAATGGTTTCAAAAAATCGGGCTTTCATATCCAATTTTCTTATTTCAACAATTTCTTCATCCAAAAATCCAAATAATCTGCTCTTCAAAACCCTAAAAAGCACAAAATCATCTTTGTCATTACACAAAAGTTTAACAAAGTTGACAATTTCTTGAATATAACTCTTTTCCATCAAATCATGCTTTTCATCCGCAGAAATTGGAATATTCAATGCCTTAAGGTCTTCAACAAATCTTGAAACAGCCTCATTTCTAGAACCCACCAAAATTGCAATATCGCTATAATTAATCGATTCTGGTTTTGTTTTATCAGTAAGTTCTGCAATTTTACTTGCAACATATTTTGCTTCCGCAATCGCCGCCTTAATTTCTTCAGAACATTCTTCTTGATGGTTTTTAACGGAATAAACCCCGTTTGCCTCAAGTTTTTCTTGTTTTGGAAGTGATGTGTTTATGTAACATAAATTAACGCTATTTGGCTCGTCTAAATTCTTTTCGCCGGCAACAAATTTAGAATCTCTTTCATAGTCAACGCCACCAAACTCCTCAGTCATTGCACCACAAAAAACTTCATCAACAAACTTTAAAACCTTTTTATCACTTCTAAAGTTGCAATTAAGTTTTATAAGTTTGTCAAACTTTCCACCTTTTCCATAATCTTCATACTTTTGCAAAAATATGTCTGGGTCACAAAGCCTGAACCTATAAATGCTTTGTTTAACATCCCCAACCATAAATCTGTTATTTTCGCCAGCAACAAGAGAAATTATTTTTTCTTGAACATTGTTAATGTCTTGATATTCATCAACAAAAACATATTTATACTTTTGTTTAACTGCTGAAAGAATTGCCTCGTTTGATAATATCTTCAAAGCATACTTTTCAAGGTCATTAAAATCCAAACCATTAACATCCTTTTTTAATGCGGAATAAATTTCATTAAATTCTTCAACCAAACCAAAAAGTGACGCTAATCTCTTTTTTGAAGAAACAATCCCTTCAATTAAAATCTTTTCGTCATTAGAAACATAATTTTCTTTGTAATTATCCAAGTTCTTTTTAAGTTCATCACTTAACAAACTTGCTTGCTCATCAATTTGCTCAAAACCATCTTTCTTTTTATCAACGGTTGGTTTTCTGCCAAATGAAACATCATAAACATTTTTAGCATTAACCATAAATGTGTTATGAAAATTGATTGTTTTAAGCCCCTCTGCAATATTTGAAAAATAATCACAAAGTTTATCCTGACCAGCATTTAAACAAATATTTGCCATTTCTTCAGATTTTTCAACATCTGCTTTTGCCATAGCACAAACTTTTTGATTAATAATATTTGCAGCAACATTTTTATTTAAGTCAATTTGATGAGTTGCATGCAAGGTTTCTTCAAACCAAGCCTTTCCGTCAATATTAGCATTTAAAAAATCATTAAATCTTTTAATAACATCCTTTAATTGCTTATCATTTCTCTTTTTTTGAAAAATTTCAAAAAGTTCAAAAAACTCAATATCCCCTTGCTTTTCTTTTGCTTCAAACAACTTAACAAGCGCCCTTTCTTTCAAAAACGAGCCTTCAGTATCATCAATAATGTGATATGATGGGTCGATTCCAATTTCATAAAAATAAGTAGAAATTAATCTAGAACAAAAACTATGAAGGTTTGAAATATCACTGGTTTCAACACACTCAACTTGACCAAGTGCAAACGCATTGTCTTGATATTTTAAAAGAGCATCAATGAGTTTCTTTTTCATATCACTTGCGCTTGCTTTTGTGAATGTAACAACCAAAAAATTTGATATTGGTGTTTCATTTTCCAAAACAAGGTCAACAATACGCTTAATCATAACTGTTGTTTTTCCACTTCCTGCAGAAGCACTAACCAGCAAATTATGATTTCTATCTTCAAACGCTTCCCGCTGTTCGTCAGTCCACTTAACTTCATCTTTTTCTTTATTTTGCTTGTTAAGATTGCTCATTGTTATCTCCTTTATTATTTTTACCAAAACTTGTTATAGAAACAAGATTATTGCATTTTCTGCCGTTTTTAAACTTGGCATTTTCGATGTCACAAAAACCTGCAAGTTTACAATATTTGCAAGCACCTTCATCTTCACCAGAATACACCGCTGGCGAAGGTTCTGCATAGCCCGACAAAATTTCTTGAACTGCTGTTTTGCAAAGTTCTTCAGTGTATGACTTTATATCTTCAAACTGCTCACTTGAATAATAAATTTTTGAGTTTCCTTTGCTGATTTCAAATGTATTTGTTTTTAATACATCTTTATTTGTTTTTATTTTTAATGGAATTAAATGACTTTCATTATTTTCAAAATTAACTGTGTTATCCATGTGTTTTAACACATCTGCATCATCTAACAAAAATCCTTGTAATTTGTAAATATCTTTGATTTTCTTGTTATTTTTTACAAAATCACTATGAATTGGCAAATAAAACAAACCTGCAACTTTTTTATTTTTAATTCCACTAACGGCCGACAAATAACTCACCAACTGAATTTTTCTACCATAATAAATTGAACCCAAATCACTTTTTACATCACCTGTTTTATAGTCAATAATTCTAATATAATTTCCCCACTCATCAATACGGTCAATTTTACCTTCAATCGCAATAACTGTGTTATCATCAATTTGAAGTTTAACTGCATTTTCACCACCAAATGAATATTCATTTAATGTTGGTTCATTTTTAAAACTAGACACTTGTTGTTCATAAAACAAATGCTTGCAAAGTCTTTTTGCTTCATTTGAAATGAAATTTAAAATAGCCTTATTTTGTTTTGTGTTTGTTTCATATTCTATGTAGGTTTCATCACAAATTTTTTGCACACCTTTTTCAAAATCACCTTCATCCAAGCCATTAAACGATAAAATATCCTTCATAAAAAGTTCAACAATTCTGTGCACAATTGAACCAATATCTATGCTTGAAAGTTTTGCATTTTTGTTTTCTTTTAGCCTTAAACCATAAGAAGCAAAAAATAAATACGGACACAAAAAATAGTTTTGAAGTTGTGAAATGCTGGTTGTTTTGTTTGGAAAATACAAATCTTGAACACCTGCAATTTCAAACGATTTATTACCAAACTCTAAATTAGTTAAATAATTTTTTAAAGATGGTGTCATACTTTCTTTTAAAACGTTATATTCTGTGTTAAGTTTATCTTTTAAATATTCGCCATTAAAATATTTTCCAATGTGTTTTGCAAACTTCATTTCATAGCCTGTTTTTACAGCATAAGATGTTCTTTTATATGTGGTTTGTTTTATGCCTTCTCCAAATAAATTAAACAATCTTAAAATCATTCTAGAAGGTTTATTTTGTGCCCCACCAATGCTAGACACAGAATAACTAACAAACAACCTTTCAGTTGGCTCCAAAAATGCCTCATAAACTCTAAACAACTCTCTGTCGTTAATTTCTTTAACACTTGGTTCGATATCCTTTGAAATAAGCATTTTTGTTTCTTGAAGTTCACTATCCAAAATTATACCACTATCTTGCAATTTTGCAGGAAACTTTCCATCTTCTGCCCCAAAAACAAACATATCTTTAATGCCATAAAAACCGTCTGTGTTTTCTTGAACGATAACACAATCAATTGAAACTGGAGAAAGATTTAATTTAATTGAAGTAAAGCCTGTAGTATAAATCTGCAAAAATTCTTCAAGAGAAACTTGAACTCTGCCCATAAAGTTTGCAAGTGACAAATTAAATTCTTTACACTTATCAAAAATCGCAAGACTGATTTCCGATTCAAGCACATAACCATTATCTTTTTCAAATTTTGCAACATTTTCAAGTTTGTTTTGAACTGAATAATAATCAAGAACAAAATCAACAACGCTCAAATAGTCGGAAATTGTTTTTGCTTTACTTAATTTAATGTTCAATAGATTATAAAATTTTTGAAAAGCAGTTAAAACACCATTCACTTTTACAAAATCTGCATGGTTTTGAAAACTAGATTCATTTAAATCATCCAAAAATGCATTGTAATTTATTCCAACAGCATTAGCATAATTTTCAAAAACTCCAAAATTTCCATCATCAACAAAAACACTAGACAAAAAGTTTAAAACCTTCTCGCTTGAAAGATGTGATTTTTTTAATTCAAAGCATGACAAAATAAATCTTGTAAGTGCATGGTTAAATATGTCATGTTCCCTGTTTACAAAATAAGGTATTTCATAGGCTTTAAAACAATCTTCGATTAATTTTAAGTTATCTAAAAGCGAACACACATAAAGACCAATATCTCTAAATCTTTTGCCATTTTCGATTTCTATTAAAATTTGGTTTGCAACATAATCAATTTCTTGTCTTTTTGACTTTGCTTCAAAAACCGAAACGTTGCCTTTTGATTCAAAAACTTTCTTTTCGGTTGAAAATAAATAGTTTTGTATAGCATAAAAATCCCCAACTTTGTTTGTTGGAACAAATTTTGGAATATATGGAATTTTCAATTCATCTGCAATATGTTTAAACTTGTTATAAAGTTGATTGTCTTGAATGTGTTTATCTGAGCGTTTATCATTGAAATAACAACAAGAAAAAGTAATAGATTTTGAATTTTTAGCCAATTCTTTTAAAACACTGACCATTTCAAATGTGATATTATCAAAGCCAACAACAACAAACTCTGCATTTTTAACAAAGTCACTTGTTTTTGAAAATTGGCTAATTAGGTTTAATTTATCACAATCATCATAAAGCCCTTCACCCAACGCTTTTTCGTATTCTTCATACAAAAATGTAATATCATCAAGTTTTGATTTTAAAGCCTTTGTGCAATCGCCAGACCTTTGTTTTAAATCTTCTGCTGTTATGTTACTAGATTTAAACTGCTGAACAGTGTCATAAATCTTTTCGGCAAAACCAACTGTTTTTGCTGTTTTTTGGTAACACTTTAAATTTGACAAATTATCAAAAATAATCTTTCGTAATAACATTACGCATGTTTGTTTAGACACAATTTTGTCAGCAGAAACAAAACCCAATCTGCTCATAAGTCTAACAAAACTATAAACATAAACATTAGCAAAAGCCCCTGTTTTTGAAAGATTTAATAGTTCCTTTTCAATTATGATAGATTTGGTTTCAGGCACAAGCACAACATATGTTCCCAAAATGTCACTTTCGGCTTTTGAAACAACTTCTTTCAAAGCAGTTGTTGTTGCCATTTTGGTCGTATCCGAAAGAATATAATCAATTTTCATCAAAATATCCACCTTATGGCTTTATTTTACAATATTTAATTTCATATTTCAACAAACTATATTCAATTTGTTAGGTTAAATAAAATTGACACATGACATATATTTATTTAAAATTGAGTATATTAAGGAGTTATTATGGATTGGATAAACATTTATATCATTGCAACACTTATGATTTTCCCAGTGCTTATTTATGCATCAATCGCACAATCATCAGTTCACAGCACATTTAATAGGTATTCAAAAACATCGTCACTTTCTGGCATCACCGCTTCAGAAATTGCAAAAAGACTGCTTGCAAGAGCAAACGTAACAAATGTAAAAATAGAACAAATCAACGGAAGACTCACTGATTGCTATGATTCAAGATATAAAGTAATCAAACTTTCTTCAGCAACTTATGCATCATCTTCAATTGCTGCAATTGGTGTTTGTGCACATGAAATCGGACACGCAATTCAAGATACAAAAGGCTCTATTTTGTTTAAAGTAAGACGTTTTCTTGTTCCTATTTGCAACTTCATTTCAGGTGCATTCATTCCACTTATTTTACTTGGTTCAATACTCAATTTCACATTTTATATTCCATCAGTTGGATACTACATTTGTTTAACAAGTTTAATTTCTTATGGCGCAAGTTTACTTTTTCAATTAGTAACCTTACCTCTTGAATATGACGCTTCAAAAAAGGCTCTTCAACTTTTAAAAGAAGAAAATTTTTCAGAAACAGAACTCACTCAAGCAAAAAAAGTTTTAACTGCCGCCATTCACACCTATCTTGCATCAGCACTCACAACACTTGTGTATTTCTTAAGATTTTTAAGTTATGCAATGATTTTTTCAAAAGACAGATAAAAAAAACAAGGGTTAACCCCTTGTTTTTATTTTGCTTAATATTTATTAACCAAACAATGCACCAAGTCTTGCAACACTCATAATTTTTTCAGCATCACCATCAATACAGATTCTGTCACAAACTTCAGCAGCAACCATAGCACTTCTTTCAACTTCTGAAACTTCAGCATCCATCTTCAAAACTTTTGCAGACTTGTTTGCTGTTGATTTTTTTGTTGTTGTCTTCTTGACAGCCTTTGCAGGTTCTGCTTTTTTTGATTTTGTTGCCTTTTTTGCTACAGTTTCAACAACTGCTTCTTTGTTTGCAGAAGCATTTGGTCTGAAACTAAAATCAAAATAATCATCAACTTGAGCAAGTTGAGATTTTACAGTTTTTTTAGCGCAACCAGTCACATTTTTTTCAAATCCTGACTCTTTTGTGTTTTTTACTTTATTTTTTGCAGAAGCGTTGTTAATTTCCAAAATTCCAAAAGATTCAACTGCTTCTTCACTTGCATTTTTCTTTGCTGCAACACTTTTAGATTTTTTTGTATTTTTCAAATTTTCATCATTTACTTCAATAGTATAAACCTTTTTTGCCATAACACCACTCCTTTATAAAATCAATTTATATCAAATATTAAAAACATTTATAATAAGTATATACAAATATTATAGCCAAAAAAATTTAATTTGTAAATAGTTATGAAAAAATTTTTTAAAATTTTAAAACTTTTTTTCTAACTTCCCTATTTTTCAAGCATAAGTTCATCAACAAGTTCACCAGAATCTGTCAAAATTTGAATTTTTTTGTCATCAATCAACGCATAAGTTTTATCACATCCAAATCTTGGAACAGCCATAGAACCTGGACACATAAATATAATTCCGTTATTATTTTGCAAAATTGGTCTGTGAACATGACCTATCATCACAATTTTTGCACCATAACCTTCTAGATACATATCATTCAACTTGTGACCATGGCACAAATAAGCAATTTGTCCATTAATGTTTTCATAAGCCTCTTTCATAATCATAAACTTGGCATTTTCAGGCTCAAAATACCAGTCATTATTGCCTTTTACAATTGTCAATCTATTTGATATATTATTCAGTTTTTCAACCATTTCAGAGGCATTTGTGCCAAATATATCACCAAGTAACAACAATTTATCTGCCATATGTTCATTAACAAGTTCTAACACTCTATCAAGAGCAAACAACGAGCCATGAAGGTCAGATGCAATCAAAAACTTTTTACTCATAAAATCCCCTTTAAACAAAAATTCTTACATTTCTGTAAGAATTTTGTTTTATTAGTTGTTTACAAATTCAATGTTAAGTAAATCAATATAATTTACTTTGTTGCAAGCCGCAAAGAACAAGTAAAGTCTTGGACCGCTATCTTTTCCAAACAATAAGTTATAGAAAATCTTGAAATACTTTTGTTGAATAGCCATATTTTCTTTCTTTGTCAAGTTTGGATTGTTTACAGTATCATAAATAAATTGTTGAACTTCTTTATCTTTGATAACTTCTGATTCAGACAAATATTTGTGAAGTCTTTTAACAACCTTAACTTCTTCAAGAGTTAATGTTTTTGCAAATTCTTCATTCTTTTTATCCAAAAGTTTAAAGATTTTTTCTGGTTGATAGGTGTTAATAAAATATGTAGCCTTTTCATATCTTTCATCTGCTCTTGGAGTCCAAGGCAAATCAAGTTTAGAAATAGCATCAACCAAACTGTCATGGTTAAAGTTAACAATTGGTGCAAGGCTTGAAATTGTGTTAAACGAGGTTTCATTTTGATATTTCTTGCCTGAAATCAAGCAAAGGTCAAAAAGTGATTTTGTGAACTCTTCTGCAGTTCCTTCAAGGTATGCTTGCAAGCCTTTGTCAAATTCTGAATAATGACGAATAATTGTGTCGTCAAAATAGAAGTTATATGCATCTTCTGGTTCATATTTAGCAAAAAGCCAACGAACAATTTCAGGTGTGTAGAATTTCAAAACTCCTGCTGGTGTGATGTTTACACCACTTGATGAGTGCATTGAAGAAACACCTGCAAAGCCAAGCCATCCGTAGCCTTGGAAGATTGGTGGTTCAAAATCGAAAATTTCTTTTGCAATTCTTGAAGAAACATCGTAACTTCCACCTGGTGTAGCATGGTCAATACCACCTGGTTCAAAGTCAACACCTTCTTCTTTCCAACGCATTGGCCAGTCAATTTTCCAAGCGAGTTTAATTTTGAAATATTTCAAAACATCAACAGTTTCTTCTTTTCCACAATCTTTACAAACATATGTAAGTTCATGAGTTTTTTCGTTATAAGACTTAACAGTTGTTAAATCTTTGTTGCAACCACTGCAATAAACAGCAACTGGATAATAGTTTTCTCTATCTTCTTCATTTGCTTCTTGTGATTTAAAACTCATCAAAATGTCATAAATTTCTTTTCTGCGTTCAAGTGAATAAACCACTTGCTTTGCATATCTTCCTGACATATATTCTTTTGCTTGATAAATATATTCAACTTCAATGCCAAGGTCTTTTAAAGATGCTTCATATTCTTTTTCAAAATGGTCAGCATAACTTTCACATCCATCGTCATATGGATTTGGAATAAGGGCATATGGTGCACCAATATATTTTTCATATCCATCAACAATTTTTGAAACGTTAACTGGAACCTTTCTCAATCTATCAAAGTCATCCCAAGAAAGCAAAAATCTAACATTTTTTCCTTTCATTTTCAAAGCCTTTGCAACAAAATAAGGCACTGCAACATCTCTAAAGTTTCCAATATGAACACTTCCTGATGGACTTGTTCCTGCAGCACAAACATAAACTTTTTTATTCGGATTTCTTTCAATAATCTTATCCGCAATTCTTTCACTCCAATGCATAAGTGTATCTCCTAAACATAATATGTTTGCAGTTTAGCACAAACAGTTTAATTTGTCAATTAACCCGCCACAAAACCATAAAATTACGCACAAAAAAAGACTGGAAAAACCCAGTCTTTTGTTTTTGTTAAGGTTGTAATTGTTCTGCTTTTGCAAAGTTCATAAAGTTTGCAGAGTTTGTTCCTTCATCAATTGAAAGAGCCGCAGACTTATATGTTCTTACATATTTAGCGTTTGATGGTCTTGTTTGCAATGTTGCATAATGAGCATCAATAGTTGTCATTAATGGTTTCCAAGCATTTTTAATATTGCTTAATGCTGTCATACCAGCACCACGAATGTAACTTGCAGGATTTCCAAGACCTGGTTGAATATATTTCATCATGTGTGATTTAAACATCGCAAGAGACCTCTTTTTAGCAACCAAAAGGGCTGCAAGTTTATCTTTGTCACTCAATGTTGCATCACCAATAATTTGATTATTAATATATTCAGTCATCATTTCAACAAAGTTATCCGCACCAGGAAGAACTTCATTTGTTGTAAGTTTTTCATAATCTGCATTTTTAGAAATTAATTCCAAACCTTGAAGTTTGCTTACCAACAAATCTGAGTGGCTTCTGGTTTCACCCTCTGCAAAGTAAATCGCAAGGAATGATTCAGTATCTGCAGAGTTTTCATCAATAATAAGAGGAACTTCTTCCTTACCACCTGCTGTAAGAAGCGATGTTAATTGCAATCCTCTTTGCAAACGAGTAATTCTGTCTAAAACTTTATTACTTGTAAGAGTGTTTTTGTTAAAGTAATCAACAAAACCTTGACCTGAATATGGTTGTTCAATAAATTTGATTAATTGAGCACTATATGTATTTGTCTTAACATCATGAAGAAGTTTCTTTTCCATATCACGAAGTGTTGAGGCAAACGCATTTTCAAGTTTTGGTTCAATTTCACCAATAATACCTTGTTTTTGACCATCATCAAGGAATTTACAGTTTTGAATACGAGATAAGAATTCACCAACTTTTGCTAACGCTTCACTTCCAGTTTCAAGTTCAGATGCATGGTCAGCAATATATGAAACAAACAAATCTTGAACTTTGTTTTTAAACATATTTTTAAGGTAATCACTCATACCTTTTGGTTTAGCGTTAATAATTGTAGTATCAAAGAACACTGATGTTTCAGTTGAAGTAATTTTATCGTATGTTAATGAGTTGATTGTTGTAACAATTTCATCAAGTTGAACTGGTTTGCCATCCTTCAAGAATGCTGCACCACCAGTTTGAACCGCTTTAAACGCTTCAGCACGGGCTTTTGTATCTTCACCAAATCTAATAGAATCAACTTGTTCATCAAGAAGTCTCATTGCTTCTGCTTGTTCAGTTGGATTCAATCCAATATAACCTGTTGATGGGTCATCTGGTTTCATAATCCATTCACGGATAGAATCAATTGTATGGGTTCCACTAACAAACTTATCACCCATTTTGTTATCAGTAACCTTTGTTAAACCAGCAATCGTGTTAGCAATTCTAACAACATCAGTTGCAGTTGAAGAACTTGTTGGGTCAATACCAAGCAATACACTTGCACCGTCATTAACAGAACCTGCAACTTTTTTATCAAGCATATGATTCAAATATGTTTGAACCGCAGGGCTTGAAACACCAGCAATAGCAGCAGGAATAGCACTTGCTGTTGATTTTGTAGTAACTGAAGCAATATCATGAGCAATTGCTTGAACAGCAGCAACATCAGCCGCACTCATTGCGTTATCCAATGTTCTACAAGCAGAAGAAATTGCTGATTCAGTCATATCATATTGAGAACCTACTTTAACACCAAGAGTTTTGCTGATTGGCGAATCTTTTCTAGATTCTTCAGCACCCAAGAAACTCAATGCGTTAGAAAGTCTGATTTTTTCACCTGTTGTTGCAGAGTGTTCCATAATTGCATTAACTCTTGATTCTGAAAGGTCTGTATGAGCATTTCCAAGTGTTG
This sequence comes from Clostridia bacterium, assembly GCA_045594425.1. Classification (GTDB taxonomy): domain Bacteria; phylum Bacillota; class Clostridia; order Christensenellales; family UBA1242; genus RGIG1681. Next base: position 74,292 of record JAZNYK010000006.1, read on the forward strand.
TTGATGTGTATGCATTCTCAAAAATGTTATTCCTTAATGTTTCAACAGTTTTTGCTGCAAGTTGACGTCTTAAATCTGCAACGTGTTCATGCGCCATATTTCCACTATAATCTTCAAGATATCTGTTTGCTTTGAACACATCTTCAAGACTTCCAGCGTTTTTAACAAGCCCTCTGGCTTCACCAAGAGATTCTCTTTTTGTTGGTTGACCAGTTTCATCAGTCATAGCCAAAGCGTCAACAACGTTTGGATATTTTCTCTTTAATCTTTCAAAAATACCACTTGAACTGCTAACTGCATCAAAGTGTTTTTTGTCACCTTCAAGTTTCCATTTTTTAATCAAACTATCAGGAAGATATTGTTTAAGTTCTGGTGGGAACTCTGGGTCGTTTTTGCCACCCTTCTTTTCAAAAAATGCACGAGCCGCTCTGTCAAACATGAACAAAACTTTCTTTTCATTAAGAGTCATGCCCTTGCCATCTTTATTCCAGTTAACACCAAGGAAAACTTCAATATCTTTTCCTCTATATTTTTTACCAACAAATTCACGGCGTTCGTCACGCAATTTTCTGCTCTTTTTCAAACCATCACGGAATCTCTTGAACATATTTTTTGAACCATAGAATCCAAAAAGTGTTCCAAGACCGCCAAGGGTTGCAGCACCAACACCAACAGGGTTAAACACTGTTCCAAACATAGCAGTAAGCGCAAAACCACCATAAGACAAAAGTGCACCAGCAGAAACAACAGTTACCGCAGCAAGACCAATTGCAGCAGCACCTTTAAGCACGTTAAAGAAAGCGTGTCTGTGAAGTTTTCTGTTTTTCTTTTGAAGTTCATTTAATGCAGAAAAATATGCAGCAGCATGGATACCATTTTTAGATGAACCGTCTTTCTTGTCAATTTTACCTGGTTTGTAGTCACCATTACCACGCACCATTTCGTAAAATTCTCTAACTTTTGAACGCTTTGCATCCAAAAGAAGCAAACCGTCTTTAAGCGAAAGAACGTCTTTGCCCATAATTGAGGCAACTCTCTTTTCTTCACCTTTAACAAGTTCATAGTTTTTCAAGAACTCATCACAGTATGTGGCATTTTTCTTTGCCTCTTCTGGGTCATAAAGAGGATGGTCTGGGTCGATATAAATCTCTTTGCCATCGGCATCTTTTTGAATACCCTTTTCAAGTGGCAAAATATCCTTTATCCATTGTTTAGCAAAACCAAAGTTAGGGTCATCAACATTTAGACCATCACTATCATCAAGACCTAATGCTCTGTTCTTGAAGATTTTGCTAGCAATTTTCATTACATCTTGAATTCTTTGATTAACAAGAACGTCAAGGTCCAAACGTGAGCCTTGATAGTCTTGCAAACTTCCAAGAATTTCGTTATACAAAAGAACATACAAACCCACTCTCTCGTAGTTTTGTGGACTAAACACCGCATTAGGACGAATTACATCTTTACTGGCATTTAAAAATGGGTTTTTTGATTCATCTGACATAGTTACCCTCCCAAATGTAACTTTCAAGCCTCTTCATCTAGTTATTAGTATTATAACATATATTTCTTAAAAAGGGAATACCCTTTTTATAATTAAATCATAACTTCTATTTTGAATTTTGAAGTTCTTCTTCTTTTTGTTTTTCTTGATTTGCAAAGCCCAAAACATTTTTGATAAAGTCGATAGATTCCATAAGTTCTTCTTCTTTTTGCTCTTGAATTTGTTCTTCGGTTTTCTCTTCAACTTTTTCTTCTTCAACCTTGGTTGTCTTTTCAAATTTTTCATTATAAGCGTCAATATCAAATTGGCCTTCAAGTTTAATTGCTTCTTTGCTAACTTCTCTCAAGTTTTCTTCTTGTTCTTTTGTTAACTTGATTGGAGCAAATTCGTTTTGGTCATCACCAATTGAAACTGTTGCTTCGGCTTGTTCTTGAGAACCAACACTCATTGAATATTCTTCTTCAAAACCGGCAAGTTTTTTGTAATATTTATTTGTGCCTTTTAAAACTTCAATGTTATGCTTAACATCAAATTTTTTGGTTTTGTCTTTAAGTTCTGCTTGAACAATTTTAAAATCTTTGCGAACAGCATTAAGTTTTCTTTTTAAATTGCGTTCAATCAAATAATTTTCATCAGTTCTTTGAAAAATTGTTGCTGATGCTTGATACAACTTTAAATATTCTGCTTTTGTTTTGATGTATAACTTATCAAACAATGCAAAAATCAAAAGAGCAAGAACAATCATAATTGCCCCACCAACATAATGGCTTCCGCTAGAAACAAATCCGCCAAGAGTGCTGGCAACCACATTTTCAAACAAAAGACTAACTGCTCCAAAACCACCAATAAAGCAAGCAATCATCATAATTGCAAAGCAGGTGTAATTTTTTGCTTTTACTGATGAAATTTTGTTATCAATTGCAGCAGATTCTTTTTCACGTCTTTCAGTGATTCTTTTTTGCCTTAAATATTCAGCCTCTGCCCTATCCTTTGCATCATCAACAAAGTTATAATAATGTTTTTGGGCATCCGCAACATCATCAACACTTGCAAGGCGTTTTTCTTTTGGATTAATGGTTCCAATTTCAAGGGCATAGTTATAATACACCACCAAATCTGTTGGTGATGGTATTGTTTTAAAGCCAAGGTCACATTTTTGAACAATTTTAACAAACTGTTCCCAAGTGAGTTTATCTGATTTTTCATCAATTGTTGGCTCATTTATTTCTGTTAAAAACTCATTAGGATTGTTAACAATTGTGGTGTATGCTTGCACAAATTTAGCAACTTCGATATAAAATGCTGAATTTTTCATCATTGATGACGCACGGCGCACACCATTTACATTCTCAATTAACATAAAGTCCCCCAAACTAATCTCAAATTAATGATAACATAACGACATTTTTTTCGCAAACAAATTAACTTTAAATAATTCAAAAATAATAATAAATTATTATAAATAAAAATATTCAATAAAATAACAAAATCAAGCAAAACAAAAAGTCCAGAATTTTTTGTAAAAACAAAATTTTCCAGACTTTTTTATTTTTTATTATTTTCCGCAACAATTTTTATATTTTTTTCCGCTTCCACAAGGACATTGGTCATTTCTTCCCACTTCTTTTTGTTTTGTGATTGGTGAAGCAGGAGCCCCACCAGCATTATTTGTTTTTAAAGAAGCAAGTTTTGCTTGACGCATTTTAACAAGTTGCGCTGGAGAAACACCAATTTGAATATTTATGCCCATCATAAAGTTAGCAACATCTTTTCTAACAGAAGAAATCATATCATCAAACATATCAAAACCTTCTGCTTGATAAACAGTAATTGGGTTTTTGTTTCCATATCCACGAAGTCCAATACCCATTCTAAGATTATCCATATCATCAATATGGTCAATCCATTTTTTGTCTAAAATTTTAAGAAGAACATCTCTTTCAACTGCAGAGAAGTTGATTCCCTGTTTTTCATAACCAGTTTTGCGAAGTTCATATCTTGCGACTGCTCTTTTATAAATTTCTTCTTTAATTTCTTCACTTGTGTAGTCAGAAATTAAGTTAAAAGTGATAAAGTTTGTTTCTGGTTCAAGCAATCTTTTTTCAAGGTCTTTGTTATAAGCCTCAATATCAACATCTTCTGGTTTTTGGAAGTTTGAGTAATCAGCAACAACATCTTCAACAACATCATTAATCATGCCCAAAATCTTTTCGTGCATATCATCGCCATTCAAGATTTTGTTACGTTCTTTATAAACTTCTTCTCTTTGACGATTTAAAACATTGTCATATTCAACAACATTTTTTCTAATTGAATAGTTATTTCCTTCAACACGTTTTTGAGCAGTTTCAACACTTCTTGAGAAGAATTTCCAATTGATTGAGGTATCTTCTTCAAGTTTAAGCATATCCGCCATACGTTTAAGCCTGTCACTTCCAAACACTCTTGAAAGGTCATCATCAGCCGAAATATAGAAAACTGAAGAACCAGGGTCACCTTGACGTCCAGCACGACCACGCAACTGATTGTCAATACGTCTACTTTCATGTCTTTCGGTTCCAATAATTCTAAGCCCACCAAGTTCAACAACTTGTTGTTTTTCTTGTTTCACTTGTTCATCAAATTTTTGTTTGTGTTCAAAATATTCATCACGCGCTTTTTGTTGTTCTTCATTTTCAACTGGGAAGAATGATGCAGCAATATCGATAGTATAATCATCATATCCTGCTTTTTTGAGTTGTTGTTTTGACATAAACTCACTATTTCCACCAAGCAAAATATCGGTTCCACGACCAGCCATGTTTGTTGCGATAGTAACCGCTCCAAGTCTGCCGGCTTGTGCAACTATTTCTGCTTCACGCAAGTGATTTTTTGCGTTGAGCACATTGTGTTTAACACCCATTCTTGTCAAAAGTTTAGAAAGTTCTTCAGATTTTGCAACCGAAAGTGTGCCCACAAGCACAGGTCTATTTTTTTCATGTGTAGATTTAATATCTTCACAAATAGCCTTCATTTTTGCATCATGCGAGAAGAAGAAAATATCATTTTCATCAACTCTTTTTGATGGAAGATTTGTTGGAATAGTTACAACGTCAAGCCCATAAATTTCCCTAAATTCACCTTCTTCAGTTTTTGCAGTACCTGTCATACCAGAAAGTTTTTTGTATAACTTGAAGAAGTTTTGGAATGTAACAGTTGCAAAAGTTTTATTTTCTCCATTAATTTTAACGCCTTCTTTTGCTTCAATTGCTTGATGCAAACCATCGCTATAACGTCTACCAACCATAATACGACCAGTAAATTCATCAACAATCAAAACCTCGCCATCACGAACGATATAGTCTTCATCTTTATGCATCAAAAATCTTGCACGAATAGCATTGTTAATATTGTGGTTGATATCAGTATTTTCAACATCTGCTAAATTTTCAATTCTATAATATCTTTCTGCTTTGCTAATACCATCTTCCGTTAAGTGAATTGTTTTTTGTTTTTCATCAATATCAACGTCAGAGTCTTTCAACGTTTTAACAAACTTTGCAGCAGTTGTATATTGGTCAGAAGATTCCCCTGTTGGACCAGAAATAATAAGCGGTGTTCTTGCTTCATCAATCAAGATAGAGTCAACTTCGTCCACAACAGCAAATTCAAGACCACGACCCACTCTTTCTTGTTTCTTTGTGCACATATTATCACGAAGATAGTCAAAACCAAACTCACTGTTTGTGCCATAGGTTATATCACATTCATAAGCCTTTTTCTTTTCATCCGCTGGTTGTCCTGAAAAAATATAACCAACCGAAAGTCCCAAAAATCTATGAACTTTACCCATCCATTCGGCGTCACGTTTTGCAAGATATTCGTTCACGGTAACAACATGAACAGGTTTTCCTGACAACGCATTTAAATATGCTGGAAGTGTTGACACAAGGGTTTTACCTTCACCGGTGCACATTTCAGCAATACGGCCTTGGTGCAAAACAATACCACCAAGAACTTGCACATGAAAGTGACGCATTTTCAAAACTCTTGCAGATGCTTCACGAACAACCGCATAAGCATCTGGCAAAAGGTCATCAAGGGTTTCACCAGCAGCAAATCTATCTTTCAAAATGGCTGTTTGTTTTTTTAATTCATCATCAGTCATTTTGCTGTATTTATCAGCAAGTGCATCAACCTTTGCAGCAATTTTTTCAAGTTTTTTAATGCTCTTGTTATTATCGAAATTTTTCAACGCACTAAATAAGCCCATAATTATCTCCTTAAAACACATATATATTACATCATTTTTAACATAATGTAAAGTTCTGTTTTTATTTTGTTCGCCCTTAATATCAAATATTTTGCCGAATTTATTAATTTTTAGAACCTAGTTTTGTTTTTGCAAATGTGATTGTTTTGATTTTCTTTGGTTTATGTTTCAAAACAACCTTTGAACATTCATTAAGCGTAGCACCTGTTGTAAAAACATCATCAACAATCAAAACATTCTTGCCTTTAATAAAATCTTTGTTTTCTAAAACAATCGAAAAACTCCCTTTCAAATTCTCAAGTCTTTCTGATTTTGTTAAACCTGCTTGATGTTTGCGGTCGTCAGACTTTTTCAAAAGTTCACAAACTTCAATGCCTGTTATTTTAGAAATTTCCTTTGCAAGTTCTTCCGCCTGATTATATCTTCTTTCTTTAAGTGTTTTTGTGTTTGATGGCACAAATGTTATAACATCAATATTTTCAAATACACCTCTGTTTTCAACCATCATTTCAGCAATGTGTTTTGCATAATATTTTCTTCCACTATATTTAAAACTTTTAACAATTTTAGCGGAAACTTCATCATAATAACAATATGAACGATTTTCATCAAATTTATATTCTACATTTTTGCAATAATCACAAATGTTGTTATCTAACAACACTTCATCGCCACACTTTTTGCATACATCACCACTAATTTTATGAATATTGCTTTTGCACGTATCACAAAGTTGGAACTTTGTGCCATCAGCAATTTCTCTTCCACAACCAATGCAAGAATGATTTGTCATAAACAAATCTTCAAACCAATTAAAAATTTTAACAAACTTTTCTTTTGCGCTCATAAATGTATTATGCGTTTTTGTTAAACTTTTGTCAAACCAGCATTTGCGGTTGACATCAAATTTACAAAAAGTTATTATAGTTTTGGGAGAAATACTTATGATTAAAATAGCAATTGATGGTCTTTCTGGAAGTGGCAAAGGCGAACTTTCAAAAGGATTAGCAAAAAAACTTAACCTTAAACACCTTGACACTGGTGCAATTTTTAGAGGAATTGCTTGTGCATTCACAAAACTTGGTTTTTCGGAACTTTCAGAACAAATTGTTGATGAAAACATTAATAAATTTAAAGTTGAAGTTGTTTTTGATGGCAACACACAAAACACACTTTTAAACGGAGAAAACATCAATCATTTGCTCCGAGCAGAAGAAACTAGCAAACTTGCATCAAAAGTTTCAATCTATGCACCAGTTCGTGAAAAATACCTTGATATTGTGCGTGAATTTGCAAACAACTATGATTGCGTAATTGACGGTAGAGATATTACCAGCATTGTTTTGCCAGATGCTGATTTAAAAATTTATTTAACCGCAAGTGAAGAAGTTAGAGCAAAACGTAGATATGAAGAAAACGTAAGCAAAAATATTGCTTGCACATACGAAGAAGTTTTAGAAAATCTTCAAGAACGTGACTATCGTGACACTCACAGAGATATTGCACCTCTCATTTTGGTTGAAGATGCTTTTAAAGTTGACAACTCAAACATGACAATAGAAGAAACCATCGAACATTGCTATAAACTTGCCCTTCAAAAACTTGCAGGCAAACAAAATTAACAAAAGGACAAAAATGATACCTAACCGTATCATTTTTTAATAGTATGGAAAACACAAAAAATATTTTTGAACAATTAGAAGTGCTTGCACCTGCTGGAAATGCAGAGTGTTTTAATGCTGCCCTTTCAAATGGTGCAAATGCAATTTATTTAGGTTTATCAGACTTTAATGCAAGAATGAAGGCCCAAAACTTTACAACTGAAAATATTCGTGAATATGTTGCACTTGCCCACTCTTTTGGCGTGAAAATTTACGTAACCATAAACACTCTTTTGGAAGACCGTGATTTTGACACTCTTTTAGAAATGGTGAAAATATTAACTGAAGCCAAGGTTGATGCATATATTATTCAGGACTTAGGTGTTGCTCACATATTAAAAAATGCTTTTGACGGCATTATATTACACGCAAGCACACAAATGGGCATACATAACCTTCAAGGTGCAAAGATTGCAGAAAAACTTGGATTTTCAAGAATTGTTCTTTCAAGAGAAACCAAACTTGAAGATATTAAACAAATCAAACAAAACACAAACCTTGAAATTGAATATTTTGTTCAAGGAGCACTTTGTGTTGCATTTTCGGGCAATTGTTATCTTTCGGCAATGGAAAATAATATGAGCGGCAACGAAGGCAGATGTTTGCAACTTTGCAGACTGCCTTACACAAACAACTTAAACGGAAAAACCTCTTATGCATTAAGCACACGTGATTTATCCTTACTTGACAACTTAAAAGAACTCATTGATGCTGGCGTAACCAGTTTTAAAATTGAAGGCAGATTGCGTCACGCTGGATATGTTGCAACCTGCACAAATATATATAAAAACGCAATAGAACTTATCAAAAACAACAAGATGAATGATAAATTCAAAAAATTGAGTGAAAAAGCGTTACGCACAACTTATTCACGTGGCGAATTTAACAAAAATGCCTATCTTAAACCAACAAAACAAAATAATATAATTTATTCAGACTATCAAAACCACATAGGCATAAAAATTGGTAAGGTTAAATCTGTTATGCCATTTAAAAATGATTTGTTCAAAGTAACCATAGAAAGCAACGAACCTTTACACTCTGGTGATGGATTAAAAATAATTAATCCAAAAACAAAAGAACAAGTTTCTAGCCTTGGAATTGGAAACATAGACAAACTATCATCAACAACTTATGTTATTTACACTAAAAATAAATTTTCTGCAGGGCTAGATGTTCACCTAACTCAAAATAGTGAAGCCGAACAATCACTTTTGCAAAACACACAAAAAATTAAAATTAATATTAAATTAATTGCTAAAAATGGTGAACCTTTAAAGGTTTTTGCTGAAAACAAATTCACATCAATTTATTTTGAATCTGAAGAACTTTTAGAACCTTCAAAAACTTACCCACTATTTGAAAAAGATTTCAAAGACCAGTTTGAAAAACTTGGTGACTCAATATTTGAACTTGAAAACTTTAAAGTAAAAACAAACGATGTGTTTGCGCCAAAAAGTTTGCTAAATAAATCACGCAGAAAAATGGTTGAACTTTTAACAGAAAAAACCGTTGCTGAAACTGAAAAACATCTCTCTGTTAATTTCAATGAAAAATCACTGCAAAATGTAAAAAATCAAAACATAATAACAAAACCATACAATTTAATTAAAATCGATAATGAAAATTTTGAGGTTCAACCAAACACAATTTATGTTTACTCACCAAGTGACTACACTTCTTGCAATCCACAAAAAATTATTCAAAAAACAAAGCCTGAAAACTTTGCAATTGAACTTCCTACAATTATGAGTACAAGTGACTTTGCCGTGTTTGAAAATGTTTTAAACAAACTGCCAAAAAATATTTATATTTATGCAAATAACATTGGCGGACTTTCATACTCTGAACGTGGATACAGCGTGATAGCCTCTCCACTTTTAAACATCAGAAATAATTATGCATTAAAATGCCTAAACTGGCTTGGCATACAAACCATTTGTGCAAGCATTGAAGCACGAACAGAATTTGCTGAAGAAAACAACCTTATTTTCTTTGAAAGTGGAGATTTTCCATTCATGACATTTGCACACTGTCCATACAAAGCCACACTCGATGGTTCTTGCGACAAATGCAAACATGACGGCAAACTCACCTATACCTCAAGTGCAAAAACAACCTACAAAATCAAACGAACAAAACTAGCGAACTGTTATTTTGCTTTAAACAAAACATTATCGCTCGGAAAATCTAACTATAATCTTACAAATTTTGTGCATTAAACACAATTTGCTTGCAAAAATAAAAACTTGTATGCTATATTTTAATTAACGTAAGATATTAAGGAGAAAAGTTATGGCTGATTATATCATTGGTGGCGTTATTATCGCTATTATTGCTTTCACATTTATTGGTTCAATTGTTGGAACAATCAAAAAAGCAAAAATTCGTGCAGAAGAAAAAACTCGTGAAGTTGATGATGTTGTTATTAAACATGGTGTTCGCTACACACCAGAAGCAACAATTGTTGACGAGAAAGGCAACGACAATGTAACATTTGTTAAAGGTGACATTGTTATCAAACCAAGAAAAGTTGCAAAAGTTGGAAAACACGAAGAAATTAGACCAGGCAAATGGACTATTCTTGCAACAAGCGAAAAAGCAACAACTTTCAATGTTAGAATTGGAAACTATGTTCAAGAATACAAGCATGGTCAAGAAATTGTGCTTTCTGAAGGCGATGAAGTTTGCCCAACAAGCACAACTATCATTTTAAGATAACCTACCCCAAAAAAGCAGTGTAACTCCCTTTCACTGCTTTTTTGCTGCACAAAATATATTTTTAATTTGATTTTAGATATTTACAATTAATAACTTTTATATTAAAATTATAATAAGAAATCATGGAGGTGCAAAAATGCCTATTTATATGTCATTTGACGATATGCGTGACATCTATTTATTCAACAACGCAAGGCGTGAGGCATTGCTTGCAGAAGCATTAAAACAACCTTCAGCAACTCAGCAAATGCAATTTGTTGCAAATTATTTTTTAAACAACTTGCCAGCAGAACAAATTGCAAAGATAGACAAAGTTTCACCACGCGACATTCTTCCATTTAAATATGATTATAGTTTTTTGGAAGACTACGCAACACACATGGTTAGAGAAAAAGAATCAAGAAGATACAACGGTTCAAGGTATGGCATAACTTTGCAACAGGCAGATGTAGACAAACGTGGCAAAGAAAAAATAAATATATATCCAACCACCTATTCCCTAAAAATGGGCACTTGCATAATGTTTGCAGCAGAAATTCAAAGATTTTCACACGACTTTGGCTTATCCTGTGAGATTGTGGATGAAATGGCATATTGCTACGACAAATTCGATGGCAAAAGCACCGAAGGCGAACCAATAAAAACAAATCGTATCGTTAAAATGCATCATTATTACAACATTTTAACAATTGACGGCAAAAAATATAAACTTGACATTGCAGGGGCTTTAACCGCCCAAGATTTTAACAAAGAACATCCAACAATAAAAATAGACCCATCTGTATTTTATTTTTCAGAAGACTTTTCAAGCAAGCCTTTTGAAGATAGATATAACAAAGGCATTGCCCCATACAATTTAAAACAAGAATCACAACCAGAATAAAACAAAAGGAGTAAACAAAATGGAAGAAAAACTCAAAAAATTAAATGGAAAAATCAAAAGAAGACTAGTTAAACTAGCAGACCTTCAAAAACAATACAATCAAAAAAGTTTAAAAACACCAACAAATCAATTATTAAATAATGCAGACCTTGCACTCTTGAATGCTGAAATAGTTGAACTTAAATCAGATATTACAGAACTTTCATTTGCAAGAAACGACCTTTTAAGGGCAATGGGAAAACCATCAATGCCAATCGAGTTACCAAAAGCAGAATCAGAACAAAACCAACCTGGTTGCTAACAAGCAAAACAAAAAGACCTTTTTCAAGGTCTTTTTTTATGCAATAAACATAATAACAGCAAACACTCCAGCAAGCCCCAAAATAAAAGCAATAATGTTTTTTACTTTTGAATGCTTTATGTGTTTTTTTATTCCATCTCTTACCCCAGATTTTTTTGCATTTGCGCCAATTTGAACTTCTGGATAAGACACAAAATCTTTAAGATTATCAACATTATGATAGGCTTTGTCATAACTGCTATATTCTTTTGATTGTTTTGGAATAATCAAACTATATAGTTTTGATAATTTTGCAGATGGAACAAGCGGATTAATAAACAAACTCAACAATAAATATACCGCAAAATAACCATATCTATATGGATACAAATCTATAATTGTTACATATTTTTTTAACAAAACGGCAAGCACACAAACCAAAATTGCAGATAGAATAAATGCCCTATAAAAAGTTGCACGATATTTTATCTTTTTTCTTTTTGTGATTAAGTTTGACAACCTTGGTTCTAAACTATCAATTTTATTTAAGATTATGCTTTTTAGTTTAGTCACTGCGGCACTGCAATTTTCACCAGACACGGTATAATAAATGCTATCTTCCCTAAATTTGATATATACATCTTGAGAAACTCTATTGCTTGGGTCAGAAGAATAATCATCTGCTTTGTAATCATTATAATATGAAATATTCATATTAATTGTAATTGCTTCCATTTTATCAAACCCTATGTGTGAAACTGATTGAATAAACTCATCAGCACTTTTTCCATCGATGTTCGAGCCATCCACATAAGATGTGTTTATTGTAAAAGAAGAACTTGACCTTTTATTATGAAAAACTTGTCTTTTAAATTCAGGATAATTTGCAAAGTCATTTGAACTATAGCGAGCGTCATTCCATTGTTTATAATTTGCTTCTTCTTCGTTTACAAGTCTTTCAGTTTCATTAAAAATCTTTTCCTTATCAACAAAATACGCATTAAATGTTTGAATCAAGTCATAAATGTCTTTTTGTGTTACAATAACATTCTTTATTTCTTCCATTGTGCCCTCATAACATATTTTTTACACGCTAATTATAGCATAGCAATAAAAAAAACAATAATGAAATTTACATAAAAGTATTTTTTGTAACAAAAAAAAGAAGATTGCAATCTTCTTTTTTATCTTTATTAAACTAAACTTGTTTTCTTTAAAACTGTGTTACTAGCCACACCTAAACCATAACTAAACAAAACACTTCCAACCAAACATAAAACAACATTAACAATAGTTGAATTTAGTGGTGTAATAATTGGAATCATAGTAAACATCAACATACCTATTCCAAAAGAAAGTAAAATTGAAAGCCATAGTTTTTGTTTTGCAACAACACTTGCAAACAAATAAATTGATGAAAATACTGCAACTAACAAAGTTTTAGACAAAACACTCATAACAATATTTCCAACATTAACACCTTCAAGTGCAAAAGGAAGTCCTGCAATTGCCCCACCTGCCATAGAACCAATAAAGAAAGCAATAATCATGCTGGCGCCAGCAACAAAACAAACAATAGATTTTGATATAACATAATCATCTTTTTTTGCTCTTACTGTAAACAAATTTTTAGCATATCCACTTCTGAAATCGTCTGCAACAAAAATACAAACAAACACACAGATTAAAAAGAACATCATGTTTATATTGCACATACTTGTGATATCCATGGCCATTGCTCCAGCACCGTCACCACCAACACTTCCAATTATTTGCCAAACATTTTTAAAACCTTCCATAACGGTTTCTTCACCAGTTTGTGGATTCACCGAAACAGTTCCATCCATCATTGTTGTCATAACCAAAATTAAAATTGGTATAACAAGCGAAATTCCCACCATGATGTAATAAAGTGGCGAAGTAAACATTCTTCTAAAATCTACACCAAGCATACTTTTTAATCTGCTTTTAAAAGTGTTTTTTTCAAACTTTACAGACATATTACCTTACCTCCTTATTACTCATAAGATTGATATAATATTCCTCAAGACCAATCTTGTCAGTTTTAAGTTCATTAACAATCACATTGTTTTCATATAAATAAAGCACAACTTCTTCAGGTGTTTTAGCATCATAAACTCTAAGGTATTCTTTTTGTTCATCCTCTAAAACTTTTGAATATTTTTTGTTTAAAAGTTCTTTTGCACGAATGTTTTCTTTGGTTTTTATTGCAACAAATGTTGGGCAACTATTTTCAAGTTCATCAGCAGTCATCTCAACAATCATTTTTCCACCACGAATAATGCCATAGTGTGTTGCAATTTTTTCAAGTTCTCCCAAAATGTGTGAAGAAATCAAAACCGTGCATTTGTTGTTTTTGGTTATGTCGGTTAAAATTTCTCTCATAATTCTCATACCATCAGCATCAAGACCATTGATTGGTTCATCAAGAACTAAAAGTTTTGGATTTCCTAGTAATGCCATAGCAATACCAATTCTTTGCTTCATGCCAAGTGAACAGTTTTTGTATTTATTTGAGGCAGAGCCCTCCATTCTAACTAACTTTAAAACTTTTCTAACTTCATCTTCTTTGTTTTCAAGTTTTAAGTTTGTTGCTTGAATTAAAAGATTGTTCCAAACTGTAAGCCCTGGGAAACATCCCGGAGATTCAATCAAAACACCTACACTTGCTCTAACATCTGGGTCGGTATAATCTTTATCATAAAGTTTAACTTCACCGCCAGTTGGATGAATAAGTCCACAAATAATTTTTTCTGTAGTAGATTTTCCACTTCCATTTTCGCCGATAAATCCATAAATTGAACCAACTGGCACTGTCATGTTTAACCCAGCAAGGGCTTGTTTTTCACCAAACACTTTTGTTAAGTTTTTTATTTCTATTGCATTCATCACTCACCCCTCCTAATAAACATCACTTTTATTTAAAATAATTGTTCCAAGCACGTTATAAATAACTGACCAAACAACTGAAACAATCAAGCAAATTATTACACTCAAGAAATTGCTAGACAAACAAGCATATACAGATGACCCATATAAAAATATATTCAAAATGCTAGAATTACCTAAAATAGCAGCAGCACCAATGATTAAAATTCCAGTTCCAAAAAAGAACGAGGATGCAATTGAAACAGCAAAATATTTTCTAAAAATAATATTCAAGAAAACATACAAACTAGCCCAACCCAAACTCATGATAATCTTTCCAAGAATAGCACAAACAAGTGAGCCAAAATTAACTGAAAATGACAATCCCACAAGAAGCCCTGCAAGAATTGTTCCAAACAAATATGTAACACACATACAAGCCATTGCAAAAGCACAAATAATTGTTTTGCTCATCATGTAATCTTGCTTTTTTGGATGTGTTGTAAACAATTGTTTAACATATCCACTTTTATAGTCATGACCAATAAAAATTGATACCATGATTCCACCAAAAATGAAAACCATGTTCATGTTTGCATATTGACCAATATTTTCAATAACATAAAGAGGTTTTTCAACCGCAATTGCGTGCCATGTGTTTGTGAATAACGCTCCAGTTTGAGAGCCATCCATTCCAGTCGTTCCAATAATCATTGCTGGAATAATTGCAGCAATTGCAAGAAAAATATAAAACAATGGTGTGTGAAATAAACGATAAAAATCTACACCAAGCATACCCTTGAGTCTTTTTACAAAACTTGGGGCTTCAAATTTTAAATTGTTTGATTTTTCCATTAATTTGCCTCCTTTTTGTTCATTAACTCAATGTAATATTCTTCAAGACCAACTTTATTCTTCTTAATTTCACTTGCAACATGACCTTTTTCGATTAAATATTTTATGATGCCTTCTGTGTCTTCCTCATCATAAACTCTGATATAATCATCCTCAATACGAACATTTTTATATTTTGAATTTAGCACTTTTAAGGCACCCTGCATATCTTTTGTTTTTATAGATACAAAAATTCTTGCTCTAGCCTCCATTTCTTCAGCGGAAAGTTCTTGAATCATTTTTCCTGCACGAATGATGCCATAGTGTGTTGCAATTTTTTCAAGTTCTCCTAAAATATGTGAAGAAATTAAAACTGTGCAATTATAATTTTTTGTGATATCCACAAGAATTTCTCTCATGATTCTCATACCATCAGTATCAAGACCATTGATTGGTTCATCCAAAATCAACAACGCTGGACTTCCAAGAAGTGCCATTGCAATACCAATTCTTTGTTTCATACCAAGTGAACATTTTTTAAATTTCAAGTTTGCATTGTCTTCCATTCTAACAATTTTTAACACTCTGTGGATTTCTTCTTCTCTGTTTTCTAATCCCAAATTTATTGCTTGCATCATTAAATTTGTGTAAACACTTGAACCAGGAAAACATCCAGCATTTTCAATCAATGCACCAACTCTAACTCTTATTCCAGCATCAGTTGAATCTTTTCCAAATAATTTGATAGTTCCACCATTAGAAACCAAGTGTCCACAAATAAGTTTTTCAGTTGTAGACTTTCCGCTTCCATTTTCACCAATAAAGCCATAAATTGCGCCAACAGGCACTGTCATGTTAAGCCCATTTAAAGCATACATTCCACGAAATGACTTTTTGAGTCCTCTAATCTCAATTGCGTTCATTTAATTGCTCCTATATAAATTTTTATTTGATTTTGCAAACAATTTAATTGTTCACATAATAACCATTATTATCATACCAAACCTTATGTTAAAACTATTTCAATAAAATGTTAAAGTTTTGTAAAAGTTAAAAAAAAGAAGCCACTCGGCTTCTAAATAAACATTTGTTTTTCAACCATAATAACTGGCTTGTATTTTTTGTCAATTTTTGCTATTTCTTTTTTCAATGTCTCAACAATTTTTGACTCACTAATTTTTGAATCAAATGGTATTGCTATTTCAAAAATAACATTTGTTTTTGTTGGTCCTTTAACCATTCTAAAGTCATGCATTGAAAACTTGTCATTAATATTTAAAACAATTTCTGCAACCTTTTCACGCATCAAATTAACTTCTTCATCATCAATAACAATTGGGTCATGATGCCCTGTTAAAACGATGTTTGTTTCGGTTAAAAACTCACGTTCAATATCATCAATAAACTCATGTGCTGTCAAACTCTCTGTTTTTGCATCAAGTTCAATGTGCACGCTTGCAAAATATTTATTTGGTCCATAACAATAAACATTTAAGTCATGAATCCCAAGAACTTCTTTATGTTTCAATATCCTTGATTTTATGCTTTCAAACAACTCTTTATCTGGTGCCTGACCAATAAGTTTTGAAACAACTTCTTTTAAAATTTTGAATCCAGCAACTGCAATAAACAATGCAACCACAACACCAGCATATCCGTCAATGTTGATTTTTGCCAACTTTCCAACAATTATGCTTACTAAAACAACACCTGTTGAAATGCAATCAGACAAACTATCTATTGCTGATGCTTTTAATAAATCAGAATCTATCTTTTTTGCAACCGCCCTATAATAAAGAAACATTGCACATTTAACAACAATTGAAACAATCAAAGCAATCAAAACCACAATAGAAAACTCTGTAATTTGAGGGTTGATAATCTTTGAAATTGACTCTTTTGCAAGTTCAAATGCAATAATCAAAATTGCAAACGAAACTATCATTGACGCAATATATTCAATACGTTCATGCCCATAAGGATGTTCTTTGTCTGCAGGTTTTGATGACATTTTAAAAGATATAAACGAAACCACACTGCTTCCACAGTCAGACAAGTTGTTTAAACCATCTGCCATAACAGATATAAAACCAAAAATCAAACCAACAACAATCTTACCCACTGCAAGAAAAATATTGGCAAATATTCCGACAATGCTTGTAACCTTTCCCCAGTATTCTCTAGATTTTTCACTTTTTATCATAACTTGTCTCCTAAAAATAATACCATCCTATTATATTAAATAAATTTAGAATTGCAATATAAAAGTCTAACTTTATTGTCAGACTTTTATTTTTTTACTAATTTTTGTTTTACCGTAATTTCATCAGCGTAATCAAACAAATATGACTTGCTTCTGCACTTTTTTAAATTGAACATCGCATTATCATTTTTGATATAAATTGCCTCAAATGTTGTTAAATTTGATTTTAAATATTTCACAAGAATGTTTACAATTTCTTTATTTCCACTCAAAAGTTCTGGACATATAAACGACCTTTTATAATCTCTAACATTAAACAAATTTCTGTAAACCAAAATATATCTTGGATTTTCATGAGCACCAAAAAATTCTGAAAGACACTTATTAAAAACATTTTGTTCATGTAAAGATGCATTTGTTAAAGCAACTCCAACAACCTTGCTTTTCTTTCTTTTTAAAACTTGCAATTTGCATTTTTTATCAATGTGATTTAATTCTTGTAATGTTTTTAAAATGCAAAAACTTAACGTTTTTATTGAATTTTTTGCATTTATATGTTTAATCATCTTTATTAAAATCACAATAATGCAAACCAAAAAATAAATTGAAAGTGCCACAAAAAGAACATCAAAAATAAATCCAAAAAATCCTGTGATATTAGTTGCCCAATATGCAAAAACTAAATCAACACATAAAATTAACATCAAACAAATAATACTAGAAATTGTAAATGAAGGCAGTCTTTTGTTTGTTGGAACTTGTGTTTGAATGCACACCTCTAAATTTTCTGGCATACCCAGCCATTGCAATCTAGTTTTTTCTCTGTCTTGTGACAATTGTTTTGTGCTTTCGTTAACATCGTCTACATTGTCAATTTTTAGTGGCGTTTTTATGTTAGATATTCTTTCAATTCCACTTTCGATTTCTCCAGTTGAATAATTTGGACCAACAAAACTTTTAAACCTTCTTTCAAGAACTGCATAATCATTTGATTTAACTTTATCTTCTTGAATTTCATCAATATTTGGTTCAAGAGTAACAAGATGCCATATATTTGAGCATTTGTCTGGCTCACCCTTATAAATTCTTATTGCCCTTCCACGCATTTGGTTTGAAAGAACAAAACTACCAACAAAACTCGCCAAAATAAGTGAGTTTATGCATGGAGAATCCCAACCCTCACCAAGAAGTGATTTTGTTCCTATAAGCACATTTATATAGCCTTTTTCAAAAAGTTCACTAACAAACTTAACTTTGTTTTTATTTCCACCTTTAAATGTAAATTCACAATAAGTTGTGCCTTCAATTGCTTTTGAAGAATAATCGTTTTTATTTATCGTTAAAATGTTTGTTAATTGTGCATTTAATTCCGTTGGAAGAATAACAATTGCACCAGACAACACTCCAAGTTTTAATGTATTATCTTTTCTTCTTAACATTTCAAAAATACTGATAATACTAATATTATCAAAAGATTCTTCTGTGTTTATTTTTAAAATAGAATCTTTTTTAATATAATCAGTCAAAACAAGCATCCTTAAATTATCTTTTAATGCTTCTTTTTCAACAGCAACAATCTCTGTTATGCTTTCAAGTTTGCTCATTGAAGAAGCAAGCGTCTTTTTTAATTTTTCGCTTAAATTTATTGAAGCATTTTTATTTTCATATAAACCATATTTTTTTAATATTTCAACAATTAATGCTTTATCTTCTTCCTTAACAAATGGCATATCAAGCATAAAGTCAATGGCAACATCTGCATGGTCAAAACTAAATGATGGCAAAACTTCTTGACCCGTAAAAAGTTTTATGTTTCGTTTGCTTGATGTTAGTTTTGAAAATTCAAAAAACACAAACAGCGAAGTCATTTCTTTTCTTTTTGTATATACTTCTGCATAAACTTTGTCAGAATCTTTATTTATTTCGTTATGCAGTTGTTTTACACATTCTAGTTCTGAAATTTCATTAATTGCAATCATTGCACTTTGTTTATGCAATTTATATTTTTTAGTTTCTTCTTCAGTTGGATATGAAAAATAAATAAAGTCTTGATGTGGACAAAGTGTGTTTTGTTTTACAAGTTCAGGAACAAATATTTCTTCATCGATTTCGCCACACACATCAATATATCTCTTCCATTCGGCTTCTGTTGAATCATAAGGCGGTGTTGCTGTTAAAGAAATTATCTTTATTCCTTTATCCAGTTTTTTTATAAACTTTTCTAATGCTTTTTGCCATTCATTTTTCAAATGATGCGCCTCATCCAAACAAATAGTTTTTATGCCCTTTTCTTTCATAACCGCAAACAAGTCAATCAAACTATAGTCAAGGTTTTCTTCTTCATCAGAAATCTTAACATTATCCATTGCAGAATAAAGCGCTTGATATGTGAGCGAGTTTATTAATTTTACATCAAACAAGTCATAAGAAACCAGTTCTTCATATTGCTTTTCGTCATTTAAAAACCAACTTTTAAACCTGTCACCCCATTGTTCACGAATAGTAACAGTTGGCGAAAATATTAAACATGGACTATTCAGCCTTCTGATAAGTTCGCACCCAAGAATAGTCTTTCCACTTCCTGGGGCTGCTACAATATGAACTTTTCCGTCTTTTAAGTGTTTGTTTGCAGAATCTAACACTTTTTGTTGATAAACCCTAAACGTTCCCTTAAAATTAATTCCTTTAAAATCTTTCATACATCCTCAACACTTTAACTATTCTTTGATTTTTTTGCCACATGAAAAACAATATTTATCATAAATTGACACTTTTGCACCACACTTTTCACAGGTTTTTAAACCCATTTGTTCTTCAAGTTCTGCAGACTCTTCTTTTGTCACATGAGAATTATAGTTAATATTGCCATAAACAGCATCATGCCCAAATATCAAAGTGAACATACCCATAAGAAGCATATAAAGCCCAACGCCAGCAAACACATTCACAAAGCAAACGATATCATTAAACAAAAAGTTTTCAAAAAGTGGACACCCAACTAAAAACATGATTGCTAGTCCCACACAAGTAAAAATTGAACCAGCAACAAACTCAATGTTAAGTGAAAATATCACAATTAAAATCATCATAATGGCAAAACTCAAAAACACAATTGCTTCAAGTTTCCAAACCAAAGCCCTGCCATAATCACGAACAAAATCACCGTTTGCATCAACATAAATTTTTAGTTCATCAACATAAATTCTATCGGTTGTGGTTGCCGAAATGGTTGCTGTTTTTGTTGTTCCACCAAAATCATATTCAACATAAACTTCTATATAATCACTTTCTGATTGTGTAACACCTTCATCTGAAACTGACGTATCAACAGTCGTTTCACCCCACTGGTCGGTAACAGTCGCTTTTACAACCTGAAGACCATCTGTTTTTGCATCATACAGCCTAAAAAACAAAACTGAAAGAGAAACAAACACAACAGCAATAGAAACAAAGACGGCGATTGCTTTTTTGCCATATTTTGCCTTATTTGCCATTCCAGCACTTTTGGTTGTTTTAGTATCTGATGAAATGTTATTATTCTTTTTATTAGTAAATGCAGATGCTCTGATGGCATAAATAAACAAACCAATCATCATGCCAGTTGCAAATATATTCCAAATTGATATCACTAAATGTGAAACCTGATAAACAAACAAAACAAGTTGAAAAATAATTGGAATCATGTATGCAATGCACAAAAACACAAGCGAATGATTCTTCTTTTGTGATTTTTCCATAAATAAATCTCCCAATTTCAAGTATAAATAATTACGCAAAAAATATCAATTATTTGCATGGTTTAGTCAAAAACAACTTTTTAATAAAAAAACCAACCCTTCGGTTGGTTTTTTATTAGTTTTTGTATGAATTATAAATGACATTTGACTGAAAATCTTTTAGTTCAATATAGTCTTTAATTTCATTTTTAATATCATTAAGTGCAAGTTGTTCGGTTTCGTAATAAGACATCCCAGCGTGTTCACACCAACCACCTTCACTTTGGTGCTCAGGTGCACCTGTGTCAAAGAAAACAAATTCATCTCTCACAATATTAAACGAGTTTAAATTTTGAATAAAGCAAATTGAAATTCTTTTCATATTATCTTTAGACATAAACACACGTTTCGCATTATTTGGCAAAAATCTAAATCTGTGATAATCAAAAAATTTGTTCATGGCAATAGATTTAACTTTATCAAAAATCTCCGTTTCAAACTCATACACATCGTTTGAACCATTTAGTTCAAAACCTTCTAAAATTTCATGTTCTTTTTCTGAAAGTTCATTTTCTTTTTTTAAACATTCAAATGCCTTTTTGCACTCTTTGTTCAACAACAATTCCTTTAGTTTTTTTGAAAAATCTGTGCTTTTTACAACCAAAACATATTCTTCATAAGAAAATGGTTCTTCTGCAACATCTTCTAAAAACCTATAAAGTCCACCACCCGTCAAACATCTTGAATATAAACCATAAGTGATATATTCAACCTTTTGTTCAGTTAAAGCGTTTCCATAATTAAACGCAACATAGTCTTCATAATATAATTTTATTGGAGTTACAACATAATCATCAACAGCATAATCAACAAAGCCAAACCTTCTATAAGTGTTTTTCATATCTTTTAAAAGTTTGCGTTTTTCTTTTTTTGAAACCTTCTCATGATTTTTAAAAAATTCATCTCTTTGTTTTTTGAAATTCTTTCCTAAAAAATAATACTTCCATTTATATCCGTTTGAATATCCTTCAATTAAAAACGCACCAAACAAAACTAAAACTGAACTAATCAGCCACACAATTGCCCACGCTTCAGATTCTTCAATAATCATAATTGCAAGTGATGAACCCCAAACCACAACAAAAGCCAAATAAACAATCAAAATTAAAATTGGCTTCCACTTTAACCATGTTAAACTTTTCATAATTAATCTTTCCTAACTTCATTATAATAAACACAAACAAAAAAAGAAAGCCTTAACAGCCTTCTTTTTAATTTGAACCTGGTTGTGATTCTTCTTTATGTGGAATCAAACAGATTTTTTCAATTTCTCTAACACACTTTCTGTCAAGTTCATGACGTTTAATAAGGTCTTCAAGAATTTCCATAACCTGTTTTGGTGCACGAGCATCTTGATAACTTCTTTTCATAGAAAGCGCGCTGGTTACGTCAGCAACTTGTAAAATTCTATCCAACAAATCAAGTTGTTTTGCATTCAAACGTTCTGGATAACCTGAACTATTAAGCCTTTCATGATGATGTGTTGCAAGCCTAACAATGTTATCATCAAAGTATTTTTCAAGAATAACTTTTGTTCCTTCAATGTGCCCCATTTGAATAAACGCCTTTTCAGCATCCGTTGCATTTTTTTTGTGCAACAATGATTTATCAATGTATAGTTTTCCAATATCATGAAG
The DNA here is from genome assembly GCA_045594425.1 of Clostridia bacterium. Lineage (GTDB taxonomy): Bacteria > Bacillota > Clostridia > Christensenellales > UBA1242 > RGIG1681. The sequence continues at coordinate 96,932 of JAZNYK010000006.1, forward strand.
CAAACTTGCTGTGTAAAGTGTTTCTAAATCGTCACCCTCAACCTCCAATGAGCGTGCAATCAAAACTGCTTTTACTGCCACATCAAGACTATGTTCATAACTTTCTTTGGAATGTCTTTTTAACTTTAAAAGCAAGTCAAAAACAATCGGCCTATACTTTTTGTTTATTAAATCTATATGTAACTTTTCCATAAGATGGTAAAATTATATCACAATTAAGTCGATTTGTATATACTTTTCTGAAAATTTTCTTAGTTGAGCCCTTTTTAAAAGGATGGATAACCCCTTTATTTTATTGATTTTTAACTTGCGTTTTTCTATAATAAATTTGTTAAAAATCTGACAAAAGTGAGAATTTTATGACTGATTATTACTTGGATTTCATGAAAGAACAATTAGAAAAAGCAAAAAATAACAAATGGCACAAAAGTGATGTTTATTTTGATGAAAACACTTTTTTAAAAGAAATAAAAAATACTAAATACAAAGTTGGAATATCTTCAAAAAGTATTAAGGAAATCAAACTTTTGTTAAACACTCCCCACAGCGATGTTAAGTTTAGTGATTGTGATGAAAACTTGATTATTTTAGGCAGAGCCAATAGTTATGCTGATAGAGATTATAAATTTTTTATAAACACACAAAATGCTCTTTCAAGTATAACAACAAAAAACAGTTTGTTTATTAACTACACAGGTCATTGTGGTTCGGTTGGAGCAGCACTGTCTTCAAACAAAATTCCTTTGATTTGGGTGCTCAACTTAAGTGATGATGCACGAGCAGAAAAAAGAGTTATCGAACAATTGCAAGACTACTTTTCAGAACTTTCAACACAACCAACGCACAATAATCACTGTTTTGGACTCATGCTAGAATGTCCACATGGCGATTTTGAAACATTTGACATTAAAAACTTTCCAACAATAAAATTTTTAAAAGAAAACAACATAAAAAACGTGTATGTTTTTGTGGAAGAACCTGCAGAAACATCTGTAATTTTTGATGATTATAACTTCTATCACGATGGTTTTAAAGAATATTTGGTCAATTTGAAATCTAATTTCAATTTAAAACTGATTTCCGTAGACGAAAAATCAGACCAAGAAAAACTTGAAGTAAAAAAACAAAAATTAAAAGACGTTAAAATCTATTATTCAAACTTTAATTGCAAAAAAATATAGACTAAAAAAGGAAGGTGTAAACCTTCCTTTTTATTCTGGTTGAGCTTGTTGTGCTTGTGCTTCCATTCTCATTTGTTCGATGTTAATACCAATTTCTTCAAGTTGTTTAGCAGCTTCTGCTTTATTTTCAGAAAGAATAATTGGTTTTCCAACAAGGGCTTTTGCCCTATCAATAATTGACATTTCTTCAACATATTTTTCTGCTGGCACTGGCAAAGCACATTTTTTGCTATAAATACCAAGTGGAGTTCCAGGTCTGATTAAACCTTTTTCTTTTTTTCCAAGAACCGCTATATTTTCAGGGCTCAAACCAATCAATTTCAAATCACTAGCTGTAACATAGCCACTTCCTACAATTGATGAATGCAAACTTGCTTTGGTTCTGTATGAACATGCAAATTTTTCAAAATCCTCATCAACAACGACAAGTTGACCGTCTTTTGTTGCATATTTGCCATCTTCTTGTTTTGTTACTAAAATTGGCTTTCTTTTAACAATAACATGATGCAAATCTTCACCAAAAGTTTCATATTGCACAAATGGTTCAATATTTTGAACAACTTCCTCTACTTCAAACACATAATATTCATTTTTCATAGTTTTTTTCATAATTATATCTCCCTTAATAACACTATAATTTCTTTTAGTATTTTTGTCAACGTCATAAAACTATTTTTTAACTAAAAAAAATTCCAACTCGTTCGAGTTGGAAATTTTGGCTCCGAAACAATATTGAAAATATGCGCAGGAATTTATTTTTTACCAATATTCCAAAGGTAAAAATCTATTTTTTTATATTTGCTAACCCATATATAATTAGGGAATTGCTTATCAAACAACTCAATTGCTTTTTGTCCATCGGCACTATTGATAATTTCTGTTATTTTATCTGTTAAGTTTTGATATGCCTTAATATACGCATCAATTGAATTATTTTCAACTTTTATTCCTAATGCTGAAACCACTTGACTATCCCATATAGGATAATTTGGGTTTATTGTTGTCAATAACTTACTTGCAAATGAAACCTCATTAGTTGCGGCAAATCCATTTGGGTTTTTATTGCTTTTTCTTACTTTATGTTCCCATGAAGAAAGTTTTTTTAATATATCACTAAAAGCAATGTCTTCTCTGTGTTTTATCACATTCATATAATTGTAAAATTGATTCAACCAAACTTTATCTCTTCTAACTTTATAATAATAAGTAAAATTTTTTTGATATTCCGGTGAATTTATTTTTTCGATATCTAGCGTTTTTTTGTATGCTGTTAAACCACAAGCATCTTCTAAACTTTTCATTAATATTTTTGCAATATTGTCTATTTTCATAGGTGTATTTTCCTTGATGTTTTCAATCATTATATAACATTTCAAAATTTTTTGCAAAAAAAATTCTAACTCATTCGAGTTAGAATTATTTTGGCTCCCCAGGTTGGGTTCGAACCAACGGCCTATCGATTAACAGTCGAGTGCTCCACCACTGAGCTACTGGGGAATATTAAGTTTTTGTTCAGCAGAACAATGGTATTATATAACACACTTAAAATAAATGCAACACTTTTTTGCAAATTTTTTAAAAATATTTTTTATTTGGAATTCTGTTTTAATTATAAACAAAAAACACGGTTTTATCCGTGTTTTTGTTATTCTGCTTTTAAATTTTTTAATATCCTTTTTATTTCAGGACCTGAAATTTTAAATGATTTGTTTGAAAATCCAACATTTGGCCTGATGTTATCAAAAGCATGAAAATCTGAACCAATCGTCACAAAATATCCATTTGATTTAGCAAAATTGTTCCAAAATTTAGTTTCATCAATTTCTTGCTCTTCCCTATTAACATACAAATAATTAGCCTCAATTCCATCAGCATTCATCTGTTTTGCTAACTTTAAAACCCAATCGGCATCAACACCATCTTCATGCTTATATGCCACTGGATGAGCCATAACAACCAACCCACCAGCGTCATGAATAATTTTGCTGGCATCAATTGGCGAAATGCTAAACTTTTCAACAAATGCAGGGCATCCTTCATTCATCACGGTTTCAATAAACTCACCTTTTGTTGGAATATGCCCAAAATTATCAAGCAACAACTTGACGTTATCTTCATTTGAAATTACATCAAGTGAAATGTGGGCTTTTGTAACTGCTGGAAGTTCCTGAAGTTTTTGAACATCAAGTTTATAACCAAGTTCTGCAAGTTTGCTAGCAACATTCAAAAGATAGTCTTGCCTTGCATTGCGAAGTTTTGAAAGTGTTGTTTGCAAGTTCTCGTTTTTCAAATCGAAGTTATATCCAAGAACATGAACCCCAACACCTTTAAACTTTGTTGACATTTCAACCGCTGGAATAACTTGTATGCTGTTTAATTTAGCATAAGAAATAAACTCGTTTGTATAAGCAAAAGTGCTGTCATGGTCAGCAATTGCAATCACTGAAACATTGTTCTTTTTTGCTTCATCAATAATTTCATTTGGTGAAAGCGCACCATCTGAACAAGTTGTGTGAATATGCAAATCTATAATTCTCTCCATGATTCAATCCTTTCTTCATAAAGTTTTTCCATAACACCTGGTTTTCCATCACGACTTCTTGCGGTTCTTATTCTGTTTTTAACCGCTGGTGAAGAAACTTGGTCTAAAAAGTGTCTTAAAGTTGTCATTGAATATTTTGTTGCAATTTCTTTTCTTGTTTCATTTAAAAGAGTCTGCATTTCATCATCTAACTTAAATTCTGTAAAACTAAACAAATAATCAAACACAAAGTTATATGCTTCATCATCTTTTTGCCATTTTTTGCGCAATGAATCTGGATGAATTGGCAAGAAAGGTTTGCTTCCATGACGATAACAATGGTCTAACACATCAGGAACTTGACTAATAAGTGTGTAAATTGTGAGTCTATCAATCAAGTGTGTGTCAATTGGCAACTTTTTATTTGGAACTTTTCCACCCTTTAGGGCATTAACAATTTCTTCAAGTTCATAAATTGTTTGAACTGGGTCAACATCTGATGTTTTAAAACCATGGCTTGCGAGTGATTTTGCAACAATTTCTTTCATATATTCCATGTCACTATCTTCACAAATCATCCACATATCCATATCAGGAAGCCTGTTGATGAGTTTTCTTGGTTTTAATGCATCTTCCATGCCTGGACAAGCCTTGCAAATAGCCTTAAGGTCTGGCATGGTAAACTTGCGTTCATCCAAACATCTTGCACAACGCCATTCAGAAAAATCACTTTCTTCAACATGATGAATCAACTCGTCATTATAACGAATTTGTTCGCCAATAATTGGAAATGCACTAGTAAAATCTTTATTAATTGCATAAAATGGATACCCTGTTCCAAATGTTCCCATACATTCTTTAATAAGAGCACCAATTTTGTTATACGCAATAATATTGCTCACAATATATTGCTTTTTTATGTCTGAATCTAAAAACTCAAATTCTGTTGAAATGATTCCTGGTTTTTTTGCAAATTCAATAGGTTCTTTCATAAAATTTCCCCCTTCACATTACTTTAAGTTTAACAGCCACACAAAGATTTGTCAACATCAAAAGTTATGAAGATATATCAAAAATAAAAAAATATGCTGCATTCAGCATATTTTTATTTACCCAATTTTTTTAAGTTGTTCAGTTGTAGTGGCACTTTGTTTTTCACTTTCTTCAAATTGAACAATTGATTCTAACGGAATTGGTTCCATAGGCATTCCAGGAGCAACGTCATTAGACATTGCAACAAACGAATCCACAAGCCCGCTTTGTTTGTTTTTTAAGAACCTAACAAATGTCAAAAATGGATTATCGTTAATTGCCTTTATGTCCTGAAACGGAATAAGTCTGCTTGGTCTGCCTGACAAATACTCATCAACATACCTATAAAAATTACGTTCAATACACTTTTTTATCGGAAGGTCAACATAGGCAAGCCCAACAAAATACCCTTTAGATTTTAAATCTGTTAAAATTTTTTCAATGCTATAATAATTTACGCCAGTTTTTGGTATAACCAAGTTATATCCGTGGTCACTGGCAAGCGAAATGATTTGTTTTGAAAGCATACTTGCTTCTTCATGAATTTGTGTTGTGCCTTTGCCATTATCAAACTCAAACATAAGCCCAGGCATTGTTCCATATCCTTGTTTGATATAGTCAACATCAACAACAAAAGCGTGGTCATTTTCAAGCAAACTTTTGCAAAATGACGACTTGCCTGAAGCAATCTGACCAAGAACTACAATTGCCGTTTTTTCTTTTTTTGCATCTGCAAACTCTTCAAAATAATCTTCAACAATTTGATTGCGAAGTTCTTTTCTTTCATCTGTGTTAATGCTTATTGTTGGAAACTTTGCTCTTGATTCAATTTCTTCAGATTGAATTCTTATCATTTCTTGCAAAGTTTGAACATCAATGTTCATCTTTTCAGCAACTTTTTTCATACCGTCATCAATCCAAGCATCAACTTCTTCTTCGCTAAAGTTTTGCAATGAATGCAGTTTAAAATTAACCATCGCCTTTTCCTTTGAGTATTTGTTTTGTTAATTTTTAAATTTTTTGTTTTTCTTCATCCATCATTTGTGGTTTTGTGCACTTTTTAAAGTTACACTCTGGGTTTAATTGTTTCAAAACCATATCATGGTTTGCAAGTATCACCTTAATATCGTTTGGAAGGCTATGAAACCCGTTATAGACTTCGCTATCATCAGATTTTGACGTAAACACCTGACATCTGCCATAAGAACCACTAACAAGCATCACAATAAACTCAAAGTTTCCATTTGGTTTTTGCTTTGTTATGTGATAATGCGCATAACCTGCCTCATATGGCACAAACTTTGGCATCCCATTAATATGAATAATATCAAAATAACCATCTGCTGAAACAAGACAGTTGCCATTGAATGATTCAACCTTGCCTTCTAAACAATATCCAAAGTCTGGATGGTCTGTGGCTTCCAATTTAACATTGCAATGAATAGACTGACCTTCTGGTGTCAAATTTGTTTTTGGGGCGTTTGCATAATTTAAAAACTTTCTTTGTTCTCTTTCAAATTGTTCTACATTTGATTTTTTTAAAAACGATTCACTTTTTTTCTTTCTTTTTAGTTTAAAAAACAAGCCCATAACACTCACCCCTTTATCCTATTAAATATTAACATACTTTATTTGATTTGTAAATATCTAAAAATAATAGATTTACTAATAATTTTATTATTTTATTTGGAATATCATATTGTGTATGGTAAAATTGTTCATATTCAAAAAATGAAGACTTTGCTTTAAAATAAAATCATTAAAAGAAGATAAATTATTATGAAAATTTATGAAATTTTGCTAATTGGCTTAAGCGTTGCAATGGACGCTTTTGCAGTGTCTGTGTGCAAAGGCATCACATCACAAAAGAAAGTTAAAACTGCCGTCATCTGTGGAATTTGGTTTGCTGTTTTTCAAATGCTTATGCCAACAATTGGATACTTTTTAGGTTCTGCATTTGCTGGATATATTGAATCTTTTGACCACTGGGTTGTGTTTGCCCTTTTGCTAATTCTCGGTTTAAATATGCTAAAAGAAGCCCTTTCAAAAAAACAAGATGATGAAGATTTAAAATGCGATACATCCTTCAAAAGTATGCTTCCACTTGCTCTTGCAACCAGCATTGATGCCCTTGCAGTTGGAGTTTCAATGGCTCTTGTAAAAACAAATCTTGTGCTTTCAATCAGCATTATTGGTGCAATAACGTTTGTTTTATGCTTTATTGGTGGAGTGATTGGTCAAAAACTTGGTGAAAAACACAAAAAAATCGCATCAATTTTTGGAGCGATTGTTCTTATTGCACTTGGCATAAAAATCTTGATTGAACACTTGTTTTTCTAAAAATTTCAACTAGAGTGATAAACAAAACTAATTTTGAATATAAATTTCTTGTTTAGGCAGAAGATTGATTCTGCCTTTTTGTTTGGGCTATAATTAGGCAGGGTTAAAACCCTCAACTTCGATTAAAAATTTTTGGAGGTGTTTTATGAACAGTTCTGAAGTTTCTAGTTTAATTGAACAATACAAACTCACACAAAACGAAAAACTTGAAGTTGCCAGCAAAATTTACGCTGACTTAACCTACGGCAAAAAACAAAGCACAAACCCAACAGCAATTATTGTTGCCGGTCAACCAGGAGCCGGAAAAACAAATCTTGCAAACCTAACACAAAATCAATTTCCTGGAGCAATCATTATTGATATTGATAATTTTAGACATTATCACCCACATTTTCAAACTATCAAAACAAACCATCCAGAACAATTTGCAACCTTAACAAACAAATTTATTTCAGAGATGAGTGCAATTGTTTCTGACTGGCTTATGAATTCTGGTTTTGACTTGATTTTACACAAAACATTTAAAACCGATGAAGTTGTTTATGACACTATTGAACCACTCAAAATGAACGGCTATAATGTTATTATTCGCTCACTTGCAGTAAACAATCTTGAAAGCAAAATATCAGCGATGGAACGTTCTCAATTTGAACGTGAAGTTTCTGGTCTTTGCAGATTTATTAACTTTGATTTGCATGATAGTGCATACAAGGGTTTGCCAAATATCGTTGACGACCTTGAATCTTATGTTCTTGTTGACGCATCACAAGTTTATGTTAGAGGAAACATTTTGCGTGACCCAATTTTAATATATTCAAATGTTCTAACTGGCGAACAAAAATCACCTTATGTTATTCCTTTTAATTTAGAGGGCTACACATCATCTAAAGACGCTATAGACAAAGGCAGAAAAATGCGAAGTGCAGACCTACAAAAATATTATCCTGCAAGGTTAAAAGCACTCAAACTTAACGCAGCAACATTCGAAGAAGTTGAACTTTTGAAAAAACTTGAACAACAATGCACCGCAGCAAACATTCAAATGCTCACCCATCAAAACAGACCAACTTTTTCACAAACAAATGTTGCACTTCAACCACAATAAAAACAAAAACATCAACGCTTTGTTGATGTTTTTTATTGTATATTTTTCTTCATGGTGCTAAAATGTGTGAGTGTAAAGGAAAAACTATGGAAACAAAATTTTTAGAACCAACCGAGCAAGCAATTGAACTTGCCTGCGATCTTTTAAAATCGGGTGAAGTTGTGGCTGTTCCAACAGAAACCGTATATGGGCTTGCTGGCGACAGTCGAAACAGTGATGCAATAAAAAAAATTTTCAAAGCAAAAGGCAGACCATCTGACAATCCATTGATAGTTCATATTTCAAATCTTGAAATGCTTGATAATATCGTTGAATATGTGCCAGAAACAGCACAAAAACTTGCTAATGCTTTTTGGCCAGGACCTCTCACCATTATCATGAAAAAAGGAAAAGGCATTTGCAATGAAACAACCGCTGGTCTTGACAGCGTTGGTGTGAGAATGCCCTCTCACCCAATTGCAAGAGAAATTATCGAAAGGTCTAGGATTCCTTTTTCAGCCCCTAGTGCAAACATTTCAGGCAAACCAAGCCCAACAAATGCAACTGATGTTTTTGAAGACATGAACGGAAAAATCCCACTTGTTATCAATGGTGGTGAATGTGATGCCGGAATTGAATCAACGGTTGTTTCAGTGCTTAATGAAACACCTGTTATTTTAAGACCTGGTGTTGTAACAAAAGAACAAATGGAACAAGTTTTGGGTGTGAAAGTTTTGGTTGCCAGTGAGGTCACCAAAGGTGTTAGCGAAAACGCACAAGTTTTATCCCCTGGCATGAAATATAAACACTATTCACCAAATGCAAAAGTCATTATTTTAAACGGCTCTTTTGATAAATTTAAAGACTATGTCAGCAAAAACAAAACAGAAAAAACCTTTGCTCTTTGTTTTGATGGTGAAAATGCTCTTCTTGATGTTCCTGCTGTTTGTTTTGGAAAAGAAACCGATGAAAGCGCACAAGCAAAAAATTTATTTTCAGCCTTAAGAACTCTCGACAAGCAAGGTGCTGAACTTGTGTTTGCAAGATGTCCAAAAACAACCGGCATTTCACTCGCTGTTTACAACAGACTTATTCGTTCCGCAGGATTTGATATAATAAACCTTTAAAACGCCTCAAATGGGCGTTTTTTGCTTTATTTATTGCAAAAATTATCAAAATATGGTAAAATAATGTAACTATGGATAGAAAAACAATATTAAAAAACTCAATAGCAATAATCGGTCCAAAACAAGTTGGAAAAACTTTTGTTGCTGAAGAATTAAAAAAGCAAGAAAACACTCCAAATTTTGTGTTAAGTTCAGACCTTTTAACAAACTTGATTGTATATGAACTTTCTGGAAGATGGCGTGACATTGTTGTTGGCTCTGAAATTGAACAAATTGCTAGTGTATATAAATCAAACTTTAAATTTTCGGAACTTTCCCCACTTGTTGAAAACATGGCAAAATGCCATCAACACCCAAGATTGAATGAAAAATCTAAAAAAGTTGCTATTTCTTATTGGAAAGCAAGACTATTGGAAGATGCAACTGATATGTTAAAAGAACCTTATATTCTTGATGCTGGTGCAGATGTTGGAGCAGTTATCAACCTTTCATCGGATGACGCACTTGAAGTGTCACAATGTTTTTATCTTCCATATGACTTCATAAAAGATAGAATGTCATCATTTTTAAATTCTTTTGGTGTCGTTTCTTACATGAAACCGGGCAAAGAATATCATTTGTTAGACGGAAGAGCACAAGATGCTGAAAACGCAATTTATCTAGAAAGCGGAATGTCTTATACCCCATACGCAAATCACACAATTGATTGCAAAAAACTTTACGAAACACAAAAACCTAAAGAAGAAACAATAAAACCAGTCTTAAAAGAAATAAATTCGCTTTTTGCACCACAAACTTTTGGAGAATAAAAAAACACACCATAGCGGTGTGTTTTTATTTTTACTAAAATTCACAATTGTTTGGTGTTCTTGGGAAGAGTTCAACATCTCTAATGTTGCTCATGCCTGTAACATACATAACAAGACGTTCAAAACCAATGCCAAAACCAGAGTGTTCAACTGAACCAAATTTGCGGAGATTCAAATACCACCAATAATCTTCTTGTTTTAAGCCAAGTTCGTTCATTCGATTAACAAGTTTGTCGAAATCGGTTTCTCTTTGGCTTCCGCCAGTAAGTTCTCCAATTCCAGGAACAAGAAGGTCTACTGCAGAAACAGTTTTTCCACCTTCATCTTGTTTCATATAAAAAGCCTTAATTTCTTTTGGATAGTTTGTAACAAACACAGGTTTGCCAAACACAACTTCACTTAAATATCTTTCATGTTCAGTTGCAATATCACATCCCCATTCAACTTTAAACTCAAATTTATCATTATTCTTTTTAAGTTCTTCAATTGCATCTGTGTATGTGATTCTGCCAAACTCAGAACCCGCAACAAGTTCTAGTCTTTCAATTAAACCTGTATCAATATTTCTGTTACAAAATTCAAGTTCATCTTTGCAATTTTCAAGCAAATATGAAATAACATACTTAATCATTTTTTCTTCAAAATCCATCAAACCATCAAGGTTGCAAAAAGCAATTTCTGGTTCCATCATCCAAAACTCGTTTGCGTGTCTGGTTGTGTTGCTGTTTTCTGCTCTAAATGTTGGTCCAAATGTATAAATTTTACCAAGAGCCATAGCCATTGCTTCACCTTCAAGTTGCCCTGTTGGTGTAAGGAACACTTTTCCGCCAAAAAGTTCATCTTCTGGTTTAATGTTGTTGTTTTTAGCATAAATATCTTGTGTTGAAACTTTAAAAAGTTGGCTTCCGCCTTCACAGTCAGACTTTGTGAGAATTGGAGTGTGAACATAAGTAAAGCCTTCATCATGCATAAATTTGTGAATAGCATAAGAACATTCACTTCTAACTCTAAACACAGCAGAATAAGTGTTTGTTCTTGGACGAAGATATGCTTGTTCTCTCAAAAATTCCAAAGACATTTTTTTCTTTTGTAGTGGATATTCAGCATCTGTTGCAGACAAAATGTTAACTTCTTTTGCTTGAATTTCAAATGGTTGTCTTGCTTCAGGAGTTAAAATCAAGGTTCCAGTTGCAACAACTGATGAACCTGTGTTAAGTTTTGACACCTCATCAAAATTTGAAATTTTGTCAGCATCAAAAACAACTTGAACACCTTTAAAACAAGAACCATCATTAAGGTCAATAAATCCAAATGCTTTTCCACCTCTGGCAGATTTTACCCAACCAGCAACAGTTACTTGTTTGTTTTCATAGTTTTTTGAGTTTTCATAAATTTTTTTAATATCTAATTTTTCCATAATTTCCCCTTAAAAACACACTTATTATAACACAATCAAAACATTTTACAATGATTTTCTGCTCAAAAACATAAAAAAATCACCACTTTCGTGATGATTTTTTATTAACCAACTTTGTTTTTATGTTTCTTTCTTGAACTTACCCAATAAATCAAAATAAACATCACAATAACCGAAACAATAACAACCGTCCAAAGATTGCTTTTTACAGTAACAACAACATGAAGGTCATTTCCTGTGCTTTCAAGAGGTTGTGAATATTCAATCTTTTCAAAAATTGATGTTTTATAGATTTCATCAGTAATACCTAGTGGAGAGTTACCCTCTTCAACTTTTTCAATGTGAATTTCCCCATTTGGAAGTTCGTAATAAACATAATAAAATCCAGTAAGTTTGTATGTTGCTTCGCTAAAGATAAGCCTGTAGTTTGCATTATCATAAGTTCCAGCAATTGGATATGTTCCGCTGGTTGACGTTGTTAACGCCTCACAAGTGAATGTGATTTTTAAATCTTCTTCCTTATCATACAACTTTCCGTCAATTGTGTATGTGATTTTCTTGCGATAAGTTGGATCTGTTTCACTTCTGTCAACAAGACTATCAATAATAATATTAAGTTCCGCCTTTTCAATAACAAATGTGCAAGTTGAACCATCAGAAAGTTCATAGTTAGGGTTTGTTAATGAAGATGAATCAATATCAATGCCATAACTTCCCGCATTAATCATTTCAAGTGCTTCAAATGCAATGCCAACTGTGTCACCAGCAATCACCCCTTCAACTGTGTATGTTGGACCTTGCGCAGTTCCATTATAAACCGCAGTCAAATCATCCCAAGCAAGTGAAAGTTTTTTTCTTGCAATAACCATTGTGCATCCAGAAATTGCAGCGAGTTTATAGTTTTGATTATTTATTGTTAAATTTTGATAAGTGTATGAACCAGCATTTTTTTGCTTGCCTTCTGAAAACTCAATAATAACCGCGTTAACATCTTCTGCATAAACATCACCAGATTCTGGTGTAACTATTGGTTTGTGTTCCAACCCATCATAAGTTGGGGTTAAACCAGAATAAGTCACATTAACTGTTTTTTGTTTAACTTCAAACCTGTCTGTCATTGTTGCAGAAACGCTCTTGGTGTGGCTAACAACAACTGTAACAACCATTTTTACGTCATATGTTCCAACAACCAAATCTGGAAAACCAAGTGTTTTGTAAACATTTGATTCAGAGGCTCTAGCAATTGTTCCTTCATCAACAAGTTTGCCATTTACATAATAGAAATATTCTGCACTATAATACGCAAAAATTTCAAGGTCTGAAGTTGGAACAAAAGTTAGTTTATATTTAACTGTATCACCATAAATAACATCATCAGACACATTTTTTGAACGACCATCATAGTTTGCAAGACTATTCATTTCAAAAGTTGAATTGAAATAAACCACCTCGGTTGCCTTTTTCCAATTTGCATAAAGCGCAATATCACCGCTCAATACAGAATCAACTTTTGTTACCTTTGTTGTAAATTCTGGATCAAGATACCAACCAACAAATTCTGCACCAACCTTTGTTGGGCTTTCTAAAACAAACCCTGTTGCTGATGTGTCAGAAACATAGTTTGGATATCTGTCTAAATTATTTTCAGAATTTTTTCCACCATCCAAAACATATTCAATTGAATTTGCATTGTTTGTTAACACAGTTGAAGTTCCACTAACAAAAATATTAATAAAATAATCTCTGCTACATGAAAGTTCGGTTATGTTTGATTGAATTGTAATTTTAAACTTAATAAGTTTTCCAACGTAGTTATAAAGTTGTGGAATTGTTATTTCGTAACGATTTTGAATATCACACAAAATGCCATCTTCTTTAATAAATGGTTCTGAAACAGCCGAACTTGATGTTGTGTTTCCATTCAACCAATAAGCATTTGGCACGGACACTGTGTAACTTAAACTGTTTGAAGTGTTTAAATAACGATTCATTTCAGTTAATTGGAATGAAAGTTTATAAGAATCAACCGAACCAACATAATAAGTAACTGAATTGTTTGATGAAATAAAACTTGAACTTAACAATTCGCTATCTTGTGTTTTTGTAAGGTTATCTTTTTCTAATGTAAAGTTTGTTATTTCGGTTCCTGTGAAAACAAAGAAACTTTTTACAGAAATCAGCAACCCGTTTTCATAAATCTTAACAAGATAATCTCCACCAACAAACATATCTGTGCTGTCTGTTAAATCTAACCTTATCACTTTGTTTACATCATCATAGTTAACAGCAAAACGTTTTGTTACATCTTCTGTTCCCTTAAACACACTCAAATAAACTGAATTAAAACTAACAGATGCATCAACTGAATATTTCATTGTGATGTCTTCGCCATAGCAAATAACGTTGTTAAGTGTGCCTGTGTAGTGTGTAACTTCATTAAATCTTGATGAAGATGTGTTATATTCTTCAACAAGTTCTGTTTTTGAACCAGCATAAAAACCATAAAATGTGTCATACATATACGCATAATTATATGGAATATAAAATTCTGAAATTTCTGTTCCCCAACTGTTTAAAGCCAAAAATCCATAATCATCATTCCAACCAATGATGCAAACTGCATGGTTTCCATTAAGGTAAGTTTTTTCTGCTTCGATTGTTTTGTTTGTATCAAAAAAGTATGGGCCATCTTTATATAAAACACCATCTTCAAGACCAGCAAAAAGACCGCCATAAGTAGAAATATATTTTTTAACAAGTTCTTTTTTGTTTGAAATTGATGACAAATTGTGATAAGCCTCTGTTCCAGAAACCGCAACAACATCCACACTATCAATCACATTTCTAGAAGTTTTGTCTAAAACATATTCATAGTTTGCAGAATTAGATTCTGTCATATCAAAATATTTATCGTTTGAAAAATCACTTTCATAAACCAAACCATAGGTTGTTGCAAGTGTTGAAAATGTTTCAAATTTTCCTGTTGAGTTAATACTGTCACGCAACGCATTTTTATAGGCAACATAAGCCATTCCAGATTCAGAGATGTTGATATATTCCCCTCTTTGATGCATGAGTGAAGATTCCAAAACTTTTGCTGATGAATAAATCCAACAAAGGTTTGATGTTGTTTGATTTTCAGCCAGCAGTGGATACATTTTGCTCAAACTATATGATGAACTTGTTGTTAGAGGTTTTTGAACCAATCCCGAAACAACATCGTTTGAAGAAAATTCCACAGCGTTAGCGGTGTTTGAAGACCTCAAATTTTCGTTATTTTTCAAAGTTAATGAGCATACGCTTGAAAACAAAATGGCACAAATAAATGCCATTAAAAATAATATTTTAAACTTATTTTTCATTTGAAACTTTTTCATAATAATACCTTGGTTTTAGTTTACACTTTTTAAAATATTTATGTCAAACAAATATGCTTTCTATTAATTAGTTTGATTAATTAATAAATTAAAAATTCTCTATCACGTGTTTTTAATTTACAAATTAAATAAAATTTTTTATTATAAATATGTAGTAACTAAAAGGAATGAAAAATGTCTTATATAACACTCAAATGTAAAAATTGTGGTAGTGGAATGTCCATTAATCCAGATTCAAAATCATGCACTTGCACTCATTGTGGAAGCACTTTTTTAATGATTGAATTACTTGATGAACAAGATATGAATTTTTCTAAAACTATCACACAAGAGAATTTGCAAAACAAAGTAGATTTTGCTCAAGCATTAAAGAAGGGTGAAACCCTTTTATATCAAGCAGAATACAAACTTGCAGAAGAAAGTTTTAAACGAGCAATTGAACTAAACGACACAAACTACAAAGGATATTTGGGGGTTGTTAAAGCAAAAACAAGCAACTTAAACAAAATTCCAGATACCCCTGAATATAAAGAATACATCAAACTCGCCTGCAAATATGTTGACCGTGATAACGAAATTTATTTAAAAAGCGAACTTGCCAAACTTGAACTATTAGAGCGCGAACACAACATACAAATTCGTGAAGCAAAAAAGAAACAAGCCGAAATCAAAAATAGAAATCGTGCAAAACGTGACGCAGATAGATTTTGGGGAAAGGTCACAACAACTCTTATTGTTGTTATGACCGTCATGATTTTTGCTTGCATACACATAACAAAAGCATTTTATCCAAAAGATAAGCAAAAAAACACAACAACCTACGAAATTGCAACGGCTGAAAATTTTATTGAATACTCTAAAAACGAAGACTTTTTATCTGCAACAATCAATATAACAGAAGATATTGATTTTGAAGACATAACCTGGTCACCACTCGGCACAATTTCAAAACCTTTCACAGGAAAGTTTAACGGAAATGGTCACACAATTTCAAATTTAAAAATAAGCACAGCAGATACAAAAACAACCTATTTTGGTTTCTTTGGAAGCATTAAAAACGCAACTGTTTCAAACACAAAATTTGAAGATATTGAAATTTCAGGAACAGCCAGTGCTTCTCGCACAACAACCCACACTGTTGGGTTTGTTAGTGGAAGGTCAATTAACTCAAAAATTGAAAAGTGCGAAGTCGCACAAAGTTGTTCAGCAACTCTCACCCATCAAATGAACTGTTCACTCACCTATGGTGGACTTGTTGGTGACGCAATCCAAAGCAAGATTTCTTATTCTTACTCAAACGCAACCTTAAACTCAAACTATTCAGTGATAACATCACAATTTAATGTTCCAATCAGGTTTTACATTGGTGGCATTGCTGGATACGCAACAGAATCATCTTTTGAAAACTGCTATAGCACAAGTGCAATAGTCTCAAATGTTCAATCATACGAAAACAAAGAATTTGTTTCTTATGCCGGCGGGATTGTTGGCTATAATCTTTTAAGTCAAAACACAACCGCACAAATTTCAAAATGTTATTTTGGTGGAAGCATAAACACCAACTTAAACACAGAAGTTAAAGCGCACTATGTTTCAGGGCTTGTCGGCTATGGTGCAAACTTTTCAAGAATGTCTAACAACTTTGCACTATTTAACAAAAACTATCAAGCAAATGAAGTGTTGCAAGTAATTGATTTATTTGATTACACCCCTGCGACATCCGTCATCAGATATATCCCACCAGAACAGTTGCAAACACTTATTTATTTAACCTTTAAAACCGAGGTGTGGGAAAACACAACAACCCTAACCCCAAGCATAAAAAATTAACAAAATAAAAACACCACGTTTGTGGTGTTTTTATTGTCTTTGAAACTCATCATCTGGCCTTTGCAAACGTTGAGGAAGTGAAGCATAAAGTTCTCTTTCACCAACTCTCTTGCCCATTTCATAAAACTTTGCAAGTGTTTGGTTTTTTGTTTTTATTTCACCAGATAATTGCAAGTGCAAGAAACTATCAACTTCATTAGGAACAAACTTAATATCAAGCCCTTCAAATTGATTTGAAAGCCTAACAAAACTCAACAAGAATTTGTTTGTTGCATTTGATTGAATTCTAACACAGTCTTCATCAGTTTTAGCCTTCCAGAAATCACCCCATCTTCTAACAATAAAGTCTGGAGCCTTAACTTCTTTAACGCCCTTTGCTTTAAGCATTCCCATAAATACTGCAAGCATACAAACCATGCTTGGTGTTATGTTTCTATGTTCTTTTACGCCAGAGTTTGCACCTGCAAAAATTCTGTCTAATTGTTGGTCAAGTTCAGTTTCAAAAGCGTTTTCATCTTTTCTTCTTTGAACTGCATAAATGTATGCAACTTTCCCTTTTTCAGTATTTTCAATACCATATCTAATAAACGGCAAAACTGAAGAAATTTGATTTTTTTCTGCCCAAAACAACATAAGATAAGGTGTTTCAAGCCCTGCTTCATACTCATCTGCATTAAGTGCTAAAAAAGAAACATCTTCAACATTTCCAATAAATGCAGGATGTGATAGTCCTGCAAAGGTTTTATCCGCTGTGAAATCTGCATAGCGTTTAACATAACCTGCCAAATCTTCAGTGTCAGAGTTTGTCATATTTTTAACAAGCCAATAAAAGAAATAATCTGCATCTTTATCTCTTGTATATTCCAAACTTGCTTCATAGTTTTTATGCAAAAAATCATCCAAAGCAGCATTTAATTTTGGCATTTTATCAGGCGAAATCAAAATTTCAGGTCTTGCGCTTTCAGAATTTCTGATTCTTTGCTCAAAATATGCAACATCTTCTTCAGAAAGTTCACCATCTTCATTTGCAGCAGCATTTATAGCAACTTCATGTCTAAACGCCTTAATATCAAAATTTAATGCTGTGTCTAAAAACAATTCTGCAAGCCAATTTGGCTCACCGTCCATAATTGGAAGCCCCTTATATGGACCATCTGTATAAATTTCACCAGCATCTTTTTTTTGTTTAAAAAACGCTTGCCTTTCTTTTAAATAAATTCTAACTCTTTCAACTTCAGCAACACCGGTGTTTCCATCTGGATACTTTGCTTTAAATTGAGCATTAGCACGTGCTTTTTGTTTTTCATCTCTGCTATAAGCCCCAATGTGTGCTGGTTTTAATCCATTAAAAATTTTGTATTGTTCATCCATAAGTTTCCCTCTACCCTTTAATTATAGCACTTTTAAGTGCAAAAATAAAGACTTTTTAAAAAATAGCACCCCTTCTCAAAAACACAAAAACCACCATACTTAATGGTGGCTTTTTCTAATCTTGATTAAACACATAAATATCTTTTAGATTCCTATATTTTTCATCGAGGTCCAAACCAAAACCAATCACAAACAAATCATCAATGGTTTTTCCAACATAATTTGGTTCAAACTCAACCTTTCTTTTGCTAGGCTTGTCTAAAAGCGAAACAAATTTTAACGAACTAGGTTTTCTTTTTTCAAGTTCAAGTTTTAGTTTGCTTAATGTTAGCCCCGAATCAACAATATCTTCCACAATAATAACATCCCTGCCCGCAATATCAAATTCCAAATCTTTTTTAAAATTAATCACACCAGTGCTTTCAGTTCCCAAGTAACTGCTCACTTGAATATAATCAACTTCCAAATCTAAATCAATATGCTTAATAAGTTCTGAATGAAACGGGCACGCACCTTTTAAAACACAAACAACAAGTGGCGTTTTTCCTTTATAATTTTGTGTTATTTCAAAACCTAATCTTTTGCAAATATCAACAATTTCTTCATGTGTGATTAACAATCTCATAAACATTCTCCTGAACTTCATTTTAACACATCAAAATTTAATATTACTAATCAAATCTCACAAATTTTCAAATCGTTAAAAATTTTTAATAGTTTTTATTTTACAACCAAAATTTCTTAATATATAATTGTGCTGAAAATAATATTTTTGTGTTTTGTGAGGGTGCCATGGCTAGACAATTTTTATTAAAATTAAAAGAATCTTTTATTTCAGTTTTTCCAATAATAGCCGTGGTGATAATTTTAAATTTAACTCCATTAATTACACTATCTTGGTCTGAAATTGTTGCATTTTTGATTGCATCAGCGTTAATTATTTTAGGAATTGCGTTTTTCAGCCTTGGAGCGGACATTTCAATGACGCCAATGGGAAAAAGCGTTGGTAAAGGCTTAACCAAAAAAAGAAAACTTGGTTTGCTTTTAGCCATTTCATTTATCGTAGGTTTGCTTGTAACAATTGCAGAACCAGACCTTACTGTTCTTGCAAAACAAGTAAGCGATGTTATGAGCGGAACAATGCTTATTTTTGTGGTTGGTTTAGGTGTAGCATTATTTTTGATGTTAGCAATCATCAAAATGGTGTTCAAAACCAAACTTTCAATGCTTTTAATGTTTTTATATTTATTTTTATTTGCAATAACCACTTTGGTTGTCGTTAATGGAAACAGTGCATTTTTGCCACTAGCATTTGACTCTGGAGGCGTAACAACCGGACCAATCACCGTTCCATTTATTATGGCTTTGGGCATCGGTGTCGCAAGTTCACTTGGAAGCAAAGATTCAAAAGAAAACAGTTTCGGACTTGTTGCTTTGTGTTCAGTTGGTGCTGTTATGGGTGTTATGATTCTTGGAATTTTCATTGATGGCAACATTGGATACACTCTTGCAGACTATTCCCTACCATCAAATCTTGCAGGTGCCCTTTTAGAAGGTATGTGGCATTCTGTTAAAGAAGTTGGTTTATCACTTGGCTTAATTGTAGCATTTTTCTTGGTTTGTCAGTTCACATTTTTAAAACTTCCAAAACAACAACTTGCAAAACTTGCAATTGGATTGATGTTTACATTTTTTGGTCTTGTGATTTTCCTTGCAACTGTTAACACTGTTTATATTTCAATCGGCTTCAAAATAGGAAGTGAAATTGCAACCACAAACAAATATTTGCTTATTCCTGTAGGTCTTATTATCGGATGCATAGTTGTTCTTGCAGAACCTGCAATTCACATTTTAAACAAAGAAGTAGAAGCCACCACAAACAAAACCATAACAAAAAAAGCCATGCTTATTGGCTTAACTATTGGTGTTGGTCTTTCAATTGCCCTTGCAATGATTAGAATTATCTTTGATTTCAGCGTTCTTTATTATTTAGTTCCTGGATACATAATTTCGTTAGGACTTTCATTCTTTGTTCCTTCAATATACACCGCTGTAGCGTTCGACTCAGGTGGTGTTGCTTCAGGTCCATTAACATCAAGTTTCATACTTCCACTTGGAATAGGAGCCTGTGCTGCAATTAGTGGCGAGGCCGCAATTTTAAGTAATGCATTTGGCGTGGTTGCCATGGTTGCAATGACTCCATTAATCACAATTCAAATTTTAGGCTTCACTGCCCTTATGAGAAAAAAGATTCATAGAAACATTGCTATGAACCAAATTTTAAGCAAAAAAGACAAACAAATTATAGATTTTATGTAAAGGAGGAAGTATGGCCAAAAGAAAATTAATACCACAAAAATTAAAAATTTTAATCACCGTGGTCAACCGAGGAAAAGGCAATTTCTTCTATGACCAAATCGAAAATATGGGCGTCAATATGCAAATGACAATTGACGGCGAAGGCACCGCCCCATCAAACCTTAACAATTTGTGGGGACTTGCTCACAAAGAACGTGATGTAATTATCAGTTTCGTTCCTGAAGACAAAATTAAAAAAATTTTAAAAATGCTAGACACAAAATTCGAAACCGTTAGAAATGGAGACGGCATTGCATTCTGCATTCCAGTAAGCAGCATTATTGGTGTGGCGGTTTATCAATTTTTAGTAGATAACAGAAAGAAAAAGGAGACAAAAAAATGACAAATTCAGCAGAAATGATATTTTGTATTGTAAATCAAGGATACGAAGACAAAGTTATTGAAGCCGTTAACACAGTTGGCATAACAGGCGGAACATTTTTAAGCGCTCATGGTCTATCTAAACTTGAAGCAGAAAAGTTTTTTGGAATCAGCGTTCATCCAGAAAAACAAATTGTTATTATGGTTGTTCCATCAAACAAAAAAGCCGATATTTTAAGCGTTCTTTATGATAATGTTGGCATTAACCAAGAAGCACAAGGCATTGCCCTTTCAATTCCAGTTGACGATATGACTGAAAATCTAAAAAAACAACTTTTCAGCAAAACAAAACCAACTGCATAAAATAACTTGTAATAAAAAACAAAAACATCCAGCATACTGCCGGATGTTTTTTATTCTATTCTTCACAATCAATAATGCTGTTTGTTCCTTGTGACTCTTTCCAGTCTGCGGCAAAAGTTATTACGGCATTATCTATATAGTTTGTATAATTAGCACAAACCATTTCTCTTAAAAGGTCTGGTTGAATTGTAACAGCATCAGCACCTGCTTGAAGAGCATTTGTCACTTGTCCACCATGGTGAAAACTCGCTGCAAGAATTTTTGTTTTCTTTCCAAAATAATCTATATTTTGTCTAAAACAAGCAATTGTTTGAGATGCATCTGAACCACGACTTTGAATTCTATTAAAATATGGAGCAATATAATCTGCACCTGCAGCAATAGCAACAAGTCCTTGCATTTTTGTGTAAATTGCAGTAGCGGTAATATTAAAACCTCTGCTTTTTAAATTCTTAATGGCTTTTAAACCTTCTTCTGTTACTGGGATTTTTATATAAACTTCTTTATCTATATTCTTTACAATTTTTTCAGCTTCTTTAATCATTTCTTCTGCTGTTTGAGACACAACTTGAATATGAAGAGTTCTTTCTTTTCCAATAATTTCACGTATTTTTCTAAAATGTTCAAAGAATTTAATTTTTCCTTCTTTTTTTATAATGGTTGGGTTGCTAGTAACACCCACATAAGGATAAATCTCCGCATATTCTTTTATAGTCTCTAAATTTGCATTATCTAACATTAATTCCATATTTCCCTCTCCTTTTTTAAACCCTTAACACAAATTATCACTTTGTTAAAATAAAGTCAATAAATATTCGCCCCCCACAATACAAATAAATGTTAAATAAACAATCGTTTATTTTCTTTTAAAATTTTTGCAATAAAAAAGTTGAAACATACATTTAAATTAAATTTTAATTAAAAAGGATGTTTAAAAATTTTTAAAAATATTTTTTAAAAAACACTTGATTTTTATCAAGATATCACATATACTATACATTGTCGCAAGACACAATTAAATATGGAGAGTTGGTAGAGCGGTCGAATACACCAGTCTTGAAAACTGGCATAGTGAAAGCTATCTGGGGTTCGAATCCCTAACTCTCCGCCAGGTCAAACGAAAATCGATAAAGGTTTTCGTTTTTTCTTTGTCAATTCAAATAAAATAAGAAATCGAGCCATGTTTATGACTCGATTTTTTATTTTATAAAAGTTAACGTGGCAACCGTACACATACTTATCTTGATATAAGTGAGTTGTTATAATTCAAACTAAAAGTATAAATTATCAAAACCAACTTTTTATACTTTTTTATAATTAAAGTGTGACTTTTTGAATAATTTCTTCATTATACCATCTATTGGCAGGAATATTTGAATTGTATGCTTGGTCAAAAATTGAATATAATAAAGAATAAGTGATATTTCTTGACAAAATAGTTTTAAGCTCTGATGATTGACAAGGTATAATTTTCATTCCATTAATTGATTGAGTCCCATCTGAATTGTAATATTCCATTGTTCTTCGATTTCTAAAATCTGAAATCACATTTAAATGCAAGAAATTTGAAATAAACACACAATAAGAGTTTAGATTTCTAGTTCTTAATAAGTAATCTCCCAAGTGTCTAGATACTGGTTCCATTTCCATCCTTCTTTGATTGTTTCCCTCTGAAAGAGTAACTTCGATTAATAATGAATGAGCTGGATAGCTTTCTGTTCTTGGATAAATATATGTAATATCTTCATGCCCACCTTGTGCATGTGATTTTGGCAACAAGTCTGCATCCAAAGACAAATTCATATAATTTAAAATATCACCTTGTCTTTCACTTATTTTATACCAAGCAATAGCAACAATATATTCAAAAATTGTAGGAATATCTGCATTATTCGTTACAATTTGTTTTATATCATTATCTCTTCTATCTTCAAACATTGATAATAATTCAATAAGTTGTTCATTTGTAAATTTTTGTTCAATTAAACGATTAAATCTTTCATATCTATCTCTTTGTATTAAATCTCTAACATCATTTTCATTAGAAATTGTAATGTGGTACGTTGATTGAACATTATTAAATAATTGCATTTGAGAAATATCATAAATATTTGAAATTTCAGCCAATTCACAGTTATTTGTTAAATTAGTGTTTGGCTCAAACATTAAAGTAAATATACTACTTCCCACCAAATTAAAATAACATTGTGGAATAACATCAAACTTAACTTCGTTGTCTTCAAAAAGAATTGTATCTGTTGTTTTTAAATATCTTCTATTTAAATCACAATAATCTAATAATGTAGCTTTTGCTTTAAAAACGTGCATTAATTTAAAAAATTCTTTTTTAAACTCTATTTCATTTGTAATAGATAAAATAGGTTCATTAGATAATACAGAAACACCATCTCTTTCAACAGAAGCTCTTCGTGTATTAGTAAAAATACAGTGTTTCCAAAATATAGAAGATTTACCTGATATTGAGCATATTGCATTATAAATTTTTATAACATCCTCATTCGAGTGTGTTTCTTGAAAATTGCGAATGGCAGTATATAACAAGTGATATGGTTTATCATATTTACATAAACCTCTTTCACTACTTTTTCTGTTCATTCCTATTTTCAGAATCAGTTGTTCCGTTACTTCATTATCTAAGAAATATTGTAACGCTTCCATATAATTATCCATAGACATTAATCTATCAAAAATAATACTGTTAATATCTAATTGATGATTTCTATATAATATTATTTTATTAACTATCTCATCATAAGAACTTTGAGAAATAATTAGTGGAGCCAAATAAGTAAATTCTTCTTTTGTTATCTTTCCAAATCTTTGCAATAAACCTGCGATTACCAAATATGGATTAACAATCTTACTATCAACTTCATTTGTTGTTTTTAACAATTGTTTAAAGAATAAAAAACTATCATTATCAATTTGCAGAATATTATTTCTACCAAAATCTTCATTTTCTGATATTTCTAATAATTTTAATCCTACATCTGTAAGTTTTCTATTTTCTGTAATTAAACCGATATCTACAAGTCCAGAAGTTTTTTCTCTTGCATCCTTAGCTTTATTCGTTGCATCTCCATCAACAAAAGAATTAGATTGTAAAAATTCATAATATTTTATTTGAAGTTGAGAGTTACTAGACCAACATTGTCTTGCATTTTCTTCAATATCCCAAAAAGATTTTATTAACTTTAATTGTTTTTCTACCTTTTTATTGAATTCAGTTGTTCTAAAACTTGTAGTTCCTAATACCCAACAAAAACTCTTATATGCTATCATTGTCAACTCCTTTGTAATTTATAATTAAGACTTCATCCGTAATACAATCTTTATTTTTTGTTTGATAATTACAATTTGAATATGAACTATTTAAATGAATTGTAAAATACTTATCTTTATTTAATTCCAGCCATTCTTTTAAAATTTTATTTTCTTTCCCTTTTGATTCCAGAACATTTGAAAGAGCAAACTTAATGCCTTTTTCATCTAATTTATCCAAGTAAGCTAGTAAAGATTTTTCGTTTTTTTCATTCCATGCATTTTGTTCGTTATAAGTGGCACATGCAATTAAGTAAGGTGGGTCAGCATAAACAAAAGAATTTTTGCCATAATCTTCTATGTTAATATCATTAAAATCTTTACACAAAAAACTATAGTCTGAATTTTTTATTTTATCTATAAATGAGTTAAATTTATTTCGCATTTTGCGATTAAAATCTCTTTTACCTACAGGAAGATTAAATTTCCCTTTACTATTAAAGCGAATTTGATTATTAAATGCGTAACAAATTAAAACATATAATGCTACATAGTAATTATAGTCTTCTTGAAATTTATTATTAAAATCTTCTCTTAAATTAAGATATCCATAATTATTGAATTGTCCTAATCCATTTGTGCTATTGCAACAATATCTACCATACCCATATAAATCACTTCTAGACAAATTGTAATTATTAATTATATCATTTATCATTGATACCAAAGTTGTCTTATCTAAATTTTTAAAAGTGTTCAACATAGACATTAAGTGGTGATTATTATCATTAAATATAACTTTTTTACAATCAACATTAATTCCCACATTACAGCCACCACAAAATAAATCTACAAAAGTATCTATATTTTTAGGAAATAATGGAAGTATTTGTTCCAATAATTTAAACTTTCCACCAGTATAATTTAAAGGACTTTGAAGATAGTTTTTCTTATTGTCTTCTTGATAACAAACACATAAAAACAATCTTTCTTCATTATCGTTAATTGATGATTTTCCAGTAGTGAATGCTTTATATTTTTCGCTAAAAACTTTTACTTCACCTTTTTTATTTAAGATTCTCAATATATCTTCATCTGAGATTTTTGAGTTAGACCTATCATTCCCTTTATTTGCCATATTATTATATGACAACAAAATATATTTTGCGTTTATATTACTAATAAGTTCTTCAAATGATTTAGTGGCAGAATTTGTGCAATAATCACTTTTTAGTTTGCTTCTATCCATCTTTCTTGCAACACCTTCAACGATAGGCTTTTCCCATAATGCCACATTTTCTAATAAATGATACGCATCACAATATTGTCTTGAATTATATGGTGGGTCTATATATACCAAATCAGCTTCAATATTCTTCACAAGTTCATTTGCATCTTGTTTATAAAATATGTTATTTGAATTGTTATCATTATCAACATCTAACATAAATAATTCAAGTCTCTTTTCAAATCTTGAATTTCTAATATATGCATCATAATGTCCACAGGTATTCGCGACCCTATCCATAGCATAAAGTAATGCGGTTATTAGAACTGATTTTTCTCTTTTATTTATAATACCATTATCATAAAGAATATTTATATTTTCTCTAATATAACCAATTTTTCTACAATCACTTTCGCAGAAAAAAGTGTTAGAAAAATTGTCAGACATATAATTATCTTCTTCAACTTGTAAATTATTATAATTATTTATCAAATTGATTAATTTTGTCTTATCGACATTTTCTGAACCAAACCAAGTATCATAAGTTATGTAGTTAGAATATAATAAATCATTAAGTATTAACTTTTTACCTTTAAATAGAGAACATACAACACCTGTTCCAGCAAATATGTCAGCAACAGTGTTGATATTTTTGCATTCCTGCTTTACAATTTTATCTATAAATGGCAACAATTTATATTTATTGCCAAGATATCTTCTGTTCTGAATTGAAAGTGTTTTTACCTTTGTTTTTTGTTCTGCTTTACTCTTAAACAAAAAAGACAATTTCTCTTTAATTGTGGCAATTGTTACATCATCAATTTTATATCTTCCATTATTTTCACTTTGTTCTAAATTTAAAGTATCTTTTAAATGATTGTATAATGAAGATTTACTAATGCCAATTTCTTTAGCTAATTGAGCAACTGTCATAACCCCTCCAATGCATCTTTTTTATCTTTATTTTGGACAATTGTAACATATTTTTTTATAAAAATACAACTATATTATACTATATGTGCAAATTTTTGGATGCTAATTTATCACATTATTATTTTTATCTAAACGACATTAACTTTTTAATCTTCAGAATCATCTTTTAACGTATTTAATATGATTCTTAAATTATTTTCAAAATATCTAAGTTGATGTTTTTGAATTAAATCAAATTTTTCATCATCTTTAATTTCTTTCACTTTACTATATATTTTTTCTAAATTTTCTAAATCGTTTAAATAATGGTCTTTTAAATTTGAAAATGAATATATACTCATAAAAACTTCTCTAAGGTATTCAATCTGTTTAGCAGAAGATTTATACAACATTAAAAAGAATTTATCCAAATTAACACGGCATACAAAACCCTTTTTATTCATATAATTGTCTCTATTTTTCATTGCACTGTTACAAAAACTATCTGGATTATATTCCTTTTGAGAATCATCCACATCATCAATTGATTTATAGACAGCTAAATCGTTTAATTTATCTTTAAATGTCTTAAATTCTTCTAACAATTCTTTTGTCTCTAATTGTATTCCACTTAAAAAATCAAAGCGAATTTCTTCACCTTTTTTAACTGCAGTTTCAACATTAGCTATCATTTGTTTTTTACATGACTCTATAATTTTATCTTGATTTATAATTGGTCTTAAAGATATTAAATAATTCGCCAATTTTAAGTATTCACTAATAGGAATTGTATTAAATTTCTTTAAATTATTTTCTATATTGTTTAATGCTTTTACTACTGCTTCTTCCGTTTCAACATAATATAAATACAAAACCTTTAAATCATTATTAGCGTTTTCTTGTTCAATAGAAATTTTAAATAAATTTTCCATTTCGGTCATATAATCTTCATAAAATATATGATACTTAATAAAAAAATAAGCCGTTTTAAACATAGGAAACTGCATAGTTCCCAACTCTGAAGAAATCAATCCTTTTTCTTTCCAGTATGTATCTTTATAGAAATTTCCATTTAAACAAAAAGATAAAACACCTAAAAATAAGTTTTGCAAAAACTCATTGTCAAAATCCTTAGTTAATTTTTCAAACAAATCATTCGTTTTCTGACATGCTAACATTAGCGTTCTCAAATTGTGATTTTGTAAATAATCCATTAACAATAATATTCTTTGTTTAGTATTCTTTTGAGTAATTGTGCTAGTATGATTAATCATATTTTTAAATTTAGCATTACTAAATAAATCAATCACACCATCTATAGCCTTTACATAATCACAATTAAAAATAATGGTATCAGAAATAGTTTTTTCTTTTATTCTTAAGTATTTTTTTGTTATATCATCAAACTCCGTATACTTTTCGCCTTTATCATTTTTACGTGTTACATAATGCTTTAATTCTTGTTCATTCGTAATAATAAGAACTTTAATCCCATCTTGTTCAACTAAATTATTCACATAACCCATAAACTCAATTAAATCAATATTTGTTCTTTCCAAATCATCAAATATAATTAATCTATTTTTTAAATCAACTGAATTAAATAATTCTTCCCAATTAGGCTCTTTTAAATTAATATCTAAATCTATTTTTGCAACATTTTTTAAAATTGTTTTTCCAATACCCCACAATCCAGAAACTATAGTTTTAGAATATGTTTTTAAAGTG
This sequence comes from Clostridia bacterium, assembly GCA_045594425.1. Classification (GTDB taxonomy): domain Bacteria; phylum Bacillota; class Clostridia; order Christensenellales; family UBA1242; genus RGIG1681. Next base: position 125,213 of record JAZNYK010000006.1, read on the forward strand.
CTCAATACCGATTTATCTTGTTTTAGTTTTTGTAGTTTTATTTCTAAAAATAATTGTTTATTTAATTCAGTTAAATCCTTAATGCCATATAATGAAATAATTACATAATTTAACTCTTTCTGTTGCAAATGATTTTTTAATTGATTATTTACATAATAAGTTTTACCTTCACCCCATGGAGCTGTAAGCATAATTGCTCTGTTAGATTTATCTTGTTTTAAATAATTTTCAATATATTCATTTAATTCATTTGTATCCATACACACCTCTATTCATATAACTTTAAATATCTTCGAATTTCATAAAAAAAGTCTGTCGCATAATAAGTTTTATCTATCGAAACAGTCATACCTTCATGCATTAAATCCTTAGGTGGCACATAAAGTTCTGTTTTAAATTCTATTAAGCCAAGTTTTAATAATTTCTGAATAGATAATCTATCATCTGACTCTATTGAATAACTTTTATCTTTATTATCAAACAACCAATCATCCACATTACTTTTTTCATTAAATACTTTTAAAACATATTTATCATTCTCATTTAAACTATTGATAACATTAAGAATATACTTAAAAGAATCATTAGGTGTAAATATTAAATCATCTAAAATAGTATCAGTTATATATTCCGCATACTTATTAATTTTATCAACACTTTTTTCTTGTATAGTGGCATTAACCATATCTTGCAAATTAAAAGAAAAATCTCTCAACTCTTGTTGCGTCTTATTTTTTATACATTCGAAAATTTCTTTTGAATTCACCACATCATTCTCTATTTCCAAAATTCTATTTTTATATTCTTTTATATTTTCATTTAATTGAACATTCTCTTTCTCTAACTGATATATTTTTTTCAACATTATATTTCTGTCTAAAATAAGAGAATTTAATGAATTCACTAAGATATTCATATTATCTTGAGCAAGTTTTTTGCTGTATACACCAACTCCAACACCAATTAATGCACTAATAGGACATATAGACCCACCTATATTAAATATAAGTTCCAATTTATCTATATGTCTATCATTACTTAAAGTTATTAGTTCTTTTTCTATTTTAACAAATTCTTTTTCCATAAAAACATTATAACACAAACTATGTCCAAAAAAAAGGATTTGAAATTAATTTGGCGACAGGACGTGTGCTTGTCTTGATACAAGTGGCGTCGCTTCGCTCCGCCAAACAAGCACACGTCCTTATTAAAATTTTTAATGAAACATGCAAACGAAAAGGTGGCGAATTGCGGGGTGTCGTGCGTAAACTTTCCACGACCACCCTCACAATTTCTTTCGCCACCTTTTTCGCTTGAGTTTATGCTCACATAATCTCACAAAAAGTTACATTTTTTATACATAACTTCACATTCATTTCACATAATGTCATAACACATATTTTTAATTATGTTCTACAATATCTTCACAAAGGTCAAAAACTATTGCTCGAATCTATGGTTGCAAAAATCAATTCTGCAATTTGAATGAATTTTAAATTAAAACTACTTAGAGTTTGTTAGCAAAAAGTAGGCAAAATGAGATTTTAGTGAGCAAAAGTGAGATTTTAGTGAGACTTTTGTGTGATTTAGTTGGTTGAAAATAGATTTCAATTAGGCTAAAATAGAAATGTCCTTCATAAAAATTCGACCTTTGCCTTTAATAAAAATTTTCTCTTTGAACAAAAACTTTTTATTATCATTATTTCGAAAGAAATTATGAAGCACAAAATTATTTTTACAAACAAATTAGATATTTCAATTTTAGATAACAATTTTTATTTGGCGATTTTAGAGCAAATCAACAACCTAAGAAAAACCAAATAATTTATCTTTCGACAGCGAAAGGATAAACGAATCCACGCTTTCGCAGTCAATGGAAGAAATTTATTTAAAATTGAACAATATCAAAACAATGAATTAAATTTATTCTGGTTCATTGACTGCGGTGTGTTTTCGTTTGTTTCGCTTGTGTCGAAAGACAAATTTCTAAATTATTTTTTGAAAAGGAGCGAATAAATGAAAACAGCAGTAATCTATGCTAGATATTCTAGCACTAACCAAACAGAGCAATCTATTGAAGGTCAAATTAGAGTTTGTCAAGAATATGCTCAAAAGAATGATATAATCATTATTGACGAATATATCGACAGAGCCATGACTGGAACAAATGATAAAAGACCCGATTTCAAAAGAATGCTACAAGATAGTTCTAAAAAGAAATGGGACTACGTATTAGTCTATCGATTTGATAGATTTAGCAGAAATACCTATGAGCAAATTATAAATGAACACACATTAGAAAAGAATGGTGTCAAGCTCATATCTGCAACTGAATATATACCTGAAGCATCTTCAGGTTCATTCATGAAAGGTATGATTATTAACTTTAATGATTATTACTCAAAAGAACTTTCTGAAAAGGTTCGCCGTGGAATGAGAGAAACACGTATCAAAGGCAACTTTCAAGGTGGCGTTACATTATATGGCTATAAAGTTCAAGACCATAAAATTCTCATTGATGAAGAAAAAGCCGAAATTGTAAGATTTATATTTGAGCAATATGCAAATGGATTCTATGTTTGCGAAATCATAGACCAATTAACCAAGAAAGGAATTTTAGCAAAAGGCAATAAACCATTCCACAAAAATACAATCTATAATATTTTGCGAAATGAAAAATATTCAGGCATATACAAATTTCAAGGTGAAGTCTTTGAAAATATGTATCCACAAATTGTTCCTTTTGAAATCTATGACAAAGTAAAAAAGAAACAAGCAAAAAATAGAGTTGGTTCACGAAGTGTAAGACTTGTATATTTGTTTAGACACAAAATGATTTGTGGCTATTGTGGATTACCAGTTACAGCTGAATGTGGAAATGGCAAAAACGGAAAGAAACTCAACTATTACAAATGTTCAGGAAGAAAGAAACGATTAAACGATTGTCATAAATCTACTGAACGAAAAGAAATATTAGAAGAATATATTGTAAACGCTTTAATCAGTAAATTAAAAAATCCTGAGATTATGAACGCATTAGTAAAAACTCTTATGAAAGTTCAAAAAAGTAATGGCGAGTGTAATGCCCTATTGAAATCATTAAAAGCAGAAAAACAAAAACTCAATAATTCACTCGAAAACATTATGAACGCTATTGAGTGTGGTGTCTTCAATAATACAACCAATAAAAGAATGAAAGAAATTGAAGAACGCTTACAAAAAATTGAACATCAAATCTTAATTGAAAACAACAAAGAAGATATTCAATTAACTGAAAAAGACATAAGAAAATATTATCAACTAGCATTTACAAAAGAAGGCAGACTTTTAGTTGATTATCTAATTAAAGAAATAAAGTTGTTTGATGACAAAATTGAAATCACTCTAAACAACGCATTGAGAAACTCTGATAACCAGAGTTTTTCTTTTGGCAAATTTTTAGCAACCAACCCTCAAAGCGAAAACCCATATTTGAGATTTACGCTTGAATTATTCGTATAGATGTATTTATTCCATGGTGTTCTTGCCACGAGCCTCGCAGAAACATTTTTTCGGGCAATGTGGCAAGATTACCATCGCTTTGCGATTCATTTCTTGCCGTGGGCAAAAAGCCTAAATGTTTCTTTCTCATGGCAAGAACCTTTCACGGCATAAAAAATTAAAATTTACAACAGTTAATATTTGTGTTATAATACAACCAAACATACTATTATAGTTTATTTAAATTTTTTAAAACAACAAATTAACCACTAAGGAGTATAAAATGAAAATAAATATAAAAGTAATTAAATTCACAACAATTTTATCATCAATTTTACTTATTACTACCTATCTAATATCATTGGCTGATTCCTATAATTGGTTTAATGTTTCATGGTTATCAAATTCCTTCTTGTTTGCTATATTCAGTGGAGCTTTTGCAAGTACTTTAGTTGTCTTGTTTTGTGAAATACATAAATATCTTGTAAACAAAAAAGACTCAAGAAACAAAATTTTCTTTCATACAGCATTTTTATATTTCAAATTAATCATGATAAAGAAAGAAATAGATAATCATTTGGCAAACCCAAAACAGGAAATTACACTAACATTTGATAGCAATGTAAATGATGCCTTAGAAAATATAGAACACTTTCGAAATATTGATTATGTTTCTTTCTTAAAAAAAGATAAATTAATGAATATTTTTAATGGAGTAAATTTATGGTTTAACTCTGAAGTTGAAATGGCTATCTGTGATATAAACTATATTAAATTAGCAAGAAATCAAGACGAACTAGACTGCTTAATTAACACTAGAAAAAAAGGCATTGTAACATCTTCTTCAAAAAATATAAAAAGAGCATTGCAACTAAATCAAAAAAAGTTAGAATTGATTTTATCTCAACTCGATAAAATACTAACAGATATTGATATTTGTAGTAAGCAAAAGAATAGATGGGAAATTAAAAAAACATCAATATTAAAAGGTTTGAGCTCTGCCGAAAGAAGTTCATTAAATGACTTTTTTAATCAGGAAAAAAATATAAATGAGATTTATAAAAAAATAAATCAAAAATAGCTATCGATTTTCATTAAAGTCGCTCCGCCAAGTGATAACAATCCGAACACTTATGTTCGGGTTGTTTTTTTTGTTAAAAATTTTATTGACCTTCAATACTTTGCTCAGTCTGACTAAACCTTGAATATCTTACATATATAACAGCTTTAATCATAATTTACTCCTTATCAATAATTTTCTTTATAACTTTAAATATAAACTTACTTTCCTCGTTCCAATTTATAGTAATTGCTTTCTCTGCAATATCTTCACTAATATTGTCTGCTATCTTTTTTAAAGCCAACTTTGTCAAAGCATCTAATGTTCCAAAAATATGTTGCTCAGGAGTCATTTTTGTTGGATTGTTGTCAGGATTAGATTCAACCAAATTAAAATCACTCCTAACACCAAACAATCCTTCATAATCTGTTGTTCTGTTTATATCTAAAGCATAAAGGATAGCATTGTTGCAATCATTATTAGCGATATATTCTTTTAATTTGTGTATCTTTTGCAAAATCTCATCAAGTTCCTTTGCAAATTTTGAATTTTCTATAAAATCAATAATTTCATTGAGTTCTTTAAACATTTTATCTCCTTTTAACCAATGTGACTTAAAGTCGGTTGTAAAATAAGTCACATTATTGCTACTATTATATAAATAAAAAGGGAGAAAGTCAATGATTAAAGAAAAAGTTGGACAAAGAATAAAAGAATTAAGAACAAAGCAAGGTTTAAGTCAGGAAGAATTTGCTTTTAAGTGCGACCTAGATAGAACTTATATAACAAGTTTAGAAAGGGGCAAAAGAAATATCTCACTTGAAAATTTAGAAAAAATAGCAAAAGCATTTAATATGACTTTAAGTGAATTTTTTAAATTTTAAAACAAAGCAGAAAAAAATGAAAAAGTCTATATTTATAAAAGAAGACTATATAAAAAATGATATAAAAATTAAAAAGAATGAAATTGGTATTATTGAAAGTGAAAATAACCAGGACTTAACAATCAACTTTGTTAATCAAAACAATGCTCTTACAATTAATAAATGTCTAGTCGAAGAATTTAATCCATTACAAACAGGTGATCAATTTGACAAAAAAGTATGCAACATTTGTAACAGATTGTTGAAAACATCAAATTTCCAAAAAAATCAAAACGGAAAAAATAATCGTTCTGTTAGGAGGCCCTCTTGTAATGATTGTAGAAAAATAATAGACGGAGCAGATATGCCTTCAAATATAAAAAGAGAATGGAATAAAATCAAACCAAATTTTATTGTTTGGGAGTGTCCAATTTGTAAAAAAAGGACAATTCCAGGTTTAACAAGCAAAGTCGTATTGGATCATGATCATATTACAGGAAAACCAAGAGCATGGATTTGTGATAGTTGCAATACAGGATTAGGCAGATTTAAGGATGATATAAAAACAATACAAGATGCCATAGAATATTTAAAAAATAAAAAGAGCTAAAAGCTCTTTTTTAATTGATTTTTAATTGTTTTGAACTATTTTTTATACGTTCTTGAGAAACAAATACATATTCTTCTGAAATATCACAACCAATATAATTTCTGTTATTCAATATAGCCATTTTACAAGTTGTTCCACTTCCACACATTGGGTCAAAAACAATATCATTTTCATTAGACCAACTTAATATATGATCTTCAGCTAATTTTTCAGGAAAAGTAGCAGGATGCTTAAATGCAATTTTATCTTTAGTTGTACCACCTAAACCAACTGCATATTCCCATATATTTGTTTTTGTTTTTTCTTTATTAAGTTTGCCTAAAACTTTTTTATTTACTCCATCTGCTTTTTTATTGCAAACCAACATTTCTTCCCCGTTTCTGACTGTTTTTTCTTTTAAAGGATTAAATGTTTTAGGCGAACCTTTCGAAAATACAAACATATATTCAAAACAATTTGTATAAGCATTTGAACGCATAAATGGTGTATTTTTCTTTTTATAAATCATTGTGTCATGCACATTAAAACCCACTTCTTGAAAAATTAAAGCATGCTTGAAACTTGTCAAGGTTTTATTACCCTTAACTATTTTATCTCCAACTACCCATACAACCACACCACCTTTCTTTGTAATTCTATACAACTCTTTAGCGATTGATGCACAATCAAAAACATAACCATTATAATTTCTTAGGTTATCATATGGTGGAGATGTTACTGTTAAATCTATGGAATTATCTTCCATTTGTTTCATAACATTTAAGCAATCGCCGCAATATATTTTGTTTAATTCCATAAATTCTCCTAATAAAAGTATTATAACATAAAAATTATAAAAATCAGCCATTCAGATAAAAATTTTGACAAAATGTTTTTATTTTTCAGTAAACAGGATAAGAGTTGCATAAATTTTGCCATATTTTTTGGTCTAAAAGCCCTAAAAATCAGTACTTTTGATGTATTATTCACTTTTCAAAAGTCGCTGAATGCAAATTTGCATGCACTCCCTTTCTAGACCAAGTGGGAAACCCACTTGTATTTTTTTGTAGAAAATATGGTTTTTGAATATGTTTTATGCTATACTATTACTGCTCCAAATGTAGCATTGGGTTAAAGTCAATAAGGTACAAGCATATTCTCATAATTGTAAAAATATGAGATGCAAAAACTTATTAACACACAATGTTTTATTGATTGTGAAGATATACCAGAAAATTCAGCCACATATAACCTTAATACTAAAGTATTAAGGCAAGGCAAAACAAAATTAAGTCAAAAACAAATAAAGAGAATCGCCTTTATTCTTGCAACCGACTTAAAGAACTTTGCCGAATCCAAAGGCGACTTTTCTAACCTTACAGCAAATATAGTTTATTCTCATTTGCAATCCAATCAATAAAACAAAAGGAAGAAGCTTTAAACTTCTTCCTTTTTTAATTTGTAACTATCTAAAACATTTTTTGAATTATCAATAAAATCACTCAACATATCTCTATAAAGAGCAGCTTTTTCTTCAAACTTTAGAATTGCAGCATTTATGTCCTTTTGATATCCTTTTGAAGACGATAAGTTTTCGATGACTGTATCAAATCCATTTCTAAAATTAACTATTGGTTGTAATGATGTTTCATAAACCGTTGCTAACTCGGCTATCGCTTTAATATCTGCTGAAGATGTAAATTTATCGAAACCAAAAATTCCTTGTGCATTTTCATATATTCTCTTCCACACATCTTTTGAACTATCATATTGTCTTCCAATTTCATCTGCAAAAGCACCTAGTTTCTCAGAATATTTTTTCATTTCAATTTGGTATTGAACTGGCTTAATATTGTGATTTTTCTTAAAACTATTTATTTTTTGAGTAAAACTATTTGTATCTTCATTCATATTATTTATTTTGTTTGTAAAATCTTGAAGTTGAAAAGTTGCACCTTCTAAATCTTGTGTGATTTCTACAAAACAATCCCACACACCATTTTCTTCGACTACATCGTTTTTAGGAATGGCAATTTCTTCTTGTTTGTCTAAATTAGACTCGTTTTCAATCTTTGTTACGTCACTCTGTTCTTTATTGATTAAATTATTTGTAATATATAAATTGAAGTCTGATTTAAAAACATCATATAAAGCATCTACAGAATCAAAAGTCTTATAAAGAGAATTGCTTTCACATTTCTTTCTAAATTCATTTAATTTTGTTAATTGCTCAACATTTAGGTTGGTTAAATTTATATTTGCCGTAGTTGCGAAATATAAGAAACATTTTTTCCCTTGTTTTACAAATCTATCAATTTCTTCTTCTGTTCCAGAATTAGCAACCTTGGTTGGAGTTCCTAATCTTGTTTTAAATATTCCGACTAAAATATCACATTTATCAACAAGTGTTTTATTGATATGTTCTTGTGCAGGTTCTCCAATTTCGCTATCAACATCTGTTAACCAATTTTTAACCCTAAACATCATTTGGTGTCTTTCTATAGAATATTGATTAATTTCTCCAATAACTCTATTGATTGCTTCTTTTTCATCTTGCACATCTGATGGGCAAGAAACAATTATATCATAAATAGTTGTATTTTTTATCATAAAGTTTCCTCACGACAATATTATAGCACAAATCCATAACATCTTCAAGATATTGTGACAAAAACCTTAATCCAACCAGCACCGATATAGATTTTGGTGTTAGGATTGGATAACGGTCTTCCCGCCACATTTTGACTGTGCGAAACCCAAAATTACTGGGTTTGCACAGTCTTTTTTATTCCTTTTCAAAACCCCACCTAATCGCTGATATTATCAGCATGTACACCTTGCACAAACATCTTCCATTTCTCACAAATTTGTGCAATTTGACCATATCCCAAAAATCACAATATAGAACACATGACAATCCCACCCACAACAAAAAACGAACACCTTTCTTGGTGTTCATTTTTTATTCCTAAATTAAAAAATATTTTCTATCTCATAAATATTTTCTTGTATTTCTAAAAACAATATCTAAATTATCTTAAACAACACTTTTTATATTTTTTACCAGAACCGCAAGGACACAAATCGTTTCTACCTATTTTCCCATTACTTGCAATTATTCTTTTTTGTATAATTTCATCTTTTAACTTATCAATAAATTCTATATTACAATCTTCTAAATCTTTAATATTATATTCCTTATAAATCACATCTTTCAATTCATTATGTTCATATATTAAATAAAAAAGTTTACGAGTATTTTCACCAGCGCCCCTCATAGTTGCATAGATATGATTATCAATATCTTTTTCTTTCAAGTTATTAACTTCAAAGTCAATTGCTATTGAATAGTTTACCTCTTCACCTTTAAGAAACAAACACTTTGTTTGATGGTTTTTTACACATTCCATAACCATATTACTAATCTGATGTTTTGATTCATTACACAAATCCAATAAACTTACTGCTATATCAATTGAATTTTCGTATTTTTGACTATTATTTAAAAACTTTATAATATCAAAAATAACTTGTGGCAAATTTTGTTTTGGTTTTTCAATATCTTGATAAGTATACTTATTACAGTAATATTTATCAAGTTCTAATCTATAACCACTCCAACTTATAGTTTTAGAATGTAGAGCCTCTGCATACATAGAATAATTATTATGCGAAATATATAATCCTAAATGGTCCAACTCATCATTAACTTTTATTTTATCACTTTGTACTGCTCTACATCTATTACTTAAAAAATGGAAAAATGATATTTTATCTTCAAAATAATCACAATACACCAATAAATCACTTAACGACATACACATACAATTGTAATTTTTACTATAAGTGGCATACTTGGTTTTTTCAAAACTTGCAGTAATTTCATTTAAGTCATCTATGGTTATGTTTAAAACAAAAATATTTGAAGCATCTGTTTTCGGAATAATAAATTTTACATTATTACTCTCATCATAAAGAGGGACATCCTGTTGTGAAATCAAATCAATTAATCGTTCACCCTGTTTTATCCCCTTATTAAAGATATCATTAAAATTATTTTCAAACGATTCAAAATCTTCCGCAACAGAACCAGCAGATATTGCTCCAGCTTTAATTTCTAATACAAGAATTTTATTCTCATAAAATATAATTGAATCATTTTCACATTTTTGATTTTGCCCATTTAATTTGTAATAATAAAAATTATTACTCTTGAATTCTGTAAAATTAAAGCTTTCACATATCAGATTTAATATATTATTTTCAGTTGCTTCTTTTTGATTATTGTTCCATTTTTCTTTTAATATTGAATCATTTTTTGTTACTATTTTATACAAAATTCTATAGAATCTATCGAAAAAAATTCTCGACCAAAAACAATAATACTTATTTTCCACTTTTAGTAATGGCTTTTTATTAATAGACATTAATTTATCTGGAAAATAAGGATATGGTAAAGAAGAAAATTCCGCATCTTCACCTATACTATAAGATAAATCATCTAGCAAAACGATTGGCAAATCAGTAATTGCCCCAACATCATACAATCCCGCACCAAATAATGTTTCATAAGATTTAGAAAATTCTTCTGTTTTATGTAGTTCCTTCCTGTAATTATCTGGATCTTTGTATCCGTATTCTTGAAAATTTTCAAAAGATTTTTCAAAAATATTTTTCGATTCTTCAATACCAAAAGATAGATATTTATTATATTTTTCTAATTTTTCAATCAGTTCTTTAGCAGTGATTCCATATGAATCAAAAATTAAATCACTTTGTTTTATTAGTAAAATTTCAAAATATCTTTGCTGAAAACATTGATACCTATTACCAGTCACTCCGTTCATTAATTCCAAATACATTTTTAATCTCAGCATGTCATTATCTACACTTCCATCATTTTGACTGACATATTTTAATCCTATAAAACTTTGTTGATATAGTTTTATTATGTCACAAATTTTTTGTTGTATTTCATACAATTCTTGCTCTGTTAAATTAGAATTATTAAAATTTATATCTGAATCAGCAGCAATCACGCTTTGTAGATACATTATTGCTTGACCAAATATAATTGATTCTTCACTCATTTGAGATTCAGAAGATAGAAAGAAATTAGCAATCGTTTCCTGTTTTGCCATATTTAATAAAATAGGTAAAGGATTCTTATCTTTTATAAAAACTATAATTTCTTTTATTTTTTGATTAATTTCTTCTTTTAATTTTATAAACTCAACTTTTGCTCTTTTTACACATTCTTTATACTCTTCTTCGCTTAGTAAACTCCTTATATACACCTGCTCATCTCGTTGATACATTTCTATAAAACCATTATTAAAATAGTTTTTATCTTTATTTATTGTCATTGATCCACTCCATTTTTAGCAAATAGCAAATTAAAGTGTTTTTTCGCTACAGTTAGTCTTGCCATACTTACCTACTTACTACATTTTCATTATAACACCGCAAGGAGAAGTTATCAACTCACCCTTAAATTTTATATCTAAACAACAAAAAATCGAACCATTAAAGTGATTCGATTTTTTATTTATAATACTAAATTCCCTCATCAATTTTACATAAATGATCAATGAAATTTCGACTATATTTGAATTCATTTAAAAGAAGTTTTGCTCCCCTATCTAAATGAGCCTTTAAATATTTAGGAAAGTATTCTTCTTCAGTTAAAGGTTGCTTTAATTCATTAATAATTAAACTTCTAAACAAAGTGTCATGATCTCCAGTAATTGTTTGCCTGTTTAATTCAAGACCCTCATTATTTGTTTTAAAATCATTATCATCTAATTGTTTATTACTAGAAATTGATAATGCAATTGCAACTTTAGCCAAAGCAAATGGTTGTAAATTTGTACTTGAACCAATTTCGGAGAAGATTTCCATGGTTTCTTTAGACGTCTTTAATTTAAATACCATTATTAACCCCTCCAAAATATTGATTTTTTAAAACTTCTGTTTTACCTCTACTTTCAAATTTTAACAAGTATTGTTCTGAAACCTTATCAGATAATTTTGCTGTATAAGTATTATTAATTTCTTCATCTGTTGAAAGAATAAATACCTGACCTTTTAATTTCGTAAAAAAATTATCAATAATATTATGTCTATGTTCTTTATCAATTCTTGCAAATGGTGTATCTATTACAAAAGGAACTTCTACTCTACTAATTTGCATTAATGCAAGATAAATTGACATTATATATACTTGTTTTTCACCTTGAGAAAATGGACTCTTTATTTCCATAGGAACATCAATATAATTATCTTCATTATCCATATACTTATCTATTACACTCAATTCATATTCACCAAACATTTCATTTTTAATATCTGGATTTTTTAAAATAGATTTAATATATTTCTTATCTAGTCTAACAATCTTATATGGATAAATATTCAGTTTGTCATCAATCTTAATTTCATTAATAAAATCTTTTTTATTAATGATTTTCTTAAATACTTTTTTAAAGTTATTTTCAACTTTTTCTATTTGTGTTCTTAATAAATCTTCAGAAACCCCTGAAAAAGCCAACAATGCTCTACTAGAAATATCATTAACTGACTCTTTCTTCAATTCTTCTTCATATTCTTTCTTAACTCTCTTATATTCTAATTGAATAGTATCTAAAATTGTTTGATTTTTAAAGATTTCTATTTGAATTTTAGAGATATTAGATTCAATTTGAGTTTTTTCATTAATAATATCATTTTTAGATTTAAAGAAATCTTCATAAAAATCGATATTGCTTTTTTCCATCTGTTTTCTTAATTTTTGAGAATCATTCTTAGACTTCTTTATCAAATTGCTAAGCGTTTTAATCTTTGACGAATCAAAAGCTTTATGTTTTTCAATTTGAGAAATCAATTCATTTCTTTCTTGTGCAGAAAGACCCAAAACAATATTGCCTTCAATATTACCTAATGAATTATTAATAAAATTATTTAAAGCACTTGTCACATCTGTTTTTACTTTAATTGTAATTTTATTAATAGACGACAAAATTTTATCTATATTATCTTCAGAAAATAAATCAACTATTGCTTCTTTTTTGACAATTTTTTCTTCAATCTCAATTTGTTTTTCCAAATCTAAAAGCTTATCTTTTAAAATCAAATAAGGTATTTCAGTATTAACAAATTCCTTTCTAAGTCTATGGTACTCTTCTCTTTTATTTTCCTCAAGTACCATCGCCTTATTTAAATGATTCCAATCTTCTAAAGTAACACCACCAGATTTTTGATAATCCTTTTCAAGTTTAGCTAATTCATCACTTTTTTCGAGTAAACAGTTATTTAAATCATTTAATTGATTTTTTAAATTTAATAAAGATTCCTCAAGTGTTTCAATTTGACCTTGTAATTCAAAATATTTTTCAGATTTAGTAGAACCTTTACTATTTTGAGAAACAATTCTTTTAAAATTTTTCAACAATAATTCAATATTATCGTACCCTGTCATTGTTAAAAATGCATTTTTAAATGAGTTATCTTGGTTGCTTTGTAAAAAGAAATCACCAATTTTTTCACCATCAAAAAAATAAAATTTAAACAAATTTGGTGGAATTATATGAAGTAAATAATTTTCAAAATCAAGTAATTCATCACCAGCTAATTCTAAATTGTTTAAAGTAATTCTATAATTTTCTTTTACTTTTTTACCTTTCAATGACCACTCTCTAGTAATAGTATAAACATTATTATACATACCATCATCAAAAAGCAAATCTAATTCAACTTTAGCATAACCGTCAATTAAACTCTTTTGATTATCATTTATAAGCTTGTAAATTTCTTCATAATAATGTTGGTTTGTACTTTCATAGCCATAAGCCCTATGACCATAAATACAAGTTCTTAAAGATGTGAAAAATGTGGTTTTTCCTGCACCATTTTTTCCACCAATTAAAATAATATTCTTATCTTTATTATTACAATCTATTTCAAAAACATTTTCACCAACATATGGGCCTACATTATAAAGAACTATCTTTTTTATCTTCATTTTTTAAACCTTCTTTAATGCTATCTACATGCAACCAACCTTGATTTACAATTTTATCAAAGTCTTTTTGTAGCTTATTTCCTCTTGTGTAATATTTATATTTATCAATTGATAATAACAGCTTTGACATTAATTCAAATGGAATATCTGAATCTTCAGCAGCTGTTTTAATCTGTTTAATTGTTCTATCATCATATAAAGGTGTTTTATATTCATCCCAAGGCAATTTCTTACCCTTAACCTTATAATAGGTATCCACTAACATTCTTCTAGATAAATCACCTTCATAATCCCAAAGATTATCAATAATTTTTAATTCCTCTTCTGTAATTAAAGAAAAACCAGTTTCTACTTCAAGTCTCAATAATTTTTCTAATATAATTCTTCTTGCTTCAAGTTTAAATGGTCCTAAACCAACTTCACCATTAGCCTTATTATAAACTGAACCATTTCTTCTTTTATTATCTCTATACTTTGTATCACTTCTAATTGAAACAAGCCAATTTCTGAAATTCCTTAATGGGATAAGTTCCGTTGAACCATGATTGATGAAATTTTGTAAAGACTTATCTTCTTTTACAATCGTACAACACCAGCAACCAAATCTTGAATTTCCAGTTACTGGAATTTTATCTTTATCAATTTCTCCAATAACACTTTGTTCTTCACCCATATCTTCACCTTGATACAAGTTGAACAAATATTTCATATCAGTACCCCAAGGGCTTTTAGCATCCCCCTTTAACAAGTACTCCCAAACAACTTCATTTTTTATTTTTGTTAATGGATTATAAACATATGCATTTTCAATCTCTAAATGTGGCGTTAACAGTTTACCTTCAATTTCTCTAGAAGAAATACTTCTATTTCTTGCTAAACTTTCATCTTTTCTAACACCTAATAAAATAACAACTTCACCATTTTCTTTAATCTTATTGTAAACAAAATTATTCATAGGATGGATTTTTAATCTTTCAGTACACCATCTAAATCCAGGTGCTTCTGGAGTTGGGTATCCTAAACCAATAACTAAAGACCAAAAAGTTTTATCTAATTCTGGATGAATAACTGTAGCTTCAATATTAAGATTTTCAGACTCAGAACACTTATTTATTGCTTTAGAAGAGTTATTCATATAACGACCTACAATTGGATTTTCAACCATTGTATCTGACGTTACAACAAATATTTTTTTTGTTCTTTCATTAGGTTTCAGTCTCTGCACTGCCTCATAAACAAGAGTAACTAATAGTGTAGAATCTTTTCCGCCACTATAACCAATTAACCATGGTCTATTATCGTGTTTATAAACAACCATTATTTCGTTTATTATATCTTCAAATTCTTGAAATTTATCCATAAGCAATACCATCTATTTTAATTTTTTTAATTCTTCATTTGTTAATGGTAAATCAATTAAAGTCTTAATTTTAATAGAAGCAATTAAACTAGCGTCTTCATTATTTTGCACTTTACCATCTTCTCTAATAATGCTATTTTTCCAATAGTCATTAGTTCTAGACCAATTTATATTTTTTATACGAGGTAAATAATCCTCCAATTTATATTCTCTATTTTCATACAAAAAAGAACCTAGTTTACCAAATGCCATAATAGTTACAGCAAGAGTAATTATATAATCTTCTCGCAGACTTTTTTTTGTAAGTTCCTTATTCATCACTTCTTTCCATTCAGCTATATTCTCAGAAATTATTGTCCAATACCTAAATAAAAATTCTTCATCTTCTTCAGTAAAATCACCCTTTATAATCTTTTTATTAGCTTTATAGAGATTATTTAAAGTAAACAATTTAGAAGAATTCTTACCTAAATTATCTTTTTCTTTATCTGTAAACATATTAAAGAAAGGAATTTTATTAATAATATTAGATGTTGCAACACCTACTTTATCCCTTCCATCATATAAAGTGGATATCGAATTAGAAGTCTTTACAGCATGTTTATTCAAATCTGTAAACATTTGCTGACTTCTTTTTAAACCTTCATCCTTAAACATAACAATGGAAATTGTTTCATTCTCAAGTGATGGGTCTTCTAAAATCGCTTTATCTATAGCCGCCTTTCTATGTTGACCATCATTTATTAAAAAAACTGCATTCATATCAACTTCAAGAACACCCAATTCTTCTATTCTATCATTAGGTATAAATTCAAATTTACCATCTATTGAAGCTGATAACGCAGAAAATACATATGAATTTCTATTATCTAAAATATAATTTGTAATCTCAGGAATTCTCTGTTCATTTAATTTCCTTTGTGCTCTAAACTCTGGTAAAACGATATCGTTTCCATTATTAACAAACAATTTTGATAATAACCCCATTGGAATCATTGTAATGTAATAATCATTACCAGCTTGATGTCCCTTTACAGCAGGAAATTTATAAGAAAAATTCATAAAAAACCTCATAAAAAAATATACTTAAGTACATACTTAAGTATATTTATTTTAGTTGAATCAGTCAATAAATTATATATGCATATTGCATATAATTAATCTTCTAACAAACATTTTTCTATTTCTTTAAAATCAATATTTAACCCATCAAAAGTATTAGATAAAAAACATTTTAGATTGTCCATTGTTACCATTTCATCTTTATCTATTTGCTCTTTTAGCTTTTTAACACCATAATTTGCAAATAATGTTAAAAAATCCATTCTTTTAAATTCAATTTTTGATGAACTATTAAATGCTAAGTCTAATCTTTCATCTTCAGTCAACGAAATAGTTTTAGATGTAATTATAGCTGCCTGAAAAAGATAATCTAAAACACCTGTTCTATTGTTATTTTGAATAACATTTCTAGGAACGCTTTTAGAATCATCATTTTCTGTTGTGTTAATTTCTATTTGCTTATCATAAACTATTCCA
The DNA here is from genome assembly GCA_045594425.1 of Clostridia bacterium. Lineage (GTDB taxonomy): Bacteria > Bacillota > Clostridia > Christensenellales > UBA1242 > RGIG1681. The sequence goes on from JAZNYK010000006.1 coordinate 142,124, forward strand.
ATAGCTACACATAATATATAAACATTATAATGCAGTGGTGAAGGAATAATATCACTTAGTAAATCTATGGTTTCAGACCAATCTCTACCCTTTAGCAATACGTCGCTCGTTAATTCCATAAAAAGCCCTCCTTTACACTTGCAACATTCTTTTCTAAATTACTTTGAATTGTATAGACTTTACCAACTTGATCTTTTCCAAACAATGATTGTAGCTCATCTTTTGAAAACAAAATAACTTGTGGAGCGTATTCTGGAATAGTATCTATAACGTTTTGTCTTTGTTCAAAATCAAGTTTAGAAAATGGACCATCTAAAATTAAAGGATATTCTTTTTGCAATACCGAAGCTTCTTCTTTTAACAATTTTAAAATACCACCAATATATGCAAAAGATACAACAGCAAATTGTCCTTCAGATTTTGATTCATCGTTATATGTGTCTGTTACTTTAAAATGAAAATCTTCCCTAACCTCAACAGTCCTTTTACTTGTCAACATCTTATCTATAAGATATTGAATAGATTCTTGTAATTTTTTACTATATATTTTAGCCGTTTCATCTAATTTTGCATCAAAATACATTTGCGCTTTCGTAAGTAATTGCATTTTTTTATCAATTATCTGGTTATTTGCAGAATTTTGAATAGCTTCATCATATCGCTTCATTTCTTTTTTCAAATATAGATTCAATTGATTTAGCTTTTCATCACATTCTCTTATTTTTTCTTGAGTATCCTTCATTTCTTCTTCAGCTTTTTTCCTATCAATGATAAGTGGTTCTATATCTCTACTCAATTTAAGCTTTCCATCAATAGCCACAATATCATCTTCTATTTCTTTTATAGATTTTTTATAATCTAAAATATCTGAAATTATTGAATCTAATTTCTTTTCATCAAAATTATTAACATATTTTTCAGCAGCCTTAGTAAAATCATCATACATTCCCTTATATGAATTAGGCGGCAATAATTTAAAGAAATTTTTTAAAATTTCTCTTTCTGTGTCTCCAATACATCTTCCACAAAGGCAAACATCTTCTTTTGTTAACGCCTCTATTAAAGGTTTATTAACTCCTGTAATAAGTTTATCCTGAGCAACTTTTAACTTCAATTTATTTTTTGCATCAAGAACAACCTTGGAGATAATGGCTGTTGGAACCATATCAACAATATTCTGACCAAAGGATAACTTTTTATCTGAAATTGATTTAGTCATCAAATCTCTATTTTTCTTTAATTTTGATCTTTCTAACTCATATTCCGTCGCAGATTTCACTGACCCTATTTGTTCAGATAAATCAGCTACATTTTTTGCAGCTTGAGAAAAATTTTGTTTTAATGTTACTAATTTACTCTGCAATGTTTCAATATTACTTTGCACATTATTGATTCTCATCTTTTGATTTGCAGACTCATCTGCATCATATGATAAATCTTTATTTAAATATATTGAACCAATCGCTGTAGTTCTAAGATCCTTATTACCTATATGTTTTGAAGCCTTTTCATAAATATTTAAATCAAAAATTGAATAAATAGCATTCCTTAAAGAAGACGCTGACTCAGAACCTTTAACTTTTAAATCTGCTATCATATTTTCGCCATCAAAAAAGAAATATTGAGAAAGCCCCTTTGGCATTAATTCTTCAATTACAGATTTTGGATTATTAACTCTATCCCAATTATTTTCACTATTTTTCTTTCTTAAAATAAAATCTTCATCTAACTGAACACTTTCAAACAAAGCCTTTTTGTAATTTACCTGTCTTAACAATGTATAATAATCATTATTGTGTTCAAAATCTAGTTTTGCATAAACTCTGAACTCTTCACCGTTTTTTAAAGATGCTTCAAATTCATGATTATAAAGTTTTTTGCTTGCTGTTTTATTAAAATGAACTTCGCCATAAAAAACCCATTGAAACAATTGATGCAAAGTAGTCTTTCCATCACCATTTTTTCCATATATAATAGTAACTTTTCCATCACTAGCAAATTCAATAACATTTTTATCTTTAAAATTACGGAAATTTTCAAACTCTAATCTAATTATTTTCATCTTTTAGAACCTCTTCAACTGCTTCCAAAATTTCTGAAACAATTTCCCTTTTGTTTTTATTGTTTTCTGTATCAAATTTATCAGTAGAATGACTTTTTTCTATAGATTCAATCTTACTAATAAGTTTATTTACCATTTCCTCATTATTCATCAATATCTACCTCCAAACTATTTTCATAATCCATAACAATATCCTCTCTGCGAATTCCATATGCAGAAATTAATTCAATTAATTTTATTTCATTTTCGTCTTTATTTAAAGATAATCTGTTATATTCGTTGTACCTTCTTAATTCTATTTTAGTAATATCAGAACTTCCCAACACAATTACATCATAAATATTAGCATATTTCTTACCTTTATATGTTCTTAAAATTCTTCCCCTTCTTTGAACAAATTCTCTGTAATCATCATTGCTTGATAATATTAAAGCCGATTCAATAGATGGAATATTTATACCCTCATCCAAACATCTAATTGCGACAAGAGATGATATTACACCTTTATTAAAATCTTCCACCATATCCATTCTATCAATCATGTTTTCAGTCGCTGTAAATTGACTTGCTTTTATATTTAATTCACTAAGTACATTTTTTATAAATTGAATATGCCTTAATTCTTCTCCATCATCTCCAAGCACTTTACCATCTCCACAGTAAACTATGAAATGCTCTTTATTTTTTACAAGATTAATAATACTTTCTATTTTATCAATCTTTTCTTGTACCATAGAAATTGTTCTTAACTTTCCTCGAGCAGCAATTATCAATTTATCTTTGTCAATTAAAACACCATCTTTAAAACAAGTTATCATCATTTTTTGGTATTTATCAAACATTTCTTCTTCTGAAGGTGTTGCATGTACAAATATAGGATAGTAATTATAAGGCACCAAATAACCCTTTTGAAGAGCAACTTCTATAGGTAAATCAAAAACTTTTCCTCCAAAGAAATCCATTAATTCATTTGCTTTTACAATATTATTCTTGCTTACAGGAGTTGCACTTAACCCTAGCATATATTGATATTCATCATTTAAAGAAGACTCTCTTTCAGTAAATCTATGTGCTTCATCAACAATTAATAATTTTTCCTCAGGTATCTTCTTTACTACATTCTTAAACCTATCAAGGTTAAATGAAGATATCGTTGAAATAATAATAAGTTGTCTATTTTCTGAATATTTCTTTCTTAGTATTTCTTCTTCAATTTCTGAATTCCATAAACTATTTTCTGAAGAAACCATAACTATTTTTGCATCAGGAAATGCTTTAATAACATCTTCAGACCACTGTCTAACCAAGTGTTTGTATGGCGCGCAGATTACAATTGTAGATTTGTGATTTTTTACTAGTTCCTTAGCAGAATAAATTGCAGTCCAAGTTTTTCCAGTACCTGTTGCCATAACATAAAATCCATGATAATTATTAGCAACCCAGGCATCAATTGCCTGTTTTTGATAATCTCTCAACTCTATTCCTGTTGATACTTTCGCAGTTTTTTTAATATCTAACACTTTTATCACATGTTGTTTTAATGCATCTTTTACTTCAAGAGTTAAATTGAATTCATTTTTTCCATTCCACAACTTATCAAACTCATCCAGTTCATCCTGCACATATTCATTTTCTATTTCATTCCAACTTTTAAATACTCGTATTTTTTCATAATTGTTCTCATATGCATTTAAACTCTCGTTTGGTGAACCGACAAAACAAATTTTATTCCCTACATAATCCTCAAGAATTGCTAATTTATCATGGTACATACCAATTCCATTTGTAACCACGAGTTTAATATCTAATATATCATAAGCAATTAATTGAGAGACAATTTCCAAATCCTCAATCGGTAATTTTGATAATTCTATATCAAAATCATTGAAAAACGAGTTTGCAATAATTTCTTCTCTTTTTTGATATCCCTCTAATATAGCTTTTACATCTTCATCACTTAAATGTGGGCTTGCTAAAAGTTGGATTTTACCCCTATTCCTTGCTAGTGCTGAAACACCTTCTAATAAAGAATTAAAAACAGAGCTTGAAAAAAATCCAACACTTCTTTTATATACCCTTGTATTTTTCAATGCCGGATTTATAAAATCATTAAGTATATTGGAACCACCATAACTAATATAACTTCTTTGCAACTCTAATTCTTTAAAATTCATTTTTATAACTTCCCAGTAATAAATTTTTTAATTTCTTCATCAGAAAACATATCTTCAGCGTCATAGTCATCATCAAGCAAATCGATCCACAATGATATTTTATTTAAAGCATCACTTATTATATCTTTTTCTAAAACAGAAGTTATTTCAACTGATTCAAATGGTAGGAAAAGCAACTGTGACATTTTAAAATATCCATTACTTTTACATATATCTACGAACTTATTATACTTTTCCTCAATAAAATTAAAATCAATATTTTCATCGTTGTTTAAAGCGTCTTCTAATGTACTTCGTGAATAAGAAGAGAACTTTGTATATATAAAGTTAAAATCTTTTTTCTCATAATAAACTATACCATCTTTTAAAGATATAAAATTCAAGTATGTCGATTCTGCGTTATATTTTGTCTTTACAAAATGTTTAATATCTCCAAGTGATGTACCACATTCTTCACATATTTTATCAACAATTTTTACTGCTTGTTCTGGACCAAAATTTACATTTAAATAATAATCGATACTTAGTTTTGTAGGTTTTATGAAATCCTTTTTTGTTTTTGACAATAACTTTTGACCATCAAAATCACACAACTCTTTTAATTTTGATAAATTATTAAAATTAACTTGTATTAAATATTCAACAGATTTAGCAATCATAGAGTGCCAACTATCAACAAAAATTTCCTGACCATTTATCTTAAATGAAACAATTTTTGTCATCTTAAATACATCTCTATCTGAAGGTTTGCTAATTAAAATACAATCCTCTGTTAAATCCGGAGCATTTCGTGAAGTAATACAGCTAAAAAATTGAAGATACAATTTTAAAATAATGTTTACCGACTTTCTTATATCTAATCTATCTGCATATCTCAAATCAATATAATTAATAAATTTTTTACTATGTTTTAAAAGTTCGGTTTTTGAATCCATTAAAACTAATGGAACTCTTGCACTGCTCACTTTAAAGAAGATATTATCTATTTTTGAAAAATAATCTATTTTCGCATCCGCATATTTTTCAGATTTCCCCTTAAAATTCATTAACCATTTCTTAAATTTAAAATATAAATCCTCTTTAACAAAATTTTGAATTTCTTGAGGCTCGTCACATGCCTTTCTTTTATATAAAACTTCTACTTTATCTAAATCTATCTCTGCATATTTGAGTAACTCTCTGATAAGCCATAGCAAATGTAAAGAATCCGTATTTGTCTCCACATAAATTCCACTTCTTGAAATCTTTGGAGAAATAAATTTATGTTTTTCGTTATTTGAAAAAAATTGTCTCTTCGTCCAAGGAACTTCAAATGTTGAACAATTGAAATAAAAATCTTTTTTAAACTTATCAATGTAATCTATGGTTTCTACAACAGCGTTAGCCCATGTATTTACATAAATTATATCATTATTGATTTTAATAATATATGGTCTTGAATATTCGTATTTATTGACATAATCAAAAAAATCAGCCTTGTATAATCTTCCACCCTGATATAATACAACATTATGCTTATTAAATAATTCTTTTTCCTTATCAATCATACAACTTAATCCTATAGTTTCTTCAAAAAACTAAGAGTTTATCCTTTCAATAAACTTGGTAATAACCTTCTTTTTAAATTCTAGATACTGATTCGTCTCAAACACAAATACAAATCTTGACCCTATTTCTCTTTCAATATCATCTTCTTCTGTTAATGATTCAGTATAATCACTAAAAGTTTCTTCTGCTTCTTTTATATACATTTTTGTATAATCACATTGAACTTCAGATAGTTTCGTCTTTAACAATTCTATTTTCTTACAAATTAAATTATTTTTTAATAAGGTCTCATTTATCTTCTTAGGAATAAAAATAAAATTAAATACATCATCTTTTAAAAGTCTAATATTTTCAGAATAGTTACAACTAAATTCTTTAGTTCCAATCTTAACTATATATTTTCCAGAATCATTTATCAAAAAATGTTCTACCGAAAAATTATCAACAGAATTCAAATAATCTGTTAATTTCGAATAAGCACCACCTCTAATAACAATTTTTTCGCCTTTTATTTGAAAAAAATTATAAATAGATGCAAGCATTTTTGCTTTGTATTGTTGCGAAATATTTAAACCATCTTCATCGACATTAAATTGCGTATTATTTATATTTCTAGTTAACCACTCTAAAGTTGTCATATTTTTAATTTTACTAAGCAACTTTACTTGTATATTTTTTTCTTTTATTATATCTGTAATCATTTCAGTATTTTTTCTTATTTTTGATAAAGATAATAAATTACAATACATAACAATAGAATAAATCGTTTCTGCAATCTTTTTTCTGTTTAAATCATTAGCATCTTGTAATTCTAAAAAGTACTTTATTATAAATGCATTCGTAATAAGCATCGTTTGATCTTTTAATATCGTAGAAATATAACTATTTATAATATTATACTGCACATTGGATATTTGAGCTTTTGTTAAGATATCTTTTAACTTTGGAGATATTCCAGAAGGATTATTTTTTATTTCAACAAGTATTTCTAATATTGAATTCAACCTTTTTAGCATATTTCTAAAATATGTTTTATTATTGACAACTTTTATTATATGAGTACCCTCATAATACATCGAACCATCTATTTCAATACTATGTTTCAATAGGAAGTCTTTTCCAAATCGTACATCCATATATTTCTCATTTAAATATAAATCACAATATAAGAAATGTTGTAACATATCAACAATTTCATATTTTTTCTTTTTAAAACCCTCATTGAAATTAGAGTTTAACTGCTTTAACATTCTCCATGATTGTTTTATTTCATCGCCTGAATCAATAGAATATAAATAACTAGCAAAAATATCTTCATCATCCAATTGAACGCCTTTTAAATTAACATCTAAAAAATATTGCATACCTTTACTTGATGAAGTATCACTAGAAACAATAACATTAAAAACACTGTTTTTTAAATTTTGTAAAAAATCAGCAACTTTCTCTTTATTATTAATAACTTGACACTGTGTAATTTCTTTGTAAATTAAACAGTAAGAATCTAATTGCCTGTAATAATCTAAAGTTACAATGTTATTAATTTGCTCTTCATTTAGACCATCTAAAGTATAATTATTTTCCCTTAATTTCTGAAATGATGGAAAATTCTCAATTTTTAAAGAACATTGTTCAAATATATCTAAGTCTTCCTCATATTTGCTTCTTATATAATCCAAAATCATTAATAAAATAGTAATTCTCTGTTGACCATCTATTATATCAAATACATTTCCACCACTTTCTTTTAAAATAATATTTCCTAGGAATATATTGTTTTTTGACAAATCTCTAATTAATTCTAATAGTTGCTGTTTACCCCATCTTAATTCTCTTTGAAAGCTTGGAATGTTATACTCTCTACATGGAGCCAATACTTTTACTTCCGAATTTCCACTATTTGTTTGTATATTAATTTTAGATTCTTTATTATGTAAAAAATATTCCAAATTAATAATAGTACCAAAAAGATCCATATTTTCTCCTTTGCAAACCCTTGTATTTATTTACATTATAACATACAAATAAAATTTTTCTATAAAATTACTGAAGAAAAACAGTAAATTTTACATTTACCGTTTCTTATTTAAGTTTTCCATTTAAATATTGTTGCAATTTTATTTTTAATGTTAACTGTATAAGCAACCTTTCCTTTTGAATTCTTTATTATAATTTCAAAATTATCACAAGGTATTATTATTGACATCTTATTGATGTACTCATTTATATCCTCCTTTTGTAATTCAACAAATGTTTTTAATGTAAGAAAATATACACCCATCTTATACTCACTGCTTAAAATTTCTATCCCATAATTCTTTGATATTTCCATAAGTATTATTTCTTTACCTTCAAAGCAATCTACAGGAACACTTTCCTGGTGTAATTCTAAAATTTTTTCATCAAACAAAGAATGATATTCAATAAATATAACATCATAAATTAAACGAAATAAGCATCCTAAAGTATCTATTTTAATAGTTATTTCTTCTAAATCCTTCAATTGAATAACTTTATTAACTCTTCCATTACTGTATGTAATATGAATATCTTCACTCCTATCCATTCTGTAACTTTTATGTTCAGCAATATTTCTCCATTGGTTGATATTGATATCATTTAAATATTCATTAAAAATAAATTTATATACTGGATCAAATTCTGAAAGTCCACCTACCATTTCTCCCAGTGTTTTTGTTCTTTCCTTGTTACAAAATAAATTATAATGCAATAATATTTGTGGCTTAATATATACTTCAACCACAGTATTTATCAAATTAAATAAATATTGCATTTTTATATTCCCTTGTTCTGGAGGTTCATAATTATTTATCAAAGCATTCTCTGCAAAATGTCTAAAACTATCTGATATATTACAATAATTTTCATTGATAATCTCACTAAAATATTCAACATCAGCGGTCTTATTTCTTATTAAATTAAGAATATCATTTAAAATATCCTTATCACTAAAAAATTGTTTAACTCTTTTATAATAGGTATAATCATAATTTAAAACCCCAAATTCGCAAATTTTTTTCAACTCTTGCTTACTAGTAATAAAAAATATTTCCTTTAATTCATTATAAACATCCTCTACTGTAAATCTTCCACATTGTGCCATCTCGTTTTTTAAACTTTTAAACAACTCTTTCTTATCCATATATCCCCTTCGAATTTAAATAATATTTCATATAAACCTTTACATTATCTTATAATTATACCACAATGTCTTATTAAATCAATAAATTCGACATTTTTTGCAAATATAATGATGCTATACCATCATTTTCCTCCTTTTTGTGGGGTTGTTTGAGGGGTTTTAGGATATCAGGTTTTTCGGCTGGGTCAAAGGCAAAATTTATTTTGCCATTTTTTTATTGTGCTGAATTTGAAACATAAATTTTGGCTTTTTCTTTGACTCATCCGTGCAAACCTGATTTTTTCTTTGGTAAATTTTTTCAAAAAGGAGGAAATTATGTTACCGAAAGTTCACACGACTTCACATCAACTTCACATAACTTCACATTGTTTTACGTATTTTTCACATTGTTTTACATAAACTTCACACAATCTCATAACACTTTTTAAAAATCTTAGTTATTCTAAAATCAGGAGGAAAAAAATATGAAGACAGCAGTTATTTATGCAAGATATTCAAGCGATAAGCAAACCGATCAATCTATTGAAGGACAACTTCGAGTTTGCAATGATTACGCAAATAGAAACAAAATTTTAGTTGTTGGCACATATATTGACCGTGCAACGACAGGAACTAATGATAATCGTATTGATTTTCAAAGAATGATGCGTGATAGTTTCAAAAAAGAATGGGATTATATCTTAGTTTATAAACTAGATAGATTCTCAAGAAACAAATACGAGATGGCTATGCACAGAAAAACTCTCAGGGATAATGACGTTAAAATTTTATCAGCCAGTGAGCACATACCCGAAACACCCGAAGGAATTCTTATGGAATCTTTGCTTGAAGGTATGGCTGAATATTACTCAGCTGAACTATCTCAAAAAGTTAAAAGAGGACAAAACGAAAACAGACAAAAAGGACTATATACTGGAGGTCCACTTCTTTATGGTTATCAAGTAAAAGATAGATCTATATCTATCAACGAAGACGAAGCTCAAATTGTCAAATATATTTTCGAAAGCCATGCATCAGGAAAATACGCCAGAGAAATTTGTGAAGAGTTGACTGAAAGAGGCATTTACCACATAGGCAAACCATTTCAAGAAAATACTGTCATTAAGTTTTTGAAAAACGAAAAGTATATTGGCATTTATAGACACGGGGACGAAGTTTTCACAAACATCTACCCTGCTATAATTCCAAAACATTTGTTTTATGCTGTAAGAGAAAGATTGGCTGCAAACCATTATGGAAAACATTCACTAGAAACAAAATATCTTTTAGGCGATAAACTCTTTTGCGGTTATTGTGGACATAAAATGCTATCCACTTCCGGTGCCGGAAAAGATGGAGTTCTTCGAAGATATTATAATTGCCACGGCAGAGTTAAATTAAAAACCTGTAAAAAACGCAGCGTTAGAAAAGAACTTATAGAAAACCTTGTTGTTGAAGTTACTTTTAAAATTTTTGAAAACAAAGAAAACTTAAATTTTCTTGCCGATAAAGTTATTGAACTTCATAATTCAAAAATTGAAAACCATTCAGTTCTTAATATCTTAGAAAAAGAAAGAGATGAAGTAAGTAATAATCTTAACAACATTATGATGTGTTTAGAACAAGGAATAACAAGCGAATCAACAAAAAAGAGACTTCTGGAACTTGATAAACGATTAAAAGAATTGAACGAAAAGATATCACTAGAAAAGCAAAAAGACAGAAAACCAATTCTTTCAAAAAAAGATGTTATATACTTTATAACCCATCAATTAAAACAAGAACCCGACGTAATAATTCAATTACTAGTCAAGAAAGTAATTATTTATGACGACAAAGTTGAAATTATTTTTAACTACACTCACAAAAAGGACACCCTTGATTCCCTTCAAGAGTGCCCTTTTTATATTGACAAAATTTCAAGAACAATCAAAAATACGAAAATCAATCAAAATGATTATGAATTGACTTTTGAACTTGAAGCTTATTTTTAATTGCATTAATTAAATCATAAATGACAATCTAACCTTGAAATAATTTTTAAATTTTGATAAAATACACGTAAGGAGAAAAATATATATGTATCACAGCTGTTCTCAAGATGAATTAAGATCCCATTGCAAACAAAATTTAGAAAATTTTGAAATTTGGGCAAGAAATTTAATTCACGAAAAAATGCTCGAATCTTATGGTGTTAATTATATAAATTATCAAAAAGACGATGGAACCTTTTTACTAAAAAGAGAACTTCGTGAACATGTGTCAGGAATGTTAAAAAAAAATCCAGAAAGATGTAAAAAACCTGTGGATACATTGTTTATAGATGATATTATTTATATTTTATGTCACAGCACATTATACAAATCTTTATTTAAAGAAGCACTAGACGAAATTTACCCAGACGGATGTTCAGAAGTAAGAACCATACTATCAAGGCTAGTCCCTATCAGAAATTCTCTTTCTCATTCAAACCCTATATCTATACATCAAGTTGAAAGAGTGATATGTTATACACATGATTTTATTGAAGGATTAAAAATTTATTACACAAAAAAAGGAAAAGAAAAAATGTGGAATGTTCCATCTATTATAAAAGTGAAAGACTCTTTAGGAAATGTTTTTGAAAATTTAAATAATGACAAGCACACTATCGTTCTTGAAGTAAATCAACAATTATATTGTGGTGATAGTTATTCTGTTGAAGTTGAAATTGATCCGTCATTCTCTAAATCTAATTATGATATAGTTTGGAAATGTAAAAATAAAAACCTAAAAGACCAAACATCAAATACTTTAAATTTAAAATTTACCCCAAAAGATGTTGGTATGTTATATGGAATTCACTGCACAGTCATTTCAAAAAATGAGTGGCATAAATTCACTCTTCATGATAGTGAAATTTTACTTTGCCTAACAATACTTCCACCTAAAAACTAATATCAAATTTTATAATATATATTTTATATTTTCTACCCTATTACAATAAAATTGAATAGTGTTAAATCTTCATAAACCCCGATATTTTTCAGCATTTATAAAAAAATAGAGTTAATAAAAATGAGTGCCGCAGATGGGTTTTTGAACCCCATAAGATTAATATAATGGTTGCATATGATTAACGTCAAGTTTATCTGATTTTGAGATATTAATATGTGTGTTTTTGCAAGCAAAAAACAAGCCAATAAAGTTGGCTTGTTTTTAAATCTTTTTTAGGATATCTAAAATGTGTGAACTTGCACCCAAAAGTTCTGGTCGTTCGCAAATGCTCATTTGGTATTTTTTATAAATCTCAAAATCTTCAGATGAAAGTTTGTTGATGACGGGTCTAATATAATCAGTTGCTCCATCAACTCCAATAATTTTCACTCTTTCAAGACCTGCATCATCCTTGAGTTTATTGATTTCTTCAATCCTCACATAACTATACAAATCTTCTTTGCCAGTGATAGTTTGAAAAGAATCATCTAATTTGCCTTCAGATAACACCTTTTGCAAATTGCCTTCTTTGAACGCATAAGTGATAACAGCATATTCATTCATTAAATACATAATCAAAATATGACCATCTTTTCTAACAATGCGCTTTGCTTCATTGATAGCCTTAAGTTTATCTTGGTGTGAAAACAAATGATAAGTTGGTCCAAACAAAAGAACAATATCAAAACTTTCATCTGCAAGTTTAAGTTTAATTGCATCACCATGCTTTGCAACAACCTTATCAGATTTCATCTTTATCTGACTAACATTCTTTTTAACGTATTCAACAGCCGTTACATTATGTCCTTCATCAGCAAGAAGAACCGAATATCTGCCCGTGCCTGCTCCAATATCTGCAATATCAAGACCTTTTCTGTCACCAATTATTTCATGAATATATTTCATTGCAACAGCAAATTCAACCTGACCGTGTCTTGAAAGCAACCTTTTATCTTCATTAAACTTGTTATAATATTTTTCTAATTCATCCATAAACCACCTATAACGCACAAATTATAACAAAATTAACAATATATTTCAATAAAACCTAACAACAAATTATTTAAATCCAATATATTATTTAAATAAATAATAATAAAATTTTCACCATTCACCCAAATTTATAATCATTATTGACAAATGATTTTCATTTTGATAAAATGTAACCAGATGCGTGACAAATCTATACACAAAAGGAGATACAATCATGAGCATTATAGATAATTTGTTTCATCATGATGAAATCGAACCTGCAGACCGCAAAGACTATTTGATTGCACTTGTTCAAAAGTTTAAAGCAGAAAATCGTTTCCGCGAAGTTGACGAGGGCGTGCACGTTGCACAAGGACAATCTTTTGGCTCAAATAAAGAAACTCAACAATCTGTTGACTTTGTAGCAATTGACATCCCTGCTGACACAACTTATTCTCACTCAAGAGTAAGCAATGAAGGCTTTAAATATGATATTTATTCATTCCTTTCAGGAAGAGAATTTGGATACATTGTTTTAGACGGAAAAGATATTGAATATGCAATCACTGGAAATGGCAACAACTTTGAAGAATTCAAAGATAACAAAATTGCAAAAATTCCAGAATCAAAAACTGTTGGCGGTTTAACATCTTTGGAAGGATTTGCTGAAGCAATCACAGCCATTCGTGAATATCAAAAACAATCTCTTTCACTTGCAAAATAGTCAGGTTCAACACGCTAGTTAATTGAAAGCATCAAAAAAGAAGTAGATTCTCATCTACTTCATTTTTTTTGCGCAATTATTTTTCTTTTTTCTGATTCTTTTTTGTTTCTTCTAAAAACTCTTTTTCAAATGTCATTTTTCCAAGTTCGTTACAACGATTGCAAAGAACTTTCAAAATATCTTCACGAGTTTTGTGTGTTTTTAAAAGTTCGGAATATTTAACAGGTTTATCAATCACATAAACCTTGTCTTGTTTTTTGAAATATGTCACGTAAATAGGAACATCAATTCCCTTTTTATAAAGTGTTTCTGCAAGCAATATGCAACCCGGATGGAATCCTTCAAGTTCAGCCAAATAGCCTTTGCTTGAGTCTTCTGGAAAAATGACAACACTTTCGCCATTTTTAATAGCATCTTCACTTTCACGAAGTGTTTTTAAAAACCTTGAATCTCTATAAGTCGAAATTAAATTAAATCCACTATAAAACATATTTGTAAGCGGGCTTGCAAGCAAACAAAACAATCTTGCAAGATGCAAATTCCAATGTTTTTTCTCATGATAATACACTTTTGTTTGATAGGCATACATTTTGCGAAGTCCTGAATTCATTTCATGAGCACCCCACATACGAAGGGCATCGTTATTATAAATTTCAAGTGACATTGGAGCATCCGTTCCTTCATGGTTGCTCAAAATAATTGAACCATATTGAAATTTTTCACCAAGATACACAAATGCAGGTCTTTTATAACGCATTCTCATCATTTGTTTCAAACATTTAAACCATAGTTTTCTTTTCTTTTTTGGCATTTCCTGAATTTTTTGTTCTTCCATAAAAGTCATCCTTTTGTATTGATATTTCCACCATATTGTAACACAAAATAATAAAATCCTTAAACAAAAAAATAATAAAGTTAAACAAATTTATCTAACAATTATATTTTGTTACAAGTTTTGCAATGTGTTATACTTGAAAAAAGAGGATTTTTATGGATTATCAAATTACGCACAACTTTCCCACTAATCAAGAGTTTAATGAACTATTTGAATCTGTTGGTTGGGGGTCTAGAGATTACAACAAAATAAACCGACACAGAACGTCTTCTTGTTTTAGCGTTTGTGTTTATTTAAAAAACAAAATTGTTGGCATGGCAAGAGTGGTTGGTGACGGCTCATATTTCACAGTTTATGATGTCGTGGCAAGAAAAGAACATCAAGGCAGAGGAATCGGCTCTATTTTGATGTCAGAAATCATAAATTGGTATGAGTCCATAAAAGACGATGACACATACTTATATCTCGGCGCAAGCAGTCAAAAAGAGGCTTTCTATGAAAAATTTGGTTTCAAATCAAGACCATATCATGGAATTGGTGCCGGTATGAAATATGACCCAGAAAAATAAGGAAAAATATATGGAAATAATTGAATTTAACAATTCTTATAAACAAAACGTTAAAAACCTTTTGGTTGAACTGCAAGAGCATATTGTTCAAATTGATTGTTTAGGTTTAAATATAATTTCAGACGATTATCCTGAAAAATATTTTGAAAAAACATTAAATGAAACAAGCAATAACAAAGGAAAGATTTTTTTAGCAAAAAATCAAAACGAAATTATTGGAATGATTGCCTGTTTTGTATACTCTTATAATGAAGACGACAAATTAGATTACGCCTGCCCCACCAAAGGCATCGTGTCCGAACTTGTTGTGAGTTCAAATAACAGACAATCAGGTGTTGGAAATGCACTTATTTCACACGCTGAAACATACTTAAAAAACATTGGTTGTGAATATGTTCAATTAGAACTTTTTTGTGAAAACATTTGCGCAAAAAATTTCTACGCAAAACATGGTTATCAAGAAAGATGTGTAATATTATCAAAAAAACTTAATTAAAGGAGCCACTTATGAACACTCAAAAACTTATTGATTTATTAATGCAAAAAAATTATAAAATCGCCTCTGCTGAAAGTTGCACTGGTGGTTTGTTTGCAAGCACAATCATCAGCCACCCAAACACATCATCAATCATAGATTTAAGCATCGTAACATATGCAAACGAAGCAAAAATAAAATATGTTAATGTTAACCCAAAAACAATTGAAAAACACGGTGTTGTAAGCGAGGAGGTTGCTGGTGAAATGGCAATTGGAATTGCAGAAGCAAGCGGCGCAAACATTGGCGTAAGTTTCTCTGGAATTGCCGGACCAACTGGTGCCACCGAAACAAAACCTGTTGGCATGGTTTGCATTGGCCTATGCATTAATGGTTCACTTTTTACATATACAAATTATTTTAAAGGTGACAGAACTTCTGTTAGAACTCAAAGTGTTGAATTTGCAATAAATAAACTTCTTGAATTATTGCAATAATTTCATGCAAAAATGTAAAATTTCGAATAAATAAAATAAAAAAATACAAAAAAGCCATAAAATTATGGCTTTTTATTTTTAACATCTTCCAACATCTGTATTATCACAAGAACGGTCTTGAAGTTCTTTTGTTGGATGTTCGGTTAATTGATAACGATAATCTTTTCCATTCTTTTTAATATACTCTTCAATCACCAAATGGCTCGCAACATTATTTTCTGCCTTATTAACTTGCTTGTTGTATTTTTTAAAATCAGACTTATCAGAAAGGTCTTTTGATTCAATATATCCTTCACGGTCTTTTGTCATATGAATAGTATCTTTAATAACCTCTCTAATATATTCAATATTTCCATTAAATTTCAAAAGGTCTGGGAAACATCCACCATCTGGGAACAAACACTTCCACTCTTTTCCTTCAAAACGTTCAAGCAGTTCTGCTGCTTTTTGCAAATGTCCACACTCTTCATAATAGAGTTGCTCATACACCTTTTTTATTTCTGGGTCACGTTCATCCATATAACAAGAATAATACAAATAACATTCTGTATATTCATGCATAACCCAATTTTCAAGCCAAGTGCAATTTGTGTCAAGCAAACTGCCATATTCAGAAACGTGTTGTTCTTCAATCATCGCAATTTCAGCATAAAGTTTTCTTCCAAGTTCTGTTGGATGATGATTTCCAATGTTCATATAATAATTCATTGTTTGTTGTTCAGCCGCCGTAATTATGTTTGTTGCAAGTTTTGTGAACGGGTCAGCACTTAAATTGCAAATAAACTTATTAATAGAATCTCTTGGGTGTCTGTGCTCTGAAATGGTTGGTCTGCCAGGCATGATTTCAGTATATTCTTTAGTAATACCTTGAGCCGAAATACCCTGTTCCATTTCAAGCAAATTCGAATATCGATACAAATGGTCAAAATCTTCAAGCAAAGCAAAATTCAATGCACTTCTAACATTTTCATCTTCAACGTGTCTTGCAAGTATTGCGGTTAAATCAACCGCTAATTGTTCATAAGCAATTGTTGTTTCAAGATTGCTTTCATCAAGAGGTTTTAAACTTGCAATCATTTTTTGTTGTTGCTGCTCATGTCTTCTAACCATTGCAATTTCTCGTCTTAATTCATTGTTGTTGCAATGCCTTGAAAATTGATGTAAAAACCAGTTTGATTCAAACTCTGTTCCATTCATTAAAATCACCCTAGTTTTAGTGTAAGGTGACGCCGTGTTTTTATCATAAGGTGTCAAGTTTAACTGTTTCCAATCTTTATATGTTCCGTCTACAGGAACAGCATTTTTCTCTTCAAATGGGTTAACTTTTTTCATACATATCCTCCAAATAGATACTGCCCCAAAAAAACTAAAATTATACCCAAAATATTATTTGCAAAAGAAAAAATGCCATTTTTAGGCATTTTTTACATATTTTTTACTAATTTTTTGACTCATCTGCAGTTTTTGATTCTGAAACAGCATCTTCATTTGCAGGCTTTAGTTGATATTTTTGTGATGCTATTTGAAGATATAAATATATTCCATTAACAAGAGATTCCAAAATAAGCATCGTTCCCAAATAAATCGAAATCAAAAGTTGAGGCACTGGCGTGTTACATAAAACTAAAAGTGCAACACCTAGAACAATTTCAAAACCTCCAATAATAATCTTGCTTTTTTGTGTATCCTTTCCCTCTTTTTTTGCTTTGATATTATCATAAATTCTGGCGAGCCCCAAAATAACAACTATTACACTTATAACGGAAACAAAAAATGATGGAACAAAGATAAGCAAAACACCAACTGCTACACCACCAATTGCATGAAGAAGCGACAACGAATCTCTGCCATCCATTGAAAGTATGCAATAACTAATGAGATAAAATATTCCATATCCTAAAACTGCAATGCTTAAAATTGTTTTAACAATATCGATACCCGATTGCGATAACGCACAAAATAAAATACCAAATATAAATGCACAAACAGAGGCAATCAAAACAACCCACTGTTTTCTGTTTAAAGTTTTTGTATTCATAAAAATTCTCCTGAATTTATTATACATCAAAAAAACATTAAATCAAACAATTTGTTTCCTTATTTAACACCTATTCTATGGTAATCGTTCAAGAATATTTTTAAAACATCAATTTGGTCTTGAAGAACCTTTCCGTTATCGGTGTCTTTAACCATCAATCTCTTTTTGTATAACTGAACTTCAGTGGTTTCTGACTTTAAATCGATTTTTCGTTTAATGGCCTCTCTAGTTTTGCAAAACGGTGCATGAGTTGTAAGATAAAGCCCATGTGAGTTAGACATTAATGTATATCCGCCAATACCTGTTCGTTTGTGATAAACTTTTGACAACCCACCATCAATAATTATATGCTTTCCATTTGCACTAACTGGACTCTCACCATCTTTTACTCTAACAGGCATATGACCATTAATTATGTGTGAATATGGACCACTTGCACCAAATTCTGCTAAAACTTTATCACAAAAGGCTTCATCTTTAACAAGGTCGTAATATGGATTTTTATTTTCCTTGATTTTTTTGTTAGTCATGTATGTTTCATAGGTTCTCATAACATCTCTTCCAAAAAGAGGAGAATTTTTTCCACACCATAAAAACCACATAAAATCAATTGAATATTTATCTCTGTTGTTATATGCCGACAATACAACTCTATTGCACTTGTCATAAAGTTCTTTTCCTGAGTAAAGTTTGTCACCAATTTGAATTTCTGTAAAATTTCCTTTTTTATCACAAGGCACACAGCCATGCATAAGCAAATTATTGTTATAAACCAAATACATACTGCCTTGTCTAATTAAAAAACTAATGTGTTCTTTTAATCTTTTGCTTTGCATAAATTCTTGCTTTAAAATTGCAATCAAAGACAACTCTTCTTCTGAAAGTTCGTCATCTTTCAACAAAATTCTATCATCCATATTCCATTCTGGATGACGGCGTATAATTTTATTTTCAATTTTAAATTGCAAAATTGTTATAGCCTTATGCATTTTTGCAAGCAACGGCTCATCATCAAACGGATTTGTGTCATTTTCAAAATCTTTAATTTCAAAATTAGCACAATAATCATCTTTATAGTGTTTTATCGCAAAAGTTTCAAGGGCTCGAAGATTTATGCCGTAAGAACTCTCTAGAATTCCAAGATTTTTATATCTGCAATTAATTCTTATAATGTTTGCAATGCAGGCAGTATTCCCCAAATATGCACCCATCCACAAAACATCGTGATTTCCCCATTGAATATCAAGTGAATGATAAGACATAAGCCTATCCATAATTATATCAGCACCTTTGCCCCTATCAAAAATATCACCAACAATATGCAAATGGTC
Source organism: Clostridia bacterium (assembly GCA_045594425.1). Taxonomy (GTDB): domain Bacteria; phylum Bacillota; class Clostridia; order Christensenellales; family UBA1242; genus RGIG1681. Next base: position 161,467 of record JAZNYK010000006.1, read on the forward strand.
AATTGCTAGTCTTTGAATAACTTGACACAATGCAATAACAAAATTGTCACCTTCGCCAAGTTCAATTATGCTAGACAAGATATTTTCATAATAACTTTCTTTGCTGACTTCTTCAGACATATTGATAAGTTCATCCATAATATAAGCATAGTCTTGAGGGAGTGCTTTTCTAACCTTGCTTCGGGTGTATTTGCTTGAAATTTCCTTCAACACACGAACCAAATTTAACAAGGTCTTTTTATACCAACCAGTCATATCTTTTTCAGTTCTAGCAATCAATTTTAGACTTTCTTCTGGATAATAAATAAGTGTTAACAGGTCTTGAATTTCCGCACTTGTCATATAATTTTTAAATATTGCTTCAAGTTTTAATCTAATCACACCTGACGCATTTTTTAATATATGAATAAATGTGTCTGCTTCCCCATGCAAGTCGCTCAAAAAATGTTCTGTGCCTTTTGGAAGGTTTAGAATTGCCTGCAAATTTATTATTTCACTAATAACTTGATTAGGTGATTTAAAAAAGTTATTCATTAAATTATTATATTTTTCTACTTCAACTTCCACTTAAAATTTTCTCCTAATATAGATTACGCTAAATATTACACCAATTTTAAGCAATTTCGCAACGGAACAAACAACGCTTGCAATATCAACTTTTTATAATTCTTATAATATTTTTTTAAGCATAAAAAAAACGAACCATTAAAATTGGTCCGTTTTTATTATTTTTTTGATTTTTTATGCTCTTGCGCAACCATCAACAGACAAAATTTCACCAGTTACATAAGATGCCATATCACTTGCAAGATAAACAAATGCATCAGCAACTTCTTCCGGTTCACCAACTCTGTTAAGTGGAATTGTCTTTTTAATACCTTCTCTCATTGCTTCAGGAAGATTTGCAACCATATCGGTGTTTGTAACACCAGGTGCAACAGCATTAACTCTAATGTTGTCTGGAGCAAGTTCACGAGCAAGAGATTTTGTCATTCCGTTAACAGCAAATTTTGATGTTGGGTAAGCAACGCCTGCTGGTTGACCATAAATTGAAACCATTGATGATGTGTTAATGATAACACCACCGCCTTGTTGTTTCATGATTGGAGCAACCGCCCTTGAACCATAGAACACTGCATTAACATTAAGAGCCATAACACTATCAAAATCTTCAGGTTTGTAAGCATAAAGACTTTCTCTTGCAGAAACACCTGCGTTGTTAACAAGAATGTCAACTCTGCCATATTTTTTTGCAACTTCTTGAATTGCACCTTCAACTTCAGCGTAGTTTGTTAAAGTTGGCCACATTCCAGAAACTTCAAATTTTTTGTTAATTGCTTTAAGTTCTGCAACTGCTTTTTCAGCACTTTCTTTTCTCGAACCAAACAAAACAACTTTTGCACCATTTTCAAGATATTTTTGAACAATTGAAAAACCAATACCTCTTGTTCCACCGGTTACAATTGCAACCTTTCCTTTTAATAATTCCATAAAAAACCCTCACTTTTTTGAATATTTTTTATTTTTTGACTATTTTTTGATGTATTTTTTCTTAATTTTGCAGTTTTTATTTTTTCAAATATTCATCAATTGCACTTGCAGCAACCTTTCCGGCACCCATTGCAGAGATAACTGTTGCAGCCCCAGTAACAGCATCACCACCAGCATAAACACCTTGTTTTGATGTTGCACCAGTTGTTTCTTCTACAATAATGCCACCCCACTTGTTTGTTTCTAAACCTTTGGTTGTTGCTTTGATGAGTGGATTTGGAGAAGTTCCAATAGCCATGATAACAGTATCAACATCAAGTATAAATTCACTGCCCTTAACTTCAACTGGTCTTCTTCTGCCATTTTCATCAGGTTCACCAAGTTCCATTCTGATACATTTCATGCCCTTAACAAACCCATTTTTAGGGTCACGTTTGTCATCAGGGTTGTTGTAACCCAAAATTTCAACTGGATTGTTTAAAAGTCTAAAATCAATGCCTTCTTCTTCAGCATGTTCAACTTCTTCTTTTCTTGCTGGAAGTTCATCCATTGAACGTCTATATACAATGTAAACTTTTTCAGCACCAAGTCTAAGGGCTGTTCTAGCAGCATCCATTGCAACATTTCCACCACCAACAACAGCAACTTTTCCACCTTTCATGATTGGAGTTGTTGTGTTTGATTCATATGATTTCATAAGGTTTGCTCTAGTTAAAAATTCATTTGCTGAGTAAACACCATTGAGTGATTCACCAGGGATTCCCATAAATCTTGGAAGCCCTGCACCACTGCCAACAAACACAGCCTTGTAGCCCATTTCAAAAAGTTCATCAATTGTGATTGTTTTTCCGATAACAATGTTTGTTTCAACTTTAACACCCATTGCTTTTAAACCATCAACTTCTTTTTGAACAATTGCTTTTGGAAGTCTGAATTCTGGAATGCCATAAACAAGCACACCACCCGCCTTGTGAAGTGCTTCAAAAATTGTTACTTCATAGCCCTTTTTAGCAAGGTCACCAGCACAAGTAAGCCCAGATGGACCAGAGCCAACAATTGCAACTCTTTTGCCATTTTTCTTTTCACATTTTGCAGGTTTGTTTGAATGAGCATTGTGCCAGTCAGCAACGAATCTTTCGAGTCTGCCAATGCCAACAGGTTCACCTTTTATGCCACGAACACACTTGCTTTCACATTGTGTTTCTTGTGGACAAACTCTTCCACAAACTGCTGGCAAACTTGATGATTTTGAAATAATTTGATAAGCCCCTTCAAAATCACCTTCTTTAATTTTTGCAATAAATTCTGGAATATGTATTTTAACTGGGCAACCACTAACGCATGGCATATGCACACAGTTCAAACATCTTTTTGCTTCGTCAATTGCAACTGCTTCTTCGTAACCAAGAGCAACCTCATCAAAATTGTGTGCTCTCATCTTTGGGTCTTGAACAGGCATTGCATTTTTTTGATTAGACATATTTGGAAGTTCTGCCATTGTTACTTAACCTCCTTTTTAAATAAATTGCAAGTGTCTTCATGCGCTTTTCTTTCGAAATCACGATACATTCCACTTCTCCAAATGGCTTCATCAAAATCAACTTTGTAACCATCAAAATCAGGTCCATCAACGCAAGCAAATTTTGTTTGGCCATCAACAGTGAGTCTGCAACCACCACACATACCAGTGCCATCAATCATGATTGGGTTCATTGAAACTGTGCAAGGCACATTGTATTTTTTTGCTGTTTCAACAACAAACTTCATCATAATGAGTGGACCAATTGCAATAATTCTGTCAAACTTTTTGCCAGATGCAAGCATTCTTTCAAGTGGAACGCAAACGTTTCCTTGTTCACCATAAGAACCGTCATCTGTCATGAGAACAAATTCATTTGATGCTTTTTTGAAATTTTCTTCCAAAATAACCAAATCTTTGTTTCTGAAACCAATGATGCTTGTTACATTTGCTTTTTGCGCAAAAAGTTTTTCAGCAATTGGAAGTGCAATTGCACAACCAACACCACCACCAACCACACAAACATTTTTAAGTCCTTCGGTTTCTGTTGCAACACCAAGTGGGCCAACAAAATCTTGAATAAACTCACCAGCATTTTTGTGACCTAACTTTTCAGTTGTTGCACCAACAATTTGGAAAATAATTTTAACTAAACCTTTTTTTCTGTCAAACCCAGCAACTGTTAGTGGAATTCTTTCACCATCATCGTCAACACGCAAAATGATAAACTGACCTGCTTCTGCTTTTTTTGCAACAAGTGGTGCTTCAATGTCCATTTCACAGACTGTTGGATTAAGATATTTTTTGTTAACAATCTTAAACATACAAAACTCCTTTTTTTCTTCTATTTTCAATATATCACAACAAAATTTTCTTTCAAAATAAAATTATAATAATTTTAAATTTTTGCAGTAAGTAGACATATTATTTTCATTGTGCTAAAATCATTTTAGGTATAATCTATGAAAATTATAATCTTAACTGGAAAAAGTGGCTCAGGTAAATCTTATGCAGCAGAAGAACTTTCTGTTCTTTTGAATGCGAAACATTTGCCACTCGACAAAATTTCGCATCAAGCACTAACTACAGATGAACTTAAAAAGTTTGTAAAAAAAGAATTCGGAACTGAGGTTTTTAATGAAGATGGCTCTGTTAATCGAAAAAAAATTGGAGCCATTGCTTTTTCTAATCCAAAAAAATTGGATAAGTTAAATAAAGTTTCTGAAATGATTATGGAACAAATTATCGATTACGAAATTCAAACCTGCAAACAACCATACGTTATTTTAGATTATATGCTTCTTCCAAAAATGAAATACTTTAAACTTCCTAGCATAAAAATATTGCTCACCTGTGACCCTGAAACTCGAAAAAAACGTGTTATTGCCCGTGATAATATTTTAGAAGATTACTTTTATGCAAGAGAACAACATGCCCTTGAGTTTGAGCCATCAGACTATGACTTTGTGATAAATTCAACAAACCCAATCAACTATGAAAACCTATCAATTTTAATTCAGGAGAACTTTTAATATGATTAGAAAAACTGCAATCATAACAGGCGGTTTTGGTGATATTGGCAAAGCAACAGCCGAAAAGTTTGCACAAAACGGATACAATGTTGCACTAACCTACTTAAACACCTTTGACGCCGAATTTGTAAGCCACTTAAAAACTTATAACATAGAAGTTTTGGCAATGCATTGTGACCAAGCAAGCGAAAGTGAAATTATCAACTTTGTAAATTCAACCTTCAAAGAATTTAAATGCGTTGATGTTCTTGTAACCTGTGCGGGAAAAGCCGAAGAACCAACCATGCTTATAGACAAAACAGCCGAACATATCGACCAAATCATAAACGCGAACTTAAGAGGCACAATTTTGTTTAATAAAGAAGTTTTAAAACACTTTTTAGAACAAAAAAATGGTTCTATTGTCAACATTTCATCAATCTATGGAAACACCGGTGGAAGTCTTGAATCTGTTTATTCTGCTTGCAAAGCAGGCATTATTGGGCTAACAAAATCACTTGCTGTTGAATACGCCCCATTTATTAGAATAAATGCAGTTGCTCCTGGTTGCATTGAAACAAAAATGACCAGCAACCTTTCAAAAGTAGACAAAGCCTGTGTTATTGATTCAACACCACTTGAAAGACTTGGAACTCCAGAAGATGTTGCAAACGCCATATACTTTCTTGCAAGCGCTGAAAGTTCATACATCACTGGCGAAGTTTTGCAAGTGTCTGGCGGAGTTGTTAGATATTAATAAAATAAAAAAAGCAATAAAAAAAGATAGCAGAAATCTGCTATCTTTTTTGTTTATACTCTTACATAATTGCCACGAATTTGTTGAGGATATAATGATGCACTTGTAAGTGATAACACTTCAAGTTGTTCATCTTCTTCAACTCCTGAAACAGAAGTATAAACTTCCCCATCAATCATAAATCTCAAGATGCTGTTAACATAAGTGATTGTTCCTTCCTTTATTCCTGAAACAATGCTTCCATCTGTTGTTTTTACATAATAATATGTGAAAACAAATTTCAAAATACCATAGTCATTTGTGATAATCATTGTGCTATTTGGTGTTACGTCATCTGTTGTAACTGTGTCAAGAGCGTAAGTTCCAAGATAATAAGGAATATCCCATTTGGTAAATGTTTTATAAGTTGAAGAATCACCAGCAACAAAATCAACGGTTGTGCTGTCTGCTGTTTCAGTAAAGTTTAAAACATAAGTGCTTCCATTTAAAATAACTTTATAAACACCGTCTTGTTTGATTGCCTTGCCCAAAATTTGAGTATCACCAATTCTTGCATCAACAACAAGTTCAACCAAGTTTCCTGTGTCATTCTTTTTAACTTCAAAATAACTTTCAACTTCAGATGGAATAACAGAAACTGTTTTCCAAGCAAACACTCTTTCTTCATCATGTGCAAGAATTGGAGCATCATCATTATCAATCAAAAGTGTTGACACTGCAATTGATTCAGCGTAGTTCGCATTTTCTTTATATCTTGTTACAACAACATATCTTCCAGCAACGCTTGGCGCACCACCATCTGTGCTAGCACCTTGCGCTGATGTTGTTTTTGTGTTTGTTGTAGCATCTGTATAACTTGTGTAATAATCAAATTTAACCATGTTTTGTTTTGGAAGGTCTGCGCCATTAACACCAACAACTGAAACATAATCAAGTGGAACATTAACCTCTCTGCCAGCAACTACAGAATAACAATAGTTTGTGCTAACTTCTGCACTTGCTTTTTGAATATTAACTGAAATTGTTCCAACAGCGTCATTGTGGTTTTCATCACCAACAACATAATAATAAACCACGTGATTACCAGCATTTGTAAATCCAATTTCTGTTGTTGAACCTGATGTATAATTAGTTTTTGTTAACTCTGTTGTAGAATAGTAAATTGATGTGTTTTGAATAACAACATTTGCTTTATGAGCAAATCCATCAAATACACCTGAATAATTGTTCTTTTGAATAACAAGTTCTGCTTTGTTAATCACAAATGGAACTGTGATTGCAGCGCTGTTAGAAATGCTCCATTTGTAGTTTGCAGAATCTTTAAGTGTGACTGTTATATTGTGATTTCCAGCAAGTGTGTAAACATTGTTAGAAACTGTATAAAGTGAAGAATCCGCTGTTTGTTTTAAATTTCCAGTGATTGAAACTCCACTATAAACATAGGTTCCATCAATTTCTGGGGTTTCAACTGAAATTTTTGAAACAGCAATGTTTGCTCTGCAAGTTTTTCCACCATAAGAAAGTGTTACATAAGTGTCAGACGCTCTTAATGAATTTGATGTATTGTAGGCAACTTCATAACCTTCTGTAATATCAACAACTTTTCCCGCGTTATAAGTTGCAGTTAAAACCAAACCATTTGCATCAAACAACTCAAATGCTGTATAACTTGTTTTTGTTTGAGGAGTTTTGATTGAAATTGATGTAAGTGTTTGAGCAACTGCAGTAACTTTTATTTTTCCTGTAACTTGTTTATATGTTTCAGTGTCTGTTGGTGTGAATTTCCAAGTAAATTCTTTTTCACCAACTTCAAGCATGGTGTCTGGCTCAAGCCATTCAAGAGTGCCTTCTGTGTTTCCTTCTGCAAGAACAATTGAAACCGTTGAAAGTTTTGTTTCAGCATAAGCCATTCCAGAAACCGAAACATTTATTGTTGGATCTTCTTTTGGTTCAACGGCAACAATTTTATAATTTCCAGTTAAAGAAGAAAAAGTTGCGGTGTCTGTTGGTGTGAAAGACCAACTGCATTCATTATCTCCCACCACAAGTTCTGTGTCTGGACTAGCCCAAGCAATGCTTCCTGCGGTGTCACCTTCTGTGAGTTTTATTTCAATATCAGAAAGTTTTTCACCTGCATAAAACTCTCTTTGTTCAACCTTAACGTTAACTGTTGGTGTTTGTGGGTCATTCTTGCCTTTTTTGCAAGCAGAAAGCGACACTATCGAAACAGCCACTAGCAAACTTAAAAATAAACCTTTTAACTTGTTTTTCATAAATTTCACCTTTCGTATAATAATAAATTTATTATAAAAAAAATAGATAAAAAGAGCAAACAAACTAGAATAATATTCCAAAATAAAAAATAATTTTTTAAAAATAGGTTGAAAAATAAAATTATTTGTGTTACTTTAAATCTGTAAAGGAGAAAACTAATGAGATTTTTAATGCCTATTATGCAATATCTCTGTGATTCATCTGTCGAATTTGATAGATGTCATTTTTGCGTGGGCAATAAAGATTTTAAGGTTTCTAAAAGATAGGATTATAGTTTTTTATAACAAAAAAACACTAAAACTAAACAGAGAAATATTAAAAGCACTGCTCACACCAAAAGCAGTGCTTTTTTGTTTACTGAACAAACACAAAAACTTATAATAAAAACAATATTACTTTATTTTTTATTAAACACATTAAGGAGAAAAACCATGAAAGTTATTGAAGTATCAAATTTAAGAAAAACATTTAAAACAAAAAAGAAAGTTTCTGGATTCAAAAACAAACTGAAAACACTTTTTAAAAAACGTGAATATACAATCAAAAACGCAGTTGACAACATAAGTTTTTCCGTTGAAGAGGGTGAAGCCCTTGCATTCATCGGACCAAACGGAGCCGGAAAATCTACAACCATAAAGATGTTAACTGGTATTTTGTATCCAGATGACGGTGACATTAAAGTTATGGGACTTGTGCCAAACAAACAACGCACAAAACTCTCATACGAAATAGGTTCGGTGTTTGGACAAAAAGAACAACTTTGGATTCACCTTTCAGCCTACGACAACTTTTTGTTTTTTGGAAAGATTTATGACATTCCAAAAGCCAAGTTAATTGAAAGAATTGATAGTCTTGCCAAACTTTTTGAAATTACCGATTTTATTCACCAACCAGTAAAAAGCATGAGTTTGGGTCAAAGAATGAAGTGTGAAATGGTTGCAAGTTTGCTTCATGAACCAAAAATGTTATTCTTTGACGAACCAACCATCGGACTTGACCCTATTGCAAAAGAAACCTTAAGAAATTTAATCAAAAAAATTAACAAAGAACTAAAAACAACAATTTTCTTCACATCACATGACGTTGGTGATATTGAAGAGGTTTGCAAACGAGTTATCATTATAAATGACGGAAAAATTGTGCTTGATGACTCAATGAAAAACTTAAAATATCACCATTTAAACAAGAAAATTGTTGAAGTTAATTTAAAAAATAACGTAAAAATCACAGAAAAAGATGGCATTAAAGTTTTAAAAGGCAAAGACACCCTTTACAAAATTGAAGTTGACATGAACAAAACAAGCATGGATGAACTTTTAGGTTTGTTCAAAGCAGACGACATTCAAGATATCACCATTTCAAGCACCCCACTTGAAGATATTATTAAAGATATTTACAGAGGAAAAGACAATGACTAAATACTTAACCGTATTTAAAACCAGTTTCAAACAAGAAAGCAAAACCCTGACAAACACTCTTGTTTCAGTGGTATCTTTCTTTGTGATTATCTTTATTTTTAATGAATTGTGGGGTTACATTTATGGCGGAAGTGGCATTGCCAGTGCCATAAACGGCTATTCTTTAAAAATGATGATATGGTATATGATTGCCGCAGAAATTTTGATGTATGCATTCAATGCAAGAACGGTAACAAAAAGTTTTTCAAATGACATAAAGTCAGGAAAAATTGCCTATGGCTTAAACAAACCATACAACTATTTTGGTTATCAACTAGCAAACAACACTGGTGCTTTTTGTTGGAAACTTTTATTTTTGATTCCTGCAGCAGTGATTATTGGAACCATTCTTTTGGGACCAATCCATAACTTTAGCATTGCATACATTATTCCAATTATCTTCTCATTATTTGCCGCAACCTTTTTAAGTTCTCTCATGTATGGCATTATTGGACTTTTTGCATTTTGGATTGAAGAAGCAACACCTTTTGCATGGATACTACAAAAATTCAATATGTTGTTTGGATTGTTTTTTCCACCAGAATTCTTCCCTACATGGCTCCAACCAATAATCACCTACAGCCCAATTTATGCAACTGTTGCTGGTCCAAGCAAACTTCTTGCAAACTTTTCTTGGGAGCTTTTTGCAAGGGTCACATTAACTCAAGGCATATATCTTGTTTTGTTTATGGCGATTGGTCTTATTATTTTTAAATTTGGAACAAGGAAGGTATCTAACAATGGCGGTTAAAAATAATATAAAACTAATATTTTCTTACTTTTGGCTTAACCTTAAAAAAGAATGGCAATACAAGCAATCGTTTTTTATGCAAATTTTCATGATGATTATAAACGACTTATTCTTTATTATTCAATGGCTTGTTATTTTTGAAATTGTTGATAATATTGGTGGCTATGGATTTAAAGAACTTATGCTTTTGTGGGCTGTTGCTGCCGGCGGTTATGGTGTTTCCCATGTATTTTTTGGTGGGGCTTGGAATATTAAAGATATGATTTATGATGGAAAACTTGACGTATTTTTAACACAACCTAAAAACGTTTTAATTAATGTTAGTTGCTCATCAACATCAATTGCAGCAATCGGTGATATTTTGTATGCGTTTGTTGCCCTTGCAATTGCTGGTGCAACATGGTGGTGGTATTTGTTAATTATTCCAATTTCTATTTTAGTGGGGCTTATTTATGTTGCTGTTTATGTTTGCTATGTATCACTCGCCTTTTATATCAAGCGTGGTGATGCTGTTGCACAGTCAGTTGAAGGAACCATCAATAAAGTTGGAACCTATCCACCACAAATTTTCAGCAATGTTGTAAAATGGCTTTTCATGACAATTATTCCAGCATTTTTCTATACATTTTTGCCAGTTCAATTCATTATGCTCACACCAAACTTTGGTTGGATATTAATTATGGTTGGTGTAACAATTCTTTGGATTGCTCTTGCATTTATATTGTTTAACACTGGTTTAAAAAAATATAACTCTGGTTCCCTTATGGGTGGAAGACTTTAAAAAGGAGTAATCTTATGAATGTTTTTATTAGATACGCAAAACCAAGTGAAGCAATGACAACTCAAATCATAAAACACAAAAGTTGGCATTCAGCATATTCTGAAATCTTTACAAAATCCGAAATCGATAATCATTTTGAGAGCAAACGAATGGATGGAACCTTCATTAAACGTGTTAAAAAAGTGATTATGAACAAAGACATATTTGTTGCTGACGAAAACGGTGTTCCCGTTGCCATGATGAAACTTGGAAAAATCAAGCCAAATGCGGAGCATTTAGAAATTGAAGCAATTTACGCACTTCCATCACACCAAAGACTGGGCATTGGAAAACTTTTATTTGAACACACAAAATCAATTGCTCTTAAAAACAATATTCACAAAATTAAACTTTTTGCACTTAAACTCAACAAAATCGGATGTTCGTTCTATCAAAAGAATGGTGGAAAAATAGTTGGCGAAATCAAAAAAACATTCTGCGGAAAAGAAGTTGAACTTGTTGAGTTTGAGTTCAAGTTTTAAGGAGGCTTTATGAAATTTTTACTACTTTTTGGCGACAGTGCTGTAGGAAAAATGACTGTCGGTCAAGAACTTACAAAAATAACAGGTTTTAAACTATTTCATAATCATATGTCAATTGAGCCTGTTATTGAAATTTTTGGGCATTACAATAGACAAGTTGTTGCAGACTTTAGAAATAGTGTATTTGAAAATTTTGCAAAAACAGATAACTATGGTTTGATATTCACCTACATTTGGGGCTTTGACCATCCATCTGATTGGGAGTTTGTTGAAAAAGTTACAAACATTTTTAAATCTCAAGGTGCAGAATGTTATTATGTTGAACTTGTTGCTGACCAAAAAACAAGACTAGAACGCAACAAAACAGAAAACAGACTTAATCACAAACCATCAAAAAGAGATATTGAAGCATCTAACAACAGACTTATTAATGATGACAAAAATCATAGACTTGTGAGCAACGATGGTGAGGTGCCTTATGAAAACTATGTCAAAATTGACAACACCAACCTTTCACCTGAAGAAACAGCCCGAATAATAAAAGAAAAATTTAATTTTTAAGGAAATACTCTTATGATTAACACAGACAGACTATACATCCGAATCCCCACACCTGAAGACGAGCAGATTGTAATGGAACTTCGCAAAGAATTTTTAGAAATTGAAGACCGTATCCCAGGCGCTGGAAGTTTGGAAAAAATTGAAAACTATAGCGAATGGCTTGAAAAAGTTATCAAAGACTTAAAACCTGAAACAGTGCCAGAAGGCAGAGTTCCGTCTACTCAATATTTAACATTCAGAAAGACAGATGACAGACTTGTTGGCATGATTCAACTTCGAAACGAACTTAACGACTATTTATTAAAATTTGGCGGACATATTGGTGACTGCATAAGACCAACCGAACGCAACAAAGGTTATGCAACTGAACAAATTGCAATTGTTTTAAAAGAATGTGAAAAACTTAAAATAAACAAAGTTTTAATCACCTGCAAAGACTGGAATCTTGCTTCTGCCAAAACAATAATCAAAAACGGCGGCGTTCTTGAAAACGAAATTGCCGATGAAAACGGCGTTATGGTAAAGCGTTTTTGGATAACTTTATAAACAATTTATATAAAAGCACCAAATTTTGGTGTTTTTATTTTTTGGTGTTGACTATCAAAATTTTTTGGACTATAATGGCAAACAATACAAAAGAGAGGACATATGGAAAAGTCTGTAAAAAATGTTTATGAAATCTCTTGCAACTGGTTTGCCAACAATGCAGACAGCAAGGGCAAAAAAGAAAGTTCTTGGAATGGTCAAGTGTTGACCTATGATGACAACGGCTTAATTGGCGTTGCAACCGACAGCGGTTCAATCAGCCCAACACACATTTTGGTTGGTGTGCTTGTTGATGGCGAAGGGCTTTCAATTGTCAAAATAAACAAAAACAACCCAGACTACGACCCAATTTATTTTGATGCTTTCAAAAACATCAATGGGGCAAAAAATGCAATGTATGGCGATTTTTCAACCACAACATTTGGTGGCATTATTCCTCTTGGACACGCTTCTTTTGATATAAAGAAAAAACAAATGACCAATGAACAAATTTCAAATTTAATTTTTGAATTTAACAATAACGCATTGTCAGTTCAAAACACAATTGGTCTTTCAAATATAATTTTGCAAGAAACATTAAATCAAAACAACCTTGACATCACTCAAAAAATTCAACTTTTAAGTCAAGTGTTATCTTTCGACCCACTTCCAGACGTCTTGCAAAATCCAACTACTCCACAAAACGCTTAACAGGAACAATCATATTCCTGTTTTTTTATTACAGAAAAAAGATGTTTTAGCCTTGTCAAGAGAACATCTTTTTATTTTGAACAAATTTAAAGACAAATATTTTATAATTTGAATCTTTTTCAATCAAACAACTTATAACCACTTTACACATGGTTTTTTAATGATAAAATGGTTAGCAACTAGATAATTGTTACAAAATTATGCCCTATGCACAAACAAAAAAAATTGTTGAATTTTTACTTGACACAATTTGTAAGTTTTGAAAATTTCGACATATTGAAGCATTTGTGTGTTTGACCAAATTTGACCAAATTGTTAATAAGTCCGCAAGTGCTTAATTTATCAAAGGTTCACGATTTTTTTAAAAATGTATGCCTTTTTTTGAAAATATTTTATTTTTGTATAAAATGAACAAAAACACAACAACTTGTTGTGGTTGGTTTGCTAAAAACACAATATATTGTATTATGGTAATCGAAATCGTTACAATTCTTTTGTATGATTATTAAAACAAAACAAACGATACACAAAAGGAGAAAGGTCACATGAAAATTATCAAGAGAAGTGGTGAGGAACAAGAATTTGATTCACAAAAAATCATCAATGCTGTAAGCAAGGCAAACGTAACAGTTAGTGAAAGATTGCGTCTTTCAGAAGAACAACTTGTTGATATTGCTGAAAACATTGAAAGAAGATGCAAAAAAATCAAACGTGCCTTGAGCGTTGAAGAAATTCAAGATTTGGTTGAACATCAAATCATGCAAATGGGTGCTTTTGACGTTGCTAAAAACTATATCACCTATCGCTATCAAAGAGCACTTGATAGACAATCAAACACAACCGACAAACAAATCATGTCACTCATTGAATGCAATAATGAAGAAGTTAAGCAAGAGAACTCAAACAAGAACCCAACCATCAACTCTGTTCAAAGAGACTATATGGCTGGTGAAGTTTCAAAAGACCTCTGCAAAAGATTCTTGGTTCCTGAAGATGTTATGAAAGCCCATGAAGAAGGCTTGATTCATTTCCATGATTCAGACTATTTTGCACAAAGAATGCACAACTGTGACCTTGTTAACCTTGAAGATATGCTTCAAAACGGCACTGTTATTTCAGGCACAATGATTGAAAAACCTCATTCATTCTCAACCGCTTGTAACATTGCAACACAAATCATCGCACAAGTTGCATCAAACCAATATGGTGGACAAAGTATCACTCTTACCCACCTTGCTCCATTTGTTGATGTTTCTAGAAAGAAAATCAGAAGAAAAACTGAAGAAGAATTCAAAACTCTTGGAATTGACGTTTCTGAAGAACAATTAACAGAAATTGTTGAAAACAAAGTTAAAGACGAAATCAACAAAGGTATCCAAACAATTCAATATCAAGTTGTAACACTCATGACAACAAATGGTCAAGCACCATTTATCACAGTGTTTATGTATTTGGGCGAAGCAAAAAATGAACAAGAAAAGAAAGACCTTGCAATAATGATTGAAGAAACATTAAAGCAAAGAATTCAAGGCGTTAAAAACCAAAAAGGTGTTTACATCACACCAGCATTTCCAAAACTTATTTATGTTCTTGAAGAACAAAACATTCATGAAGATAGCCCTTACTATTACCTTACAGAACTTGCTGCAAAATGCACAGCAAAACGTATGGTTCCTGACTATATTTCAGAAAAGAAAATGCTTGAACTCAAAGTTGACAAAAATGGTGAAGGTCACTGTTACACCTGCATGGGTTGCAGAAGTTTCTTAACACCATTTATTGACGAAGAAGGCAAGCCAAAATATTATGGCAGATTCAACCAAGGCGTTGTTACTGTAAACCTTGTTGATATTGCCCTTTCATCAAGAAAAGATATGAAGAAATTCTGGAAAATCTTTGATGAAAGAATGGAACTTTGCCACAAAGGTTTGCAAACAAGACACGAAAGACTCACTGGCACACTTTCAGACGCTGCTCCAATCCTTTGGCAATATGGCGCTCTTGCAAGACTCAAGCCAGGCGAAACCATCGACAAACTTTTGCATGGTGGCTATTCAACCATTTCTTTAGGCTATGCTGGTTTGTGGGAAACCGTTTATTACCTTTCAGGCAAAAAACTTACCGAACCTGAAGGCAAAGAACTTGGCATTGAAATTTTGAAAAAACTTAACGAATATACCAAAAAGTGGAAAGAAGCAGAAAACATCGACTATTCACTTTATGGCACACCACTTGAATCAACAACTTACAAATTCTCAAAATGCTTGCAAAAGAGATTTGGTATTGTTGAAGGTGTAACAGACAAAAACTACATCACAAACAGTTATCACGTTCACGTAACAGAACCAATCAACGCATTTGAAAAACTTGCACTTGAAAGTGAATTCCAAGCACTTTCACCTGGTGGAGCAATCTCATACGTTGAAGTTCCAAATATGCAAAACAACATCCCTGCTGTTCTCGAAGTTATGAAATTTATCTACGACAACATCATGTATGCTGAACTTAACACAAAATCTGACTACTGTATGTGCTGTGAATATGACGGCGAAATTGAAATCAAAGAAGATGAAGGTGGCAAACTTGTTTGGAAATGTCCAAACTGTGGAAACACCGACCAAACAAAAATGAACGTTGCAAGAAGAACTTGCGGCTACATTGGTTCACAATATTGGAACCAAGGCAGAACTCAAGAAATCAAAGAAAGAGTTTTACACTTATAAGGAGGGCATTATGAATTACGGAAACATCAAAAATACAGATATAGCAAATGGTGAAGGCATTAGAGTTTCTTTGTTTGTTTCCGGATGCACTCATCACTGCAAAAACTGTTTCAATCCAGAAACTTGGGATTTTTGCTACGGCAAGCCATTCACTGAAGAAGTTGAGGAAAAAATCATCAAGATGCTTGAACCTGACTATGTTAACGGTTTAACACTTCTTGGTGGTGAACCTATGGAACCTCAAAACCAAAAAGCACTCCTTCCATTTATTAAAAAAGTTCGTGAAAAATTTGGAAACAAAAAAAACATTTGGTGCTACACAGGTTTTATCTTTGATAAAGACCTTGCCCCAAACGGAAGAGTTTATTGTGATGCAACATCAGAACTTTTAAATAACATTGATGTTTTGGTTGATGGTCCTTTTATTGAAGACCTTAAAAACCTTTCACTTAAATTTAGAGGTTCTTCAAATCAAAGAATTATCAATCTTCCAGAAACATTCAAAACAAACGAAATCGTTTTAAAAATGGCATAATCAAAAACACTTGGCTAGTTCCAAGTGTTTTTTTTGCGCAATTTTTAATAAATTTATGACAAATTATTACATATTGAAAATTTTATGCTATAATTTGAGCATGGAAAATGAAATTTTAGACAAAGCAATCAAAGGCATTCGCAAAAAATATCATAAAGAATTATTCTCCACATTTGCCAAAGCGTTAAATGAATATGAATTGCTTGAACCAAATGACAAGGTTGCTGTTTGCATTTCTGGAGGAAAAGACTCTATGCTTATGGCTATGCTTTTTCAAGAATTAAAAGTGCACAACAAGTTCCCTTTTGAACTTGAATTTTTAGTTATGGACCCCGGATATAGCCCCGCAAACAGAAAACAAATTGAAGATAATGCAAAAACATTAAACATACCAATAACCACCTTTGAAAGTGACATTTTTGACAGCGTGGTTAATATTGACAAATCTCCATGCTATGTTTGTGCAAGAATGCGCAGGGGGCACCTATATGCAAAAGCCAAAGAACTTGGTTGCAACAAAATTGCACTTGGTCATCATTATGACGATGTTATTGAAACTATTTTAATGGGTATGCTTTATGGTGCACAAGTTCAAACAATGATGCCAAAACTTCACAGCACCAACTTTGAAGGTATGCAACTTATTCGCCCACTCTATTTAGTCAGAGAAAAAGATATTATTGCTTGGCGTGATTATGCTGGGTTAACATTTTTGCAATGTGCTTGCAAGTTCACAGAAACTGTTCAAGACGAAATTGACAACGCAGATGTATTAAGTTCAAAACGTCATAAAGTTAAAGAACTTATTGCAAGCCTCGCAAAAGAAGACCCTCAAATAGAATATAACATTTTTAGAAGTGTTGAAAATGTTAATCTGTCAACAATCATTGAATATAAAGACAAAGACGGAAAAAAACATAATTTTAAAGATGATTATGATAAATAAAAGATGATTATGATAAATAAAACCGCAAAAATATAAAAATAATCATAAAAAAATCCCTAAAAAATAGGGATTTTTATTTTTTTACTTTGATTTATAATACAACATACAATGGCAAAAACCTTCAAACTCTGGGTCTTTAATTTGGTCACGGAACTCTTTGCACATACATTTGTTTTCCTCAATTCTTTCACGTTTGCATGGGCAGTATCCACCTGTTTTCTTTAACCCCTCTTGAATAACCTCAACCATTTTTTTGTCTTTATTAAATTCAACTTTCATAACATCTCACCTTAGGCTTTCCACAAACTATGCAAATTGCAATAAGCATAAACTGCTTCAACCTCATCGCCTTCGCAAAGAGCGAAACTAACCTTTGGTTCGTCACCAGGTTTTAAAGCCTTTCTTTGACTTCCAGTTTTTGTTTGAAGTGAAACCCATTCAATATAATGTTCTTCACTCATTGGATGTAACACACTTCCAACAACAACTTCAACAATATTTCCTTTAACTTCATAAACAGGAACGTGTTTTTCAACCGAAGCATCTGTTGTTCCTGCAACAAGTTCTGTCATAGGCGAACCACAACAAACAACTGGCACACCACTAGCCTTAACCGACTCCACAATATTTCCACAATGTTTACAAATATAAAATTTTTGTTCCATAATATAATTCTCCTTTGTTTTATAACATATTCATTATACAACAAAAATAATATATTTTCCTACAATTTAAATACTATTTTTAAATAAAAAACACTTCATTATTTTGAAGTGTTTTTCTTTTTTATCACAACCTTTTTCTTTTTTGCTGACTGATTATTTTTGTTTGTTGTTTTCTTTTTTGAAGAATCTATTGTTTGTGTTTTTTGTTGTTTTTTATCTTTTGCTGATTCTTCGGCATTTTCAACTGCAAAAGTAAGTGACATTGAATTTAATTCTTCATTTTCTGGCTTATTTACAACTTCAATCATGTTATCAATTGGTCTAACACGTTTTTTAATGAATGTTAAATCTTCAATTTTTACACGCTTTTTAAGAACAAATATTGCACATATTGTGCACACGGTTGCAGCCCCAATAGAATCCAAAATCAAATCTTTCATTGTATCAAGAACCGCTTCTGTTCCAACAAATGGCTCACCTCTGCCAGACATTGTTGAGACATAGGCTCTTTGCATATTTAAGCCAAACATTGTGTCAAATGCAAATTCCAAAATTTCCCACAAAGCACCAATTGCAAGGGTTACAGAAAATGCAAAAATAACAACAAATGGTAAACTTAACTTAAACCCATTTCCATTATCTTTGTTTAAAAGGTTTATAAGCGAGAAACTCAAAAGTGCAATAAGCATTCCAGAGAATGTGTGGAGTGCTGCATCCCACCACTTAACCTTTACAAAAAATCCCAAGATTTCGCCAAACAAGAAGTGCGCCAAACAGAAACATATAAATAAAAAGTAAACAAATTCAGGAATATCTAAATCTATTTTTTTCAAGAACACAGGGAGCATTGAAACAATTAAAAACATTCCACTTTGTGCACAGTTGAACATATAGTCAGACTTAACTGAATGGTCTTCATTTAAAAACATACCAATCAAACTAACAATAAAAACAATACCCAACAATATTCTGTGATAAATATAAGTCACTCTAGTAAATCTCTTCATTAGCATCCCCCTTTCTTAAATTTTATAACTCTTATAATTTAATAAATTCTAAACTCAAAGTCAATACTAAATCAGAAATTAAATAATTGTAAAAATTTTGTAAAAGAAAATCAAGACATCTTTAGATGTCTTGATTTTTTTGACTTTGTCTTTTGAGACGTTTGAGCACTATTTGCAACTTTGGTGTGTTATACCTTAAAACCATTGTTGGCAAAATGTTTAAAAACAAATTAACAATTGCAACCGGAACACCAATCACCAATGCGTATTTTAATGGAAATAAAAATACGCCCAAAAAGCCAACAAAATAGCCAATTCTGTGAGTTAAAACCCCTTTGTTGCTTTCAATGATAAATCTTTCGATATACTCTGGATTATTTGGGTCATTTAACTTATTTTTTCTAAAACCACCAAGTCCACCAAGTTCCCAAACTTTATCTTTCCATTTTCTGATTTTTAGTTTTTCATAAAACTTTTGGCAACGTTTTGAAACTTGATAATGTTTGTTATCAACAGCAAACCACTTGTTAGGCATTTTGTTAACAATTATTGCAAACAAACCGTCAATTGCAAATTGAAACACAGTTGATGCAAAAGTCATCAAAATAACCGCCCACCATGAATAACCAAATGTTGCAGTTCCAAAAATTATATTTAAACCTGAAATCACAACATTTGCAACAAATATTATGCTTAAATATAAAACCATTATTTTCCCTTTTTATTTATCATAAGTAAGTTTTGTTTTATAAAAGTCTTCGTAACACTTAACCCACGCTTTATAATTTTGCTCTTTCATATATTCAATATTTTGCTTCTTATTAAGTTCTGGCTTTGGATAAATTGCAGGCAATATATTCATTGTGTATTTTTGAACATAAAAACCATCATTATCCAAAACATCGCTGTCTTCCATTGTAATAAAAATTGGAACAACCGGAACTCCGCTTGAAATTGCAAGTCTAAAGGCACCATTTTGCATTGGTCTTGGCTTTCTATAGTTCCACCACATACCCTGCTCTGGATAAATCAAAATGTTTTCACCACGCTTTAAAAGAACATCAACTGACTTTAAAAACTTTTTCATTGTTTCTGTGTTTGATGAAAGAGGCAAAGTGTTACAGTGTTTCATAAACAAACCAAAAGGCGCTGGTGGATTTGTGTAGTTGCCTTCTCTAATAACCTTATACAAAAGTCTGCCGTTCATATAAGGTTTTAAAGTCTTCCAAACAGCATAGTTATCACAAGGGTTAAAGTGATTGCAAGTAACAATTGAACCACCTGCAACTTTAACAAAGTTTTCAATTCCAACAACTTTATCAATAATAAGTTGTTTGTTTTTTATCATCTTTTCAAAAAACTTTTGACCTGCAAGGTTTGCAAAAAATGTTTTTATTTTGCTAGAAAGTTTTTTGTTTAAATAGTCCACTTTGTTTGGCAAAAGTTCAATTGTTTCTGGGTCATCTTCAACATCATGGTCCCAAAGTTGATTTTTTTCAAGTTCGGCTATTTTTTCAATTATTTTTAATCTTGATTCCGATTTTTCCATAATATCAAACTACCATTAATTATTTTTGTTTAATTTCTTTTTAAAAGTATTTTCAGAATGCGAATATTCAATCGCTTTGATTTGAATGTCAATACCTGCTCTTTCTTTTTTGAGTCTTGCAAGGTCATCAAAACCATCTCTGATTGCGACAATGTCTTCATAGAATGGAGAATCTTTTGCATATTCCCAGAAATGGAATCCTAAAAACATATCAGGAACGTGCCAAGGTTTTGCTCCAAGTGCATAGTGAACAATTTTTGGAGATTCACATTCAACACCTTCAAGTGGTGTTCTGTTCCATTCAAATGGCAAGTATTTAATTTTTCCTCTGCACAAATAGTTCATATAAGATTGGTCTGGGTCAATAACATTGAAGTTGTATGTATTGATAAGTTCAAC
This sequence comes from Clostridia bacterium, assembly GCA_045594425.1. Classification (GTDB taxonomy): domain Bacteria; phylum Bacillota; class Clostridia; order Christensenellales; family UBA1242; genus RGIG1681. Next base: position 182,150 of record JAZNYK010000006.1, read on the forward strand.
AAATTGTTCTTCAATTTTATTTTCTCTAAATTTTGCGAGGTCCATAATCATGATGCCTGCATTAATATAATATTTACTTTCAATTCCAACGGCTTCTTTTGTATAATAACTAAAGATTGGTGAATGTAAAATCCAATTTTCAATAACACCACCAATATAGTTGTCTTCAAGGTCGGTAAAATAAAGTTCAGAAATATCCCCAAGAACAATAATGTCACAATCTAAATATAAGATTTTGTCATATTGTGGAAACAAAGTTTGAATGAAAAGTCTATACCATGTTGCAAGACCAAAGTGTTGTTCGATTGGAAGCAAATTTCTAATATCTTTAATATAATCAGAAATGTCTGCAAACTCGATTGTAAAGTTTTCATTTTCAAGCATTTCAACTTTTTCTACATTTTCTTGTTTTAAACCTGTGTTCAAAACAATAATTTTATATTGATAGTCCTTTGATGCATTTGCAATAAGTGACCTTATTGTAACATCCAAAAATGGAACATAATTATCGTCTGTTGAAAAGAAAATAGGTATTTCGCCGTTAATAATGTCTTTTTTTAATTTAACCATAAAATTTCTCCTTCGTGCTTTTCACGCACATACATTATTGCAAATATATTAAAATTTTACAAGTTTTTACAACACATTTTGCTCCCGACATTTATTCAAGTTCTGGGAATTGCAAAAAATCATTCCCATTTTCTGGGAATCACCTCTTAAATTATGAAAAATTCAGCACTACAAATTACCATTTTTTGTAACATATACCAAAATTTTTATTGTAACAGGTTGATTTGTAAAACAAATTTTAGTATACTTTTTGTAAGGAGAATATTATGAAAGACATCAAAAATATTATTGCAGACAACTTAATATCCCTTCGAAAACAACACAAACTCACTCAAAATGAACTAGCAGAAAAATTAAATTATTCCGACAACACCATTTCAAGATGGGAAAAAGCAGAAATCACTCCAAGTGTTGAAACTTTGGTTCAAATTAGTGAAGTTTATGATGTTTCACTAGAATCTCTTTTAAAAGAAAATGTCATTAAAGAAGTAACTGAAACAAGCCGTGCAATAAAAATGAAAAAACTTTCAACAATTTTACTTGGTGTGTCTGTTGTTTGGTTTTTTGCGGTTATTGCTTTCTTTTATATGGAAACATTCTTTAACTATAACGGCTGGACACTATTTATATGGTCAATTCCACTTTCCTGCTTGGTTTTGCTTGGATTTAACAAATATGTAAACAGCAGGGCTTATAGTTTTGTGTTTAGCACAATTTTGATATGGTCACTCATCACAAGCATTTATTTGCAATTCCTTAAATATAATTTGTTTTTAATTTATTTCATTGGAATTCCTGTTCAACTTTCTATTACAATCTACACATTTGTTAGACCAAAAAAACATAAAGAAAAATAAAAACACTCAAACATCGTTTGGGTGTTTTTTTACAAAACTTTTACAATTAAAATATACTATTTTAATAAACTATATGCTATTATATAATCGTATAATGGAGGCGAACTATGGCTAAAATTTTAATTGTTGAAGACGATAAAGACTTAAATGGTTTAATTTCAACCTGTTTTGAAGATAATGGATTTGTCACAACCTGTTGCTACAACGGGCTGGAAGCACTTGAACAATTTGAAAATGAAGAATTTGATTTAATTTTAAGCGATATCATGATGCCTGTTTTAGATGGTTTTTCTTTAGTTGAAAAAATTCGTTCAAAAAACTCTAATATTCCTATTATTTTCATGACTGCCCGTGATGATAAATTTTCAAAACAACTTGGCTATAAAATTGGCATTGATGATTATATTGTAAAGCCATTTGATATTGATGAACTTGTTTTAAAAACAAATGCTATTCTTCGCAGGGTTAACATTAACACAACAAACAATTTAACAATCGGAAATCTCACTCTAGACAACATTGAGCACATGGCATATTTAAACGGAAATGAACTTGCTTTAACCGTTCGTGAGTTCGACCTCTTATTCAAACTTTTGTCTTACCCAAAAAAAACATTTACAAGGTCTGCTTTAATGGAAGAGTTTTGGGATTTTGACTCTTCTGCAACATCACGAACTGTTGATGTTTACATGGCAAAACTTCGTGATAAAACAAGCAAATGTGATGGTTTTGAAATTGTCACTGTTCACGGGCTTGGATATAAGGTGGTGTTAAAATGAAACAAAACAAATCAACAAATATAATTGCTTCGGTTTATGGTTTTATTTTGTTTTTCTTCACAATATTAATCACATCAACATCTTCAATTATTATTTACTATTTAGCATTTACACGAAGTAACCATAATTTAACAATTGTAATTACCTCTGTTTTAGGCATTATCTTGGTCGGTGCTCTTTTATGCACTTTAGTTGATGTTGTTAGAAGAAAATATATGGTTGAAAAACCTGTCAACCAAATCTTGTCAGCAACAAAAAAAATTGCTTCTGGTGATTTTAGCGTAAAACTTCATCATACTCACGAATATGATAAGTTTAATGAATTTGATGTTATTTTTGACAACATTAACATCATGTGCAGTGAACTTGCCAAAAACGAACTTTTAAAAAATGACTTTATTTCAAATGTTTCGCACGAAATAAAAACCCCTGTTGCAGTTATACAAAATTATGCAAAGGCTTTGCAAAGTTCTAAACTATCCGAAGAAAAACGTTTAGAATATTTGAATGGTCTTATAGTTCAAACAAAAAAACTTTCTGACCTTGTTTCAAACATATTAAAACTAAACAAACTTGAAAATCAAAAAATTGTCCCAGAAATTGAAAACTTTGACCTTTCTGAACTTGTTAGAGTTTGCGCTATTAATTTTGAAAACCTTATAGAAAAAAAAGAATTAAAACTTAAATGTGACATTGATGAAATTAAAATAACAAGTTCTTCAACCTTACTTGAAATTGTTTTCAATAATCTAATTTCAAACGCAATAAAGTTTACAGATAATGGCGGAAAGATTACTATTTCAGTCAAACAAGATGACCGATACGCCATTGTTCAGGTTTCAGACACTGGATGTGGAATATCCAATGAAACTGGCAAACATATTTTTGAAAAATTTTATCAAGGTGACACTTCAAGGGCTTCCGAAGGCAACGGTTTAGGACTTGCGCTTGTTAAGCAAGTTATAGACCTTCTTGGTGGTGAAATTTCCGTCACCAGCAAAGTTGGAAAAGGCAGCACATTTATTGTTAGATTAAAAAAGGACACATTATGAATTTTATAAAAAATATTTGGAACAAAATAAACAAACCACATGGTGTTTGGCTGGTTTTATTTTATATAATGTTTCCGCTTCTTATTGCTGGAACATTAACACTTGTGATTTTAGGATATTCACAAAATGTATTTAGTTACATTTTGTATGCACTATCTGCAATATCACTCACCTATTTTGTCTACACCATTGTTTATTTTGCGCCATCAATGAAATCTAATTTTATTAACTTTTTGCAAAAACACAAATTTACAAACACGCTTCTTGAAAACTATGGATATCGAACAATTGTGTTTTCGGTGTTTTCATTTATATTGAATGTTGCATACATTTCATTTGTGGCTGTATTTGCATTTATGAGCCGTTCTGCGTGGTATTTTTCAATCACAATTTATTATATTATTTTGGCATTAATGAAAGGCAACGTGTTTTATTCAAAACGAAAATATAACACAGAACTAAAAGAAGCACGTGCTTACCGTTTTGCAGGAATAATGTTCATTGCTATGACAATTGCCTTTTCAGGTGTTATTGTTTTAATTTACAAATCAAACAGATATTTTGAATATGCTGGTCTGCTTATATATGCTGCTGCAGCATTCACATTCTACAAACTAACACTTTCAATTATAAATATTTTCAAAGCAAGAAAACATGATGACCTTTACATTCAAACAATCAGAAACATCAACCTTGCAAGTGCGTTGATTTCTATTATAATTTTGCAAGTTGCCATGTTTCAAGAATTTTCACCAGAAAGCAACGTTGGTTTTGCAAACGCATTAACTGGTGGAGCCATAAGTGCTTTGATTATGGTTCTTGGCATCTTTATGATTATTAAAGCAAACAAAAAGATTAAGGAGTTAAACACATCAAATGAAAACCAATAATGATTTTGAATTCAACTATTCTGCACCATCAAATGAAGAACGTAAAGAAATTGAAAGCATAAGAAACTCTTATCTTCCACAAAGTTCTTCAGCAGACTCAAAACTTCAAGAACTTCGAAAATTAGACAGCAAGGTAAAGAACATACCAACGACAATCGCTCTCGTTGTTGGCATTGTTGGAACTTTGATTTTTGGGCTTGGAATGACAATGGTTTTAGAGTGGTCAATCACCACTTGGGGCATTATTGTTAGTGGCATTGGAGCAGTTCCTATTATTTTAGCAAACCCATTATTCAAAATTTTCAAGGGGAAATTAAAAAAGAAATATTCCGCACAAATCTTAAAATTAAGTGAGGAGTTATTAGAAAATGAGAACAAAAAAGTATAACGACTATGACAATTTAACTCTTTATGTAAAAAAGGTGAAGGCACAACAAATTATTGAAAACTACAAAACATTTGGTTGGCAACTTGTATCAGAAGCCGACAACAAACAATATGAAGATATTGTTGACCTAACCTTTGAAAGACCACACAAAACTGAAAACAAAGATGAACTTCAACTAATGCAAGTTTATATGGAAGACAAATTAAACGCAATTGGCAAACTTGAAAAAAACAAACACCCAAAAACAACATCATTTGGATTAATATTTGGTGTTATGGGGCTTGCGTTAATTGTTTTTGCAATATTGTTTAATTTTGGTGTTCTTGCATCTTTAAACACGGTTTATTGCATTGTTATGGGTTCAGTTGGTCTTTTGTTTTTAATATTAACATTTATTGTGATTCCAAAACTGTATAAAAAAGAACTTAATCACTTTAAAACCACTCATGCAGTTTATGAAATGGAACTAAAAGAAATTTGCAAAAAAGCAACCACTCTTTCAGGAGGTGAAAATAATGGCAACTAAAACATATTCATCCCCTGCACCAAAAATAAAAAGCAATGAAAGCATTTATGCCGTTAAAGTTAAAACTGAATCAAATTATCTTGGTGTTTTAAAAACATTAATCGTGATTGGCTTAATTGTTCTTCAAGCAGCAATATTAATTGTTTCTTACATATATTTAATGAACTTGTTTAGAACCTACATGACATTTAGCCTTGTGTTTATTGCAATATCATGTATTCATGTTTTATCAAGTGACTATCACGGCCAAGCCAAAGCAACTTGGGTTATGTTTTTGCTTATATCAATGGGCTTTGGATGTCTTATTTATTTCTTTTCAGACAAAAGAGTGTTCTTTGGCAAATCGAGCAAAAAATACAACAAAATAATCAACCAAACCGACAAACTTCAAAAACAAACAGACCTATCTTTGGTTGAAAACGAAAATGTCAGGTCAAACTGCAAATATTTGCAAAATGCCGGAAATTTTAAAACTCATCTCAATTCAAGAACAACATATTACCCTAGCGGAACACAATTGTTTGATGAAATTTTAGAAGAGTTTGAAAAAGCAAAGAGTTTTATTTTTGTTGAATATTTCATTGTTTCTGACGGCGTTCTTCTTAACAAATTTTTAAGAGTTTTAAAAGAAAAAGTTGCTCAAGGCGTTGAAGTTAGAATGATTTATGACGATATGGGCAGTCACGGAACTCTTTCAAGAAAAACAAAAAAAGAAATAATTAAATCTGGCATAAAGTTACACGCATTTAACAGACTTATTCCTATTTTTAATATTGGTTTAAATTTGCGTAACCACAGAAAAATTGTTGTTATTGACGGAAAAGTTTCATTTACTGGAGGTGCTAATCTAGCAGATGAATATACCAACGAAAAACGTATGCACGGATATTGGAAAGATTCCGGTATCAAAATTGAAGGTCCTGCAACCGACAATTTTACTATTGCATTTTTAAATGAATGGCAATTTTTAACAAATGATAAGATAAACTATAAAGAATATCTTGGCAAAGCCAGAAGTTTGTCAGTTTCAGAAACATCCGTTCCATTTGTGAGCGGTCCAAACTATCCATATTCTATTGCTCAAAATATGTATGCAAATCAAATTTCGCACGCAAAAGAAAAACTTTATATCATGACTCCATATTTCATTCCAGATGAAACAATAACAAATCTTATCATAAACAAAGCAAGAGCGGGCGTTGATGTAAGAATTATTTTGCCTGACATTGCTGACAAAAAATTTGTTTATATTGTTTCAAGAAACAACGCTGAAAAACTTTTAAAGCATGGTGTTAAAATCTACACCATGAAACACAGTTTTGTTCACAGCAAAGTTGTTTTAAATGAAAATAGTGCAATTGTTGGTTCAATCAACATAGACCTTCGAAGTTTCAATCAACAATTTGAAAGTGCGGTTTTAACAGACAGCAAATCAACCATGAATGCTATTGAAAAAGACTTTGAATATACATTTGCAAGATGCGAACAAATCTCTGTAAAAAACCAAAAACGCAATCGCTTGTCATATAGAATGCTTGCTGGTTTATTTAATCTTATTTCACCATTTATGTAAAAACACCACACCATTTGTGGTGTTTTTATTATGCTTTTATTTTTACAATTCTTTAACAAATTAATTACAAAAAAAATATAAAATTTTGATAATTTGGAAATACTAGTTTCGTATAATAATGTCATAAAGTTAAGGAGAACACATAACAATGACAGAAAAAAATCAAAAAGAACTCGTTGAAAAAATTAGAAGCAACTATATTCAAGAAACAAAACAAAAATCAAAATTAGACGAACTTAAAGACCTCGACAAAAAAGTTAGAAGACCAGCAACCATAGTTTCTTATGTATACGGCATTTTGGGAAGTCTTGTTCTGGGCATAGGTTTGTGTCTTGCAATGAGAGTTATTGGAAATTTGATGGCTCTTGGAATTGTTATTGGACTTGCTGGCATAGGGATTGTTTCAACAACTCACCTGGTTTATGAAGGCATTTTAAATAAAAGACGTTCACTATATGCCGATAAAATTGTTGCAAAAAGCAACGAACTTTTAAACGAAACTGAAAGCGAAGGCTAAAAATAAAAAATAAAATTTAAGGAGATTAAAATCATGACAGAAAAAAAAGAAAACTTTTTCAAAAAGGCATTCAGAGAAATGAAGGAAGATGCAAAAGCGCAACATGAAGTTGACAAAGCAAATTTTGAAGCCGCTAAAGCAGAAGCAAGAGCAACTTTTGAAGAAAACAGAGGTTCAAACACTTGGAAAAAAGCAAAAGCAATAGGTAAACAATCTTGGGATGACGCTCACATGACTCCATCTGAAAGACGTGAAAAAACAAGAGCAGAACAAGCAGAACAAATTGCCGCAGCAAAAGCAAGAACTGAAGAAGCCAAAGCAAGATATGCTGCTGCAAAAGTAACAAAAAAGAAATAAATTATTAATCAATTTTCAAACAAAAACACTACCAAATGGTAGTGTTTTTATTTATTTTTCTGTATTTTTCAATAAATTTTGTTTATCTTTGCGTTTTTTCACAAATGCATAAGTTCCAAACCCAGCAATTATTCCAACGCTTAAAAGTGAAATAACAAATGTCACATTTTGAATAGTGGTGCCTTTATAATAAACACAAACCTCACCTTCAATTCCCTGCGTGTTTATACAAATAAGTCCATTATTTGCCTTTTTTATGTCCGCATTAATTTTTTCGCCATTTTCTGCTGTTATGGTTGCAAAATAACCTTTGTAATAAATCAACGGGATATAATAAACATTTTCACCTTCCTTGGTGCTGAATGTTATTTGAGTATCAAACTCTTTTCTTTCATAATCGCAAATTATCCCATTTTCCGTGTAAACATTTTGTTTTTCTAATTTTCTATAATCAACATCAACAGGCGTCCACTCAAGCCTTCTTGTGCTGATTGAATGGTTAATGTCTGGCTTTACATAAAAATTGAATAGACACATATTGTTATAATAGAACACAAACACAGCCAAACAACAAAGAATTACTTTAACCAATTTAATGCGTGTTTTTGAAATGTGTTTTATTTCAATTGCAAACGCAAGTGCAAGCATAATTGAAATTATAAAGTTTAATCTGAACGGAAATTGCAAAAATGAACAAATCTTATCTAAATATTTCCATGGAAAGAATGGTGAAACAAACAAAATCATTACCACAGAAAATGTTAAAAATTTATCAAGCATTTTTACTTCATTGGTGTTTTCTGTTGTTTTCTTCACAAAAAATCTTAACGCAAAAACAACTATAATAATTATCCCAACACCATAAGGGCTTGTGAATCCCAACATTTCAAAGGCATCTTGCGTAGCGTTTGAAGGAATCGCCCAAGGTATGCTTATTTCATATACATCTGAAAAATACATTTCAACAAAACTGCAAAGTGAGTATAACCCCACCAAAACAAATGCACCAACAGCCAAAAGTGACTTGCACCAAAACTTTTTGTCTTTAAAAAGTTTTTTGCTATTGCACAAAACAATCAAAACAAGTGTTATTGTTGCAACTATCAAGGTTGTCATGTGAGATAAAAGCATCCCTAAAAAAGCAACTGAATAAAGCCATGGCTTTGAATAATCTTCATGAAGCATATTAAACACACCAATAAGCATTATGATAAAAAATATAATTGCAACACACTCACCAAGTGCAGAACGCCTGAAAACATCCACAAACATATATTGTGAAAGCACAAACACTGTTGCGGAAACAACTGCTAGAGATTTATTTTTCAAATATTTGTTTGCTAAAAAATACATCGAAATAAAAAGTGAAAAGTAAACAACATAACAATAAATCCAAAAAGAACTTTTTAAAGAAAACCCTATAATTCTGAGTATTGCAGGAAAAATAAGAAAAAAGTCTCCATAAAAAATTGAACTAAAATAGCCACCACCATAATACCAGTCGCTATAATATTTTATTGGAAACTGTCCTGCACGCATGGCGTTTGCAACACCCTCAATTCTTGCGGAATGAAAATATAAATCATCCGCTTCAACATTTCCGCCTGTCACAACGAGCGTTAACGTTGCAAGAAATAAAAGTAAAACGCAACAAAAAAGCATCGTTAAAAACGATTTATTTTCTTTTATCCTTCTTATAAAATTCTCTTTTATCATAGTTTATTAAGCCTTTACTTGTTTTTCTAGATACCTATAATATCTTTTAAAAAATGCACCTTGATTAGAATCAAAAGTTCCATCTTCAATTTGTTTTTTTATAACATTTTTGTCAAACCAAGCCACATCTGCAACTTCGTCTTCTTGCAAAACACATTTAGAAATATCAACATCTTTTTTCAAATAATAAAACCTAAAACAATCATGTCCATCACAACCACTATCAAAAAGCAATAGTTCATCACCAGAAATGTCAATCCCAATTTCTTCCATAACTTCAGTTGCCATGCCTTGTTCTGGAGTTTCCCCTGCTTTTGGATGTCCTCCAGTTATTGCCCAATATCCACCCTTATTTTTAGAACGTCTTTGAAGCAAAAACTCACCCTTGCTGTTTTCAATCAAAATTCCAACAACCATCGGATGACATCCCTCTGGAACAGGGTCACCTTTATAATATGTTCTTCCAGTCAACTGACTATTAATATCATATAAATCTCTTAATTCTCTTTCCATATTTCAATTATAAATTCAAAGCGTAAAAAAACGCAATTGTTTTAACTATTTTAAATATATAGCATATAATTAATTGACAGTTGAATAGTTATTCAATTATAATGCTTTTAGTTGAATAATTATTCAATTAAGGAGAATCTATGGGAAAATCAGAACTTGTTTGCGACTGCGAAACAATACATCATGATATTGTTGAAGATGTAAAAAATCACATTTTGCCAGATGACACACTGCTTTTAATCACAAATTTTTACAAAGCATTTTCAGATAACACAAGAATAAAAATAATCAATGCACTTGACCATCATGAAATGTGTGTTTGTGATATTGCTGTGCTTTTAAACATGACAAAATCTGCGGTTTCACATCAACTTAAATATTTAAGAAAACTCAATATAATAAAACCACGAAAAGTTGGAAAAATTGTTTTTTATAGTTTGGCAGATGACCATGTAAAAACATTATTTGAAATCTGTCATGAACACATCAAGGAGGAACAGAATGAACAAAACAGTTAAAATCGAAGGTTTGCATTGTCCAAACTGTGCCAGAAATTTACAAAACGAACTAAACAAAATTAATGGTGTTGAAAATGTTAAGATTGATGTTGTTAAAGCAACACTTTATTTTGAAAGCAAAAACATAGACACCGCGCTTTCACAAATTGTTTCACTAACAAAAAAACTTGAACCAAATGTTCAAATTATTTATGAAAATTCCGCAAAAAAATCTAACGCAAAACTATGGACTGACATTTCTATTCTTGCTATAGGAATCGCTCTTGCTGTTATTTGCGTTGCAGTAACCTTCCTTCCACCGGTTGCATTTTGGATTATGTTTGTTTCATCCGCACTTCTTTTAGGATATCAAACCTACTACAAAGCAATTAGGCTTTTGTTTAAAGGCGTGATTAACGAAAATCTTTTGCTAACAATTTCGGTTGTTGGTGCCGCAATACTTGGCGAATATATGGAATCATTAATGGTTATCGCACTTTATTCTATTGGAAAAATATTTGAAGGCTTGGCGGTTTCAAAATCAAGAAAATCTATTGAAAAATTAACAAACCTTCAACCAGAATATGCCATTTTGTTAAAAGATGGAAAAGAAAAACGTGTTTCACCAAAAGATGTTAAAGTTGGTGAAATAATTATTGTTAAACCAGGTGAAAGAGTTCCTATTGACGGCAAAATAATTTCTGGAACTGCAACTCTTGATATGCAAAGTTTAACTGGCGAAAGTTTGCCTGTTTCAGCCCAAGAAAATCAAGATGTTATGTCAGGTTCAATTGTTTTGGATGGAGTGCTTCAAATTGAAACTACAAGTGAATATGCTTCAAGCACTGTAAGCCGAATCATGAACCTTATTGAACACGCTTCTGAAAAAAAATCTAAAACCGAAACACTTATTTCAAAAATCACAAGATGGTATACTCTTGGTGTAATTATTTGTGCTGTTGCCGTTTGGGGAATTGTTTGGGCAATAACATCTAACCTTGACACCGCCATTTATCGTGGACTTATTTTCTTGGTTGTTTCTTGCCCATGTGCATTTGCAATATCAGTGCCACTTGCCTATTTTTCAGGAATCGGCAACGCGTCAAGACATGGCATTTTAATCAAAGGTTCAAACTATTTAGACGCCTGTGCAAAACTAAATCTTGTTGCATTTGACAAAACTGGAACATTAACAACTGGAAAGTTTATAATTGAAAAAGTTGAATCTCTCAAAAAAGAATTATCTGAAGAAGATATCGTTTACACCGCAAGCCTTGGAGAACAAAACTCTTTACATCCACTTGCAAAATCAATCGTTGCACACTGCACTAAAGAACTTGTTTCGGTTAAAAACTTTAAAGAAGTTGCTGGCGAAGGCGTATATTTTACGCATAACAAAAACAAATATTTTGTTGGAAGAAAATCAAAAGACACAAAAGCAACTGTTGTTGAAGTTTTCGAAAATAATGAAAAAATTGGAATAATTCACCTTGCAGACCAAATTAAAGACACTTCAAAACACGCAATTGGAACCTTGTCAAAAATGAACATTCAATCTGTTCTTTTGTCTGGTGACAACGCCGAAACTGTTAAAAAAGTTGTCGATGAAATTGGAATAACAACAGGACTAAGCAACCTTCTTCCAGAAGACAAATTTAACTGGATAAAAAATCAAAAAGAAAACTCAAAAAACACAATTGGTTATGTTGGCGATGGAATAAACGACTCACCATCACTCATGCTTGCAGACGTGGGCATCAGCATGGGCATCAACGGAAGCCCTGCTAGCATTGAAGCATCTGATGTGGTGCTTGTTGACGACAATCCTGCAAAAGTTGCAACTGCCATAAAAATTTCAAAATACACAGGCAAGATTGTTTGGCAAAACATAATTTTTTCCGCATTAATAAAATTCACATTTTTGGCTCTTGGTTCTTTTGGAATCACTGGTATGTTATCTGCAGTTTTTGCCGATGTTGGCGTAACAGTTCTTGCTATTTTAAACAGTATGCGCGCTCTTGCTTACTCGCCAACAAAATCAAAGTGTTGCTGCTTGCAGGAACATCACAATCAACACACTCACAAACATAATCACGAGCATTAATAAAATTTATTTGCATAAAAGGAGCAAATCATGGAAATCAGACTTGCAGAAAACAAAGACCTTCCAGAACTTAAAGTCATATTTTCACAAATTGTTGAAAATATGAACAAAAACAACATAAAAATCTGGAACAAATATTATCCTTTTGAAGAATTTGAATCCGACATAAAAAACAAAAATCTTTATGTTTTGATTGAGCAAAATGAAATTGTTGCCGTTTTTGGTTTATTTGAAACCACTGGAGGCATGGATAATTTTGAATGGCAAAAACCTTCAGCAAAAGCGTTATATCTTGCACGTGTTGGTGTTAACACAAAACACCTTCGCAAGGGATATGGAAAATTAAGTTTAACAAATGCAAAACAAATATCAAAACAAAAAGGCTGTGACTATTTAAGACTTATGGTTGCAGATATCAACACTCCAGCCGTTTCACTATACAAACAAAATGGTTTCACTCAAGTTGCTGGCAAATACATTGAATATTCACCAACCTTAAATGCAAACATCACAGAGTTTGGATATGAAATTAAATTATAAACAAAAACCACAACAATTTGTTGTGGTTTTATTATTCTTATTTATCATTATTTTCTGCATCAATAACAGATTTTCTTTTGTTTTCAACCTGTTTAAACCAATAGCGTATGCCACGCCCTGCAAAAGGTTCATCATTATATCTCGGAATAATATGCAAATGTGCATGAGCAACTTCTTGACCACCAGCCTTTCCAACATTCCAGCCAAGATTATAGCCGTCTGGAGCATACTTTTTGTCTAAATAATTTTTTATTTCAGTCATAAGCAATTTTGTATCCGCCCACTCTTTGTCTGAAAGTTCAAAAGGCGAACCAACTTGTGATTTTGGAATAATCACATAAGACCCAATCAATGTGTTATTTTTAAGATTATTTGACCTAACACCCATCATTGTTTCATTTTCAAACACAGGGTCATCTGTTTCTTCAATAATGATTTCTTGCTTTATCATAAAACACCTCCAGCAACTATTAACAAAATCATGATACATCAAAAACAAAACTCAAGTCAATGAAACAACTCTAACCATATTTTTGAAAAATGCAAAAATTTTCAGAACATTTACCCCAGTTGTTTGCTGAGTAATTAAATTTTATGATAATATGTTTCTATTATTGCAGACGAGGTAAATATGAAAATAACAACCATCTTATTTGATTTAGACGGAACATTGCTTCCAATGAACTATGACGCATTCACAAAACTATACTTTGGTTCCCTTGCAAAAAAACTTGCACCACATGGCTATGAACCAAACAAATTAATCAAATCTATTTGGTCAGGAACAAAAGCAATGGTTTTAAATGATGGTCAAAAAACAAATGAAGAAATTTTTTGGGATAAATTTACATCAATATATGGCGAACAATCTATGCAAGATATGCCTTATTTTGAAGAGTTTTATCAAACAGATTTTGACAATACAAAACAAGCCTGCAGTTTCAATTCACAAGTTCCAAAACTCATAAAATATTTAAAATTGAAAGGATTTAAACTTGCACTTGCAACCAACCCACTCTTTCCTTCAATTGCAACTCAAAAACGAACAAGATGGGCTGGGCTTGAGCCAGATGACTTTGCGTTTATAACAACTTATGAAAATTCAAATCATTGTAAACCTAATCTTGAATATTACAAAGACATCACAACCATTCTTGGTGTTGAACCTTCTGAATGTTTGATGGTTGGAAATGATGTTAGTGAAGACATGGTTGCCGAAAGCCTTGGCATGAAAGTTTTTCTTTTAACAGATTGTCTTTTAAATAAGGACGAAAAAGACATTTCAAAATATCCTCAAGGTTCTTTTAATGACCTTGTTGATTATATTTCAAACCTATAAAAAGCCTAAAAACAGGCTTTTTATTTTGTGAAAATTTAAACTAATTATGTCTATTTTTGTAGAAATTCATACTTTTGAATATTTAAACTTATTTAAAAATACTTAAACACAGTTTTTTGCATAAAAACAAATTTTTGAATATTTTGTTGTAGTTTTCAATACCAAAACGTATTTATTGTTTTTTTTCAACAACTTTTATATTTCATCCAAAACAAATAAAAAAATTTAAAATTATTTTAATAAATTTATTGACAAACCCAAACTGGTTTGCTATTATATAAGAGCATTTTGTGAAATGCGTCTATAATATAACTATATGGGGGTATAGCTCAGCTGGCTAGAGCGCCTGCCTTGCAAGCAGGAGGTCATCGGTTCGATTCCGATTATCTCCACCATATAGGACTGTAGCTCAGTTGGTTAGAGCACCACCCTGATAAGGTGGGGGTCGGAGGTCCGAGTCCTCTCAGTCCTACCAAAATAAAAAACGAATCACTTAGGTGGTTCGTTTTTTGTTTTCTTAGAAATTGAGTTTGACTCGACTCTCTGACCCCCTACCGAAACTTAAAGGAGACTATTTTTGCTCTAAGCAAAAAAGTCCCTGAAACATTGCCCGCGACTTTTAAGCACACTTTATGTTAGGGCAAATAAGGTGGGGGAAACCACAAAGCATAAGGTGGTGTATTTAGTCGGAACGGCTTTGTTTTTTTGTTGTAGAAATTCCGACCCACGCCTTTCACGAAACGAAGTGGAGTATAAGAACTATTCGGTTGTCCAACCTCCTTCTACTATACCCTACCAAAAAGAAACCACGGTTTATCCGTGGTTTTTCTTTCGACAATATTTTTATTTTGTTAGCACTTTTTTTATCTTTTGTGATATCATAATATTGGTAATTTTAAAGGAGATATTTATGTATATTAAAACAAGCAAAAAATGGCAAAGTGTTTTAGATTTTTCTATGATAATTTTAGGAACTCTCATCATGGGTTTTGCGTTCAGTGTTTTTCTTGAACCAAACGACATTTCAACTGGTGGGTTTTCAGCACTTTCAATGATTATCAACACACTTTTTGAAAAAATTGGTGTTAAAGGAATCCCAACATCTGCAATTTATTTAGTTTTAAATATTGGTTTATATTTGCTCGCACTCAAAACTTTAGGAAAACGATTTGCAATCAGAGCATTGGTTGGAATTTTGTCGTTTTCACTCGGAATGCAAGTGTTTAACATGATTGACTTTAACATCACTTATGAACTTTTGATTTCTGCTGTTTTTGGCGGTTCAATCATGGGAATTGGAGTTGGTCTTGTTGTTCGCTTTGGTGGCTCAACTGGTGGCTCTGACATGATTGCAAGCATCATGAAAAGCAAAAAACCAAATGCTTCACTTGGTTCGTTTATTATTATGGTTGACATGGTTATCATTGGACTTTCATTATTTGTTTTCACAAATGGTTTTGAACTTTTGCCTTATACCATCGTTGCCCTACTCCTTTGTATGTATATAACAGACTTCATCAACGAAGGATACAAAGAAGTTCGTGCATTTAACATAATCACAACAAAACCTACAGAAATTTCAAATGCAATCATGGAACAACTTTCAAGAGGATGTTCTTGCACATCAGCAAAAGGAATGCACTCAAACAGTGATAGAAGCATTGTTATTTGTCTTGTTAGCAAATATCAAACAAGCCAATTAAGAACTCTCATTAAAGAAATTGACCCATCTGCTTTTGTTTATTTAACGAAAGTAAGTGAAGTTATGGGAGAATGGAATCACGCATCTTCTAGTTCTAAAGAAGAAAAATAATTAAAATATTTTGCATAATAAAAACCAAGCCTTTTGACTTGGTTTTTTTGATTGAAAAAAGCAGGTGCTATGCCTGCTTTTGAATATTTTTTACTGTCAATAATCTTTTTCTGTATCCAAAATTTTCAACTTTTTCATAAAGTTTAGCACGATATTCTTCGGCTTCTTCATAGGTGTTAAATGTTGGAAGTCTGCCTTCAACAGCATCAAAACCTGCAAGCAAGTTGTTTTCTTTTAGCCTGTCAAGTTCAGCAACATTTTTAACGCCACGCATCAACAAATAACAGTTTGGCTTGCCAAATTTTTCATAGTTCCAGTTATCTGGGTTGTTATCAAGGGCATCAAATCCAACAATTGCAACCGCAATAAAGCCACTTTTCATGTAATAGTTTGCCAAAAACTCACCATAGCAATCGCCAAACTTTGCGCCATATTTAAATGCGCATCTAACCATTTTTGGCAAGATATGGCGAACTTCGGTTTCCTCTGCTTTTTTGTTGTTTTTGTGAACAGAAATCATTTCTTCGTCTTTGATAGCAAAGCCAGCAATTCCGTGCCCAATCAAAAAGTTTTGGCTACCTTGATAAACATCTGTGTCACGAAGAATAACAAACGAACCGTGGTCATTGATTAATCGTGCGTCACGAAGCGAATACCAAAAATCCATATACTCATTATCATTTAATTTCCTAAATCTAGGTCTAATATATACTCTATCTTCCACACCAGTATTTTAGCAATAACCAAATTTTTTATCAACTAAAAACACCTCAAATTTATTTTATTTTGCATAAAGTTAGAAAATTTAGTAATTTAGCGAAAATCTAAAAACAAAAACTCGTTTTTACGAATTTAATAATATTTATATTATTACATATTTTATCGGTGGTTAATTTGACATTTTTTGTAATATTTTTTATACTGAAAAAGAACTAATGATACAAGGAGTTTTTTAATGAAAAAACGTATATTAAGCGCCTGTTTTGCATTTATTTTAATGCTCTGCCCATTTATTTTATCTGCGTGTGGCGACAAAGACCCTGAAAATACAACCCCAACCATAACAAAAATCGAAGTGGTTGGTGAATTTAAAACAACATATTTTGTTGGTGAAGACTTAACCATTGATGATTTGGAAATAAAAATCACAAAAAGTGACGGAACAACATCAAATGTGGCTTTAACCTCTGAAATGATTTCTGGATTTGATTCAACAACTGCTGGCGAAAAAACATTAACCATCACATATAATGAAAAAACAACAACTGTTGCTTACACAGTTATCAGCCCTGCCGTTAAATCAATTGCCATTTCAACAAGTATCAAAAATGCATACTTCACTGGTGACATTCTTGACCTTGAAGGAACAAAATTAAACGTTGTTTTTGAAGACGATTCTTCAGCATCAATTAACGTAACATCAACCATGGTTACTGGTTTTGACACTTCAACTGCTGGCACAAACAAAGAACTCACAATCACTTATGGTGACAAGTCAATCAAAGTGACATATAACGTAACTCAACTTGCAGTTTCTAGTATTAGCGTAAAAACAAAAATGAAAACATCGTATTTTGTTGGTGAACAACTTGAAGTGGCTGGTGGAATAATTACAGCAACCTACAATAACGGAAAAACCGAAGATGTTGTTATAACAAACGCTATGGTTTCAAACTTTAGCACAACGTCTGCAAAAAATGCTGTTTTAACAATCACCTATGAAGGAAAAACCTGTTCACAAGAATATTCAGTAACCGCAATTGTTGTTAGTTCAATTGAACTATTGAATAGAGCCGAATTTAAAACTGCTTATTACACTGGTGATGCTATCACCTACCCTTGCGGACAAATCAAGGCAACATATAATAACGGAACAACTCAAACTGTTAACATCACCGAAACAATGGTTACTGGTTTTGATTCATCAAGTGCTGGCGAAGATAAAGTTTTAACAATTTCTTATGGCGGAAAAACAACAACTGTTGCCTACACCATCACTGACATTGTTGCAACATCAATTTCAATTTTACCTGAAAATCAATTTAAAACAATTTATTTTGTTGGCGAACTTCTTGACACAACCGGTGGAAAACTTAATGTTGAATATAACAACGGAAACACCGAAGTTGTTGACATTTTGCCTTCAATGGTTATTGGTTTTGATTCACAATTTGAAAAAAGTGGAAACTTAACAATTGCTTGGGGTGGCATAAGCATCAATGTTCCATACACCGTAACAATTGTAAAAGTTACAAGTGTTTCACTTGAACCAGGCATGAAAACAACTTATTATCAAGGACAATCTCTTGATGTAACTGGTGGAAAGATTAAAGCAACATATAACAACGGAAAAACTGAAATTGTTGATGTTGAACTTTATATGCTTAAATCAAAATCAACATCACAAGCAAAAACATACACAACACAAATCATAACCGACTTTGAAGATGAAAATGGTGATTTCTTCACAATTTCATTCTCATATACAGTTATTGCAAGAACAATCACACTAACAACACCATTTAAACTTGTATATGTTGTTGGAGAAGAACTTGATGTTGATGGCGGACAAATCACAATCACCTATGGAGATGAAACTCCAGATGAAATCATTGAAATCACAGCCGACATGGTTAAAAACTTTAGCACAACAACCGCTGGTTCAAAAACTTTAAAAATTCAATATGACGGACTCACATCTTCATTAATTGAATATGTTGTAAATGAAGCATAAAAAATTGTGCATAAAAAAAGACAATCGAACGATTGTCTTTTTTATTTTGTCTTATTATTTCTTTAACAAGTTTTTAACAAGAACTGTTGCACCAGCCAAGATTGAGCAGATTGCAGCAACAATTGAACCAACTGCAAGAACATAATCGATTTCTGCAGCAATTTTTCCAACGATTGTGTCTGCACCAACTACGAAACTTGGCATAATGAAGTAAAGCACACCAGCAACAACAAAACAAACAACTGCAACATAATCTAAAATTTTGCTGCCTTTTTTAGATGCCATTTGAAGTGCTGAAAGAACGCTACCTGCAATAACAAGAAGAACTGGGAGCAATGCCATGAAAGAGAAAGACAAAACTTTAACATCTTCTTCACTCTTACCAAAAGCAACTTGCAAGCCTGTGTATCCTCCGTCATTTTTAATTGTTCCGAGTGCTGTTTCAACATCAGGAACTTTTACTGCTTGAACAAAAAGCATAACAACTGCAACAAGTCCTAAAACTGCAGCAACTGCATACAAAATTTTGCCAAGGTCTAAACCGCTTTTCTTTTTTGCCATAATTTTCCCTCCTAAACATATTATTACATTTTACACCATAAACTGTCAAACACATTTTTATTTTGTATATAATTTTTAACCCACAACACTTTCAAAATTATAAAGCCCCACGCCTGAAATTTTAAGCATAAAACTGACCGCCAGAAGCACACCATCAGCAAATGCAACCCTTGAATATGCCTTGTGTGACAGCGAAATAACTTCGTTTTTATAGCACACCTTAACCGTATGCTCACCCACCTCACTGCCTAACCGTTCACACAAAACATCAACTGGCACATTTATCGTTTTTTTAATATTTTCAACAAGTTCAAGTGCTGTTCCGCTGGGCTTGTCTAGTTTATTTTTATGGTGTTTTTCAAACACAACAACCTGATTTTCACTGCCATCAAAAATATACTTTAAACAATTTTTTAACTTCGCAATACCTATTGAGAAATTTCCTGCTTTTAAAATTGCTGTCTTTCTGCTCGCAAACTTAATTTGCTGTAAATGTTGGATTGTTTGACCCGTTGCACCAATAATCAAGTTTACTTTATTTTCTGCACACCACTCTGCCGTTTTTGCAGATTGCCCTGCATTTGAAAAATCAATTATTAAATTTGCATCTTTAATATTTTCAAAATTGTCATTTTTATCAATTCCAAAAACATCATAACCTGCAGAAATTAAACTTTCAAAGACAACACTTCCCATTTTTCCTTTGTGACCAACCACAATAATCTTTATATGTTTCATAGTGTCATAATATGACCACTTAAAAAAATTGCAACAAAAAAAAGACTTCTTTAACGAAGCCTTTATTTTATCTTTGAATTGCAGCATTGCCATTGCTTGCCATAAATTCTTCAACCTCTTTTTCAGAAAGCGTTGAAACATCACCATAAAGTGTGTGCTCTAAAATTGAAGTTGCAAGACCAAACTTTAAAGCATACTCTGGATTTCCATAATCTTTCAAAAGACCATGAACAACACCCGAAGCAAAAGCATCCCCAGCACCAATCCTATCATAAATTGAAAATCTAATAGGACCTTCTGACTTAAACTCACCACTTCTGCAAATACAATAAGATGAAAGTGAATTGTCACTAGCGGTGTGAACAACACGCTCTGTTCCAAACACATATTCAACTTTTGACTGATTAATAAGTGCTTTTGAAAGTGCTATCTTCTTTTCAGTTAGTGATTGAGGTTCATTATCAAGTTTAACTTCCAAAATAGTTCCAATGTCAAAATGGTTTGCAAACAAAACATCAACATAAGGAATAACTTTTTTAAAGTGAGGACGTGCTTCATCAATAGTCCAAAGTTTTGAACGATAGTTAAAATCAAATGAAACTCTAACATTATATTTTTTGCAATATTCCAAGCACTTAAATGCAAAGTTTCTAACATTATCCCCTAGTGCAAGAGATATTCCCGAAAGATGAAACCATGTCGCACCAGCAAAAACTTCATCAAAATCAATCTCGTTAGTGTCAATTCTTGTAACTGCAGAATGTTTGCGGTTATAAATAACCCTTGAAGGTCTGCCACCAAATCCTGTTTCAACAAAATACATCCCAATGTTAGATGAACCTCTAACAACATGGTCGGTTTTCACGCCATGACCTTTCAAGTGTTTGACTGCAGAGTCACCCAATTGGTTATCTGGAAGTTTTGTCAAAAATTCGGTGTTATGCCCAAAATGTGATAGAGCAACCAAAACATTAGCCTCGCCACCGCCGTAGTTTGCAACAAAATTGCGTGCTTGCGAAATTGTTGTGTAGTCTGGCGGAGTTAACCTTAACATAATTTCACCAAACGCCAAAATCTTTTCTTTTTTATCCATATAAAATCCCCATTGATTTTATTTTTCTAGTTTGATTATATCACTCAAAAATACCTCAAGCAAACATAATGCAAACACAACAAAAAATTTGGTTATTTTTCAAACTTGTTATTTTAAAGTTGCTAATCTTTTTTTTATTTTGTATCATAAAATTATGAAAGAGTTAGTTAAGTTAAAATATGGTGATTTAAGCAAAATCAGAAAACAATTTTTTGAAGAAAACACAGACGACCATGCATACTTTCAAACAAACAGCAGTATTTTGATTTCTGCTCCGCATGGAGTTTCACAAGTTCGTTTGGGTTCGCTTAAGGTTGCAGAAATTGGAACTATTCCTGTAGCAACAATGGTTGCAAAACACATGAAAGCAAACTTGATTGTGAAAACTAGAAACGATGATGACGATGCCAACTTTGTTGAAAGTTGCCCATATCGTGACACAATTGCAAATGCCATCCAAAAACAGAACATTAAATATTTGATAGATTTTCACGGACTTGCAAAGCACCGCCCTTGTGATATTAATCTAGGCATCAACTTTGGCCAAAACATTGCAAGAAACCAAAAACTTTTTGCAAGTTTAAAAA
Source organism: Clostridia bacterium (assembly GCA_045594425.1). Classification (GTDB taxonomy): domain Bacteria; phylum Bacillota; class Clostridia; order Christensenellales; family UBA1242; genus RGIG1681. Next base: position 203,894 of record JAZNYK010000006.1, read on the forward strand.
ATGCTCTTGAAATTCAAGGATTTTCTGTTAGTGTAGACGAACCTTTTTGTGCTGGTCCTCGAACAATTGCAGGACATTTTGCAAAAAACTTTAATATTTGGACTATTCAAATAGAAATCAATTCTGCAATCACCAATATGCCTAAAAACATAGACAAGTGCAATCTTTTAATCAACACTCTTATTGATTGGCTAGAAAGAAACTATTAAAAAACACTGGATAACTCCAGTGTTTTTTTATTTATTATCTTCTTGATTTGTTGTTTTTTTGTGCCAGCCTCTTTTGTTGCAGTTTGGACACTTCATGTGTCTTGTTCTTCCCATATGTGCAGACCACAAAACTTGCTTGTAAGTTGGAACATATTTATGATGACAGCAACCACATTCATAAAAACCTGCTTTTTGCTCTATTATCAAACAAAAGTGAATGCCAACCAAGCAGTTTAAAAAGCCCCAAACAATTAATGCAATTCTCCAACCATCTGCCATTTGGCAATAAGACGCAACCATGGTCATTGTTATAATAAACATACTTGATAATATGCCAACAACCCACTCTAAAGAAAGCATCAATTTGTCACTTTTTTCTTGTTTCGCTTTTAATTCAACAAGATTTTTTTCGGCGATTTCTTTGTATTCCCTTTCTGTTGGAAGCAATTTTCCTGAAAGCAATTCATTCGCTGTTATATTTAATTCCTTGCAAAGCGGAAGCATTAAGGTTGTATCTGGAAAGCCCTTTCCTGTTTCCCACTTTGAAATTGTCTTTTCACTAACATTAATCTTTTCAGCAAGTTGAACTTGTGTGAGCCCACACTTTTTTCTTTGCTTTGAAATAAATTTTCCAATTACACCTAAATCCATATTATTTCCTCCACAATCACATTATACCATGTATTATTTTAATTTTACCCCCACTATCCGTAGACTTTTTAATTTTTATAAATATTTTTATAAAAAATTTTCAATATCCTTTGAAAATTTTGTTTTGCGGTGCTACAATAAAAATATATAGGGAGTTTAATTATGAATAATGAAGTACAAAAGACATTAAAAATCGGCGTTTTTATCGCACGTTTTCAACCACTTCACAAGGCACATCTTTATGTTATCGAAAAAGCACTTAAAGAATGTGACAAACTTGTCATCATGCTTGGAAGCAGCAATAAAGAAAATATGCCAAGAAATCCATTTAATTTCAGATTAAGAAAAGAGTTGTTGTCTGAATCATTAAGTAACGAGCATGACATGACAAAAATTCAAATTTACCAATTTCCTGATTGGTCTGAAGAAAATCTTGAAAATGATGATGCCGTTTGGGGTCATTACCTATACTATAACATTGTTTCAAGAATTGGCCAAAAAAACTTCACTCTTTATTATTCAGACAATCCAGAAACCGTAAAAAATTGGTTTGATGATGAAGTTAACAAATATGTTTCTTTCTGTTTCTTTGATAGACGAAAAGTTTTTGATGGCTTGTCATCAACAAAAATAAGGGAAGCACTTTTAAATTTCACCGAAAAAGACAAAAAGTATTTATACAAATGTCTTCCAGAAGCAGTTTTTGAACGTGTTGAAGAACTTCGTGATATTATTGTCAAAGTTCACAAAAACCCACGCAAAGATTTTACAATGAAATAAAAACAAAGCGAGCAATTTGCCCGCTTTATTTTTTTGTATGTTTATGTCGAATTTTGTCTTATTATTTAATTATTTTCTTTGGCCCCTTGATATTTCTTTTCAAAAGGAATATAATGTAATTGGCTATATTTAATTTTGCATTTCAAACAACTTTCGGAGGGATATAATGGAAAATATCAATGAAACAAATTCTGAAGTTGAAGAACCTTCAGAACACTATGATTCAACCGCAAGTGAACAAAGCACAAAAGTTGAACCAACAGAAACAAAAGAAAAAGCAAAAACAGAAAAACATTCTTCTGGCATTATTAAAGCAGGAATTGCACTCACTCTTGCAAGTTCTGTTTTATCACTTGGAGCATCTTGTTTTTCAGTGATTCAAAGCAACAAAAACAACACACCAACCGCTGAACACACCGCTGGAAACGTTAGCACACAAACAACTGTTGCTATCAGCGAAGATGGCTATTGGATTATCAACGGAACAAAAACAAACATTAAAGCAGTTGGCACCAACGGAACAAATGGTGAAGACGGCAAAACACCTTATATTGGTGAAAACGGAAACTGGTTTGTTGGCGAAACCGACACAGGCGTTAAAGCAGAAGGCGTTGACGGCGAAGATGGTGAAAACGGCGAAAACGGCACCGATGGCGAAGATGGTGAAGATGGTTTCTCGGTTGTTAGCGCAACCGTTGTTCCAAATGATAGATGGAACATTTCAACATACATCATGTTTGAATTAAGCAACGGTTCATTCATTGCAACAAACCCACAAATTCAAGTTTCAAACAATCATTATTATGATGCACAAACCGCTGAAGAAATCACAACACTTGTTGAAACATATGGTGTAAGCAAAATCAAACTTGCAAATGATATTGAAATTTCAGAATCAGCAACCTTTGCATCTAACATCGATTTTGACTTAAACAGAAAAACATTAACATTCAGCGCAAGTTCTCCACTTGTTGTTGAAGATGACGTTGTTATTGGTTTCAGAAACGGTTCTCTTGAACTTCAAACAAACAAAGCAATCGTTGTTGAAGGCACAAATGCAGTTCTTGAACTTGAAAATCTTGATGTTATCACCTATGGAACAGCAGTTGAAATTGTTGGCGAAGATGACAGCATCAAACTTGAAAATGTTAATGTGGTTGTTGAAACACCTGCTGCAACATTCTCAACAAGAAGAACAACAACACCTTCCCTTTTTGTGGTTAAAGGTGCAAATGCTTCAATTGAAGTAAAAGAAACAAGCATTAAATCAACATCAACAATTGTTTCAGCAGAAGACACTGCTCAAAACTTTGCAATTGACATTCAAAAATCAGAACTTGAAACAACTTCTGCCATTTTGGATGTTAACACCGAAGTTGTTCAAACAAAAGTTACTGTAGACGAAAACACAATGCAAAATTCAACCGCTGCTTCTCTTAACACAGAACTTATCACAAGCGGTTCATTCAACTTTAACCCAACAGAAATGCATATGACTGCAGAAGGTTATGATTCATTCAATGTTAACGGCGAATGGATTGTTGCTAACTCTCTTAACACTCTTGTAACTATTATTGAAGATGGTTCAACACTTGTTCTTAATAAAAATATCACTCTTCAAACATATCTTAAAGTTGAAAAAATTCTTACAATCGACTTAAATGGTTACAATATCGACAGAGTTAATTCAAATCAAACAATTGCTGTTTATGAAGGTGGCGACCTTACAATTGAGGGTGAAGGCACAATCAACGGCAAGGGTGCTGTGTCAGGTTCTATTGCAATTTTCGCATACGGCGGAAATGTTACAATCAATGGTGGAACCTACACCAATGTTTGTGAAAGTTCAGACGACCATGACGACTTGATTTACGCTTCAAATGGCGGACATATCGTTATTAATGACGGAACATTCATTTGTCAAACACCTGCTTGGACATTAAACCTTTATGACGGTGATAGAGATATTTCTTCAATCACTGTTTATGGTGGAAGATTCTATGGTGTTGACCCAGCAAACAACGCTGCTGAAGGCAAAGGAACAAACTTTGTTGCAGATGGCTATGTTGTTGTTGAAAAAGATGGAGTGTTCACTCTTGAAGAATCTTTTGAAGATGCTGTTAAAGACGCAAACGTTTCTTCAATCTCACTCACTAAAAATGTTGTGTTAACTGAAACACTTAATATTGATAGAGATTTAAAAATCAACCTTGGCGGTCACACAATCACATCTAGTGTTAAAGCATTAAACATTGTTGACGGAAATGTTACAATCGACAACGGAACAATTTCAGCAACTGGTGCTCACGCACTTTATGTTGACGGAACTGCAACAGGTTCAGACATTTCACTTACACTTG
>JAZNYK010000007.1:0-248925 GCA_045594425.1 Clostridia bacterium
TCCCAAGTAACATCATCTTCACTGAAGATTTTTGATGAATCAGGATATTCAGTTGTTCTTGTGTGCCAACCAATAAGTTTGGTTCCAGCAAGTGGATTTTCACTTCTAACAGTGAATGTTGAGTTAAATTTAACTTCAACATCAACATAAGTGTTGTAACTGCTCAAGTAGTTAATGATTTGACCATAGTTGAATCCAGGAACAATTGTGTATCCAAGTCTTGTAGCAAGAGCATCAATAGATGTTTCTACTGGGAAATGATAACGAATTCTATATGTGTATGGTTCATAAACAGCATACGCATGAAGATTTCCAGGATAACGATAGTTTGTAACTTCTTTAAATGGTGAAGCAATTGTTGCTTTTGTTCCATCATAGCAAGCATAGTCATTAACATTGATTGAACTATAGTTTTCTTCAGTCATTGTTGCATTTGAACTGCTTGAAACTGCAGAAACAAAGAAATACCAACCAATAAATTTATAACCTGCTGGAGTAGTTCTATCTAATGTAGAGTTATCCAAATGAAGCAAGGTTGTTGATTTATCATATTCAACATTTGCATGGTCAATAAGGTTTGTATATTTTCCAGGAACATTGATTTGACCTAATTGATTGTCATATGTTGTATGATAATAAATTGTAAATTCTGTAGGCATCCAAGTTGCAGCAAAGTTAACTGTTCCAGTTGAAGACTGTGACGAATGCAAGTTTTTAATATAAACTGTTGCACCGGCTGTTGTGTAAGAATCTCCTGTAACTTGATTTGCTTTTGTAGATGAAAGTGAAATTTCATGTGCACAATCAGTGCTCATTCCAGTTATATTCCAACCAGCAAATGTATAACCACGAACCGATGGGGTTGAAACTGTGTATTGTGTATCAAATGTGGCTTTTGCTGGAGTTGAAATAGAAGTTATTAAAGTTGCTCCAGTTGGAGTGTTCATTGTATATGTAATGTTATATTCATGAGCCACCCAAACTGCTGTAAAGTAAACAGTTCCACTTGAAGCCAAGTTTTTGAAATATTTTTCAGTTGTAACCGTCATTGTATCACTAGAACCACCACTAGTTGTAGGGTTATCAGTTGTTCCGTAATAGTGTGTGCAATCGGTTGTCATACCAGAAATATTCCAACTGTGGAATGTATAACCCACTCTGGTTGCAGCAGAAATGCTAAATACCTCATCAAATTCAATAGAATTAGTTCCTGTAAATGAAACAGGTGTTGAGCCTGGGCTAATAAAAGAATATGAAATATAATAAGTGTTAGGTGTCCAACCAGCAGTGAATGTAACAGTTGCACCATTTGTTGAGTGCAAGTTCTTATAGGTTGTTGCCTTTGTGCTAGAAATAGATTCGTCTGTTGTTGTTGAACTTCCATATGTGTGAGTAACACTATCCATGCCAGTAATGTTCCAACCAGTGAATGTGTAACCAACACAAGTTGGATTGCTTATTGAAACATCTTGGTCATATGTTCCGTTTGCTGGCTTTGTTGCATTTGATGGTGTTGTTGAACCAGGTTGATTCAAGTTATATGAAATGTTATAAACATTTGCATTAAACACCGCGGTAAATGTAACAGTTCCACTTGAATATCTCAAGTTTTTAAATGATGTTGCTGTTACGCCAGTTAATGATTCATCATCAACATAAGTGGTAAGACCACCAATAAGTTTTGTTGAACATTTCTGCATTCCAGAAATTGTCCAACCAGCAAATGTATAACCTGTTTTTGAAACATTATCAACAGTATACAATCCGTCATAATACCATGTTTGAGTATCTGTTGATGAGCCATTAACAATTTTTACTGTATATGAGTTTGCTGTGTAATAAGCATAAGCATACATTGCCCAGTTTTTAGTATATGAAGTAAACTTATATCCACCTGGATGTGTTGCAGATGTTATTGTAGATGTTGGTTTGTTTCTATTATAATACCAACCAGCAAATGTGTAACCTGTAAAATCTTGTTGTGAACCAAGCATTGTGTAAGCCGCATCAAATGTAGCATCTTCATAAGTATAACCTGCATAATTACCCGGTGAGTTAATATATCCTGATGATTGAGGCCAATAATAATGAATTCTAAATTTATAAGCCGTCCAACCTGCAGTAAATGTGATTGCCCCACCATTTTTACCAGTTAATTTACTAAATGATGTTCCCGTCTGGTCTGTTAAAGATGCGTCACCAGACATATCCCAACCAGTAAACTTATAACCACTTCTTGATGGGTTTGTAATTGTTGCTGTTTCAGAATATTTTACTGTAATAGGTGAAGTTGTTGAGCAACTTGGTGTTGTTGAACCACTTCCCTTGTTTAAATCAAGTGTAATTGTATAAGAATTTTCTGTATAGTAGGCATAATAATATCTAACATCAAATCCAGCCGTTAAAGATTGACCGCAAGTATGGTCTACATTACTAAAAGTGCTAGTATAAGCGCTTCCATACCACCACCAACCTCCAACAGTATAACCAGTTAATGCAGCAGTGCTTGCCGCCTTTGTTGTATAAGTTGTTCCATATTCAACAGTTTGTGTGTCTGCTAGTGTATATTTAGAAGCATTGTTAATATTTGCACCATCAGTAACCTTGTAATAATAGATATTAACATCCTTACCTTTCCAAACTGCAGTAAATGTAACAGTTCCAGATGAGGTTCTCAAGTTTAAGAAAGTTGTTCCAGTAACACCTGTTTTTGATGTTGCCGTAACACCTGTTGTTCCACCGACTGTTTTTGAGTTGCTGGACATTCCAGTGATTGACCAACCTTGGAACACATAGTTTGTTCTCGTTGGGTTGCTTACAGTAAATGAAGTTGCAAATGTTCCAGTTGTTGGTGCATATGTTCCTGCTGTTCCGTCGTTCAATGTATAAGAAATTGTATATGTAATTGGTTTATAAACAACATATAGAGCCCATGTTGATAAGTTTAAACTACCATTTGAGCCTTTACCATATCTGATATAATCATAATCCATGTTCCAACTAAATGGATCATCAATACATGTCCATGTTGTTGTGGTTTGTGATAAATTTCCAGAAGTAGCCGCTGAGGTTCTGGCATAAATTCCTCTATATGTTCCACCTGTAGGTCTGCTTACACCATCATCACATGTATCATCATATGAAGAATAAGAAACAGTAGATGCATATGTATCATTACTATCTAATTCATACCATGTGTAATCAAGAGTTAAAGAACTTGTATCAACAGAACCACTTTCAAATGTTCTCCAAACATAATCACAGTAAATATAATAAGCGATATATTTATTTGTAGCACTTACTGTAATAGAAGTAGTAATAGAATCACTCACACTACCATTTGATACCCAGTCATCAGTTACAAGTTCAGAATAGTCATCAGATGAAACAGTTCCTTTAGAAAGGGTTCCATTTGAAATGCTCATTCCTGAAACTTGAATATAATGGTTTGTTCCAACGTTACTTAAATAAATCTTTGCACCAGTTGGATATTTTCCATTGGTTACCTTAATTTCAAGTCCATAAGTTCCATTACCGTCAACAGTCCAATCGGTTCCAGATAAATCACTATATTCATTATCATATGTGTCTGCAGTGGTTGATTGTTGAGGTTCAGATGAACGTGCCCCGCCTTCTTTATAATACATTGGCATAAATGATTCTCTGTATTGTGTGCAATACATCAAAACATTTTCTTCATTGTCAGAAACCATTGTGAGTTTGTATACAGAACTATCAAAATTTAAAAGATAATCAGTTAAGTTGTTTTTAACAACTGTGTTTGTTTTTGCATCAACAACTGAATATGTTTCATTTTGATTGTCTAATGCATAATAACCATATCCACCAACAAGGAGTGTTCCATTCATTCCATTTTCATCATTATGGAAGTTTTCAATTTTAGAAATTGTTCCGTTAGTGTTGATATAATAATAGTTTGCACTATCATTAGCATAAAGCACGCCATTTCCATAGTCATAAACTGAAGAATATTTAATTGTATCTTGAATAAATTGAGATTTTGAAATTGAGAAAACATTAAAACCTGTTTCTTTATAACCATCAATAATCACATAGTCACTTGAAATATTTTCAGATTTAATTTTATAAGAAACGTTTTCTGTTTTGAAATCATATGTAAGTTCAAGTTTGCTTGTTTCTTTGTTATATTTGTGAATACCCTCTTCAGTAACAAATGCATCACCGCTAGAATATTCAATTAAACTCTTTTCACCTACGTCATAAGAAACAATAATTTGTTTGTTATTGTTATAATAAGTAATTTTTCCTTTTTCAGTTAATGCATTTTCTTCATTAACTTTCATTTCATAAACAAAGAAGAATTTTTCATTTGTTGAAACTTCATCAGTGTAAATTTTTGAATAACCATTTGAGAGAGCAAAGTTTTCAAATTCACTTGTTTTAAAGTTGTAGAATTTATATTCATAATCAACATAATATCCAGTTGAACCAGTTTCAACATGAACACTTGTTGATTTAACATCAGCAGTTGTTTCAACAATCTTTCCTGTTTCAACAAAAATACCTTGTTTTGTCATGTAATAATCATAGGTTTTGTTTGATTGTTTTGCCAAGTCAATTAAACCAACCTTTTGATTAGCAGCAAACAAAATTTTGTCGTTGCTTGGTTGATTGTGCAAAACATGAATGCTGTTGCCAATAACTTCAAAATCATTAAGGTCGGTTGTTTCATACAAAATTTTATCATCTGCAGAAACTGCTTCAGAAGTATATCTAAACATATCAATGTGATAAGTTTCAACTTCTTCACCATCAACAAGAACATAGAAGTAATAATAGCAATCATCAATGAAAGCAACTTCAATATCAGCCAAGTATTCATCGTTCAAATATAAATCGCCTTCACCTTCGTCAACAAAGTTGTATGTATTAACAATAACAATGTTTTCAAGGTCAGCAACATATGCAACATCAATCGCTTGATATTTAACAGAGTTCTTTTCATATGTGTATGAATATGCAACATGATTATCTTTAACTTCCATGATGTATGCATTTTCAACACCAGAAATCAACTCTTGTCTTTCAAGTTCTTTAACAAAGTTGATTGTCACATCATTACCTTGCGCATCTTTAGCAAAATAATAGAGGTCAGTCAAATCACCATTTTTAGCAATAAAGTAATTTTCATAAACTCCAACTAATTGAGTCAAAGAAAAAGCATTGCCATTTTCATTAACCAATTTTGATTGGTCAACATTATACATGGCATTACCACTATTTTCTGCTTTTGATTTAGACTCCTCATTGATTGCAGACATCAACTCAAGTTGTGCCTGTGTAAATCCATAAGGACTCTTTGTATTATCTTTCTTTTTAAAGCCAAACACGCAGCCCAAAACGATTGCAGCAACACACACAAGTGAAATGCTTGCAATAATAATACTTTTCATTGTTTTTGTTAATTTTTTCATAAGAACTTCCTCTCTTAAATTCTTTTGTTTTTCTAACTATCTTTCGTGAATATATACCGATAGTATCTTACCATGTTAGTATATCAAAAAACATATTGTTTTACAAGAAAAAAATAGTAAAATAAATCAATTTTTATGACTTATTTTTTGGTTATGATTATATAATTATAAAAATAAAACAAAAAATCGACATAAATGCTGAAATTTCCCCACTTTACAAAATAATTTTTTTCGCTTAATTTTTTCGACAATTTTTTTATTTTGATATTTCAGCAAATTGCACAAAAATGACCTTTTTTTTGATATCACTTGACAAGAAAAATTGAGGTTATTTCACCCACTTTTTTAATCAATTTTGTATACTTTTAACAAACAAATCCACAAAAAAAGCCCTTTTACGAACATGAAAAGGGCTTTTTTTATAACTATTAAACAATTATTTGTTGCAACACCAAAAACCACAATCTCTTGTGGCTTTTGAAAATTATTAAATTTTATGCTACAGTATAATAATTTTATCCAACAAAACCAAAGGCAATCAATTTGCCCTTGATTTTGCTAGAAAAATTAGTTTTAAGTATTGCAAACCGTGTCAAGCGTTGAAATTTCATAAGTTGTTCCAGCAGCACCAATTTGAATGTGAACCAAATTGTCACTTACACGAACTACATATGATTCCGCTTCAGCAGTAATACCCGTCTTGTTATAGTATGCAACAAGAACATAATGTCCAACGTCACAAGCACTCAAATCAATATCAACAGTGTTTGTTGCAGTAACTTCAGAACTTTCGGTGAATATAAATTTTGCTTTATCTTCTGAAGACATTCCTTTGATTATTGTAGACATATATTCAGATATGTTTGCTTTGTTAGCATACAATTCTTGATATTGTGCAGAATCCAAAAGAATAAAGTTCAAGAAGTCACCATTTGCCTTGTTATAAGCATATGATGAGTCACTTCCAAGTTCAAAGTGCCATACATCCATTTGCTCAATATCAACAACCATTGACCTATCACCTGTCTTTTCAACAGAATTATCATTAAATTGAACTAAATATGGGCTATAAATAGGAATAGCATAAATATTTGTTTCAACTGATGTGTTAATAGAAATCATTGAGAATGGCTCTTCTGTTTGAACAGTAACAGTCATTGAAAGATTTCTGCCAGTTCTTGGGTCAATTATAATATCTTTGAACGATACTGGAATGTTAACATTTACACCAGAAATGATGTTCGCAATACCATCTTTTGAGTATTCATAAGATTCAGCAAGAAGCAATGAACTCAAAAGGTCTGTCTTTGAATATCTTGAAATCAATTCACCAACAAGTCCAGACAACTCATTATAGAATGTGTTGTATGCTTCATCAAATGTTCCACCTGCACCAGCATATTGTGTTATAAATGCATCATATAGTGCAGATTGACCAGTTGTTGAGTTGTAATCAGAAAATCTTGTTTTTGCAAAGTTTGCTTTTGAATAAACAAGTTTCATATATCTATCGAATGATTGATAAATCACACCACCCTTGTCAGTTCCGTCATTTGAAGGCGCTTTTTTCATATCTTCAATAATCTTGTCGGTAACCATAATATAGCCAACAAAACCATAATTATCGCCGTCATACCAGAAACCAATGTTAGGGCTTGGTAAAGACTTAATTGTAATAGCATCAGTATACCAAATACCACTAATACATTTTGTGTTTACCAAATAATTTTCATTGATTGGACAATATACATAGTGGTCAAAATCAACTCTTTCAGATGTTTCTTTGTTATAAAGCAACTTGGTGTCATAGTTAAAGTAACACTCAACTGGACCACTTCCCGTTGGAATTGTCACAGTATTTGTTGTTGCATTATGCATTGGACTGATATAAGTTGAACCACTTTCATCATAATAAACTGTGTAATCAATTGGATAATACTCGCCACCATACTGAACAAAATAGTTCTTAACGGTAACAAGGTTTGCAGTTTGTTCAACAACCACACTTCCTACGTTGTTGAGATAATAAATAGTGTTACTTGCACGACTAATACCCTGTTCATCCCTAGCAAGCATATAATACCTTGTTCCATGCATATCGTAATAATATCTTGGTTCATAATCACGCAAGAATTTATTTTCTGCAGCAGTTCCATAGGTTCCATTATTTGCCTTGGTCATCATGCTTTGGGTTACTTCATGCAATCTATAATACTTATCTTTATCACCCGTGATGTTCATGTTTGCAGTTTCTTTAATATACAAATATGAGCCATCAAAGTCATACTTATAAAGTTCTTCGGTTTCAAGTTCAGTATTTGTTCCATTAATCTTGAAGTTTTCCATATCGTCTGAATAAATGTCAACTTCATGAACTGATGAAGGATTGCTTTCATCCGTCAGATAATAGAATCCAATACTTGAGTCATATCTTATGTAGTGTTTCGTTGAACCACTCATAAAGTATAACGCCATATATGAATCATCATAGAACCAATATGTCTGTAAAACTCTTTCCAAAATCTGTGCATCAAGAGATGCTGCTTGGTCTTGGAAGTCATTTACTGTCAACTTATCATTACCAAACTTGGTTGAGTTTACACCATATTTGTTATAAGTTTTAATTTTTGCAATATCGTTTTCATCAATATAGTCAGAATTGTTTGTATTCCAAACAAGCAAATTGCTTTGTTGATAGAATGGATGATTTTCAACTTCAGCATTCAATGTGTATTGATTTGCATTGCCTGTATATTGAATATAGTTTTTGTTTTGGTCATTCCAAGTATAGAATTCAATACTTGTTGGAGTGTTGATTGGATAATAATATCCATAAAGAACAATATTTCTCTTAATGTATGTTGCTTCTGACAATCTGTCATATTCAACAAACACTACCTTGTTTGTTTGAGTCTTGTCATATTCATACCATCCAGAGAATGTATAGAATGACAAACCAAGTTTTCTAAAGCCGTTTGCTTGCGAGAATTTGTAAGTAGGTCCCAAAACTGGCGAACATTGAGCATAGAAACTGTCAGTCGCGTCAGTTGGGTTTGCTGCTAAATCATATCCCGTTTGACCATATTCAAAGTATCCATTTGAATAAATATATTCAAAACCATACATATCCGTATTGAGCAATTCAACAACATTGTTGCTTGGGTCAACCGAGTCAATAGGTCTGTTTGGTGCAAACGCAGATGTATAATATTGTCCGTAGATAAAGTATCCATAAGGAACGTTAAATCCTTGTGCTTGTGTCAAATCTGGAGCAGCAGCACAGTCTTGAGGAATGGTTGCAAGGTTTGTTGAACCAAACGCTGATGATGAGAAGAATGTTCCAGATTCATTTGCGTTAGAGTTGTTTGTTGTTACATTTGTTTGGAAGTCATCATAAGTATTAAATCCAGTTTCATACTTATTAGTAGTTCCCGCCTGAAGATTCAATCTGTAACCTTCAGCATCCAAAATACTATAGAATTTCAAATCATATGTTTGAACAGAGAACTTGCAAGTAATATCCATGCTGGTCATCAAGTTTTCCATATTAATTGAAATCTTGTTAGTATCCCATCTGCCATAAGTGCCATTTTTATCATCAAAGTTAGCACTATCGCCTGAGCCATCTGAATATTCAAACACCCTGAACAAATAATCACTAAACACATCAGCATCCAAAAGTGAAAGTTGTGAAATTGGAGAACCTCCTAATGCCATGCTTTCAAGAGCAAAGTATGAACCATTGCTATCTGAAAGAATGTAACTATAAGACCTTCCATCGGCACCGTCTATTTTATAAACAACGCCACCTTCAGTTCTAAACTTGATAATGTGTTTCTCATTATCCCATTCAAATTTAAATGTTAATGTATATTTTGAAGTAACAAAGTTAGACTTCATTTTTCCACTATCATCGTTAACACTCAAAACTTTTTCACTTACACCATAGAATGTGAGTGTGAGTTCAGACAAGAATCTACCGTTATAATATGGCAAGATATTAATTGCAATATCGTCATAATAGTTATATCCCTGTCTTAAGTTTGGTTCTGTATTTGATTGAGATAAAACGTTTGCGTTATCAACAAATGAAGATGTATATGTTCCCAAAACTCTATCAGTTGTTGATGTTATAATGTTGTAATAACCTGCAAGACCAGGGTTTGAATGGCTTGCGGTATCTGAGTTGTTGCCATTTTTAATGTCAACATACATATCATTTTTGTTTTGCCAATGAGCATAAAGTGTAAATTGACGAGTTGTGCATGGAACAAACTTAACATAGTTATAATAGTGGTCTGTGTCGGATTTTCCATTGTAATAGAACATATAGTTCTTTGCAATTTCCCCATTATAAGAAAGTACGTTATAAATTGTTGAAATGTTACCGTTAGTAGCAACACCGTCTGTGTCATAAGTTAGTTTAGCCTTGCCATATGTTTGGAAAGCAGCCGCCCTAATATCCAAAATGACACGTTTTTGAGATATTTCTGACGCACTTGTTCCGTAATATGAGTCAACATAATATGCCTGACCAAATGTGTCAAATCTAATTTTGTATTTAACACCATCAACATCACAATACAAGAATGAATGGTCATTTGTTAAAATTTTAACAGTATCACCTTTGTAATAATAAAGCACTAGATAATACTTCAAACCATTATATTTAAAGAACAATGCGTGTTGACCTGGATCAACAGCGTCATCGCAAGCAATATATGCTTTTTGACCTGCAATTTCAATATAACCAAAGTTTGAACTTGCACCATGTGCATCTTCTTGCATTAATTTTGTTTCATTGCCAGTATAGAATTTTTCAGTTGAACCCGTTGGTCTTTCTTTATAATCAGTATTATACAATTTTTTATACATATCAAAATTGAAAGTAACATTTGTATGTTCTGACAAATAAGATTCACCATCAACATTAATGTTATCAACTTGAACTTGAGTTCCACCAGCAGTCATTTTGCCATAAATGCCAAATGTAGATTTTAATGTATTGTAAATCAACATTCTACTAGCATAATCTTCACCATAAGCAAGATTAGGGTCAAATAACCAACCTAGCAAATAGTAACCAGATGAAACGGCAAATAAATTATCCAAATAGAACACATCTTTATACAAGGTTCCATTTTCTTTGTATGGAATTTCACAATAAGCAGTTTTGAAATCTTGGTCAAAATCAATAACAAAGTTAAGATTTGCAATGATTTCAGTATATGTATTTGTGTCTAATTTATAATAGTTTGTTCTAATACCAGTATAATTTTCATAATCAATACCAGTTCTGATATTAACATCTGACAAGATGTTTTTATAAAGAGCCACAACAAAATTAGAATCTTTTTCGTAGAGATTTTCTAATTCTTCCCTGTCAATATTAAGGTCAACATTGATTGTAAATGTTTGAGGTTTCCAAATCGCAAACAAATAACAATAATGATTATTTGTTTCTTGACCATAAGTTTCTTGACTAGTTTTAAATGAAATATTTTTAATACATTCTTGATTTGTGTAAAGCGGAATAATTGGATTACCATTTTCGTCATTACCATAATCAGTTGTAAGTTGTCTGTTAAGCCATAGTGCAGTATCTGCTTTTTCTGGTTCTTGGTAAACCGGAATCAATTGAGTTGCCCCACTAGCAGTTCTGTAATAATAAGCCCATCCTAAGAAGTCATAACCAACTCTAACTGGAGTAAAGTTATTCAATCTGTTAGAAAGTTCATTATCATCAAAATAAGCACCCGCAAATGATTCTTTAACAACTTCTGTTCCATCCAAAATACCCGCAGTTGTTGAGCCCAAAACATTCAATGAGTTAGACACATTTCCTGTGTTGTCCTGCCAGTCAATAATAAATTCATAATAGTTAACTTGCCAATATGCATACAACTTCAAATATCTAATTGAAGGACTTCCATATTCAAGTGAACGCATTATTTCTACTGCCCCATCAGAATATGAGTAACAATCATAAGAAAGTGATGTGTCAAAGCAAGTCAATTGACCACTTGTTGCTGCAAAGTGATTCAAGAAATCTTTATTAACATAATATGTTTTTGAAACATACTCTTGTGTAGTTGTTTTGTAATTATAGAAATAAACATAACCGGTTGCAGATTCACCAAGTGAAGAGTCAACTTTGTGTTGTCCATTATAAACAAACTTGCTATATGTTTCATTAAGTGTGCTATTTATTTCGAACATACGATATGTTGTATAGTTCATCGTATATTTTTGTGGATTAGTATCTTTCAAAGTATAATCATCAAAATAATAATCTGAACCAAAGATTCGATAGTTCTTTTGAACATCAGCCTTAACCCTAATGTCTGTTTCATTTTTCGAGAACCATCCAAGCCATGAATAACCATATCTATCAATTACAAGATTAGTTTTGTTGTTGCTGTCAAGAATGGTGTTCCATTTATTGTTAACACATCCTGCAGCCTCATTATAATAAGAGAATAATGTATTGACATTTGAAACATCAGCATCAGTAATATACCAATCATTAGTATCAAATCTAATAAAGCAATAATAAGTCGTTGCACCTGTTGCAATTGCACCATCTATGTGTCCAACGTTAAATGATAATCCATTATTACTAAACAAATCATCATATAATTTTGGTGTTGATTTATCTTCCGCTGCTTTAGCCTTAACGTCAAGTTTATATTCTGTTGAACCATTATTAACGGAATTATCATATACATTAAATTGCAATGAATAAGTATTTGCCTTCCAAATAGCATACAAATTAAAATTACCTTTATTTGGAGAGTTTGGATTATAACCTCCAATAGTGCTAACAAACTGTCTTGCATATACAGACCAGAAATTATAATTCTGTGGTTTTAGTGCTGTTTGATTAGCAAAACCTGTATCTGTGATAAAGTAACCAGTAGACACTGGGCTCACTTCATTTGATTCAGCAATGAATGAAGATTTTACATAGAAGTCTGAACTATAGAATTTTGTGTCAGCCTGTTTGTATGTTAATAGTGTGCTTCTATTATCAGGAGTAAACCATGACTCAACAGGTATCCATGATGATGTAGTATTCCAAGTGTTTGTAACCGAATTATATCTATTATCTAATGCACCAGCACTTGTATAGTATTTTTGAGATCCCCAACCAACAAAAGTGTATCCTTTCATATCCAAATACAAATCAAGATATGTGATTGAGTCATAAAGAATAATTTGTGCATTAGTGTCTGTCTTTTCAGAGCCATTACTATAATATCTTTTTAATGTAGCATCATCAGAAGATGAATTTCCTGTGTTGTCTTGGAAATTGATATTATACGAATATGGATAAGAATAGAAATTAACAGCAAAGTTATTAGATAAAATACCTAAAGAATTTGCACCCGAAGTAACACCCGCAGATGAATCATATAATTCTAATCTAAACTTTCCATTTGTTGAATCATAAGACAACTTGTAGTAATAACTTAAGTCATATGAAGAATCTTTAAACAACTTTCCTTTAAGAGTTGTATAGGTTCCAGTGTATGCAGATCTAATAGTTGGAACATTAATATAAACTTTACCAAAATCAATTGTATCAATTTCAATATAGTTCAAATAATAACCTGGTGTTTCATAGAACGTAAAGTTTAATGAATAACCATTTGCATTAAAGTCATTATCAAACTCACCTTGTGCAGTTTTGACACTGCCTTGCCATTGATGAGTAGTTCCCGTATGGTTATAAAACTCATAGTTGGTTAAAACAACATCGTTAAACCAAGAACCTGTTTTTGTATAATTATTTCCACTAATCTTGCCAATATAGTCGAGTTGATATGCTCTATAACCAGTATCTGACAAGTATTTCCATTCAATTGTTCCATCTGGTGATGAATAATGTTGCATAACATTACCAGTAACATTTGTTGATATAAATTGATAATTTGTATATCTTAATTTAAATCCACGAGCAGACAACGAGTTTACGTTAAAACCAGTATTTCCGGCAAATGTAACAGTTGTTGTATCTTCTGCTTCGCTGTATGTTGCAGAAACAATACTCAAAGTGTCAGAATCCACAGCACCATCTTTAGTTATAATCAAAGCAATCATGCCAGGTTTTATATCTTTTCCACCATAAACCTTAACTGATTTTTTTGATGGGTTTGTAACAATGTTAGCCTCAAATAATCTATCACCTTTTGTAATATTATCATTGTAAAGGTAAGAACTTGTAGTATACTCAACAGCATTCTTTTTAACAGTAAACGCCATGAAATATTTGTTACTATATTCCAAGTTGTTACTCATTGATTGAATTGAAGTATAAGTTCCCGAATAATAGTTTTTAGAACTTTTTGAGTATGTGTTATTTATATAATTAAATGCATCAGTTCCATGATATGAAAGTCTTCTAATATCTGAAATATAAATATATGTTGCTTTATCATTAAAAGAAATAATTTTTGAACTTAAGTTTAATGTTCCATTAACAACACCTGAGTCATCTGTAAGAGCATTCACATATAACGACTTACCATCCGATGTTCTACCAACAACGTCATCTGCTTTTGAATAAAGAATGTTTTCAAACAATCTTCCTGTATAAGCAGAACCAGGCTTTGTTTCATCTAAATAAAGTTTTCCTTGAGTGAAATAGTTTGAATATCCATCACTGCTTGAATATATCTTTATACCCTTTTTAAAGAGGTCTGCTTCGCCTTCAAAAATAACACGATAATTCCCTGAACCATTAGTCTTTACACTAACTCCATCAGTAGTATTTGCAAAATCAATTTTTTCCCAAGTTCCATCTTCATTTGAATCGACAAGCATTGTCAATTTGTTAAGATTGCTTGTTCCAAGAAGTTCTGTATCAGTGCTTCCTGCTTCAATTGATTCAACAAAATAGAATTCTGCATAAGATATTGTTTCAACATTAATAGAAACATCTTCATAAATACCAGAAACCATTAACCAAACCGGATTAAAGTAAGCATTTCCTGCATATGAAGTTGATTTCCAAGCATTATTTCGACTATTAGTATTAGTATGTGAATTAACATACATAATACCAGCAAAGTTTTTGAAATTATCTGTTGATTCAAATGCTTTAAAGAATCTATTTGTATTATATCCCTTATATTGGAAACGTGTTTCGTTTGAGTTATCTAACGAACTATCAACAAATGTATATGTATAATATCCATCATCGGTTCTATTAACCATTGATTGAACATAATCAAACTTAAACAACGTATTTCCACCAACAGTAACTTCTAATTTCCTAATAACATATCCATCTGTTGGTTGCAATTCAAAAATTACCGTATCACTTGGATTCATTTTATATTCAACAGTTCCATCAATTGTGTGATAGTTATTTCCAAAATAAGACACGTTTGTTGGAGTTGATGAAGTTGATTTTGTTTCTAATCCAGTGATGCCATAAGACATATCACCGCCAGCAAGTGTTCCTTTGTCGTTATAACTATATCTATATACGATTGGGTTGTCATTATCATCAAAAATATCGTCTTTATCATTAAGTGTCATGCTTAATGATTTGTCAAACTTTTTAAATGTAAAAGTAATTGTTGCTGCGTTAGACAATGTTGAATTATACTTAATACTTTGTGATGCAACATCTGAATACAAGAAATACATAACTTCTCTATTTGTTTCATTTCTTGTAATATATAAAACAAAGTTACGTTTATTATCAGTTCCAGCGCTGAACTTATAATATTGATAAACTTTATAATCAACACCCAAATATCTTATTATCTTATTATCATCACCATCAAGTGTAACATAATCATAAGAATTTGTTGTTCCAGATGTTTTCAAATTATAGTCAATATAGGTCTTATAAGTTGAGTTTGTTCCATCAGTAGTTCTTTCTAAAACAAATGATTGTGTTGTTGCACCAGTGTTCAACAAACTAATTTGAATAGAATGCAAATATGAAGTCATGTCATAAGTATACTTATAAGTTGAATTTTCATATCGTGAAACACTATCTGAGCCAGAAGAAGCATAGATATAATTTTGTTCTGGTCTGATTGCTATTATTTTTGTGTTATTAAAGTTAGTGTTAATAACATTCTTTGTTGAATCTGAAAAATAGTTTATTTTATAGTCAACTTCGTTTGCCGACTTGGTGTCATAAGATGATGCATAATAAACATATCCATTAGCATAGTAAATAATGTTATCTTTCCAACCATCTGTTGTTTTAGGAAGGGTTGATGTTGCAGTTTTAAACTTCTTGGTTGAAGAGTCATATTCATAATATCCAGCATTTGTAGATGGCAATTCATATTTTACATTATTAATCCAGAAATAAGATTTTCCTGCAATAATGGCTGCTGGTTGTGCATTTAATTCAAGTGCTGTTCCAACGCCTGACGCATCACTATTTGTTGCAATAGCAAGAGTGTCATCTGGAGTATAGTTAGATTTAGCATACGGAGTTATTGTAAATCCGACTGTTCCTGATGTTGAAGTGTCTTTAGTTACTGTAAATGATGACCCTTCACCATCTCCAGGAATGCCAAGATTGCTTACTTTTATAACAATCTTTCGTGGGTCTGGCGATGTTATTTCAAACACATTAAACTGCGTTGTTTCAATCTTATCACCTATCCAGAATTTTGCACCATTGTTTGCAGTGTGTAACAATGATGATTTTGATGTATCCTTCATACTTGGGACCCATCTACCATCTTCAGTATAAGTTAGCAAAATGGTTTCATGAGAATATGTGTTAGAAGATTTGAAATAGCCAAGTTTAGAAATTTCAATTCTGTCAAATATGTAATATATTGGGTCATTTTTGGCATTATCATAATTTCCAATTGTAATGTTAATATTTGCATTTCCCAAAAAGTGCTTTTTTTCATGTCCTGAAGCCGCAATTGATGAAATTAAAGTAGATTCATTAACCAATGTAATGTTAAACAAATCCTCTTGATTTGTTGTTCCGGCTTTGTCTTTATATCCAGTTACCATATTTGATGAACCATAAACTTCACCATCAGCCGTTGGCACATCAATAACATAATCACGTGTTATATAAATAGCCTTAACAGTCAAGTTGTTAATATTATTAGTTCCGAAATATGTTCCGATTGAAGTGCTACCATATGCTGTCCCCGCACCACAAGGCACATGAGAATTTAGCCCCTGATATTTTGTATCATCATCATGAAGTATAACCCAGTTGCTTGCAAATTGATATTTTGAACCAGTTATTAAAACAGTGCTTTCATCCAAACACTCTTGCCAAAGTGTTTTTGCTGAAGAATCATCTACATAATCAGTAGTGCTTCCAGTTTTAAGTTTTATTGGAGTCGGTGTAATTTTATTAGGGTCTAATAAGTCATTATAAATAAAATAGTCTGGAGAATAATAGAACTTAAACTGCGCTTTGTTCGATGTTAATTTTGTTCCATCAATATAAACAGCAAAGTCATTATTCATCTTGATTTCTTCTTCTTTAAGATAATAATAGATTTTTGTCGTATTAAGCGATGTTACTGCCATAAAATTGTCATCATATACCAAGTATTCACCAGAATTTGTAGTAACACTCTGTTTGTTGATTGTAGGATGATTCCTTATTGTTACAGCATATGGTTCTTCAACACTTGTATCTACCCATTTTTCTAAATCTGAATCATACATGATTTCATATCTAACATATGACCTGTTTGTAGAATCAGCAAATGACAAGTTAAATTCAACAACACCAGTATTCCACACAGCAAATAAATTAAGCACCCCACCAGTTCCATAAGGTGATTTATATGCAAAATTATTAACAGTTGTTCCTGCTTTAAATCTAGTATCAGGTTCAGCGGCATCATCAGAAAGTGCCCAACCAACACATTTAAAATTATAAATTTGCGGATAATCTATAATTGCAGGTGTTGCTGATGACATATTATCTGGCCCATACTTATCAGTATACGATTCATCATACATATAACCTGTAAATTCATGTGCACGAACCAAACTTTCATCTTCAAACCATCTCGGATACGTCAATGTATCCTTAAAATAGTTTTCCTTTAAATTAATATTAATGCTATATTGAATGCTGTATGATTTAGCCTGATATACATGATAATAATAAAATGTATCGTTAAAATAATTGTTATAATATTGTGCCGATAAGTTAGTATAAGTATAGTTAGCATAATATAAAGTCGCTTCATCATAACTTACTAAAGTTGCTTTTCCTTGAGGAAGAGTTGTTGAAATATTACCATTAGTATCAAAAAAGAAATATGAATAGTGTTTATATGAACCACCGACTATATCTGCTTCATAGTTCTTATAAGTTGTAGATGTTACAGATGATGGTATTTCTGTATATGATCCCTTTGATTTAGACTTTGTAAACTCAATAGAAGATGTTAAATAATACCCTTTAACCGTTGCACTTATGGTTGTTGAATATAAAAATCTTTCGTCATTTTCATCTTCCATAGTTCGCCATTGCCAACTAGAAACACTTGTCTTTATATCAATAACAATACGATTGCTTAATATATATGGAGTTATTGAAATACTATTTTTTGCTTTATTTTTAGTATCTTTTGAGTTTCCAATGTGTTTTCCACCATCAGTTTCAAAAAGTTCTTCATAAGCATCAGAACCATGGGTTGCACCAGTCAACTTATTATTGCTTATTTGTATACCATAAATTTCCAAATAACAGTTTCCACCACTATTTGAAAAGTAAATTCTACAATTTATAGTAGTGTTAGGTTTAAAAGAAGGAGCATATTTATAGTCATAAGTAATTCTTATTACATTTTTATCTGATGATAATCTTGAAACAGATGCATTACTATATGTGATTGTTTCCTTGTGATAATCTTTATACACATCAGCAACTAAATTTAAATCTTTATTGTTTGATGCAAAACTAACATCTTCTTCTACATATTCAGAATCATTCAAATATTCAAACGAGTTATAATATGTCTTTCTTGAAGTATTAATTATATAATTTTTAACTGAATTATCACTCAAAGTTAAATTAATTTTAACCAAATTATCACTATTTGATGTTTCAATATTTTTAATATCGTCATAAATAACATCGCCAGTTTCTGCATTAATAAATTTAAATGAACTGCTATCTTCTTGTGTTGCATAGTAACCAAAGCCACTAAATAAAATATTGTATAAATTTTCATCAAAGTAAGGTTCAATCTCATTAACAATTACATCACTATCATTTATAACAATTTTGTAATAAATATCTTCCCCTTGATAATGTCCATAATAAATTCCATTACCATAATTAACAATGGTGTTCAAGTAATAATTTTCAGATATAGCCCAATCACCAGAAATGTTCATTATATTTAAATAAGAACCTTCAAATCCACTCACAACAAAATAATCAGAAGAAATAACGTCTTCAACTAGTTGATAAGTATGTTCCTGTGTTTTAAATTCATTAATAAAAACAAAGTCACCATTGTCTTTAAATTTAATAATTCCATCAGTTGTTAAAACATTGGTTCCAGAAGCATACAAAATACTAGATGTAGATTTATTTACATAGCCAATCACCTTATTTAAATTTAAATCATAATACTCAGCATATCCATCTGAAGTTAAAATATTATCTTCATTAACTTTTACTTGATTAACAACAAAATAATCGCTACCACCAGATTCTTTTATTGACTTAACTTTTGAATATCCGTTTTGCAAGTTAAAGTTTGAATAGGAATTTGTTTTAAATGAATATAACTCATAAACATAATCAACATAATAACCATTTGTTGAAGTTTCAATGTGAACAGATGTTGTTTTTAAATCACTTACTGAATCAATTTGTATTGCCTTTTCAACTACAAATCCTGTTTTTACAGGAAAAAATGTAATGTTGCGGATATTTGATTTTGTTGCATCATAATCCAAAGAATATAAGTTATTGTTGTAATAATAAATTACCTTTACTTGACCATTTTCTGAGATAATATAAGTTAAATAACCTAACATTTCATAATCAGAAATTGATGTGGTAGTAAACTTATATAGACTATCTGCATCAATCTGTTCAGTTGTATACAAACAAATATTAAATTCGTATTTTACTAATTCATCATTTTCAATCACAGACAAAACAGTATAATAATAATTGTCTAATAAATCAAATTCAACATCTTCAATGATTTTGTCATTATATAACAAATCACCGTATGAATTATATTTAAACTCAACATGATAAACAACTTGAATGTTGTCTGGGTCAGCAAAACAAGCAACATCAAGTGCTTGATATTCTGTCATGCCATCCATGTATGTATATGAGTATGCAACATAATTTTCATGAATTTTGTTAACGACGATTTTTTCATAATCTTTCATCTTGTTTTCAGATTTCAAGGTTTCAAAAAGATTGATTGTTTTTGAATTGCCTTGAGCATCTTCCGCAAAAAGATAAAGATATGAGTCTTCTCCATCTTCAACAACGAAACATGATTCATAAGAAGCCTTAACCAAATCAGTGTCAATTGCATCGCCGTTTTCATCTACAATTTTTGAACTATCAAGTTCTTCCACCACCGACTTATTATCTTCAGCCTCTTGTTTTGCATCTTGAGTTATTGCAGAGAGCATATCTTTTTGGTCTTGTGTAAGATTAAAAGAAGGCTCTGGGGCTGGAGGATTTGGATTTTTCTTGTTTAGCAAAACTATGCCCACAATAGCAGACGCAGCAACGATTGCAACGCAAATCGAAATAATTATTGCTTTAACTGAATTTTTCATTCTTTTCATAATGTGCACCTCATGAAATCAAATAAATTTCTTATGTATTATTATTAAATATAATATATCAATGTTAGTATACCAAAAACCCTGTTTTTTTACAAACAAAATGCCCTTTTTTTCAAGTTTTTAACCAACTTTTTTCGCTTTGTTTTCATTATAAAACTAACATAGTTATTCTTTTATAAAAGCAAAAACAACCATATTTTTACACAAAAAAAGTTATTAACAAAAAAACAATGTTAATTTCATAACAAAAATACCGTTTAATGTCAATAAATAGCCACATTTGCAAAGTTATTAACAGAGTTATTAACAATTTGGTCAGTTATTAACACAAAACTACATAAAAACGAAAATTACAAAATTAATAACTCCAATAATTGGATAAATATATTTTACATAAATTGAAAAATCCATTATGCCAAAAATCATTGCGAGCAAAACAGCAAAAATTGCCGAATAAAATTCACCACCAAACAAACATTTACACCACTTTTTTATTCCAAGCAAGCAACTAATTAATGTTGATAATAAGCCAAAGACAAGCCCAACGATAAACACAACCGATAGATAATTATTTTTTGTTCTAAAATAATCCAAAAGAGGCATTGGTGATATCAGATATTCCCCATGACAACTTAAAAACAACCCTATAATAATTAAAACACTAACCAGCAATAATGAAAATATCAAAGCATATTTCATGCATTGTTTTTTCGAAATATTTATGTTGCTTTCACGTATAACTGGCTGAATTTCAACTATATTCATAAAAACGTAAACACAAGAAAATAATAATGATAAAGTTATATTTTTAAAACTAAAATCAACAAATTTAATGCTACAATTTTGCTCAAAGAATTTAAAATCAACCAAAAGATTAAACAATATAAAAACCAAAAATATAACCACTAAAATATTAACTTTTGAAAGTGATTTAACACCCTTCCAAAGAACATATACAATAAAAATAACACATAAAATATACAAGATAATATAGTTATTATTAAATAATTGTTTTAATAGATTTTTTAAACCTGAAAACATTGCTGATGCAACTAACAACAAATTAATATTTGTTAAAAAATTTTTAATCTTAAATTTATTTAAACTTGTATTTTTAGCATAAATTTTATTAATATTTTGCAATTTAATCATATTTTGCTCTTTTATTGTTTCACTAAAAATTTTATTAGTAAGACAAAATGTTAAAACAAAAAACAAGCAAAAACCAAAAATTGAATTAATTTTAAATTTAATAAAAAATTGATAAATTTCAGCACCGGTAACAAACCCAACACCAACCATTGTGCCAATCATTTGACAAATTAACACAACCACATTAAAATCGGTTTTCATCCCCCAAATTTGACGCTTCATTATAAATATATATGTAAATACATCAACTTAAATGAATGATTATATTTTTATTTAATTCAATAAAAAAAGACTGATTAATAATCAGTCTTTTTTGAAATTATTGATGGCATAACTGCATGGTTTAAATATGAAACATCATATGTTTGTGCGGATTCAGTTGATGCAACTGAAACTCCAGAATCACCATAAGATGCTTTATAATCAACCAATGTTTTGTTCCAATATACACTCATACCTGCAGTTGTTGTTCTATAATACCAATAATAACTCCAACCTGATGGTCTTTGTGTATGCCTTGTGTAAATCGCACATCCAGATTTCGCTTGATAGAAAGGACTATAAGCAGCCGAACTTGCAGATATTGTTGTTACACTTGAAGGTATATAAATTGAACTCAATGCAGTGCAATACCCAAAAGCATTAGCATTAATTGTTGTTACCGAAGAAGGAATAACCAACTTAGTTAACGATGTGCAATAATAGAACGTATATGTTGATATTGTTGTAATACCAGCACTTAATGTAATTGAAGGAATGGCCGTTTTAGCAAAAGCATAGGTTCCAATAGATGTAACACTATCTGGAATTGTTAGATGTGCCTCAAATGATACTGCATCATAGAAAGCATAACTTCCAATACTTGTAACAGTTGATGGAATTGAAACGCTGTCAATATTTATTGCACTAAACGCATACGAACCAATGCTAACAACTGGAAGAGGTCCATGTGTTCCATCATTATACATTTTTGGTATAACAACATCACCCGCTGGAGTTGTGCAGTCAGTAACTTGATAACCAGATGAGTTAAGATATGAAATGCTTAATTTTGTCATACTTCCATCAAAATCAGAATCATAAACACCATACAAATAGAATACTGGGTTGTCTGGGTCATGAGCAAAAGCATTATCAATACCAAGAGTAACCGCAGCACCCGCCGACATATAATAGGTTGCCCCATTAAATGAGTATGCTGTGATTGAATCTTTCAAAGTTCCTTTATAATACAAGTTTGGTGAAAGCATATAAGATGTAAATGTTGCATTTCCTCTTGTTCTTGGGAATGTATAAACTGTTCCATAAGCAACTGTTTCTGTTGAATAATATGTGTATGTCGACAAATTATTAACATTAGATTGTGCTGATGGCGCATAATATACAATTGTGAATACTACTGATGAATAAATTGCATATGCGTGCAAATTATTCATTGTTGTAGCAGTTGAAGAGTGTGTATTTGCTAATGTATAGTCAAAGTAACATTCAGCATTTGTTCCAACAATATGAGATGAATCAAGTGTCGTTACATTGCTATTAGATATCGTGCTTGCAGATAAATACCAACCAATCATACCATAGCCTGTTGGGAATGCAACTTCTTCCGCAACTGTTGGATTCGCACTACTTCTATATGTTGTAAAGTATTGGTCATATTGAACAGACTGTGTCTTTGTTGCTGTTTGATATGAAGTGGTGTTAACCTGAGTAAGCGATGGCACACCCGAGAATGTATCATTTGTAATATAATGATATGTGATTGTGTATGTATTTGGTGTCCAATAAGCAGTAAGTGTTACTGTTGAACCTTGAACATAATGCAAGTTTTTAAATGTGGTATATGTTGCACTAGTGTTCTTAAACAATACGTGTTTGTTTGGATTGTTTGCTTCAGTATAAATACCTGTTGAACTTTCAAATGTGCTTCCATTTCCAGTATGCACAATTTCATCAGCCATACCGCTTAACGCCCAACCTGTAAATGTATAACCAATTCTTGATGGATGATATGCATTAAAGTTTGAATCATAATATGCAACCGTTGCGCTGCTTGATGAAAGCACTGCTTTGTTTCCATTTGCAATATATTCAAGATTATATGAATATGGTTGCCAAACTGCAGTAAACTTCACTGCCCCGCCGTTCACATTTGTAAGGTTTTTGAAGTATTTATAACTTGTTGCAATCGTTTCTGAACCATTAGTATAACTTGTGTTAACTTTAGAAACTGACGATGTTGAGCCTCTATAATAGTTACCATATAAACCAGAGATTGTCCAACCATTAAAGTAATAACCAAATGGCCAACTTTCCTCACTTTCAAATACATTATCCAAATAGAATACTTGGTCATAAGTTGCAGAAGTTGGATGTGTTTCGGTTCCAGCCCATGAACCTGCACCTAAATCATAAGAAATTGTATAAGTATTTGCTGTCCACCTAGCAACAAATGTAACTGTTCCACTTGAACCGCGAAGATTCAAATATGATGTATAAGAGGTTGACAATGTTATAGAAGAAGCGGTAGATGGTGTGTTAGATGAACCATAATAGAAGTAATGTGTTGTAACAGTATCCATACCAGAAACAGTCCAACCACCATAAGTATAACCTGTTCTTGTTACTGTTGGAATTGTTTCAGATGTATCATAACTTGCGGTTATTGTTTTCGTTTGCGTTGAATCAGAGAAATAACCATTGTTTGCATTATATGTAACAGTGTATGTATTTGCAACCCACCTTGGTGCTATTGTAACCGTTCCACTAGAACTTCTCAAATTCTTAAAGTAATAATACCCTGCTGAAACAGTAAATGATGTGTTTGTTGTATTGCCTGAATTTGCAGAAGATGTTGTTCCATAATAGTGTGTGCAACTATCACATCCACTAATTGAATATCCATTAAATTGATAAAAGTCTTTTGAAATTCCAGGAATATTAACAACGTTATCATATGTAACTGTTGTTGTAGTAGTTGTAGTTGGTGATGTGTAATATTTTACAGTATAAGTCTTTGGAGTCCACTTTGCATAAATTGTTGAATTTTTACTCCAAGCGGTTGACCATGCTGCAGACAAATAACCAGATGATGTTATATACTGCGTTCCACTGCCACCCGTGCTAGAATAATATCCACCAAAAGTATAACCAGTTCTGCTTGGCACTGATATTTTGTTAGCGGAAGTCGTCATTTTATTCGTAAGTGCCGACTCTAGATAACAACCAACTCCATAATGTTCATAAATATAAGACGAACCACCAGAACCACTTTGTTTATTCAGAGTTATTGTATAAACAATCGGACTATAAATCGGCTTAATATTACAATATTCACCATTGTTTTGCTCAAGCCATTGAATATCAAACATAACAGAATCTGGATTTGGATAAATATAGAAGGAACTACCTGTTAAATCCACTTCTGCCATAGTTGAGTAATAATCATCCATGTGGTCAACTGAATGTGTTAAAGATGAATCTGCTCCCCAAATATAGTAACTATCCCAAGTATAACCCGTTTTATCAGCCTGGTAGAAATATGGACCAGCATAAGCCCTTACACTATATTGTTGAGCGCCTAAATATGTATCATTTTCATCATATTCATAAATAGTAAACTTGTTAACCTCATAGTAAGCATAAATAAATGAATACAGAGCAAACAATACTTGGTGTTCAAACTTATACCCTTTTGAAAGTGTATAATTCCAGTTATAATCTAAACCTTCAATAGTATTATCATCTTCATATGCAGATGGGTCAAAATAATTTCTATAATAATATGTTGAACCAGTAGAATCTGTAGGCTCCATATACATACGCCAGTGAGCCAAATGACCATATTTCAAATCATAACCAGTGCTTGGCAATGTTACTTCAACTTTTTTATTGTGAATTAATGTTGAACCAAGAGAAATATTAGTATAAGTATTCACTCTGTTTGATGTTGCTGAATGTTCAGTTCCAGGTTCCAGATAACAAATAAACACATAGAAATATGCTTGGGCAAAAGTTCCAGATAAACTTTCAAAACCAGTATCACCATAACCAAAAATGTTAGTATAACTAAATTGACAATAATAAACAATATCGCAATCACCATTCATATACGCATATGGTGCTGTAACAAGGTCACCAGAATAAGAATAACCAACTGTATAATTGCTTGATTCAGCAGGCGTCCAACCCAAACCAGAAAGAGTTAATGTATATTCATTAAAGAACTTTAAACCAATAGAAACATTATATAAATAATATGAGTTATCCATAGTTATGGTCATTTTTGGGTTTTTAGATTGTGTAAATGTTCCTGCACCAACAGTTGCTCCACTATATGTAACGTTAAATGATGCACTTCCATATTCTTCTGCTTCTTGTGCAGCGAATTCAACATCAAAACCAGGATTTATATTATTATCTTTATTTGAGAATGTTGTGTAGTTGTTAGAATAATCTTTATTTTTTGCATAATAAAGCATAAGTTTTGTTGTATCTTCTAACTTAAGTTCAAAATATACACCGCCTTTAACTGTAGTTGCAGTGTCTTGATTTCCAACAAAACTAGCAATGTCTTCAACAATCAATCCATCATTAATTGACGAAATCGACTTTGACTCCCCTTTATCAACAACATACAAACCAAGATTTTTTGATGTGACAACTTTGTCATATTCATAGTCTGAAATCAAAGTTTTTTCTTTTGTTTTAATGTTATATTGATAATATTTTTGAGAATCATCAGTAACAAAACAGTTATCACCAACAATATCAAAAATTTTGATAAATCTAACATCTTCTGGTTTAACAACAACATTACCATTAAGGTCCATCAAACCATATATGTTAGTGTTATTAACCTCTTTGTTAATAATGATATAATCTGTTGCATATTCAGTAATTCTTGCCTCATTGTTATATGTTTCAGAACCAAATTTAAATGATGAAGATACTTTTGTTTTTTCATTGGCTTTCAAAATTTGTGTAGATGTAACAAATGTTGCTTCACCAACTTGTTCAATTTTATCATTTGATGTAGATTCATATTTAACAATCTGATTCAAATTATCATCATAATAACAAACTAAATATTTTTCTTGAAGAGCATTATTTTCCACTTTTTGGAAAGCAATATAGAATGATGTGTTTAAGTTAACATCTCTTTTTGGAACACTTACTGCAGCGTATCCGTTTTCCATAGAAAGTTTTGTTTCTGTGGCAACTTGTGGTTTGCTGTCATAAATGTAATATTCATAATTAACATAAGCATTGCTATCGCCATTTCCATCAAGAATAACACTGCTTGAAGTAACCTTATCGTTGCTTGTTACTGGAATAACTTTTGCAATCATGAATTTATTGTCAGTCAATTCATCGATTTCGTATTTGTATAAAAGTTCGCCAGTTAATTTCTTTTCAATTGTCTTTTCAACAGTTTCAAAAACTCCAGCCTTCAAATAAACAATTTTTAACACATTGTCAGATTGAACAAAAAACATATTTGAATTTGTTTCATATTCAAAGGTTTTTGAAGAATAATAATATTTTGAAACCAAAACTTGTGTTGGTGATTCTTCCTTCTTTTCTGTTGTATAGAAATTATAATGAAGTTCAAAATCACCAGTGCCATTTTCAATATCACAATTTGAAATTGCTGGAAGAATATAATAATTGTCTTTTAATTCCAATCCAGTTGGACACCAAACATCTCTATCTTTTGTGCTATAACTAAAGATTTCAGTTGGTTTATCAAAATCGCCAAAATAAATTAAAGTGTATTTTTCTTGTGTGAAAGGATTTTGTTCATCGGCATTTTTATAAGTTGTTTTCAAAACAACATAGTTTTCTTTAATTGCAGAAACTCCATAAGTTTCAGTTCCACTAACAATATCAATAAAACCTTTTGCTGGGTCTGTTATATGATTTGTAATAATTGAGCCATCATCATTAATTTTATATGTATAAAATTCTTCATGAGAATCATTACTTTCATAGGCAAAATAGTTTTTGCCAAGCATTGTTAATTGATTATATGAACAAACGGAGGCATATGGAACCGCATCATAAATGGAATAATCCATCTTCAAAGTTCCATCATTAATTTCGTCTGCCAAAAGTTTTTGTGCTGCAGTAAACTTATTTTGGACAACTGGCGGATTGTCGCCACCTTTTTTCTTAAATCCAAAAATACATCCTAAAACTATTGCAGCAACACAAATAAGTGAAACGCTTGTAATCAAAACAATTTTTACTGATTTCTTCATTTTTTTCATATTTTGTATTCCTTTTCACACTTTTTCAAAATAGAGTTTTATACATTATTTAGTATACCAAATAACTATCAATTTTACAAATAAAAAACTTTAGTTTTGAAAACAAAATACAACTTTTAATCAATAAAAAAATAGGTGTCATTCACCTATTTTTTATAAATATATCTTCCACAGTTTTCACATTCAATCAACCCATAAGAATTTGTGTTCATTGCAGATAGTTTAGATGTTGATACTTCCATTTGACATCCACCACACTTTTTTCCTGCAAGAGCCACAAACACTGGAAATTTCTTGCCTTCTCTTTTTTGAGTATACATTTGATAAAGTTTTTCATCAATACCCTTTTTCATTGATTGAAGTTTTGCTTTTAATTCCTCAATCTTTGGTTCTTTTTCAGCCTTTAATTTAGCAAAAGCATTTTTATATTTTTCATATTGTTCTTTGTATGCTTTAGATTTTTTAATAAGTTCTTCATATTCTCTGCTAACACGTTGAACTTCTGTATACATAGCAGTGATTTCTTTTTCAAGAGAATTTGCAACGGCAAAAAAATCTTTATATGCTTTTTCATAAAATGCAACTTTTGACTCATCAGCAGACTCAAGTTCTTTTTCAAGTTCTTCAAGTTTTTTCATATATTCAGAATATTTTTGACTAGCCTTGTTATATGCGGCACTAACTCTTGATGCAGATTTTTCCAATGCAACAAGTTTAGAATATTCTGCTTGCATAATATCTTTTAATTCTAATGCTTTTTTTCTGTCTGACGATTCATGAACTTCACGTTCAAGGTCCAAAAGACTTTTTTCTGTTTGTTGATACTCTAAAATCTTTTCAATCATAATTTTCTCCTAACAAAATCAATATATCATTTATTCAACAATTTTTCAATAATTAATTTTAATTCATATTTTTCTTTTAATTCTTCATCTTGTACAATACGATTTTTAGAAAGCCCATCTATAAACTCTAAAAATGTAAGCATATCCTTTAAAAATGCAACAAAATCTTGTGATTCTAATGTGTTATCTCGCCCAATCCAAAGATTATAAACACTTTTTTCATTTGATTGTTTTTTTGAAACATCCACAATAATTATAGGATAAAACCTTTCTGCATCTTCAATCACATAGTCTTTAATAACAAAAATTTCATTATCAAACAACCATTCACGAAGTTCAACAACATTTTGTGCCGGTTGCAACACAAACACATCACATTTGTTAACTCTATTATCTATTGAGTTTTGTGTTTTTAGCATTTTAATTATTTCCCAACCACCAACACCAGCAATAACCGAAATATCAACTTTTTCAAGAGGAATTAATCCATCACCAACAATTGTTTCGATGTTTTTCAAATTATTATATTCAATCAACCTTATAACTTTATCTAAGCATTTTTTGCTAATATCACTTGCAACAACTTTTTTAACCCAAGATTGTTTTGATAAATATTCCGCTAAATAGCCATGGTCGGTTGCAATATCAGCAACAATAACATCTGTTTTAATGCCTCTAACAAAATCAACAGCCTTTCCAAGTTCAGAAATTCTTTTTACTGTTTTCATCTGTTGTCAATATCCACATAATCTTTAAGTTTTTTGCTTCTAGATGGTTGTCTTAATTTTTTAAGTGCTTTTGCTTCAATTTGACGAATACGTTCTCTTGTTACGCTAAATTCTTTACCAACATCTTCAAGAGTTCTTGTGTGACCATCTTCAATACCATAACGAAGCATAATAACTTTTTGTTCTCTTGGTGTGAGTGTTGACAAAACTTCCATAAGTTGTTCTTTAAGCATCATGATAGACGCAGAATCTGCTGGTGAAATTGCATTTTCATCTTGAATAAATGTTCCAAGAGTTGAATCTTCTTCCTCACCAACTGGAGTATCAAGAGAAACGGTATCTTGAGAAATCTTTTGAATTTCAATAACTTTTTCAACAGGAATTCCCATTTGTTTAGAAATTTCTTCAACAGATGGTTCTCTGCCAAGTTGTTGGAATAAATCACGTGTAACTTTCTTTTGTTTATTGATTGTTTCAAACATATGAACAGGAATACGGATTGTTCTTGCTTGGTCAGCAATAGCACGAGTAATGCTTTGTCTAATCCACCATGTAGAGTATGTTGAAAACTTAAATCCTTTGGTGTAGTCAAACTTTTCAACGGCTTTCATCAAACCAAAGTTACCTTCTTGAATAAGGTCCAAAAAAAGCATTCCTCTACCAACATATTTTTTAGCAATAGAAACAACCAAACGAAGGTTTGATTCAGAAAGTTGACGCTTTGCATCTTCATCACCTTCTGCCATACGTTTAGCAAGTTCAATTTCTTGTTCTTGAGTTAAAAGTGGAACTTTTCCAATGTCTTTAAGATACATTTTCACTGGGTCATCAACGTAAACTTGAGACATAAGTTTTTCCATTTCTTCATCGTCTTCAACAGCAACAACGTCTTCATTTACTTTAATGCCAGATTCTGTAATCTTTTTCAAAACTTCTTCAATTTCATCTGGAGTAAGGTTAGCAAATTTTTCGGTAACGGTATCCATTGAAATTTCGCCGTTTTTCTTTCCGATTTCAATAATCTTCTCGACTGCAATATCTATTTTCTCTTTTCTGTTCATAAATCTTCCACCTTTTTACTTTTTAGTTTTATAGTCACTTCTTTAATTTTTTCACTAATTTCTTTGCGTTTAAAATTGTCAATTTCAGAGGCATATTCATCTGTAAGTTCTTTTTGTTGAATCTCCAAATAGTTTTTATAAATAAGCCACAAACAGTCATAATAATAACGCTTTTCGTTTTGTTCATCTTCAGCAGATTGCGCATTATAATTAATTATATCCACAATCATTGCTTGGTTTTCACCAGCATAATCATTGTATAGCACTTGAACCAAATCTGCACCAGCATCCTTCGATTCAATATCACAAATAAGTTTATAAATTTCTCTACGCTTACCTGAAAACAAATATGTTACATCTGTTTTAAAATGAGCATAAGGTTTTTTGTGAAGCACCGCACAAAGCACGTATTTTTCAGCCTTCACAATAACTGGACTAGTGTTATCATCATCCAAAACATCTTCTTTAACTTCAGTTCGCTGAACATTAGAAAACTTGTTTTTTATCTCGTCATAAATAGGTTTTCCTGCTAGTTTTTTATCCAGTTCTCTTTTTATAAAATCAACATTTGTTGATGAAATTTCACTTACAGTTCCAGTATAAAGTTCTCTTTCAACAGAACTTGTGAGCGTTGCCAAAACATCAATGGCTTCATTTAAATACTTAACTCTGCCATCAACATTTGTCATATCAAACTTGGTTTTTAAATACTTAAGTTTAAACTCAACCAGTGGCAATGCTTCATCTAGAATCTTTTGATAACCTTCTCTGCCATAAGTTTTGATAACATCATCTGGGTCAAATTTGTCAGGAAGTTGCACCACCATAACATCAAGTCCATTTTCTCTTAATATATCAAGTCCACGCAAAGTTGCGTTTTGACCAGCCGCATCACCATCATAACAAATATAAACCTTATCAGCAAATCGTTTAATCATTTTTGCCTGGCTTTGAGTTAATGCTGTTCCCATGCTAGCAACCGTCATTGTAAAACCAGCCTTGTGAAGTGATATAGTATCCATATATCCTTCAACAACAATAACAAATGGAATCGGTCCTTGTTGTCTTTGTTTTTTTAAATAATTTATTGCATATAAAGTGTTTCTTTTATTAAACAATTCAGTTTCTGCAGTATTCAAATACTTCGCAAAATTTGGATGTGCTTCTAATGTCCTGCCACCAAACGCAATAACATTTCCATATATATCTATAATTGGAAACACAACTCTGTTTGCCAATGGGTCATAAATT
Organism: Clostridia bacterium; assembly: GCA_045594425.1. Lineage (GTDB taxonomy): Bacteria > Bacillota > Clostridia > Christensenellales > UBA1242 > RGIG1681. The sequence goes on from JAZNYK010000007.1 coordinate 31,565, forward strand.
CTGCCATCTTTTTGTTTTACAACCCCTACCGCAAGCATTTCATCAGCAGTATATCCTTTTGCTTTTAAATAGTCAGGCAAATCATTATATCCATCAGCAAAACCAATACCAAAATGTTTTGCAACAGAACCTTCTAATTGTCTTTTTTTCATATATTCAAGCGCCTGAGAAGCCGATGATTTTGAAAGATTGTCATGATAATGTTTTGCTGTTTCTTTCATAAGTGAAACAAGTCTATCCTTACGTTTTTTTGCCAGTGCAATATCGGTTCCATTTCCGCTATTTTCAAAACTTTCAGGAACTTCCATATTTGCCCAAGAAGCAAGAGTTTTCACCGCTTCAACAAAAGATAATGTTTCAATTTGCATAACAAATTTAATAACATCTCCGCCTACATGGCAACCATAGCAATAAAACATATTATCTATGTCATTTATACATAAAGAAGGTGTTTTTTCACCGTGAAATGGGCATCTACACCAATAATATCTACCCTTTCTTTCTAATTGCACATACTTTGATGCAACCGAAACAAGGTCATTTTTTTGCTTTAATTCAGTTTTAAAATCTTCAAATGAATCTCTTTCCAAAACAACCTCCAAAAATTTTGTATAATTGCATCAAATTTTGCATACACTAATAGATTTCGCTAAAAATTATAATTTCCCTTTAAAAAATAAAAAAAAGATATACCGAAGTATATCTTTTATAAATTTGATTATCACATTAACTAGTTAAAGTTTTCAGAAATGTCAATTTGCTCAACAACTTCTGATGTTTCACCTGAAACAATCACTATAATTTGATGACAAGAAATCTTATCGTTATCATTGAATTTAACGAAGAAATAATATACTCCATTATCACCTTCAAAATTCACATCAAACACAAATTCATTACCATTTTTTGTGTATGTGTAATTCGCTGAGTCAAGCAAATTATAAACATAAACATCACTATTGTTTGTGACAATATTATCACTTTCAGTTAATATTGCAAGAACATTAGTTCCAGCATCAGTCAACGCATCTTCTTCAAAGGTTACATCTGATTGAACATAGATATATTCGATTGATGAATTATAAGAGAACGCATAAGAACTAACAGATGTCACAGTTTCAGGAATTTCAAAAATAGAAGCACTTTTTGCCTTTGGATAAACAATCAATGTTGTTTGAGTTTTATTATAAACAACACCATTTTCAACCATAAAGTTCTCATTTGACGCATCAATCGCAAACGCACCGACTGAAGCATTATAAAACGCTGAAGAACTCAAAACCTCTAAACTTGCAGGCAATGTAAATGTCGCAATGTTTGAGATATGTCCAAATGCAAATTCTCCAATAGTGTTAAGATTAGTGCAATTTTCTAAATTGATTGAATCTAAAGATGTGCAACGATTGAATGTATAATCATTTATTGTAGTCAAATTAGCATTTTCTTCAAAGTTAACAGTCTTCAAATTAGAGCAGTAAGCAAACGCATACGCACCAATTGTCTCAACACTTGAAGGAATTGTAACAGATGTTATTTTTGTATTTTCATAAAAAGCAGATTCAAGAATAGTTTTTGTGCCAGCCTTAATTGTCACCGCACCAGAAACCCCTCCTGGAACTAAATACAAAATATCTCCAACATACAAAATATCAGATAAGTTTTTATACCATGCCGTATCACTCACAGCATTTAATGAAAATGTTTCAAAATCAAGCGAAGTTGGAAGATTAAGTGTTGAAAGTTCAACGCATCCAGCAAACGCATACGCACCAATTGTTGTAACATCATTTGGAATAACAATTTCTTTCAATTTAGAGAAATTTTCAAAATAACGTGTTGGAATTTCAGAAATATTTGTTCCAAGCAACTCAATTTTTGTAACAGATGACGATATATCACCCATAAATGTTACAAATGTATCATATTCACTTTGCTTGAATAATTGATTCAATTTCAATGTTTTCAATGAAGAACAACCAGCAAACACATTATAACCAAAAGATGTGATATAATTTGAAATCGTAACTTCTTGAATTGACGAACAATTTTCAAATGCAGCATTATTGATTGCTGCAATTCTTGTTTTGATAAAATCAACATTTTCAAGACTTGAACAATTTTTAAATGCTTCTTGGGAAATATTTGTAATAGAATTTCCAAGATTTACATTCACAAGTTTTTCACATCCACTAAACATTCCTTGAGAAATAACGTTTGTGTTAGACACTTTTGGAATATCGATTGATGTAAGTTTTGTGTTATTAGCAAACGCATATTCTCCAAACAATCTTAAATATGCCCCCATTTCAACACTTGTTAATTTTGTGTTTTCAAATGCATGAGCATCAATTCTATATGTTTTAGAAAAATCAAAACTTTCAAGTTGTGAACCAACAAAAGCATATTGTTCAACAACCAAACCTTCAATATTTTGAGTTAAAGATTTTACACCTGTGTTTTTAAATGCATTTGTCGCAATAATTCTAACAGGAAGTTCTGTTCCTTCTTCAATTTCATAATAAAGTGGAAGGATTACGTTTTCATCTTCGCCCGAATAAGACGCAACTGTTGCAACGTTATTTGATTCAGTATCAACACCTTGACCAAATGTTAAACCAGCAGTGTAATAATACTTTTTCAAATTAGTTTCATCCCATTTTGCATAAAGTGTTTTGCTTTGATTAGCAACACCAACAATTGAAGAAGAAACTTTGTTATTTGTTGAATTATCATACCAACCCAAGAAATATTCATTTAACCTTGCATCTGCAACTACTGGCAAATCAATGTTTTGTGAAACTTCTTTTGAAACTTGCTTATCTTCAAGCAAGTGTTTATATCCTGCTGGCAATTTATATTCAAACTTTGCTGTATGATAATAAACCTCTGGTTCGTCATCATCTGGGTCTTCTGGTTGAACATCGCTACCTTGGTCACCACCAGTCGAACCACCTTCACCTGGATTATTACCACCAGATTCACCACCGCCAGTGCCACCTTCATCAGAACCACCGTTGCCAGAACCGCCTTCATCACCAGTTCCATCATCCTCACCATCTTGGTCACCTTCGCCAGTGCCATCGTTATCACCATCACCTGGATTTGTTGGAGATTCAATCCCTGGAGTTCCTGAGTTATCATTACCTTTATTTTTATCTTTTTTGCAACCAGCAAAAGAAAAACTAATTGGCAATACTAACAATAAAACTAAAAATTTAAGAAATTTTTTCATATTTACCGCCTAAATAAAATTATAAATACACAAGATAATTATAATTATTTTTGTAAAATAATGTCAAATAATTAAACTGTGTTTATAAGCAATAAAAATATTTATTTTTAGTTTCCTCTGCGTTAGTTAAAAATATGCACAAAAAAACCTAGGCAATACACCTAGGCTTTTATTTTTATGCCAAAAATTAATTTCTTGGGTTTTTAATGTTTGCTTGAGCAGCAGCAAGTCTTGCAATAGGAACTCTGAATGGTGAGCAAGAAACATATGTCAAGCCCACTTTGTGGCAGAATTCAATTGAAGCAGGGTCACCACCATGTTCACCACAAATACCAAGTTTGATATTTGGACGAGTTGATTTACCAAGGTCAGCAGCCATTTTAACAAGTTTACCAACACCAATTTGGTCAAGTTTTGCAAATGGGTCAGATTCATAAATCTTTGTTTCATAGTATGAACCAAGGAATTTACCAGCGTCATCACGTGAGAAGCCAAATGTCATTTGTGTAAGGTCATTTGTACCAAATGAGAAGAATTCTGCTTCTTTAGCAATTTCGTCAGCAGTAAGAGCCGCTCTTGGAATTTCAATCATAGTACCAACATGATAAGGTGCTTGTTCTTTTGTTAAACCGTTCTTAGCAATAACTTCATCAGCAGTTTTTACAACAATGTCTTTAACATATTTAAGTTCTTTAACTTCACCAACAAGTGGAATCATGATTTCTGGAACAACTTTCCAATCAGCGTGTTTCTTTTGAACATTAATAGCCGCTTGCATAACCGCTCTTGTTTGCATTGCAGCAATTTCAGGATATGTAACAGCAAGACGGCAACCTCTGTGGCCCATCATTGGGTTAAATTCTTGAAGTGATGCAATAATATCTTTAACTTGAGCAACTGTCTTGCCTTGTGTTTTAGCAAGAAGTTCAATGTCTTTTTCTTCGTGTGGAACGAATTCATGAAGTGGTGGGTCAAGGAAACGAATTGTTACTGGGTTTCCTTCCATTGCTTCATAAATACCTTCGAAGTCTGATTGTTGCATTGGTTCAATTTTTGCAAGTGCTTTTTCTCTTTGTTCAACTGTTTCTGAACAAATCATTTCACGGATTGCAGCAATTCTGTCTTCAGCAAAGAACATATGTTCTGTTCTGCAAAGACCAATACCTGTAGCACCAAAAGCATATGCTTGTTTAGCATCTTTTGGAGAGTCAGCATTTGTTCTAACTTGAAGTGCTTTATATTTGTCTGCCCAACCCATAATTCTACCAAAGTAGCCTGAGTTAACGTCAGCAGGAACAGTCTTAACTTCTTCACCGTAAATTTTACCAGTAGAACCATCAAGACTCATCCAATCGCCTTCTTTGAATGTTCTGCCATTGATTGTGATAACTTTTTTATCTTCATCAATAGAAACTTCGTTGCCATTTCCACAACCAGATACACAGCAAGTACCCATACCACGAGCAACAACGGCAGCGTGAGATGTCATACCACCACGAACTGTCAAGATACCTTGAGAATATTGCATACCAACGATATCTTCTGGAGATGTTTCAAGACGAACAAGAATAACTCTCTTTTCACCTTTGTTTTTAACCCAATCTTCAACATCTTCTGCTGAGAATACAACTTTACCTGCAGCAGCACCTGGAGATGCGTTCAAACCAATAGCGATTTCTTTTGCTTGTTTTAATGCAGCAGCATCAAATTGTGGGTGCAAAAGTTGGTCAAGAGATTTTGGTTCAATCATAAGAACGGCTTGTTTTTCATCAATCATACCTTCATCAACAAGGTCACAAGCAATACGAAGCGCTGCAGCAGCGGTTCTCTTACCGTTTCTTGTTTGAAGCATATACATTTTGCCTTCTTGAACTGTGAATTCCATATCTTGCATATCATGGAAGTGTTGTTCAAGTTTTGTAGCAGTATCAAGAAGTTGTTGATAAACTGCTGGGTTGTGTTCTTTAAGTGATGTTTCAACTTTTTCTGGAGTTCTAACACCAGCAACAACGTCTTCACCTTGAGCGTTCATAAGGTATTCACCCATAAGTCCTGGTTCACCAGTTGCTGGGTTTCTTGAGAATGCAACACCAGTACCTGATGTGTCGCCCATGTTACCAAATACCATTGTTTGAACGTTAACAGCAGTTCCCCATGAATATGGAATATCATTCATTTGTCTGTAAACGTTTGCACGTGGGTTATCCCATGATCTAAATACAGCCTTAACAGCACCCATAAGTTGTTCTTTTGCATCTTGTGGGAAATCTTTGCCAAGTGCTGCTTTGTATGTTGCTTTGAAGTCTGCAACAAGTTCTTTCAAATCATCAACAGTAAGTTCAACGTCAAGTTTAACGCCTCTTTTTTCTTTCAAAGCATCAATTTTTGCTTCAAATTCTTTTTTAGAAACTTCCATAACAACGTCTGAATACATTTGGATGAATCTTCTATAAGAGTCATAAGCAAATCTTGGGTTGTTGGTCTTTTTAGCAAAACCTTCAACAGAAACATCATTCAAACCAAGGTTAAGGATAGTATCCATCATACCAGGCATAGATGCTCTAGCACCAGAACGAACTGAAACCAATAATGGTTCAACTGGGTCACCAAATTTCTTTCCGTTTTCTTTTTCAAGCCAAGCAATGTGTTCATTGATTTGTGCTTGAATTTCTGCGTTAATTTCTCTACCATCTTCATAGTATTGTGTACATGCTTCGGTAGAAACTGTGAAACCGTTAGGAACTGGGAAACCAAGTCTAGCCATTTCAGCAAGGTTAGCACCCTTACCACCTAAAATTTCACGCATGTCTTTGTTGCCTTCAGCAAACTTATAAACATATTTTTTTGTAGGCATAAAAATTTCTCCTTGTATAATTTATCCCAGTGGAAAAAACCACCAGCCACTTACGATTATAACAAAGCGAAATTTTTAAATCAATAATTTTTTGTAAATTTTTAAATTTCGGTCAGTATAAACAATTTCTAATCATAAATTTAATTAAAATTCAATCTTTGTTTTATAAAACAAAATTATAACCACAAAATAAAAACAACCCTAAATAAATGGGCTGTTTTCCTTTTATATTCAATTATTGCATTGATGGTTGAGAAGGTTTTTTCTCAAAAATCTCATCAATATTTTTCCACTTAATGCATTCTTCAACAGTTCTGCCACTGAAAGTAGCAAGTTTATTCGGGTCTGGAGCAATATAATCGTCATATTCACCACCATCACAACCAAGACCATATCTATCAATAAATGCACGTGTCACATACACCATTGAAGGTCTAAAATGTTCTTCAAATTGTTCTGGGTTAGAACGATTAGTAACTTCAGCATAGAGTGCAGAGATTCCACTTCCCTTAATATCTTCAACCACAAATGGTGGTAAGAAACATCCACTCATTGCCTTCTCTAATTTATGAATTTCTTCACTTTTTCCTGCTGCAAGTGGAATATATCCAATACTAATTCCTCTCATCTGTGCACCTCCTATATAGTTATGATTATATTATAATTATTTTTTAACATTTAGTCAACAGAATACCAATAAAAATCAAAAAAGATGAGATTTCAATCTCACCTTTTATTGCTCTTTTTGTGCTTGTTTTTCAAGTCCCCAACTTGCACTTGATTTCACATCAAACATAGGGTTATTTCCATAAAACGCTTCAAACAATTGGTCTGCTATATCAAGCCTAAACTCTCTTCCTTTTCCATCTCTTATAACAATTTGATTGGTGTTTTCATCATAAACACATCCACATTTATTTATAAGAGCATCAAACGAAGCCACAGCATTCATGACCGCACCATTTTTTAAAACAGTTATTGGTTTAAATTTCTTTTCTGCTTCTTCTTTTTCTGATGGTGTTAATTTATCAGGTAATGAATATGTGTCAGCAAATTTGAAATATTCATAACAGTTTCCACATCTAAATACGCTATCACCAATACCAATTGAACGACTACCTTCAAAAGTTGTTTCATCATGCATAACAACTCTTTCAAGCAAAGTCACCTCTTTGTCTTCTGGAATGCCTTCAACTTCTGGAATAAGTCCATAATACTTTCCATAATACTCAAACAATCTTCTATGTGGTTCCGAGCAACAAGGACATTTAAAGTCATAGGATTTTAATCGTTTGTTTTCCATCTTGCACCTCCTTCGTGCAAAATGAATATACTAGTCAAAAAGAAACAAAGTCAACGATATTGCCATAGCAACATTTTATGAAAATTATAAAAAATTTTAATTATAAATTTGTTAAATAAACATTATAAAAATTGTTTTATAGTTCCAATTTCTTCATCGGTCATAATTCTAAAAATTTTACACAAAAGACCAATAACCGAAACAAGGTCACCCCTTGATAAAAATTTTAAATTTGATAATTTTTCAAGTGGTGTTTGATTAATGTTTTTTAAAATTGCAAACTCGCCTTGTGTTAATTCCAAATAATCATTTTTATTAGAACACCTTGCACAAATCAAACCATTATAATCAAATGAAAAAGCATGAAGTTTTTCAGGAAGTTCATTTGAACAACAAGAACATCTTTCAAACTCTAAAGCAAACCCCAAATATTTCAAGGCATTAAACATAAATTTTATAAATACTAAATTTGCTGGTGTTTCATCATAACAAACTTGTTTTAACGAATTTAATAAAAGCAAAAATAATTCTTGTTGAATATCATTTTCCTTAACGGTTTTTTCACAAACTTCTAAACAAGCCATCATAAAAATATAATTATCAAAATCAAGTGTAACATTAAAAAATTGGTCAATGCTTGTAGCGTTTATAACCGTAAAAAAACCACTACGCTCTGTTAATACAAATTCAACAAAAGCAAATGGTTGAACAGCAAAAGCAAGTTTTGCCTTATCTTTTTTTACACCTCTAACACGTGCTTTAATTAATCCTTTTTCAGCAGAAAAGATAGTGACCAATTTGTCACTATCCTTAAAATCAACAGCCTTAACAACAACACCTTTAATTTTAATTTCTTCCATATCTCATTTCAAAAAAACGCAAAATTAAGTAATTTTTTTATTAAAAATGTATCGAATATTTGATAAATTTTAAAATAATTTGCGTTTTTACATACCAAGTCCATTTTGTTGACTTTCTTGAATCTTCTCTTTTTGAAGTTCCCTTGAAGCAACAATCATGCCATATGCATTAATATCACCTGTAGCCTCAAAAGCCTTCCATCCAATATCTTCCACCCTTTTTAAATCTTTAAGTTTACTCATAATCTCAATTCTCCTTGTAAATTAATTTTGCACGGATTTTGAAATTTTATTCACCAACTAAATATCTTTTTTGTTAAATCCTAAATCATTAAGAGCAAGCGAATCATCTTTCCAATCTTTTTTCACTTTTACAAAAAGGTCAATCATAACTTTTGTGTCTACAAGTTTTTCAATATCACGTCTTGCAGACATTCCAATTTGTTTTAGCATTTCACCATTTTTACCAATTATAATTTGTTTATGCCTATCACTCTCAGTCACAATATTAGCATTAATTTTTACAATCCTATCATCCTCTTCAAACGAAACAATTTCAACTGCAATTCCGTGTGGAATTTCTTCCTGCAAAAATAGCAATGCTTTTTCTCTAATAATTTCCTGACACATAAATCTAGTAGACTTATCAGTATACTGGTCAACTGGATAAAATGCATCACCTTCAGGCAAACAATCAATAAGTTCTTTTTCAAGTTCTTCAATATTAATTTTCCTAATGGCAGAAGTTGTTATAAACTTTTTAACAAAAGAATATTTATTCAACTTATCAAGCACTGGATACATCTTTTCAAAAGTAGTTGTTTCAATTTTATTAACAACCAAAAACACAGGACACTTCACTTTTTGATATCTTTCAATAATCTTAAAGTCTTCTTGATTTACTCTGAGAGCATCAAGCACAATAACAATTGCATCAACATCAGTTGTTGCCCCATCAGTTGCTTGAGTCATATATTCACCCAGTTTTGTTTTTGTATGTTGAACACCTGGTGTATCAACAAAAACAATTTGATAATTTTCTCCATTCTTAATACCAAAAATTCTATTTCTTGTTGTTTGTGCCTTTGGGCTTGTTATAGAAACCTTTTCACCAACAAGTTCATTAACAAGAGAACTTTTTCCAACATTTGGTTTTCCAATAACTGCTACAAATCCAGATTTAAATGCCATAAATTTTACCACCTATATTTTTATTAATTTATCAAGTTCAATTTCTTTTGGATTCATTATTTCATAATCAGAATCTTCAATATGGTCATATCCCATCAAATGAAGCATACTGTGAATAACAAGTTTTTTAATTTCAGATTCAACCGAAACACCATATTCCTTTGCTTGTCTTTCAGTTTGAGCAAAACAAATAGCCATGTCACCAAAGTGTATATTTCCATCTTCAGTTTTTAAAAATAACACATCTTCGCCGAACTCATCCAAAATTTCTCCAACTGAAAGATTTGTTGCTGGAAACGATAACACATCAGTAACTTTATCAATTCCTCTAATTTCTCTATTAAGTCGTTGGATTTCTTTTTCTGAAACAAACTCAATTGCAACTTCTAAAACATCTGGCTGTTTCATAAAATCAATAACTTGCAATGCAACATTTTTAGCAAGGTCTTTATATTTCTTTTGGATTTTTCCACTAACTTCTATATTACTCATAATATTCACCTAACTCAATTATAATAAATTTTTTAAAAAAAGTAAAATATTACAACAAAAAAAAGAGATGGGGTCTTCATCTCTTAAAGCAAACTCATTTCACATTCCAAAAAGCAATCTACACGAGTATACACACCCTCTTTTACAACCGAATAAGAAACTTCAAATTCTTGTGATTTAACAACCATTTTATCTAATGCTTTTTTATAAACCCTTTCCAAAACCTTTTCTTCAACATCTTCATATGGAACAATAATATTCTTTAATGTTGTTTCATAAAACAAAAATTCTTCACAAACAATTGGTAAGAATAATTTATCTGAAATATAAAAATCGCATTTTTCCATTAAATAATTTTCAAAAGTGCAATTATTTTGTTGTTTTATCAAATATTTATTGCAGATTTTATAATTCTTTAATTTGTAAACATTACCAGTTTTTTCTTTAACTATTTGAGTTTCATTGTAAAGTTCAGTTGCAGCAAAATACACCTTACCCTCAATTTTTCCAGCAACACCAAAATCACTCTCCATTAAAACATCACCAACTTTAACAACATCACCAACCTTCACCAAAGATTCACCCGCATAAACCTCAACACTAGTTATAACAGCATCATATTTAGATATAATTTTAGTTGGCAAAGATTCACTTTCTTGCACCGCTGGATAAACACAAATATTTAAAACCCCACCGTCAACACCAACAACACAACCAGATATATCATTAAATTGACTTTGTATAAAAGTTTCTATTTTTGACGCATCAATATCAGACTTTTTCATTCCAGTATAAATCCCATTAGATTTTAAAACCGACTCAACCTTTAGCAAATCATAATCATTAACTGAACCACAAACAATATTCACATCAAAAATAAAAACACTATATGAAAACAAATAACAAAAACAAACAATAAAGGCCAAAACAAAACCAAGCGAGTATCTTGTTTTTAATATAAACTGTTTTAACCCATTTTGATACACAATTTCGTAATTTTTATGTTCTTGTTTACACAACTGTTTTAATACAGATACTTCAGATTCTAATATTTCAAACTTAATATAACCATGTTTAACTTTTAAGTTTTGAACTAGCACACTTTTCAAAATTAACTTATCAATTATTCTAGACAAATTTAACCCTGAAATTTTTACACAGATCCAATTCATTTTCATTTCTCCATATTCACATTAAAAACATTTCCCTCTACAATCATTTCACCTTTACTTATTGCAGAAATTTTTAAACATTCACCAATCAAACAAACTTTCTTTTTATTCACAAAAACCTCAATTTTTTCTTCTGAAAAATTTATAATTTTTATCTTTCCAACAACCAGCAATCCAACACCAACAATAATAGATATTGAGGATTCGCTATTAAAATCAGAAATATTAAAATAATCTAAAAAATCATTAAAAAAACTCATATTAAAAAATATGAGTTAAACGATTTTATTATTCATAATTATTTAGATGTTAAATAAGATTCAGCAAATTTAATTGCAACAATTTTAACGTGTTCATAAGTAACACCACCTTGCATATAACCAACATATGGCTCACGAAGTGGACCATCTGCAGATAATTCAATTGAAGAACCTTGAACAAATGCACCAGCCGCCATAATAACTTGGTCATTATATCCAGGCATATCCCATGGATAAGGCACAACAGCAGAATCTACAGGGCTCAACTTTTGAATTATTCTACAAAACTCAACAAGTCTGTCAGCATTGCCAAATTCAATGGTTCTAACAATATCATGAGGCATATCACCAAATTTAGGAAGTGAACTCATCCCTAGTTTTTCAGCAACTCTACCAAATAAGATATTTCCTTTGAGCGCATTTAAAACAACATGAGGCGCAATAAAGCATCCTTGGAAAAATGGTGTATAACTGCCAGCATAAGAACCAACTTCAAGCCCAATTGATGGTGCAATAAATCTAGATGAAATTTGTTCTATAGCATAGGTTGTTCCAACAATATATGCACCAGTTGGAGCAATTCCACCACCAGCGTTTTTTATTAAAGACCCAACCATAATATCAGCACCAACATCAGATGGCTCTTTCATTTCAACAAATTCACCATAACAGTTATCAACCATCACCAAAACATCTGGTTTAATATTTTTTACAAATTTAATAAGTTTTTCAATTTTTTCAACAGAAAGAGATTCTCTTGATGTATATCCTCTAGACCTTTGAACATAAACCATTCTAGGGTTTAATTCTTTCATACGTGTTTCAATCGATTTATAATCAAAATCATTATCAATCAAATCAACATCTTCATATCTAACCTTAAAGTCTTTTAAAGAGCCTATACCTTCACCAAAAATAACATCAATAAGAGTATCATATGGTTTTCCAGTAACAGAAAATATTATATCATCTGGTCTTAAAATTCCAAATAACGCAATTGTCAACCCATGTGTTCCACTAGTGATTAATGGACTTACTATACCTGCTTCTGCACCAAAAACTCTTGCATAAACTTCTGAAAGTTTCACCCTTGCTCTATCGTCATTTCCATATCCAGTCGAAGACGCAATATCTGATAAATTTACATTAGCATCACGAAAGGCGTTTAACATTTTTTTCTGGTTATACAAACAAATTTCTTCAAGTTTTGCAAAAATTGGCAAACATTCTTTTTCAACATCATTTACAAATTTTAATGCTTCTAAATTAAACATATTATACCCCTAAATGTAAAATTTTAATATTTTTAATAAAAATTATACAACTTTACCGCCAATAATCTTATATTTTAAATTTAAATAAAAACTGCAAAATTTCATCATTTTTATTTAAATTTATACATTTTTCACTAAACTATACGCTTAAACCACTTTTCTATTTCTGATTTTGTTATCCTAACAACAACAGGTCTTCCATGAGGACAGAAAAGCACAACGCCAGTATTATTCATTTCAGCGAGCAACTTTTTAACCTCTTCTTTAGTTAAATCATCGCCACCTTTTATAGCACTTTTACATGCCATTTGCATGAGTGAATCTTTAACAAGTTCCGCTTCTGTAATTTTTGATTTATTTAATCTCTCAGCCAAAAATATTGAAAAGAACTTGTTAAAATCTATATCAGAAACAATTGCAGGCACCGCCGAAATCTTATATGTTCTATCACCAAATTCATCAATATCAAAACCAACTGAACGTATTGCTTCAAGGTTATCATTAACAATTTGATTATCTTCAGCATTGAGCGACAAAACAAATGGTATAAGCATTGGTTGAATAACCAAATTTCCAGATTCATATTCTTGTTTTAATTTGTCATACTTAAGCCTCTCATGACCAGCGTGTTGGTCAATTAAATAAACATTATTTCCCCATTCTATTGCGAGATATGTATTAAAAAATTTACCAACCATTTTAATATCATCACCCGCAAAATCTTCTTGAACTGATTTTGTTTTTTCAAATTCAATATTCTCAAAACCAAATCTTTCAACTGGGCAAGCACTAAAATTTTGAGGTTTAACATTTTGATTTAAAATATCATTTTTAGAAGATTCAATTTTTGATTCGTCTTTTTTAGAATTGCCATAATCATAACCATCTGAACTCAACACAGACTTATCTTCTTGCTCAAGTTTTTCATTTATTCTTTCAAGGAGTTTTGAACCAAGACCAAACCCATCGGCAACTTTATCAGTGTTTGAAAGTCCATTTTCAATAGTAAGGTCTAAAATACTATCAGTTAATTTTTCTTTTTGTTCATTATTCATTTTTGAAAAGTCAGCAGAAAAAGGATTCAAGTTTACACCAGCGGTATCAATCTCCATAGATTTTTTTGATGAGGTTTTTGCAAATGATAAACCAGCATTTGTTTCAACATCGATTTCTTTAACATAATCCATTTCATTAAGTGCTCTAGACACCGCTTCAAAAACCACCGAATAAACCAAATTTGATTTTAAAAATTTTACATCCAATTTGTTAGGATGAACATTAACATCAATTTCATCAATAGGAACCGTTAAATATAAAACAAAAAATGGATACTGTCTTTTCATTAAAAACTCGCCATATGCATTGCTAACAGCAGTCTGAACAGTTAAATTAACGACATATCTTCCATTAATTATCAATGTTTGATATGTTCTGTTTGATTTTGAATATGTAGGTTTTCCAACATAACCAAACACTTCAACGCCATCACGTTTTGCAGAAACCTCCAAAGTTTCACTAACCGCTTCTTTGCCATAAATCGAAAACATTGCTTCTTTTTCTGTTGACCCTAATGAAGACAAATTTTTCTTTCCATCAACAATATAAACAAAATTAATTTCAGGATGTGCCAAAATTGTTCTAGATACAATATTTGTAATTTCTTGTTCTTCAGTTTTTGGTTTCTTTAAAAATTTTGCACGTGCAGGAACACAGAAAAACAAATCTTCAACTTTGATAGTTGTTCCAACATTGCAAGCAACCTTTTGAACCTCACCAAACTTTCCACCCTCAACTGAAATTGAATTTCCTACATCATTTTCAGCAACCCTAGATGTTAAATTAACTTTTGCAACTGATGCAATAGACGCAAGAGCCTCCCCCCTAAATCCAAGAGTAAAGATTGAATCTAAATCACTTGCATTTTTAATTTTGCTTGTTGCGTGAGGTAAAAATGCAGATTTCATATCACCTTCATCAATACCACAACCATCATCAGAAACTTGCATAAGTGAAATCCCACCATTATTAATTTCTATGGTAATATTTTTAGCCCCAGCATCAATCGAGTTTTCAACAAGTTCTTTAATTACAGACGCCGGTCTTTCAACAACTTCACCAGCAGCAATTAAATTATATACCGAACTATCAAGTAAATTTATCTTTGGCATAGTTAATTCTCCTTCTAACTATTTTTTTACTTTATCAACAAGGTTTTGAAGTGTTCCAAACGCCATAATTGGCGAAATGTTGTCCATATCCATTTCCTTTAAAACATTCACAATCTCTGCAACATTTGCATTAGTATCAATTTTTACTTCGGCGTTACTAATACTTGTGTTTGGCGTTTGAGATTCTCTTTCAACCAAAACTTCTTTTGCCCTTGAAATAAGTTCATTTGGAAGCCCCGCAAGTTTTGCAACTTCAATACCAAAACTACGATTTGCAGAACCACGAGCAATTTTATGCAAAAATACAATATTTCCTTCCCACTCTTTAACCATTACTCTATAATTTTTAACACCATCAATCTTCCCTTCAAGGTCAGTAAGTTCATGATAGTGTGTTGAGAATAATGTTTTTGCATGCAAATGATTAGATAAATACTCAATTATTGCAGAAGCAATACTCATTCCATCATAAGTTGATGTTCCTCTACCAACTTCATCCAAAATAATCAAACTCTTATCAGTTGCATTATTGATTATATTTGAAACCTCACTCATTTCAACCATAAAAGTGCTTTGACCAAATGCCAAATCATCTGAAGCACCAACTCTTGTAAACACCCTATCAATCACTGAGATTTCAGCAGACTTTGCAGGCACAAATGACCCCATATGAGCCATTAAAGTAATTATTGCAACCTGTCTCATATATGTGCTCTTACCAGCCATATTAGGACCAGTGATAAGCATTGTTCTATTTTCAGATTCATCAAGCAGAGTATCGTTTGGTGAAAAATCAGTCTTTTCTAAAAGCGCTTCAACAACAGGATGTCTTCCTGCTTCAATCTTAATATGATTAATAGCATTTGAAACAACTGGTCTAACATAATTTCTTTCAACAGCAAGGTCAGCAAATGAAATCAAACAATCAGTAATTGCAACCGCAGATGAAATTTCAGAAAATTCTGAAATATAAGACGCTAAATAATTTTTTATTTCAGCATAAAGTTTTGTTTCAAGTTCAATAGACTGTTCTTTGCTATTTAAAATTTTATACTCCATTTCTTTTAATTCAGGAGTAATGTAACGCTCACTATTTGTCGTTGTTTGTTTTCTTATGTATGTATCAGGAACAAGAGAAAGACCCGAATTTGTAACTTCTATATAATATCCAAAAACCCTGTTATAACCAGTTTTTAAGTTTTTTATACCTGTTCTTTCTTTTTGGTCTTTTTCATACTCTGCAAGCCATTGTTTGCCATATTCACCAGCATTTCTAAAATTATAAAGTTCATCATTATAACTTGAAAGAATGTATCCACCGTCTTTTAAATTTGCTGGAGCGTTTGGGTCAATTGCATCATTTAATACTTTTTGAATATCGGTAAGAAGTGAAATTCTTTCACCTGCTTCATGCAAAAGTTTAGACTTGCATGACGTAAGCAAACTTTTCACTTCAGGAAGTTTTGAAAGCGTATCAGCCAAACTTAAACATTCTTTTGGAGTAATTGTTCCGGCTGAAATTTTACTACATTTTCTTTCAATATCTGTAAACCCATTCAAAACATCAGCAAGATTATTTCTTAAAATAAGGTCTCTTGATAATTCTTCAACACCATCAAGCCTTTCATTAATTGCATTTTCATCACGAAGTGGTTGGTCAATAAAAGACTTTAACAATCTTCCACCCATGGCTGTTTTTGTTCTATCCATAAGCCAAAGCAAAGAACCTTTCTTTTGATTCAAGGAATTGCTTTGAACAAGTTCCAAATTTTTTCTAGCCAAAATATCCAAATGAACATATCTAGAATCTTGGATGATTGACAATTTTTTTATGTTTGAAACAAGACGTTTTTGTGTTTCTTCAAAATATGCAAGAACTGAACCAACAGCAACAACCATATCTTTTTTATCTTGAAGACCTAATGCAGACAAGTTGTTAACTTCAAACTGAGCAAGCACTCTTTGCTTTCCCTTTGCATATTCAAAAATATCATCTTTTGCATAAAATGTAGGAACATATCCAAGTTTAACAGCCGCCAAGTTTTCAGACTCTTGTTTAAAATTTGAATGACACAAAATTTCAGAAGGCTTAACTCTCGCCAAAACATCATCTAACAATTTTAATCTATTTTCACCAACAAGTTCAGTTGTTTCAATAAATCCAGTAGAAATGTCACTATAACAAACTGCAATTGAGGTTTTTGATGCATAAACCGAAAGCAAATAGTTGTTTCTTTTCATTTCTAAAACATCGTTATCAATAACAGTTCCAGGAGTTACAATTTGAACAACATCTCTTTGAACAAGACCTTTAGACGCTTTTGCATCAGTGAGTTGTTCACAAATTGCAACTTTATATCCATTTGCAATAAGTCTTGAAATATAGCCACTTGCAGCATGATGAGGAACACCACACATAGGTGCTCTTTTATCAAGACCACAATCTTTACCTGTTAATGTTATTTCAAGTTCTCTAGAAACAATTTCAGCATCTTCAAAAAACATTTCATAAAAGTCACCCAGTCTATAAAACAATATAGTATCTGGATACTTTTCTTTCATTTCCAAATAATGCTTCATCATTGGTGACAACATAAACTACACTCCGTAAAATTATTTTTTAGATTTATCATCATTTTGAGATTTTTTTGTTTGCTTATTTTCTCTTAAAATCTTCATACCTTTTTGGTCTTTTGGTAAAATTGAAACTTCTATTGGAAGTTTAAAATTCTTTTCTTTAAAATTAATCACAAGTTCAGGATTTTCAATTTCCCCATAAATTACAGATTTTCTCGCAGAAACAACTTTAACATCAACAAATTCACCAACACAATTCTTTGGTCCTTTGAATGATATAGTTTTTCCTGAGTCTAAAGAACCATAAAGTTTATCATCCTCAGCCGAACTTTCAACCAACACACGATAAACTTTTCCAACCATATCTTTTGCCTGTTCATCAATAATTTCATTTTTAACAGCAAGAAGCCTAGAAAGTCTTTCTTTTTTGGTTTTCACATCAATATGATTTTCCATTTTTTCAGCAACTGTGCCCTTTCTCTTTGAATAAATAAATCCAAAGATTTGCATATAGCGAGCCTTTTTCATAACATTAAGTGTTTCCAAAAAGTCTTCTTCTGTTTCCCCAGGAAAACCAACAATAATATCAGTTGTGAGTTCTGCATCAGGAATTTTTGTTTTTATTTCTTCAACAAGTTTCAAATATTTTTCTTTTGTATATCTTCTGTTCATTGAAGCCAAAATTTTATCACTGCCTGATTGAACCGGCAAATGAATACCATGACAAATATGTTTTGATTCAGCAATTGCTTCAATAACTTCACTAGACAAGTCTTTTGGATGTGATGTCATAAAACGAAGTCTAAATTCATAATCAAGAGCATCAATATCTTTTAAAAGTTTTGCGAATCCAATTTCTTCACCATTTTCATTAATACCATGATAAGAGTTAACATTTTGACCAAGAAGAGTAATTTGCTTATAACCTTCTTTAAGTAAACTTTCAACTTCAATCAAAATATCTTTTTCTGGTCTAGACACTTCTCTGCCTCTAACATAAGGCACTATGCAATATGTGCAAAAATTGTTGCAACCATACATAATGTTTACCCATGCATTAACACCACTTGTTCTTGCAGGTTTCATTGAGTCTCTAACAGCAATTTCTTCATTTTCAACCACTGCAGAAACTCTTTTGTTGGTGTCAAATCTTTGTTTTAACAAATCTTCAAAAGCACCCAAATTGTGAGTTCCAAAAACAATATCAACAAATGGAAATCTTTGCATTATTTCTGAAGCGTATTTGTCTTGTTGACTCATGCAACCACCAATAGCAATAATCATATCAGGTTTAACAAGTTTAATGTTTTTAAGTTCCCCAATATTACCAAATATTTTTTGTTCAGCACTCTCACGAATTGCACAAGTGTTAAACACAACAACATCTGCTTCAACTGCATTGTTGCAGGCAACATATCCATTATTTTCTAAAATGCCAGCAAGTTTCTCTGATTCATGAACATTCATCTGGCAACCATAAGTTAAAATTAAATATTTTTTTTCCATAATTTTCTCCACTATAATACCAAGTTAAATTATATAACAACACAAGAAATTTTTCAACAAAATAGAAAAAGTTGTAAAAATTATAAAAGCATTAACGAATAAAAGTGTTTTGTGTCGAAAATAATAATTTAGAGGACCTTATTAATGAAAAAAGCAAAACGATTTTTTAAATATTTTGCTATCACAACAACCGCCCTAGCCTTGTGCGCAATTTTAACTTGCACAGGTTTTTTTGTTATTTCAACAAAAGGTGTATCTCTTAATAGGTCAATTTTAGAAGAATCAACAACCAGTTCAGTTCTTCAAATTTTTGACATAAACGGAAATCAAATCAAACCAACAACCGAAAATTTTATCTCAATAAAAAAATTATCTTCCGATACAAAAAACGCTTTTATTTGTGCAGAAGATAAGCGTTTTTATAATCACAACGGACTTGACTACATTCGAATTGGCGGAGCAATTGCATCCAACATAAAAAGTCGTTCATTTTCAGAGGGTGCTTCAACAATATCACAACAACTCATAAAAAACACCCACCTTTCAAATGAAAAAACAATCAAAAGAAAACTCAAAGAATTCAAACTAACAAAACAACTAGAAAACATTTATTCAAAAGAAGAAATTTTGGAAATGTATCTTAACAACATATATTTCGGAAACGGCTGTTATGGAATTGAAAATGCCTCATTGCATTATTTTGGAAAATCTGCTAGCAAACTTTCACTTGCAGAAAGCGCACTGCTTGCAGCAACAATTAACGCTCCAAGTATATATGATATTGAAAACAATATAGAAAAAGCCCTTTCACGTAGAAACTTAATTTTAAACCTAATGGAAAAACACGGAAAAATTACTAACAAGGAAAAATTATCCGCTCAAAACGAAGAACTAAACTTAAAATTAACAAAATTATCTGGCAATAATTTTATTTATAACGAAATAATTGAAGAGGCTTCTTTAATTTTAGGCAAAACTCAAACACAAATTAAAAACAGCAATATCAAAATATATTCTCATATTGATTTATCATTACAAAACAAAATTCAACAAATAATTAAAAATAACTATTCAAAACTAGAATCCTCTCCAAATGTATCAAGCATTATTATAAACAACAAAACAAATGGAATTGCAGCAATCATTGGAAATAAATCATCCATATTATCAAAAAAACAACCAGGGTCAACAATAAAACCAATTCTTGTATATGCACCAGCAATTGAATTAGGAAAAATCTCACCAGCAACAAAAATATTGGATGAAAAAATAAACATTAGTGGCTATAGTCCAGAGAACGCTGATAAAAAATATCATGGCTATGTTTCAGTGCGTGAATCGTTAAAAAATTCCTACAACATACCTGCAGTAAAAATTTTGCAAGAAACAGGGATAGAACAATCTCAAAATATTGCCAACAAGTTCGGAATTGAATTTTCAGAATCAGATAATAATTTAGCAATCGCACTTGGCGGATTTACAGATGGAACAACATTAAAACAACTTGCAGATGCATACTCTGCTCTTGCAAACAATGGTTTATTTTCATCCAGCAAATATATTAATAAAATTGAAACTAACAATAAAATTGTTTATGAAAATAAGCCTTCTAAAACAAAAGCAATTTCATCAAGCACAGCATATCTATTAACAAACATTTTGCAAGATACAACAAAAACAGGGACAGCCAAACGTCTTAAAGATTTTTCTTTTGATATTGCATCAAAAACTGGAACAGTGGGTTCTTCAAATTCAAACACCGATTCATATAATATTTCATATACAACAAATCATACTATTTTATCTTACATTGGAGGAACATCCATGCCATCAAATATTAATGGCGCAACCTACCCAACAATGTTAACCAAAGATGTTTTATCTGAACTTTATAAAACAAAAAAACCACAAAATTTCATACCACCCGATAGCGTTGTTATTAAACATATAGACAAAACAGATTATCAAAATAACATAATTTCTCAAACAGATAATATCAAAAATTCAATAACCGAAACATTTGCAAAAAACAATCTTCCACAAAAAACAAAAACATCATTAAATCTAAAATTAGATGTATTTAACTTTGAAAACAAAAAACCAATTTTATGTTTTCACACATCCCAAAATTACACATATAACATCATTAGAAAGCAAAATGAAAAGGAAGAAATAATTTCTTCCTTAACAAATATCAATGATTCAAAAATTGCAAAATTTGAAGATAAAACCGCAGAAAATGATAAAATTTACGAATATTTTGTGGAAATTTGCGAAAAATCTTCAAACAAAACTTTTAAAACTAATAGTGTAAAATTAAAAACTTATTCTATTCGCACTTAATTTCAACAACTTCAACAGATTCCATTGCACGGTCCAAAATTGCTTCAAATTCCAATTTATTTTGTTCCTTAACAACCTTGTGAAGGACAGGTTTTACAACTGGGTTATCAGGCAAAAAAACCGTGCAACAATCTTCAAATGGTTTTATTGAAGTTTCGTATGTTCCAATCTTTTTAGCAATATCAATTATTTCACATTTATCAAAAGCAACAAGCGGTCTAATAATTGGTGTGTGTTTAACAACATCCGAAACAACCGTCATACTTTCAATTGTTTGACTTGCAACTTGTCCTAAATTTTCACCAGTAATAATCATCTTTTTATCATGTTTTTTACAAAGCCTTTCAGCAATAGTAAACATTCCACGTCTCAATAATGTAATCATATAAGCATCATCACATTTAGCATGAATTTGCTCTTGAAGTTCAGTCATTGAAACCATATATATTGTTATGTCACCAGTATATGGTGTAAGTAGCCTTGCAAGGTCTTCAACTTTTTCTCTAGCAAAGTTTGATGTATATGGATAACTGTGAAAATGAACGGCTGAAACTTTAACACCACGTTTTGCAAGCATATATCCAGCAACTGGACTATCAATACCACCTGAAAGCAAAAGTAAACCATTTCCAGATGTTCCAACAGGCATTCCACCAACACCTAAAATTGTTTTTTCATACATATATGTTTCTTTATTTTCTCTAACATCAATATTAAGTGTGTAGTTTGGGTTTTTGATATCAACTTTCAATCCACTATTGCTCTTTAAAATTTCACCACCAACCTTTGCAGAAAGTTTCATAGAGTCTAGTTCAAAAGTTTTATCGGCACGATTTGTTACAACTTTAAAAGTTCCAAACACAGAACTCATCATATCAACTGCATTTTGAATAATGTTTTCAAGTGAAGTATCAAAACATAATGCTGGCGAATAAGAAAAAATACCAGCAATCTTTCCAACTCTTTCCAAAATTTCAAACTCATCTTCCTCGTTATATCCAGAAACAACATAACGACCTGGAACTTTTAGCACTTCTAAATTAAATTTTTCAAGTGCTTTTTTTATGTTATAAACAAGAGCCCTTTCAAAATAGCCCCTGTTTTTTCCTTTTAAAAATATCTCACCAAATCTAATTAAAATAACTCTTTTCATATTTTTTTCCTTATTTGTTAACATTGTTATTACTTTCAAATCTTAAAACATTTTTTATAAACTTTTCAGCAATATAATCAAAATCATATTCCATATATGGTGAAAAACTAACACGAACGCTTCCAATAATATCACTTTGACTTTTTCCCATTGCCTCAAGTGTTCTGTTTCCTGCTTTTTTTGATGAGCAAGCAGAGCCAGTCGAAATTAAAATCCCGTCCGCTTCTAACGCATACATCAAAACTTCACCTTTAATATCTTTAAAAGTTAAAGACACAACGTATGGCGAACTATTTTCTGTAGAATTTACAGTTAAATAATTTGAAATGTCACTGTTTTTAATTTTATTTAAAAATTTATTTTTATATTCCAAAACAACTTTATAATTCTGCTCAAGTTCAGACACAACTTTATTTACTGAAAATGCAAATGCTAATGCGCCAGCAACATTTTCAGTTGAAGACCTCAAACCTTCTTCTTGACCACCACCAACTAAAAGTGCATCTAAAACAACACCTTTCTTTATCCAAAGCCCAGCAACACCACGAGGTGCATAAATCTTATGTGCTGAAATTGAATATAAATCAACACCAAGGTCAATCAAATTAACCTTTATTTTACCAAAAGCCTGAACACCATCACTATGAAAAACAACTGAACTATTAATCATTTTTGCATAAGCACACAATTTTTTAACGTCATTTATTGCACCGGTTTCATTTGACACATGAATAACTGAAATAAGAGCAACATCTTTTGTTACAAGATTTTTATATTCATCAAAATCAACCACACCTTCATCGGTAAGTGGAACATCTTTAACAATAATACCTTTTTTCTCTAATCTATGTGCTGCGTTATAAACCGCTGGATGTTCGCCCTTTGAAACAAGAACAACTTGCCCCTTTCTTAAATGCAAACCTTCAAAAACCATATTGTTTGACTCTGTTGCACTTGAAGTAAATAAAAGTTTTCCATTATTCCCACGAAGAGCCGATACTATAACTTTTCTCGCTTCATCTAAATTCTTTTTTGAATTAATTGCATAAGAATAAGACGCACTTGGATTATAAAAAGCAAGTTCGTTATTTTGTTTCATTAAATCAAATTCTTCATCAAACACTTTTGTGGTTGCAGCATTATCCAAATAATATAATTTTTCCATGTAATTATTATGAATCAATTATGCTTTTTTGTCAAGAAGTAAACCTTTCAGGAACAAGGTTCAACATATCAGTTAAATTTCCTGAACTTAAGTAAACTTCTGGAATTTTTCCAACAATCAAAGTTTCACACAAAAGAACTTCAGAAGAACTTTGAATATCTAAACTTTCAAATGGCAGAACCACATAAACATTTATAACAACATTTAAATAAATTTTGTGATACGTTTGGTTAATTCCTGCAGATTCAAATGTTGATTTAAAATTACAATAAACTTCCCCATATGGATTAACAGTATAAGCAATTTTAGGTCCATAGCCAGCAAAAATAGAAATACCAGAAAATGAACCAAGTGCAATTTTTATTGGAACATTTGATAATTGTAAAAAATTAGACATAACAACTTTACTCATTGTCTTTGAAAGCAAGTTAATTCTAACTGAATTTGCTTCTATAAAAGAAACATTATTATTTGCATCTTTAACAACATTTACTATATCACCATAACCAATGTTTTGACTCATGGTTTCAGCAACTGCATAGTTAATTGATTTTGTAGCAAAAGTCTTCATTTGAGTTTTTGTATTTTCAACAACAATTGGAATGGCCAAAAATCTTGCATATAAAACTATAAGAAAGATAATTATAATAAAAAACGCAAAAAACTTATGTTTCAATTTAAATTTTGATAAATTAATCAAATTTAATTGATGTTTTTTGCGTTTAATTTTCATAATAAATTATATGTGTTTTTTTGTTAAAATATAACAATCAACTCTTTTTTGACTTTGAAGAAACAAAAAACGAAACCATATATGAAAGCCCAATTGAAACCGCAATACCTGCCGATGTAGCCATAAGTCCACCACCAATCGCACCAAACAAACCATTAGAAGACGCACCCTCAATGGCTCCACGTGCAAGTGAATTTCCAAACCCAGTGATAGGCAAAGTTGCACCAGCCCCCGCCCATTCAACTAAATAATTATACAAACCAAAACCACCCAAAATCGCACCAACCATTAAAAATATAACCAGTATTCTAGCAGGTGTAATTTTGGTTTTTATTTCAATCAACTCACCAATCATGCAGATTCCTCCGCCAACCAAAAATACTTTAACATACATCCACAAAGCCGACAACATAAACCCTCCTTATTTTAAACTCTAACAATTTCTAATAAATGTGCAATAGCAGGAATTGAATCACCCTGTTGATTTGTCACAGTACTCATAAGCGCACCAGTTGCCACAAGTAAAACCTTTTTAAAAGTTTTATCTAACAATTTATCAATAACATAAGTTGCAAGAATCGAGGCTGAACAACCCGCACCACTTCCACCTTGATAAGACTCTTCTTCAAAAGAATAAATTGTATGACCAAGGTCGGCATAATTTTGTTTTAATTCAAAACCACGTTTAGACATCAAATCCCGCAATATATCCGACCCCAATTTCCCCAAATCACCTGATGCAATAAAATCATAATCTTCGGGAACTGTGCAAGTGTCAGCAAAAAAATTGCATAGAGTATCACACGCCGCTGGTGCCATTGCCGCACCCATGTTAGCAATATCAACAACTCCAAAATCTTGCACTCTTCCAAAACAAACCTTTGCAATTTTTATATCGGATTGTCTTTCGGATAGCACAAAACCACCACCAGCAGTGACTGTCCATTGTGAATAGCATTGTCTTTGATTTCCAAATTCAAGAGGATACCTATAAAGCCTTTCTGCTGAACTAAAGTGACTTATTGTTGAACATAAAATATTATCAACTCCACCAGCATCGATAAGCGCCGCACCTAATCCCAAACTCGCAGTAATTGTTGAACAAGCAGAATATATTCCAACAAAGGGAACTTGCAACTTTTCAGCAACATAGTTGCTTGACACCAATTGATTCATTAAATCACCACCCAAATACAATTGTATATCTTTAGGTTTTAATTTTGCATCCTTTATCGCACTTTCATTTACAAGTTCAAGCATTTTTCTTTCACCTTTTTCAAAAGTCTTCTCACCCATTTTATCGTCATTAACAGCATTTTTCATATAGTTTTTATAAGTTCCATGTTTTTCCTTATCTCCAACTATAGACCCTCTACCAACAATATAACAATTTTTCTCAAGTTCTAATGTTTGATTTCCTATTCTTTTCATAATCACTCCTAAAACAAAAGTATCAAACTATAAACAAGTCCAACTATAATCGAATAAGCCACACCATTCACCAACACAGGCCCAGCCACATAAAACATTTTTGCACCAATACCAAAAACCAATCCTTCATTTTTAAACTCAATCGCACATGATGCAATACTATTTGCAAATCCAGAAATTGGAACAAATGTTCCTGCTCCACCAAATTTTGCAATTCTATCAAACACACCAAACGCAGTTAAAAAAATTGTTATGGTTATAATGATAATGCTAGACCATGTTCCAACTCTCAAAATATCCATATCAGGATTATAAGATTTTATAATATCACCAAACATTTGTGCCAAACAACACATCATTCCACCCACAATAAATGCATGAAATAAAGAGTTGAACCAACCCGTTTTTGGTGTTTGATTTTCAACATACATTAAATATTCTTCACTAACATTATTAAAGTTTTTCATAGCACACCTCTAATTTTTTCGCATTTTTACTTAAATTTATTTACAAAAGCATACTATTTTATTCATTTTATAAATATTTTTTGCATTTTGAAAAATACTAAAAATAATTATTGGAGGAACTATGAAAAATAAAATTAAAAAAATATTAACAACAACTATCATATCTGCAGTATCCGCAACAGCAATTGGATGCAGTTCTGGGAATTCAAAACTGGCAAAAAATATTGATAATGGAATGTCAGAATTTGTTTCTAGCATAAACAATTTAGACTATGTTGAAACATCCGCACAAGCCGCATCTAATGACAAATTAGGCAAAATTGTTGAAACTGCCGCATATCCAACAAACACAAATTTAACAAACTATTTATCTGAAAACATTTCAGACTCTACAATTGAAAACACAATTACAAGACCAAGTGAAAGAACCGATAATTTTAAACTTTATGTTTTATCAGAGTCACCATATGTATCATTCACCTCTGATGACAACTCGGCTTCATTTAATATGTATGTGAAATTTTCAACAAACAAAATTGAAGAAACATCTGATGAAATCGATTCAAAAATTAATTCATTAATTTTAAAAAGATCTATCTTAATGATTTATGTTAATGAAATTTATAACGGCAATGTAACAATAACCGAAGAAAACAGAACAGCAATTAATGCTTATGTTAACGTTATCAAAGAAAATGCATCGTTCTTAAAAGGCAATCGTGGTATGGTTAAAAACCAACTCAACCTTGCAAGTGATTTATTAAACAATGAATCTAATGAAAATCTTGTAAATTACTATATCATAAAATCTGGCGAAGCATTAGAAACAAGGTCAAGTAAAATCGACTCAACCCTTTCTGCAATCACATCTATTATTGGTATTTTAGAAAATAACCTGACTTCAAACTCACCTTACTACAACTCAAAATTAAGTTCATCATATGAATCTTTATTAAACAACACAAACACATCAACAAGTCAAACAATTTCATCTGAAAACAAACAACTTGCTGATAACATTGCTGAGTCACTAAACTTAAAACTCGAAACAAACAATACTTCTACTCAATCTACACAAGATTCAAATAACACCACTAATAGTCAAGAACCAAATATTTCAACTGACCAAAACAACTCTAGTGAAAATAATCAAAATGAAAACACATATAATGTTAAAAATTTAAACATAAACACACCAAATTCAGAAAATTTAGAAATTAATAACATAACAAACGGAAACACAAGAAGCGCTGTAGACACTAATTTTACAAATCACCCTAGTTATCACAATTCATTATCAAATCAACAATCTACAACCAACTCAAACACTTTAAATAATCAATTAAATAATCCTAACACTCAAACTTTAAATTCCGAGCAACAAAATCAATCTCAAAACACAATAAAAACAAGAAGTATTAACAACACACAAAACACAACAAACAATGAGCGTAATTCATCAACAACATCACGAACAAGACGTTCTACAAGAAGAAATACAAGAACTCAAACACATACAAGAAATCCTCAAACAACTCAAGTTAATGAATCTAATCAAAACCAAGCAAAAAGTGTAAACAATATGGATAATCAAAATAGAAAAATTATGAGAGCAGATAGAACTCAAGAAACACCTCAAACTGAGCAATATAATGCGTCAAAACAAACCTACACAGGTCACGAACGTGCAGAGCGTGTTCCTTATACAACAACCACTACATTTAACCAATAAAAAAATAGGGCCACACCAATCGGTGCTCGCCCTATTTTATTTTTTTACAGAAACAATATTTTGTCCTTCTTCGCATGGAACTGTCAATGAAATAATTTCATTTTTTTCTGTTGTATATTCAAATTTAATAACCGAATTTTTATTTGTTCCATTAGTTACTAGGAATCCTTTGCTTGTTTGATATGTACACTTTTCGCCATCAACATAACAAGCAACATTTGTAGCGGAAAGTTTTATTTCTTGCATACCAAAGTTGCCATAATCAACAAACAAAGTTACAAAATTTGAACTAATATGTCCATTCTCAGCAATATCAAACAAACCATTTGAATGAATTGCCATCAAACCACTTTCAACTTTCTTTACGATGTTTACTGTATAGTTAACATCAAATCCTTGATAATTAAATGTTAATGTTGCAGCCGAACCATTTACAAACTGAATATCTTGGCTGTTATCACCAACACGTTCAACCCATCCAGTAATATCTTTCAAATGCGAATTATCAAGTTTTATTCTTTTTGTTGAACCATCTGAATATTCAGCAATTAAATATAATCCAGTATAATCAAATACTTCATCAATAAAATAATCATGCTCGGTCTGACTTAAGGTTACATTCTTTAAATAAACCGGTATATCCCTCGTGAAATAAACACCTAAAAACACACCCAATCCAACAACCAAAACAGCAGAAGCAATTATCAAAATCTTCTTTAAATGTTTTGGATACTTTCGTTGCAAACGAATACGCTTAATGTTTTTCATATGCATTAAGTCGAATTCATCTAAATATTGACCAACATAAGTATAATCAAAATCATCAATAGTTAATGTAAGTTCTTGCTTTTTATTTGCGTCTTTATCACCAAAAAGTGCTTTTAACGAATCATAGTCTTGTTGAGACTTTTTCTCACTACCAGCAGAACCATCATACTCATATTCATCACCGATATTTTCATCAATAATTTCAATGTTAGATGATTTTAAAATCTGTGAAATCTTGCTTTTTACAGAATTTAATTGTTCAACTTTTTCTTTTTGTTGTTCAGTTAATGCATCATCTTCAGGTTGTTCTTCAACACCCAAAAAATCATCAACATCCGAACGCTTTTCTTCTGGTTTTGGTTCCTGTTCATTGTTTGCAGCAGAAGCCTGTTCTTCTGCTGAAGAACTTTCTAAAACATTTTCAACTTTAGGCGATTTTTTCTTTTTCTTACCAAACATTTGAAAAATTTGCTCCTTTTTAATGCTTACAATAAACTACATTATTATTATAACAAACACAAAAATTTTGGTCAAACAATAATAACCAATATCAAAAATTTTAAACATCAAAAAAAAACTAGCCTTTTGGCTAGTTTTTAATTGTTATGTCTAATAAGAGCAAACTTAACATCCTTACTTTCAACTGAAAGTGATTTTCCTCTACCCGTTCTTAAATCTTCAGGAATTGAAGATATTGAAATTGCAGCATATTCATCTTCACCAGTGCACACAACAACATCATCTTCTTCTCCAAACACACCAGAACAAACAACCGCTTCACCGCTAGATGTTTTTCCTTTAAGGTCAAACACTTTAACCCCTTTTCTATATCTAGCAATGACGTCAACTTCTGAAACATTAATTTGTTTTGCATAGGCTTTGTCAGAAACTAAAACAATGTTTTGCCCAGCAACCACTTGGTTTGCAGAAACAACTTCATCATCATCTGCAAGCATAACACCTTTAACGCCACCAGAGATTCTTCCTTGTTCTGGAATGTCAGATTTTTCAGCGTTTAACCCCATACCGTTCTTAGTCACAAACATAATTGATGTATCTGGATTATCGAACTCAATTGACATAAGTTCATCACCATCTTTTAGTTTCATTGCTTGATATGATGACTTGCCAATAATATATTCATTAAGCGCTGTCTTTTTAATCATTCCTTGTTTTGTAAAGAACAATAACATCTTATCTGTTTCTTCTGTTGGATTTTCAACCATAGCAACAGGAATTTCATTAGACTTAAGACCTGAAACAAGTTTGTTAAATTCAATACCTTTTTCTTTCCATTTTGAAATAGGAAGCCCGTTAACATCAACTTTAAAAGCATTTCCAAGGTTTGTGAACACCAAAACATCTTTACTTGTTGAAGTTTTAACAAATAATGTATGTGCTTCATGAAGCCTTGATTTTTCAGTCCAAACCTTGCTTGAACCTGAAACAGTTGAAGGAATCATGCTTTTAATAAATCCATTTGCTGAAAGTGAAACATAAACACTTTGAGCGCCTTTTGAAAGCATTGATGTTGCATCTTCAAGTTTAAAACTGTCAACAGATTCAAGAACTTGACATCTTCTTGGGTCCTTAAATTTCTTTTTAATTTCAAGCATTTCTTTTTTAACAATATCAAATTGCAATTTTTTAGAGTTTAAAATTTCAGTAAGTTTTGCAATCAATGCTTGAACTTCTTTAAGTTCTTGTTCAAGTTTATAAATTTCAAGAGAAGTAAGTCTTGCAAGACGCATATCAAGAATTGCTTGTGCCTGTCTATCAGAAAGGTCAAATCTTTCCATAAGTCTGCGTTTTGCTTCAGAAGTGTCTTCAGATGTTTTTATAATTTTAACAACTTCATCAATGTTACGAACAGCAACTATCAAACCAAGCAAAATATGTTCTCTTTCTTTTGCAATATCTAAATCATATTTAGTTCTTCTGTAAACAACATCTCTTTGATAATTGATGTAATATGCAAGCATATCTTGAATGCCCATAAGTTGAGGTCTGCCATCAGCAATCGCAACCATGTTAATACCATAAGAAATTTGCATATCTGTTTCTTTGAACAAAATATCAATAATCTTATTTACATCAGCATCTTTTTTAACACGAACAACAGCACGCATACCGGTTCTGTCTGATTCATCTAAAATTTCAGTAATTCCAGAAAGGTCATATTTTTTGCCATCTCTAACTTCCAAAATTCTTTGAAGCAATTTTGCTTTGTTAACTTGATAAGGAAGTTCTGTAATTACAATATTTTTCTTTTCGTTAGCCTTTCCTTCAACATGAACTTTTGCTCTAATTAAAATTTTGCCTTTGCCAGTTTCATACGCAGTGCGAAGTTCATTGCCCGCAATAATATATCCACCTGTTGGAAAATCTGGTCCAGGAATAATTTTCATAAGTTCATCAAGTGTGATGTTTGGATTATCAATCATAGCAACAGCACCTGAAATAACTTCACTCAAGTTGTGTGTTGGAATATTTGTTGCAAGACCAATTGCAATACCATTTGCACCATTAACCAAAATATTTGGAAATCTACAAGGAAGAGTTACTGGTTCTTGAAGTGTATCGTCAAAGTTAAGTGTCCAATCTACTGTATTTTTATCCAAATCTCTCAAAACTTCAAGAGCAAGCGGAGCCATTCTTGCTTCAGTGTAACGCATAGCAGCCGCGCCATCACCATCAACTGAACCATAGTTTCCGTGACCATCAACCAAACACTCTCTCATGTTAAAGTCTTGTGCCATACGAACCATGGCATCATAAACAGATGTGTCACCATGTGGATGGAACTTACCCAAGCATTCACCAACTATTCTTGCACTCTTTTTATATTCTTTATCAGGAGTGATATCAAGTTCATGCAATGTATAAAGAATTCTTCTTTGAACAGGTTTCAAACCATCTTCAACACGAGGCAACGCTCTTTCCAAAATAACGTGTTCTGAATAAGGAATCATTGATTCACTCAAAACTTGGTCTATATCTTTTTGAATAACACTTTTTCCAAAACTTGAACCATCAATAACATCATCGTCTACTTCAAATTCTTCATTTTCATTTTTGATTTCTTCTTTACTCATTTCAGCCTCTCTATAACCTTATTTCTTTTTATTAATAAATTCAGATAATGAATCCACACGTGAAAAGTTTGCGTGTTCAGAAATATAATTTTTTCTGCTTTCAACATTATCACCCATCCAAGTTGAAATCATTTTTTCTGCTTCGGCAGCGTCTTCAATTGTAACTTGAACAAGTGTTCTTTGAGCAGGGTCCATAGTAGTATCCCAAAGTTGGTCTTTGTCCATTTCACCAAGACCTTTATATCTTTGTAACTTATAGCCTTTACCAGCACGCTTTGTTGCTTCTGGAAGTTCAGCATCAGAATAAACATATTCAACCTTATCTCTTTTAGACACTCTATAAAGTGGTGGAAGACCAATAAATACGTGTCCGTTAGTAATAAGTTTTTTCATATATCTAAAGAAGAATGTAAGCAAGATACTTCTAATATGAAAGCCGTCTTGGTCGGCATCAGCCAAAATAATAACTTTGTTATATTTAATTGCATCAACATCAAAATCATCACCGATTCCAGCACCTAATGCAGAAATCAATGTTCTAAATTCCTCATTTTGCAACACTTGGTCAATACGCTTTTTTTCAACGTTAAGTGGTTTTCCTCTAAGTGGCAATATTGCTTGGAAATGTCTATCTCTTGCTTGTTTACAACTTCCACCAGCCGAATCACCTTCAACAATAAAGATTTCATTGTTCGCATAATTTTTGCCTGTGCAAGAAGCAAGTTTTCCAATAAGTGTAGAGTTTTCAATTGAGTTCTTTTGTCTAGCAATTTCCTTTGCCTTTCTAGACGCTTCACGTGCTTTTGCAGCACCAAGTGCTTTTTCTAAAACCGAAGACAACATTTTTGCTGTCTTTTTGTTTGCAAAGAAATCATCAAGACCTTTATGCACAATACTTTCAACCGCTGGTCGTGCTTGAGGGTTACCAAGTTTTGCCTTTGTTTGACCTTCAAATTCAACTGTCTTCATTTTAACAAGTAAAACAGTTGTCAACCCTTCTCTGAAATCATCACCAACAAGCAAACCAGAATCTTTTCCTTTAAGTGAACCTGACTTTGTTGCAAGGTCTGTAAGTGCTTTTGTTAAACCACTTTTAAACCCAATTTCATGAGTTCCACCATCTGGTGTTTGAATGTTGTTTACATAAGAGAATGTGCTTTCAGAATATCCATCAGTGTGTTGCATTGCAATTTCAACTTTAACGCCATCGGCTTCACCTGAAATATAAATTGGGTCTGGATATAGTGTGTTTTTTGATTCGTTAATATACTTAACAAAATCAATAATACCACCATCATATTTAAACACATAAGATTTTGACTCTGTTTCTTTGTCTGCCTCAACAATAAAATCAATCTCCAAACCTCTGTTTAAAAATGCAACTTCTTCCAAATGTTCTTTGATTGTTTGAGGGTTGAACACAATAGTTTCAAAAATTCTATCATCAGGCATAAAAGTAACTTTTGTTCCCGAAGTCACACTTGCACCAATTTCTTTAAGTGAATATTTTGGAGTTCCCCCACGAACTTTGCCACGAGCATCTTCTTTGCTTTCAAATTCTTGAATATATTTTTTTCCGTCACGAGATATCTCAAGTTTAAGCCATCTAGAAAGTGCATTAACAACGGATGCACCAACACCATGTAAACCACCAGAGTATGCATAGTTTTCATTGTTAAATTTTCCACCCGCATGAAGTTCAGTAAAAACAATTTCAGCCGCAGATACCTTTTTTTGAGGATGAATACCAACAGGAATACCACGACCATTATCCTCAATTGAAATTGAACCATCTTTATGAAGTGCTACAATAATTCTTGAACAATGCCCGTTTGCTGCTTCGTCAACCGAGTTATCCACAATTTCCCAAACCAAATGATGCAAACCTTTCACACCGGTTGTTCCAATATACATACCAGGACGAAGACGAACTGCATCAAGACCTTCCAAAATTTGAATATCTTTTGCATCATACGATTTTGAAGAAGTCTTTTTTTCCACAGTCTTTCCTTCTGCAACTTTACTACTTTTACTTTCAGCCATTTATAAGCCTCCCAACTATAATACCCCAATTATAACAAACAAAATGAAAATTTTGCAAATAAAAAAAATAAAATAGCGTATAAATAGTGATTTTATCTAGATTTTCATGCAAAACAACAAAAAAACAAGCATAATTTTTATGCTTGTTTTTGTTGCACTTCACTTTCATCTGCAAGTTGCTTTGAATTATATTTAGTATCACGATAAATAACTGAACTTATAACAAGTTCACCACTTGGCATAACTTTCAAAACAACATCTTCAGAAACTTCTTTAACTTGAGGAATTTCCCTTTTTATTGAAAGTCTAAACATATTGTCAGATAAATTCAATGTAAACATTCTTGCGCCATTTTCTTTACATTCGTTTCCACGAAGATTTCTAAACAAAGTAAAACCATTGTTTGTTGCACCTAATAAATAACTTGCAAGTGATTGATTATTCATAGCATCATTAACTGCAACCGACATATATCCCTGCGATTTTGTAACTTTAAAATTCAAATGACGATTTGTTTTTTCATCATACATATCAACATCAAAGTTTTTATGTTCATGAGATTTTGCATAATCATCCAAAATAACATCAACTGCTGGTGTGTAGTTATTTGATTTTATTGTTCCATCTGGTTTAAATTTTGGTTCTACAAATGACGAATCACCAACAAATACCAAGTTCATCATTTTAACAAGGTCGGACATACTAATTTCATTGTCAAATTTTGCCACGTTTCTAAAACTTTGATAAAACACAGAAAATATCAAATCAAACTTTGTTGGAGTTAGCGGACCTAATGTGTTAATACCATTTCTTTCTAGTGTTTTTTCTAAAAATGTATAAAACATTCTATAATCGTCACAAAGCATTTCCTTGTCTAGAACTTGTTCTTGCTGTGTGTTAGTTTTTGCTTGCATACCATCAATAAGTTCATAGCCATTTTTATCAAAATTAAGTTCGCACACCCTCAAAAAGTAAGAGTTTTCATCATCCGTAAGTGTTTTTCTACTAGACGATAAACCTTCTGGAGTTATTGATGTTTCAAGTTTTAAAGTATAACCTTGAGTTTTTGAATTTTTTAATGACTTAATCTTAAAACTAGGATGTTTCTCGTTTTCGTCAAAAAAATATAACATTGGATATTCGCCTGACATAAATCCTTTAACGTAACATGGCGCAGGAGCACCATTTCTTGACACGTCAAAAACATTGCCCGCGTCTTTAAACTCACGGGCAATATTTCCATTTCTATTGTCAATCAATGTTTCAAGTGCACCAATCAATTTAACATAGTCACAATCCACATTTTCTAAAATAAGTTCATACACCGACTTGCTGATATCTTTTGTAATTGCAAATTCGCTATTGCAAAAATAATCCATTAATCTTTTGTGTAACATTTGAACATTATTTGGATTTATCACAACAAACTCCTAAATTTTTTTAACACCTTTAAAATGCCTTAAACATTATACATATAATTTTTAAAACTTTCAAGCAATTTTTGAAAAAAATTTATTATGCTCCTGGTTGACTTTGGTTTTCAAATGATTCACTACTTTTTGCATTTCTTTCTCTTTCTTTCTCAATTTCAATTTTTCTCTGTTGCAAAAATCTCAATTTCTTTTCCATAATTGCTTTTACATCATCTGAAACATTAGAAGCGTTTATTTCACCTAACAATGAACTCAAATCAATTTTTCCTGAAACAATGTCTCTTTCCAAATCATTTGTTTTTGATAAATAAGCATTATGTCTTTTCCTATTTAAAGCCACTTCATCAACAAGTGAAGAATCTGATTTTGAAGCCTCTTCCATAATATCAAGAGCCTCAATTTCACTTAATCTTGCGGATTTTTCATCTTTATCTAAATAGTAACATAATTTTTGCAACCTGTTCATCAATTTTAATTCATCAGAATTAGCATCAAGTCCACAATTATTAATTTCAGTTCTCGAACCATAAGAAGTTCTTGACTTTATTCCTGAATTATTATCCCTAAAATGCGACATTTCATGAACCATTGTCATACAAAGGTCAGTAGTATCTTTTACATTTTCAAGATTAATATTTATTCTTGGTGGATTTGTTGGATAAAACATTCCTAGTTCGCTGCCCGAACTATCAAAAGTAACTTGCAAAGCATTTCTTGGGATATTGTATGATTCCAAATAACTTTGTATGAAAGTTCTACAAAAACCCTCTTTATCAGAACCTGACATAGAAACCAAATGTGCAAGTTGTTCTTTTCTTGTTTCATGTGAATGAATCAATGTGCTTTCATATTCTTCTTCAGTCGCAATATTAGCATTTTCTAAAATAGACCTATCAAACATTCCATTGATAGCCATATGTGCTGCTTCATCTAAAGAACATCCCTCACCAGCAAACTCCTTAACTTGAGCAACAATGCTGCTAGAAACAATTTTTGCAACTGGTGCATAATCAAAATCTTTTGAACCACTATACACATCAGAATCAAATGGCTTTTTAGTTTTCAATAAAGCAACAATATAATCAGAAATTAATGATTCAACACCATTAACATACTCACTCTTTTTTTCTTTTTCTTTTGTTAAGGCTTCACCATCACGCAAACTTTCAAGAGTTTCCCCTTCTAGTTTTGATGAGTTCATAATTGAAGCATAAACCATCGAGGTTACAACTGCTTGAAGTTCAATTGGACCCATTTCTAAAAGCATTTCAACACTCAAATTTAAACGTGTATCAAAGTTCAATGCTCCATCTTTTTCAGCACCATGAACCCTTGTTGTAATGCAAAATGTTTTTTTATCTGAAGACAAAGTTGCACTTCCAATCAAATCTAAAGGATACCAACTAGGCAACACAGATTTCATACTGGCTTCAACTTGTTCAACTAAAGTTTGTGGAATTGATGATTTTAAGTTTGCTATTTTTTGTGAAACTTTTGGGTCTTTAAAATCCAAACCGTTCATAGCATAACCTTTACCTTGCCAATAAGCCGCTCTGTTTGTATATCCTGACTCATATTTATCTTTCATATTTGGAGAGCCATCAAACAACCTTCCAATATTTTTAATGGTATTATCAATATAATTTGCCATAAAACACCTCACTACTCAAATTATACCACTTTAACTATGTATTGTCAATTTTGAGAAATATAAATTTATAACTTGCAAATAGACACAAAACTAATCTATAATAGGCATGGAGATATTATTATGAATAACACAACAATTGATGTTTTAATCCCTGTTTTCAACGGCGAAAATTATATTGAAAAATGCTTAAACAGTCTTCTTATGCAAACATACAAAAACTTGCGTATCGTTATTGCAGATGATGGTTCAACAGACAGAACCGCTGAAATTATTAAAAAATTTCAACAAACAAATAACAACATTGAACTATATTCAAAAGAAAATGAAAAAAGCATATCAAAAACAAGAAACTTTCTTTTAACAAAAATAAAGTCAGACTTTTTCACTTTTTTTGATAGTGATGACTACGCAGAACCAACCTACATTGAAACACTTTTTCATTTAATCACAACCTATAATACAGATATGTCACTTTGTGGCAAATGCAGGCATAATGAAAACAAATTTGTAAATCTTGAAAAGAAAAACAAAAAACTAAACAAACTCATTTTCATGAACAAACAAGAAGCCTTGGCAGAAATGTTGTCATCAAATCTTTTTAATGGCACAGTATACTGCAAGTTATTTAAAACTTCAACGTTGAAAAAATCAAATTTTGACGATAATATTCATTATGGTGAAGATTTAGATTTTTGCTTCAAAATTATGCAAAACTGCTCTTCTTTTGTTTACACAAACAAACAACTCTATCACTACATAATCAGAAAAGGAAGCATCGTAACAAGCAAATTTAACACAAAAAAAGTAACTTGCATCACCTGCTACAACAATATCATTGAAAAAGTAGAAGATAATCACGAATTGTTTTTATGTGCAACATCAATGCAAGGTTTAATTGCAATTGAAATTCTTTACTATATTTGGAGAGATAGACATAAAGACCAAACTTTAAAAAGATATCTCAAAAACATGATTAAACAAAGCATACCTTTTATAAAGCAAAACAAACGTCTATCAAAACTTTTAAAATGTACACCAGCAGTTTGGTGGTTAACAAAACTAATGTAAAGCATAGGAAACTTCCCTATGCTTTTTTTGAATTATTTTAGTTTATCTTTCATAAAATAAGATTATGAACAACAATTGTATAATTTTGACCGGAGGCGGAACCGCCGGCCATGTAACGTTAAACATAAATTTACAAAATGATTTAAAAAAACATTTCAATAAAATTGTTTACATTGGTTCTAAAAGCGGAATTGAAAAAACATTAATTAAAAGCAACACAACATTTATTTATGAAGAAATCACAACAACAAAATTAACAAGACGTAAAATATTAAAAAACCTATCTATTCCATTCAAACTCTTAAAAGCAATAAAAGAAGCAAAACAAATTATAAAAAAATACAAGCCTAAAATAATATTTTCAAAAGGTGGCTACGTTGGATTACCAGTAGTTATTGCAGGCAAAAAATCAGGCATACCAGTTGTTTGTCATGAAAGCGACATTTCAATGGGTCTTGCAAACAAACTTGCAAAAAGATATGCCACAAAAATTTGCACAAACTTTGAACTTACAGCAAAAGAAAATGGTGATAAATGTGTCTACACGGGAATGCCCCTTGCATTAAGTCCCCTATCAAAACAAGAAGCAAAACAAAAGTTAAATATAAACACAAACAAACCAGTTCTATTAATAACTGGTGGAAGCATGGGCGCAAAAGCATTAAACGAATTTATATTTTCTTGTGCGGAAAAATTAACAAAAAATTACTATATTATTCATTTGGTTGGAAAAAATAATTTAAACAAAAATTTAAATATAGAAGACTATAAACAAATTGAATTTACAAATGATATGTGGACCATTTTAAAAGCAACTGACTATGCAATTTCAAGAGCAGGCGCAAACACAATAATTGAACTTTTTGCAAATAAAATTTTAACAATTTTTGTTCCTCTTCCAAAAAAAGCATCCCGCGGTGACCAACTAGACAACGCATCATATTTTGAAAATATGGGGTTATCAAAAACTATTTTACAGGAAGATTTAACTTTACAAAAAGTGCAAAATTCCTTAAAATTTTTAGAAATTAATAGTGATTTAATTAAAAATAAAATAAAAAATGCAAAATTCACAGATGGTAGAAACAACATCATAAATATTATTTTGCAAGAAAAAAACACATGAAAACCATGTGTTTTTTATTTTTAATTAATATCAATTTTGTCATAAGTATCATTCATACCAGCAACCAATGAAACCGGAAGAGCAAAAACCATACCCCTTGCTTCTGATGTAAAATCAACTACTGAATAAATTGATTTCATAACAGGCACAACTAATTCATTTTTTACAACCATCATAACAACAGTGTTTTCTGGGTCAATGCTAAAACCTAAAAACTTTTTTTGAAGCCTAGACACACCCTTTGCTTGCATTAAAAATGCACCATAGTGTCCAACTGATTTTGATGCTTCCAAAACATCTGTTTCAAAACCTCTTTTAACTATTGCAATAACCAATTTAAATTCTTCATCTGAAAAGATTTCATCTTCTTCAAAAACTGAAACATCTTTATTTTCCATACAAACCTCCTACTCAACAAATGGTCCCTTTGCACCCATGTATCCAAGCACATCAAGAACAAAAGCCTTTCCATTTCCTTTTTGTTTAAAGTTAAACTGTTTTGAAATATTAAGCATAAATATATCGGTTATTTCTTTTTGACACACTGCAAACACGCAATAGTCATCATAAGTAAATCCAATAAAACTTTCAGCAAACGAAAGTCTTGAAACACCACAAGCCTGAACAGCAGAAAAAACCCTTCCACCATTGTTTACAATAAAGTTCAAAAGGTCATCAAGTTTTTGTTCAGGAACAACAAAGCAACAAATTGAAAGTTCATTAATTTGATTAGGATGAAGCCTTTGTGACACAATAACATATTTCTTTTTATCTTTCTTTTTCACGTTTCTTCTCCTTCATTAATCTTTCATGTTCTGCTTCAAGTTCATACATATTAGAATACATTTCTGCACTATATGCATACTTGATTGCAAGTTTATGTTCTTTTCTAGTTTTTACAGCAATTTCAATTCGATACACAAGACCCAAAATCTGAAGCACAACTATTGGCGACATTGCAACAATTCCAATTAAACCAAATCCATTTAATGGATTGGCAGCCCCACTAGCAAGTTCAATCATTATTGGAAGCAAAAATGCTGAAGTCATTGGTCCAGATGCAACACCACCCGAGTCAAATGCCAAACTTGTAAATATTGAAGGCACCACAAACATCAACAAAAGTGCAACCAAATAGCCAATCAAAATTATGTAGAAGAAATTAATGTTATACAGTATTTTCAGGGCTGAAATTAATATTGCAAAAGACATTGATATTGCAAT
The DNA here is from genome assembly GCA_045594425.1 of Clostridia bacterium. GTDB lineage: Bacteria > Bacillota > Clostridia > Christensenellales > UBA1242 > RGIG1681. The sequence goes on from JAZNYK010000007.1 coordinate 71,886, forward strand.
TGAAATCATAACAAGACCCGCAGGAATATTTCCCTTAGTGGCTGTTTTAACCTGTTTTGACAAAACCAAAACTGATGGTTCACAAAACGTAATAACAAATCCCAAAATAACACAAAACACAACAATTAATGGAGTGCTTAAAGAACCAACAAAATCACCTAATTTTGCACCCATATCTGAAATTCCAAAATCTATGCCAAATAAAAACATATAAAGCCCAGCAAATGTAACAAGCAATCCAAGTGCAAAATCAAGTTTTCTTCTAGCTGGAAGTTTTATAAAAAACAAATCATAAATATAAAAGACCGCTGCAAGAGGAATAACCGCTAGCATTGCGCTTTTGAACACTGTCATAAAGATATTCAAACTAGAACCTTCAACAAGAAATTCAGAAGCACTGTCACCAGCAAAAATAAAGACTAACAAAACGGCAATAACTGGACCAATTGACGCAAGCCCAACCATTCCAAAAACTTCATTGTTATCTTTGTTATCAGTAAATCTTGAAGTTATACCAGATGATATAGCAAGCAAGAAAGGTGCAGTGATAATTCCAGTTGTTGCACCACCCGCATCAAAAGCAATGGCAATATATTCACTTTTAATTTGAGTGCAAAGCAAAAACATAATTGCAAACAAAACTAAATATATATACTTAATATTGATATTTTTAATAATTCTAAATATAGCAAGAGCAATCAATAACCCAACACCCGCTCCAATGCAAAACACCAAAATGGTTCTTGGAACAAGCACACCAGATTCTATAACTTGGTCTGAAAAAATTGTAACATCTGGTTCTGCAATTGTTGCACACATTCCAAACATAACAGCAAAAACAACAAAAATCACAAATTTGGATGCCTTGTTAACAGAGTTAACCATAAGTTCACCCATTGGCATAATTGTTGAGTCAATTCCTGTTAAAAAGAATGTTTCACCAATACTAACCAAAACAACTGCTGCAATAAACTTAAGTAGTGTTTCGGTTTCAAATTTATAGAAAAAAATGTGCACAAAAAGCACTATTACCAAAATCGGTAATAGTGCCAAAAATGTCTCACAAAATTTTCTAAAAAATTTCATCAATTCACCCTAGTCAAAATTTATACCACCAATGATGTCGCTATCAATCTTTCTTCTTGGTGTTCTTGTATGAGAACGAGATGTTCTCCTTGTTGTAGTTTTCTTACGTGTGGTTGTTTTCTTAACTGTCTTTTTAGGAGTTTCTTCAATCTCCTCAATAACTTCAACCTCCTCAACCTTTGCAGGTTTTGGCTCTTTAGATTTTTCTTCTTCAACAACTTCTTTTTGCAATTTAGATGCAACTTCCAAAAGTTTCTTATCCATTTCAAGATTAGAAATGTTAAGGTTGTTTTCAAGTTCCTTTTTAAGCATAACACCAATTTTAACACGTTCTGAAGAAATTTTTCCAGATTCAAGAATCTCTTCTTCACGCTTCTTAAATTTAGTTTCTGCTTTTTTCATCTTGATATCATGTTTAAGTTTATCAAGGTAAGCCTGTTTCTTAAGTTCTTCATCACGCTTTCTAAATGACTCTTCAAGTTGTCTAAGTTTGGCCTCATATTGCTCAGCAACACGACTCTTTTCAAGTTCGGCTTGTCTTAATTTTTCAAGAGCCTCTGCATCTGCTCTCTTGTTTGCTTCCATCATTTCAAGAATCTTCGCTTGAAGTTCAACTTGTTGTTTTTGAATTTCATCATCTGGTGGCGGTGAAACATATCCAAATCCACCAACAATTGTTTGATTTGAACCAGGCACAATAGATGGTGTTGGAGTTGTTGTGTTAATTGTGATGCCTTGGGCATATTCAGAAGGGTCAACCCCTCCAACAAATTCAAAGCCATCATCCAAAGAATCTAATGGGTCAGAAGTTCCAACTACACCTGTTGGAACAACCTCTGGCTGTTCAGCGCCTTTCTTATACATTTCAGTAAACTTAGTCACAAGTTCATCTGTCATGGTTTTAAGGTCATCTTTAGTTAAAATATCGTCACGAGTAATTCGTGTTCCACTAACAAACTCACCAGCATCAATTCCTGTGTGTTGTTCAGAAACATCCAAACCAGTTTCATCTACTGGTGATTCTTCACCAACTTTACTTTCAGTTCCATCAATTGGTGTTTCTGCTCCTGTATGTGTTTCTGAAACATCTCCAATTCCTGCAGTTTCTGAAACTTCATCAACACCAGTTTCTGAAACATCACCAGTTGCAACTTCATCTAATGGCTCTTCTGTTTCACTCAAAACATCTTCTTGCTCACCTAACACAGATGCAGTTTGTGGAGTTCTTGCTGGTGCCCCCGTTGGAGTTTTATTAATCTCAAAGAATCTCTTGTGGCTAACCTTTGGTGCGGTTTTATTGGCTTCATCTTCTTCTTGTTCACCAATAAGTTTTTTATTAATTTTTTCAATATCGTCAACTTCGATGTCTTCATCTTCTTCAACACCAAGTTTGCTTAAATCAAATTCGTCATTATCTTCACTTCCACCCTTTGCAATAGTAGAAAGTTCGTTTCCTGAAATAACTTTTTCAGATTTAGCAGTTTCTTTTTCAATTTTATCAAGTCTAGTTCTAACTTTATCAAGTTCAGATTTTTCAAAAGCAAATCTTTCACCACTAATATTTTCATCAAATGTAATATCTTCAACGTTAACTGCAGAAGACAATCCAAAGTTTTCATCTTGTGAAGAATCAGGAACGACTTTTTGTATATCATCACCAAGAGGTTCAAGCAAGTCATCATTAAGTTCAAACTTATCTTTAACTTTTGCTTGTTCTTCAAGTTTGTGCAAATAACTATCAAGTGAATATTTTTTGTATGTTGGGTCGTCAGTTGAAAGTTGTGTAATAGGTTTTTGTGTATCTGAAGTCATTTGGTCAGAATCATTATACATTTTTGATTCAGAGTTTTTGTTCATATAATCAGTAAGCGAGAACCTTGACTCTGTTTCAGCAGATTCACCAATCTTTTGTTCTGCTTCTCTAAAGTTTTTATTTTTCCATGAAGAAAAATTACCCATATCCACAGGAGTTGTTCTTTGTTTTCTAGGTCCAAAGAACTTACCAAATGGGCTTGGTTCAAACTTATTACTTAAATTTTTACGTGCAACAGGTGCTTCATCTTCTTTTTTAGATTCGTCAATCAAACTGCTATCAGTCGAAAGAATGTTAATGATAACTGGTTCATCTTTTGTTGACTTAAGTGCTTTTCTAAACAAAGAATGGTCTTCACCCTTGAAGAAAAAATTAAACATACTACACCCTTTTATAAAATACTAATATTAGTATACAATACTTGCAAAATATTTACAAAACAAATTGGGCTTAAATCAACAAAATAATAAAAAAAATTCGTTATAAAAAATATAACGAATCTCATTTAATCTAAAATATTAGTTACAAATTCTTTGTTTATTTTTGCCCTATCATTCCACGCAACTTCCGATATTTTCACAAGTCTTTCAACAAAATCATTCAAAACAATCTTTGTTCCCTCAAAAAAATAATATGCTAATGACCCAGGAACAGAATTAACCTCACAAACGTATAATTTGTTACTTTCTTCATTAAACAAAAAATCTATTCTAACCACGCCAACAAGTTTTAAGTTTTTAAATATTTTTGACGCAATTTTTTTAATTTGCCCTCTTAATTCATCGGAAATTTCCGCTGGAAATCTACGCTTTTGTGAAGCCATTGAATTATCTGTTTCAGCAAGTTTTTTTGAGGATTTTTCTCCAGATAAATACTTATCTGCAAATGACAAAACTTCATTATTTTTTATTGGTTCATCAATTTCTGAAACTTCAAATTTTTCACTTGTCCCAATAACAGCAACATTAAACTCTCTTGCATTTGGCACATATTTTTCAACAATTAACTCATAATCAAACTCAAATGCTTCTTTTACCTTTGCATCAAAATCATCATATGATTCCGCAACAAACAAACCAATTGAACTTCCTCCATTGCATGGTTTTATAACCACAGGAAACCTCATAAATCGAAGGCGCAAAAACAATTTATTTTTATACTCATTTTGCAAATAATCTGATTTTAATAACTTAAATCCACTAACAACTGAAACGCTCATGCCCCTCATCGTTTGTTTAAATAAATATTTATTCATGCAAACAGTTAAGGCATCAAAATTTCCAGATGAACATTTTATTCCCATGTTTTCAAACAATGAAATCAGTTTACCATTTTCACCGCAGCCACCATGACAAGCAATAATTGCATTTTCAATAAACAAACATTCTTTTAACCCAAAGACACTTTTTTTAAATAATCTATTATTTTCACCGCTAACAAAAGCAACTTCTTTTAACTTTTTGTTTTTCGTCTTAAACCCATTTTGTGAAAAGTCTTTTATATCAAATACCTTGTTTTCATATAAAAACATTTTGTTTTCACGTGAAATATATAATGGTATTAATTTATATTTTTCACTTTTTGTTTTATTAAAAATTTGTGACGCAGTAACCACAGAAATATCATGTTCATAAGACATCCCACCAAAAACTAATAACACATTTTTCATTTTGTATCCCCCATATATAATATGAGATAACAAATAAAAACGTTATTAGTTATTCAACAAAAAAAGAGCCAAAGATTTTAGGTTTGGCTCTTAATTTTATGAATAGTTATCAGGCAAATCATTTTCAAACAAAACAACATCTTCAGAAGTTGCAAGTTTGTTAAGCATTTCAACTGCCTGCGTCAAATTTCCAACATGAATTATATTTTCTTCATTAAACCCAGCATAAATAAGCCCCGCCTTAATTGCTTCATGATTAATAGTGCAATCAATAATCACATAATCACAAACAGCAGCCATATCCCTACCAAATTCAAAATTACAATTAAATTGTTCTTCTCCAAGTTCTACAAGTCCTGGAGTTATAACAAATTTTTTCCCACCAAAATTTGAAAGAACCTCCAAACTTGCTTTGCTTCCTTCAACTGAACTATTATATGCATCATCAATAATTGTGTATGTGCTAGATGATTTCACAATTTCAAGCCTGTGTGGAATTGTTCTTAATTTTTCAATAGCATTAGCAATTTCTTCTAGCGTTAATCCTAAAGATATTGCAACTCTGCTGGCGAGCAATATATTTGAAATATTATGTTTTCCAAGCAAAATAGTTTTGCACTTAACTGATTTATTTTCATAAACCAGTTCAAATGAAGAGCCATCTTTTGTCGATTTTATGTTTTTTGCGTAGATACAAGATTTTTCTTCATCAACTGAAACCTTTATTGCAGTTTTAAAATCATCTGCAAGTTGTTTTGAAAGTTCATTGTCAACATTAACAAACAAATCGCCTTTGTTATCAAAAACATATTCAGCAAGTTCTGCTTTTGTTTTCACAAGATTTTCAATAGAACCAAAAGTTAACAAATGTTGATTTCCAACACCAGTGATAACTCCAATTTGTGGCTTAACCATCAAACATAATTCTTGAATATCAAAACGCTGTTTTGCACCCATTTCTGCAATAAACACTTCGTCATCATCTGCAAGATTACAAAGTATTGTCTTTGCTATTCCTAGTGGTGTGTTATAACTTGATGGACTTGCACAAACTTTATATTTTTCAGAAAGTATTGTGCCTAAAATGTTTTTCACAGTAGTTTTGCCATAAGAGCCTGTTACACCAATCACTTTCAAATCTTTTCTTAATTCAAGTTTCTTTTTTGCTTTTTTAATGTAAGAATTTGAAATCAACTTTTCAATTGGCCATGTGATAAAGTAAGCCAAAAACACAAACAATGGCAACGTCACAGGAATTATTCCAATAAGACCAAATGAAAGATAAGGAACAAATTTATAACCTAAATATTGAACAATCCAAGTAAACACGCCAACCAAAATTGCAAAAACCACAACAAGTCTTGTCATTCTTTTTGTATACTTAAGTGGGGTTTTTTGTTTTGCTGTAAACAAGTTTGCGATAAACATAGAACAAAACAGAATATAAAACAATATGCTGATATACGATAAAACCTTTTCAACAAAAAAATCTGAAAGCAAAACATTAGTAATAAGCATTGCGGCAAGCGATAAAAATGTGAGCATAAAAAGCCTAGAAACATAAGAATATTTTGTTTCTTTAAACCATTTTGCATATCCATTAAGTTTATATCCAGTTAGTTGCAACATCTGAAGAAGTTTGTAACCAACAAACACCATCAAAACAGTTGAAACAACTGCAAGAACTGCAAACATAACAAAATCTAATTTTCCGCTAAAAACAGCGCCAGCAATAAAGTTTTTCATGTAAACCACCTTATTTAAATTTTATTAGTTTTTAACAAACCTGTCAAGAAGAAATAAAAATTCGTTTTGTCTATCCAAAAATGAAAAATGTCCAGCATTCTTCAAAATGTAAAGGTCGGATTTTTCAATCAACCTATGAAGTTTTTTTGCCATATACAACTTTGTGTCTTTATCTTTTTCTCCCCAAATTAAAAGCGTATCACATTTGATATTTTTTGCAAAAAGCGACAAATCTTCATTAACAACATTAACAAAAACCTTTTTCATGTTTTGTGACAAACACTTATAATCTGATGAACCAAATGTTTTTAACTTTTCTCGATGCTTTTGTGACTTAACAGCCTTTCTCTTACACCTTTTATAAGCCAAAACATTAAGATAATATTTCAGCGTTCGCTTTGGCAAAATACCAGCAGAATCAACCAAACACAACCTAAACCTATCAAATTCGTTTTGAAATAAAAAAGCGAACTTAATTGCAACCCTTCCACCAAAAGAATGTCCAACAATCAAAAGTTCTTCAATTTCATATTCATCAAGAACGCACATAAGTTCATTTGCATAATCACTCACATGATATTCCACAGAAGGTTCTTCAGAATTTCCAAATCCAGGAAAATCAACAAACAAAAGTGAGTATTCATCAAAATAATCTTTGAGCCACAAAAACGATTTATGGTCTGCACCCCAACCATGCAAAAAAACAATAAATTTTTTTGATGAACCAAATTTTAAATGAAACATAAAATCATCATAATCAAATTATATCCAACTTCATTAAAATGGCGTCATTGTTGCCATAATAATTTTTTCTTGTGCCATAGCAAACAAAACCATATTTTTCATAAAGTTTTATTGCCTTGTTATTTATACTATTCACTTCAAGCAAAATTGTGTCACAACTATTTTCTTTCACAAGATTCAAAAAATAGTCCATCAATATTTTTGAATAACCGTTTCCCTGCTTGTCTTTTTTTATTGCAATATCAAAAAGTTCCGCTTCTGGAGCAATTATCGAACACTCAAAAAAACCAATAACATCATCACCTTCAATCAAAACATAATAAGCAAGTGTCTTGCTTTCAAGAGTCTTTTCAATTGTTTCAAAAGAGGCATTTCCAATCAGTTCTTTTTCTAGTTCATAAACTTTTTGAATATACTTTTCAGATAATTTTTCAATCACTAAATTTTTCATAAACTTATTTACCAGTAGTTTGATTTAATTTTTTATTACGTTCAATTTCTGCTTGAGATGCTCTTAAATAAATTGGATTAATCTCGTTTATATTAATAAATAAATTATTCTCTATCTTGTATTTAAAGCATAAAATTGTGTTATTTTTTGCAATTTTAGATTCAATTTTTAATAATTCCAACTTTTGTTTAACAACATCATTTTGTGCATATACATCAATATTTTTTAATTCATCAAAATATTCTTTAGCAAAATCATTAATATTCACACATTCATCAACTGTTTTTTCACCAACAATTTTTCTAACATAAACAAACTCTGAAAATCCATCAAGAACAAACACAGCGTCACCAGTTATTCCATGTTGAATTATATCAAAATTAGACGCAACCACCACTTTAACTTTAGATTCTACTGAAAGTCCTTTACAAATTGAAATTGCAACTCTTATTCCTGTAAAACTTCCAGGTCCTTCACAGACACCAACAACATCCAAATCTTTAACTGTCAATCCAGCCTGCGTTAAAAGTTCATCAACACACAACAAAAGTTCATCAGTATGCTTTTTCTGATTTTCATCTATTTTTGAAATAACATTTTCTCCAGCACACAAATAAACCTTCATGCCAGCAGAACAATCAATAATCAAACTATTCATAAAATCACCTTTCAATAACAATCAATCTTTGTTCATCATTAACCTTTTTAATATTAACTTTTATAGCGTTTTTTGGAAAAACTTCAAATGCTCGTTCAGGCCACTCAACAATAGAAATTCCATTTGAATAAAAATATTCTTCAGCCCCAATTGCATCAAGTTCAGACACATCCGAAATTCTATACAAATCAAAATGATACACCGCCGGTGTAGTGTCATAAACATTAACAATAACAAATGTTGGTGACACCGCAGTAAGTTTTCCTTTAGAAAGTGCATTAACCACACCCTTTGTAAAAACTGTTTTTCCTGCACCCAAATCACCATCTAGCAAAACAATATCACCAGGTTTTAAAACATCTGCAAACTTTTTAGCAAATTTAAATGTATCTTGTTCATTCTTTGAAATATATTCTGTAATCATAAACATCCTCTAATAACCACATGATTATAACACAACACACTCAAATTAACAAGCGTGTTAAATAATTCTACTAGTTCCAAGTCTATCCGCACCCAAATTTATAAGTTCAATGGCTTGCTCTCTAGTTCTTATTCCACCAGAGGCTTTAACTTGACATTTTCCAGCAACAGTTTTTTTCATCAACGAAATGTGTTCAGGTGTTGCACCTCCAGTTCCAAAACCAGTTGAAGTTTTTACAAAATCAACCTTTGCTCTCATACACACTTTGCAAAGTTTTACAATTTCATTTTCATCCATATAGCAGGTTTCTAATATCGCTTTAACAATATGATTTTTTGCGACTTTTTTAATTTTTGTTAATTCATTTTTAACATATTCAAAATCACCATTTTTCGCCCTGCCAATATTAACAACAACATCAATCTCATCCGCTCCATCTTGAATCGCTTGTTTTGTTTCAAAAACTTTTGCTTCTATGGTGCTTGCACCAAGCGGAAATCCAACAACAGAAGCAACCTTAAGTTCACCATTTAAATTTTTTGAAATATATCCAGAGACATACTCAACATTACATGGATTAACACAAACTGAATAATATTGATTTTTATATGCAACATCACACAATTTTTCTAAATCAACAAAAGTCGCTCTGGCATCAAGCAACGTAAAATCAACCTTACCATTCACCCCAGCAAGTTCATTTTTTGTTTCGTTTTTACCCAACATAAAACACCTCAAATATTTGATTTTCTCAACTATATTTTAACACATTCGTCATAAAAATAAAAAACGCTTTTAGTAATAAAATTAAACAAGTTGGACATAGTCTATATATGACAAAAAGCAAGTTAGCGATATTATTTGACACTTTTGTAATTAGCATAATTTCATGTTTTGTTTTATTTTTGTGGATTCAAAGATATTTAAAAAACGCATTTTTGTCACTTTTTATATGCATTTTTATATCTGTTTTGTTATTTTATGCGATTTTTTTGCAACAAATAAAAAACCATAATCTAAAAAGATTAAAATTTAAAGATGCAAAAATCGCTGAAAATTATTTCTCTTATTTAACCTTCTGTCAAAATAATAACTATGTTTCATTTTTTGAAAAACTCTTATCTTGCAAACATATCACTGGTTATATTTTTGAAAACACAAAATTTATTTTCTATATAAATTTAAAAACAACATTATCTGAAAAAGATTTTTTTATTGCAAATGAACATTATCTATCAAATAACAAAACCAAAAATTTAATATTTATCTCCGCCTCAAACAATGAACAATTTTTAAAACTCACAGAGTCCTCTCCCAACAAATCCCTGCTATACAATAAATCCGATTTGTTTGATATTATGAAAACATTAAACATTTTTCCAAAACAAACTAGCAATCAACCAATCAAAAAACCTTCATTAAAAATGAGAGCAAAAAAATTAAGTTTGTCATTAACCAGAAACAGATTTAAAGATTTTTTTGTTTCTGGATTATCTCTTTTAACAATTTCTTTATTTATCCCATACTCGTTATATTACTTAATTTTTGGAAGCATATTAATCACTTTGTCACTGGCTTGTTTATTAAATAAACACAAATCACCTTTACCAAAAAAACAAGAATCATTATTAACTCTCATAAAAAAATAGCGCCATATTGTTGGCACTATTTTTTATATTTTATCCTCTAACTTCCAAACCATTTTTTGTTACAAATTCAACAAGGTCTGTTCTAAATTTTTCAATTTCTTCACCTGTTAGAGTGTGGTCAAAACTTGAAAGATTAAATCTTAAAGTTACAGATTTTTTATTTCCTAATGTTTCTTTATTTTCATAAATATCAACAAGTTCAAATCCTGATAAAATTCTTGATTTATATTTTGATAAAATCTTTGAAAGTTCTGCATACTTCATGTTTTCATCTACCAAAATATTATAATCAATTTCAACTGCTTGATATTTTGATACATTTTTAATCTTTTTAGCAAATGCTTTTGTATTTGCAAGTTTTTCATAATCAACTTCCAAAACAACAACATTAAATCTCTTATCAACCGCCTTTTTAACACTTGGATGAATCACACCCATATATCCATAATCAGCAATTCTTGACTTAATTCTAAATGAATTCACTGGGTGCAAATATGATGCAGTTTCACCTTCTGAAAGTTCAACATCAACACCAATAATATTTTTTGCAATGTCTGCAATTGCTGTTTTCATCTCGGTAAAAAGTTCAAATTCTGATTTCTTTTGACTAGCAAACAAAACCGCTAATCTCTTTTCTTCAATCGAATGATTTTCTTCATCTAAACCTGAAACAACTCTACCAATTTCAAAAACTCTAACATTTTCATAATTATTTTTATTTTCTTCTAAAGTTCTCACAAGTGTAGGAATCAAAGCACTTCTAATTCCACTTTGACCAGCATTTGATGAATCTAAAAGTGAAACATAAGATTTCATTTCTATATTATGTTGTTTATTAAATTCTTCATAATTCCAAATATAAGAATGAATTTCATTAGCATTGTATTTTTCAGCCAACAACAATTTTGTTGCATATTCATATTCAATTGCAGGTATTGCTTGTTGTGGTTCACAGTCAAACATAAGTGTCTTTGGCTTAATGTTATCATAACCATAAAGTCTTGCAACTTCTTCAACCAAATCCTCTTTAATTGAAACATCTTTTGTTGCTCTAAATGATGGAACTTCAGCAACAAGTTCACCATCTTTTTCTTTAATTCCAAATTCCAAAGCAGTCAAGGTTTTAACGATAAACTCTTTAGAAATGTCTTCACCAACAATTCTTGAAATAAACTCTGGCTTGAAAGCAATTTCAATTTTATCATATTTTTTATGATAGCAGTCACTAAAGCATGATGTAACTTCTGCTTTTTTATCGATTTGCTTTAATAAATACAAAATTCTTGAAAGCGCAACAGGTGTTTGTTCTGGGTCGAGTGATTTTTCATATCTTTGTGACGCATCAGTAATCAAACCAATTGTTCTTGCTGCTTTTCTAATTGTTGCATAATCAAACACAGCCGCTTCAAATAAAACTGAATCTGTATCATCAGAAATACCTGATTTTAAACCACCTTTAATACCAGCAATTGCAACGGGGTCTTTATCTTTATCAGAAATAACAAGTGCACCTTCAGGAAGTTTATGTTCTTCACCTTCAAGTGTAAGCATCACTGTGTTTCCATCTGATTCAATAACATTAATTCCATCAACAATTTTATTATCAAAAGCATGCATTGGAAGACCCACATCAAGCATTACATAGTTAGTAAGGTCTGCAAGCAAATTAATATCTCTCATTCCTGCATAAATAAGTCTAATTGCCATTTCTCTTGGAGATTTTTTTGCTTCAATATTTTTAACAGAAATTGAAGAATAACGATAACAATTATCTGTGTGAATAGCAACAGGAATCTTTGGCAAACTGTCATACTTGCTCAAATCATCAGTAGGCATTTTCTTAAGTTTTCTATCAAAAATCGCTGCAAATTCACGAGCAATTCCATAATGACCCCAAAGGTCAGGTCTATTAGTAAGTGATTTGTTATCAATTTCTAAAACAACGTCATCAACTGGCCAAACTTCTTTAATATCTTGACCAATCACAACTTCTTCTTTTATATCCATGATGCCTTCATCATCAGCACCAATTCCAAGTTCTGATTCTGCACAGCACATACCATAAGACTCAACACCCGCAAGTTTTCCAACTTTAATCTTACCAGCACAAACACTTCCACCAACTTTACAAACCGCAGTAACCATTCCCTCATAAACATTTGGAGCACCACAAACAATTTGCAATTGTTCTGAACCAACATCAACTTTCAAAATATGCAAGTGATTTGATTCTGGATGATTTTTAACTTCTAAAACCTTTCCAAAAACAACATCTTTAATATCAGCACCTTTATATTCAACATCTTCAATTTCAGCAGTTGAAAGATTGAATCTCTTAACAAGTTCATCAACTTCAATGCCAGATAAATCAACGTAATCTTTTATCCAATTAATCGAAACTTTCATCTTTCTTCTCCTTACATTTTAGTCTTAAATTGACTCATAACCTTTAAATTATTACTGTTCAAATAACGAATGTCATCAAGTCCTGTTCTAATCATAACAAGTCTATCAAATCCAAGACCAAACGCAAAACCATTATATTCTTCTGGGTCAATACCAGCCATTCTCAAAACGTTTGGATGAATCATACCACATGGGCAAAGTTCAATCCAACCAGACTTTCCACAAGTGTTGCAACCCTTTCCTCCACAGAATGGACACTTTGCATCCATTTCATAACTTGGTTCTGTAAATGGGAAGAATCCAGGACGAAGTCTAACATCAATGTCTTTCTTAAAAAGTGCTTTAAGCATTGCTTTTTCAAAATAAATAAGGTTAGCAACTGTAATATTCTTTCCAACAACAACACCTTCAACTTGGAAGAATGTGTTTTCATGTCTTGCATCAAGTTGTTCATTTCTAAAACATCTTCCTGGGAACAACACCTTGCAAACAGGTCCATATGTTCTAAGTATTCTGTTTTGAGCAGCAGATGTTTGAGTTTTTAAAACTTCGCCATTGTCAAGCCAGAATGTATCTTGCATATCACGTGCTGGATGGTTTTTTGGAACGTTTACTGATTCAAAGTTATTATATTCTGTTTCAACTTCTCTGCCATCTTCAATAACAAATCCCATATCTTTAAAAATATCAACAACTTGTTTTTGAATAATTGTTCTTGGGTTAAGCGAACCAGTTTTTGTGTCAATTGGAAGCGAATAGTCAAATTGTCTTGTAGCCTTAATTTCAGCATCAATTGCTTTTTGTGCAAGGTCTACTTTAATCTCATCAATAGATGCTTCAATTTTAGATTTTAAAGCATTTACCTTTTGACCAAACTCTTTCTTTTGTTCTGCTGGCACTTCTCTAAATTTTGACATTATGTCAGCAACCAAACCCTTTTTACCCAAATATTTCAATCTGAGCGATTCTAATTCTTGAAGATTAGAAACATTTTTCGAATCTTCATCATATTGTTTTTCAACATCACTAACAATACTTAATTCCATTTTTCTCTCCTAAATTTTATTTTTGTGCATTTTAAGGATTGTTGCAAAGTTTTTTATTTTAGAAAAGAAAAAGCCTTGCAGTCCTTAACTTAAGGACGCAAGACTTACATTTGCGTGGTACCACCTTAATTCATGAACAAATTTGTTCACCTTATTTTGCTTTAACGATAGCACAAATCGAGATATATTTCTACATCCTGCTCCAGTGCCGAAATTCATTTTTGCTTCCCAGTATTTTGCTCTCAGCCTACGGCAAAACTCTCTTTCACTTTTTCACAAAAACTACTAAATCACCTTCATAGCATTTATAAAAACTGATTGTAGTCTAACACAATTAGAACCTTTTGTCAACAACTTTAAAAAAGTTAAAAGTCCTAAAATTCAATGTGTTTAATGCCTTGTTTGTTTGATTTTCTATAAAGCACAAACTTTCTTCCAATTGAACATACTTGTTCGGCTTTCAAGTTAAAACTTGCAATTTGCAAATATTCTTTTGCAGTTGAATCAGCGCCTTCTAAAACAGAAACTTTAACAAGTTCTCTTGCATTAAGTTCTCTATCAATTTGAGCAAGCACGGTTTCAGTTAAACCTTCTTTACCAACGATTGTTGTTGCATCAACATTACTTGCCAAACTTCTCAATTTTGCTCTTTGTTTAGAATTTAACATATATTTCTCCATTATTCCTTAATTTCAAATTCAATATCTTTAATTCTGATGGTTGAATTTTCATCTGCACCCATCTTTTTTAACTCTTTAATAATACCCTTGTCTTTAAGTGTTTTTTGGAAATATGAGAATGATTGAAAATCACTCAACACAACACCACGAACAAGTTCATCAATAAATCCACCAACAACTTCATAAGCCCCATCTTCTGCAATGATAATTTCATATTTGTTTGGATTTGGTCTTTCATAAACAAATGGGTCAAACTCAAGTTTTTGTTTTGGTGGAAGTGTGTTTAATAAATCAATTGTCTTCTTTAAAAGTTCATCCAAATTATTATTTGAAACAGCCGAAACTTCAACAACCTCATATTTCTTTTTAAGTTTTGAAAGTTTAGATTTAAAATTAGAAATTTTCTTTGGGTCATCAACCAAATCAATTTTATTCAAAACAACAATTTGAGGTAGATTTTCAACTTCGTTACCATATTTTTTAAGTTCATTGTTAACAATCTTAAAATCTTCATAAGGGTCACGGTCTTCACTTCCAGACACATCAACAACGTGCAACAAAATTCTGGTTCTTTCAATATGTCTCAAGAAATAATGTCCCAAACCAACCCCTTCACTAGCACCTTCGATAAGTCCTGGAATATCCGCCAAAACAAACGACTTGTCTGCAAATTTACAAACACCAATATTTGGAGCAAGCGTTGTAAAGTGATAGTTCGCAATCTTTGGTTTCGCATTTGTAAGCATAGACAAAATTGTGCTTTTTCCAACATTAGGAAACCCAATCAAACCAACATCCGCAATTGTTTTAAGTTCCAAAATAACTTCTTTTTCTTCACAAAGTTGACCTGTTTGTGAAAATGATGGACGTTGTCTTGTTGAAGATTTAAATCTAGCATTTCCAAGACCTCCAAGTCCACCCTTCAAAACAACAATTTCACTTTTGTCTTCAAACATATCAGCAATAATGCGGTCAGTTTCATTGTCACGAATAACCGTTCCACATGGAA
The DNA here is from genome assembly GCA_045594425.1 of Clostridia bacterium. GTDB lineage: Bacteria > Bacillota > Clostridia > Christensenellales > UBA1242 > RGIG1681. The sequence continues at coordinate 87,267 of JAZNYK010000007.1, forward strand.
CTTTTATAATAAGGTCTTGACCATTTTTACCTCGCATACATTTACTTCCGCCATTGGTTCCATTTTCGGCTCTAAAGTGCTTTGTAAATCTAAAATCAACCAAACTATCAATTCCACGATCAGCAACAAACACTATGTTTCCACCATGTCCACCATCACCACCGTCTGGTCCACCTTTCTCAACATATTTTTCTGTATGGAAACTGGTTTTACCATTACCACCATCACCTGCTTTAATAAAAATTTTAACTCTATCTAAATACATAATATCTCCTATTTTTTTGAGTTATAAAATTTGCAATATTCTTTAAGTTCACAACCCTCACACAAAGGACGTTGTGCCTTGCAAACATATCTTCCATGAAGAACCAATGAATAATGAAATTTTATCCATTTATCTTTAGGCAAATTCTTTTCTAAGTTTTTTTGAGTTCCTTCCACTGTTTTGCTAGATGCAAGACCCAATCTGTTAGACACTCTAAAAACGTGAGTATCAACAGCAATGGCTGGTTCTCCAAATGCTGTTGCCAAAACCACATTAGCAGTCTTTTCACCAACTCCAGCAAGTTTTTTTAGTTCAGTCTTTTTTGAAGGAATCTTTCCTTCATATTTTTCAACCAAATCTCTAGAACACTCCAAAATATGCTTTGCCTTATTATGAAAAAAGCCACAAGTACGAATCTTTTTTTCGAGTTCAACTTGTGACAAAGTAATCATCTTTTCTGGTGTGTTAAATTCTTTAAAAAGTTCCTTTGTTACAGCATTAACTCTTTTGTCTGTGCATTGAGCAGAAAGTATAACCGCAATCAAAAGTTCATAGTCAGAATTAAACACAAGTTCACATTTTGGATTAGGATAAAGTTCATCAACTTTTCTAATTATATCCAAAATATTTTTTTTCATTATTTGCGTCCCAACCTTTCAGTCATTTTGTCGTAAACAATAGTTAATAATTTAAAAGACATTGCCTCTTCAAAATTTCTGATATTAAGCCCTGTAATTTTATGAATCTTCTCAATTCTATAAAGCAACGTATTTCTATGCAAAAATGCATTACGGCTTGTTTCTGAAATATTAAGATTATTCTTAAAAAAGGCATTAATACACTCAATAAGTTCTTTATCTCTCATAACAGAAACAATTTCTGGAGTTAAAAATTTTTCAGAAATTGAAGCCTGTTCATCAGGGTTCAAGCAACCCATAACAGACTTGCAAAACGCTGAAAACAAAGAGTCCTTTGCATGAGATGTTTTTGACTTTTTTTCTTCTTTGCCATTTTGATTTAAGTTATTTTGTTTTCCTGATAGATAATCCATAGAAATCTCCTTACCTTATATCGGTGCTAATTATATCAAATATTTTTGAAGATTTCAATAACTTTGTGCATTTTGTCCAAAAATTTTAAATTACCCTGCTTCTATCCACTGCAGAAAACAACCATAATGTCTTGTTTTTTAAGCGTTTGTTAAACTCCGCATTATTATCTTGGTCAAATGATTGATTTTTCTCAAAACACAAAAAAGCATCCTCTGTTTCATTATCAACAAGCGACATCATTGATAGTTTATCGTAAAACATTTTATCAAACTTAAGCATAACATTATTTTCACCAACATAAAAATACGAGCCATCTTGCCTTGCCACATAGCCAGACAAAATTTCATATTCATTTGAGAAACTTAAAACATCAAAATTTGTTTTCTTTTCAAAAAACTCATCAAAAGAATCATACTCATATGCTTTCGAAAATGACAAATAAACAATTTTGTTAAAACGCAAATCTTTAAAACCCTCATAGTTGTCTTTTATTGTTTTGTTTTCAGCAACCGCAATTACAACCAAATTTTCGTTAAAAAACAACTTATACAAAAGTTTAATATCATCAACCTCATTTTCATCAAGCCCAACAAACTGGTCATCCAAAAACAACACTTCTGGTTTTTTTATCCAAGCACGAAGCATTGCTAATTTTCGTTTTTCACAAAGCGTTAATTTCTTTATTTTTTCGTCAATTTGCTTATTTATCAAAAACTTATCAAGCAATTCTTTCTTTTTTTCTTGAGAAAATTTTTCAATTCCTTCAACTTCACATAAATAATCAATATTTTTATTTATTGTAGAGTCTAAAAGCACAGGCTCAGAAAACAAAACAGAAAATCTTTTTTCATTATCGCTATATTTTTTCAAATCTTTGCCCTTATAAAAAATCTGCCCAATATATGTTTCATCAAAAGACGATAACGCTTTTATCATCGTAGTCTTGCCAGACTCCTCAACTCCTAAAAGCAAAACTTTTTCATTTTCATAAACAACAAACGAAGCATCATTTATGCACAGTGGTTTTTTGTAATAAGCAAAGCATAAATTTCTAATATCCAATATCTTTTTTAAACGTTTCTTTTCCATAAACAAATTATAACATATCAAAAATAATATTCAAATAAAAAAGACACACCTAAAAAGGCGTGCCTTAATTAACAAATTATCTTGTTTTAATCAAACCGTAGTTACCATCATCTCTCTTGTAAAGAACATTAACAAGTCCAGTTTGATTATCTCTATAAATATAGAAATCATTTCCAATAAGTTCCAATTGGTCAATTGCTTGTTCTTCAGAAATCAAATCAAGTTCAAAATCTTTAACTTTAACAATTTTAGCAGCCTCAATTTGTGGAACAGCATCAAAGAACAACAAATCCATTGGGTCAACACCTTTAACACTGTCTTTAACCTTTCCTGCAATTCTAACAATTTGTCTTTCAATTTTAGCAAGTGCAGTATCAAGGTTAGCATACATATTGTCAGATTCAACTTCACTTCTTACAAACAAATTTTTATCTTTAATAGAAATTTCCATCTTATATCTTTCTTGACTGCCAGATTTAGACAAAACAACTTTAGCGTTTGCACCAGCATCAAGATATTTTTCAAACCTAGTAACCTTTTTTTCAATAAGGTCAGTAAGTTTTTCCTTAGCAACATAATTTCTTTGAACAATTTCAATCTTCATAACATTTACCTCCATACTTGTTCTACTTAAATTATAAACTATGTTTAATAATTTTCAAAATGTTTTAACTAACATAAAACTTCAAATTTAAATTTTCCACCAACAGCATCAACACACACTGCAGAGTTATTCAAAAGTTCACCGCTAACAATCATATTTGCAAGAGGGTCACGAATCTCTTTATCAATAACCCTTTTTAATGGTCTTGCACCATATGCTTCATCGTAGCCTTTTTCACAAATCAAAACTCGTGCTTCATCGGTCACTTGCAAGGTTATTTTTCTTGACCTATCCAAATTTTTCATAAGAGATTTAAGCATAAGCCCAGAAATTTTAAGCAAACTATCTTTTGAAAGCGTATCGAAAATAACAACCGAATCAATTCTATTCAAAAGTTCAGGTTTAAATTTATCACGAAGTTTATCCATCAAAAATTCATCGGTAGAAACCTTTGCTTCTTCAGGATGCATTTTTTCAAATTTTCTTCTAGCAACAAGGTCTTGAACGCCATTGTTACTAGTCAAAATAATAAGCGTGTTTTTAAAGTTAACAAGTTTTCCAGAAGAATCTGTAAGTCTTCCTTCATCAAAAATTTGAAGCATTAAATTAAAGATATCTGGATGTGCTTTTTCAATCTCATCAAAAAGAACAATTGAATAAGGTTTCTTTCTAACAGCCTCAGTAAGTTCACCACCATCTTCATGACCAACATATCCAGGAGGTGCACCAATAAGTCTAGATATTGAATGACTTTCCATAAATTCACTCATATCAAATCTAATGATTGAATCTTCGCTATCAAACAAAACATCTGCAATTGCTTTAGTAAGTTCAGTTTTACCAACACCAGTTGGGCCCAAAAACAAAAACGAACCAATTGGTCTGTTTGGGTCATTAATATCAGCCCTAGACCTTCTTATTGCACTTGAAACAACCGCAACTGCTTCCGGTTGCCCAATAACCCTATCACCAATAATTTCTTCCAAATTCATCAACTTTTCTTTTTCAGAAGATGACAACTTATTAACTGGAATTTTTGTCCAAGAAGACACAACCTCTCTAATGTTTTCTGAAGTAATTTCTCCAAAAGCATTTCCAGTTTTTGAATATAACGAATTTTTAATTTCATCGATTTTTGCAAGCAAACCTTTTTTTCGCTCATTAATTTCATTAGCCATAATAAAGTCTTGATTTTGCCTGCAAATTTCTTTTTGCCTATCAAGTTCAGCAATTTGCATATTTAATTCTTTAACTTCTTTTGGAACAGCCGAACTTCCCACCCTAACTTTACTGCAAGCCTCATCAATCAAGTCAATCGCTTTGTCTGGCAAAAATCTGTTTGTTATATATCTTATTGAAAGTGTAACAGCAGCCTCTATCGCAGCATCGGATATTTGAACATTATGAAAATTTTCAAACGATGTTCGAATCCCTTTCAAAATATTAATTGCATCTTCTGCCGTTGGTTCTTCAACATTCACAGGTTGAAAACGTCTTTCTAGTGCAGGGTCTTTTTCAATATATTTTTTATATTCGTCCAAAGTTGTCGCACCAATACAATGAAGTTCGCCACGTGCAAGATATGGCTTCAATATATCCGATGGTGAAATCTCTCCATCTTTTCCACCAGCCTCTGCAAGCATATGGATTTCATCAATAAACACAATAATGTTATCATTTTCTTGGATAGCAGAAATGGCATTTTTCAATTTTTGTTCCATGCTTCCTCGGAACTTTGTGCCCGCCATTAGAGATGCTAAATCAAGAGAAAAAATAATTTTATCACTCAACAATTCAGGAACATCACCTGCATTTATTCTTTGTGCCAAGCCTTCAACAACCGAAGATTTTCCAACACCAGGCTCACCAATAAGCACCGGATTATTTTTTGTTTTTCTACACAAAATTTCAATCACACGCTCTGTTTCTTCATCACGTCCAATGATTTTTGCTAGTGCCTTTTCTGAAACTTTTTTTGTTAAATCAATACCTAATCCTTTTAAATCTTCAGGAAGTTCTTGATAAGTTTTCTTTGATTTTGAAACTTTAAGTTGAACTGGTTTTTCATCTTCAACCTGCAAATTTTCAAGCAACCTTTTTTGCAAAACTTTTACATCAATCTTATAAAAATTTGTAAGAATTTTTGTTGCTTTGAATTCAGTCCCATTAAGTAATAAATGCAAAATATATTCAATTTCTTGCGTTTTTAACCCATTTTTTTGCATAAAATCGTTAGTTTTTGCGAAAATTGTTGCCACATTTTTTGATGGAGCAACATTTGTCGCAGGTTTTATATCTCTATTTTTTAGTGATGAAATTATAACTTTTTTATAACCATCTTTTTCAATACCAAAACCATTAAGCAATTTCTGTGCATAGGTTCCATTTGCTGACAAAACACCAAAAAGCAAGTGTTCTGTTTCAATTTTTGACGAACCCAAAACACTTGCAAATTTTGCTGACACATTAGCAAGTTGTTGTAAAGAATTTGAAACCGCCATAACTCTCTCCTATTTTATTCTTTTTGTTTTTAGCACACTTGCTAAAAATTTTGCTCTATATTTATCAAGTTCAGATATTGTTACTTTTGAATCTGAAATTTTTGTTAATGAATAAGGCAATACATCAACCATCAAGTTTTCAATAAAATCAACATCTTTAAACCTGACAAGGTCTAACGCAACCCCCATCTTTAATTCACCTAAAAGTTGGGTTGCTTCAAACACACCAATCTTAAAGCAATTTGTAAGCACTCCCCATGCCCTATAAATTTTATCTTTTACATCATCCAAATAAGCAACAGTCAAAAGTTCATTTCTTGCTCTAATTTCCATCTCACAGATTTTTATTGCAAGTTCTGTAACTTTAACAACATAATCAGTTTCTCTTTTTCCAATTGTTTGATTATTTGAAATTGTGTATGTGTATGCTTGATTATCCATTTCATCATTTGAAAATGCAGAAAAATCAAATCCTTGGTTTGATAGGTTTGATGCAATTTCTTTAATCTTTCCAGCAAAAGAAAGTGCCGGCAAAAACAATGTTATACTTGCTTTTAATCCCGTTCCAATGCTAGCAATATTTGACGTTAAAAATCCTAGTGAATCATCAAACGCAACATCTAATTTTGATAAAATTTGATTATCAATAACATTTAATTTGTCATAGGCTGAAATCAAACTCAACCCTTTCATTGTGCATTGTTCACACAAATGGTCTGTTTCATTTATCATAATAGAAATTTGTTCATCACTTGAAAGAACAACTGCACCATAAAGGTCAGACTCAACAAGCCTGCTTGTGATTAACTTTTTCTCATGCATAATGTTAACATCAAGTTCAGGCAAAGTTTTCACTTTATAGAGTTTAAAATCACTATCAATTTTTAATATCACATCAGCCAATTTATTTAAAACTTTAACACCTTCATCACCAACAAAAGTTGATGGAAATTGAAACCCATTCAAATTTCTCAAAAGTCGAACCTTGCTTTGAACAACTATCGAACTATAATCTTTCATATCAAAGTTCTCCTTTTAATTTTTCTATTTTATTTTTAAGGTCTTCTGCCAAAATATAATTTTCTTCTTCAGCGGCTTGTTCTTTTTGTTTTTCAAGTTCAGCAATCATTTCTTTAGTTTTTTGCTTCGAAGAATGTTTCAATGACACTTTTCCAACATGATTGATTGAGCCTTGTTTTTTAAGCAAATTAGTTCTCACTTCAGATTCAAACACTTTATAACAATTTGCGCAACCAACAACACCAGTTCTCAAAAACTCAACTAAACTGGTGCCACATTTTTGGCAAAACTTATCTTGAACATAACTTCCATCATCACCAAAACCATTAAACATTATATTTGTGTTTTCATTAAATTCAAACATAAACTGCCCTCTATTTTGTCATTAATTTAAGCAAAACATTCTTAAAAGCCTTTGCTCTAACCTTGTCTTTAATTGTAAACGGCATAGCAAGCGAATCATCTGAAAGTGCCGTTTCAAGCATCATTTGCTCTGTTCTAGAAAGAATTTCATCTGAAACTAGTTTATCGCAAATTTGATTCATTCTTTTTGCAGACAATTCATCACCAATGCTTTCAATAACCAGACTGTTCAAATATGCATTATCGTCAGTGTTTTTTAGTCTAGAAATCTTAATAAATCCACTTCCACCACGTTTGCTTTCTTTCACAAACCCCCTATCAACAGTAAATCTTGTGTCAAGCACATAATTTATCTGACTTGGTGCACAAGAAAAATAATCTGCTAGTGAATTTCTCGAGATATCCACCGAGTCATTATCACCCATTGTTGCAATAATAAATTGTTCAATTGATTCAGAAATATTAGCCATAAATCCTCCTAAAGACCAATTTAGTCAAAGATGGTCAAAACACAATTTTATGATACATTATAGCACCTCTTTAAGTCAAATAAAAAAACAAACAACAGCAAAATAAAAAGAGGTTTAAAACCTCTTTTCAATCATTATTTTTTTATAAAAATAATTCCAGTTGTTCCAGGTCCAGCATGTGCGCCAATAACAGGTCCAACAAAAAGCCTTCTTATTGAAACCTTCTTTCCTGTAAGTCTAATCTTTTCAGCAAGGTCATCACCAACTTCTTTGTTATCTGCATCCAAAATAAACACTTCATATTTATCATCTTCCAAATATTCAGAGTCAAATTTATTCAGCATAAAGTCAATGGCTTTCTTTGTTCCTTTAACTGTTGTAAGTTTTTCAAGTTTGCCTTCATTAATTGTTAAAATAGGTTTAATATTCAGCATTGTTCCAAACACAGCAGATATTGTTGAAACCCTTCCACCTCTTTTTAAATATTGCAAACTATCAACATAAAAATAAACGGCAACTTTATCTTTAAATTCTTTTAAAAACTCAATAACTTCTTCATCACTTGCACCAGCATTATGCAATTTGCAAGCCTCAATTGCTTGAATTCCCGCACCAACACATATGTTTTTAGTATCAAAACAAGTAATTTTTCTATCTGGATACTTTGCAAGCAATTCATCAATAGCAATTTTCATATGATTAAAAGTTCCAGAAAGTTCTGATGAAAAATGTACATACAAAATATCTTCACCCGCAGCAAGCACTGGTTCAAAATAATTGATATAATCTTGCGAGTTTAACGCTGAAGTTGTAACAACTTCACCATTTCTCATTTCAGTATAAAATTGTTTAATATCAATATTCCTACCGAAATCATACACATATTCTTGACCTTTCAAAGTATAAGGCATTCCAATAACTTTCATACCTAAACTATCAGAATCTGTATAATACATTTCACAATCTGTATCTGTAAAAAACACGCTCATAATCAAACCTCCAAGCCTAGCATTTTATTGAATTTCATATTCGTTAAATGCTTCTTCATAAAGTTTTCTATCAAAGTCATTATAAACACAAAAAACAACCTTAATAGGATAATTTTTTTCAACCAGCCAATCTTTAACTGTTTTCACGGCAATCTTTGAAGCAAGTTCACGTGGGAATTTAAAAGTTCCAGTTGAAATGCAGCAAAACGCAATTGTTTTAAAGCCATTTTCAACAGCAAGTGACAAGCATGACTTATAGCAGTTCATTAAATCAATTTTATCATGATAAGAAACCCTGTCAACAATCATTGGCCCAACAGTATGAATTATGTAACTCGCTGGCAAATTATACCCTTTTGTAAGTTTTGCTTTTCCATTTGGTTCGGGATGTCCTTGTCTAGACATCAAAAAATTCAATTCTTGTCTAATTTGCAATCCACCCGCCGACATAATAACATTATCAATCGAAGGGTCACAAGGAACAAAACTTCCAAGCATCATAGAATTTCCCGCATTAACAATAGCATCAACTTTAAGTGTGGTTATATCCCCTTGAAATATTGCCATGTTTTTTGCATATGCAAGTTTATTCACATCAACAATTAGTTTATGTGCTCGTTCATAAGACAAAATCTCATCCTGCAAACGCATAAATTCAGAACTTAATGGTTTCGGAAGTCTTTGATTAGAAAGACCCCTAAAAATAACTCTTTTTTCACCAATATCAAGTTTGTCAAGATTAAATTTGTTTACATCAACATTTTCATCCTCACACAAAATATGAATGAGCCTATTAAGTTTTTTATCTAATTCGTCAATCGTGTATTCCATAAATTCACCTAATAAGAGTATACCACTTAAAAACTCGTTTCACCAAACAAATCATGATTAAAATTCTTTTGTTGATGATGTTTTTTTCTTTTTCTTTTGAATAACCTTAACCCCGTCAGTTTCCGCCAAAATCTCTTTAACATAAACTTCTTTTTCAGCGCTATTGTTTTCTTCACGCAAATTAACTACTTCAGATGAAAGTTGTTCACCAGCATCAGCATGTGCAATTTTTTCAATCTCATGAGCAACACGCTCATACTCTTCAAAAAGTTTTCTTGCCTTTTCAACTTTTTTTATGTATGACTTTAGTTGCGACTTAACAACTTGCTTTTTTGCATCTTCAGCAAAAGAAATATCTTCTACTTTTAATGTTTCAACAAGTTCACTTTCAAGTTTTTTAAATTTTTCAATTAATGCACTTTCATTTTTACTCATATCATTACTCCGCAATCAAAAAATTTTCAACAAAATATTTTTGTGTTGGCACATCTTTCTTTTCAGCATTGCCCAAAACAGTAACAAACATTTCATTGTTCTTATTAAAAATTTCTTTTGCAACTTCAAGCACACCATCTGGTGTAACCCCTTTTCGAAGCGCTTTCTTTTGTTTTTTTGAAAGTTGGAACAACTTTCCATAATTCATATAATCCATCAAATTAACGTGACATTTTGCAGTCATTCTTGCAGGCATTTTTTCATCCGCAAAATATTCAAGATTCTTTCGATATTCCAAAATCAAATTTTCATCAATTTTTTCTGTCACAACTTTTTTTATTTCATCTTTAATAACATCAACTGTTTGTTTTATTTTTTCTTTTGAAGTTTCAAACAAAATATTAAATAAAGATGTGTTTTTAAAGGTAGAAATATCCGAATTCAATCTATATATCAACCCTTGATTTCTAAGTTTTAAAAACAAATCACCTTGTGACCCAGACAAATATCTTCCTAAAAATGTATAGTTATAGTTCTTGCCAAAAATATCAAGTTCATTTGCATTTATTTTAAATGTCATCAAAACAGTAGATTTTTCTTGGTTTTGCGGATAAAGTTTCAAAGATGTTTTCTTATCAACATCCGTCATATCATAGTGTTTTTTTGGTTTTTTATGGTTTTGCGCATAGGCAATTTTCGATGTAAAACATTTGTCAACCAATCTCTTAGTTTTCAAATATGGCATAGAGGTTGCAATTGAGATTATAAAATTGTTTCCAACAAAATAATCTTCTTTAAATTTTTTAATATCTTCAAATGTGATGCTATCAATATTTTCCTCTGAAACCCCAACAATATCAGATGAAAATTTCGGTTTTGTTATTGCTTGTTTAAAGTTTTTTAAATACACATCTCTGTGTTCATCATCTAAACACATTTTAAGTTCTTCTTTAATCACACCTTTTTCAGATTCAATATATTCATCATCAATAACCGAATTCATCAAAACATCTTCAGCAAAATTCATCGACTGCTCAATGAGTTTGTTTGTTCGATAAAACTTCATCACCAAATAATCCATTCCGGTGGATGCGTTCAAAAAAGTGATTTTGTTTCTATCTCTATCAACTTCAGCATTAGTTCTTGTTTTTGTCTTTTTAAAAAGCGTATGCTCCAAAAAATGAGCAGTTCCCATTTTTTTATCACATTCAGCCCCAGCACAAAAACCAACCTCAACAGCAGAACTATTGTTCTGTTTATTTCTAGAATAAATCATTATTCCGCCATTCTTTAGTTTTACAATCTTATCTTTCATTAATTCACTCCAATAAAATTATGCCAATTCAATTTTATAAACATCTATTTCATAAACAGTATACCATTGTTGTTCAATAACAAATGAAGTATCCAAAACACATTTTAATCCACCTGCTTCCAATATTGAAAAATCGTCAAACCTTCCAACAAAATAAACATTCTTGCCTTCAGCAGTATAATTTTTGATTTGTTCTGTTGAAAGTTTCGGATGATTCACTCCAGTAATATTTTCCCACCAACTAACATCACAACCATCAAGTCCATAAATAAAATGCTGTGTTTGATATTCAATTGGATGTTGAACCGCGCCATGGTCAGCAACCACAATATCATCATTTATCGAATTAAAATACGCCACCATGTGCTCATAGTTAGAATTTATATACTTTTCGTGTTTGTTAACTTCAACCATATTAATCACAGCGTAAATAGAAAGCACACAAACAACTGCTATTTGAACACAAATATTCAGCCATTTGCAAACTTTATTTGCTTTTTCAGTTTTATTTTTTAACAACTTAACAATAAAGTCTTTCAGGCAATATTTAATAAGCAAATAGAAATTATAAACAACGCAAAGATAAAAAATAAATATACATGGAAGTGTGTATCTCTCAACAAAAATTGGTGTAAGCACAACCGATATCAAAAGCCCCATTCCAATAACAAAGAACATAACAAATGGTCCAGATAAAGCAATCCATTTTTGTTTTGTCTGAATTTTTTTGTTAAACAAATTAACAAATAACACAAACAAATACAAACACATCAAAACAATTGACATTCCAATGTTATCAAAACAATCAATCAATTTAATTGAAAACACATAATTAAAAATTGCAGCAACGCTATTTGTTGAAATTGTTGGAATCCAATAACCATAACTCGATAAATATGCAAACTGACAGCACAAAACTACAAGCCAAGGCAAATAACTAATAACAGCGTAAACAGCATACTTATAGAATGTTAAAAAATACTCTCTTTCACAAACAAGTGAATACAAAATCATAAACAAAAGTAGTCCTGCAACTGCCATGAGCGCAAAATAATGTGTTAATGCTGCTAGCACAAAATATAACACAAACCATCTAAAATCACGAGGTTGCTTATATCTAATTATTTGAATTGAATAATAGAAACATAAAAACACAAAAAGCATTGCAAAGCCATACATTCGAATTGTTATGGCATATTCAGAAAATGAACCAAAACAAAATAAAGTTAAAAGTGCAATTCCAACAACAACTCTTGGAAGTGTTTTTGATGCTTTAAATACAACAAAATAAAACAAAATTGCAAGCCCACAAAAACTAATAACTTTTGACAAAATAACAACGTTGATTGATGGCAACAAAAATGTGAAAATATCCACAAAAAACTTAATTATAAAATAAAACATTGGAGGATGAACATCCAAAACAGTGTTTATAATAATGTCTAAATAACTGCCATCAATAATATAAAGTGTAAACACTTCGTCTGATATAACCGACTCAAAAAAGCATTGCCAAAGAGCCACACACATCAAACAAAATGAAACACCCACACACAAATAATAAATAATATTTTCCAGCGTAAGTTTCTTCTTAATATCGCAAAAATTCATTATAACCCTCTTTTAGTCTTGTTTTATTGTTTTCATATATCTATTTTTGAACTCAATAAGCAATAGCAAACAGGCAGTCACTCCAGATGCAACACCTATCACCGACACAATCGCCGATAAAAATCCCTGAATATAATTATAATATATCAAAAACATCATAAAGTATAGAGCATTTTGAATTAAAGTTGGAATAATCTTTGAAAAACAACCCTTATCAACACAGAAATAAACAACACTAAGCCCCATTGATATAAAATAAAACCTATCAAGCATTTTTGGCATAAAAAACACCATCACAAATGCAAACAACATTCCAATAAAAACAAAATCATTTTTTGTAAACACATGATTTTTACTAAATTTCAAAACAACATACAAAATAAAAGCCAAAACTGTTAATGTTAAAATAACAAATGAAACTGTAAAAATTTTGCTAATAATTTCCAATGTTTCTGCCGAACAACTTAACACATCCACAAGCAAAACATTCACTGGATATAACAAATTTGCACATTTTGCAGACAAACCATAATTTGTTGTCGTTTGTCTAAAAAAGACTAAAAGCACATCCAAAACAGGTCTTCCTGCAAACACTGGCAACAAATTAACAAAATACATAAGTGGTGCAATCCAAATATCTTTCCACTTTAAGTAATGCTTTCCCTCTTCATCTTTAACAATAAGCATAACAAACAAAACTGGAACAATAAACAAAAATTGCATTTTAAACGCAAAACTTAAGCCAATAAACATAAATGAAAGTTTTGATTTCTTTTTTAACGCAAACAAAAATGCTAAAAGTGCAAATGATGTATAAATTGCATCACATTGCCCCCAAGAAGAATATTCCATCAAAAGCACTGGCAAAACCAAAATTATCGAAAATCTAACAATAGAAAACTTCTCGTCTTTTATATGTGAAATAATCTTTTCCACAATAAAAGCAAAGAGAATCGAAAACAATAGTGTTAAATATTTAATTGAATAAAGTGCATTCAACCCAGTTTTTGCAAAAAATATCAAAAAGTAATTATACGCTGGCGTATAGTCACTAACATCAACAATACTATAAAGCGCTTGTGATACAGACGATTTTTCGTATGATTCATACCAAACTTTTAAATAAGTCAAATAATCAAAAGATTCATAATCCATCAACAAAACACAAACCAAAAAACCACAAAGCAAAGCCAAACAAAGCATCACTCTTTTAATGACACGTTTTTCATCTGTTTTTTTTACAAAAAAGCATCCTGCAACACCTACTAGAGAAAACGTTGCAAGCAAAACAAAAAAGTAAGTAATCCCATCACCCGCAAGCCTAACTGGCATAAAAAAGAACGACAAACAAGTCAAGACTGCAACAACCGCAATCTCAACCATCAAAAATACATTATTTGCCAAATCTTTTTTTAAATTTTGAATAAATTGTTTCATTAAATCCCCGCTTTTGCACACAAATAATTTAACCTTTCAATTTGTCCAGACTTAATCATTTCAAGTCTATTTAACATCTTTTTTAGTTCAGCCAAATATTCTTTTAATGCATTAAACTCATCAACTAAAAACTCTTCCGATTCCCCTTCAAATTTCGTGAGTTTAAAATATTCATGAGTAAAATAGTTTCGTTTTTCCAAAAGTGATTTTAGTTTGTTAATTTCATCAAAACTCAAACTCTTTGATTCATAAACAACACCAATAAGCGCACCAAATGTCATAGTTTGCATTTTTTCTTTCAAATATTCTGCATCACTAACCACCTGACTGTAAGCATCAAGTGTAATTTTTTGATGTCTTCCAAATTCTTTTATAATTTCACTTTTTTCACAAATCTCACCAAGGTCAACTTCAATGTTTTGTGTAACCTCAACAATTTTTCCGATAGCACAATAAATCCTATTCATTTTCTAATTCCTTTTTATTTTGTTTTACAAAAACATCTTTTGCATATTCAGTCCAGAATTGCCATGCCAAAATTGCAATATTTGCAAATGCAGAAACAACTCCAACCACCGAAACAAACACAGACACAAATGTCGTTAAATAAATATAGAAATGCAAATACATCATAAAGAACAATGTGTTACAGCAAAGCACAATGTTAAGCAAAGTTTTTGAAGATTTGTTAACACAGAAATAAACCCAAGTTAAACACATTGAAATATAATAAAATCTGTCGAGCATTTTTGGCATAAAAAACACCATCACAAATGCAAACAACATTCCAAAAAACAACAAATCTTTTTTATTCAACACTTGCATTTTGTTTCTTTTAAATATAACAAACAAAATAACAGCCATAATGCAAAGTGTTAAAACCACTTGAAATGCAACAAGCACATTAAACACAGTTGTTCCATGAACAACACCAAGCAAGTGATAAATATAACATAAATTTCCACAACATCCAGAAATTCTGTCATCACCAACTGTCTGTTTCAAATAAACCATCAATACATCCAAAATTGGTCTTCCTGCAAGCACAGGCACTAAATTCACCACATACATAAGTGGTGCAATCCAAATGTCTTTCCATTTCAAATAATGCTCTCCATTTTCGTCTTTAACAATAAGCATAACAAACAAAATTGGAACAATAAACAAAAATTGCATTTTAACAGCAAAACTAAAACCAATAAACATAAATGAAAGTTTTGATTTCTTTTTTAATGCGAATAATAGTGCAAGCATTGCAAATGATGTATAAATTGCATCACATTGTCCCCAAGCACCAAACTCAATAAACACTGGAGGCAAAACCAAAAACACAACAAATCTTAAAAAGTTAAACTTGCTGTTTCTAATATGACAAATAATTTTTTCCAAAACAATACCAAGCAAAATTGAAAACAATAAAGTAACATACTTTATTGCATAAAGCGAATTAAAACCCATTTTCGCAATAAAAATCAAAATGTAATTATAAAAAGGAGTGTAATTGCTAACATCAACGATGCTATAAAGTGCATCTTTAACCGACCCTTTTGTATAGTTTCCGCACCAGCCTTTCAAAAAAGTCAAATAGTCACAAGTTTCAAAACTTGAATGCAAAAACACAAACAACAGAATTGAAACCAAAATAGCATAAAACGAAACAATTTTAAAAGCAGATTCTTTTTTTAAAGCAACCCCACCAAAAACTCCAATTACAGCCAGCGGCACAAAAACCAAAAGCATATAAACAAGCAAATCTAAATCATATGTGTGCACAGGATAAAAGAAAGATAGTTGCACATTTAAAGCAAAAACCAAAATCAAACTCACAGCAAACACAACATAAGACCATTTATTAAAAGTTGCTTTCTTAATTTCCATAAAAACCTCTATTTTATCTAATACTTAAATTTTAAATAAATAACCAAACCCTGTCAACAAACTTGCCATAAACACAGCATTTATGTTCACAAAACACAATAAAAAAACAACTATTAAATAGTCGTTTTTTTTATTTTGATACAATCAAATCATCAATATAATACAAAAATTCACGATAATCTTTTTCTGGCAATCCATTTGAAGTGTGAACAAAATAATCATCAATTTCAACTTTGTCTAAAGATGACACAAAAACTATAGTCGTGTTCCAACCAGAATTAACCCCACCTCTTACTCTGTTTTTGCAAATTTCATTTTCATCAAAAACATACGCCGCATAAAAATCATCGTTTTCCATAAACCCTTCTGAAACCTCAAAAGGAGTAAATTCTGGATAACTGTCAACGTTTGTCAAATAGTTTCTTAACTCACTAAATTCAAAAATTTTTTGAACTTTATATTTTTCATCTATTTTATTCTCAAAATCAATAATCTTCATAAACACTAACCTCAACAACATTATATAACATTACGACACAAACAAAAACAAATTTTAGCAAAAAAAGACTTATGATTTCTCATAAGTCTTTTTGGTGGGCAGAGATGGATTCGAACCATCGAAGACGAAGTCGACGGATTTACAGTCCGTTGCATTTGGCCGCTCTGCAATCTACCCATATAAAAAAATGGAGCTGGTGGTCGGAATCGAACCAACAACCGTCTGATTACAAGTCAGATGCTCTACCATTGAGCCACACCAGCATATTAAGTTTTAGCCTCGAAGATTAGAAAATTGGTGCCGCGGGGCGGAATCGAACCACCGACACAGAGATTTTCAGTCTCTTGCTCTACCGACTGAGCTACCGAGGCATATACTTATTTTTTTCTAAAAATAAGTAAAAACAATTGGCGACCCGAAACGGGCTCGAACCGTCGACCTCCAGCGTGACAGGCTGGCGCTCTAACCAACTGAGCTATCGGGCCAAATCATTGATTTGGTTAAAATTTTTGGTGGGCCTTCTTGGACTTGAACCAAGGACCAACCGGTTATGAGCCGGTCGCTCTAACCAACTGAGCTAAAGGCCCAATTAAGTTTATAACAACTATGGTCGGGGTGGCGAGACTCGAACTCACGACCTCACGGACCCAAACCGCGCGCGCTACCAAACTGCGCCACACCCCGGTAACCGTTGCAACAAACTAACGAGATAAATATACACTATTAAGAAAGGTTTGTCAACAAAAAAATAAAAATTTTCTACATTTTTTATTTTATGCGGAGCCATGCATATTTTGCACAGCCCCACCTAAAATTTTAACAACAAATTAATCTAATCCTAAATAGTTATTATAGGTTGTTTCTTTATCATAAACTTTTGTTTTGTCGATTTCAATAATTCTGTTAGCAACAGTTTGCAACAATTGATGGTCTTGACTGGTAAACAAAATTGGTGACTTAAAGTTAATCATACCCTTGTTAAGTGATGTGATGCTTTCAAGGTCAAGATGGTTAACAGGTTCGTCAAAAATAAGAACGTTTGCACCAGAAAGCATTGCTCGTGCAAGCATACATCTAACCTTTTCACCACCCGAAATGCAGTTTGCTTTCTTTTGAGCCTCTTCACCAGAGAATAACATTCTGCCAAGCCAACTTCTTAGGAATGTTTGGTCTTTTTCTTGAGAATATTGCGCAAGCCAGTCAACAAGTGACAAACCACAATCTTTAAAGAATGCATCATTATTTTCAGGCAAATAGTTTGCTGTTACGGTTGAACCCCAATCAAAAGTTCCACCATCAGCAGAATCTTCACCCATCAAAATCTTAAATAACATTGTGATAACATTTGCATTTTGTGAAATAAATGCAATCTTATCGTTTTTGTGAACAGTAAATGAAACGTTTTCAAAGAAACCATTTTTTGTAAGATTTGTAACTGTCAAAATTTCATTTCCAACTTCTCTATTTGGCTTAAAGTCAACGTATGGATATTTTCTCATAGATGGCTTAATATCAACAAATTCAAGTTTTTCAAGTTCTTTCTTTCTGCTTGTTGCTTGTTTAGATTTAGAAGCATTAGCCGCAAATCTTGCAATAAACTCTTTAAGTTCTTTTGCACGTTGTTCACTCTTTTTGTTTTGTTCTTTTGCTTGTCTTTGCAACAATTGGCTAGTTTCATACCAGAAATCATAGTTACCAACAAACATTTCAATCTTGCCATAATCAATATCACAAATATGTGTGCAAATCTTATTCAAGAAATAACGGTTGTGTGAAACAACAATAACCAAGTTTTCAAAATCAATCAAAAAGTTTTCAAGCCAGTTAACTGTTTTTGCGTCAAGGTTGTTTGTAGGTTCGTCCAAAATCAAAATATCAGGAGTTTTAAAGAGTGCTTTTGCAAGCAAAACTTTAACTTTAATTTTTGGGTCAACATCTCTCATCAAAACATCAAAAAATTCTTCGCCGATTCCAAGTTCATTCAAAAGGTTTTGCGCTTCACTTTCTGCTTCCCATCCGCCAATTTCCATAAACTCATTTTCAAGTTCGCCTGCTCTAATTCCATCCGCTTCAGAAAAATCTGGTTTTGCATAAAGTTCATCTTTTTCTTTCATAATAGCCATAAGTCTTTCATAACCATGCATAACAGTTGAAAGAACAGTATAGTCATCCCAAGCCTTTTGGTCTTGTTGCAAAACAGAAAGTCTTTTGCCTCTATCAATAACAACGTCACCAGAACTTGGTTCGATTTGTTTTGTAATGAGTTTCAAAAATGTAGACTTACCTGCACCGTTTGCACCAATAATGCCATAACAGTTGCCTGTGTCAAACTTCAAATTAACATCTTCAAACAAAACTCGACCGCCAAATTGCAATCTTAAATTATTAACATTAATCATTTCAAATCTTCCTTTTATATACTACGGCTTATTATAACCAATTTGAGCAAATTTTGTCAATGTTTTAAAATGAATAACCACAAGTATAATTTTTTTAATTTAGTAAAAACTTTTTATAGGAGCAATATCATGAATCAAGAAAATAAAAAATCATCCATAAATTCTCAAAACAAAAAATCATCAACTCAAACAAAACAAAATCAAACATCCACTGATGTTCACGAACAATCCAAAGACACTTCTCATTCATGGCTTATGGTCAAACACGTATGGTGGATTGACGCACTACTTTTCATTGGTGGAACAATTTTACTCGGTGGGCTTGCAACACTTTTAGGCGGACCAATGTTCCATTTTGAAGGCTATCAAATGCCACCAGCAACTGTTCCAAAAATAGTGTTTCCAATTGCTTGGGCAATCATATATATTGCAATAGGCGTTTCAACATTTTTAATGTGGCGTGACAAAGAAATAAAATCTGACGGCAGAAAACTAAACTTGATTTTATATTTTATCCATATGTTTTTTAATGTTTTATGGCCACTATTTTTCTTCCGCCTAGACCTGGCAATTTTTGCAACAGTTTGGCTTGTGTTCACACTTGCCTCCGCAATCATTGTAATGTATCGTTATTTCGTAACAAATCTTCCTGCAGGAATTATTTTTACAATATATTGCGTGTGGCTTTTATACGCACTATATCTAAACCTTGGAATAGTTTTAATTAACTTCTAAAAAACGCAAAATATTGAAATTTTTATTAAAAAACAATAAAAAAACAAAATACTCACACAAAAATGTGTGAGTTTTTAATTTATGCATTTGCTTCAAATTGACTAGGATGTTTTTTGAAAAAGTCAAACTTTGCTTCAATATATTTTGGAGTATGTCCTTTTTTATTATCAAACCAATTATAAATTGGTTCATTAATTCTATCCCAACTAAACACAGAGTTATCCACACCAAAATATTCAGCAACATTTTCAGTTCCTTTTGGAGCAACCGAATGAAGCATAACCATCGCAACCTTGCAATAATGCAATGTGTTAACAATGCATTTTGCTTCTAACTCTTTATCTTCTTGATTAAAATTCTTTGTCCAATATTTATTAATATTTCTAAGGAAACTATCTAGTTCATACATACACATATGGAACTTATTTTCCATCATACATTTTTCAAATTTCAAAATACTCATTTCACATTCAAGCAAAACTTCTTCATCAATTTCACCGTATGGAATTTTTCCATCAAAATCTTTTTGCCAAGTATAGAACAATGTTCGAAGTGACCTGTTAAACACATTTGTCAAAAGATTGCCATCCTTAACAACTGGGTCAACCTCATTAGGGTCAGCATCTGGATTATAAACCTTTGGATTAAATGAAGATGATGTATTTCCAACATTAAGTGCCAAAAAGTGTGCACGAAGTTGTTCATGAGTATAGTGGTTCAAAAGTTCATCCGCCATTGGTGGTTTGATTTGTCCTGAAGAACTTGCTTTATTTCCCATAAACAAAGAATGTTTGTTTACAATAAGTTGGCTTATTTGCAAGTTACCACTTGGAGCATCAACCTTTGGCTCACCATCTTGAGTTGCAAGCCACATTGCGTGTTGTGCTGGACCATAGAAATAAACATTATCTTCACCAAGCACTTGATAAACTTTTGCGTCTTTTTCGCACCAATATTTCTTCCATTCATCATCTGGCTTTCCAAGATGTTTTAAATATGTTCTTGTAAAAGAAATTGGAGCCCAAAGCGATTCTGGCCAAACATAAAATGTAAGCCCATCAAGTCCGTCCTTTTCTGGAACTGGAACCCCCCAAGACACATTTCCTGAAAGTCTAAATGGAACAAGAGTTTTTCCTGTTCTATACCTAATGCTACCTGCTTGAGTTGGTTCAATTTTGTCTTCTGGAGCAACTTCACTCTTTTCCCAAGAACCAAGTGCTTTTCCTGATAAAATTTCACACGCTTTTTCACGGTCTGTTAAATTTTCAAAAATAATAACAAAACTTGCTTTGCTTTTGTCTTCAACTTGAGTAAATGGAGGCAAACTTGAAGCAACCTTTTCAAACTCATCCATAAGGTCTTTCTTGATATAAATTTCTGGTTTTTTCAAAAACTCTTTAATTTCTTTAGTAACAAAATCACGTGTAGGAGTTTCTTTTTCAAGTTTTTCAATCCATTCTTTTAATAGTTCAGTATAGTTTTGCAAATTAAAATACCAGTTTTCAATCTTTTTAAGTTCTGGCTTTGTTCCAGTAAGTGAAGACACTGGGTCTATAAGTTGTTCAGGAAGATATTGATGTCCAAGGTCACACTCATCAGCATATCCTTTTTCACTCTTACATCCATCAATCGGGCACTTTCCAATAACTTGTCTGCCATTCAAAAAGCAATTTGCTTTAGCATCAAAAAATTGATATGTAGACATTTTTGAAAGTGTTCCATTTTTATATAACTTTTCAAAAATCTCTTCGCTCACCTTTTTATGCATTTCGGCAGATTCACCAATAGCAGAACCTTGAAACCAATCTAAACCAATTTCATATTCTTTTAATGTGTTAATGTGTTTTTGGTTAAATTCGGCAACCATATCCTCAATGGTTCCAGTATAGCCACTTGCAACCTTTTTTCTATGTGTTTCAATTGATGGCGAGCCATAGCAATCAGTTCCTGAAACAAAAATAACATTATCCTTTCCAAGTTTGTCTTTTAAAAACCTAGCAAAAAAGTCTGCGTAAACAAACATGCCACAAACGTGACCATAATGAAGTTCCTTATTACCATAAGGCATACCTGCAGTCACAACTGCACGTTTTGGAAATTTTGGTCTATTAGCCTTCATTCTCTCTAAAACTTCTTTCATTTTAGCAATATCCATAAAACTCTCCTTAAAACAAAAAAACATCAAGCGTTTGTTGCTTGATGTTTAAGTAAATTCACAAGCAACAAAAATGCCTGTGTGAAATTTCACACAGAATTATCTTTGTTGTTGTCCTTTTACAAAAATATTTTTCATGGCTTTATTCTACTCCACAGAACTAAACAATGTCAATAATTTTTCTTAAATTTCCACAATATCAGCAATTTGCCTTGAATTAACCAACACAAGCAACTCTTCAGTTATGCCCTGAATCTTTTTTTCAATATTTGTTGATTGTTTCAAATATTCATGCACACCATCAAGTTTTTTCAATATTGATTGAATACTCTCTTGAACCGAAGAATTATAAATTGAAAGATTCTCCACTCTGTTAACAACAACATTTCCTGAAGAATTAAACATCATTGATTTATATTTTTCCACAATTCTTGGAGTCAATGAATTTGCATCGTTAATATTTTGAATTTCAGAAGTTCTTTTAAATGTGTTTGTTAAAAATTGACCATTGCTATACTCAAACATCATATAGGTTGCCGTTGAATCATCTTCATCAAACCCAACATTATTTCTAGACCTTTCAATAATCATATTAACCCAAACTGATTCAATCGCTGGATAATATTTAATTTCATAATAATACAAATCAAAAGTTTTTTCGTAACTGGCACCAGTCATTCCGTTTATATCAAACAACGCATAAATCATATATGCATCATAATTTGTATATTCCTGTTTATCCACATAAAACTTTGAAAGTTTTTCTGCATAACCAGATTTTCCATCCAAAACAACCTTGTCACTATAACACCATTTTTTCACTTCAAAATCAGATATTTTTGAAAAAACATCCAACATTTTCATTCCAGCATAAACATAAGTATCATATTCTTCATAAAGATAATCATTTGTTTCTTCATCAACACTTGAATATGGCAAATTATTTAAACTTTGCTTTTTTGAGTGTTTATCAAAATCATCAAAAGCAAACGCCAACACTTCGGCATCAGTTTTTTTAGTAGTTCCACCAGAACCGCCACCTGAACCATTTTCACTTTCATTGTTTTTGCAAGCAACAAAAATAAACGCAAATGGAATAATCAACATCATGCACAATACTTTTTTCAAAATTTTCATAATATCTCCTAGTTGGCAACATTATACATCATTTACCAAAAGACTAAAACAATTTAACACTCTATTCTTTTTCAAATATATCAAGCAACTTATCAGATAAATATTCACCTTCAAAAAGTTCAATTTTAAAAGCAGGTCTTTCATCTGTAACACTTTGCTCATAAAACTCATCAATCGGGTCAAGCATTGACGCAATATAATTATCTTGATTTCCACGATTTTTCATACGTTGTCTATATTCTTCAACACAAGATTTTGAATGATAAACCAAACAATATGGAATCCCCGCATTAAATAACATTTCAACCATCAAAGGGTTTGGTGCAAATAACAAAATTTTATCAGTTTCATTTAAAAACTTATGAGTTAGTGTTCGCATATACTCTGTCGAACCTTCTCTAACTGCCTTTCCTCTATTTCCTTTCAAATATTCCATTTCTTCTACCGAAGCATCTTCAAGAGCATACTTAAATCTGGCTTTCATATCATCAAGGTCAACAAATCTGTCGTCAATTTTTGCTAGATATGATTTTCCCACTCCAGGGACACACACAAAAACTCTAATATCTTTTAATTCCATTTTGTCATCCTTACAATAAAATTTTCTCTATATCAGCCCAACTATCAACCCTTATGGCACCTTCTTTTTTCAATGTTTCATCTGAAACATTTTTATTGTGATAAGCCGAAAACATCAACTTTAAACCAACATCGCCTTGCATATTGCTCAATTTATCATCAATCTGAACATCCGCTCTAAAAAGATTTTTTGCACTAGTAAAAATAAATTTATTTGGGTCCAGAAATGGAAAGTTGTTTATCAAAAAATCATATTTGTGCTTAAAAAATATCCCACTATCTTTTGGCATACAAAACATAACACAGGCCGAACAAATATAAATATCATAAACTTTGCTAAGTTTCTTTAAAACTGTTTTTGCACCCCTAAATATTCTTGAATTAGCATACATATCCTTGTTTTTTATCGATTCATAAAATCTTGCTTTGTTTGTTTCAGAACCAAGAACATCATCAATATAATATTCAGTAAAATCTTCCATTTTATAACTAGTTTTCAAAAAAGCATTAACTTCATCCAAAAAAGTTGGCTCACTAATAACTTCATCAACATCTATAAGCAATGTTTTCTTAATTTTTTCCATAATCTATTCTTCCTTTAAACTTTCCCAAGTTTTTATATGATGCACACTTAAAACATAATCAATATCAACAAGTTCATCAAGTTTGCTTATTTCTGAATATAACACTTGTTTGCTTTCTTCTTGAAAGGACACCTTGTCACCTTCATTACTTGTCATCTCAACACCAAGAGCAATTGTTTTGTTATTATTTTTCGCATACACAAGTTCTTCTTTTGCAATATCAACAATCTGCTCTGCTGTATCCCTATAACTCATAACAAATGCACGGTTTGCATTATCTATCACATGAGCATAAACTGGCTTTGTTTTTCCGTCAACTTCAACAATATCATGTGCCCAAAACGGAATATCAAAATCAAATTTAACGCCTTCATTTTCCGACACAACCAAAGTCACAAACTCAACATATTTTTTCATAATTTCTGGTCTATCATCATCAAATTCATCAAGTTGATGAGGTTCAACATCCAAATGCACACCCTCAAATGCAGCGGCTGGATAATTTTGTTGATACTCTTCATATTTATTCATAAGTCTGTCAAATCCAGATTTATCCAAAACCCACTCACACTCACCCCAAAGAGCAAAAACCTTCATACCCTTTTGCTTTGCTTTTTCAACAAACTTTGAGGTATCTTTGTCCATTGAATAATCACAGTAATAAATTTCATCAACACCATTATTTTTAGCAAATTCCAAATATCTGTCATCTGCTTTATCATCCCACCACCAAACACCAACAGTAGCATCTGTTTTAAGTGTTAATGCCTTGTTTTTAGGAATCAAAAAATAAACACCAATTCCTAGTGCCAAAACAAAAATACTAATAACAATAATAATTATTGTCTTTTTCATAATCACATTATATCAAAAATCAATTTTATACAAAACAAAAAACTATCATAAAGCAAAAAAAAGACACCTAAATTGGTGTCTTTTCTTTTGGTGCGAGGAAAGGGGGTCGAACCCTCACTACTTTCGTAAGCCGCCCCTTAAACGACCGCGTCTGCCATTCCGCCATCCTCGCAAAGGGAGTTGTAATTTTTTCAAATTACGACACTAGTATAATCTCAAAAATTAAATTTGTCTAGTATTTTTTCAAAAAAATTTAATTTTCTATAATTTCCCTAACGATTATTTATTACACAAGTTTAAAAACAACAGCCATAATGCCGTATTTTTCAATAACTTCAAAGTTTTCATTAGACAAAAAGATATCTGATGCTTTTTCAACTGTGGCACTTGGTTTAAAACCACACTTCTCTTTTCCAAGAGTTTCAACTGCTTCTTTAACATCAGTAAAATAAAGCAAGTTTTCAATTTCAACCTTTTGAGTTTCCTTTTCATCATTAACATCTGCAGTTTCCTCAAGTTTTTTAACAAATGTCAATTGATTGCCAACAGCATAATCTTTGTGTTTTTTGTCATTAATAACAAGTTGAATTGTTTTTTTGCCAGCAATAACCTTTTCAAAAACATCACTTTCAACGACAAATTTATAAATATCTTCCATATAAAACCTATCCTTATAATTCTCTACTTCTTCATTATAAAAACAAATTATTATATTGTCAAGAAAGTGTTTTAAACACTAGACACAAATTTCATGAATTTTATACACCCTCCAAAAACCCCTTACTCTTTTTAAATATTTTTTTGTTTCTGAATACGCAATTTTTGATTCATTTAATTTTCCACTTTCATCAAGCCAGCCTCTAACAACCGTTTCACCTGCATTGTATGCACAAATCACAGCATCAATATCAGAAAATTTTTGTTTTAAATAGTTCAAATAAAAACAACCAAACTCAACGTTTGTTTTAGGGTCATACAATTCATCAAGAACAAACGCATCTTTTCCAAGTTCTTTTGCTATCCACTTTCCGGTTGATGGCAAAATTTGCATTAAACCAATTGCACCAGAACTTGAAATAGCAGCATCATCAAAATCACTTTCTGCTTTAATAACAGCATAAACAAGTGCTCTATCAATATCATATTTTTCCGCACTATGCAAAACATATCCATCATACTTTGTTGGATAAATTAAAAAATTAAACACAACAAAAAATATTACAGAAAAAATACATATAACAGAAAAGAGAATCAAAACTTTTTTTCTCATAATTCTATTATATGCATTTTCTTAGTTTTTAAAATTAATGTCCATCACTCCATCTATAACTAGCCACACAATCAACTTCAAGAGGAACATCAAGTTTACAAGCATTTTCCATCTCACGCTTCAAAAGTTTGCAAACATCATCTTTTTCTTCTAGCGGACAATCTATTATAAGTTCATCATGAACCTGCATAATAAGTTTTGCTTTAAACCCACCTTTTTCAAGTGCTTCAAAAGTGTTAACCATTGCAATTTTAATAATATCAGCAGCAGTCCCTTGAAGTGGCATATTTTGACTCGCTCTTTCTGCCCTGCTTCTAACCATGAAATTAGACGCATTAATATCAAACATCTTTCTAGTTCTTCCAAAAAGCGTTGTTGCTTTTCCTGTTTCCTTTGCTTTTAAAATAGCATTATTCATGAACTCGCCAACTGCAGGATGGTTATCATAATAATTTTTAATATACACTCTAGCATCTCTTGGAGATATTTTTAGGTCCTCTGCAAGACCATATTCACTAATTCCATAAATAACACCAAAGTTAACAACTTTTGCCATACGGCGCATATCTTTTGTCACAAGTTCTTCAGGAACACCAAACACAGAACTTGCTGTTTTTGTATGAATATCAACATTATTATTAAAAGCCTCAACAAACATAGGGTCTTTGCTAAAGTGTGCAAGAAGTCGAAGTTCTATTTGCGAATAATCTGCATCAATCAAAACATGATTTTTGCTAGACGCAACAAACATACTTCTAATTTCTTTACTTTCTTCTGACCTTATTGGAATGTTTTGCAAATTTGGTTCAGTTGAAGACAATCTTCCAGTTGTTGTAAATGTCTGTTTAAAATATGTATGAACAAAACCATTTTTATCAATGTGTGGATAAATCCCATCAATATAAGTGCTCAAAAATTTTGCCACTTTTCTATAACGCAAAACAAACCCAACAATCTCATGGTCATTTTGAATTTCTTGCAAGTGGTCTGCACTTGTAGATTGTTTTTTGTTATGTGAAAGTCCAAGTTTTCCATACAAAATATTTGCAAGTTGTTTTGGCGAATTAATATTAAACTCTTCACCAGCAAGTTGATAAATTTGTTTTTCTAATGTTTTAAGTTCAAGTCCATACTTTTCTTTTAGGGCTGTTAAAATTTCATAATCAATCTTAAATCCGCATTTTTCCATGCAAAATAACACTTTTGATAACTTATTTTCAACATTTTTAAATAAAAATTGCAGTTTTTCATTTTCAATTTTTTCAGCATACTCTTGTTTAAACTTAAACAATTTAGTTGCAACATATCTCACATCATCATCAAAGAAAACATCTTTTACTGCATCAACTGGAACTCCATCCACCAAATATTTTGCAACCGCAGAGTCAAAGTATCCATTAAGTTCAATTCCATATTGTTTTAAATAATACATATCTTGTTTTGAATCAAAACAAATTTTTTCAATAGATTCATTTTCAAAAACATCTTTTAATAATCCAAAAAATTCATTATCATTAACACCCATTCCAAGCAAATCATTTGAAACATTAAAAACAATTTCCTCTTCACCAAATGAAAAATGAATTTCTTTTTGATTAAAATAAACAGCAAATAAATTTTCTTGTTCAATACGTTTTATAACTCTTTGCAAATCTTCTATTGTTGAATAGTTAACAACTTCATAAACATCTTCACTCTTTTCACCTTTTGATAAATCAAAGTAAGAATCATTTTTTAATAACGTCTTAAATTCATAATATTTAAAAAAGTCTTTAACTGGAGCACTGAACGGATAATCAAATTCACAATCTTTAAGCGTTACATCAATTTCACCTTTTGTTACAATTGTTGCAAGTTTCTGTGAAAGGTATGCCATGTCTTTTCCTTCAACAAGTTTTTCTTTTAGTTTTCCAGAAATTTCATCAATATGTTCATACACACCATCAATTGAACCATATTTTAAAATTAAATCAGTTGCAGTTTTAGGTCCAACACCAGCAACACCAGGGATATTATCAGCAGTGTCACCTTGAAGCCCTTTCAAATCAATAAATTGTTTTGGTGTAACACCATACTCCGCCTTAAGTTCCTTAACACCCATAATCTTAACATCACTGGTTCCTTTTTTTGTAAAATAAACCGATGTCATATCATCAACCAATTGAAAAGAATCTCTATCTCCAGTAACAATAATTGTTTCAGTATCTAAAAACTTTTTGGAAATTATACCAATAATATCATCACCCTCAAGACCTTCTTGTTCAGCAATTTTTATCCCCATCAACTTAAGCATTTTTTTCAATGGTTCAATTTGACTTCTAAGTTCATCCGGCATTGGTTTTCTTGTTGCCTTATATCCATCAAACAAATCATTTCTAAATGTATGTTTAGACACATCAAAAGCAACAACCATATACTTTGGCTTGATATTATTTATAATATTCAAAATCTGTATAGCAAAACCATAAACAGCATTTGAATATTCACCATTAGAATTCGAAAGTAATGGAAGAGCATAAAACGAACGATAAAAAATACTATTTCCATCAATGATAACCAGTTTATTTGCCATAAAAATCACCTTTTCCTTATTAATATAAGTATACCAATTTTTTAATAAAAACAAAATAAAAAAGAGAAACAAAATTTCTCTTTTTTATTTTAAATTATTCAGCAGTTGCAGTTGCAAGTGTGGCATTAATTTTTAAAGAAATTACACTTTCAGTATCATCAGTATAAACAGTTGTCAAAGTATACTCTTTGGTGTTAGCAGATAAAATTAAATACGTAAACGCATCTTCTCCCGATTCATTATCCAAAAGGTCAGTTAATGTTCCAGCATAATTTTCTTTGCTATCATCATCGCTAAATACTTTTGTTATATTTCCTTTTATTTCAAAACTAGAAAGTGTCCTCTCCTTATCAAACATAAACTTTACAACTGCAACATGGGTCACATCTTCAACACCATAAGCACTCTTTTGTGAATCAGACATCGCGTCAATCGTTCCAGAAATTGTAACAGTTCCACAATCTTGTTTTAGTTCAACCTCATCAGAATTTTCAAATTCAACCTCACCAAGCATTGTTTTTCCAAGTTCAACTTTTTCAGCAACTGAACATTCTTTTCCGCCTTCACCGCCACTTTTTCCACAAGCAACAAGTGAAAATGTTATTAAAAATGCAAATGCAAGCACAAATGAAAATTTTAGTATTTTTCTCATAAAATCACCTTCCTTAATTGTAATATGTGTGGTTTTTAATTAATTTATACATTTTTTGCGTTTTTTATTTTAACAACAAATCTTCATTAAATTTAACCTTATAAATTTTTTCTTCATCTTTTTCATTCCATTTCACACTTATAACAACTTCATCTGACGGAATAGCCTCTAATATAATATATGTATAATTATCCCCGTTCAAATGTTCTGCATCATAAGCCCTTGTTCCATTCACATTAATCTCAACTTCATCTTCAACAACCTCACTTTCAATAGCAGTCAATTTCACAGCAACAACATGTGTTACATCATCAGCAATTTCAAATTCATTTTTAACAGTTTTATTATTCAGTGCATACACACTACCAGAAATCAAATAATCATCACCATCTTTTGTTAACACCACACCTTCATTCGCAAATGTGTAACTATCATGAATTTTATCACCTGCACCCATCAATTCAACTGCATTCGTTTTTTCATTTTTTGCACACGCAACACACACTCCACTTATCAAAATCATAACTAAAAACAAAATTGACTTTTTCATAAAAACTCCTTTTGTTATATTTTGTTCAACAAATTGATTTTTTATGTAAGCACAAAAAAACACGCTATATAGCGTGTTTTAATATTTTTAATATTCACCAAATTCTTTATCAAAAGCCTCAATACATTCTTCAACAGTTGCAATCGCTTCACGTCTGCCACTAATGCTTTCAATTCTAACTGGCTTTTGTTCAAGTTGTTTGTATACTGTTAAGAAATGAATAAGTTCATCAAAAATATGTTTTGGCAACTCAGATATATCTGTATAGTTATTGTTTTGAGGGTCACCAAATGGAATTGCAATAATTTTTTGGTCCATTTCATTTCCATCAATCATTTTGATAACACCAATAGGATAACATCTAACCAAACTCATTTTTTCTATTGGTTGGCTACACATAACGAACACATCCAATGGGTCATTATCTTCACTCAATGTTCTTGGAATAAATCCATAGTTCATTGGATAATATGTTGCTGTAAACAAACATCTATCAAGAATAATCAAAGATGTTTCTTTATCAAGTTCATATTTATTTTTGCCACCTTGTTCAATTTCAATAAAACAAACAAAGTCATCACTTTTTATTCTTTCTTTATTAAACTCTTTCCAAATGTCCATAATATCTCCTAAAACAGTTCATTCTAGACATCAAATATACCACTGCCACCACAAAATTGTCAACTTATATTATCTTTTCTTTCTACCTTTTCGTTTTAAGAGTGCATCCACAACAACAATATTTTTCGGACTTAAGTCAATATCATTCTTAACTCGTTCAGCAAACTCTTCATTAAAATCATCTTGATGAATTTCATCTTGTGGTGTCATCAATTTCGAAAGTTCTGCACGCTTTCTATCTTCTAACCATTCACGCATAAATGCCTTATCATTTCTAAGTTGTTCCACAGGAACATCATGTTTTTCATCATCAACCAAAACTTTAACATCACCATTACTTAAGGTTTTTAATGCCCTTTCATAAAGCCTTTCCTCAAAGTCACTAGTCAAACTTAAATGTCTGCCTGAATTAAAGTTTAAGTATTTTTCAGAAATATGTGCTTGAAGCATATCATCAAATGAATCATCTTGAATCATTTTTGATAATCTTCTGCTATGGTCAAAATGTCTAGCACTAGTATCTTGACAAATTTCACAAGGTTCATTATTTTCTTCTGCATAAAATTCATCTTGAACCATAGCCTCCATGGCTTGAACTTCATCTTCAACAATATCTGACCATCCAACAAATTTAGAAACTTTGTTAGATGACTTCACAAATTGTGCTCTTTTTTCCAAATTGTCAAGTCTAGATTCTTCTTCCAAAACGTGTGCAGGCTTTTCAGAACCACCTTCAATTATTGATGTTGTTCTTTTGTAAACCTGTGTAACTTCAGGCTTTTGCGAACTCTTGTGAACTTTCTTTTTTTTCTTTATTTCAGTTGTTTGCCCATCAACAGAATCTGTTTCTTTCACTTCATCTGGCACAACAACTTTAGATTCATCTTTTGTATTTTCTTCAACTTTATCAGTTGAAACTTTCTCATGTTTTTCTTTTTTGTCTGTTGTTTTTTTCTTTTTTTTGCCTGGCTTAACAAAAATAAACATCAAAACAAAAACAATCACAACCCCCACAATGAGCACCAAAAATGGTCTTTCATTTAAATATTCAAACATTCAAACACCTATTTATTTTCATCATCAGTGTTATTATTTGCTCGTTTTTGAGCCGCCGCTAATGATGCAAATCTTGCCGCTAGTGGATTCATTTGTGGGTTAAATCCACCACCAGGGTTAAATCCTGTATTTTGAATTGGTGGTTTTGGTGCATAAGAAGGAGTTTCTTTTCGTGTTGAAACATTTGACAATTTTTCAACTTTTTCTTCTTCAGCCTTACTTAATGAATTTCTCATAGCAGTATCCGCTTGAATATTTTGCATTTCATAATAATCATTAACTGAAATCTTTCCAGCAGAAAGTGCTTTAGCCAATGCTTTTGGAACTTCCGCTTCCGCCCTAATAACTTCAGCACGCATTTCCTGAACCCTTGCCTTCATTTCATTTTCAGCAGCAATCGCCATACTCTTACGCTCTTCTGCTTTTGCTTGAGCAATTCTTTTTTCCGCCTCCGCTTTAGCAATATTAAGTTCAGCATCAATATTTCTTCCTACATCAATATCCGCAATGTCTAATGATGAAATATAATAAGCAGTTCCTCTATCCAGTCCTTTTTCCAAAACAGTTGATGAAATAAGTTCAGGACTCTCCAAAATCATTTTATGTGAATCAGTTGAACCAACAGTGGTTACAATACCTTCACCAACACGAGCAATAATTGTATCTTCACCAGCACCTGAAATTTGCATAAGCATATTTGAAACCACGGTAACTTTTGCTTTTACAATAAGTTCAATACCATCTTTTGCAACAGCAGAAATTTCTGGAGTTTCAATAATCTTTGGAACAACAGTATTTTTTACAGCCTCATAAACATCACGACCAGCAAGGTCAATAGCCTTTGCTTTTTGTGCCGTCAAATCAATATTCGCTGAATATGCAGCAACAAGCGCCTTTACAACATTTTCAACATTTCCACCAGCCATAACGTGGGTTTCAAGTTCATCAACTGAAATTTTCAAACCCGCTTTTCTTGCAGTGATATAGTTTAGTGTGATTAATTGACAATCAACTTTTCGAAGTTTCATACCAATAAGTTTAAACATTGATATATAAGCAGATGACACAAAAGCCCTAAACCATAGTTTAAATGGAACCAATGTCAAAACAATAATTATTCCTGCAAGCAAAATAATGCCGGCTATAGCAATGCCAGCAATCCAACCTGCACTTAAATTTATTCCACATAGAAGCATACGCACACCTCCATAACTTACGAAAATTATACCATATATACAACTAAAAATCAATACTACCTTAAAAAATAATTATAAAAATATAACACTATAACAAATTCGCAAATCATTAATTATTAAAATAAAAAACGCAAAAAGTAAAACTTTCTGCGTTATTTTTTGAAAAATTACATCATATCTTTTGATTTCTTTTTAATATTACTCTCAATTTTAAACTTGTATAACCATCCATATTCTTTGCGTGCTTCATCATCTGCATTATCATATCTATATGTCACCGCATTAAATGTGTTAACCCAATCTTCTTCATGCTTGTATTTGCCAGCATATTTCTTTAAAAATTTGATTGAATATTTTTGAGCGTCACGTTCAATAGATTGATTGTTATACATAACATTGTCTGTGCTTGAAGAAAAATATCCCATCCAATTTCTCTTCCACCTCTTTGCCGTAAACTCATACCATTTCAAATCTCTATCAACCACATTAAATTGATAAGCATGTC
The DNA here is from genome assembly GCA_045594425.1 of Clostridia bacterium. Classification (GTDB taxonomy): domain Bacteria; phylum Bacillota; class Clostridia; order Christensenellales; family UBA1242; genus RGIG1681. The sequence continues at coordinate 120,492 of JAZNYK010000007.1, forward strand.
TTGTTTCATGAGCAATAGTTTCCATGGCATGAAAACGATATCTTGTATCCTCAATAAGTTTTGAACTCAACACAATTTTTTTATTGCCATTAGTAACCGTAAAAGCACCAAAACAATTCCAATCATCATATCGAAGTTCAAGTTTCAAAGGTTCAATTTTAAGTTTTTTTGCAACCCTCTTTTCAAGTTCAACAAAACACTTAAACCTTGTGTCATAAGACAATTTTTTCCATTTTTTTAATTTAAATTTTGAAAATAAAAACCACATAATTTGTCACCTAAATTAATATTATCATAAACCAAAAATTTTAACAACAAAATAATTTGCTTTAACAAGATTTGATTTGTATAATAAAATCATGATATATGAAATTAAAAATAACATAATTTATGTCTATGACAAATCACAATTTAATCCAAAACACATTTTAGAATGCGGACAGGTTTTTAGATTTGGCACCGATACAAACGGAAACTATTTTGTAATATCAAAAGATAAAAAAGCAACAATCATTGACTGTAACACCCATTATGAAATTCATTCAAATGATGCTGAATATTTTGCCAATTACTTTGATTTAAACACAGACTATAACGCCATAAAACAAACCTTAAAAAACAATCCGATTCTTTCACCTATGATTGACTATGGCTGCGGCATAAGAATATTAAACGCAGACCCTCTTGAAATGATTTTTTCTTTCACCATTTCACAAAACAACAATATTAAAAGAATTCAAAAAATCATTGAAAACCTTTGTGCAATCGGAACTTCCATAAATAATGAATATAACGCTTTCCCAACAATAAATCAACTCGAAAAAGAACCCCTTGAGTTCTACCAATCTCTTGGTGCTGGATATCGCGACAAGTTCTTAAAAGAACTTTCAACCACATTAAATAATATAGATTTATCTGAAATTCAAAAACTTCCAACTGATGAACTTTATAACTTTTTATTATCTTTAAAAGGCGTAGGTCCAAAAGTTGCAAGTTGCATTCTTCTATTTGGTTTTGGTCGCAAAAACAAATTTCCTGTAGATACTTGGATTGAACAAGTTTATTACAACCACTTCTCATCAAAACAACTTTCAAGGTCACAAATACAGGCTTATTTTGAAAATGAATTTAAAGATAATTCAGGCATTGCTCAACAATATTTATTTTATTATGAACGTGAAAAAAACAAGGACTAATATCCTTGTTTTTTACTTAAAGAAAGCCGCCCAAAACTTGGGTGTTTTTTTTAACAAATAATTTCAGGTTCACTGTGAACAGAATGAATTTCTGCAGACATATTACTTAAATAGAACACATACAAAATCTTGTCATCTTCTGTATATTTGCTACGAAGTTCTGGATTTGCATCAAGCATAGCCTTTTTAACTTCAGGTCTATAATCATACTCAACCTTTCCATTAACACGAAGCCATCTGTCTTCACCAATCATAGCACAAACCTCAATGAAAGGATTTGTTTCAATTTGCTTGAACGCATGAGTTCTGTTGTTTGTGTAAAAATAAACTTTGTCATCAAATTCAACAACTGCGTTATATGGTCTAACATATGGTCTTTTGCCATCGGTTGTTGCAAAATAGAAATCTTTTGAACTTTTTAAAATTGTAGCAATTCTTGTTACTGCTGGTTTATTCATAATTTTATCTCCTTATTACTCTATAAGAATAACAAACTTTAAGAAAAATCACAACTAAATTAAACAAAAAAAGATGACCGAAGCCATCTTTTTAAAATTATTTATTTTCTGCTGGAATAACACATACTCTCTTTTTGTCTTTGCCAAATTTTTCAAATTTAACAACGCCATCAATTTTTGCATAGAGTGTGTCATCATCACCGATACCAACATTTTCACCTGGGTGAACATTTGTTCCTCTTTGACGAACAATGATGTTTCCACCTTTAACTGTTTCACCAGAATATTTCTTAACGCCAAGTCTTTGAGCGTTTGAATCACGACCGTTCTTTGTAGAACCGCCACCTTTGTGGTGCGCAAAAAGTTGGATATTCATAAACATTGTCATATGCTTTTAACCTCCAATTCAATATAATCAGAAAAACTTTCATACAAATCAGAAATTCCACAAAGCATAGTATCCAAAATGGCACTTGCTTGAATTTCTTGCGTTGCATCCAAGTTCTCTGGTAAGGTGAATTTTAAATAACCCATTTCATCATCTCTCTTCATTTTAAGTTCAATCATAACAATCATGAGAAGTCCCAAAACTGCTGTTTGAACAATGCTTGAAAGCGATGCGCAAACGATATCTTCACCTTTTTCTCCGTAGTTAGTGTGACCATCACACTCAACTTCGAAAATCTTATCATTTTTTTTACTTATTGTTACTTTTGTCATTTAACTAACTCACAAAATTTATTTTTCAATTGAAACAACTTTAAGTTTTGTGAATGGTTGACGATGACCTTGTTTCTTGCGAACATTCTTTTTTGCTTTGTATTTGTAAACAACAACTTTCTTTTCTTTACCAAATTCCAAAACTTCGCAAACGGCTTTAGCCTTTTTGCCTGTAGAAGTAGCAATTTCAACTTTGTCACCATCAGCAACAAGCAAACATGGAAGTTCAACTTTGTCACCAACATTAGCATCAATTTTTTCAGCCTTAAAATAAGTGTTTGGCTCAACTTTGTATTGTTTGCCACCAACTTCAACAATTGCGTACATAACTTTTCCTCCTCTCTCCAGTCTCACTGCGAAGGTGCACAAAATGTGTTTGTGTCTTCAATTTTTTCACAACAAAAAAATACCTTTTGCAAGTGGCACGCTAATAATTTAACACTTAAGTCCCAATTTGTCAAGGTATTTTTCGCATTTTATATAAATATATAAAAACCTACAGCAAATCGTTTTCCCTAAAAAACTCAACTTCATTCATCGTTTTTATTTCATTTAAATTTTTATCTAAAAAAACAAACTTAACAAAATGATAATCATCAATAAACTTAAACAGTGAATAATTCTTTTCATTTTCACTGACATAAATTGTTCTTTCAATCAAACCCTTTCTTAAACGCATAAACTTTTTTCTTGCAAACAACTGCCTTTTATAAGATGTATCCTTGCTGTTTGATAGCATTAAACACGCAAGATTAACACACACAAACCCAAGCGAAAAATCATACTCAAAAAACACTGTAAACAAAAACAAAATAAACATAGCCATTAAAAATAAAAATGAAATCTTTTTTGTTTTTTCAAGAGCATCTTTTCTAGAATATTTTTTACTAAAAATTGCAAGCAAAAACCTTCCTAAATCAAGTGGATAAATTGGCAAAAAATTAAACAAAAATATAGACCAATTTGCAAGCAAAATATCATTTAAAAAATTATAACTTTCTGGATAAAACCAAAACATCAAATAACAAAAAATAATAACACATAAATTAAAAATTGGACCCGCCAAAACAATTTTAATTTCATCTTCCAAAACAAAATCATCACTACCTTCAAGTGATGCCCCAAAAAATGTTAAATGGATTTTTTTAGGATAATAGCCAAGTTTTTTTGCAACAAGAAAATGTGTTAATTCATGCAAAACAGTAAATATTGCAAAATAAAAATAAACCAAAATTTCATCAAGCAAAAAAGCAATAACAAATATCAAAAAGAATGAAAAATCAAACTTAAATAATTTTGCAAAATCAAATATTTTTCGCATTTTTTTGCCGTTTTGACGTAAATATTGCATATGTTTTTAAATTATATGCAATAAAAGTGCTAAAAATCACTAATTTCAAAAATCTCATCAATAACAACATCCAGCCTAAAAATCAATCTCAAATCAGACAACTCCTTCACATTAATAAAAACATTTTTATCCAAAAACATACAATACTTTTTCAAAACCTCAAGTAAGTCATATCTAATATTTTTAAACACACTCGAACTTATTTCCATGTCTTCATAAAAAATTTTTTCATTAACTTCTCTCTCTAGTTTTTTCTTATTCAAACTGTTCATGCAATTTTCTCCTAATAAATCCAAAGAATCCTAAATAGTTTTTATTCATATTATTTTGAACCCTCTTGTTTGTTATGAAAGCATTACAAAAATTCATCATTATTTTTGTTTGATTTATTGTTGTGTTTTTATAACTAAAATAATTTCGTTTAAAAAATTTTGGAATAACAAACAGCACTTCAACTTTTAGCAAATTTTCAATTTCTTCTTGAGTGAAATTTTTTCCATAAATTTGACCTATTAAATCGGCTTTGTTAACCACAACGTTAAACAGATTAATATTGTTATAAAATAAAAACTTTTTCCTCAACCTATGAAGTTTCAAAACAGATTCTTTATCATCACCGGTTAACACGCAAATTTCATTTAAAGCCAAAACGATTTCATGACTTTTCTTGTCCCCCTCATTATAATCAATCAATACATAGTCAAAATTTTCTGATATTTTTTCTATATAAGATTTTATTAATTTAATATGCCGAAAATAATCAAACTGAAAAATATTAGTTTTCACAAAACTCAATTTGGAAGACACTTTATTTAAAATATACTCTTCATCAAAATCTCCCACTATCCATTCTTTTAAATCCTTTGGATGTTTTGTGTTAAACTTTAACGAAAGACTATTATTATTAAAACAGCCATCAAATGCACACACTTTATACCCTTTCATCGACAGTCTAATTGCAAGGTCATAAACAATAGATGTTTTACCTATTCCACCCGATGTTCCAACAAAACCAATCACTCTGCTCATATTAAAATAATATAACGTTTATATGCTCTCACAAATGCTAATTTTGACTCATATTGTTTAAAATTGATTAAAATTAAACATTTTATGTTTTTAGTTTGTATCTTCTCGGCAAAATAATATATAATTGTATTAGGAGTGATATTATGTCAACTTTTTATATCGGTATAAAACTTGGTTCAACAACCACTTGCATTTATAAATCAGAAAATGGTCTTGTTTTAAAAGAAGCAAGCCTTATTGCTATGCCAACAAACTTAAAATCTCGTGAAGTTAAGGCACTTGGCAACGATGCAAAAAGATTAATTGGAAGAGTTCCTGCAAACATCACTATTGTTTCACCTATTTCAAATGGTGTTATTCAATATGAAGACTTAGCGGTTCTTATGCTTAAAGGCTTTTTGAAAAAAGTTTTCCCATCAAAATCTATCGGTCAAAACATCAAAGCCATTGTAACAACACCAATTGGTCTTTCACCTGCTGAAAAAAAGCAATATGAAACAATGTGCTACAAAGCAGGCATAGCAGATGTTTTTCTTGTTCCTGATGTTATTTCATACGCCGTTGGAAATGGAATTGATATTCAAAGTGAGATTTCTAATTTAATTGTAAATATTGGTGGCGACACAACAAACATTGCAACAATTTCAAATTATTCAATAATAAACGGCTACACACTTTCAATCGGCGGAAATATCATAAATGTTGCAATCGCAAAATATATTGAAGAAACATATAATATTTTTATAAGCACTGAACAAGCCGAGCATTTAAAATATGAAATATGTTCATTGTTTGAAACTTATTCAATTGACTATGATATCATTGGTTTAAACAAATCAACCCAACTTAAAGAAACAATAACAATTAATTCTTCTGAAATTTACCCTATCGTTAAACACTATTATCAAAAAATAGCCGAAGCAATTAACTCAATAATTCAATCAAGCGACCCTGAAGTTATATCAGATATTTCAAAAAATGGAATTTATTTTTACGGAAGCGGTTCTGCAATGATTGGTCTTGAAAAATTCATGGCTGAACAAACTTCTTTCAAAATAAATTCACCAGACACAAGCAGGTCAAATATGCTCGGAACAGGAGTTCTTATCAAGTATCCTCAACTGCTAAAAAAGATACTCAAAAACACATAAGACTAAACATATCCCTTAAAAATCAAGAGGTATTGACAAAATCATCATTTTTTGTTATAATAGCCTCGCAAATAAAACTAAAATTAGCAAAAATATGATTACAACCATAATTTATATTTTTGCTGTTTTTATTGAAAAGATTCTTTAAGGGAGTTGTATAATGGAATCTAAAAGCAAGAAAAAAACCATATTAACAATCACTTTAGTTGCTGTTATTGCTATTGTGGCAGTTATCGCGGTGTTTATTGTTGCAAAAAATATCAAATCAAAATCATCTTCAAATGATTCAGCAACAAATGTTTCATCTAGCATTGAAGACAGATTATTTCAAGCAAACATAGACATTATTGAAGGAAAAATTCCTCACAACTATGACGGAAACTACAAATTTAAATACGTTAGTTCAATCACCTTCAATGATAAATTGACTTCAAACCAAATTAAAGACATCGCAAAACAACACGGAACAAAAGACCCAAATGGTTTAACTAGCATCATTGAAAGAAAGAAACTTAATGAAGTAAATAATAGCAATGAAGTAATTGTTTTAAAGAATGGAGTTTACACAAGAAGCACTAAAACCGTTATTGAAAAAGGCGAATTCGTTGGAAACGATGACCTCGCAGAAGTTAGAGTTTATAAACGTGGCGGAAAAATTTTAAACACACCTGAAAAATTTGAAATGTCAAAAACTTGTATCAAAGGTGAACAAATTTCAGAGCCAACATCAGATACTGCAAACCCACTTCGCACACACATCTATCTTTACAAAAATTATTGTAGCAGTGCAGACCCAAATCTTGTGCTTTTTACAATTACATATGTCTATGAATTGTTGCCAGACACAACATTAGAAATTCCTAATTCAAAACTTGAAGTTGACCTTTAATAAAGGAGATTTAATTATGAAAACATTTATAAAATCTTTAACAAAAGCATTAGCAGTTGTATTTATTATTTCATTCACCATTCTTCCATTTTCTGGATGTTCAAATAAATCTGCAAACAAAACAGCAAACAACACAACAATTGAAAATATTGCAGATACAGACCAAAACGAAGAAACCGCTGAAAACGTTTCAGACAAAGAAAAAGAAGAAACACCTGAACATGAATCAGTTGAACTTAACGGAATTTATAAACTTGCAAGACCAATGACTTATAAAGACACTTGGTATGAAAACGAAGAAGAAGTTATTAAATTTTTTGAAACAAGAGATATTAATGGCGTTTATAATTTCTTAAGAAAATTAAACTTTGAAGAAAACGTGAACAACGTTCACAAAGAAATTAATGAAACACCTTATGAAATTATGGCTCGTTTTAACAAAACAATCATTTCAAAACTTTTAAATAAAGAAAACACTTCAACTTATGTGCATACAGGTGAAAATTTTGTTATAGACAACAAATCAATTTGGGTTGAAGTTGATGAAGACGGAAACACTTTCCTTTATTCTCAATTCACATACGTAAATGATAGCAACCAAATTGTTCTCACCCCACTTTATGTTAAATATCCAATGACAAAAGTTGCTGGTTCTGAAAACATTTTCACAGGCTATACATACATCTACAAAGCCGAAACTGCAAAAATTGTTATTGATGGAACAAACAACATTTCTAAAGATGATGCAACAAAACTTGTTTCAGAAATGTTTGACATTGATAGCGAAGTTGAAAACAAAACAGATGCTGTTGTTGAGATTTTAAAAGACTGGAAATTTATGATTTCTACAGACCTTTCAAAAATCACAATCTTAAATTCAGATGGTTCATTCACATACACAAACCTTGAAAACAATGCTTACACGGTTAATGGAATCACATTTGAACTTTCACATAGAGTTATTGATTTGGAAACAAACACAGAAAAAATAGTGTTTGTTATCGAAGTTGATGGTGACATCATCTTTACATTCTCATTTGTGGCACTTTAATAAAATAAAAACACTAGAATTTCTAGTGTTTTTATTTTGTAGAAAATATCCCCTTCTTAACAATTAACCCCGCCCCTTTCGCTACGCTAATTATAGCATATTATTTTTGAGTTTGCATAAATGCGTGCCAAAATAATGCTAGTTGTTTTAATTTAATTTATAGTTATGATTTTATAATTTATTTTTATCAAGTAAAATAAAAAAAGAACTCCTTTTGGAGTTCTTTTATAAAATTTCAAGTTTCTTTTTAAATGTTTTTTCAAAATCTCTGCCAACATCCATACCTCTCTGAATTTCAAAAGTGGCATCTGCAACAGTGACTGTTTTCATGATAACTGAATCGCCCAAGATATCACAATTTATGTCAACGATTACACTATTTTTTGTTCTGTCAAAACACTCTGCAAGTCTTAAAATCACGCCTAATTTCTTTGTTGCGTCAATATCCTCTACTGTAAGAATACCTGTGTATCTAGCCCAGTCAGACATCTTAATATCACCGCCAGAGTGAAGTGAAGCAACAAAACTAGCAAGGATAAGTTCTCTGTGTGTCAAACCATAGATTTCACTGTTTAAAACAACTTCAAATGAATGACTTGCGTGTTTGTGATAACTGATACGTTTTCCAACGTCATGCATATATGACGCAACTCTCAAAACTTTTACATACCCTCTTGGAAGTTTATGTAAAACTCTGAGTTGTTTAAACAATAACATTGACAAGTTATAAACTTGTTCATTATGCTTTGTTGCACCTGATTCAAACTCTGATGTTTGAGCCATAACTGAAAAACCAACAATATCTGAATTTGGCTTTTCTAAAGTGCTTGGAGTTACAGAGTTAAACAACAAACCTTCAACTAAAGACCTTGTTGTGATTGTTGCTGTTTCTCTTGGAATTTCTTCAAAAATTGTTTTGATTATTTGAACAGCATATGCAAATATGTCCGCTCTGGTTTCATGCAAACCTTTCAATCTTTTATTTTCATTGAGTTCTAATGCTTTTAATTGATTTAAAATATGGTCTGCATTAGCAGTTTTTAATACATATCCATCATCCTTATCAAGAGGATATTTAGTGTAGATTCTATCCATGCTAGACAAATCTTCAAAATATGTTCCATTTCCAACAAGGGTGAATTCTGGTTCGATATTGTTAAGCCATTCAAAGTCTGAAAGTTGTGATTTGATGTATTTTGCAACTTTTTCAAAAACTTCTTCTTTGCTGAATTTTTTCAAAGAATACATATCAACCAATGTTTTTGGACCAACTGGAATATACGCTTGGTTTAAGATATTTCTTCTGTTATAGTGAATCAAATGAATGTTATCTGCACCAATGTTAACAATGACACCCTTTGGAATGTCATAACTATTCATAACACCTGTATAGATTGCAGCATTTTGTTCTTCTGGTGACAATAGTGAAAATCTGAAACCACAAGTAACAAACACTTCATCAAAGAAACTATAAATATTCATAGGCTTTGAATCTTTAATAAAACTTGCAATCGCAATAGTTTTTGAAACAGAAAACATATCACAAATTTTTCTGAAGTTTTTGAGTGTGCTAATGATTGATGAAATTTGATTTTTCTTTAAGAAATGGTCATCATCCATTTCAAGACCAAACTTGATAGGTTCAACCTCTACATCACAAATTGAAAAATAATTATCTTGAACAACATTCGCAATTACCAATTTTGCAGAATAGGTTTCAACAACAACAACAGCAATTTTATCCACTATTTATACTCTCCTATCAAACTTATTTTACACAATAAATTATATCATAAACTTGTCAAAATGTATATGAATATAAAGATATTTTTTAATTCAATTTAAAATATATTAAAAACTTATATTAGAAAAAAATTTATCAAAAACGTTTGACATTTCTGATAAATTTTAAACTAAATTATAACCTTGAAATAACGTGTGATGGACACGCTGCAACGCATTTGCCACACTTTATACACTTGTCTGTATCAATTTTAGGAAGACCACCAACCATTTTGATTGCATTTGATGGACAAGCAACCACACACGCTTCACAATGTGTGCAAGAAACTGAACAATTTCTAGTTACAACAGAGTCTGATGAGTTGTTTTTGCACACAACTTCAACAAACTTTTTTGATGGAATAAGTGATATTAAGTTATTTGGGCAAACAGCAACACATTCACCACAACCAACGCACTTTTCCTTATCTACAATCGCACAACCTTTTGGTGAAATTGAAATTGCACCATATACACAAGATTTAACACAATCGCCACAGCCAAGACAAGCAAATGGACAGAACTTATCACCACTATGTTGTAAGTTTTTACTTGCACAAGTATTGTCACCTACATATTTGAACTTGTTTTTACAATCAGAACCACCTTTGCAAGCAACAAATGCAACATTATCAAAACGAACTTTTCTTTCCTTTTTCATAATTTGTCTGCATTTAAGATAATTTTTGCCTGTCAAAAATGAACAAGTGCTCATTGTTGTTTTTCCTTTAGCCATATCTTGTGCAAATTGTGCGCAAGTTGTTCTGCCACACTTGCCACAATCAAGCCCTGGAAGCAATTCTCTTAAAACTTCAGATGTTTTGTCGAGTTTTTTGTGTTTGTTTGTAACAACAACCATAACAATAACGTTGAGTAAAACAAGCATAACTGTCACGACATATAAAACAATTTTTACCATAACAACTCCTTAAACCACCAATATTCCCACATAATATAAAATTATTGAAAAGATTGCAAGCAAGAATAGTCTTGAAGGAACGTGCCTGAAATTTTTGTTAATATATGATTTGTTGAATGATTCAACAAAAAATCCAACAAAAACATTCATAACAAGCACAACCAAAGCAACGGCTATTAAAGACATTGCAAAATTTGCAATAGACACACTCATATCAAGTGTGAAAATAATTGAAAGAGTGTATGCAAAGTCCATAACGTAAGAATAGGATGTTTCATACAAATAGTGTTTAAAACTAGAAATCTTTGTCCAAATAAATGCAACTAAAAGGTTGTAAATCCCAACAAATAAAACGTTTACACTAGTTGCAATATAATACAAATCAAATTTAGAATAAACATAAGTATGCAAAACGTATGCAATAAACGAGCAAACAACAATCCCCAAAATTAAAAACAGTGCACTGATGTATCTGAAAGACCTATACATCTTTTCTCTTTGAAATTGAATAGCCCCAGTTCCATTCATTACCAAAACGTTACTTTGAACACCATAGAGGATAATATAAGACAATAAAACTTCTAACATTATTTACCCTCCTTCTTCTGTCTATCGTAAACCTTTTCAACTTTTGTTTCTTTTGAGAATTTAAGACGTCTATTTTTCTTTTTCTTCTTTGGAACTGAACTTGCAGTTGTTTCTTGTGTTTCTTCAGATTCTTCAACTTCAACAAGTTCATTTTCGCTTTCTTTTTCTTTGATTTCTTCAATTTTTTCACCATCAATTTTGTTGGTGTTAATTTCAGAAATAAGCAATTTTTGTCTTCTTAAATTATCATATTGGAACACTTTTTCATTTCTAATCTTTTTAACAAACTTTTGATAAGTGATTTTCTTTTCATCAAGTTTCTTTGTAACAAATCTGAAAATGTATTCTGAAACAAAACAAAGTAATCCAAGCCACAAAAGTTCAAATGTAATTGAATCGAAAAATTCATAGCCATTATACTTAAAGATTTTCTTGTCAAAAATTGTGCCGTATGCCAAAAATTCTTTGACAATTGCAAACAATAAAGTGATTATAATATAAACCAAAACAGTTCTAATCAAACTGATAAAGAAGTTTTTTGTCAATGCTTTGCTTTCAAGATAAACAGCATCCGCACTTAAAATAACTGTTGTTATAACCACAAAAAAACTATTATCTTGTTTTGTGAGCCCCAATATTGAATAATTTGAAACTGCATAATCAATGATTGTTACTAGAAGTGACGACAACAATGCAACAATAAAAATCTTGAGGCTATTGTTTAAGTGTCTGTTAAACACCCAACAAACAAAAGATGAAATCAAATAACAAACGCTTGTTGCAAGCACATAATACAACGCTTGATTAGCGTTAGACATAACCAACAATAGCGGACATATTGCAAGCACCACAATGTGGATAAAACTCATTTCAACATTAGTTCTTATATGCATTTCTAAATCCTCCTAAAGAGAGTGGTTTCCACATAAAGTATCTGTCCATAAATGGAACAAGTGTGTTTACAATAAGAGCAACGAAAAATACTGTGTTTTCACCAAGCGTTCCTATCTTCCAGAAAATGGCTGACAACGCACCAAATAACACAGAATAAACAACTTTGCCAATGAATGTGTTTGGTGATGTGTTTGGGTCGGTCATCATAAACACGCTAACAAATATAAATGACCCAGAAAATAGATTAATAACAGTTGTTTCCAAACTATTAAGCATTAATCCAACAACAAAGTATGTTAAAATTGAAATAATTGGAATTTTTAAATCTAGAACACTTGTGTATGCCAAAACAATTGCGCAAACAACAATAACAGCAATGCAAGTGGTTCCAATTCCACCAACACCCCTGCCAAAAATCAAGTCTGAAATAGAATTTGCTCCGCCAAGTGCAACAGAAATATATTCCTCACCATTTAATGTGAGTTTATATAGTTCAGAAGCAAAGCCTGTTGAAACAACACCAGCAAAACATCTTCCAACAAGTGCTGGATTAAACTTGTTTCTTCCAAGACCACCAAATGCCATTTTCACAATAAAAATTGAAACAAATGCTGATGCAATCACAATGTAAAATGGTGCTTTATATGGCATGGTTAACGCCAAAATTAAAGCGGTTACAAAAAATGACAAGTTATCAACAGAAAATTTCTTTCTAGAAATTAAATTGAACAAACATTCAAATATAAAACATGATGCAATGCTCACCAAAATTGGAACCAAACTTATGATTCCAAAAAACATAACACCATAAATCGCAGGAACCATCAAAGCAATCGACAAATACAAAAACATTTTGTTAATGTCATTGTTACTGCGGATAAATGGTGCATTTGAAACAACAAAATTACTTTCCATTATTCAGCACCCCTGTTCTTTTTATCTACATATTGAGCAGTTGCAATTCTTTGTGTTAAAAATCTCTTTGCTGGACACACATAAGAGCAACAACCACATTTTATACATGAATGAACCTTGTTTTTTGCAAGTTGGTCATAATTTTCAGTTAAATATAATTGGTCTAACTTTTGAGGATTCAAAAGCACAGGACAAACCGAAGAGCATTTTCCACATGAAATGCATGGATATTCTTTTTTGTTTGAAAGCACATCATATTTTGTTAAAAGCAATGTGTTTGTAACGAGCGAGATTGAAATATCTCTGTTGTATTGAGCAGTTCCTGATAAAATTGAACCATCAATAAGTTGAGATTCAACCGCACCATCTTGAATGCCAACAAAATCTAACACCTTGTCATAAGATGTTCCGCTTGGAATGATATAGTTTCCTTTTCTAACAATGTTGTCACCATCAATGGTTACAACTTTGCTTGTTAGTGGTTTGTTAAATTCAACTGCACGACAAAAATTGTAGCATGATTCTGCATACTCAATAGAAATACCTTCATCCAAGAACGAATTTTTTTGATTAATTGTTTTCTTGCACAAAAGTTTTGCCAAAATATATGGATTGTCAAACGGATATTTATTTGGAATGAACTTAATTTTAAAGTCGTAATTCTTTTTTGTATCTTGAATATGCTTTTTAAGTTTGTTTGCAAGTTTGTAGTTTGCTTCAGTAAACACAAATGTGATTGTTGATGCGCTTGTGATGTTCATGAAATATTTTGCACCATTAACAACTTCTTCCATTCGATATTCAGTTAATGTTTGGTTGATTGAATTGTTTGGGTCAGTGCTGTCAAGCAAAACAATCAAGGTTTTGTAAGACCTTGCACCAACGTAAGCATATTTTAAGTATGTTGGCATACCAGAAATTGTATCGATAATACCCGCTTCTTTTAAACGATTAATCAAACTAACGTCATTAATTGATTCAATTGCTGGCAAATCTTCAACATCACCTTTGTTGTCATTCATGATTAAAACGTGTTTTGAATAATCTCCATAAGAGTTCATTTTTTCAAAAATATTCAAAACCTTTCCGCTTACAGGAGAAAAAATGTTGATACCAAATTTCCCAGAAGGCTTTGCTATCAAAGACCCTTGTTTAACAGTATCACCAATGTGAACAACTGGTTCAGACTCTGCAATAGATTTAACTTTTAATGGAACATTATAAAAATCCACTGGGCGCATTTGAACAATGTCAACACCAATGCTCATCTTTTTTACATATGGATAAATCCCTCTAAAACTAATCAATCCCACAATAAACCTCTCTATATATACATAATATATTTTATCAAAAAAGAGATTTATTGTAAAACAAAATCAAGCCATTGCAAAAATTACTCAATTTTTCTTTTTCATCAAAATTATTGTTTTTACAAAGTAAAAAATACCAACCAAAATTATAAAACTTGCAAACAGAATTTGAAGCAAATTTGAGTTCGTTTTTAAAGCAAACAAACTTGCAAAAATTGCCACCGCAGTAGATGGCACAGCAACACAAAAAAACGACTTGAAATCAATGAGTTTATTTTTTATATAAATCACAAAACAAATAGTTGCCAAAACAACAAAGCAAACAACATTTGTAGACTGACAAATTATCTGTTCGATTCCAAAAAACAAACTTAAAAGTGGTATTAAAAAAGTTCCACCACCCATGCCCATTCCAGCAAATATTCCAGAAAAACTTGAGATTAATATAAATAGAAAAAATCGCATTATTTTTACCCTTTTATTAATTATTTAATGCATTTTGACAATATTTTTAATGCTTTTTGCGTTTTTTAAAAGATTATCATACAAACACCCGCTATCACAAGCACGACTGAAAAGATTAAATCAATGATATTGTTTTTTAATTTTTTTAAAAGTTTTGTTCCAACCAAACTTCCTATCACACTGCCTATTCCGCAAAATAATATCAGCATATAATCAACCTGTTTTTTTACTATATAAATAACTGAACTTGAGATGCACATAAAAAGCACACAAGCAAGTGTTGTTGCGTGAGCAACCTTTGATTCAACCTTTTGAGTTAACCCTATCATAGGAACAAGCAACAACCCTCCGCCTGCTCCAAAAAATCCATTTATAAAACCAGACGCTAAACCAATGCCAATAAGCAGGGCTATATTTAAAACTTTTCTTTTTAATTCATTTTTCACATAATTAGTATTCTTGTTTTTGGCAATAATTATAAGTGTTATTTATATCTTATTAGAAAAGCCAGTATTTGCCAGCAAATATCTACATTTTTGGACGGAAATTTTTCAAAGAAAAGGTTGATTTTTCTCAAGAAATATACTAAAATTAATTTGGTTATTTTTATCAATAATTATATAGGACGGTTTATATGAACAAAATTACTAAAACTTTAAAAAGAAACAAAAAGTCAATTTTAAGCCTTGCTCTTGCATTCATCTTAACATTGTCTTTTAACTACTCACCAATAACCTTACTTTCAAATTGGGTAAAATCTGCCAGTGCTTACAAATCAAAAACACTCACAGAATATTATCCAAACACAACCACTTCAAGTGAGTCAAAAATAGGTTCGGCAAATTATCCAACAGAACTTAAAGAATATTTTGAAAAAAGTAATGCTAACTTTAACATTCTTTCTTATTATAATGAAAGATTCAGTGATATCTTCTCTGAAAATGTTCACAACTACCTTTCAAACCCTTCTGCCGGAAACGCTGAATATAGACTTGCATATTTGAAGTTCTTGGAAGTTAAAGGAAACTACAACAATTTGTATGATTATTACGAAGAAGATTCTGTTTACATCAAAACAACCTATGGATGTGAAACATTCATTTCTTATGTTGAATATTTCATCCACAACAAAACAGAATGGTCTCTTTCATCTGACAACAACGGTGCAGTTGAAGCATTGTTCACTTCTTCTAACTATCGTTCAGAATTCTATTGTGCTCTTGCTAACTTTATGACTGATGAAATGCAAAGTGTTCAAACAATTGGTGACCTTTATGATGCACTCCCTGCAGACATTAAAGATTCTGAATTTTATGAATATAGCCATTCATACAGCCGTGTTAAAAAATATATCGATGCAATTATTGTTAAAACAGTTGCTATCTATTCTTATGATGGAACAACTCAAAACAACAACGTTGCAGGCATTTTAGCCAACGAAGCACCTCTTACATCTTCATTCTATTATGAAGATTCTAAATATGAAATGGAAAATATTCCACTTGTTTCATATAAACAAAAATCACATACTAGCAACAATGTAACTGTTACAAAAACAGAAATCTTCTATTTTGGAAATGCTACAGAAATTCAATTTAAAGATGGATACACATCAAATAAAGATTTCTTCACTTGCACAACTTCAACTCAAGAATTGGATGAAGCACCTCTTCAATTCAGACAAATTCAACCAGGTGAAACTGGTTATATTGATGCAGAACACAAAACATATTACAAATACTCAACCATCCCATATGCAACCACAAATGAAAAATATGACCTTTATGTTTGGGATGATTCAGTAACAGACAATGAACAAGCAACATATGATTCATTGTTCATGAATGTTATCACACAAGCAGATCTTGACGCAGACCAAGCATCTGCCGCTAACTTAAAGGCTACAACTTTCACAGATAAAAATTTGTATGACCTTTACTTCTATGTAAAAGTTCCATATTCAACTGCAACTGGTGGCGACAAATATTTTAAACTTGTTACAAGCAACTATGCAGACACCACCTTCTCTACTTTCTGTGAATTCTTTGCACCTGAAGGTGAAAGCCGTTTATACTTGAAAGTCAAAGTAAGTCAAAATTATATTGTTTATATTGACAAAACAGAAAACACAACTCTTGAAAATAATGCAACTGTTCAAGTTGATGCCGCTAAATTTAAAGACCTTAACAGCAACTATATATATAAGGTTGTAAATGTTGACTTTGAAAATGGCGTTGACCAATATGGAAACAGCATTACAAGAGAAGATTTCTTTGAAGTCACAACATCTTATAATAACTATTACAGAACAAACTACAAACTTTACTTCAAAAAAGTTAAGTCTTATTATGAAGAAATTGTTACTGATGATAGTGCTTATCAAAAAGATGCTCAAACAAACTATATTTACGAAACATCAAAAACACCTGCTATTCCATATGAAATGAACAACAATGTTCCAAGCGAATCATATGAAATTGATGCAAATGGCAAAGTTATCTATGCTTTAACATCAGAATCATCATTCACCTATGGTGGCAAGTCTTATGAAGTTGTTTCAGAAGAAACTTTAAACAAGGCAGAAAACAGAAACTTCTTTGTGGAAGTTCCTGATGCTGTTTATGACAAGATTTTTGATGATGCTGAACCAACAACAAAACTTTATTACAAACACACAAAAACATCTGAAAAACAAATCTATGTTATGGACGACACAAAAGATGCTGCGTCTAATGAAGTTTATAAAAACTTAAACTATAAAGTTTTCACAACAGAAGAATATCAAACAAATTCAAATTATAAAGATTATGTAAAGATTGAATCTGGTGATGAAAATTATAACAAAGAATTCAAACTTTATTATAAGTATGAAACCGCCTTGGATGATGAAGACATTTATGTTCAAAATAGTCTTCGTAAAGCAAATGCTGTTTATATTATTGATGACTCACTCACATATTCAGACAAAACAGCATATTCATTAAACCTTTACACAGTTTTAACAACTGAAGAATTTAATAAAGAATCTGATTTCTATGTTCAAATCACAGATAAAGATAGCAACTACTCTACTCTTTACACAAAATTGTATTACAAATACAACACATCAAATGTAACAGAAAAAGTTGTTTATCTCTATTCTTCAAGTTCTAGTGACAAATATGAAACATTCTATTCTTCAGATAAAGATTATGTTGCAAGCGACTATGAACTTGTTGAACCAACACTTGCTGATGGTTCAGTTAACCCAGACTATGTTGAAGGTTTAGACTTATTCTATAAGAAACTTCGCACAGAAACAAAAAATAGAATTAACCAAACAACATACTATTATTATAAAACATCTTCAGCAGTAACATTAACTGCTGGTGGTTATTATGCAATTTCATTCTATGTAAACACAACTGGCGATAACGTTCAAGCATCATTCTATCTAACAGATGCTAATGGAATTATTGATGATATTGCCCTTGAACACATTTCAACAAATGGCAAATGGATTAGACACGTTATGTTTATCTCTGCTGACAGCCTTAATGCTTCATCAGTTACCCTTTCAATGTATATGGGTGACAAAAAAAGCATTGCTGGAAACACATCAGCAACAACAATCACAGGTTCGGTTTTATATGATGATATTAAAATTATCACTATCAATGAAACTGACTATAACAAACGTGCTATTGATGATAAAGTGTTAGAAGCAACTGAAGAACACAAAACAGGCACTGGTGACAAAGAACACACAGAAACAGTTGCTGTTGTTATTGCTAATGATGAATTTGATTTAAACACCTATGACTACAAAACAATGAGCAATGTTGATGTTTCAGCAATTGCTGGTTCATGGGATAATATGTTTGACTTTGACAATCCAGAACTTCAAACATTTATCAATGAAACAAAACTTGCTGAAATGACATCTGATATTGATGGTTATTCAGAATACACAGACATTTGGCAATATTATATTGGTCGTGATGTTTCTGGTCAAAATAACAACAGAGATTTAATCATCAATCAAAATGCTTACATGAACAACGAACTTCTTGCTTCAATCATTAAAGAAGACACTATTGATAAAACAGTTAAACTCGATGAAGACGAAGAAGAAAAAGAAGAAGATAAGAAAGACGAAGATAAAGAGTCTGAAGACAAAGAAGAAGAAAAAGATATTGCAACTGTTCCTTCAACATTCAAGTCTGGCAACAATGTGTTGAAACTTGAAAATAAAAACAGACAACTTTCTCTTGGTATTACATCAAACTTGTTCATGATTAATCAATATGAATATTACAAAATTACAGTTTATATCTTCTCTCCAGAAAGAGATGCTTCTGCAACTATTACATTAAACTCTGTTTTGTATACTTCAACCACACCAACCTATGGTTCATTGCTTACATCTTCTGTAACAGCAGATGCATGCCTTACAGATTATTCAACAAAACCAACCAATGAATATAGTTGGATTCCTATCACCTTCTATGTTGAAGGCAACACTTTGCATGACCAACCATGCAGTCTTGTTCTTGAAGCAGACAAAAATTCAACAGTATATTTTGACAATATCACTATTGAAAATATTTCAAGCACAGCATATGATTCAGCAAGTTCTGATTCAAACAACAACACACAAGTGTTGTCATTAACACCTTCTACATCAGTTGTATCAAAAGGAATCACAAATGGTTACTTTAACAACATCACATTGAAGGAAAACTACAAATCACCTAACTATGATTTCTATGCTCCAAAAACAGCAAAGAACTGGACAGTTAATGCAAACAATTCTTCAAACGTTGTTGCTGGTGTTGTTCCAACAAGCAAATCATACACCTACAACACAACCGAAGATTTCTATGACAAATATAACAATAGCAACATTCCATATACACTTGGATATAATGTTGAAAATTCTTATAACAATGTGTTTGCAATTTATGCAGCACCTCAAAAAGCCAGCCCTATTAAAGATGCTGACCCTAACTTGCTTTATGATGTAACAAACAATTACAAAATTTATTCAAGTTCTTTGAGTTTGTCTGCTTCATCTGTTTATGACATTTCATTTGATTTCCAAACAGGTTATCAATTCAAAGGAAATCTTGTTGCAAACATCTATTATGGTTCAGTTGATTCTGCAAAGATTATCTCGACAATCAAACTTAATGCTGATGACCTTGACAAAGAAGTTTGGAACACATATCACTTCTATATTGCAACAAGCACAACTTCTGCAACAGTTTATCTTGAAATTGGTGTTGAAAATGCATCAGGAACTTGTTTCTTTAAAAATGCTGCATCTCAAACAACAACAAAATCATTAAACGAAATCAGAGATGAACTTGTTATCGATTCATCTGAAAATGTTACAGGTTCAAACAAAGACTTGTTTGAAAAAGAAGCATTGAAAGAAGTTAAGTTGTTAGACTTCTCTACACTTTCATCTTCAATGCACAAACCAGAAAAGAATGAAGTTAGCAACACCTATGATGCTTCTGAATATTCATCACCTCTTTCAAACACAACAAAATACACTGTTGGTAAATCAGGTGTTGCAGTTGCAACATATTATGCTGAAACTGAAGTTATCACAACCTATTCTGTTGAAATTGAAAAAGTTACATATTACATCGGTTCAGTTGAAGAAGATGGCGTAACAAAATATAAATTGTTTAAATATATTGATTGCTTGCCAGGTGATGAAGTTACTGAAATTGGCGGAAACCCTGTAACTGTTGATGGATTCAAGAAAGTTGTTGTTGGCGTTGACGACACTGCTTCTGAATATGAATCAACATCTACTGATAAAACAAACTATTTGTATACATTTGAAAATGATGTAACATTGAATAATGTTGTTATTCCAGCAAGTGAACTTACAAACAAATATTCAGAAAATGTTTTGATTTTAGCCAATAGTTATAGCACAGACTATACACTTATGGAACCTGTTTATACATCAACACTTAGCAAAACATCTTACCTTGTTTTGAAAATTTATGCAAAAACAAGCGACTTTGATAGTAATGATTTTGGTTTGAACATCAACATTAATTCAATTTCTGTTAAATGGACAAACCTTAACACAACAACTATTACTGGTGATGCTGTTGATGAAAATGGATTCGTTTGTTATCAAACACTCATTAAAACTGCTGATAGCAATATCACAAGTTTTGGTGTGAAATTCTCACTTGGAAGTGAAACTTCAACCGGAAAAGGCTATGCAATTATTTCTGACATCGTTCTAGAATCATTTGCTAGCGAAGACGCCTTTAATCACTATGTTTCAACTGTTGAAGATGATGAAACAACTGTGAAGAAATACTTTGCAAACAGTTCTTCAACATCATCAAGTGACGACAAAGATGAAGATGATGGCGTTAGCACAGGTTGGGCTACATTCTTCTACATCTTCTCTTCACTTTTGCTTGTAATTGTTCTTGTGATTGCTCTTGTGGCTGTTTACTTCAAGAAACACCCTATCAAAACTTCTAAAAAAGTTAAAAACGAACATGAACAAGACACTGGTGTTATTCAAACAACCTCAACAAAGAAAGTTGATGCTAAAAAAGCAAAAGCAAAAGAAGAAGACGACAATAGCGATATTGAAGGTATTGTATAACAAAAAAAGAGAGATTAATTTCTCTCTTTTTTTAATAAATAAAGGAGATACAAAGTTGTATCTCCTTTTTATTAATCATCTAATTTTTTTATATAGCAAGTTTTTCTTCTAATAAGTTCTCTATCAAACATTTCAAGTGAAGTTATTGCTCCCGTGTTTGTTTCTAATTGAACGCCAGTGTCTGCATATTTGATATTTGGCATCTCACTCAACCTGTTCAAAAGTTTTTTGATAATAAACGCTGTTACACCAAGTTTTCTGTATTCTTCTTTAACAGCAATAATTCCAAGTTCAACTGCTGATGGATTTTTGATTGCCTTAAGCCATTTTAAAAAACCAAATGGCAACATTCTTCCTTTTGTTTTTTGCATTGCATCTGCAAGAGATGGCCAAGTTAAACCAAAACCAATAAGTTGTTCGTTTTTATCAAACACTAAACAAAGATATTTTTTGTTTAAAATTAACTTGAACATAGAAATAACTTGTTTGCGAAGTTCATTGTTAAATGGGAATGTTCCATACAATTCCTTAAAAGTTTCATCCATTAAATCAAAGAAGTTATCGCCATGAGTTTTGATAAGTTTGTTAACGCTTTTAAACTCTTGTTCATGGAATCCATAACGTTTTTCAACAATATTTGCAATTTTATCTACGCGAGGGTCCATTTGTTGTGGGAATTTGAATCTCCATTCAACCCACTTTGCATCTGGTACATAACCAAAATTTTCAATATAAGTTTGATAGTATGGTGCATTATAACTTGTGATGTATGAACCTTTGTTCTCAAAACCATACACCATTAAGCCCTCTCTTTCCAAATCATCATAGCCAAGCGGTCCGTGGATATATTCCATACCCATAGACTTTGCCCAATCTTCTGCTGTTTTTAAAAGCGCGTGTGCAATTTCTTCATCATCAATAACGTCAAATCTTGAAAATCTCGCATACTTTGAATTATTTTTTTCATTATAACGATGCATTATCAAACAAGCAACTCTACCAACAACATTTCCATTTTCATCTTCTGCAAGAAAATATGCTTGGTCACACTCATTATAATGCGCATTTCTTTTTGTTGTCATTTTATATTCATCAGATTCCATTGGTGGAATATAATTTGGATTATCTTTATAAAGTTCAGTTGGAAATTTTACAAATTTTTTGAAATCTTTTCTTTTATTAATTTTTCTGATAGTAAACATAACATTCTCCCACCAATATTATATAACATTAAATTCAAATACACAACGCTATATAAAAAAAAGTGAAAATGTTTGTATAGGTCAAAGTCAGTCAGTGTTTAAAAATATTTTTTAATATTTCATATTGTAATCACATAGATTTATATTATGAATAAGATTTTAAAAGCAATGTTTTGTGTCACCTTTTTTTCTGTTTGCACCAGAGCCATGGGCTTTTTTCTAAAAATTTATCTCTCAAGAGAACTCGGAAGCGTTTTGCTTGGAAGTTATCAAGTTGCCATGAGCATTTTTGGTGTTTTAATGACACTGTTATCAAGTGGCATTCCTGTTGTTTTATCTAGAAATGTTTCATATTACTCTGGTCAAAACAATAAAAAAGCCATAGGCTCAATTGTGAGTTCTGGCTTGATTTTGACTGGTATAATTTGTTTAATTGTTTCAATTGTGGTTTTGTTGTTTCCAGATGTATTAAATGTTATCTTTACATCAAATACATCAACTGAAATGTTAAATATATTATTGCCAGCGTTGATATTTAGTTCAATGTATGAAGTTTTTCGTGGAGCACTTTGGGGCGAACAACAATTTTTTGCTATAAGTTTTACTGAATTTCTTGAACAAATTATCAGAATTATCATATTAGTTATTTTGTTTGAAACAACATTTCTTGATATGTCACTCACAAACAAGACTGCCTTATCATTAAGTATTGCTTGTATATGCACATCTATTATAGTTGCAATAATATATTTTAAGCGTGGTGGAAAACTTGCTCATCCTAAATATGAATTTAAAAAACTTTTAAAAACAAGCACACCAATCACTGCTGTTAGAACCGCTTCATCAATAGTTTCATCAATAATTGCAATTATCATTCCATTAAGATTAATGACTTACGGCTATTCTTCAACTGAAGCATTGTCTGAATTTGGAATTATCATGGGTATGACATTCCCTTTGATAATGATTCCATCAACATTAATTGGCTCATTGGCTGTAACTATAATACCATCAATCAGCGAACAATCAAATGACATTGATAACGGAAAACTTTTAAATACAAATATTTTAAAAAGTAAGATAAACTTTTCTATCAAATCTGCTGTTATGTTTTCAGGCTTATTGCTTTCAACTTTTATTGCACTAGGAGTTCCAATTTGTGAATTTTTATATAACAACACAGAAGCAGGAACATATTTATGTGTTGCTTCAATAACAATGATTCCTTTAGGAATATCTCAAATAACATCTTCAATTTTAAATGCAATTGGATTGGAAATGAAATCTTTGAAAAATTATATTATTTCTGCACTTCTGCTAATTTTGTCAATATATTTCTTGCCTAAATATATTGGTTCTTATGCCATGATTGTTGGATACTTGTTAATGTCTGTTAGTTCAAGCATTTTAAATATCAGTATGTTAGCAAAACGCAATTTGATTAACTATGAATTTTTAAAAACAACTTTATATATGATTTGTATTGCAGCATTTTCTACACTGCTCGGGTTTTCTGTATCACACTTGCTTGTGACAAATTTGTTTATTACTTTAATTGTTGGCGGAATAACAACAGTCGGTTCAACAATTGGACTAATTTACGTATTTAACATCGCAAATTTAAAAGTCTTGGTTTTTAATAAGTTGAAATCTTAAAAAATATTATCTACTGATATTTCAAAATCATCCAAATAATGTGCTGCGTAATCTATAAGTGAAGCAATTTCAGCATAGGCTTCGGTGTAGTCATTCTCTTCAATATAAACAGCAATTCGTGCAAGCCCAATTTCTACATCTTTTATCCCAGTGTGCCATATAAGGCATTTTAAAACTTTAACTTTTTTATGCCAATTTTCATGAATTCCATAAGCACGGTCAATGATTTCTTTTGTATCAATTTTTTCCTTGTTTTCAGTAATTTCTATTTGAAGAGTTTCCATGCTATTGATTAACCAATCAAAAGAATTGTTTACATAAGTTGTTTCAATAACACAACTCACAATCAAAATAACTGAAAGCGTAATCATGATTATCCAACGTTTTACCATCTATCACCACCGTCAAATTCCATTTGAAATGTAAAGTATTCTTCTGCATCTTTCCCCTGGATGAAAACTTCACCATTATTATCAAGTGTCATAATTAAAACTTCTTTTATTGATTTTAAGTTTGCTCTTAATAAACACTTGTTGATAAATCCATCATCAATTCCAGTTATCTTTATGTTTTCTTTCATTGCCACCCCATCCATAATTACGTTAACAGGTAAAGCACTTTGACTGACCTTGACTTTTAAATCTTCTCTTGTCACATTTTCACATTCTGATTTTTTTAGAACACATAAATTTCCATTAGTTTCAATTATAGCATACGCTATATCATCAAAATTAAAAACCTCACAACCCCTCATTAACTCCAACAAATCATCAAGGGTCATGTTTAACTCTTTTAGTTCTTTGTAGTTAATTCCTTTTGGACTTACAACAATCACTGGCTTGCCAGTTAAAAGATATCTTGCTATCATAAACTTTCGTGCAAGCACGCAAATAACAAAATGTAAAATCAATAAAGATATTATTGGAACAATGCCATGCGCTAAAGGAACTGAAAGTTCTGCCATTGGAATGCACGCAAGGTCTGCAATAATTAATGTTATAACAAATTCAAATGGTTGCATTTCTCCGATTTGTCTTTTGCCCATCAATCTAATAACTATTAATACACAAATATAAATTATTATAGACCTAATCAACATTATTGCCATATAAATTAATTATTAAGTTTTTGCAAAAAAAAATACATACAAACGTATGTATTTTTATAATTTTTAACCGTTTACAACTTTGTAGTTGATATCAAAATCTTCACCTTCATATCTGCAAAGCATATGAGCAATATCTGTAACTTTGGTTGTATCTAATGAATTTCTAGTAACCATACCATCACAAACATGAACATAAACAGTTGACATATATGAACTTAAAGGATTTGCATAATTCACTTGAAGTAAAATAACTTTTTTGCTAGTTTCAATATTATCACCTTTTTCAAATATGATATATTGGCTTGAACCATAGTTGGTTGAAGTTGTTTTTGATAAATCTACAGCAACTGAACTGATTGTTCTGTCAGTTTTAAAATGTTCATAATATGTGTAAATCTTTTCAACTTTTCTTGTTATGATATCTGGATTATTTGACATTGTTGTGATTGTTGTAGACTTCAATGTCATGGTTCCTTCTGAATTATAGTTAGCCTTTAATTCATATGATGCTTCGTCACCACCAAGATAAACCCTCATGGTGTCACCAGATATTTCATATTTATAAGACTTGTTATATTCACCGTCATGCATTAAATATTTTGAACCTTCTTTATAATAATATTCAAGTTCTCCATTATCTTTAATATAGAAAAGCATTGGCGCTGTGGTTCGTGAGTAATTTGTTACGCTTGGAACTGTTGAACTTGGTGTTGTTACATAATTTCCGCTAACATAATAAAGCCCTTTGTTCACAACATCATAATTAACTTCCAAAACTGCTGATTTGTAAACAATTTTCATTGTTCCGTGAGTTTGAAGAGATGTTGAGAATGATGTAACATCGACTCTCTTTTTATCTAAATCAACCATTTTGATAGTTCCATTTTTATATGTAACTTTTAGTTGCGCTTCTTGAAAATCTAAATCATCTCCAACTACATAAAGTGTTTGCATCTCACCAACTATTTCAACGCTATCTATGCTTTTCGCATTAAAAATAACGTATCCTAAATAGCCAATTGCACAAGCACATATTGCAGTTAATATCATAATTAACACTTTTTTCATTGGTTTATAACTCCCTTTAATACACAATTTTAGTTATGTATTGAGAACATTATAACATAAAACTATCTATATTTCAATACCTATCGCAAAATATTTTTGAGAGCCACACCTGTGTGTGATTTTTCATTTTTTGCAAGTTGTTCAGGAGTTCCTGTGGCAACAATTGTTCCTCCACGTTCACCACCTTCAGGTCCAATATCAATAATATGGTCTGCAACTTTGATAAAATCAAGGTTGTGCTCTATAACAACAACACTGTTTCCTGTTGAAACAAGTCGTTGCAAAATTGCAATAAGTTTTTCAACATCATAAGTATGCAAGCCAGTTGTAGGTTCATCCAAAATATACAAGGTTTTACCGGTTGCTCGCTTTGAAAGTTCTGTTGCAAGTTTAACTCTTTGAGCCTCACCACCTGAAAGAGTTGTTGCTGGTTGCCCCAAAGTGATATATCCTAAACCAACATCAAAAAGTGTTTGAAGTTTGTTTTTGATAGATGGCAAATTATAGAAAAATTGTAAAGCATCTTCAACTGTCATATTTAAAACATCGTTGATTGTTTTTCCTTTATATTTCACTTCAAGTGTATTTTTGTTATAACGTTTTCCACCACACTCGTCACAAGTTACATAAACATCTGGCAAGAAATGCATTTCAATCTTCAAGACGCCATCACCACCACAGGCTTCACATCTTCCACCTTTGACATTAAAACTAAATCTGCCAGCAGTGTAACCTTTTGCTTTTGATTCTGGTGTGCTAGCAAAAAGTTCTCTGATTGCAGAAAACACACCTGTGTAAGTTACAGGATTGCTTCTTGGTGTTCTGCCTATAGGACTTTGGTCAATAACAACAACTTTGTCTAAATGTTCAATGCCTTTAATTTCTTTATATTTTCCTTCAGGCAAACTTGAACGATTAATTTTGTTTGCAACTGCTGGGTATAGTATTTCATTAATCAAACTAGACTTGCCACTACCTGAAACACCAGTTACAGCAACGAGCAATCCAAGTGGGATTTGAACGTTTATATTTTTCAAATTATTCTGCTTAGCGCCGATAATTTCAAGTATTCTGTCAGACATAGGTCTTCTAGAATCAGGTATTTCTATTCTTCTTCTGCCAGATAAGTATGCACCTGTTAAAGAGTTTTCGACACTTGCAACTTCAACTGGAGTTCCCGCAGCAATAACACGTCCACCATGAACACCTGCTTTTGGTCCAATGTCTACAATATAGTCGGCTGCCCTAATTGTATCTTCATCATGTTCAACAACAAGCACACTGTTTCCAAGGTCTCGTAGATGCTTTAATGTTTCTATGAGTTTGTTTGTATCTCTTGGATGCAAACCAATACTTGGTTCATCCAAAATATAAAGCACGCCCATTAACCCACTTCCAATTTGTGTTGCAAGCCTAATTCTCTGTGCTTCACCACCTGAAAGAGTGCTGGCTGTTCTTGAAAGTGTTAAATAATCAAGACCAACATTAATCAAAAAGTTTAATCTTGCTTTAATTTCTTTAAAAATACTTTGTGAAATTGCCTGTTCTTTTTCTGATAAATTTAAAGAATCAATCCATTTGAACATTTGAACAACATTCATATCTGTTACGTCAATAATTGATTTTCCGTCAATTTTAACTGATAATGCTTGAGGATTAAGTCTTTTTCCAGCACATTTAAAGCAAGTTTTTGTTATCATGTATTTTTCTATTTCATTTTTAGCAAAATCACTACCATTTTCATGGCGGCGATAAAGATTTGGAATGATACCTTCAAATTTGCCAGTAAACACATTTCCATTGAGTGTTGTCATCGCAAGTTTTTCACCTTCTGTGCCATAAAACAATATTTGTTTTGCCCTTTCTGGAAAATCTTTTAATGGGGTTGTCATGTTAATTCCAAATTTGCTTGCAACTGCTCTAAAATACATATTTCCAAAACCATAATCGCCCCAGCCAAATGTTGAAATTGCCCCATCTAAAAGCGATAGATTCCAATCTTTAACAAGCCTATCCTCTTCAATTATCATTTTTGAGCCAATACCCAAACATTCAGGACAAGCACCAATTGGAGTGTTAAAACTGAAAAGTCTAGAAGAAATTTCGTTAAAAGAAAACCCACAAGTTGGACAACTATGTTTTGTTGAATATAGAACATCTCTGCCATCAGTATTCACAATAACTATGCCATCAGCAAGTTTTACAGCAGTTTCGATGCTTTCAGAAAGTCTTGTTTCAATGCCATCTTTACGAATAAGTCTATCAATGACAACTGAAATGTCATGTTTTTTCTTTTTATCAAGCACAATTTCATCATCAATGCTGTAAATAGCATTATCAACTTGAAGTCTTATATAGCCTTTTTTTCTAAAATCTTCAAATAAATCTTTATATTCACCTGTTTTTCTACGAATAACTGGCGCAATTACCATAATTTTTGAACCGTTTTCGCAAGCCATAACCCTGGTTACAATATTATCAATTGAAGATGAATTGATTGGAATATTGCAATTTACACAATAAGGCACGCCAATGTTTGCAAACAAAAGACGCATATAATCATAAATTTCAGTAACAGTTCCAACAGTTGACCTTGGGTTTGATGAAGTTGTTTTTTGGTCAATAGCAATTGCTGGAGATAACCCTTCAATTTGGTCTACATCTGGCTTTTTCATTTGTCCTAAAAATTGTCTAGCATAAGAAGACAAAGATTCCATATATCTTCTTTGTCCTTCTGCAAAAATTGTGTCAAATGCCAAACTAGATTTTCCACTTCCAGAAAGACCTGTTAAAACAACAAGTTTGTTTCTTGGGATGTCTAAATTTATATTTTTTAAGTTGTTTTCTCGTGCTCCAACAATACGTATAAAGTTGTTCATAGATTCTCCTTAAAATTTTCAAAAATACTCATAAATGCTGATTTTATCAGTATTATGTCACACATAAGTCCTTGTTTTATTTAGCCTTACTGCTCTTTCTTGTTCGTTCATAAACCCTATTTCGAACTTTTTCAATCTTAACTTTCTTTTGGTAAGTTTTGCCTTCTTGTTTGGCCCTTAACTCCTCAATCTTATCACGAAGTTCAATTGCCTTTTCAAAATCAAGAGCCTTAACCGCAACATTCATAAGTGCAGTTAAACTTTCAATTTGTCTTGTTATATCTTCTGGCTTCATGCTTGAAGTATCTGTTTCTTTGGTTGTGATTTTTAAAGTATTAACAATATCTTTGATAATTGTTTTTGGAACAATGCCATGTTCTTCATTATAACGCATTTGTATTTCACGTCTACGATTTGTTTCATCAATTGCTTTTTTTAAACTATCTGTCATAACATCCGCATACATAACTACTCTGCCTTCTGCATTTCTTGCGGCACGACCAATTGTTTGAATAAGAGCACCTGTGCTTCTTAAAAAACCCTCTTTGTCTGCATCTAAAATAGCAACTAATTTAACCTCTGGAAGGTCCAAACCCTCTCTCAATAGGTTAATTCCAACCAAAACATCACTTTCACCGCTACGTAGTTGATTTATGACGGTTATTCGGTCCATGGCTTTAATTTCAGAATGTAAATATGTGGTTTTTATACCCGCTTCACTTAAATATTTAGAAAGTTGCTCTGCCATCTTTTTGGTTAAAGTGGTAACAAGTGCCCTGCCACCACTTTCTATTGTTTTGTTTAACTCACCAATAAGGTCATCAACTTGATTTTTAACAGGTTTTACCACCACTTCTGGGTCAACAAGCCCAGTTGGTCTGATGATTTGCTCAACAACATTGTCTTGATGAGCCATTTCAAACTGCCCTGGTGTTGCAGACACACAAACAATTTGATGATATTTCTTATCAAACTCATCAAATGTTAAAGGTCTGTTATCATAAGCGGACTTTATTCTAAAGCCGTATTCAACCAAACTATCCTTTCTTGCTCTGTCACCATTATACATTGCCCTGATTTGAGGCAGTGTCATGTGACTTTCATCAACCAAAACCAAGAAATCATCTGGAAAGTAATCTAAAAGCGTGTATGGTGTTTCACCTGGCTTTCTGCCATCAAAATATCTTGAATAATTTTCAATGCCACTGCAATAACCAATTTCTCGCATCATTTCAATGTCATAACTAGTTCTTTGTTTCAATCTTTCTGCTTCTAACAATTTGCCTTTTGCGAGCATTTCAGCAACTTCTTCTTCCATATCTTTTTGAATATTTGCCAAACACTCTTCCATTTTTTCACCACCAACAGCATAGTGTGTTGCTGGATATATTGCGATATGCTCTAATGTGGAAACCGCCCTGCCTGAAACACTTTCAATTTCTGAAATGCGGTCAATTTCATCACCAAAAAATTCAATCCTTATATTATGTTCACTGCTGTTTGCAGGAAACACTTCTAAAGTGTCGCCACGAACTCTGAATGTTCCACGAACAAAATCAATATCATTGCGTTTGTATTGATTTTCTACAAGCCTTGCAATAATTTCATCTCTAGAAATTTCCATGCCCGGGCGAAGTGAAATTGCTTGTTTGTGATATTCACTAGGTTCGCCCAAACCATAAATACATGAAACTGAAGCCACAATAATGACATCTCGTCTTTCAAATAGTGCACAAGTTGCTGAATGTCGAAGTTTGTCAATTTCATCATTAATAGAAAGTTCTTTCTCAATATAAGTATCCGAACTTGCAATGTAGGCTTCTGGTTGATAATAATCGTAATATGATACAAAGTAACCTACTGAATTGTTTGGAAAGAACTCTCTAAACTCGTTGCAAAGTTGAGCAGCAAGTGTTTTATTGTGTGCAATAACAAGCGTTGGTCTTTGCACCTTTTCAATAATATTTGCCATGGTAAAAGTTTTACCGCTTCCGGTAACACCAAGTAAAACCTGTGTTCTAAGCCCATCATTTAAACCTTCAACCAAACTGTTGATTGCTTCAGGTTGGTCGCCTGTAGGCTTAAATTTTGACACTAATTCAAACCTTTTTTCTTCTTTTGCCATGATTAATTTTATTATTCTCCAAATTACATAATACAATCACAATTAGATTAAAAACTATCCATTTTGATTATCACTATAACAAGTGTATCCCAAAAGCAAAGTGCGAAGTTTGTCAACCCCTTGCTCTTTTTTGTCAAAATTAAATCCGTATGAATTAAGTTCATCTAACAAAGCATCTTTTTGTCTTTCTGGTGTAAAGTCATAATATTCAGGATTATCATAATACAAAACCAATCCAATTCGGTCAATTTCTTGAAATTGAATTGCACTTTGCATATCACCAATTTTGTATTGATAATCAACTTTAAATGTATCAAATATCAAATACCAGCCGTCACCTTCCATTTTTTCTTGAATTTTTTTAAACTCATCCATAGAACATTTAAAGTTATCTTCTTTAGATTTATCATAAATTTTAAAATTTTGGAAACTTAACCCCACTGAAAAATCGCCACCAAAGCAAGTTCCACCAAAACCATTACACATTCTAAACCTAACACAAGACATCTTTATTTGATTTTCCGTCATTTTGGAAAGTTCATCATGTGACTTATTTGTCCAATATAAATCATGGGTTTCACAATTAAACACATTTGTTCCGCCCGCCTTGGTCATGATGTCATTGTAATATTCAATATCTTTATCAAGTAGCATCCCTACTTCTACAATTGTCTTTTCCATAAAAATCTCCTAACAAAGTTATTATAAAACAAAAATACCATCTTCGCAATAAAAAAAGCATGGACTTAACCATGCTTTGTTGTATTTTGTTTAAGTGATTTTTATTTGAAATGATAAACAACAGAAAAGGATTAAGATGCAAGGCACAAAAAAATCCCAAGCAGGAGTTTACTTAACGTAAATGACTGTTTGAGATTTTTGAAGTAACGCAGCATATTGCTTATTTTATGCCGTTTATTCTCTACGTAATGCATCGATTGGCTGCATATTGCTAGCCTTGATTGCTGGGAACATACCAAAAATCAAACCAATTGCTGTGCAGAAACCAACGCTCATGCCAATTA
Source organism: Clostridia bacterium (assembly GCA_045594425.1). GTDB lineage: Bacteria > Bacillota > Clostridia > Christensenellales > UBA1242 > RGIG1681. The sequence goes on from JAZNYK010000007.1 coordinate 152,904, forward strand.
CCCAAAGAGGCATACTAATTGTAATACCCATAAAGTGTCCGATGATAGCACAACCTATTGCAGAAATGCCAAGACCAATTGCACCACCAACAAGTGAAAGCATCAATGCTTCAACTAGGAATTGAACAAGAACTGATGATTTTTTAGCACCAATTGCTTTTCTTATACCTATTTCACGAGTTCTTTCGGTTACTGCAACAAGCATAATGTTCATAATACCAATACCACCAATAATAAGTGATACTATTGAAATTACTGTAAGCATAATTGTAAGAGTGTTCATAACACTATCAACAATTGATGCAACTGCACTCATTGAAATAATCATAAAGTCACTGCCATACATAAGTGCTTTTTGTGACATAAACGCAGCGGTAACGTCATTTACCCTATCTTCCATAACATCTTCTGTTTTAAATCTCATATATGCAGATGTCATAGGAAGGTCTGCAAGTTCTTCAATACCTTCTTCTTTAACACCAAGTGGTGTAAGGTTTGCTTCATCTAAAAGCATATAGCAAGAACCTTTTACTGAATTCATCAAAAGGTCAAAAATAGAAAAATCATCAGAATCTGAATTTGTTGACATTGTTGACATCATTGACGCATTATCTTCGCTTAAAACACCAACAATTTTATAAGTTTGTGCATTATCTCTGTTATAGACTTCAGTGATTTCAATTGGGTCTTCTGGAACAAGTGCGGCTTTGTATGGAGGTGAAACCAAAACTTCACCTTGGTCATTTTTGATATCTTCAGTTAGTCTTTTAATAACAAACTCATCACTTGTTGTAAAATAATCCATATTAACAATCAAGTTATTTCCAGATGCTGTAATGCTGTGAATGCTGTCTTTATAACCAATGTTTTCCATATACATTTGAACAGCCATCTTGATTTCATCGGTAACTGGAACTAAAAATTTGAATGTTAAATCAACATATGCTGTAACACCCAAAGAAACTGTTCTATTTAACGCTTCTTGATTGGTTACATTCTTTCCTAAATATGTTTCAATAAATGCTCTATCAACCAAAAGTTCATCTGCGTTTTGTGGGAAGTTACCTTCAAACTTCAAATCATAAACTTCTGCAAAGTTCTTGTTTACTGCCATAACAGAGGTTTTGCTTGGCGCTGGTTTTTCTAAATAAACTTTCATTCCATCGTAAATGGTTTTTTCTGAAGAGGTCATATTGTTATATGTTTCTTCACTTACAACCACTTTATTAAAAACCAAAAAGTCTTCAAGGTTTTCACTATCAGCAACACCAGTTAAATCACTTGAAACAACCGTATTGTCTGAATAAATAAGTGAGAATGTGTAATAATCTTCATCTTCTGGTTTATGTTGGTTGTTTTGCAAAACATCATAAACACTTTGATATTTCATATTTTTTGAAGTGCACATCACAATTGAAAGTGTGCTTTGAGTTCTTATTTGAGAAACAACCGCTGTTTGAACGCCAGAAGCAACTGAAGTTAAAAGTGCAACGGTCATAACGCCAATGATGATTCCAAGCATTGTAAGAAAACTTCTTAACTTGTTTGTCCATAGTGATTTGCACGCCATTTTTATTGCTTGCCAAAGGTGCATATTACTCCACCTCCTTTGCTGGTTTTGTTGATGTCTTTTTTGTTGTGCGTTTTTTAGGAAGTTCTCTTAAATTTACTTCGCCATAACTTTCAACGTTCTTTTTTATATCATCACCATCAATCTTTCCATCGTGAATGCGAACAACTCTTGGCGACATTGCAGCAATCTCATCATTATGAGTGATAATGATAACAGTTGTGCCTTGGCTGTTCAACTTCTTTAAAATTGCCATGATTTCGTCACCAGTTTTTGAATCAAGGTTTCCTGTTGGTTCATCCGCCAAAATACACATAGGTTTTGTTGCAAGAGCTCTTGCAATGGCAACTCTTTGTTGTTGACCACCAGAAAGTTCGCTTGGTCTGTGTTTCATACGTTCCTTCATGCCAACCATTTCAAGAGATTCAATAACCCTTTTATGTCTTTCAGCCTTTGAAATCCCTTGATAAATCATTGGAAGTTCAACATTTTCAAATGCATTAAGATTTTGAAGTAAGTTAAAGCCTTGAAAAATAAAGCCCATTTTTTTGTTTCTTAAAAACGCGAGTTGATTTTCTGAATAGTGTGAAATTTCAACACCATCAACATAATATTCGCCTTCGGTTGCGACATCAAGACAACCAACAATATTCATCATTGTTGATTTTCCTGAACCTGATGGACCAATGATTGTAACAAACTCGCCGTCTTCAATTTTTAAAGACACATCATCGAGCGCTTTTACAACATTATCACCCATCTTGTAATACTTTTTTATATTTTTTAATTCAATCAATGTTGTTGCTCCTTAAAAATACTATATCGGTATTATAATCTAATCTAAAAGAAATAGTAACTATTTTTACAATATTTTTACCAAAAAATAATAAATTGGAAATATTCATGAATTATTATGAATATGTGTTACAACAAAATAAATGTGTAACTATTTCCAAAGTGTGTTATTACCCGCATTTAGATAATAATTAAAATTTGGTGTAACACGCAAAATTTAGTTGCTAATTTAAAAAGATTTAATTATTTTATCACCATAAGGAGATTATATTATGAACGAAACACAAGAAAAAGAAAGTTTAACAAGAGATTATATTTTTCAAGCATTTCATCAACTTCTTCAAACAAATCATTATAACGACATCTCTGTTTGCAATATAACAGAAAAAGCAGGTGTTTCTAGAATGTCTTTTTACAGAAATTTTAAATCTAAAGACGACTTAACATTTAAAGCAATTGAAAAAATCTCTCTAAAGTTAAAAAAAGAATTTGATAACAACTGCAATTTATACAATATAACAAAAACATTATTCCAAATGATGTCAGACAACAAAACAATTGTGAAGTCTTTTGAAAACTCTGAAATATCAAAAACCTTGATAGACACTGCCGTTGAAAACCTAAAAGACTCATTCCCTTATGACCACATAAACAAAACAAACAAATATTTACCATTATATTATTTTGGTGCACTTTCAAGAGTTGCTGTTGAATGGTTTAAAAACAATTGCGAAGAAACCCCTGAAGAAATGGCAAAATTTATAAGTGGACTTATTAATGAAGAACCTCATGACAACGCATAAAACCTGAATTTTTCACTATTATGTTAAACATAACACCGCAAACTTACCCGTTATTTTTGCAAAAACAAATTCATTTTTAACGAATGGTTGACAAATAAAAATTTTGAGGTTATAATAACGCCATACAATTGCGATGAAAAAGAATAGTAAACTTGAAGGTTACTTTTAGCGAGTTTCAGATGGTGCAAGTGAAACAGCAAACACAAGTTGAAGGCGCTTTGGAGCGATTTTTTAAAAAAGTGAGTATTCCCTTTGGGAATGCTAATAAGGGTGGAACCACGGGTCTAATCTCTCGCCCCTTGCAAATTGAATAAACTATTTATTCTTTTTGCCAGCGGAATGCGAAAAGATTAGGCCTTTTGTTTTGGCTTAAAAACAAAATAAATTTTTAGGAGAAACAAATATGAAAAACTTAACAATGGACAAACTCGTTTCACATTGCAAGAACACAGGTATTGTTTATCCTGGTTCAGACATCTATGATGGTCTTGCAAACACTTGGGATTACGGCCCAGTTGGTGTGGAACTCAAAAACAACATCAAAAGAGTTTGGTGGAAAAGATTCGTTCAAGAATCTGAAAACAGTTATGGTGTTGACGCTGCAATCCTTATGAACCCTAGAGTTTGGGAGGCTTCTGGACACGTTGCATCATTCACCGACCCAAAGATGGACTGCAAATCTTGTAAAGCAAGAATGAGGGCAGATAACCTTATCGACACATATTCAAAAGGCACTGTTAACCCAGATGCAATGACAAATGAAGAAATGGAAGCATACATTAACGAACATCATGTTAACTGCCCTGTTTGTGGAAACTTTAACTGGACACCTATTCGTCAATTCCATTTGATGTTCCAAACTTCACGTGACATCACTGGTGGCGCAGATGACGTTATTTATCTTCGTCCAGAAACTGCTCAGGGTGAATTTGTTAACTTTATGAACGTTCAAAGAACAACCAGAGCAAAAGTTCCATTTGGTATCGGACAAATCGGAAAAGCATTCAGAAATGAAATCACACCAGGAAACTTTACATTTAGAACCATTGAATTTGAACAAATGGAACACCAACTTTTCTGTAAAAACGAAGAATCTGGTTTTGATTTCTACGCAAAATACAAAAAAGATGCCTATGATTTCCTTATTGACCTTGGATTTAACAAAGAAAGTTTGAACTATAAAGACCATGAAAAACTTGCACACTATGCAAAAGCCGCTTGTGATATTATCTTTAAATATCCATTTGGATGGAATGAACTTAATGGTATTCACTATAGAACAGACTATGATTTGTCTCGTCATCAAGAATATTCTGGAAAAAATATGCTTTATATTGACCCAGTAACAAATGAAAAATATGTTCCACACGTTGTTGAATATTCAATTGGTGCCGACAGACTTACACTTGCTGTTCTTTGTGAATTTTATGATGAAGAACAACTTGAAGGTGGCGACACAAGAATCGTTTATAGATTCCACCCTGCCATTGCACCATACAAGGTTGCTGTTCTTCCTCTTCAAAAGAACTTATCTGAAAAAGCAAGAGAAATCTACAAAAAACTTTCAAAACACTTCATGTGCACATATGATGAATCTGGTTCTATCGGAAAAAGATATCGCCGTCAAGACCAAATTGGAACACCTTTCTGCGTAACTATTGATTTTGACACACTTGAAAATGGAACTGTTACAGTTCGTGACAGAGATTCTATGGAACAAATCAGACTTTCAGTTGATGAACTCATCAAACACGTTGAAGACAAAATTATGTTTTAAAACTAAATAAAAACACCGCTAAACAGCGGTGTTTTTTATTTTTATTGCATTTGTTGTGCAGCAGCAACTTTTTCAGAAGCAGGACTTGTTGCACCTCTTTTTAATCCAGATGGCTTTGCTTTTAATGCAAACTCATCTTCTAATTGTTTAACTCTCGCTTGCAAACTTTCAATGTGGTCTTCAAGCAATCTTGAGCGTCCAACTGGACCACCAGCAAGCATTCTATAAAGAGTATCAAACTTTTGTTTTAAATCAACATAATCAGATAGTTCAGAAAATCTAACTTCACCATCTTTTAATGTTCGCTTGTCACTTATTTTGCCACCACGTGCAAAATATCTATCTTTTTTGAGTCTAGCAATAATTTTTGCTTTCTTTTCTGGCCATCTTTCCATAAAATCACTATTTCTTTGAGCAAGGTCTGCACTGTATGTGTAAACCTCCTCCTTAATTTCAGGATATTCTTCATTTATGTAACTTTTTATGCAGTAATGTTTCTTATTTAACCAAACGTATTTATTGTAATCTGAAATAACAGCACGAAGTTCAATATATTCTGGACTTTGACTAGATAATTGTTCTTTTTGTTGTTCTGTTAACATTGTTTTACTCCCTTTCTTTGATTGTATCTATTATACCATATTTTAACTGATTTGTAAATAGCAAATTGATATTATAACCCTCGTAACTCCTGAAATTATCGATGTTATGTTTAACATAACACCCTATTTTTCAAGCAAGTTGTTATATGATTCAAGTGCACTAGAATATTCAAGTTCCAATGCTCTTAATACACTGCTTGATTCACCAACCAATTCAGAATATTTATACCAACCTTTATAAAAATCAACTAATCTCTTTCTCAAAATTACTTCTTGAACAACGTCTTTTGTTTCTACTTCATAGATAATAGAAGAAATTAATTTTCTTTTTCTTTCTTCTAAAAGTGTTTGTGTTGAATTTGTATCTTCAGAAGATGTCATGTTTTTCAAAACTTCAAAGGTTTCTTTTCTTTGAGCATCAGTTAATGTGGCATCATTCAAAACCAATGAAACATAGGTTGCAAACGAATATTCATAAACACTGCCACCGCTCAATTGATTTCTTACAAAAGAAACAATTGCGTGTGAGCGATTTTCATACGAGCCTTCTAAATTTAATGAATACATACATCTAACCTTTCTATTAATTAAATATGAATCGGTATTACCCACATATGCATACATATTCTTTGAAACATTATTTATGCTAGAATCATTTAATCTTTTGCAAAAATCATTGTAATCTTCACGAGCCATTAAAACATTTATATAATAAAGTTCTTTTTCATACTCACCAATCTCTTGTTCAAACAAAATCAAGTTGTAAAGGTCAGCAGCAGAACCACTTTTTTCATATGCTTGCAAATAACATGACTCTTGTGCTTTTTTTAATCCAAAAAAGCCAAATATTTTGGCGTCAAATTTTGGCGCTAAAAAGAACATTGTTGAAATTACGTAAAAGAATGCAACAATAACCACCAAAACAATTTTTGCCGATATTTTTAACGAATTTAGCCACATTTGTTTGTTTAATATTTTTTCTTTTGTAACATCCGTCATTAAATCTTTCCGCCTTTTTCAATTGTTGCTATTTGAGCAATTCGCCTAGCGTGACGTTCTTCACCCAAAAATTCAGTGTTAATGAAAACATCAAGCATTCTAATCATTTTGCGTTTGCAAAGTTTCACTTCATAGTTTTCATCTGATTTTCCTGCTGCAAAAACAATACAATTTGCATCTTCATCACGTCTTGCAAAATATGCAGAACCTTCTTCACTTGGAAGAACCGAACGAATGCCCGCACACTTATTTGCAACAACATTCATGCCAACACCTGTTCCACAAAGCAAAATCATACCACTTGCGTTTTTATCAAGATAAATTTGATAGGCTTTTCTGGCTAAAATTGGATAATCATTACCTTCTGAATCATCTTCAACAACATCATATTCAATGTCTTTTTCCGCCAAATATGCCTTGATTCTTTCAATATATTTCAAATCAACTCTATGGTCATAAGCCACAACAAATTTTTTAAACATAAACGCTCCTTTATCACAATTAGTGTATAATTTTTTAATATCAATGTCAAACAAACAAAACAAAAAGAAGTATTGCTACTTCTTTTTTGCTTTAGAGTAATTTAATTGTTTTTTCAAAGAAATAATCTCACGTTTAAGTGATTCCATATCCCTGCGTGCAACAGATAGCAACCTGTCTTTTTCTTCAAGAAGGTCATCAACATAATCTCTGTCATAACCACGAAAAGACATTTTCATTTCACTTTCATCAAAATCTCTCATAAACCACTCCTAAACATAGTTTATGCAAATTTCGACAAATTATTCAAAATTACATATTATTTGGGTCATTATCTGGAAGTTTGATATTAAACCCTTCTGGTGTGAGCAAGAAAATATTGTTCTCAACACGGCGAATATTTCCATTTAAGGCATAAATTGCACCACTTGCACAGTCTAAAAGCCTTTGTGAATCAATTTCATTCATATTGTTAAGGTTTAAAACAATTGATTCACCTTCCTTTAAATAATTGATAATGGTTTGAACATCCTCAAATCTGCTTGGATACATAAACTGAACATTCTTTGTTCCATATCCTCCAACATTTGAACTCATGCCATAATTATTCACAGGCGCAGAATAAGAACGTGAAGTGTTGTATTGGTCTGGATTGTCAGCAAAAGAAGTTGTCGTGCTTTGTGGACGTGTTGGAACATCTTTTTCTTGTCTTAAAGCATACTTTCTTGCGGCTTTGTCGGCTTTTTCTTGAGCCTTTCTTGCCTTATACTCCTCTTTTTGACGTCTTCTAGCATTTTGTTGTGCTTCTCTTTCTTCACGCTTTTTTTGTTTTTCAATCGAATCGTCATAGACTTCTTCATTTTCAAAGCCTACGCCTTTCATTAACCAGTTCATAAATCCCATAGTAATGATTCTCCTAACTAGCCTAATAATAGCATTATTTTGTGCAAAATTCAAATTATTTTTTCATAATTTTGCTCTATTCTACAAATTATCAAACAAATCAACTTTGGTTAAAGCAAAATTTACACACAAACCACACACTAACGACTGTTTTTTTGTTGATTGATAAAACTCATTAAAAAAATTATCAAAATGAATCAAGAACATATTTGCATAGGTCTTTATATTTTCAAACAACTCCTCTTTTTGTGGATTTTCAAACTCACTCACAATAGTTTCAAGTTCAAGTTTTTTTGAAATTAATTCAGATATCAACTTTCCTTGCGTTATTTCACCAGATAAATATTTCATGTTTAACTCTTCAAACTCTTGAATAATCGTTTGCAAATATTTAAAAAATTTATAATAACTCAAGTTATCTTTAATTATATTTTGAGTTTTTCTTGCAATTGCCTGTGCTTCAAGAGTTAAAACATCTGCATTTTCAAAATTTTCAAGCATTCCATTTTTTATTTCTTTAGCATCATCGCTTGAATGATAAACATTTGCAATTAGCAAATAATTTTCTTTATGAAAAAAATACACCCCCGCACCACCTAAATTTTTGACCAAATCCTGCTCATCTTTATTTGTTTCTTTGCGATATTTTTGAACATAAACAAAATAATATGAGGTCTTGTCAAAACACTTATTTTTCTTTCTGCTTACACCCAAACACACTAAAATTGACACAGTTAGCACAAAAAATAAAATTCCTGCAATTGCTGAATTTATTTGAATCCATGAGCGTTTTTTCGTTTTTTTATATGGCACATAATATTGCATTTTTAACTCTCCACATTTTATCATTAAACTATACGCTTAATTATTTTTAAACTATATGCCGATTCTATTTTAAAATTAACCAACGCAACAAAACCATAGTTATAAACGTTTAAAAAATACATATAATTAAGTGAAAATAATTTAAGGAGAACCAAATGAATTTAAGACCCTTATTTGACAGAGTTGTTTTAAAAGATTTAAACAAATCAAACAAAACAAAATCTGGAATTTTTATTCCAGACACTGTTGGTGATGAACCAAAATACGCTGAAGTGATTGCCATTGGAGATGGAGATTGTTTTGACGGAAACAAATCAGAAATGGCGGTTAAAGTTAATGATAAAGTCATCTACAACAAATATGGTGCAACATATTTTAAAATTGATAATCAAGAATATGCAATTTTAAGACAAAGCGATATTCTTGGAGTATTCGAAGGAGAAAACTAATATGGCAAAACAAATTAAATCTGGCGAAGACGCAAGAAACCTTTTAAAAGCAGGAATTAAAGCCGTTGCAAACGCAGTTAAAATCACACTTGGACCAAAAGGCAGAAACGTTGTACTCGACCGCAAATACACCACTCCACTAATCACAAATGATGGTGTTTCAATTGCAAAAGAAATTGAACTTGCTTGCCCATTCCAAAACATGGGAGCAAATCTTATTAAAGAAGTTTCAATAAAAACTAACGACCTTGCTGGTGATGGAACAACAACAGCGTGCGTTCTTGCTGAATGCATGATTGACGAAGGCTTAAAAAATATTGCAAGCGGAGCAAATCCAATTTTGATTAGAAAAGGCATGGAAAAAGCAATAAACGTTGCAACCGGCAAACTTAAAGAAATTTCAAAGCCAGTTTCAAACGACACTGAAATTGCACAAGTTGCAAGCATTTCTGCAGGAAGTGATGAAATTGGAAAAATGATTGCTGAAGCGTTTTCAAAAGTAGGCAAAGATGGTGTTATTACAATTGAAGAATCAAAAACCTCACAAACCAATCTAAAAATTACACAAGGACTAGAATTTGATAGAGGCTATATTTCCCCATACATGATTCCACAAGACAGCAACGTTGCCGTTTTAAACAATCCATATATTCTTGTAACAGATAAAAAACTAACAAATATAAACGAACTTTTGCCAATTTTAGAAGAAATTATGAAAACTTCAAGACCATTGCTTGTTATTGCTGAAGATATCGATGGTGACGTTCTTTCCACATTAACTTTAAACAATATCCGTGGTTCATTTACATCAGTTGCAGTAAAAGCCCCATCTTTTGGTGACAAGCAAAAAGATTATCTTGAAGATATTGCCCTTTTAACTGGTGCAAATTATCTATCAAAAGAAATTGTGCAAGATTTAAAAACTATCACAACAGAGGACCTTGGTGAAGCCACTAGTGTTAAGGTGTTTAAAGACAAAACCGTTATTGTTGGTGGAAAATCAAACCCTGACAGAATTCGTGAAAAACAAGACTTTTTGAGAGAACTTCTTGTAGCCGAACTTGAGGAATATGCACAAATTCAACTTGAAGACAGACTCGCAAGGCTTTCTGATGGCGTTGCCGTGATTGAAGTTGGTGCTCCAACTGAAATTGAAATGCGTGAAAAGAAACTTCGAATAGAAGATGCTCTTTCTGCAACAAAATCCGCAAGCAAAGAAGGCATTGTTATCGGTGGTGGTTGTGCTTTAATCTGCTGTGAAGATGCCTTAACCAATTTAATTTCATCACTTAATGGAGACGAAAAAACAGGCGCTGAAATTGTGAAAAATTCACTATCTTCACCACTTCGTCAAATTGCCAAAAACAGTGGCGAAGACGATGGCGTTGTGTTTAACGAAGTAAAAAAACATATTGGTGATGGTGTTGGTTATAACGCGCTAACAAACACTTATGAAAATATGTTTGATGCTGGCATTATTGACCCAACAAAAGTAACCAGATGTGCTCTGGAAAACGCAGGAAGCGTGGCTTCAACACTACTCACAACTGAGGTTGTTGTTGCAAATATTCCAGAAACAGCAAAAGCACAATAAAAAAAGCCCTTTATCAGGGCTTTTTTGTTATTTTGTTTCTTTAACTATATTTTGAATAGACAAAAATCTTTTATCGAATGTTGGTTTTTTCTTAATAGGGTCAATTGTTCTATGTTCAACTGTTTTTGATTTTGGTTTCATTACTGGAGTTCTTATAAAACCAGACTCCAAAAGTTCGATTTTTGATTGTTTTTGAGCATTTTCAAGTTCTTTATGCTGTGCACTTTCACCATATTTTACAGTTTCTTCATCATCTTTTTCGGTCATAAGGTCTGCCATGATGTCTTTGAGTGAAATATTTGGATTTAGTGCTTCATTAAAGTCAAACAAACTATCATCCGTTTGAGGAATCGCAGAAACAGCCGTTTTTTCAGTTGGCGCAGTATAAAATAACTTGTTAATTTTGTTTTCAACTTTAACGTTTTCATCAACAGTCTTTTCAACCTTTTTGCCAAGTCCAATATCTGCAACAATGCTTTGTTCACTCTTTTTAGGTCTACCAGGTTTTCTGTTTACACTAGAACCAATCTTTTGAGCAAATTCTTGTTTTAATCTATCAAACCTAGAGTTAGGGTCAGTTGACACATTTTCATCTTTTATTGGTTTGTTTGAAATAAATGCTCTATCCTTTTTTGTAATCATTGCATTTGCTTCGATTTTGTTGCAAACCTCATACAAACTCTCTTCAAAAAGAGTTAATGTGTCGTTATAAGCAATCAAATCATCACGAAGAACACTGCTTCTAACTTTTTCAAACTTTTCTTCAAATTGGTCTTTATTTATGTTTATACTTTTGCAAATTTTTAAAATATCTTCAAGCAAAACTTCTTTTAAATACTTTATTTTTCTTTCATAAAGAACTAACGCACGAGCAGTTGCCTTTTCACGCTCTTTATACTCTGCAATAATCTTTTTGTCACGAAGTTTTTCTTTTTCAAGTTTTGCAAGTCTGTCACTAGCATCAACTGCAGACAACTCTTTTTTCATGATATCTTCAACTGTGTCTTTCTTTACTTTTTTATTCATTGTTTGCACCTTTACGTTTTTTGTGTTTTATGTTTAATACAATCAAAATAACAACACCCACAGCAATCATTGCAATGCTGCAGATTTTTGAAATTGGAAGTCCAGCAACTTCTAAAATAAACTCTGGTTGCCTTAATGATTCAAGACAAGTTCTAACAATTCCATAATAAACAAGATATGTTCCTGTTGTGAAACCATTGTTTTTTGATATCATGAAAACAATGTAAAGAACAGCAAAACCTATCAAATTTAAAACAAATTCATAAAAGAACAATGCTTGATAAAGCACCCCATTAACTCTTACAACAAATGGAAAAAATGCATATGCAGAATTTGGGTCAACAACTTGACCATATACTTCACCGTTGAAATAATTTCCCCATCTGCCAATTGCTTGGGCTAAAATCAAAACAACAACAAGCACATCAAAATATCTAAAAATGTTTTTCTCTTTTCTAATCAAACAAAATGCAAGAAGACCAAGTCCACCACCAACAACAGCACCAATAATGCTCATTCCACCTGTTCTAAAATTAAAAAAGTCTGACAAATCAAGTGACGCATCAAATAAAACAGAAAATAATCTTGCTGTTAAAATACCCGTTGGCAAAATAACAAGTGCAATATTTAATGGCATATCGGTGTTATAGCCTTTCTTTTTACAAAAAAGTGTTGCAACCAACACAGCAACAACAATTGCTGCACAAATAATAAGACCATACCAATAAATATCATAACCTTTGATAGAAAACGCTACTCTATCAACTTCTAAAAATTTATCCATATAATTATTATATTGCCAGTCAAAAATATTGTCAAGAATCTTAAATTAAACATAAAAAAAACCTATGGGATTCCCCATAGGCTTTTGTTTTAGTTATTAGCCACCATAAGATGGATGGTCGTTTTCATTGCCGCTTGTGTTTTCTGAGTAGTTAAGTCCAAGCATAAATGCAATGTATTCACGAATTTCAGCATCTGTCATTGTTCCTGAAGATGTGTATGTTAATGCTGCATAGAGGTCATCTAAGAATTTTCCGTTTGCAGCACCTTCTTGAATTGCTTGTGCAAGTGCTGATTCTGAAACAGCAAGGTCTGAAAGTGCTTTTGCAAGAGAACCTTCAAGTTCAGTAATTTTTGCTTTAAGAGCATCAACTTCTGATTGAGGAACCATTCCTTGAGATGCTTGAACAAGAGCATCATATTTAGCCTTCAAATCATTGTATTGTGATTGGAGTGCTGCAAAATCTGCTTTTGCTTGGTCAAGTTGAGTCATGTAACTTGCAACTTGGTTAGCAAGTTGAGTGTTCTTGTTTTTCAAATCTTCAACTTGTGCTTTAAGACTTGCTGAGTCTGTTGTAAGTGAATTAACTTGTGATTGAAGTGCCGCAACATCTTGTTTAAGTTGAGCATTTTCTGCTTTCAAGTCTGCATTTTCTTGTTTAAGACCAGCGTTTTCACTTTGAAGTGCAGTAACTTGTGATTTTGCTGCAGCAAGTTCATCCTTAACTGACTTAAGTTGTGCTTGCAAATCTTTAATAACTGCATCATTACCTGAACCGTTTGCGAGCAATGCTTCAAGTTCAGCAATTCTTGCTTCTTTGTCAGCAATTGTTGCTTGCAAACCTGCAATTGTTGCAGCGTCTTTCTTTTGTTGTTCTGTTAATTTACTGATTTGTCCGTTAAGATTGTTAACTTCAATTGAAAGTGCATTAATTTGTCCGTTTGCTTTTGAAAGATTGAATTCTGCGTTAGCCAAAGCAGTCATTGCAGGTGTTGAAGCATAGCCATATGAAGCAACGTCATTTGCAGCATATACACCAGTAATTTTCTTAGCCATATCGTCAAATTCTGCTTGTGTGATTGTTCCATCTGCTTTTGCTTTTTCTAAATCTTTCAAGAATTGCATATAGTCATTGCCTTCTTGGAAACCATAGTCTGCTCTAGCCTTTTGTTCTGCATAATCTGCAGGTGCACCACCTTGGTTTACTGCCAAGTTCAAGATTTCTTGCATAGATGCTTTCAAACCAGCATCTGATTCAGCATTTACAATTGTTTGTAATTCAGAAAGTTCAGTTCCTGTTAAACCATCTGGTGTTCTTGCTTTATATTCATTCATGAATGAAGCAAATCTTGCTTGTTTTGCAGCATCTGCAAGGATATCAGCATAGTTGCTTGGTTTTAAATCTGCATCAGTGTGTGATTCACGAGCCTTAGCCGCCTCAATCATTGTGTCCATAATTGATGTTGAACTGTATTGTCCGCTAACGTCAGTTTTTACATAACCATCACGAGCAGCAATAAGTTGTGCAAGTTCTGCAGCATCAACTCTTCCGTCAGCAATAAGTTTTCCATATGTTTTATGGAAAGCATCAAGTTCACCAAGTTCTCTTGAATAAGCAGCGTTTGCAGCCAAAAGTTCTGGGTCACTACTATCAGCCTTATCGAAATATAAGCCAAATGTGGTAGCAAACAAAATTGCTGCTGCTGCACCACCAGCGATAAGTCCAACTGTCAATTTTTTGTTGATGTGGCTTAACATTTTATTTTGAGCAGCGTGTTCTCTTTTTCTTGCTCTGCCATTTGTGATGATTGCACCCATAACAGTGTCAAGTCTAGCATCCATTTTGCCTTCCATGCTTTTAATTGCTTCAAGTGCTTTTGTTGAACTAGCACCAAGAGCAGCAATAATTGCAACTTGAGCAGCAGTAATCTTTGCACCAGTGTCGCCTGATTCTTGAAGTTTCTTTTTAAGTTCTGCATTCAACTTTTCAAGACGAAGATTCTTTGCTTTTTCTCTAGAAACTGCTGTGTCAGCATACATATATTTCAAAACAACATCTGTATAAGATTCTTGTTTATTTCTACCAACTGCAAATGGAAGTCCTCTAACAATTGCGAGTGCTGATGGGTCACTGTTAACAGCATAAGTAACATCAGAAATGGTTTGAGCATCCATGTATGTTTCTAAATAGTCTTTAATTCTATCATCATATGGATTTTCTTTAATATCTTCATAAGTTGATATTTGCTTTCTAGTTGCTTTGCCTTTGTTTTTCATATGTCTAGCATAATCAGCCTCTTTTTCCTTGAAATAGTTATCCCAAGTTCTCATAGACTCCTTTTTGCCTGAGCCTGCATTGCGAACAACAATAGCATTTTCCAAACTATCAACGAATGATTCATAAGCATACAAAACACCAACATCTCTAGGAAGTGTTGCTGCACCTTTCAAATGTTCATTGCCTCTCATAACTTCTCTAACATGACTGTCAGCAAGAAGTTTCTTTGCTCTGAAGTAAATTGTCATTACGTCAATTGCTTCTTTTGATGTGATTTGTTTTGGAGCATCACCCTTGCCTTCCAAAAGTTCAAGAATTTCTCCATGAGAAAATCCCAACAATTTCAATTGGTCATATGCATTTTGAAGTCTTGTTAATTCATCTTTTTTCATTTTATACAACTCCCTTTAATATAGATTTCGAGTCAACATAAAAATTTTAGCACGAGTAATCTCAAAAATCAATACCCATAATAAAATTTATGCAAATGCTCGTAAAAAATTTCTACCCTGCCACAAACTTAATTGTTGACACAACCATATTTCTATGGTTGCAGGTATAATACCATTTTTTGCATAAAAAGTCAATACCTATTTCAAAAAAAATGTAATAAAATTATAACTTATTTTAATCAAAATCTTCAATATCTTCTATATCTAAACTTTTTAAAACTTCATTTATTGCTTTTTTTACATTTTCAAATGAAAAACCTTTTCTAATAAGTGACGCATACATCTTTTGCACGGCATTCTCCTTTGAAAGGTCTTTTGATTTTGCATATTTTTCAGCAAGTTTCTTGCAAAGAGCAAACTCATCGCCGTCATCACGAATTTCAGTGGTTTTGCTAACGATTTCGCTTGTCACACCCTTTTGCTTTAGTTTGTTTTCAATCATACGCTTTGAATAGTTTGAGTTTTGCATCAAAAATTGTTTAGCAAAAAGACTATCATCAACATAATGATATTCCTCAAGTTTTTCAATGGCTCTTGAAATAACATCTTTTTCATAGCCTTTCTTTAATAGTTTATCAAAAAGTTCTTTTTTTGTGTGCATTCTTATGCCTAAATATTCAGACGCTTTATCAAAAGCCATTTTAACTTCACTTTCAAAAATGGCTTCCGTTAATTTGTTTTCATCAACGGTGTTACCCACTTTTAGTCTAAAAACAACTGCTGTCTCTTTGCAAAGCCCACAAAAAAAAGCATCATCAACAAAAATGTTGACACGCTTTTTGTTTTTTTGTTCTTCAATTTTTGTTATAACTGCCACATTAAATCTCCGCATCAGAGTTTTTGTATGGGAACTTATAGAAACCTGTTCCATACTTGTTTATTGCACCAGCACCACGAGTTTTTGCTCTTATGCTTGCAATAAGTTTTTCAGACGCTTTCACAGGAACCGCTATCTTCATAACTGGCATTGATTCGTCATTCTTTTGTTCAATGATATAAACACTATCTTCTGTAAAAAGTTTGCTTACTGCACCATAGTTTTGATATGACACTTTAATTTCAACTTCGTTACAGAACACCATCTTAAATTTCTTTGCTTCAGTGAGCGCACCTGCTGCAACTGCATTATAAACACGAGTAAGCCTGCTCTTTCCAAGTTCAACACCACCAAAATAACGAACAACCGCAACAAGAGTGTTTGTTACGTGCATTTTTTTGATTGCTTCAAAAATTGGTGCACCTGCAGAGCCTGCTGGTTCGCCGTCATCATTGTTTTTTGCAACGTTATATGTTTCACCAAGCACATAAGCATAGCACACGTGTTTTGCATTTTTATTGCTCTTTTTTAAGTTTCCGATAATTTGATGAACATCATCATCAGATTCAACATGAAAAGCCATGGCGATAAATCTTGATTTTTTCATCACCATTTCAACAACAGACATTTCTTCAACCGATATATAGTCATTTTTTATCTCTTGCTTTTCTTTTCCTTCTTCTTCATAAATCGTGTCAACGTTTACATAACCCATTAGATGCTCTCCAATTTAACATGATACTAATTTTACACATCAAATATAACACAAAATTTTTAAAATTCAAAACATATATGGTGATTTTGCCCAAATTAAATTCTTGCGTTTTGATTTTGCAGTGTGATATACTTTCTTTGTGCTTATTAAAAGCAAATTTTATGAGGTGAATTATGAATATTTCAAAACACGTAGAAAATATGTGCCCCGTAGCAAAGGGTGCAAATCACAAATCCGCCCCAATTCCAGAAGAGGGTCAATGGATTACAGCGAAAGAAATCAAAGATATTTCTGGTCTTACCCATGGTGTGGGAAGATGTGCTCCACAACAAGGTGCTTGCAAACTCACTCTCAATGTTAAAAATGGTATCATTGAAGAAGCGCTTGTTGAAACAATTGGATGCTCTGGCATGACACACTCTGCAGCAATGGCTTCAGAAATCTTGCCAGGAAAAACTATCCTTGAAGCACTCAATACCGACCTTGTTTGTGACGCTATCAACGTTGCAATGCGTGAACTTTTCCTTCAAATTGTTTACGGAAGAACACAATCAGCATTCTCTGATGATGGTCTTGAAATCGGTGCTGGCATGGATGACCTTGGAAAAGGCCTTTGCTCACAAGTTGGAACAAGTTATTCAACAAGACTTAAAGGTTCTAGATACCTTCAAATGGCTGAAGGATACATCACAAAACTCGCTCTTGATAAAAACAATGAAATCATTGGTTACGAATTTGTTAACATGGGCAAAATGATGGAAGCAATCAAAAACGGCGTTGATGCTAATGAAGCCCTTAAAGCAAACCTTAAAACATATGGAAGATATGCTGAAGCCGTTAAGTATATCGACCCAAGAAAGGAGTAAGTTATGGTAAATTTCGAAGGTAAAGAAAAAAGAGAGGCATCTATCAACGCTTGCCTCAAAGAATATGGTATTAAAAATTTAGAAGAAGCAAGAGAAATTTGTCTTGCTGCTGGCATTGACGTTGAAGCAACTGTAAAAGGTATTCAACCAATCTGCTTCGAAAACGCTGTTTGGGCATACACACTTGGCACTGCCCTTGCAATCAAAAATGATTGTCATTCTGCTGAAGAAGCCGGCAAATGGATTGGTATTGGACTTCAAGCATTCTGTGTTCCTGGTTCTGTTGCTGACCACAGAAAAGTTGGTCTTGGACACGGCAACCTTGCTTCAATGCTTTTAAATGAAAAAACAAAATGTTTCTGTTTCCTTGCAGGACATGAAAGTTTTGCCGCTGCTGAAGGTGCTATTGGTATTGCCTTAACTGCAAACAAAGTTAGAAAAGAACCACTCCAAGTTATCCTTAATGGTCTTGGAAAAGACGCTGCTTACATCATTTCAAGAATTAACGGTTTCACATATGTTAAAACTGAATATGATTATGCAAATGCAAAACTTAACGTTGTTAGCCAAACAGCATTCTCTGATGGCGACAGAAGCAAAGTTAGATGCTATGGTGCAGACGATGTTAGCGAAGGTGTTGCAATCATGCAACATGAAAGCGTTGACGTTTCAATCACTGGTAACTCAACCAACCCAACACGTTTCCAACATCCAGTTGCAGGAACCTATAAAAAGGTTTGCACAGAAACAGGAAAAGCATACTTCTCTGTTGCTTCTGGTGGTGGCACAGGTAGAACACTCCACCCAGACAACATGGCTGCAGGTCCTGCTTCTTATGGTATGACAGACACCATGGGAAGAATGCACTCAGACGCTCAATTTGCAGGTTCTTCATCAGTTCCAGCACACGTTGACATGATGGGTCTTATTGGTATGGGCAACAACCCAATGGTTGGTGCATCTGTTGCACTTGCTGTTGCAATTGGCTCAAGAAAATAATTTATACAAATAAAAAAAGACTTCACACCTGTGAAGTCTTTTAATTTTGCCCATTTTGTCTATTTTGAAGATTCCATACTTCTTCAGCAGCAATTCTGAAAGCGTTGCTAGATTTTGCATCAAACCAATCACTCGCCCTCTTTACGGTTGGCTCAACCTTTTCGTTAACATATCCAATAATTTTGCTTTCAGGATAACCTTGTGCCTGCAAAATTCTTGCATAGGCTTGATAATAATCTTCTAGTTTCACAATCGGCGAATTTAGTCTTATGTCTTGAATCATATTTGCAATGTTTTTTCTTTTAGTAAAACAATATAACATTCTTGGAATGTATGAATCATCAGCAACAGTTTTGTAGCAATTAAACAATTCTTCAATGCCAAGTGGTTCAACTTCTGAAACATCATTGCCATATTTGTTTGCAATATAGTTGTTGTGTTCTAACCTTTTTGCAATCTCATAATCTTTGTCAAATCCAGAAATTTCCGCTAAAATTGCAGGTTTTCTAGAAACAATATACTTTTCTATCTTGTTCTCTGGAATGTGGTTAAATTTCAAAATAACGGTTTGCATATAAAGTTTGATTAACTCGTTGCTATAATAGACTAAATTGCAATCATCTAAAGACAAATCTGCTTTTTCAACTGCACTTGCAACCTTTATATCACCAAACACTTTCATAAATTTTGATGTTGCATAGTCTGCACACTCATTTGTTAAATAAGCAAATTCTTTGCCAGTTAAAAACTTTTCATAAGAAAGTTCATCTTTATACTGCGGATATGCCTTCATAAAAAATTCTAAATAACCAGCCATAAATTCATCATCAAAGGCATCAAAAATTTGTTTATAGTTATCACCAACAAGTGCTTCCGTGTTTTGATAAAGAAACTGCAAAAAGTTTTCTTCGTCAAATGTAAACGACTTTTTCATATCCTTAACATCATCAACATTAACGGCCGAAAGCAACATTGTGTTTCTGCTTTGTGAATGATATAAAACATCACCCTTTTTTGTGGTTGTTTTATGCAATTCATCAGAATCATTGCATGGGTCGCAAAACACAATTCCATCAAACCCATACTTGGGGTCTTTTAAATAAACCATAACATTGTTATGAAGTTCATCTTTTCTATGACCTTTTGTTCCAATGTTAATATAAAGCCATTGAATTTCGGAATCAATCCCCAGGCCAGCAAGCAACCCACACAACACTTTTGCATGAGCAGCACAAACAAAATATTCATCGGTTAGTGAAGATGTTAAAAGCCTTGATTGATACCAGTTTTTTTGATGTGTGTCATTTTTGTCGTTATACCAAAACTGTGACGCAACATCGTATGCCATCAAATACTCTTCAAATGGTGATAAGCCTAGTGATTTGATGTATTGAACTTGTGTGTTGATTAATTCATTTGCTTGAATAGAATCAGATAATGAAAAATCATGAAATTTCGCATGATATTTTTCAGAAACCACCAATTTTGCTGACTGTGGAAGCGTGTATTCAAGGTCAATCAATCTTTCAAGTTCATCAGTAGAAAGAACTCTGGTTGCCGATTTTAAAAAAGGTTGAGATGAATCAGGATTAAGTGTAACCAAAGAAAAAGTATAATCGTCTATTCCCGCTTGTTTTAGAATTTGCATACACTCATGTGCATAAGAAACAAACTCTTCATCAACATAAGGAATTTCAAATCTAAAACAAACACCAGAATCATTTGCTGTTAGACTAGATATTCGATTATAAGTTTTTTGGTCTGCAAGGTCCCAAACATTAATATTCCTGACTTTTCTTTTATTCATAAATCTCACCTAATAACTCTATAAAAAGTATATCATAAGAAATATATACAATTCAAGACCATCTTAAAAATGTATACCAAAAACCTCGTAACTTCAAATAAAATAAGGTGTTATGTTTCGCATAACACCCTATTATTTGCTAAATCAAATCATTGATTCTAGACTTTTTTGCTTTTTTAAATTCTTCTTTATTCTTTTTTGTATAAGCACATTTATTCACTCCTTGTGGCGTGCATAAAACAAGTTCAACATTGTTCTCTTTTATTATTGGTCTTCTTATTATTCTTTGATAAGTGTTATCAAAACTATTTTTTTGTATTAATAAGTAAAAATATTTTTCATCTTCATATGACAAACTTCCAGACTTTGCAAGTTTGTGAAGTGAAGACCTTTCCACCCTAGCATAAAACTGACAATAGTCATTAACTAGCCCACACTTTTTGCTCATGCAAGGAGCAACAACATGATAACCTTTATTTTCAATATGTTTTTTTACCTTCATCATATTTTCATAGGTTCTTGGTGTTCCAGTATCAATAATAAGCAAACTATCGTTTGTTAAACTCAAAAGTTTATCAACAGCACAAATGCGGTCAGATTCAGTCATTTCAGAAAGCACATAACTTGTTAAAACCAAATCAAACTTTTCGTTAGACACAAATTTTAAACAATCTTCTTTTGTCACATCAACACTATTTTCAGTTAGCATTTTAAAAACATCAATCATGTTCTTTTCACGTTCAACAAGTGTAATATCAAGAGTGCTATCAATATCTTTTAATGCAAAATATCCTGCGCCAGTTCCACTGCCCATATCAATCACTGTTTGCACATTATTTAGATATCCTTGTTTTACCAGAGAAGACACCAATGTGTAAACAACGGAGTATGTTGCAGGCATTCTTGATATTGCATATAACACACCATCTTCTCTTTTTTCAACAAGCGACTTACTTTGACCAGTTTGATTTTTATATTTATCAGTCATTTGCTTTTGCGTTTCAGTTAGTGTTTTTTTGTTTAAACTAGAATAAAGTGCATTTATTTTTTCTTGTAAATTTTGAGGCAAAATCATATATTCTCCATGTGTTATGTTTCACATAACACCCCAAATTTTCTAGATTTACATTAAATAAAAGGGGTTAATTTCAAAATCAACCCCTCACATTAATTAGTCATTCATGTTTGTTTTTAATGTTAAATGTTTTTCAATATTAAACTCTTTCCAAGCATCCATTGTTTCAGGTGGATACACTCTATAAATCATCTTTTGTTTTGAAATAGGATGATAGAATGAAAGTTCAGTTGCAAACAAGTTAAGCATAACTTTTGGCATATTTTCTCCACCATACTTTTGGTCGCCATAAATAGGACATTTGATGCTCTTTAATTGAACTCTGATTTGATGTCCTCTGCCTGAATATATTTTAACCTTAACAAGAGCGTGATTTGTTTCTGGATTGAACTCTAATGTTTCATAATCAAGTTCGGCTCTCTTTGCACCATTTTCAGACTGTGGAACAATTTTTACCATGTTTGTTTTTTCATCTTTTTTCAAATAACTTACAATCTTGCCCTTTGCTTCTCTTGGCTTGCCACAAACAACAGCATAATAAGTTTTGTCAAACTCACCTGCTCTCATTTGTTCTGAAAGTCTTGAAGCGGCTTTGCTTGTTTTGGCAAAAACCATAGCACCACCAGTTGGTCTGTCAAGTCTATGAACAAGACCAACAAATGCTTCACCTGGCTTATTGTATTTTTCTTTAATATATTCCTTAACCCAAGTAAGCATATCTTTGTCACCGCTTTCATCTGGTTGACTTGGAACTCCTTGTGGTTTGCTAACAACAATTACATGATTATCTTCATATAAAATTTCCATTATTTTCCTCTCCATAAACCGCTTGTGCCACATGGAAGAAGAACACCATCTTCTTCTGTTGGAAGACAAAGTTCATAAGCCTCTGAACTGCCTTTTTTGTCCTGCAAAGCAATATTTAATATATTTTCAAGAACAGTTGCGCCAAGCCCGGTTGTGTAACTGTTTATAAGAACGAAAAGTGGCTCATCTGACAAAACTTCTGTGCAAAGTTTAACAAAATCAAACAAGTTATCTTCAAGTTTCCAAACTTCACCATTTGAGCCTCTGCCATAACTTGGTGGGTCCATTATGATTGCATCATATTTATGACCACGCTTAATTTCTCGAGTGACAAATTTTGTGCAGTCATCAACAATATATCTTACATGAGCATTTTCTAAACCAGATAATCTAATATTTTCCTTGCAACGCTCAACCATGTTTTTTGCAGCGTCAACATGACAAACACTTGCACCAGCAGATGCACAAGCAACTGTTGCACCACCAGTATAACCAAACAAGTTGAGAACACTTATTGGTCTGTTTGCTTTTTTGATTAAATCAATCATAACATCCCAGTTATGTGCTTGTTCAGGAAATAAACCTGTATGCTTAAATCCCATTGGTTTCAATGAGAATTTTAAGTTTTTATACGAAATAGTCCATTCATTTGGTGTTTTCTTTAAATATTGCCATGCACCACCACCAGACTCACTTCTATGATACCAAGCGTGTAAGTTTTTATCTTTAGAAAGTGGTCTTTTTGAATGCCAAATAACTTGTGGGTCTGGGCGCAATAAAACAATGCCATTCCAACTCTCAAGTTTTTCGCCATCACCAGTAGCAATAACTTTATATTCTTTCCAATCTTTTGCGAGTTTCATAAAACCTTCTTTAATAATTATCTAATATTGTGTTTAAATCAATAAGGTCAGCACTAACAATAACAACCTTTGCTGGTTCTGTGTAATTGCCATTTTCAGTCAAAATTACACAAGAAAGTTTTCTGTTTTGTTGGAACATATACATAAGGTTTTCAATTGTAAGGCTTGCTGGAGCAACTTCATAGTGATTTGTTTCATTAAAAATATCCAAACACTTTGAAACTGGCTCGTTTATTGAATCATCTATATCTTTTTGTTGTTCAACAAATTTTCCAATGCCGTCAACAACCATTTTTCTGTGAATAACACCAACAAGTGTGCCAGAAATATACACTGGAACAACTGAATATCCAGACCTTGACATTTGCAAAACAACCTCTTTCAATGTTGTGTCACCATCAACGGTATAAACTTTTCTTGGTCTTAAACATTCAATAACTCTTGGTGGTGTTGTGATTAATCTTGTGATTTTTTCAATTTTTTCAACAACATCAACATTTGGTTCAGCAATAATATCATCATTGCTTTTGTGAACAATTGCATTACGAAGCCTTGCGTAATCAATAAGTTCTTCCTCAAATTTTGAAACAACCGTGTTCACATTTGCAACCTTTCGAATCATATCTGAAAAAGTAAGTGACCTTTTTATTGAATAAATATCACGAAGACCTTGGTCAAGTCTGTTATATGCCGAAATAAATCGTTTTGCATTAGCGTTCTTTTCTTCCATAAATTGCTCCTTTTGTCTACACAAACATAATAACAAAATTTTTATGTTTAGTCAAAGTGATTTATGCTATATCAAAACAAACTTAACTATCTATCCATTTGATTAGGATTTGCTTTTTGATGGGCTTTTATGATATCAATTGCTTGGTATAGCCCTTCAACAAAACCTCTTGTGTTTGGGTTTGTTAACAAAACATGGTCACCACCATGGTAATTTTCAAGCATTACCCTTTCGCTTTCTGGAAGATATTTAATGTTGTCATTATCAAAAACACGAACTGGTTTGCCTTTTGAGGTTTTAACTTGACTAAATTCAACGCCCATAGCACCACAAAATTCTTGCATAATTGAAGGTTTCATTTTTTGAACCTTTCCTGGTCTAATGAAAATTTTACAAGTTCCCTCTGGAGTTTTTATCAATTTCATTGGATAATCATCTTTAATTGAATCACCTGCAAAAATACAGTGTTTAATTTTTGATCTATCTGGGCACATCATTGAAGCAATTCTTTCAACACTTTCTAATTTTTTGTGTGATGAAGCCATTCTGATTGCACGTTGTTCTTCACTGAATGCCTGTGGAACAAACACATCACTTAAACTATTTCCAAGTGGATTAATTTCAAAATAATAGTCATTTTCTTTATAAACTAGATATCTAAAATATTTTTCACAAGTGTTTTCATAAACCATTTTTGCCCTTTCAGGCGAATCGTTTGAATGGTCAAAAAATGTCATACGCATATCTTGATGAATACCAGGAGCATCATTTGCATCAATTGTTGCAAGTGAGGCATTTGTAACAACACAAATAACAGGTGTTAAACCTGTTTCTCTTTCAAAATCTTTAAGTGCCCTTGTTACACGTGCTTTAATTGCGGGAACTTCATTCATTTTATTTTCAGTATACATACAAGAGCAACTGTTATATTCACCAGAAAATGGCACAATTGTTTCATTAAAATCAGTAAAAATTAAAATTTCATTGTCTTTTAATTGTTGATTTTTTCTCATAAAAATCCCCTCTAATACTTATTATATCATACATTTTAGTGTTTTTAAATACTTTTTTATATAAAAAATTCACTTGCTTTTTGCGTGCAATGTGGTATAATACATTTGTGCTAGGCTAAATGGGGAGCCAGTAGTGCCCTGTAACCTGAGATCTACTATAGCAGGATTGACCGCACTTTTAGGGATATGGTATGGAAGGTTGCGTTAAGCAAGCGATGTTGATAACAAGGTCTTAAGCAACAAAACTTTGTGAACCGTGTCAGAGCCTGACCGCAGCAGCACTAAGCAAATCATTTTGTGTGCCTTGAGGTTGCTTTGAAGTAGTTGGCTACTTAATTTCCACTTCGGTGCTGTATAACAACAAGTGTGCCTAGCACTTTTTTTTTCGCAAATTATTTTGCAAAATCGATTTCTAACAAATCAAAAAAGATATATGGAAATTCCATATATCTTTTTTATTAACTAAAATCTTCTTCTTTTGGCTTTTTTCTTCTTGCAAAAATCAACAAGCCAGAAATTAATACAATTCCAATCAATCCATAAATAACATAAGTTGGTATTGATTTAAAGAAGTTTGCTGGTTTCTCCTCAATTACAAGTTCACCATCAATAAAATTAACTGAATAGTTTTTGTTGTCCCATTCACCTTCCAAAATATAGGTTGAGCCTGGCATTAATTCAACAACATTATCAGGTGTTTTGATTTTAATTTTTAAATCATCAATATCATATAAAATACCCGAAGTTATCACATATGCATTTTGGTCAATCAGCATATTTTCAGAATACTCAAGCGTTTGATTTAAAATCTTTATAACAATTTCTCTTTTGTTTACCGTGTAAACACCACTTGTTATTGTGCAATTATAGTTCTTATTATCAGAAGTTGCGGTGATTTCATATTCCCCAACCCCACTAAATTCTTGAGCATTTGTTGAGAGTGTAAGTTTTAAGTCATCGCCATCTAACAACATTCCACTTGTAATAACATAATCGGTTGAACTTAAAACAATTGCCCCGCCATAAATTGAATGTTGATTATCAAGTTTTATTGAAATATTTCTTGCGTCAATAGTAAGCACACTTGTAATAAAACTTGCATCATAGTTAGCATTTGAATAAACCGCAAAAAGTTCATATTCACCAACATTTGACCTTTGACCAATACTTGAGTGAAGAGTTATGTTTAAGTCATCACCATTAACGATTTCACCTTTTGTAACTTCATACTCATTCTGAACTCGCGAATATGTTCCACCATAAACCATTCTCTGGTTTTCTAGTTTTATTGTCACCTGTCGCTTTTGAATTTCTAACTTTCCTGCATAGTATGAAACATCATAGTTTTTATTGCCATAATTCAAATAAATATAATAAGTTCCAACTTCGCTAAAGTTTGTTGCAACTGTATAAAGTTCAATGTTTAAATCGTCACCATTAACAATTTCGCCAGAATACACGCTAAACTTGTCACCATCGATAACAACGTCACCATATATTGCTGTTTGGTCATCAATCTCAAATGAAATTGGTCTTGCAAAAATTGTATAATAACCACCAATAACATCAATATCATAGTTATCGTTTCCAACTGAAACCACATCAATTTCATAAGAGCCAATATCTGATGTTTCTGTTGCCGATGTTTGAAGCGTGATGTTTAAATTATCACCATTAACAAGATTCCCTTTTGAAATTGAATATAATTGGTCAACTTCAACATCATCGCCATAAACACCTGTTTGATTTTCTACCAAAATAGTTATGCTTCTTTGAATGATAACATAATCTGCATTAACAAACGTGATGTTATATCCACCAGAGTTTAACACAGTTCCAACAAGTGCATAAGTGCCAACATCAGATTCATGCGATGCTTCAGTGGAAATATCGATTGCCACATTTGACATATCAACATGAATGTTAACCGAATATAACGAATCATCCACAGAAACTTTATTTCCATAAATGCTAGATTGATTTTCAAGTGTTATAACAATATCTGTTGCATCCGAGTTATCTTCTTTAATTGTAAGAAGTGCGGAACCATATGCATCATAATAACCATCTGCCGAAATTTTGAAATAAACTGGTGTTTCTGAAGAAATATCAACAAAATCTCCAATTCCAGCAACATCTGTTATGTCATACACACCAACAGTTAAACCATAAGAAATTGAATAGTTTGCCACACTATCATCAACGTCAATATAAATATTATGTGCTTCACCATCATAAACATGAACGCTGTCCATCGCATTATATTCAATAAAATCTACACCTGCTCGATTTTGTGTTGAATATACATAATAATTATTATTTGCTAAACCATAATTCACATAAGAACTGATTGTAAAACCATCGAAGGCAGATTTTACAAACAAATCTGGCGAATAAATAAATGCATAAGTGTTCAAAAATGTTGAAACGTATGTGCTTGTTGCAGATGTTGAAAAGTCATAATAAACATTGTCAAGGTCATAGCAATAAAATGCACCTGATTCATATGTCGTGTTTGTTGATTCAATATGCAAATTGTTGACATACGCTCCTTGAAATAATCTTTCTGGAATTTTTTTGCTGCTCGTAGAAATCATTAAATTTTGAATATATGTTCCACCAAAAGGCAAAGCAATTCCAAAAGAACCATCTTCATATTCAACAATATAACTGCTGCTAGAAACCGATTTTGCTCTATAATCTAAAGTTCCAATTGAAGATTCATAAACAGCATTTCCACCAATGCTAGAAATTGTTAAAGGAATAACAAGTTCAGCAAGATTAAGATTCATCATTGAACATGGTTCAATGGTTACAATATTTGAAAGAGTTCCGTTTAGCCTAATTGAACTTAAAACAGAATAAGTTCCCCCATCTCTGCTATAAAGATAAACTAAAGAATTTGAACTATAAAGCGCTGTGCCATCAGCATAGAATGATGTGTTTGATGAATGCACTTTTAAATCAATGCTATCAGCAACACCATAAAAAGCAAGTTCACCAATTGATTCAACCTTTTCGCCAATTGTAAAACTTTGTAAACTTGAACATTGATAGAAGCAAGCCGAAGAGAGTGTTGTGATGTTCATAATTTGACAAGTTGAAAGTGCACTGCAACCATAGAATAAAGCATCACCAATAGTTGTTAAGCCATCAAGTCTAACAGATTTTAACGCCGTGTTTGCCGAAAACGCATATGCCAATGCTTCTTGAAGTTTTGGAAGATAAATTCCTTTTTCGCCGTCATTTAATGTAGAACTTGAAACTATTTCAATGTTTGGACAATGTCTAAACGCTGAAATATAAATTTTTTCAACCCCAGGTGCAAGCACTTTTTCAAGGCTCAAACAATCTTGGAAAACATAACCTCCAAGTGTTGTGCAAGAACTTGGAATTTCCACTGAAACAAGTTCAGAGCCTTTAAACAAAGATGGTGTTATAGACTTAACTTCAATACCGTCTATCGTATCTGGAATAACAAGGTCTGTGAAATGACCGTTATAAGAAGTTATTTCACCATATTCATCAATCTCAAAATAATCTTCAATTGGTTGATTTGCTGAAAATAATGTAACTTCAAAAACTTCAGTAATTTTTGTAAGCACACCATCTGTTAGCATATACCCCACTGCTTTAACTGTTGTTGATTCTAAAATTCCAATAGAACCTGTGTATGTTTGTGACGCTTGATATGAAGGAATAGTTCCATCGGTTGTGTAACAAATTGAAAGCGATGGGTCTTCACATTCTATTTCCAAAAGCATTGAATCTTCAAAACTATAATAACTCAAACTCAAATCAATTAATGTGCCACTATCATAAAACGATAATTTTGAATCAACCTTTTCAACGGAATAGTTTGAAAGACTTGCCATTCCATGACCATAAAAAATATCAAATCCAGAACTGCCAAGGTCAACAGCATTTTCATAAAGCAAAGATTCTATGTTGTTTGCGGTGTATGTTGGCAATGTTGTTTGATAATAAGAAGAATCAGAACACAAAAGTGCAACAACACCACTCACATGAGGTGTTGCCATTGATGTTCCTGAAAGTGTTGCATATGTGTTTGCATAAACACCATTTGAAGAACCAATGTATGCTGATAAAATTCTTGTTCCTGGAGCACTAACATCAACATGACTACCAAAATTTGAGTAAGAATCATCAAATAAAACAGTAGTTCCACTTTGTTTTAAAGAAGACACAACCACAGCATTTTCACACGCTGCTGGAAGATAGTTACTTGTGTTATCACTTTCATTTCCTGCTGCAACAATCGGAAGAATGTTTTTATCTGTTCTTAAATTAGAAAAAATAGATTTAAATTCTGTGTATCCATAAGAATAATATCCACAGCCTAAACTCATGTTTATGCAAGCAATATTATAATTTGGAGCATAAACTTCATAAATTTTTTCTAACGCAGAAAAAATTGCAAGAGTTGAGCCATGACCAGTTGAGTCAAAAACCTTTATAGGTAAAATTTTTACATTGTTTGGAGTGAGGTCACAAATAATCCCAGAAACGTGAGTTCCATGACCATCATCATCTTCAAAAGCATATCCGCTATAAGTGTAGTTTGTTGTGTAATAAGATGTGCCTACATAGTTTGAATTGCCATCAGTAACAATTCTTCCAGAAAACATTGAATGTGAGGTGTTAATTCCTGAATCTACAACAGCAACAACAACATCCCTGTCTGTTCCATTAACATCCAAATAATCTCTATATGGTCCTATCTCAATTGCTTCTGCGCCCCATGTGCGGTCGTTTGAATAATCATAAGAACCTTCTGTTTCTGCTTGAGCAACAATCACGCTGTCAACATAAACCTCTGTGCCTTCAGCAATCAAGTTGTTATATGCATTTTTAGTATCAAACTCGTTTTCATAGCACAATACGTTATAGTTTTTGTAACCAGAAACAACTTTTGTTGCTCCATAAGTTTCATCAATATCACCAAAAACAATAAGTCTTTTTAACACATACTTTGAAAAGATTTCATAACCATCAAATGTTTCAAAAGCAACATACCCAAGTTTATTACAAATATCTCTAAATATTTCCCCATCCAAAGATGAGTTTAAACTTGACTCGAATGTTTGATAATTTTCACCGGTAGTGTTATTTTTTATAGAAACCCCTTCATCTGACTCAATTGGTGTTAAACCAAGAGAACTAACCATGCTTTCTAATGTCGCATTTTCACTTGAAAGTTTTATACCTTGCATTTTGTCATCAGATAAAAGACTGGCAACATTGCTTTCAAAAACATAAAATTCCTTAACACTTCCACCATCACCTTTGTGCAAAGATTTCACGCCCACAAAACTTGTAAGTGCAAGCAAAATACACACAAAAATAACAGAAAACTTTTTTAAATTCTTCATTTGAACCCCTAATAAAATATAAAAATTTTATTCTAGCAAATCTCATTTACATAATAACAAAAAACACATAAAAAAAGCCACCCTTTTAGGGTGGCTTTAACAAATTTCATAAAATTATTTAATATCTTTTCCAAATGTGCCATAGAAAGCATTCATATAAATTTGCTTAAGTTCTGAAACAAGTGGATATCTTGGGTTTGCACCTGTGCATTGGTCATCAAAAGCATTCAAGCACATATCATCAAGAGTTGCAAGGAAATTTTCTTCAGTAACATTATATTCAGCAATAGTTTTCTTGATTCCAACTTTTTCTTTAAGTTCGTCAATAGCCTTGATAAGTCTTTCCATTTTGTCTTCATCAGTTTTTCCGCCAAGACCAAGTGCATCAGCGATTTCAGCATATTTATGGAGTGTCTTTGGATGGTCATATTGTGGGAATGTTCCCATTTTTGTTGGTTGTTCGCTAGAGTTAAATCTGATTACATCATCAATAACAAGAGCGTTTGCAATACCATGAGGAATGTGATGGAATGCACCAAGTTTGTGTGCCAAACTGTGACATACACCAAGGAATGCATTTGCAAATGCAATACCAGCCATTGTTGCAGCATTTGCCATTTTTTCACGAGCAACAAAATCTGTTTGACCATTTTCATAACATTTTGGAAGGTTTTCAAAAATAATCTTGATTGCTTGAAGTGCCAAACCGTCTGTGTAGTCAGAAGCCATAACAGAAACATAAGCCTCTAAACTGTGAATAAGTGCGTCAATACCAGAAGCGGCAGTCAAGCCCTTTGGAGCACTCATCATCATATCTGTTTCAACAATTGCCATGTTTGGAAGCAATTGATAGTCAGCAAGTGGATATTTAACGCCAGTTTTGTCATCAGTGATAACTGCAAATGGTGTAACTTCACTGCCAGTTCCTGAACTTGTTGGAATTGCAATAAAGTATGCTTTTTCACCCATCTTTGGGAATTCATAAACTCTTTTTCTGATATCACAGAAACGCATAGCCATATCTTTAAATTCAACTTCTGGATGTTCATAAAGAACCCACATAATTTTTCCTGCGTCCATAGCAGAACCACCACCAACTGCAATAATGCAATCTGGGTTAAACGCTCTCATCATTTCAGCACCTTTAACAGCACATGAAAGTGTTGGGTCTGGTGGAACGTCAAAGAATGTTTGATATTGAATGTTCATTTCATTAAGAGCCTTTTCAACTGGACGAACATATCCGTTGTTGTAAAGGAATGAGTCAGTAACAATGAACACTTTTTTCTTGTTAAGAACTGTTTTAAGTTCTTGAAGTGCCACTGGAAGGCAGCCTTTTTTAAAGTAAACTTTTTCTGGAAGTCTGAGCCACAACATATTTTCTCTCCTTATTGCAACAGTTTTGATGTTTAAAAGGTGTTTTACACCAACGTTTTCTGAAACAGAGTTACCACCCCATGTTCCACAACCAAGTGTGAGTGATGGAGCAAGTTTAAAGTTGTAGATATCACCAATTCCACCAAAAGCCGATGGCGAGTTAATAAGAACACGACAAGTTCTCATTTTATCTTCATACAAATAAAGTTTTTCTGGTTCTGTTTCTGTGTTGATATAAAGTGATGAAGTGTGACCATAACCACCATCTTTAACAAGTCTTTTTGCATTGATAACTGCTTCTTCAAAGTTCTCAAACTTATAGCAAGCCAAAACTGGTGAAAGTTTTTCACGAGCAAGTTTTTCATTTGCCATGTTGTAGTCTGTAAGTTCTGTAATTAAAATCTTTGTGTTTTCAGGAACTTTAAATCCAGCCATTTCAGCAATTGTGTATGCTGACTTACCTACAATGTTTGCGTTAAGCGCACCTTCATTAAACATGGTTGCTGAAAGCATTGCTTTTTCTTCTTCGTTTGTGAAGTAGCAACCACGCAAAATAAATTCTTTTTTAACTTCATCGTAAATATCATCGTCAACCAAAACTGCTTGTTCTGACGCACAAATCATACCATTATCAAATGTTTTTGAATGAATGATTGAACTTACAGCAAGTTTGATGTCTGCAGATTTGTGAATAATTGCAGGAGTGTTTCCAGGACCAACACCAATTGCTGGCTTTCCTGATGAATAAGCAGCCTTAACCATTGCAGGACCACCTGTTGCAAGAATAATGTTACAACTCTTCATAACAACACCAGAAAGTGGAACGCTTGGTTCGTCAATCCAACCAATGATATCTTCTGGAGCACCTGCTTCAACAGCAGCCTTAAGCAAAAGTTTTGCAGTTTCAATTGTGCACTTTTTTGCTCTTGGATGTGGGCTGATTATGATGCCGTTTCTTGTTTTTAGAGCCAAAAGAACTTTAAAAATAACTGTTGATGTTGGGTTTGTTGTTGGAACAATTGCAGCAATAATACCAATTGGGTCAGCAACTCTTGCATAACCATAGGCTTTATCTTCTTCAATAATGCCAACAGACTTTGTGTCTTTGTATGAATTATAAATGTATTCAGAAGCAAAGTGATTTTTGATAACCTTGTCTTCCATAACGCCCATACCAGTTTCTTCATAAGCCATTTTTGCTAACTGAATTCTGTTTTCATTTGCACAAGTAGCAACCGCTTTAAAAATCTTGTCAACTTGTTCTTGTGTGTAGGTTGAATACTTCTTTTGAGCGGCTTTAATTTGTTTGATATTTTGAAGTAATGTTTCTTCGCTATTTACGTAAATCTCCATTAAAGTAATGTCTCCTTTTATTTATCATTGTTTATTCTAATCAAAATTAAAAAAAAGTCTAACAAAAAAACAAAAAAGAGTGTTTTTTTCCACTCTTTTATAACATTTCAACAAAAATTTAAACATCAAGAAGCATTTTATCTGCCACAAGTGCAATAAATTCACCATTTGTAGGCTTTTCGTTATTAGAATAAACAGTGAGTCCAAAAATGCTGTTAATGTTCTCAATCTTCCCCCTGTTCCAAGCAACCTCAATGGCGTGCCTTATTGCTCTTTCAACTTTTGATGCAGAGGTTGAAAAACGTTCTGCAATTGATGGATAAAGTCTTTTTGTTATTGAATTAATAATATCTGGGTTTTCCATGGCAAGTTTTATTGCTTCTCTCAAAAATTGATATCCTTTGATGTGTGCAGGAATACCCACTGTGATAAAAATGTTTGTGATTTTTTCTTCAATTTCTTTTTCAGTATCTGCTTTTGAAATAAACAAATTATTTTGGGCTTCATTTTCAAATAAATTGTCAACCCTTTTTACTAAAATATCGAAATTTACTGGCTTTAACATATAATAATCAACACCTAACGCCATTGTTTTTTTGATAAAAGTGTCACTTGAAAGTGCTGAAAGAACCACAATTTTAATATTTTTGTTAATTTGTTTTGCTTTTTCAATAACTTCAAATCCATCAATTTCAGGAAGCACTAAATCAACCACAAGCAAGTCATAATTGTTTTTTTCAAGATTGTTTATTGCGTCTGCCCCATTAGAAACTTTATCTATTGTGCTTAAAAATTTTTCATTGGTAAGTTTTTCAGAAATCTGTGCCATCTCTTCGGCGTTTTCATTTGCAAGTAAAATTGAAACTTTCCTTTCCATAAAAACTTCCTTATTTGTTTTTCTGCAACTAATGCAATACAAAAAGTTTAGCACAACAACCTTTCATTAATAAAAAAACTACGTGTAGAAAATAAATTAATTTCCGTAGTTATTGTCGAATTGTGTCTAGTAAAACAAAAAACGACATGCTGTTTATGCGAAAATTAAAAATAAAATGTGTTTTAACAAATTTTAAACGCAAAAAAAGTGGCAAATTGCCACTTTTTATTTATGAAAATTGTTTATTGTTTTAATAGACTTTCTACAGTCCTTGCACATTGCAGGTCTAAAAAATCCTTTTTCTTTAAAAAACTTTTGTTCAGATGCTGTCCAAACCCAATCTTTTCCACATTTTTTGCAATTTAAAGTTTTGTCTTCAAATGTGTTTGCACGTCTTTCTTTTTCTGCTTCCCACTCAAGTCTTTTCTTTTCTTTCATTTCAAGGTATTCTTGATGTTTTCTTTCTTTTTGTTCTAGCCATTCTTGATGCTTCTTTTCTTTTTCAATTCTCAATTTCTCTTGATACTCAATTCTTTCTTGTTCTATGCGTTTTGCTTCTTCGGCAAGTCTGGCATCTTCTTCAGCAAGAAGTTCTGCCATTGTATATTTTTTTTCTTCCATAAAAATCTCCTAATAACAAAATGATAACACAAAAAACACATATTGCAAACACAAAGTTGCACAAACATTAAAAAAGTGTGAGACATAGCCCACACTTGAAAAATTTAATGTAAATGCAGTAATTTCAAGGTATTATGTGTCACACAATACTATGAAATTGCATCCAATTTTGTTTTTAATGAAGCAAGTAACTCTTCATTTTTTGCAAGTTTTTCTTTTTCAGATGCAACAAGTGCTTCTGGTGCTTTTGCAACAAAGTTTGGATTGTTTAACATCTTGTTGCTTCTTTCAATTTCAAAACTTACCTTTTCGATATCCTTAACAAGGATTGCTTTTTGTGTTTCAACGTCAACAACTTCTTCAACCAAAACAAATTCACCAACACCAGTAACCAATGTTTTGCCTTCAACAGTTTCAAATTTCAAATTGATATTTGCCATTTTTTCAATAACTGCCTTATGGGTTTTTGCAAACACAGTTTCTTTTGTGGCAAAGTCAACTTTATCAGAAGACTTCTTTCCTGCATCAAGTTTAAACTTTCTGATTGCAACAATCAAATTAACAAGTTCTTCAGTTTCTGATGCATCCTTTTCATACTTTTTGAATTTTGAAGTGTCATCAATTTGTGAAATCATGATATCTTCATCTTTTGAAACAAAGTCCATTCTTTCATAGATATAACTTGTAACATATGGAATAAATGGATGTAGCAACTTAAGCACTCCACTAAATGCATAAGCCAAAACGCTAACCATTTTTTGTTTGCTTTCACCACCTTCAAAAATTGCAGGTTTAGAAAGTTCAATAGCCCAGTCGCAGAACACATCAAGTGTAAACGAAACAATATTTGTAAGCGCAACACCAACATCAAACTTGTCAAGATTTTTTGTTACAGCATTTGTGATTTCATTAAGTTTAAACAAAATCCATTTTTGCACGCCGTCAAGTTCAATTTTGTTAATATCAAGCATTTCAATGCCTTCTTGGTGCATTGAAATAAATTTGCTAGCGTTCCAAACCTTGTTAATAAAAGTTCTTGCGTCATCAACCTTGTTTTGGCTGAATCTTGTATCCATGCCCATAGACATATCTTTAACAAGCGCAACACGAAGAGTGTCAGCACCATATTCTTTAACAATATCTAGAGGGTCAATACCATTTCCAAGGCTCTTGCTCATTTTTCTGCCTTGAGCGTCACGAACCAAACCATGAATCAAACAGTTTGTAAATGGAACATTTCCATTAGATTCAATGCCCATATAAACCATTTTTGTAACCCATTGAGTCAAAATATCAAATCCAGTAACAAGAACTGTTGTTGGATAGAAATAGTCAATATCTGGGTTCTTTTCTGGCCAACCAAGAGTTGTTACTGGCCAAAGCGCTGATGAGAACCAAGTGTCTAATACATCTGGGTCTTGCCAAACTTTGTGTGAGCCACATTTGTCACAAACTTCAACTTTTGTTTTTGAAGCCATAACATTTTTACATTCATCACAATAATAAATTGGAATTCTGTGACCTGTCCAAATTTGACGAGAGATGCACCAATCACGAATATTTCTAAGCCAATGGAAATAGTTCTTTTCAAATCTCTTTGGATGAATCTTTAAAGTTCCGTCTTCCACACATTTGATTGCTGGTTTAACAAGTTCTGTCATAGCAACAAACCATTGTTCTGTAATCATAGGTTCGATTGCTGTGTGACATCTTTCACAATGTCCAACAGAGTGTGTGTATGGTTCAACTTTTTCTAAATCACCATTCTTTTTAAGTTCTTCAACCAACTTTGCTCTAGCATCCAAAATGCTCAAACCTTTGAAATTATCACCTGTTAAATCTGTCATAACGCCATCTTTTGAGATAACTTCAAGAATGTCAAGATTGTGTCTTTTTCCCACTTGATAGTCATTAGGGTCATGTGCTGGAGTGATTTTAACCATACCAGTTCCGAACTCTTTTTCAACATAACTATCTGCAATAATTGGAATTTCTCTGTTAGCCACAGGAATGATTACCTTTTTGCCAACAATGTTTGTATATCTTTCATCTTCTGGATTAACAGCAACTGCTGTATCACCAAATAATGTTTCTGGTCTTGTTGTTGCAACAGTAATATGTCCGCTGCCATCAGCAAACTTATACTTAATGTGCCACATTGAACCTGCATCATCTGAATAAACAACTTCATCATCAGAGATAACCGATTTGCAATGAACACACCAGTTTGTTTCTCTGCTTCCACGATAAATATAACCTTTTTTATAAAGACGAATAAACGCTTCTAAAACTGCGTTTGTGCTCTTTTCGTCCATAGTAAAACGATATCTATCCCAATCAGCAGAAAAGCCCATTTTTTTGAACTGATTAATAATTGCGTTTCCGTATTGGTCATACCAAGCCCACGCCTCTTTATCAAACTCTTCTCTGCCAATTGATTCTTTTGTTTTGCCTTCACTAGCAAGTTTTTCAACAATTTTATGTTCCGTTGCAAGAGCAGCATGGTCTGTTCCTGGAAGCCAAAGGGCTTCAAAACCTTTCATTCTTTTGTATCTAATCAAAATATCTTGCAATGTCATATCAAGACCATGTCCGATATGAGCCTTGCTTGTAACGTTTGGTGGAGGCATAACAATTGTAAATGGTTTTTTGTCTTTATTTACTTTTGCTTTAAAATAGCCTTTTTCTTCCCAAATCTTATATATTTTTTCTTCAAAACTCTGAGGTGCAAATGCTCCCTCGTTTTTCATCATAGTCATTGTTTTCTCCTATAGCCAAGAATCCCCTGTATAATACACCGAGAAAATCACTTTTTCAAGTCCTAGCCTGTTTTTATTTATTTTTTCTTTGATATTCATAACTAGACTTGCACATTTCTTCAAGTCCACGTTCTGCCTTGAAGCCAAGTTCTTCTTCTGCTTTTTTTGGTGAAGCATAACACTCATCAATATCACCTGGTCTTCTTGCAGCAATTTCATACTTAACAAGGTCACCATTGACTCGGTTGAATGTGTTAACTATATCAAGCACTGAATAGCCCACACCTGTTCCAAGGTTGTAAATTCCAAGACCTGGATTGCCATCTTTTATAATTTTTTCAAGTGCCTTAACGTGTCCAATAGCAAGGTCTACAACGTGAATATAGTCACGAACACCTGTGCCATCTTTGGTTTTATAGTCATTGCCAAAAACGTTTAAGTGGTCAAGTTCACCAACTGCAACCTTGCAAATATATGGCATCAAGTTGTTTGGAATTCCGTTTGGGTCTTCTCCCAAAAGCCCGCTTTCATGTGCACCAATTGGATTGAAATAACGAAGCAATGTGATATTAAATTCTGGATTAGCCTTTTGATAGTCAATCAAGAAATGTTCATTAAATAATTTTGTTCTGCCATAAGGATTGCTTGCAGATAGCGGGAATGTTTCATCAAGTGGCATAATTTCAGAAACAGCATAAACTGTTGCAGAAGAACTGAAGATGATGTTTTTGCAACCATACTTATTCATAACTTCAATCAAATTAAAGGTTGAAATCATGTTGTTTTGATAATACTTAAGTGGTTCTTTGCAAGATTCACCAACTGCTTTATATCCTGCAAAATGAATAACAGCATAAATATCGTTATTTTCTTCAAAAACTTTATCAAGAGCATCTTTGTCACAAACATCAACTTGATAAAACTTAATATCCTTTCCTGTAATTGCTTTAATCTTGTCTAAAACACCTATTTTTGAATTGCTTAAATTATCCACGATAACAACATCGTGTCCTGCATTCAAAACTTCTACGGCTGTGTGTGAACCAATATAGCCAAGTCCACCTGTAAATAAAATCTTCATATTAATTTCTCCTTTATATTAATTTTTATTTAGTTACTACGCATATAAACAACAAAATCATCATAGCCAAAAATAAAATCATCCTTACTCTAACGATAAGTTTTATTCTTTGGGTATTATTTGGATATTTTTTTTCATTAAATATTTTTGGAATAATCATAACTGCAACCGCACACACGGCAAATATAATTAAGCATATTAATTTAAAAGTCATTATTCAATATCTCCTTCGCTTTCACCTGCTGAATGTATTCTTTTTGCAAGCGTGTTTTCATGAGTTTCTTCTTTTGATTTTACAACGGTTGTATCACGATTTAAAACAAGCCTTAACACAAAAATAATAAGTTCAAACACAAATGCCACAATTGCAAAATATAAATCAGAAACATTAAACAAATATGTCAAAATGCAAATCATTGAACAGAGTTTTAAAACATCAACAACAAAATTTTGATTTGGTGATATGTTTTTATTTTTAATTAAAAACATATCAATAACCATCATTAAAACTTCAATCACAATAAGCAATATCAGGAACATATTAAGCACAAATGTGTGTTTTGTGTATTCATAATAAATTATTGCAATCACAGCAATAAGATTCACAAGGTCAAACAAAAAGAATGTTAATCTATAGTTTGTTAAAAGTGAACCATACTTTTTATCCAAAACAACAAAAACAGCCGAAATTATGAGTGCAACAAAATAAACCCCACCCACAATTTTCACGCTGAAAAACATACCAATCAAAATTATTAGCGAAACCGCTAATTGCATACAAATAAAAAATTTAGGAAATTTCGAATTAGATTCAAACATAATTACTCCAATACGAACTCATTATATCAAATAAACAAAAAAAAGTAAAAGGCTTTTACGCAAATAACTCAATCACAAAAACAAAAATTCCACATAAAATACGTTATAAGGGAACATTTTTGTTTCCTTATATCAAAAAAGGAGGAATAATGAAGAAAATATTAACTTTCGTTTGCGCTTGTCTTTTGTGTTTGACATCTTGTATATGCTTTGTTGGTTGCAAAGATAAGTCCGAACCTGGAGTGATTCGACTTAACGAAGTTACACATAGTGTGTTCTATGCCCCACTCTATCTTGCTATTAATCTCGGATATATGGAAGAACAAGGCATTACTATTGAACTGACTAATGGTGGCGGAAGTGATGCCAGCATGACCGCTTTGCTTTCGGGGAATGCCGATATGGCTCTTATGGGTCCTGAAACTGTTGTTTATGTTGAAGCCGCAGGAAGCACAAATCACCCAGTGGTTTTTGGTCAACTTACAAAAAAAGATGGTTGCTTTTTGATTTCAAAAACACCGATTGACAACTTTGACTTTGCGACTCATTTACTTGGAAAAACCGCCATTATAGGTCGTCAAGGTGGCATGCCAGCAATGACTTTTGAATGGATTTGCAACAACTCTGGTGTGTATAACGGAACAAATGTAACCCTTGATAAAAGCACCGCCTTCAACATGATGGCATCCGTATATGATTCAACAGATGTTGAATTCTGCACAATGTTTGAACCAACCGCATCTGAATATGTTGCTGCAGGCAAAGGATATTACGTTGCCTCTGTTGGTGAGTATTCTGGTGAAATTCCATACACCTGTTTTATGGCTTATCCATCATATATTCAAAACAATCGTGAACAAGTTGTAGGCTTTTTAACTGCAATCAAAAAAGCATATCTATACTTAACAACACAACCATCAAGTGAAGTTGCAAAAGCATTAAAGCCATCATTTGATGGAACAAGTGAAGCAAGTTTGGCGGCTGCGGTTGAAAAATATATTGAAATTGACGCATGGTCAAGTTCACCAGCAATGTCAAAAGATTCATACACAAGACTTTTGTCTGTTTTGAAAAATGCAGGAACACTTTCAACAGATGTTGAATTTTCAAAGGTTGTAGACAATTCAATTGCAAATGAAATCTAGGTTTTGCTTTTGCCCTATTCTCCGAAGGAGGAATTCTTTTGAGCGTTTTACTTGAACTAAATAACATAAACTTAACGTATCAGACATTAGAATCAGAAACTCAAGCAATTTTAGACACATCGTTCAAAATTAATCAAGGTGAATTTGTTAGTATTGTTGGTCCAAGCGGATGCGGAAAAACAACCATCCTTTCAATGATTTCGGGACTTTTAAAACCTAGCAGTGGCGAAATTATTTTAGACGGCGAGCAAGTTAACAAAGTTTCGACAAATGTTGGATATATGCTTCAGCGTGACAACCTTTTTGAATGGTTAACAGTTCATCAAAACATAATGCTGGGTCCAAAAATCAACCATAAAAAAGATTGTCTTTCCAAAGACAAACTTGCAATGCTTATTTCAAAATATGGACTTGCCGGTTTCGAAAAATCAAGACCAAATGAACTCTCTGGAGGTATGCGACAAAGGGTGTCACTTATTCGAACTCTTGCACTAAACCCCAAATTATTGCTTTTAGACGAACCCTTTTCCGCTCTTGATTATCAAACCAGACTGTCTGTTCAAAACGATATATATTCAATCATAAAGTCAGAAAACAAAACTGCTATACTTGTTACCCATGACATTTCAGAAGCCATCACAATGAGTGATAAAATTATAGTTTTAACAAAACGACCAGGAACAATCAAAAAAATTATAACACTTGAATTTGACAAATCATTAACACCACTTGAAAAACGTGAAACATCCCTTTTTAACCAATACTTTAAATCTCTATGGGAAGAACTGCAATGAAAAGAATTGTCATAAAAAAATTAAAAAATCAAGGGTCTATTGAACACAAGAAGTTCATTAGAAAAGAAAAAACCAAAACTTTTTTTGTTCACTTTTTTCAAGTATTAATTTTATTTGCACTTGTTGGTTTATGGGAACTGGTTGCCTATAAAAATTGGGTTGACCCATTTATAATATCCTCACCATCTAGAGTTGTTAAACAAATCATTGACTTATATGAAAACAACACATTGTTTACACACATTTTAACAACATTAAATGAAACTGTGCTGGCGTTTATTTTAAGCACAATTATTGGTTTTGCAATTGCTGTGCTGTTTTATTTGATAACACCATTAAGACGAGTGTTTGAACCGTATCTTGTGGTTTTGAACAGTTTGCCAAAAATTGCTTTGGGCCCATTAATCATTATTTGGGTTGGAATTGGAACAAAAGCAATTGTAACTATGGGAATTTTGATTTGTGTAGTAATCACAACAATCAACCTACTCAATGGATATTTAGGAGTATCAGATGAAAAAATAATGCTGCTAAAATCTATGGGTGCTAACAAATTTCAAATCATGACCAAACTTGTTTTCCCTGCGACACTTCCAAATTTTGTTGCGACTTTAAAAATTAATTTAGGTATGGCTTGGGTTGGCGTTATCATGGGAGAATATCTTTCAAGTAAGGCTGGTTTAGGATATCTTTTAGTGTATGGCGGACAGGTTTTTAAACTTGACCTTGTTATGGCTGCAATCGTTATACTCTGTATTTTATCGGGTGTTATGTATGGCATAATATCTATTTTTGAACGAATAATCATAAAAAAAAGATGACAAGTTATTGTCATCTTTTTACTTTTATTTCTCTTCTATTTTTTCTGTTTCTGCAGTTACTTTTTCAGATTCATTCGACTCATCACTTTCACCTGCTGTGTCATCAATTTGGCTAATAACTTCTTTTTCAGATTTTTCTTCTGATGAAGTTTCTTCAACAACAGTGCTTTCAACAATTTCTTCAGCAGGTTCATTTGATGCACCTGCAAGCGCTTTCTTTTTATTAATTTTCTTTTCGATTAATGTTTTGATAACTTCGTATAATACAAACACAACAACCAATGCTAAAAACGCAAGAAGAACAATCATTGTGTCATCTGCAAAAAAGTAAGAAACCAATGTCATAATTAATCCAGCACAAAGATTTCCAGGAATAACCGCCGCCATTGTTTGAAGTTTTGTTAAACCTAAAAACAATCCAAGGCAAGTGCCTGTCCAAACACCAGTTAATGGCAATGGAATTGCAACAAACAACACAACACCCCAAAACTTAAGCCAGAATATCTTTTTTGCGCTTTTTTCTGCTTTTGCTTTATCTTGAATGTTTTGTGAGTTTTTGTTAAGTTTTCTTTCAATAAAATCAGCAAGTTTTTTAAACCATTTAGTTTTTTTAAGCCAATTAAAGATTGGCCAGAATAAAAAGGTTAAAATAACACATACCAAAGTGCTTCCAAGAACCGAAACACCAAATGATGCCCATAAACTTAATGCATTTTCACCCCAAAACGCAGTTGCACTTCCAAAAGGTATTGCCCCACGAAGTTCAACAATAGGTATCATCGAAATTAAAAGTGTCGCAATTTCACTATGCGAACCAAATATAGTTACAAATAACTCTTTAATCCATTCAGACATAATATCATTCCTTTTAACTCAAAAATTCAAGGACTTGGCCATCTTGAAGATAGTTTAATCCATTTTTCTCTGCAAATTCTTGTGCAGCATCAGATGTGTGCACAGGATAGATTTTTGTATCTTTATGCTCATTTACAAGTTCAACAAATTCATTTGTGCAAATATGAGCATGATGAGGTTGAACTGCAGCCATTTCAACAAAAGCAAATTTTGACTTGTTTAAAATGTTATGCAAATTATCACACACTCTTGTATCTGCAGAAAAACCAATAGTCATGCCATTTGAATCAGTAAACGTAAAACCATAAGTTTCTGGCAAGCCATGTTCCATTTTATATGCTGTAACAGTATATTCTCCTACTTTAAATGTCATACCATCTTCAAGGTAAACAAAGTCTACAAAACCTTCATATTTGCTAGGGTCACACTCATCTTTTCCGCTATAAAACATTTTGTTCATTTCAATCAATCTTTCAAGTGTTCCCTTTGGACAATAAACTTTTAATGCTTCTGTTCTGCCATGATTTTCACGAATATGTCTTGTTGTAACAACATGCAAGTTTAAA
The DNA here is from genome assembly GCA_045594425.1 of Clostridia bacterium. GTDB lineage: Bacteria > Bacillota > Clostridia > Christensenellales > UBA1242 > RGIG1681. Next base: position 196,394 of record JAZNYK010000007.1, read on the forward strand.
CAATGGTCGGAATGCAAGTGAGAAATTAAAACCGCCTTTGTTTTAAAAATATCAATCAATTTGATAATATCCTTATAAGAGCCTTCTGGCATATCAAAAATAATATCATCATCAATAACAAAACTTGTATTTTTTCTTTTGAACCAAGTGCAACTTGTTCCAACAACTGTAACCTTCATTATTTCACTTCCTTTACTAGACAATAGTATATCATATCAATTTGTATTAAACAAATAAAATTTACATTGATAAAAATAATTAATTTTTGTTGCGAAATATATGTGCTATGTTTTGCATAACACCTTTCAAATTCAGCATCTACGTCAAAATTTTAAAAAATTTACACATAAAAAAGAGTGCTGTTAGCACTCTCATTTTTTATTAGAAACTTAATCTTTGAGCCAAAACATAGAGGTCCATATTAAACTTTCTTGTTCCATGCAAAGCATCTTCAATTGAAACAAAAATAATTTTTCCACTTCTATAACCAACTGCCCCACAAGCACCTTGCATAAGCATATCAACAGCCTTTGCACCACAACGTGTTGCAAGGTTTCTATCAAATGCTGATGGGTCACCACCTCTTTGAACATGTCCTAAAATAACTGACCTGCATTCAATGCCACTTTTAACTTGAATCATTTTTGCAAGGTCGTTAGGGTCACACACGTGTTCAGACAAAACAATAATGCTACATTCTTTTTTGTGTTTCTTTGCTTCATTAAGTTTGTGACAAACATCATCAATGCTCCACTTTACTTCAGGAACCAAAATAACATCGGCACCTGCAGCAAGACCAGCATTTAATGCAACATCACCGCATCCTGCACCCATAACTTCAACAATAGTAACTCTATCATGAGATACAGATGTGTCACGAACGTTGTTAACCAAATCAATAACAGTGTTTACTGCTGTATCAAAACCAAGAGTATAGTCTGTATAATACAAGTTATTATCGATTGTTCCCGGAACACAAGCAATGGCAATTCCATGTTTAGAAAGTTCTCTTGCACCTCTAAACGAACCATCGCCACCAATAACAACCAAACCTTCAATACCTCTCTTTTTTAGGTTTTCTGCGGCTTTTGCAACGCCTTCAGCAGTCATAAATTCTTTGCATCTAGCAGTTTTTAAAACAGTTCCACCAACTTGAATAATGTTACCAACGCTTCTTTCGGTCATAAGTTTAATTTCATCTTCAATTAAACCAGAATAACCACGCATAACACCATAAACTTTCAAACCTTGTGAAATTCCATATCTAACAACTGAACGAATACAAGCATTCATGCCTGGGCAATCGCCACCACTAGTTAAAACAGCAATACTTTTCATAAATTATCTCCTTACAAAGTAATGATATTCTTTTAATTTTAAAAAATCAACCAAATTAAATTTAAAGCCTCAAATTAAATAATTTTTATATTTTCTGCACCAATTATTCCACCAAGTTCGGCTTTTAAGCCATTGCAAGGCTGTGCAAACGCTTCAAGATTATAAAGTTTTCTATCATGTTGAACAAAAACCGGACTGTTTCCTGGATAACATGAAATAATTGAACCAATTTCAGAAACCAAAGCAGCATCAGTAATATTAAACTTTAAATATATCTTTTGAACAACTTCTTCTTTTTTTGTTTCACCAAACACAACCTTATCTTCTGATGGTTGTTGCAATGAATCATCTTTTTTGGTGTCTAAATAGTCAATCTTTTCAATCAATATGATTGGTTTGTCACCTACTCTGATTGAAACTTTTCCATAAATTTTAACAATGCGGTCAGTTGAAAGTGTTTCGCCCTCTGTTTCATATAGTTTATTAAACATCATGCAGTCAAATTCACCATAAAGGTCTTCAATTGTAATAATTGCCATAGGTTTATTTGTTGCTTTTGTCATAATTTTTTTAACAACAGAAATAACACCACCACATTCAACCTGCATTCCATCTTTAAGGTCACTCACAAAGTCGTCATGATTGTCACTTTCATCAACAACTTCACCTTCAATATCTTCTGCTTGAATCATTGAAGAGTTAAATGAGAAATCTTTCATTTTATCAATATAATCATCTAATGGGTTGCCCGAAATGTAAATACCACAAACTTCTTTTTCTTTTTTGAGTTTTTCCATAAGGTCATATTCTGCTAGGTTTGGATAAACAATCTTGATTGCATCATCGGCATCCATGATATCACCAAACATTGAAAATTGACCAGAAAGTTTGGATTTTGCATCTTTTGCAGCACAAGCCATCGCATTTTCATAAACACTAATAAGTTGGCTTCTTGTTTTTCCAAAACAATCAAACGCACCAGCATAAATAAAGCCTTCAATAAGTCTTTTATTCAACCCAAATTCAACCGTTCTAGACAAAAAGTTTTCAAGTGATGTAAAGTTTCCACCCTCTTCTCTACACTTAATAATTTGGTCACAAATTGCACCACCAATACCTTTGATAGCAGACAAGCCAAACCTAATTGTTTCCCCCTTAACAGAGAAAAGTGTTTTTGATTCATTAATATCTGGTGGCAAAAGTTCAATTCCTTCACTTTTTGCATAAGCCAAATATTTTTTAAGGTCATCAGACTTTGAAATACGGTTGTTTAAGATAGCGGTTAAAAATTCCGGTTCATAATAATATTTCAAATACGCAGTTTGATATGTGACATAAGAATAAGCCGCAGCGTGCGATTTGTTGAACGCATAGGAACCAAACTTTTCCATTTTATCCCAAAGAGCGTTAGCAACTTCAGCAGGAACACCATTTTTAACACAACCATCAACGGCTGGCTTACCCAAAATGCTTGGACATCCATTAACAAAAACATCTCTTTCTTTTTGAAGGTCCTTAAGTTTCTTTTTACCCATCATTTTACGCACGGCATCCGCACGAGCAAGTGTATAGCCTGCGAGAACTTGAACGATTTTCATAACCTGCTCTTGATAAACAATAACGCCATAGGTATAGTTCAACACAGGCTCTAATCTTGGGTCTACATAAGTAGTGTCTTCTGGATGATGCTTGTTATGAACAAAGTCTGGAATTGTATCCATCGGACCAGGTCTGTAAAGCGACACTCCCGCAACGATGTCTTCAAGACAGGTTGGCTTGAGGTCTTTCATGAATTTTTGGAAACCGCCACTTTCAATTTGGAACACCGCTGTTGTGTTTCCAGATGCAATCATTTTAAATACATCAGGGTCATCATAAGTGTTCTTTTCAAATGAAACATCAATTCCTCGATTCTCTTTGATATATTGAATTGCAAATTTAATATCGGATAAGTTGCAAAGCCCCAAAAAGTCCATCTTAAGGTGACCCAAATGTTCCATTTGTCCACCATTGTATTGTGTTGTAATTTCATCACCAGAGCGTGACAAAGGAACAAAATTATCAAGTGCTTCTTTTCCAATAATAACACCACAAGGATGCACAGAAGTCTGCCTTGGCATATCCTCTAATTTTATAGCAATATCAACAACCTGCTTAAGTTGTGGGCTGTTTTTATAAAGTTCCACGAGTTCAGGAACAATATATTCATGTTCTTTGCCAAAATCTTTTGCACCAGACTTTGGATGATAAAAACCAAAAACCTTCTTCAAAATAAATGGTCTTCCAACAGAGTTTGGAATGGCTTTTGTAATTTTATCAGTTTCAGCATAAGGAACTTTCAAAACACGACCAACGTCTTTGATTGCGTTTTTTGCAGCCATCATACCAAGTGAAATAATTTTTATTGTTCTATCTGAACCATATTTTTCACGAACATATCCAATAACGTCTTGCCTTCTACAATCTTCAAAGTCAACGTCAAAGTCAGGTGCAGAAACACGGTCTGGGTTTAAGAACCTTTCAAAGAACAAGCCAAATCTAAGCGGGTCAAGTTGTGTGATATCAAGCAAATATGCAATAACAGAACCTGCACCAGAACCACGTCCTGGACCAACCGAAATGCCCATTTTTCTTGCTGCATGGATATAATCCCACACAATCAAATAATATTCAATGAAACCCATTCTTGAGATAACGCCAAGTTCATACTCAATTCTTTCATGAAGTTCTGGAAATATTTCACCATACTTTCTTTTAACGCCGTCATCAATAAGTTTTCTGATGAATGTCATTGGGTCATCACCTGTTTCAGGCACATATCTTGGGAATAAGTAATGACCATACTCAAAGTTATAGTTACACTTATCCATAATTTCAAGTGAGTTTGCCAAACTTTCTTCTTCAAAAAGTTTTTGCATTTCTTCATAGGTTTTTAAATAAAACTCATCGGTGTCAAATTTCATTCTATCTGGGTCATCAATGGTTTTTCTCATGTTTACACACATCAAAATATCTTGCGACACAGAATCTTCTTTTTCCAAATAATGCACGTCATTTGTTGCAACGGTTTTAACACCAATCTTTTTTGCAAGAGCATAAAGTTTTGGAAGAACATATTTTTCTTCTTTTAAACCATGGTCTTGAACTTCTATATAAAAATCTCCAGGTGCAAACATATCACGAAGACAAATTGCATCTTTTTCTGCTTCATCATCTTGATTGTTAAGCAAGTATTGCGGAACAGTTCCTGCAATACAAGCGGATAAACAAACCAATCCTTCACTATACTGTGCAAGCGTTTTATAATCTATTCTTGGCTTAAAATAGAAACCATCTCTAAACGAAATCGCATTAAGTTTTGAAATGTTTTTATATCCTTGCTCATTTTTAACGAGCAAAACCAAGTGATTTAGTTTTTCTCTACCCTCTTTTTTAGTAAGGTCTTTACAAACATAAAACTCACAACCAAGAATAGGTTTTACAATTGGCTTTCCGTGACGAACATAATATTCTTCATCAAGAGAAACACAGGCATCAAAGAATGTTACTGCACCATACATATTTCCATGGTCGGTGACGGCAACGGCACGCATTCCAAGTTCTTTTGCCTTTTTTACCAAACTATCAATTCTTGTGGCACCATCAAGAAGCGAATATTCAGAGTGCACGTGCAAATGAATAAAATTCTTTTCATCAACAAATGTTCTCATTTCTTTCTTTGGTCTGTTTATGACTTTTTTATGCTTGATAACAGGAACAAGTTTTATTTTCTTGCCTTCTTTAATGTCTTCAAACCTTGTTCCTTTTTGCCACGAATAAAGCAATGGTGATAATTTATTTGCCATCGTTTTCTCCTAATTCTTCTGCTAGTTTTATAATCTTGTCAAAGCGTTGAGCAAGAGCCCCCTTGCTTATTTTTGTTTCCATAATAGAAATCAAATCTTTTAAAGACGCCTCTGGATTAGAAAGCCTTAAAAGTGCCGCTTCATTAAGAGAATCAGGCAAATTTTCAAGACCTATTGTGTTTTGAATGATTTCTATTGCCTTCATTTGCTTAAGTGAAGCATTTACGGTTTTATCAATATTAGCGTTGATGCAATTAATCTGTCTGTTTGTAACATTATTCATATCACGACTAACTCTTTGATTCATTAAATCTAAAATTGTTTTGCTTGCACCAAACAAACCCAACGCATCACAAATAGTATCGCTGTTTTTTAGGTATATTACATACATTTCATTTCTTTCAACAATCTTTGGGAAAATATCAAAGTTAGAAAAGATTTCAGCAATTAAATTTGCTTGGTCTTTAGACACCACATCAATTTCAAAATGATAGCCATATCTACGTTTTTCAGCAGTTTCTTGAGGCACACTTATTGTTCCAGTTCCCAAAAACACACCCGTTAAAAACGCAAGCATTTTGTCATTAGATTTCAAGAAACTTTTATCACAAACATCTGATATTTGTGTTTCACCTAATTCATCAACTGAAATTATGCCAAGTTCTTTTAAAATTTTGTCATTAAAATCTTCACCGACCGAAAGGTCAAATCTTTCTTTGTTTTTAAAATTCTTTACAATCTTTGCAATTTGAACATCTACATCACCAAAAACATCAAAAAGTTTTTGTTTTAAATAATTTGTCACCTCTTCACTATCTGTAGACACAACAAAAGACAACTTGCCGTTTGAAATAATCAAACTGCCAGCCGACAAAAACAACCCTTGCAAAATAGAAAGGGGCTCTTTTTTATACAAATTTTTTCTAATGATTTCGTCTTTTACTGTTTTTGAAAATGACATAGATACTCCTTCAAATAACATTATACCGAAATAAACTTTTTTCTTCAATAAAAAAATGTCAAAAACTTTGACATTTTTCCATTGAATTATTAATGTTTTTAATAAAACATAATGCATTATAAATGTGGTTTATTTCGCAGAATGTTTATTTTTTTGAATCACCCACAATATTTGAGATGTTATTCATAAAACCACCACGTGCTTTTGATGTTTTTCTTTGCACAGGTTTTGCGTCAGAATTATTCACAGAAACGGTTTTTGCTGCACTTCTTGTTGCAACAGGTTTTGATTCTTGAACCGTCTTTTTTGTTTTTACTGCAAAGTTTAAAATTTCAGGGGTTTCTGGTTGTTTTTCAGGTTCTTGAACATTAGCAGAAACTGGTTCAACTTTAGTAGCAACAGGCTCTTTTACCTCCACATCTTGTGAAACTTCGATGGCTGGTTCAACAACATTCACTTCTTCTGGTTTTGACTCTTCTATAACAACTGAATTTTCCTTTGGTTCATCGGCTGTTAAAGAGGCTGTGTTAACGAAGTTTTTAGGGAGTTCTGCAAATGTTTCACCTGAAACATTTTGTGCATTTTGCACAACTTTTTCATCCCCCTCAATTTCCTTCAAATCAACCAATTTTTCATTTTGGTTTTCAAACTCTTTAAGTTTGTTTTCACTAATATAATTTTGCGCTTGCTTAATTAACGCAATTTCTGCCATGGTTTCAGCAAACAAATCCTCTTCTGTTTCTTGAACTTCCTCTCTTTTTACATAAGAAAGACCTTGTTCTTGTGCAATTTCTTGAAGAGCCTTTTCCATTTCAGGCGACAATGATTCAGTAAACTCATAACGCTTTTTTTCTTCTTTGGCGTCTTCTTTTAGTTGTCTTTCTTCAAGTTTTTTCTTATACATTCCATAGAACATATCAAGTTCGATGTCTGTTTCGGTTTTTTCTTCTAAAGTAAATTCAACGTTTGCAACGTTTTCTGTTGGAATTTCATACTTTTTAATGATATCAAAAGCATTATCAACTTCACCAATCTTTTCTCTTGAATGAGCATCAGAAGAAACAACAAACAGACAATCACTTGCAATAAGTTCATCAACTTGTTCTTTGTTCCATTTGGTGTGTCTGTTGTTAATTTCAACTAAAACACCCTTCTCTTTGCAAGCATGACCTATTTGATAAAGGTCAGTTTTTAAAATGGAATCAAGATGTGAAATTATTGTAATTGGATATCTTTCAATAGCGTTCAAAAAAGCATTTGTGCATCTTTGAACGTCTGCTTGAGTTCCACCAGTTTTTCCAAAAAAGTTTGCAAAGTCTGTTTTTATGAGTTTGTGATAACCAACAATCAAAATATCAAGCATAGCGAGGGTTTCATTGTCAACGTCAATTGTTCCATCTTCTGAAATAATATCTGCTTCAATACCAAGCAAAACCTTTGTTGTAGACCATTCATTGATTTCATCAATAATTTCTCTTGCTTTGCGCATTTTCGCTTTGTTAGTTCTGCACATATGCTTAAAACCATGGTCTGTGATTGCAATTTCTTTCAAACCAATAGCGTTAGCAGTGCGCACCAATTCTTCTATTGTGTTTTTTCCATGAAAAAATCTACTAAAATTAGAATGAACATGGTAATCTGCCAATAATCTCATCTTTGTCACCCACTTTTTCTATTTCGGGAACAAGTTTTACACCAAATTGCGATTCAACAGTGGCTTCAACTAACGCAGAAAGCCTTAAAAAATCAAGCGCTGTGCCAAATTTGTCATTAATAAAAAAATTTGAATGTTTGTTAGACACAACCACACCACCAATTCTGGTTCCCTTAAGTCCTGCTCTTTCAATAAAAAAACCTGCTGACTTACCATTTGCCTTGGAATATACCGACCCCAAAGACAAACCATTTGGCTGATTTTTGTTTCGCAAATATGTAAACTCATTACACAAATTAATTATATCATACTCATTTTTATTTTCAAACAAAAATGTAGCAGTCAACACAACAAATCCAGATAAATTTGAAAAGTGATATCCAAACTTAATTTCGTTTTTATAAACATCAAAAATTTTACCCTTTTCAAACACAGAAATTTTCACCAAATGGTCAGATATTGAGTAACCAAACGCCCCTGCATTATTATATATTGCCCCACCAACAGTTGCTGGAATTCCAATCAACCCTTCATACCCAGACAAATTATTCTTTTTTAAAACATCACAAAACCTTGAAAGCAATATGCCAGCAGACACAGTAACCCAATTATTTTTAATTTCTATCTCATCCGTCATTTTGTTTGTAAACACAATTGGATAATTCACATTTCCGGCAACAAGCACATTACTAGCATTTCCTAAAACCTTAAAATATATTTTTAATGAATTTAAAAACACTAATACCTTTTCAAACTCATTCACCTTTTTTGGAAAAATTGCGATTTTAATCTTCTCACCAAGTTTAATTGACGACACTAATGAAACATCAAAATTTTCAATAAACTCAATATTGTTTTTTGTTAAAAATTCTTTTATTTTTATCACAAACAAACTCCTGTTAACTATCAAAAACATCTCGAAGATTGTCAATTTCTGTTTTTGTTAAAAATACATTATTTACCTTGCAATTTGCGATATTTTCAGGTGTTATGTCTTGCATAACACCTTGTTTGATTGCAACATTTTCAATGTTTTTAACCGAAAACAAACCCACATCAACCACTTTTTTTTGCATATAATCAGATGTTAAAAATTTTGCAAATTCTTGTTTATAAAAATTTTTTACATCACTTTCACCTTTTGCCATAAACATAAACTGCACTAAATCAGTGTATTTTGTAAGCGGTTGATATATAACATCAGAAACTTTTCCATTAACTTCTCTATTTTTCATTCTAAAAACATCTCTTTGCGTTCCTAAAAGCATAACACTTTCACTAGCAACAAATCTGCAATATGCTGAATAACTGGAACTCTTTATATTTTGAGCGTTAAATGATTTTTCTGAAACCGACAACTTCTTATTTTCATTATATGATGCAATTGCCATTTGAGGCACCAAGTATTTCCCCATACCAAAATCTAAAGAATATACTGTTTTCGTTTTCTTTTTGCTTTCAACTTCATATCCATGCTCAAGCGCACTTTCAAGTAAGTTTATTTCATCACCAACAACTTTTGCCTTTTGTAAGTTTAATTTTGTTGAAATCAAATAATAAAAACCCGCACACCATGAAACACCCAATTGCTCACCCTCTTGGTTTTTTCCTGCATCTAAAAAGTTTTTATAGATATCAAAAGCATTCTCATCAAAGCCCAAAAGGGTTTCTTTTATCGACACAGCCACACCATAAGAACAAGAAAACATATCTGGCAATTGCCCATCGTTTATCATATTCAAACATTCATTTTCAGTCACATTTCTAACAAGCACATAAAGCCCCTTGTTCTTTTCTTGGAATTTTTTAGCAGCAACATTAAGCAAATTAGTTTTTGAAACAGTCCCACTTTCAAACGTATCAATGTTCCACACCTCAATAATCCCTTGATATTTGCTTTTTGCACCCACAAAAACATTATAAATAAGTTCAGCATTCCCATCTGAACCCATACCAACAAAAGGCAAAAACACAAGTAAAACAATCGCTAACAAACCTGATATAATGCGTTTAAAAACAAAACTTAACTTGAACCTAAATTTTTTCATATCACAATTTATGAGAAATTTTCAAACATTATGAAAAATTAACCAAACAAAAACACGCTAAACAGCGTGTTTTATTTCACAACATCTTTATGATAATAATCAAATATAATCTTTGCCAAACTTTCACCAATACCCTCAACCTTTGAAAGTTCTTTTTCACTCGCTTTGGCTATATTTTCAACAGACTTAAAATGTTTTAATAAAGACTTAACTTTCTTTTCACCAATTCCTTCAATTTCCGAAAGTGAACTTTTTAAAGACTTTCCACGAAGTTCTCTGTGAAATGTTATTGCAAATCTATGCGATTCATCACGCACACGCTGCAAGAGCCTTAAAACATAATCTGATTTTTTAAGTTTTATTGACTCATTGCTTTTTGTTGTGCAAATTTCTTCATCACGCTCTGCTAGTGAAATAATTGGTATATCAAGCCCCAAATCAGTCATAACTTGCTCAACCGCATGAAGTTGACCAAAACCGCCATCAATCAAAATCAAATCAGGTTTTTTGCTAAAATTTTCCTTCTGCTCAATATAATCAGTCAACCTTCTAGTTAAAACTTCTCGCATTGACGCAAAATCATCAGGACCAACAACAGTCTTTATTTTAAACTTGCGATATTCTTTGTATGCAGGTTCGCCATTTTCAAATACAACCATAGATGCAACACTAAATTCACCGCTAATATTTGAAATATCAAAACCTTCAATTCTTTTAAGCCTTTTCAAACCAAGCATTTCTTTTAAAGATTCTTCTGCTTGAATTGTCATTTTGTATTTCTTTTCAATACGGTCTTTTGAATGAGTTAAATACTCAATAGCATTCTTCTCACAATTTTTTAAGAACTCTGTTTTAACACCAATCTTTGGAACAGTTACCTTAACTGCTCTATTTAGGTTTGAAAGCAAATAACCTTGAAGCATCTCACATTTTTCGGCGTCAAAATCAGCCACAACAACCTCTTTTGGAAGCATTGCAACGTCTGAATAATAATTTGAAATAAATGACAACAACAGGTCATTTTTCTCTCCAACAACTTCATATATTGGATAGTTTACCTGACCCACATTTTTACCTTTTCTAATCATCATCACGTTAATATCAAAAGTTTCGTCAAGTTCAGCAATTGCAAAAACATCAATATCATGCTCGCTGTTTAAACTTGTTATTAATTCTTTATCAATATTTTCAACAGATTTAAGTTGATTTCTAACAACAAGTGCTTCTTCAAATCGAAGTTCTTCAGCAAACTTATTCATTTTTGCTTTTAATTGTTTTTTTATATCACCTGTTTTTCCATTCAAAAAATCTATAACTTTTTGAAGCATTTGCATATATTCTTGTTCACGCTCATCTGAAACACATGGAGCCAAACAATTTCCAATATCACCATGCAAACAAGGTCTTTCTAATCTTTTTTTATTGTTAAAATTTATATTGCACCAACGCACAGGATAAGCCGATTTTATTAAACTTAAAAGTTCGGTAATTCTAGTCCCCGTAACATAAGGACCAAACAGTAAAACATGAGGTTCATTTTTTGGACGTCTTGCAATTTGAACTCTTGGATAAACCTCTTTCATATCAATTTTTAAATACGGAAAAGTCTTGTCATCTTTTAGCAAAATATTGTATTTTGGCTTGTATTTTTTAATTAAATTATTTTCCAATGAAAAAGCATCTAACTCTGAATTAGTTAGAATATATTCAAAATGGTCAATATTAGAAACAAGAGCATAAGTTTTTTGAGTTTTTGGTGTTGCATCAAAATAACTTTTAACCCTACGTTTTAAAGCCTTTGCCTTTCCAACATAAACAACCTCATCCCCCGCATTTTTCATAATATAAACACCTGGAGAATCTGGAAGTTCAGTTTTCACCTTACTTAACAATTCTTCTCTATTCATAATAAAATTATATCACAACTAAAACAAAATAAAAAGAAAAGTAACACAAATTACCTTCCTTTTTATTCCAGCACTTTCATAATTTTTTGAGCCTGTTCATCATTTACAACTCTTCTTAAACCTTTACCCATGATTGCTTCGTAATAATCAACATCAAAAACATCACCCATAACTCTTTTCATGGCTCTAAAAAGTTTTTCAATAGCAGCCGCACAAAATGTTCGGTTAATTTCTTCAAATTCAGCAAATTCAGACTTAACACCAAGTTCCTTTGCTCTTTTTCCAAGATTGCCAAATGAAGCATTGTTCTTAAACAAAATCATTAATCTTGTTATAACAAAACGCTCAACTTCAACGCCTGAAAAATAAGGGCTATCACCACGTCTGCTCATATGATTATCAATAATCATCAAATGATTTAAATCTGAAATAACGTTTTTAGCATGAATATCTGGAGTGCTAACTCTGCCTTCCAAAAACATATTTTGCAAACTTAAAACAAAGTTTTCCAAAACACTATCAGGCATAGCCTCGATAGAAATATTCACATTCATAAAATCACGAATATATTCTCTTGCAATTTCTTTAAAATCCCCCATGTGTTTTTGCGGTGTTTTTAATGCATGAGAAAATTGTTTTAATGTAAAACGGTCTTGAACCAAAGTATAAATGTCTTCTAAGTGTGTATAAAACAATTCCCTGCCTTGTGCACGCTCTTCCAAAACGTAATAATCACAGTCATAATAGTATGAACTTGAATGTTTTGATTCAAATGGTTTATGAACCCTAGGAACAGAAAGCCAAGAATATATTTTTGGTGTGCAATAACCCTTTTGTGCAAACTGGGCATTTTCATCACAATAAGCATCAAATATATCGGATAGAACATCCCATTTTTTTTCGTTATTATATTTTTTTACAACATATTTGTCATCAATAAAATAAGCGGTTCCTTCGCAACCACTTACACTTTTGCAATTTTTTAAATGCGGAATTAATCCAAGCAAAACTCTATCGCATTCATCTCTAGACAACTCATCGAGATTAGCAACATTCAAATTTTTCATATCGCCACACCTCTTGTTTAGCGTTATTACTACAACCCAAATTCAATATCATTAGAAGGCTGATTTACCCTTTCCGATATTTTTGTTGGCTTATTTGAAACAACTTTTTTTGTGAATCTTTTGTTTTTGTTAGGTCGTCAATCATTTCTTTTGTTGGTATTTGAACTTTTTGAACTGACTTTTTTTCTTTAGGTTTAAACAAGTTAGCAATACCACTTGAAGCAAAACCAACCACACCAAGCCCCACAAGTGAAAACATTGATGCAACATTCAAAACTGAAAATGGGTCTACAACCCCAACAACTGCACCCAAGGCAAAAAAACCAACAGAAAGAGCCATCATAACTTTTGCAAACTTACTTGTTTTTGAAGAGGTTTCCTTCATTGATTTTACCTCCTAATTTTGATTGATTTTTACAACCTAAACTTATTATAACATAACCTAGCACCAAAGTAAACACCAACAAGTAATATTTATTAAAAATTTGCGTAAATTCAAATAAAATAAGGTGTTATGTTTCACATAACACCCCCATTATTATCACCAATATAATTATTGCATTTCAATCTCTTTGCAAATTTCTTCCGAACGTTTTTTGCCAAACACATCAGTGGATATTTTTTCACAAACACCAAAATCAAACTCACCCAATTTATTTGAGCCAAGCAAACCAGTTGCAGTTTTAACATATCTTTTCATCGCTTCAAAACAAACATCTTCGTTTTGTTTTTTCAATCTATCCAAAACATCATAGTTAGCGCAACAAATTCTAGAATGTTTTTTAACTCTCTCATTATCAATAAACATTAAAAACATATCTCTAATAACCATTGCCCTAACAGATTCAGGATTATCATAATTCTCTTTTTTAAAACCCAAAAAAGCATTATCAATAGCAGTGAGTTTTTTTCCATCAAACATAATGTTTGCAGATTGAACATCCGGTGAACTATAAAGTGATTCAACGCCCATGTTATAATCAGTCATAACAAATCTTTCAAGTTCAGAATCAGACAATGAAAGCAATGCTTGATTGGTTTCTAAATATGCTTTAATATATTCACCCACAATCATTCCAAACAAATCGGCATTCTTTGCTTTATATTTTATTGCTTTAGAAAAATCCGCTTTATCACAAAAACTTTGACATCTTGAATATATTTTTGAAAGGTCACTTTCAAACAACATACTCCCCTTAATACGTTCTTGCAACACATAAAAATTAAATAGTTTTTTATTCCTTGATGGAATTGCCGTCCAAGAATAAACCTTTGGAACTGCATAACCCATATCACCAAAATTTTTTATTTCTTCACAAAACCTGAAAAACATTTCAGCATCTTCATCACGAGCAAAATATTGTTTTACAACATAATCATCATCAACAAAATATACTCTTCCTTCAGTTCCAGAAAGCCAACTAAACTTTCCTAAATTTGGAACAAATGACGCCAAAATTTTATCATTCATACTTTCACCTAAAACTAAACCTTTATCCATATATAGTTATTATATCATATATATTATATATGTGTAAATACAAAATCAAAATTTAATATAAATTTAACGTAAATGCGGAAAATAAAAGGTGTTATGTTTAACATAACACCCTGAAATTTAATTATTTTCACCTTCAATATTTGCAAGTCTTGCTTGTTGGTCTGCAACGGTTAATGCTTTAACCATATCACCAATATCACCATTCATAAAGTTTTCAAGAGAATAGATTGTCATATTGATTCTGTGGTCTGTTACCCTGCTTTGTGGGTAGTTGTATGTTCTAATCTTTTCACTTCTATCACCACTTCCAACTTGCAACTTTCTTTTTTCAGCATAAGCAGAATCTTCTTGCGATTGATAATAATCATAAAGTTTTGACTTAAGCCAGTTCATTGCTTTTTCTCTATTTTTACCTTGGCTTCTTTCATCTTGACAAGCAACAATAATACCTGTTGGAATATGTGTGATACGAATTGCAGATTCGGTTTTGTTTACGTGTTGTCCACCAGCACCTCCCGCTCTGTAATAATCAATTTGCAAATCTTTTTCATTAATATCAATTTGAACGTTCTTTGCTTCAGGTAAAACAGCAACAGTTGCAGCCGATGTGTGGATTCTTCCAGAACTTTCAGTTACAGGAACTCTTTGAACTCTATGAACACCACTTTCAAACTTGAATTTAGCATAAGCACCTTTTCCAGTAACCATGAAGTTAACTTGTTTTATAACGCCACCTTCAGCACCTTCTTCATCAAGAACTTCAACCTTGAAACGATTTCTGTCAGCAAACATTGTATACATTCTAAATAGGTCACCAGCAAAAATGCCTGCTTCATCACCACCAACACCCGCTCTGATTTCAACAATAACGTTACCTTCATCGTTTTCATCTTTTGGAAGAAGCAAAATCTTAAGTTCCTCTTCAATTTCCTTAAGTCTTTCTTTTCCACCATAGAATTCGTCATTAAGCATAGAAAGCATTTCAGGGTCTGTTTCAACCTTCATCATTTCTTCAGCATCTTTCATATCGTTTTCAACTTTAACGTATTCATCATATTTTTCAACGATTGGTGCTAAATCTGATTGTTCTTTAGATTTTTTTTGCCAAACAGACATATCAGCCAAAATATTTGGGTCAATCAAATCTTTTGTAAGTTCATCAAATCTTTCTTTAATCTTTTTTAATCTTTCAATCATATAATTTCTCCCACAACAACCCTGTTGTTGTTTCCATAATCTTTAAACACTTGAATGTTTTTGAAACTCTTTTGCATAAGTGCAGAAACAGTTTCTGCTTGATTGTAACCAATCTCAAAATACAACTTGCCGTTTTTATTCAAATATTTTGGTGCATCATTAACAATCTTTCGATAATAATCAAGCCCATCAACACCACCATCTAACGCCAAAATTGGCTCATTTTCAACAACTTCTTTATCCAAGCCTTTAACAACATCGGTTTCAATATAAGGCGGATTGCTAACCACAAAATCAAACTTGCCATCAACATTTTCAAACAAGTCAGACAAAATAAAATCTACATCAGCATTATTCTTTTTTGCATTGCGTTTTGCAATATCAAGTGCTTTTTGGCTAACATCAACCGCTGTAACTTTTGCACCCGTTTCTTTTTGAACAACAATAGCAATTGCACCAGAACCCGTGCCAATATCTAAAACAGAAGGTTTTCCTGCCTTTAAATTAACATCCTCAACAAGTTTTTCCACCAAAACCTCTGTGTCTAGCCTTGGAATTAACACATTCTTGTCAACATCAAAATCATATCCAAAAAAAGATGTTTTTCCAAAAATGTATGCAAGCGGAATATGTTTCAACCTTTTTTCAACTGCATCCATAATTTTTTTTGTTTCTTCAGTTGAAAATTTTCCATGAAACGGAAGCATACTTCTTTGCTTTCCCGTAACTTCCACCATAATCCAATCAATATCAGCAAACTCATCAATGCCCGCTTCTGTAAACATTTTTTCAAGGTTTTTCTTTAGTTCATGATAATCTAACAAAACTTTCATAAAACCTCCAAAAAAAATGTGCGTAAACAAAAAATTTTACACACATTAAAAAGTGCAGACAAAAAGTGCCTGCACAAAATATCACAGTTATTTCTTGATTCCGTATCTTTTGTTGAATCTTTCAACTCTACCACCAGCATCAACGATTTTTTGAGTTCCTGTGAAGAATGGATGACATTTGTTGCAAATATCAATCTTAATCACATCACCATCTTTTGTTGAACCAGTTTCAAAAGTGTTTCCGCAAGCGCAAACAACTTTAACGGTGTGATAATTTGGATGAACGTTTTCTTTCATTTTAGTAATCTCCTTAATAACATAAGCATTGAAATTATATAACACAAAACCTTTATTGTCAAGTATTTTTATTTTTTTGTTTTAATTTGGAATAAAATTTTTAATATTGAAAAACACTAACAAAAATAAAGGAGAAAATCTTATGACAAAACAATACTTTCCTATTGGTGACGGCATTGCTGAAGC
The DNA here is from genome assembly GCA_045594425.1 of Clostridia bacterium. GTDB lineage: Bacteria > Bacillota > Clostridia > Christensenellales > UBA1242 > RGIG1681. The sequence goes on from JAZNYK010000007.1 coordinate 213,228, forward strand.
CCTTGAAACACATTCTGAAAACGCTTATATTTTCTGTGCCCCAGAAACTATTGAATAATTAAACAAAAACCTCATCATCAAAAGAATAATCTCTTATAAATTTAAGATATCTTTTTGCAACCCCAACAGACACCGGTGCAAAATTATGATATGACACACAAACATTAAAACCGAATCTTTTAACAGGTGCAAGATTGTGAACATGACCAAACAAACTCAAACAATCTTTTGCATGAGTGAGCGGTCTGTGAGTTAAAAACACTTTTTCACCAAGCACACTCTCATCTAAATAGATTCCCTCTTTATACACTTCTTGAAACCCAAGTTCAAGAAGTTTTTTTCTAAAGGTTTCAAAATCATCTTTATAGTCCGCTTCTTCATAGTTTCCACAAATCAAAACAACTTTTCCATTAAGTTCCTTGATTTTTTCATAATTTCCAAAATCACCCAAATGATAAACTGTATCATTTTTTGAAACAACTTGATTCCAACGCCTGATAAGTTCTTTATCTGATTCTTCCACAGTTTTAAATGGAACTTGTTTTAGTTTAACCTTTCTAATTTGCGAAAAATGAGTGTCTGAAACAAAAAATGTTTTTTCAGCAAATGGATTTGCATCTATTTTATTAATTGAAATAATAAAATCTTTCCATAACCTTGAATTTGGTAAAATATCAAAAACATAATGTATTTTATGTGACTGTTTTAACTTCTTTTGTTCTTTCAAAATTTCATTTACATCAATATCTTTCACTTTAAAATAATCTTTATGCAAAACATATCCCACTGGAACTATGTCAAAAATTGTTTTTAACCCCATATCATGATTGATTTTATCGTAGGTTTTTACACAATCAATTAAATACTTTCCAATCAAACTTTCTGAAATATGATGTTCCATCTCATAAACACTAGAAACAACTTGTCTTGCAATATAGTTTGGAATCACCGTAAACTCAACACCGCTTTTTGCAACAATTTCAAATGCAAGTTTATCACTTTTATAATTAAAATCTTCAAACTCATCCATCATCAAATTGCCAGTTCCAAGCCATACAATATGCAATTTTTCTTTTACACTTTTATAATGTTTTAAAAGAACCGCTATATTTGTTAATGGACCGGTTGCAATAACAACCAATTTATCCACAAGTTTTGCTTCTTTAGCAATCTTTTTCACTGCTGGAGAAACTTCATCATAACCAAGCGAAACATAACTAGTGCTTCCTTCAAAAATAAAATCTTCCGAAAAAACACCCATAAGTGAGAGCAATCTTCTTGCTTCAAACTTACTGTCAAGTTGCATTTCTTCAATTGTTTCCCCATTTCTTTTTGACTTAAATGGCTCAATTGTTATTGCTTTTATATCAAGCATTTCCATATTTGCAAAAGCATAAACAATTGCAAACCTATCATCAACATTGTTTGTTATATCTGAATCTAAAATAACATTAATCTTTTCTTTTTTCATAGACTTATTATACAATTTTTTCTTTATAAACAAAATAAAAATAGGCGTTAAGCCTATTTTTATTATTTTCTAACAAGCAACAATGAAACATCTTCACCGTTTAAATCAAGTTTTTGTGCGCCTTCTTTAACAACAACTTCAAGTTTATCCGCTAAAGTATCATCACAAATTGATTTTGAATATTTTTCAACAACTGCATTAATTTCATTTGTTGATGAAATATAAATTTCAATATGGTCTGTAACTTCAAACCCATTTTCTTTTCTTGCTTGTTGAACCTTGCTAATAACTTCACGAACAATTCCAAGTTCAATAAGTTCTGGTGTAAGTTCTGTTGAAAGAACAACTGTAACTTTTCCATCACTTTCAGATGTGAATCCTTCTTTTGAAATTGGAGAAATTAAAAGGTCTTCTTTTGCAAGTTCAACTTCAGTTCCTTGAGCATCAAACTTAACTGTTTCGCCTTTGTTAACAGTGTCTACAACTGCACAGGCATCACAAGAAGCAAGCCAATTTCTAATTGCACCAATCTTTGAGCCATATTTTGGACCAAGAACCTTAAGTTGTGGTTTGAGTTCATAATTCAAATATTCTTTTGCATCATGCTTAAATTCAACAGTTTGAACATTAAGTTCATCTGAAATAAGAGCCTTAAGTTCATCTGAAAGTTCAACCTTTTCAGCAGTTGCAACAATAAGTTTTGAAAGCGGTTGTCTATTTTTGATATTGCTAGCGTTTCTTGTGCTTCTGCCAAGAACAACAATATCCAAAACAGTTTGCATACCTTCGTTCAACTTTTCATCAATCAAAGTTTCATCAGCAACTGGATAATCACACAAATGAACAGATATTGGAGCATTTTTATCAACACTTCTAACAATGTTTTGATAAATTTGTTCTGTGATTGATGGAACAAATGGAGCACAAAGTTTACATAATCCAACAAGCACATAATTTAATGTCGTGAATGCAGCAGTTTTATCTTCAGTTTCCCCACTCGCCCAGAATCTTTCACGACTTCTTCTAACATACCAGTTTGAAAGACTATCAACAAATGTGTTTATAAGTCTTGTTGGTTCACAATTAACATAATCAGCAAGATATGCATCAACATCTCTAACAAGTTTGTTAAATTCAGAAACAATCCACTTATCCATAAGTGAAAGTTTTACATCTTTAATATTATGCTTACTTCCGTCAAACTTATCGATTTCAGCATAAAGAACATAGAAAGCATAAGTGTTCCAAAGTGTTCCCATGAATTTTCTTTCAAAATCTTCAAGAGTTTCTTTGTTGAAGTTTGTAGAAATCCAAGGAGCATTTGAAATATAGAAATACCATCTAGCGGCATCTGAACCAGCACTGTCAAACACTTCCCAAGGAGTTACAACATTTCCAAGACTCTTGCTCATCTTTTTGCCATTTTTATCATTTACAAGTCCAAGTGGCAAGCAACGTTTGTAAGGTGATTTTCCAAACAAAAGTGTATTGATTGCAAGAAGTGAATAGAACCATCCACGAGTTTGGTCCATACCTTCAGAAATAAACTCCGCTGGGAATGATTTTTCAAATAATTCCTTATTTTCAAATGGATAGTGAAGTTGTGCAAATGGCATTGAACCACTATCATACCAACAGTCAAGAACTTCTGGAGTTCTTTGCATGGTCTTTCCACATTTTTCACATGGGAATGTGATTTTATCAACAGTTGGCTTGTGCAAATCAAGTTCTTCAGATTCAGCAATTCCACCAAGTTTTTTAAGTTCTGCCACACTTCCAACAACATGGATGTGTCCACATTCACAAACCCAGAATGGAAGAGGTGTTCCCCAATATCTATTTCTTGCAATATCCCAATCGATAAGAGATTTCAAGAAACCACCCATTCTACCTTCACCAATGCTTGCTGGACGCCAGTCTACATTAGCGTTATTTTCAATAAGCATATCCTTAAGCGCTGTTGTTTTTACAAACCAACTGCTTCTTGCATAGTAAATAAGCGGTGTTTTGCATCTCCAACAGAATGGATATGAGTGTGTGTGAGGCATTTCTTTCAAAAGTTTGCCTTGTTCTTTAAGGTCAGCAATAACAAGTTTATCTGCATCTTTAACAAATTTGCCTGCATAATCACGAGTTTCTTTGCTCATATTTCCATTATCATCAACAAGTTGAACAAATGGAAGGTCGTATTTTCTGCCAACTTTGTTATCATCTTCACCAAATGCAGGAGCAATATGAACAATACCTGTGCCATCGGTGAGAGTTACATAGTCATCATTTGTAATAAACCATGCTTTTCCTTCATATTTATCTTTAACAAAATCAAAAAGAGGTTCATAAAATCTTCTTTCATATTCACTACCCTTTTTGGTTTCTACTTTTTCGTATTCTTCTTCAGCAAAAAGTGAACCAATCAAAGCATCAGCCATGATATAATATTCATCACCCACTTTGATTTTTGAATAGTCTTCATTTGCATTCATACAAAGAGCAACGTTTGAAGGAAGTGTCCATGGAGTTGTTGTCCAAGCAAGATAGTATGTGTTTTCTTCATCAAGTGCTTTGAATTTTGCAAACACGGTTCTATCTTTTACATCTTGATAACCTTGAGCAACTTCGTGACTTGAAAGAGATGTTGCACATCTTGGGCAATAAGGCACAATTCTGTGACCCTTATAAACCAAACCTTTTTTGTGCATTTCAGAAAGGCTCCACCATTCACTTTCAATATATTCATTTTTATAAGTTACATAGGCATCATCAGTATCAACAGAATAACCCATGCGGTCAGAAAATTCTTCCCACATATCTTTATATTTCCAAACGCTTTCACGGCATTTTTCGATAAATGGTTGAATTCCAAACTTTTCAATATCTTGCTTGCCTGTTGAACCAATTATTTTTTCAACTTCAAGTTCAACTGGAAGACCATGGGTATCCCAACCAGCCTTTCTCATGATATTTCTTCCCTTCATTGTTTGATAACGAAGAAATACGTCTTTGATTGTTCTGGTTAAAACGTGTCCGATATGAGGTTTTCCATTTGCTGTTGGTGGACCTTCATAAAAAGTGTAAGGTTCGCCATTTTTGTTTTTTTCAATCATCTTTTTGATGACGGCATTGTCTTTCCAAAACTTGGCAACTTCTGGCTCACGAGCAGCAAAGTCAAGTTTGGTGTCAACTTTTTTATACATTTTTGTTCTCCTTGAATATTTATTTTGAATATAAAAGACTAACTTGGTTTTCTAAAAAATAGAAAAAGCGTTCTTGCAAAATATAAGAACTTTGCAAAAACGCCTAAAGTCACCACTTATATTTTAGTATGGGCCAACACCCACCACCTTTTTAACGGTCAGTCCCCGTAAACAACTACTCAACAAAATATTTTTCGCCGTTTCTGCTACGCTAGTGATACTGTTTTGGCTTTACTTATTTGCTTTCACCAACCGCAAACTCTCTCGAAGATATTACCCAATCAGCGTGTCTAGCATCAAACGCATTTATATTCAATATACATCTATTATAAATCACTATTAATTTTTGTCAATATTTTATTGACGTTATTTTTAAAATTATTGAGGTTGATTTGCAGATAATTCACTTTCATATTTTTTAGCAAGTGCCTTCAAAACACTTGTGTTATATTGAATTGACCTACAAAATTCATCCGCAATAGATTTATCAGAAACATATTCTGAAATAATTTCAGCATAAACCGGTTTTTGAGTTTTTGGATTAACCTTAATAAACTCTTCTACTTTTTGCATTACTTCCTGAAAAATGTCTGGATAATTCCTCATTATGTATTTTAAGTTATCACCAACATTAGACTCTTCACCAAGTCTTTTTTCAAAAACAAATTCAAAATCAAAATTCGGGCCCGTTCTCACACTGTTTTTTATCGCATCAAAAACAAATCCATGGTTTCTTGAAGTAAAGTCACTATCACCCATAACTGCGTATCTAACCAAATAATCTTTGATATATCTACGTTTAATTTGTTCTACATCCGCCGAAGGTGGCACCACTTTAAAATCATCAACAACTCTTTGTTTTACTTCATTTATCTTTTCTTCCAGCACTTTAAGCGTGGTTTCTATTGGCGTGTAAGGTGCAAACTTTGGATTTCTTGTATCAACAGGTTCAGTCAAATAAAAGAATTCATCTGATTTTATAAAATCTAAAGACATTATATAAAAATCATCACCCTGTCTAAACCCTGTGTTAAAAACTGTTTTGCAACCAAAGAAATCTAATATTGCAGGTGTAACCTTCTCTGAACTCATTTTTCGGGTTTCTAAATCAAAATCAAAAAGACCTTCTCTCTTGATTTTTTTAAGTAACGCAGAAACATTTTGTTGATGACAACCACTTTTTTTGATTTCTTGAGTATCTAAATAAGATTCAATATAACATTTGCCTTTCTTTTTTTGCACTAACTCAAAATACTTTGAAAAATATCCCTTATGAGCACGAACAAATCTTTTACTCATTCGCCCAAGCAATTTATCCTCATCAGAATCTTTAACCAAATCATATTCTTCAATACCTTCTAATGATTGACCAATTCTCATGCTATTTGTTTTCGGGTCAACAAATGTCATTATTGATTTTAAATAGGCATCTCTAATTTTTAATTGTTCTTCAGTTTCTTTACCTTCAATGTAAGGACCAACTGTGTATCTTAACTTTTGCAAAAAACTACGCATAGCCTTTTCTCCATAATTTGTTAGTTTAATTATACCACAAAAATATAAGATTTTCAACAACAAATATACATTATAATAATCACACTAAAAATTTAATAAAATATCATAACTTTCGAAAAAATAAGGTGTTATGCGAAACATAACACCTGTAATTTTATAAATTTATTAAAACATTTTTGCTAAATTTTCAATCGTCCCTGCCCCTAGCACAAAAACAACATCATTTGGTTTTGAAATATTTAAAATATATTTTTTTATCTCTTCAAATGATTCTATATACTCAACATTTGAATTATATCTTTTTATTTCGCTAACAAGTTTCAAAGAATCATATCCCATTACCGGAAGTTCCCTAGCGGAATACACAGGAGCAATCACAACATAATCAGCATCAACAAAACACCTTGCAAACTCCTCAATTAAAAACTTGGTTCTTGAATAAGTGTGCGGTTCAAAAACTACAATAATTTTCCCCTTTGACTTTTTTGTTAAAAGTTTTGCAACGTCAACCATCTTTTTTATTTGTTCAGGATGATGTGCATAATCATGATAAATTTCAGTTCCTTTAACTTCTGTAATCTTTTGACATCTACGTTCCACCCCACTAAAACTTTCAATAGAGTTCTTTATATCACAGAAATCTATTGCCATAACAAGACCAACCAATGTTGTAGCCAAAGCATTTAACACATTGTGTTTGCCAATTATGTTAAGTTTTATATTCCCTAGTTTATATCCAAAAAACACAACATCAAAACTATAATAACAAGGCTTATATTCCTTAATTTTACAAGCGTATATATCAGCACCCTTGTTAAACCCAAAACTAACAGTATTTTCTTGACTTAAAAGTTCTTTTGAATTTTCATCATCATAACAAACAATATTGATTCCACCAACCTTTGTATTTTTTGCAAATTTAAAAAATGAACCTTTCACACCATCAAGCGAACCAAAATAATCTAAATGGTCAGCATCTATATTTAAAATCACAGATATATCTGGTTTTAAAAACAAAAAATTATCTTTATATTCACAAGATTCCGTAACAAATATTTTCTTAGAACCAATTTTATGATTAGAACCAATTTTTGTAAGCACCCCACCAACATGAATAGTTGGTTTCATTTTTGCATTCATAATCATTTCTGAAATCATTGCACATGCAGTTGTTTTTCCATGACTGCCTGCAACTGAAACAACGGTTTTATAACCACTTGCAATCACACCCAAAAGTTCTGCCCGTTTTATTAATAACAATCCACGATTTTTCGCTTCAGATAACTCCACATTATCATCACCAATAGCAGACGAATAAACAACAACATCAATCCCCTCAAGATTGTTTTTGCTGTGACCAATAAAAACACTTACGCCTTTTTTTATTAATTTTTTAACTTCATCATTTTCAGTTTCATCAGAACCCTGCACTTCAATTTTATGAGATTTAAGCATAAGCGCAAGTGAACTCATGCTAATGCCACCAATACCAATAAAATGAACTTTTTTATCTTTCAAAAAATTTAAACCAAAATTCTCCATACCATACTATATGAAAAATTTTAAACAACTGTTAAATACAAATAAAAACAACAAAAAATAAGGTGTTATGTTAAACATAACACCTTTTATTTTCAGCGTTTACGCTACCTTTACATTACTTTAAATTTTGCAGAAAACTCATAACTTTTTCAGCAGTTTTTATGCCATCAGCGGCACTTGATGTGATTCCTCCTGCATATCCAGCACCTTCTCCCGAAGGAAAAAGTCCTTTAATATTAGACATCAAATTTTCATCTCTAACTATTTGAACTGGTGCACTTGACCTTGATTCAACACCAATCAAAAGATTTTCATCATGAGCAAAATTTGCAATCTTTTTATTAAACATTGGAAGTGCAAGTTTCAAACTTTTTGTAACAAAATCTGGTAAACATTTTGAAAGGTCTGCAACTGTCACACCCGGTCTGTAGGTTGGCTTAACCTTATTAAATTTATCATCGCACTTTCCTTCTACAAAATCCTTAACTTTTTGTGCAGGAGCATTATAATTTCTTCCACCAAGTTCAAATGCAAGTTTTTCATACTTATGTTGAAATTCAACACCAGCAAGCACATCATCACTTCCAAAGTCACTCGGAACAACATTCACCAAAACAGCAGAATTTGCATTTTTGCCATCTCTAGCATATTCACTCATACCATTTGTAACAATAGTTCCTTCTTCACTTGAAGACGCAACAACATATCCACCCGGACACATACAAAATGTAAACACACTTCTGCCATTATCCAAATGCACAGCAAGTTTATAATTTGCCGCCGGAAGTGATGCATCAACCTTTCCATATTGTGAAAAATTGATATCATCTTGACTTTGTTCAATCCTAATACCCATTGCAAATGGTTTTTGTTTAAGTTCACATCCATTGTCTTTCAAAAATTTGTAAACACTAACTGCACTATGCCCAACCGAAAGAATAAGCGAATCTGTTTCAAATTCAAGTTTTTTGCCACTTTGCACATCTGTTGCAAACACTTTACAAATTGAATTATTTTGGGTCTCAAAGCCATCAAAATGAGTGTTAAACAAAACATCTCCGCCATTATCAACAATCTTTGTGCGTATGTTTTTTACAACATCTTTTAATTTATCACTTCCAATATGTGGTGCATGACTATAAAATATCTCTTTTGGTGCTCCATTTAATATAAACTCATTTATACAAGTTTTTGTGTATGCATTTGAAACATTTGATGTAAGTTTTCCATCGGAAAATGTTCCAGCACCGCCTTCACCAAACTGAATATTTGAATATTTGTTAAGTTTTCGAGTGTTCCAAAATTCATCAACATCTTTTTGCCTTTCGTCAACAGACTTTCCTTGTTCCAAAACAATCGGTTTGAACCCCGCAACAGCAAGTGATAACGCTGCAAACATTCCTGATGGCCCAAATCCAACAACAACTGGCCTTTTGCCCGAAAAATCCACTTTTTTAAACTCAACACCAGCAAAACTTACCGAAATTTCATTGCATTTTTTTAATTTTGAAATAGCAGTCTTTTTTGGCTGAATTGCAACATTTAAACTAATAAACACGTCAGGTTTCTTTCTAGAATCCAAACTTTCACGCACTATGTAATATTTTTCAATTTCATCACGAAAAACACCATACTTTTTTCGAATGGCATTAAAAATATCATTTTCGTTATAATTTACTTTTACCTTTAGTTCAGTTAACAGTTTCATAAAAAGTAACTCCATAACCATAATATCACAATTTAAAGTTGTTGTAAATTGCAAAACATTAAACATTTAATCTAAATAAAATGGCATAAAAAAAGATATGCATTTGCATATCTTTTGTTTTTGCAATATATCTAGAGAGTAGAATATTACTCTTCAGATGCAGCCTTTTCCTTTGCTTCGTCAAAAGCCTTCAAAACGATATCTCTAATCATTTCTCTAGTTTCTGTGTTAAGTGGATGAACGATATCCTTGAATTCGCCATCTGGTGTTTTTCTGCTTGGCATTGCGATAAAGTAGCCTTCATTTCCTTCGATAACTTTGATGTCATGAACAACAAAGCAATCATCGATTGTGATTGAAGCGCTTGCTTTAATTTTGCTCTTGTCTGTTTTTACAATGCGCACTCTTACGTCTGAAATTTTCATATTTCTGCTCCTTAAACTTTAAGTTTTGTCTTTTCTAGACAATTTCATTTTATAATATATGCATAAAAATAGCAATTAATTTTTAATACATTTATTATTTTTGATAACCTTGTGAATCACCTGATTTTAAAATCTTTTTCATGCCTTCTTGAACGGTTTGTTTAGATGCTTCATTTGCATTAACAACATAAACATTTGCAAGAGCATAACCAGTATCACTGCCACAGTCAAAATAGTCACCACCAAAGATGCAAGTTGATGCAAGCCCTGATTGTGCCAAACTTTGCAACACGTCAGTCATGTTCCATTCGCCATTTGGACGTTGTTTGATTTTAAAGATTCTATCAAAAAAGTCTGGAGTTAAAACATATCTGCAGAATCCCATAATATTGCTTGGTTCAGTTCCCTTTGCAGGTTTTTCAATAATATCAAGCATTTTTGTAGATTTGCCATTTGGTGAGTTCTTTTCACCTAAAACCATTGATGAGTATTTCCACATAACATCTCTAGGAAGTTCTTTGCCATAAACAACGGTATCCCCTGTTGCTTTGTGAACATCAATAACTTCTTTAGACATAGATGTTCCGTCTGGATAGAAGCAAAGGTCATCACCATTCAAACAAATAAATGGTTCACCTTTAGCCCAATGTTTGCCTGCACCAATTGCAATAGCAGAACCTCTTTCACCCAAATATTCATTTGGATATGTAACACCATCATATGTAAATGTTGGGTCATCTTGGTTTACATAAGTAATTTTTATTTTGCTCATAAGGTCGTGATATTCACGAAGCAAATCAAGTTTGCCATCAGATTCAATTTTTGCAATATAATCTTCAGATGGACACAAGAATTGTTTGAAACTTTCTTCTTTAAGTTTGTTTCCAACAATCAAAACATCTGTAACACCTGCTTTTGCCAAGTCCTCTAAATGATACATAATGATAGGCTTGTTTCCAATTGGAAAAAGTTCTTTAGCCAAACAAAGTGTTGCTGGCAAAAATCTAGTTCCAAGACCACCCGCTAAAATCATACCTTTTGTAACTGTTTGTTTATTTTCTGTTTTCATAATTCCCCCAAATTCGGTATTATTTTTTGCAAACGCATATTTGCAACTATATATATTTTATCATAAATTTTCAAATATTCCAAAAATCTAGATAATTTTCTTATAACAATTTTTTCTAATCATTATAAACTTTTAGCAAGGTCAAACTTTTGCAATTTTTTCTCATACGCCAAAAGTTCAAAGTTGAACGCAGTTATTGATAATGTTGAAACAACCGTCATAATTTTTGCTGCAACAAAAATTCCTTCTGTTCCCCAAATTGAACCAATCGCTCCCGCACCAACAACAAGCAAGAAAGCAAAAACCCTGCAAACAGCCATAAAACATTCAATTGCACATTGATATTCTGCAATATCATCATACATTCCAAGTTTTTTCAAAACAAAGTTTCTAGAAACATCATATGTGTAAGAGTGAACCATTGAAAGCACAATTTGTGAACAGTTAAAAATTGCAACCATAACCTTTGAAACATTCAAAACAAGCAAAATTGATGATATGAATGGTGTTAACGCAGCAATCACAAAAAGCCAACTTCTTTTTCCAGCCTTTGTAAACTTGCTAATTGAGAACACAAAAATCATTGCTATACACGAAAAAACACTTGTTAACACACCAAGTGAAAAGTTTGAATCAAAGGCATACATAACCATGATTGTTGCCATAGGGTTAACAGTTGTGATAAATCCATAGATTCCACCACCCAAAATACAATCTGACACCAAACATTTCTTTTCACCTAATGCTTTTGTTCTTTGAATAAAGCCTTTAAAATCAAATTTTGAATCTTTTGGTCTTTTAGATTTAATAAACATAGACAAAATCATTTCAATAACGGCAATAATCAAAACAATAATTGCACTCGATTTAAATGATTCGGCATCAATAAGTGAGCCCAAAAGAACTGGTATAATAATGTTTACCGCTTTATCAATAACCATTTGGTTGATTGAATATTTCTTTATTAAACTTTTGCTAACAAGTTCATTTTTCATAAGATTATAACTTGACCAATAGCAAGATTCTGAAAATCCATGAAGAAGACCCGCAAGCGCCACAAGTTTTGCAAGTGACTCACCTACAAAAATAACACTTAAAATAAACAACGCTCTAACAACAATGGCAAGTCTATAAAAACAAACTCTGTTGGTTTTATCAATAAGAGTTGATATTGAAAAATATCCTATTCCCATTGCAATGTAGTTAAACACATAAAAAAGACCTATGTTCAAAACATAGTTTTCAGAAATTGAATAAATATAAGAAATTAAGAATGTCGTTACAAATATAGTAACAATATTATTTAGCCCATGTGTTGCTTGAAGAGCATAGGTTGTCATTGTATATTTCTTCTTTGTTGGGGCTTTTATTTGTTCATTTGTGATATCATCCATGGCAAATCCTTCTTTCTGCCACATTATAACATACAAAAAAGTTATCACAAACTAAAAATGAGCATAAAATTGTTTGCATATTTTATTTTTAGTATATATAATAAAGTTAATGAAATTTGGAGGAAACTTATGGGCTTCTTTAAAACAAACTTATTAAAGTCTTTAGAATGGGTTGACAATTCAACCGATACAATCGTCTACAAATATCCAATGGACGGCAGAAAAATTCAATATGGTTCAAAACTTACCGTTCGTGAATCACAAGTTGCAATCTTTTTAAACAAAGGTAAAATTGCTGATGTTTTCGGACCTGGCATGTATACACTTCAAACAAGCAACTTGCCAATCTTCACACAACTTATGAGTTGGGGTTATGGCTTTAAATCACCTTTCTATGCTGATGTTTATTTTGTTAACACAAAACAATTCACAAATGAAAGATGGGGCACCAGCAACCCAATCACAATGAGAGATGCAGATTTCGGAACAATCCGTCTTCGTGGTTATGGAAACTATGCTTTCCGTGTTAAAGATGCTGCTTTGTTCATGAAAGAACTTCTTGGAACAAACTCGACATTCACAACAGATGACATTGCTTCATACCTTAAATCAATCATTGTATCTTCTATTTCTGACACTATTGCAGAATCAAAGATTGCTGCTCTTGACATCGCAAGCAACCTTCTTGAATTCTCAAAAGTTGCAACAGAAACTCTTGCAGAAAACTTCTCTAACCTTGGTTTGGAACTCACAAAACTTATTATTGAAAACATTTCCTTCCCTGAAGAAGTTGAAAAAGCAATTGACACAAGGTCTAGCATGGGTGTTCTTTCAGACAAGATGGACACATTTGTTAAATTCCAATCTGCTCATGCAATCAGAGAAGCAGCAAACAATCAAGGTGGCGCGGCTGGTTTAGGCTCACAACTTGGTGCTGGTGTTGCTATTGGTGAAATGATGAAAGAATCTTTATCTTCTTCATCTGCATCTGAACAAAAAGCAAATGATGCTAAGTTCTGCCCTTCTTGCGGTGCAAGCAATCCAAAGAATGCTAAATTCTGTGTTGAATGTGGAAAGAACCTTTCAGTTAAAGGTAAATGCCCTTCTTGCGGTGCAGAAGTTTCAGGCAAAAGCAAATTCTGCCCAGAATGTGGTGAAAATTTAAAATAGTTTCAAAATTAAAAACACTCGCTTTTAGCGGGTGTTTTTTTTGAGTAATTTTATTTTTTATGGCAATAATTTTTATATGCGAAAAAATGTTGCCATGATTGTAAAAATGGATGAATGCGGATTTATCACTCCTTTAACCTTAATTTGGACAAATGGCAAAAAATATGAAATTGACAAAGTTTTGGATATCCGCAAAAAAGCAAGCCTCAAGGGTGGCGGTATGGGCATTAGATACACTTGCAAAATAAAGGAACAAGAACGTTTTGTTTGGCTTGACGAATATACATGGTTTGTTGAAATTTAGCCTTTGTTTTTTGACAATGATGACGAACTATGGCTATCTTTTATATCAAGTTCAACAAACTTTTTCTCACGAAGCACAACCGCCCTATTAATCGCAGCCCGCCCGTATCTTTTTCTTAAATATTCCACTGTTTGCTCAAGGTTTTCTTTTTTCTCTCGTTTTTTTATATCATCATCAAACGACATCTGGTCTTCATTAGTAAAATCTGATACGCTCACTCCAAGACCTCTAACCTTTGTCTGCCAATCAAAATTATTCTTAAAAAGTTTCATTGCAAGGTCAGCAACATCTGTTGAAACATTTGTTGGGTGTTTTAATTTTGCCATTCTAGTTGTAGACTGAAGCAAATTATCTGTTATGAGCAAACTTACTGTTCTTGCATATTTATAACCATAGTCAGTCATTCTTGAGCAAACGCTTTCAGATAAAAGAAGTAAAAGAGTTTCAACATCAAGTTCGTTATCTAAATCACGATAAAATGTTAAACTGTTTCCAATTGATTTATAATCATCTTTTTCACTAAATTTCTTAACTTCTGAATGGTCTTCACCAATAGCATAAGAGTGCAAAATAGCACCCCACTTCCCTAGATGGTCAACCAAAAACTTTTCATCTGCTCTTGCAAGGTCACCAATAGTTTTTATTGTAAGTTTATTTAACTTATTTTTTGTTGCCCTGCCAACATATAAAAGATTTTCAACAGGAAGTTTATACAAAATTTCTTTAAATTTATCATGCGGTATAACAGAAACCGCATCTGGTTTTTTGAGGTCACTGCCAAGTTTTGCAAACACTTTGTTAAAACTAACACCAACCGAAATAGTTAAACCAATTTCCTCTTTAACACGCTCTCTGATTTCTTCGGCAATTTTAACTGCATCACCACCATGCCTTCTGCAATTTGTAACATCTAGCCACGCTTCATCAATACCAAAAGATTCAACATAGTCAGTATATTCATTATATATAGCCTTAACGGCTTTTGAATATTTTAAATACATGGAATAATGAGTTTCAGTAAAAACTATATCAGGCACTAATTTCTTTGCTTCATAAGCAGTCATACCTGTTTTTATACCCAAAACTTTTGCTTTTTGATTTTTTGCCAGCACAACACCATGCCTATCCGTCACTGAACCAGTGACTGCAACAGGCTTGCCAGTTAGCGACTCATCTAACAAACACTCAACGTTAGCAAAAAAACTATTTAGGTCTGCGTGCAATATTTTTCTCATAATTTTAGTATAAAACAAAGCAAAAAAAATACAAATAAAAAAAATGGACAAAAAAATGTTTTTAAATAATTTTTTACTATGATATAATAATGTTGTATTATAATGACTTTAGGGGGCTTTATGGATTCAAACAAAGTGAATTATGACTTTGCAAGGGCTTGGGATTTAAACCAAGGTAACTTTGCTGAAAGCATCGCAGAAAACATTTTAAACTACGCAGATTCACACGGAAACAAAATTACATCAGTTATGGATATTTGTTGTGGTGCGTCTAACCTTTTGAACGTGTTTAGCAGAAAAGGCTTGAAATGTTATGGAACAGAATCAAGACAAGGAATGTATGACTACTCAAAAGAAAAACTTCCTGAAACCACCTATTTTTTAACAGAAAATATGTATGATGTTCCTGGAAAACAAAAAGTTGACCTTATCACCTGCACTCATGACGTTGTTAACTATTTCGAAAACTTTGAAGATTGGCAACAATTTTTTAAAGACGTTGAAAAACATCTTGAGAAAAAAGGTATGTTTGTTTTTGACTTCTACACAAAATACAAACTCAAAAACTGGACAGAAACAACATTCAAAACTTCTGAATACCTTGATTATTTAATGAACGTTAAGTCAGGCATTTACGATAAAACCGTAATCACCTACACCTATTTCATTAACTACAACAACTATTTCATTAAAACAAAAGACGTGGTTGTTGAAAGTTTCTATGAAAACGATGTAATTTTTGAGGCTCTTAGAAAAGCAGGCTTTAAAAACATTCAAATTGTTGACCACGATTTAAATCCTATTGACGAAAGCAGCATTCAATATGCTGAAAGAATCCACGTTGTGGCAATGAAAAAATAAGGAGTGATTTATGGAAGAAATTATTGAAAAAAACTTTGATAAAGCCTTTGCTATTGCGTGGAGCGAAAACCAAGGCTCTTATTCAGAAGATATCGCTAAAAAGACCTTAAACTTTATTAAACTTCAAGGTCTTAAAGTTAACACTGTTTTAGACGTTTGTTGCGGTTCCGCAAACTTTTTACATCAAATGCATCTTAATGGAAAGGTTTGCACTGGCACTGAATTTTTGGATAGTTATATTGAATATGACAAATCAAAATTTCCTGAAATGACATTCATTAAAACTGAAGGGATTTTAGACTTTGACAATCTTGGAACTTTTGATTTAATCACTTGCAACCATGACGTTATCAATATGCTCCCTACTCTTGAAGATTGGGGTGAATTTTTCAAACGTGCATACAGACACCTTAACAATGGTGGCATCTTGATTTTTGACTATTACACAAAAAGAAAACTCAAAGATTGGAATGAAGTTTCTTACGATGAAAATGATAAACTTGATTATGTTAGAAACGTTGTTTCTGATGGCGAATCAAGCACATCAATTTCAAATATTTATTACATTAACTTAAATCAAAATCAATCAGACTCAAATGTTAGTGCAATAGATAGAGATTATTCACTTAATAACTACAATAACAAATACAAAAAGACAGAAGATACAACTGTTGAATATTTCTTTGAAAATAATGATATTTTGGAAGAAATCAAAAAAGCCGGTTATAGATATTTAATCACAACCGATGCAAACTTCTCACCTGTTTCTGGTCTTTCAGACATGAACAGATTGCACGTTATTGCAATTAAGCGTGAAGTTACAAAATAACCTTTTAAACCACCATTTTTGGTGGTTTTTTAATGCATAATTATTTAATTTTACGCAATAAAAAAGACACCGTTTTGGTGTCTTTTATTTTTATCTTACACTTTTTGCTGTGTTCATTAAACCAAGGAATAATGGATGTGGTTTGTTTGGTCTTGATTTATATTCAGGTTCAAAAATTGTAGCCAAGAAATAAGGATGGTCTTTAAGTTCAATTGATTCAATAAGTTTGCTTTCTGGGTTCATTCCAGCAAAAACCATGCCTTCTTTTTCAAACTTGTCATAATATTTTGCATTGAATTCATATCTATGTCTATGACGTTCACTAACAAGTTCTTTGCCATAAAGTTTTGCAGCCTTTGAGTTAGGGTCTAAAACGCATTTATATGCACCAAGACGCATTGTTCCGCCTTTCATAACAATGCTCTTTTGTTCTTCCATAATATCAACAACTGGAAATTCTGTTTGAGGGTCAATTTCTGTTGAGTTTGCTGTTCGCATACCAACAACATTCCTAGCATATTCAATAACAGCAATTTGCATACCCAAACCAATTCCAAGATAAGGAATCTTATTTTCACGAGCATATCTAACGGCTTGAAGCATACCATTAAATCCACGACTTCCCCAACCTGGTGGAACAATTATACCCTTTGCACCCTTAAGGAATTTTTCAGCACCAATTTCTTCAACATCTTCAGCATCAATTATTTCGATTTTTGCTTTAACTTGATTGTAAGTTGCTGCATGTCTGATTGCTTCTTCAATAGAAATATAAGCATCAGGAACTTTTGTGTATTTTCCTACAATGCAAATTCTAACTTCTGGATAATCTCCTTTGAAACTATCAACCATGAATTCCCATTGACGAAGGTCTGCCTTTGGAACACTCAAGTTAAGTTTTTTCAAAATAAGGTCATCCAAACCTTCTTTTTGAAGTTTTACAGGGATTTCATAAATTGTGTCAACGTCTGGGTTTTGAACAACACAGTTTTCATTTTCCAAGAAACATCTTCTAGCAATACGCTTTTTAGCATCTTCAGTTAAAACAGCATCTTTCGTTGTTCTGCAAACAACCCCGTCTGGTCTTAAACCAAGAGCATTTAATTTTTGAATTGAGTTTTGAACAGTTTCAATCTTTGTTTCGCCAGTAACTTCAATAAGTGGCAATAAATCAACGTGCAAAATAAACACATTTTCATCGCCTATTTCAGATTCAAGTTGTCTAACACCTTGCAAATAAACACTGGTTTCAAAGTCATGAACAGTTCCACCGATTTCAACAATAACAACATCAATGTCAGGTGACGCTAGTGCAAGCATTGCATCTTTAACTTCGGTTGTTACATGAGGAACCACTTGAACTGTTGCACCAACATATTTTCCAAGTCTTTCTTTATTGATTACCGCAGAATAAAGTCTTCCACCAGTGATATTGTTCATTCTTCCAAGATTCATATCCAAAAATCTTTCATAGTGACCAATGTCAAGGTCAGTTTCTGCACCATCTTCAGTAACAAAAACTTCACCATGTTGATAAGGACTCATTGTTCCTGGGTCAACGTTCAAATATGGGTCAAATTTTTGCATGGTTACACGAACGCCTCTGTTTTTCAAAAGACGTCCCAAACTTCCTGCAGTTGTGCCCTTTCCAAGATTTGTTACAACACCACCAGTGATAACTACAAATTTGCTCATAGTTCCCCCTATAACGATACTAATACACTTTTATTATAGTTAAAATATTTGTTTTGGTCAAACTAATAAAAATGGTTTTTTAATTATTTAAAAAATAAATTAAAAATCAATAAAAAAAGCCACAAAAAGTGACTTTATCTTATTTTTCAATATATTTTAAATATTCTTTATAAATAGTTTCACCCACCTCATCAATTGAGATGTTTGTGGTATCAACAACAAGGTCATATTGGTTTAAATCACGATTATCAAAACCATAAATTTCTTGATAACGATTATTTTCCAAATTCCAACGTTCATTTAAAGATTTTTCTGCTTCTTCAAGGGTTAGTTCAACTTTTTCAGTTGTTCTGCCTGAAGTTATCAATCTTCTTGCTTGTTCCTCTGAAGAAATATCTAAAAACACTTTAAATGATTTTGGAATAAAGTGCCAAGCAGTTCTACTGTCAAAGATAATATTTTTGTGCAAATCTCTTTCACCAATTTTCACAATTTCTTCATCAACAAGTCTGTCAATTGATGTGTCATGCAAACGATTAAGTTCCAAAATATCAATGCCTCTTTCGGTTGCAATTCTTCTGAAAATTTCACCACCACTAAACTTTTCAAAACCATATCTTTCAATCAAATATTGTGTAACAACACCCTTTCCTGAACATGGTTTTCCTGTTATTGTTATAATCATTTTATTTCTCCTTTGCTAAAGTTTTTAATTCTTTTAAATATTTTTCAAACATTGCAAATGCACCAGTATAAATATCATCGGATAAAACATCAACATCAGCAACAAGTAAAGACGAAATTGGGTCTTTTGAACCGCCTAAACGCAAGAAACTCTTATACTTTTCAACATAAACACCAGTTCTGTCTTCCAAAAGCCTTTTTGCGATTGAACAAGCACAACACATTCCAAGAGAATATTTGTATAAATAATAATCTCTATAAATATGTCCCTTTCGACTCCAATTACATTCATAACCATCATTAAATATAATATTTCCGAAATATTCTTTAGACAGTTCAACAAATTTCGCATTATAATCTTCTGCAGTAAGCGTTTCTCCTGCTTGAAGTTTGTCATGGGCAAAAAGTTCAAATTCTGCAAGCATGGCTGAATCAAACACATTAAGTTCAAACAATTGCAAAAAGTCTGCAATAAGTTTCATCTTCATTTCTTTGTCGGATGTTTTTTCAAGCAAATAATTGTTATATAAAATTTCATTGGTTAATGAAACCACTTCTGCAACAAAAAGTGTATATTCATATTTTGAATATGGCTGATTTTTTGCTGAATAATATGAATGCATTGCGTGTCCAAACTCATGAGTAATTGCAGAAGCCCAATCCATTGTGCCGTCAAAATTAAGCAAAATATATGGATGCTCACCATAAGTGCTTATGGTGTAACCCCCACTCTTTTTATTTTCACGAGGATAAGCGTCAATCCATCCATTGTTAACCGCTTCATCAAACATCGAAACATAATCGTGACCAAAAACCTTATAACTCTCACGAATGTCTTTTATGGCTTCTTCATAAGATATCTTCTTAAATTTATCGGCAAACAAACCAACTGCAATATCAGAAGACCTAAACTCTTTTAATCCCAAAATTTGTTTTTTGATTTCAAAATATTCTTTTAACATTTTGATATGCTTCTTAACATTTTGAATGTTAACCATCATAATTTTTGGAGAAACTTCTTCTGAATAAGTTTTCATATCCAAAACTGACTCAAAACCATAAACATTTGCTAAATAATTTTTATATTTAACATGAGAAGTAAACAAACTTGCAAAAGTCTGGTTAAGTTTTTTGTATTCGGCAAGATATATCTCATTTACCTTTCTTCTAGTTTCAGGATTTGGCGAGTTCATATACTCATTATAATTTCCCGGAAACAATTTAATCTCTTTGCCATTTTCATCAACAAACACACCATGAAACATTTCCACATTGCTCAAAACAGAAAAAATATCGTCTGTGTTTGAAAATGAAGAAAGCATAGCAATATTTTGCTCTTCTTTTTCAGAGAGAGTGTGTTTTTTGAATCTAATAATATCTTCAATAGTCCTATCAAAATCAATAAACCTTGCATCATTTTTAAGTGAATTCAAAAATGATTCTTCTAGACTTGATAGTTCTGTTTTTGCAAAAGCAAGTTTTTCATTTGCCTTGGAAATAAAGTCACTAACAAGGTTATAATTTTTAACACTTTCAGCATTTTTGCCATCATCATCTTGTTTACAAAACGCGTAAACTGCCAATTTTTCAATGATTGCAGAGAATTTCATTTCAGATTTAAAATAGTTCAAAATATCATCTGAATTATTTTTATTTAATTTTTCTTTAAATTTTTCAACATTTTTTAAGCATTTTTTTGCATTTTCAAAATCACTTAAAAACTCATCATTTGAAGCATATAAATGTGTTAAATCCCAAACGCCAAAAGCCATTATATTCTCCTTTTAATATAAATAGTATATACTTTAAAAACAAACCTTGTCAAAACAAATAAATAAAAAAGATAGGAAAACCTATCTTTTCATTGTTTCATCTTTGTTAAACAATCTCATTCTTCTAACAAGAAGTTGAATAAGCATCCAAAAACCTGCAATACCAACAAGGGCATACAAGATTCTAACAAAAACACCTACTCCAAAAATCCAACTTAAAAGGTTCCATGAGAACACGCCAACACAAAACCAGTTGAATGCTCCAAGAATCAAAATGCTTAACGCTACAATATTTGCAATTATCATAACCTATTTCTCCTTTAATAATAGGTTTTGCATATTACAAAAAAATATGCATAAAAAAAGATATAACTTTTGTTATACCTTTTTTGTTTAATTAAATTGTGCCTTCATAAATTTGTGACATAACCAAGAATGTTAAGCACAAAACCAAAATTAAAGATGCTGTAACAATTGTCCAAACCTTGATTTTTCCTTGCAAAGTTGCACCTTTGTTTCTATTGTAAAATGTATCACTTTGACCAGTAATAGCACCTGCACCATTAGTTTCACTCTTTTGCATAACAACCAAAACAATCATTGCGATTGAAAGGAGTGCAAGAAGACTCATGATAACAATCTTAACGATAGGAAAAGATTCTACCACCCAGTTTGCTACGCCGGCATTTTCATCAGCACAAATAAAGTTAACAATATTTAATGACATAATTCCTCCAAACACAATGGATTATAACACATAAAATCACACATTTCAAGTTATTTATAAAAGAATATTAACAAAGTAACCACAATGGCAGCCACTATAAGCAAGAAAATCAAAAACCCACGAATAGGACCTTTTTTTGGAACATACTGGTTTTTGACAGTTGAATCAATTATCAAAAAGAACATCAAAAAACCAAACATTGTAATGCCCAAGATTGTCAAATCCTTTTCAAGAGCATTTTGTTCAAGCATAAAACAAATTGACGCAATGGTTGACATCATAAAAATTCCCTCTTATCTGCTTTGTGCAATTGCAATATAATCTTCTGGTTTCAAACTAGCACCACCAATAAGCACACCATCAACCTCTTCAAGAGCCAAAATCTCTTTGCTGTTAGATGGCTTAACGCTTCCACCATACAAAACAGGAACATCAGCACCAAAAGTTTCTTTTACAAGGTTTTTGATGTATCCATGAACTTTTGAAATATCAGCAGTTGTTGCAACAACGCCAGTTCCAATAGCCCAAACTGGTTCATAAGCAATGATGATATTAGAAAAATCTTTAATACCAGCAAAACCTTCAACAATTTCTTTCTTTAAAACTGATTTATATTTGCTTCTTTCATCCAGTGTTTCACCAATGCAGAAAATAACCTTCAAACCGGCTGCAAGAGCGGCTGCAAGTTTTTTGTTGCAAACAGCATTTGTTTCACCAAAAATTTGTCTTCTTTCGCTGTGTCCAACAATAACATAACTAGCACCAGCACTTTTTACCATGTTTGCAGAAATTTCGCCAGTGTATGCACCTTTTTGCTCAAAATAGCAATCTTCAGCACCAGTTTCAACAAGTTTTTTTGCTGTGTCAGCAAAAGTTTTAATCATAACTGATGGAACACAAACAATCAAATTCTTCTCATGTTTTGCGTTCTTTTTAATATATTTAACAAAAGGAACAATATCTGAAAAATCATTGTTCATTTTCCAATTGGCTGCAATATATTTATCCATAATTACCCTACTTTTTTGTTTTTGTTTTAGATTTAACAGTTGGTTTGCTTGCAGTTTTTGCTTTTTCAGTTGTTTTTTTATCTCTTTCAGCAAAATCTGGAGTTTTCACCTTCTTTTTACCTTCGTCCTTGTCAAGGAGCATAGCAACGCCAGGCATTGTTGCACCTTCCAAGAATTTCAAAGTTGCACCACCACCTGTTGAAAGGTGTGTAACTTTGTTTGCAAAACCAAGTTCTTGAATAGCAGCAACACTGTCACCACCACCAACAACTGAAACTGCAGCAGATTTAGCAACTGCTTTAGCAACTGCAAGTGTGCCTTTTCTGAATTTTTTAAATTCAAACACACCCATTGGTCCGTTCCAGATAATTGTTTTTGCATTCTTGATTTCTTTTGCAAAAAGTTTACGTGTTTGTTTGCCGATATCCATTGCTTGATAATCACTAGCAATTTTATCTACAGCAAAGTTCTTGCATTTTGCTTTTGGTGAAAATTCGTTTCCTGCAGAAACATCCACTGGAAGAACCAAATTAACATTCAAAGACTCTGCTTGTTCCATAAGTTTTTTTGCAACATCAAGCCTATCTTCTTCATATTTAGAAAAACCAATGTTATAACCTTTTGCAGCAAGGAATGTATTTGCCATTGCCCCACCAATCAAAAGAGTTGTTGCTTTGGTCATAAGTTTTGAAATAACGTTGATTTTATCAGAAACTTTTGCGCCACCCAAAATAACAACAAGTGGTTTTTCCGCATTTTCCATAGCGTTTGAAAGTGCCATAATTTCGCTATCCATCAAAAATCCTGCAACTGCTGGAATGTGGTTAGCAATACCTGCTGTTGAAGCGTGTGCTCTGTGAGCGGTTCCGAAAGCGTCATTAACAAAAACATCTGCAAGTGAAGCAAGTTCTTTTGCAAAAACTTCATCATTTGCTTCTTCTTCTGAATGGAAACGAACGTTTTCAAGCAAAACGATTTCGCCTTCTTTCATTTCTTTGATAAGACCTTTGGCACTTTCACCAACAACATCTTTAGCCATTTTAACTGGCATATTCATAAGTTCAGAAAGTCTTTCTGCAACTGGTTTTAATGAATATTTTTCATTAACAACACCTTTTGGTCTACCAAGGTGTGAGCAAAGAATAACCTTTGCATTTTGTTTTACTAAATAATTTATAGTAGGCAAAGCGGCACGAATTCTTGTGTCGTCTGTAATGTTTCCCATTTCGTCTTGTGGAACGTTAAAATCTACACGAACAAAAACTTTTTTGCCCGCTGCTTCAATATCTTTAAAAGTTTTCTTTTTCATAAAAAGTCCTCTTGTAATAATTATTCTATGTGCTTAAAATAAAACACATTATTATTATAGAAAAAAAAATATAGGTTGTCAAATAATAACAACCCATATTTTCACGATTTACGAGATAATTTCGCTTAAAAATGCAATAATTTCGGCTATATTTTCCATTTTTAACAACTCAACTAACGCTTTTGAATTTTTATATTTACCAGACAAATATCCTGCCAAATGTGAACGCATATATTTCACAACATAATTTTCTGCATAATATTTTAAAAGCGTGTTGTAATGAAATTTGATTTGTTCAAGTTTATTAACCTCTGGCAATGTCCCCGTTACAATTTCTTCAAAAAGTTCAGGTTTTCCAAAACTTCCCCTTCCAATCATAACGCCATCGGCACCAGTTACTTCCAAAATATGCAAATAATCTTCTCTGCTCCTGCAATCACCATTTGCAAAAACAGGAATAGAAACTGCTTCTTTAACCTGTTTAATTATATTCAAATCAGCCTCTCCAGCATACATTTGAACCTTTGTTCTTCCATGCACGGTTATTGCTGCAGCCCCCGCTCTTTCACACATTTTTGCAAACTCAACTGCAATAATGTTATCTGCCGTTAAACCAATTCTAAACTTAACTGTTATTGGTTTGTTTGACACTTTTACACATTCTTTTATGATTTGTTCAGCAAGTTCAATATTTCCAAGAAGAGCCGAACCATCACCATTTGAATAGATTTTTGGTGCGGGGCAACCCATATTTATATCAATAATATCAAATTTTTCAAGCAATGGATTTTTGCACGCTTCTGCCATAATTTCTGGTTCATGACCAAAAATTTGAACGGCTTTTGGATTTTCACCATCCATGGTTATAAGTAAATCTTCCGTTTTTTTGTTTTTATAATGCAAGGCCTTTGCACTAACCATTTCAGTGCAAGTTAATCCCGCACCAAAATCATGACACATTTTTCTAAAAGCAAGGTCCGTATACCCCGCCATTGGTGCCAAAATAACATTAGACTTTAACTCGACATTTTTTATAAAAATACTCATGCCGTTATTTTAACAAATTATGTTATATTTATCAAGTTAATTTTTCAGCAGACTCACTTTCAACACTTTCTGAATCTTGCATGAAAAACATATAAAATGTAATTGCAAAAATGGCTACAGCAATCATTCCAGAAATAAACATTGCAATCGTTTCTGAAAACAGCATTTTAAATAATAAATTTGCAAAAAAAGCAAACATACAAACAAAACACGACTGCACCGAAATATAAAAGTATGAACCAAATAAACTAGCACCACTTAATCTTTTTATTTTTCGATAATTTAATGTTAATACAACAAAATAACAAACCCCACCAGCAATTATTGCACCCATAATATTAAGTGGCTTAATTAAAATCAAACACACATCCAAAACCACTTTTACCACGCATCCAACAAGTAATGATTTTACCGGCTCTTTTGCATATCCAATCCCTTGCAAAACACTTGCTGTAACCTGAACCAACGATAAAAATATAATATTTATTCCGCCTAAAAATAAAAGTTTAACTGCAAGTTTAAGTTCTTCAAAATCAAGACTTCCGCCATACAAAAACGATAATATCTGCTCACCAAAAATAACGAAACAAATAAAACATACAATGGAAATACTCATGCAGATTTGAAAGGCTTTCTCAATATGTTTTTTTATTACTTCTTTATTGTTTTCAACCGAAAGCCCACTTAAACTTGGAAGAAGTGCAGTTGCAATTGCAACAGAAACAATCACAGGAATATTAACCAAGGGTTCAACAATTCCCGACTGCAACCCCAACATCATGGTTGCCGTTTGACTGGAAAAGCCTGAAATCATCAATAGATTCACAACAAGCACACTATCAACCATTGTGGTTAATGGTCCAACCAAACCACCTAGCGTAACAGGAACAGCAAGTCCCATAAGTTTTTTTGAAAGTTCCCTAAACCCAAGTGATTCGCCAACAACACTTGTTTTCTGCCTTTTTGTATAAAACAAGTAAGATATAAACAAAAATAAACAAGCGATAAACTCGCTTATTGAAACACCTATTAATGCGCCAAACACAGCATATTCAGTTCCATAAAACAATAGTTTTTTTGCTAAAAACAAGCCTAAAACTAATTTAATAACCTGTTCAATCAAGCATGAAAATGCTGTCGGAAACATTTTTAAATTACCCTGAAAATAACCCCTAAAAGCCGAAAGCAATCCCACAAACACAATTGCTGGAGCAATCCCATAATAACAAACATAAGCGTCAGGATTTCCCTGCAAACCAGCAATCCATTTTGCACCAAGAACAACAATACTAGCACCAACAACAGAAAGCCCTGTCAAAAACAAAACAGAAACCTTTAAAAGTTTTTTTGAATCATAATGTCTATTTTTTTCATTAAATTCTGCAACTAGTTTAGAAATTGCAACTGGTATGCCTGACGAAGATATTGTTAAAATTAAACAATATAAAGGAAATGTTAATTGGTATTGCCCCATACCCACACTTCCAACAATTTTAGCAAGTGGAATACGATAAACCGCACCAATAACCTTCCCAATCAAATTAAAAATAATCAGTATTATTGCACCTTTTATAAAGGTATTGTTTTTCATATCTTTATTATGCGTAAGTTATCAAAAATCATACTAAACAGCAACAAAATCAAGCGTAAATGAAATCTTTGCACCTTCCAACGTTTCATCTGCAAGCCCACCCATCCAAATCAAAAACGTCAATTCTTGAGTTTCAGAAACATCTGAAAAGGACACAATTTCAGTTTCATCTTTTTCTAATGTTTTTGTTGAATTTGCAACATCTTTAATTGAAATAAATAAATTTTTTCGTTCTTCTTTAATATCATGTTTATCTTTTTTGCTTTTAATAACAATGTTTTTCATAACAATTTTATAGTTAATATTTGACTTTACAAAAACCTTTGCATAATACCCCTCACTGGTTCCTTGATTTGTGATTGTTGATGGTATCATTGTTTCAGCATCAATTTCACCTGTTGCAGGTTTTAACCCCACTTGCATATCAGAAAGTTTTAATGCTGAAACCGGCTCTGTTAACTCTTTGTTTTGATAAACACCTATTCCCTCTGCAAATTTCACAAGCACTTCTTTGACTTCAATTTTAGTATCTTTGTAAGCAAACGCCATAAAACACGAACCAATCACTGAAAAAGTGATTGCTAAAAACACAACAAGAAAACTAGCCGCAACTGACTTTTTATTCATAAACACTCCTTGCATTAAGTGTTTCCAAGGAAGCAAAATTTATACACAAAAAAAACAGGCATTCGCCTGTTTTAATTAATCACTATCTTATTTCCTGAATTCTTTACCGTAACGCCAAACAATTATTGAAGAAATCGTTACAAGAACAAATGTAGCGATGCAAAGCCACAAAACAGTGGTGTTAAACTTTGTAACGATAACACAAGTTACACCAATTGCAATAATAAGCAAATTAATAATAGATGTGATTATCAAAGTCTTTCTTGTAATATCCATAACAACCTTCCTTTCCGTTAGTAATGATATTATAACACACTTATTTTCAAATTTCCATACTTTTTGAAAATTAATTGCTATTTTTTAAAATAAATATCGTTCTTCCAGCGTCAAGATTAACTTTTTCTTTAACAAATGGACTTTCAAATTCTTTTCTGACCAAATTTTTTATTATTGTTCCACCATGATAGCCATGAACAACAACCAAACATTTTATGTCAAAATCGACTGAACTTATTGCATAAATCAAATTAGCCTTTGCATCTTCTTTGGTCATGTTATGCAAATCCACAACCTCATACTTGCCATAATAATATTCTATGAAAGTATCTGGAATCATGTGTCACCTATCCTTTAAATTCCAGTAAAACCAACAACTTGGCCTAATTCATTATAAACCTCGTTATCATATCTGGTTCTTGGGTCCCAATATTTATAAGTGTAAACACGAGTATCTTCGTTATATTCATAAAATTTATCAATGTTTGTTCTGTTTAAATCAGCAAAAGTAAACTTAAAGTCATGCCACAAATCAAATGAATATTCACTTCCATCAACATCTAATGACAAACCAATATCAAAACTGGTTTTTGAGTCAAAATATTCAGATGTTAAATTTAAAATGAAATAATCTTTTGTTGGAGCAACCTTCATGTATGTTTCGTCATACTCAAGTTCATAATGCTTGCTTGTTTCAAGAGGATTCAAATAAACAATATCACCGTTTGTATAAACTTTTCTAAACTTCAAATAAATCTTTGAAACTTTTTCAGTGAAAAGTGTTTCATAAACCGCTTTTTCATTATGTTCAACAAGGTTGTTTTCTGCTTTTTTGTATGCCAAATATTCGTCTAAAATATCTGGATTTGACAAAATGTTTTCATCTGTTAAATCAGATGCATCAATAACTGATGTGTTCATAAACACATAACCATCTTCAAAGTCTGGTGTTTTTGCAAGAACAACCTGCAAAAATTCTGGAATATATGTAACAATGTGCACATTTATAACATAATTGTTTTCCACTCTAACATCACCATTTTCAGTGTATGTATATGATTGAACCACAATTTGTTCATCAATATTTGTAGGAATATTTGGTTTGCACTTAACAACAAGTTGTTTCTTTATTCCATCAATATGAACGTCTTCAAAAATATCTGTGTTAAGTTTTGATGTATCTATTCTAAGCAAATCATTGTTGAGCAAATCCCCCGCATTTGAACCAGCAGCAGAAAATGCCTTGTAGTCATACGCATAAGTAATGCCGTCTGAATAACCAATAATTTTATTTGGGAACAATTTAGCGTAATCACCATAATAAGCATAGTCATAAACACTAAAATCTTCTGCAACTTGGTTATACACTTCAACAGTAAAACTATCAGTAACACCTGCAAGAGTTGTTGTGATAACTGCTGTGCCCGCTTTTAAATATTGAATATACGCCTTATTATCTTTGTAAACAATCTTTGCAACACTTGGGTCTGAAGATTTTAAAGTGATATTTTTTGTGTCATTTGAAGACGATGCATAAACAGCAAAAGGAATATAATTTTCTTCCTCTGATGTCATATAAACCTTCTGGTTTTTCATAGATGTATATGAAAGCGCATTATTTGTGTAGATATAAGTATTGGCATCAGCAACTGGCTGAACCAATCTTAAATCATAAATATAATAAGTTTTATTTTTCGCAATCAACACATATCCTGAAAGACCGCCAACAACGGCAGCAAACACAATACCAGCAAAAATTGCAACTAACTTTAACGTTTTTTTCATACCGACCCCTATTATATTTTAATACATAATAAATATATAATATAATCACCAAAGATGTCAAATAAAAATCAGGGCTATCAACACCACCACCCCAAACACTTTTCACACAAAAAAAGAAGTGCTTTCGCACTTCTTTTTAACTCCCTTTAACTTTATAGACTAAACTTTAACAAGTCCGCCCCAAGTTTGTGTGATACCTTCAAGTGGTGTTGTTTCACTTGCAATAATTGCACTTACAATTACTTTAACTGCTTTCTTGCCGTTAACAATTTCACCATTTCCAAGTTGACTGTTTTCAAAGTTAAGAGTGAA
Source organism: Clostridia bacterium (assembly GCA_045594425.1). Taxonomy (GTDB): domain Bacteria; phylum Bacillota; class Clostridia; order Christensenellales; family UBA1242; genus RGIG1681. Next base: position 242,780 of record JAZNYK010000007.1, read on the forward strand.
TACACTTGCTGTATACATTCTTTCTTTTGTTTCCCAGTTCAAGTAGTTTTTAAGTCTAACTTTGCCAGTTAATTTAACGTTGTATTCAACTTCTTCTTCATCAACAAGTTCAATCATTGTTTGAGAAAGAGTGATTTTTGAATCAACAACTTTTCTAGCAAATCCGTATGCTTTCAAAACATTTACATTTGAATCAACGATAATGTCTGTAAGTTCAACAAGGATTGTTCCGTTTCCGTTAACAACATCCATGATAGCACCAGCATAAATACCGTCAATATCTGCATCTGCTTTAACTGTTACGTTTTTAACTGTTGCAACAGTTTCTTTTACGTTGATTGTATGAACCGCACCAGCGATTGAAACAAACAATGTGTTATCGATTGAAGAAACACCTTTTGTTGAGAATCTTTCTTCGCCTATTTCACTTACAGCAAATTCAACTTCAACAGTGTCCATGTTAAGACCGATTGAGTAACCAACTGCACCACCAATGTAAAGTGCTTTATCAAAAGCAGTTGTTACAGTTGATTTAACTTCAGTGTTTGCAATTTTTGTGTTTAAAACGCTTCCTGCAATACCACCAACATAATATTTTGTGCCTTGGTTTGCAACAATTTCAGCGTTAACATTAGAGTCAACAATTTCACAATTTTCAGCAGAAGCAACCATGCCACCTACTGCGAACAAACCATCTGCTCTGTTTTGAACATATACTGAATATGCAAAAGCATCAAGTTTAGCGTCAACATCTGCTTTGATTGTTGTGTCTTTAGCAATAGCAGCAACTGAACCAACCGCAATAGCGTTCATTGTTCCGTTGTCTGTTTTGAATTCTGCACTCCATACATAAGAATACAAACCTTCTTCCATTGAAACATTGATTGCACCAAATGCGATATTTTCAATCACAGCACCATCAAGTTCACCAAAGATACCAATGTTTGCAATCAATTCGCCATCTTCTGTGTAAGAATAAGTATCTACAAGGTTTTCTTTTGTAACATTAATGCTAATGTTCTTAAGAGAATGACCTTTTCCATCGATGTGACCGTTAAAAGCAACACCTTTATTGAAGATTGTTGTGAAATCTTGTCCAGCAAAATCAATGTCTGAATCAAGTTCGTAATGAAGACCAGCATTGAGAAGTGGATAAACAAGTTCACCATTTTCATCAACTTGGTTGTAATCAATGTATTTGCCATCTTCGTCTAAATACTTATCTACAACGAAAGTTTTGAATGAATCAGCGGAATAAATTACATATGGTTTTTCTGCTGAACCATCTCTGTCATCATTAATTGTGATTTCAGGTTGTTGTGTGCCACCATCAGAAACTTGTTCAGATGTTTGACCACCATTTGTTCCACCTTTTTTAGGAACAACGCTAATAATTGTAACTGTCACAAGCGCAATTGTTAAAATTATGCTACAAATTAAAGATAAAAATAAATTTCTTCTTTTCATTTTTACCATCTCCCTTTTTTAATTTGATACATTATACAACATTTCATAATAAAAGTCAATAGGCATTGCAAAAAAACATTGTATAAAAAAGTTAAGTCCCGATATTTTCAGCATTTGCAAGCAACAAAAAGTTGCCTTTTTATAACTTGCTACCAGTATTATATCATAACTATCTACAAAAATCAATACCCCCTGTGAAAAAATATGGATTTTTTTCAAAAAAAATTACAATTTGCATGGTTTTAGTATATGCTACAAAACCTCAAATTGTAATAAAAAAACGGATAATTTATTATCCGTTTAATATTTAACAACAACATTAAATGTTATTGAATAAGATTGTCCCTCATTATCAATTAAATTGGTCCAAAGTGAAACTTCAAAGGCGTGTTCAGCATTTCCTGTTGGCTCAACCAAAAATCTTGAGTTTTCATTGTCTAAAGTGATATTTTTGCCGTCACTTGTTGTGCATTCAATAGTAACACTTTCTTGAGGAATATATCTTCCATCAGTTGAAAGCACAAACATCTCATAACCAACAATTAAATTATTTTTAGCATCTTTTTCAAGGTCAGATGCTTTAAGTTCTACATTTGAGCCGTTTTTAACAAACGAACCACAACCATCAAGCAAAACCATAGAATTTCCAGCATTCAAAACAACTGTAACATTAACTTCAACAGTTTGAATAACTGTATTTGTTGCATCTTTAAGTTCTACTTTAACCTTTGCAGAACCAACCTGTCCCCTTTCTGATGAAATTTTTAATCTGTTTTCATGAGGAACTTGAATAACTGTAACGTCACTGCTAGTAACTGTGAAATTGTAGTCATATTCTTTTAAAGATTGAACATAACTTGTTCCATTTGCTTCAAGAAATCTACCGCAAGGGTTGATTGTGTATGAACCAAACGCATTAAGCCTTACATCAATTGAATTTACTTCTTCCCCAGCATCATTAAGCAAAAACATACTTGTTGGATAATGTTTTAATTTAACAATGCAGGTATCAATATAGTTATTGATATGAATTTCTACTTTAATATCTTCAAAAAGGTCAGATTCCACCTTAATCTTTCCATCTTCAAGAGTAAATCTTGACCTGTTTTGAGGTGAACACTCTTTAATAGCATAAGTTACAGCATATGCACCCCAGGAAGACGGATTAACCTTATATTCAAGTTTTGTGTTAACATTTTTGTCAACTGCAAAAACAGCCAAACCTGTTTCTTCATCATACGTTTGCGATTCAAAAAACACGCCTAGTGCTTCATTTGCAGGTGTTGCACCACAACCAGTTAAAAACAAAGTAAATGGCATTACAATTGCAAACAAGAGCGCAAACAATGAAAATTTGAATAACTTTTTCACTTAAACAACTCTCCTATTCTTCAATCTCTGAAACAACAAGCATATTTGAACCAGTTACACCAGTCATAATGCCAGCAGTTTGAATAACCATATCACCAGATTTTACACATTTTGCTTGTTTTGCTCTAATTCTGGCAGATTTTAATAATTCATCGGTATCATAACACATTTTATCTAAAAGTGCTGTAACACCCCAGAACATTCCAAGTTTGAAATAAACATCAATATATGGTGTTAAAGCAATAATATCACAACCAGGTCTGAATCTGCTTATGCTTTGAGCAGAGAAACCTGTTGTTGTTGTAACCAAAATTGCTTTTGCTTCCAATGTGTTTGCAAGAGAACACGCAGCATAACCAACACCACAAGTAACATTGTGAAGTGGCACACATTTTGAAAAATTATTTTCATAATCAACGGTTGATTCTGCTTCAGTTGCAATCTTTTGCATTGTTTTTACTGCCAATACTGGGTGTTCCCCCGCACTGGTTTCACCAGAAAGCATCAATGCACAAGTTCCATCATAAATAGCATTTGCAATATCTGTGATTTCCGCTCTAGTTGGTCGAACATTTTCAACCATAGATTCAAGCATTTGTGTTGCAGTGATTGTATATTTGCCATATTTATTAGCAAGAGCAATCATATCTTTTTGAATTTTTGGAAGTTTTTCAAATGCAATTTCAACACCCATATCACCACGAGCAATCATAACACCATCAGACTCTTTGATGATTTCCTCCATATTTTCAACGCCTTTTGCAGACTCAATTTTTGAAATAATAAAAGGATTTTCAACGCCAAGTTCTTTAAGGTATTTTCTAACGGTCTTAACATCTTTGTCATGGTTAACAAAAGAAATTGAATAAACATCAACATTTTCTTGCACACCAAAAGCAATGTCTGCTTTATCAGCATCACTTAAATAATCCATGTTAAGTTCAACGCTTGGAATATTGATTGATTTATTATTTGAAAGTTCACCACCAACTTCAACTTTTGTGTAAATCACTTTATCGGTTTTCTTTTCAACAACAAGTTCAATAAGCCCATCGTTAAGCAATATTCTTGTTCCTTTTCTAACAATTTCAGGAAGTTTTGAATAAGTTACAGAAACAATTGTTTCGTCCCCCACAACATTTTCAGTTGTGATTGCAAAACTTTGACCATCTTCAAGCCAAACTTTTCCCTCTTTAAATTGTTTGATGCGAATTTCTGGACCTTTTGTGTCAAGCATAATTGCAACAGGAAGACCAAGTTCAAATCTTGCTTGTTTAACAAGATTCATAAGTTCCCTATGGCTTTCATGAGTTCCATGGCTCATGTTAAATCTAGCAACATCCATTCCAGCAAACATCATTTCTTTTAAAGTTTCAAGATTAGAACAAGCAGGTCCAATGGTGCAAACAATTTTTGTTTTATTCATATTTTCTCTCCATAACAAATATTAATGCAAGCATTAAAACTTATACATATTTATTATATTAATAAATAAAATAAAACGCAAACAAAAATAAAAGGTAATTTACCTTTTATTTGTTAAATGAAAAATATTCAGTTGGGTCAATAAGTTTATCTTGTTTTAAAACCTCTAAATGAAGATGTATTCCATCCGCCTTTTCAGTCAAAAAACTGGTTATTTTGCCAAGTTTTGTTCCTTTTTTAATCTCATCACCTTCTTTTACATTAACATCCGATGCAAGCCCTTTATAAACCACGGTTAAATTATCGGACACTTTCAAGTAAACAACTGTTCCATTCATCATTGAATTTTCAACTTTTGTTACTTTTCCGTCATAAACTGCAACCACTTCTTGACCTTCTGTGCAAGCAAAATCTAAACCTTGGTGGGTGCACCATAGTTTTGTTGTTGCATCATACAAAAGTTTGCTATCTGTATATTCTTTTGAAATTGTTGCATTTTCAAATGGAAGGTCGAATATAATTGTGGTGTTAGAATTAGTTTGCTCGCTTTTATCACCTTCATCAGTTCCGCCATCAACCACATTGTCTGGATTTTCTGGATTTTGTGTAACTTGATTTGTGTCAACTACCTGATTACTACTTTTTATCGCTGTGTATGCTGAAATTGTGATAATACCCAAAACCAACACCGTGCACAAACTAACAGTGATTGGATAGATATTTCTTTTAAAATAGTGCTTTGCTTTTAGTAAAAAAGACTTCATAAAGTTCCCCCTTGTTACTAAAATCATTGACACTTATAGTTTTTTTATACACAAAAAAAGAGAAATTTTTAAATTCCTCTTTTTCTTTTTACAAATCCTTTTACAATCTTAAACAATTCATGAGTAAAACCGTGTAACAAAATCAAGTAATAGGTCAAGAATCTCCATGCAAGAAGCGCCCAAACAATGCTATCACCCAAATTAATAACACCTGCGCCAAACAAGAAAATAAATGAGATTTCCATTAAACCAGTTCCACCAGGAAGTGGCAAGAAACTGCTAGCCATTGCGCAAATATAATGTTGAACGATACAAATAAATATAAGCATTATTGGAGACAGATCTATTGATGTCGAAAACGCCATAACAACAAAATATGGCATAATAGCATATGTTAAACATTCAACAATACAAAGTAAAATCATTTTCAAAAGAAGTTTTTTCTTTTTCCAAAGATATCGCATAGAAGACCTATACTCTGCAACTTGGTTAACGGTCTTTTTTAGTGATTGTCTATAATTTTTAACAAGTTTTATTCTATAACCAAACTTAATAACCTTGCTAATAAGCGAACGTGTTACAAAATTTCCGCTTGAAATAAGCACCATAAAAAGTGTTACAACAACCGTTATTATAAGCCCAATAACACCTAAAACTTCCAAAATAATTAAAAGCAAATCATTAAACGCTGATGTTTGTGGAATTCTTGGCAAACCAAAAACAAAGAATAAAACAACCAAAAGCATATTAACAATGCTATTAATCATCATTTTAATAATTGGTATACTTGTTGAAACACCTGGAGATATTCCATTTTTTGCAAGCGTTACAATTTGCATTGGTTGCCCACCAACCGCAAATGGAGTTACGTTGTCATAATACTTTCCAACAACTGCAACATCATAAGCAAGTTTCAAACGTCTTTTTCCAGTTAAATCTTTAATAAGAACAGCATACATTAAAAATTGTGAAATAATGTAAATTACATAAACTCCAACACCAGCAACAAGCCACCACAATTTACTGCCCTGTTGTTCAACAATTTGCTTAAAGTCTGCGTCACCAATATTTGATAGCAATCCTTTTACAATGAACACCATAAAAACAATGTTAACCAAA
>JAZNYK010000008.1:0-2019 GCA_045594425.1 Clostridia bacterium
ATCCGACTTGGTAATGCTCTTTTGGTTTATTTTTTTTCTTATTCCATTTTGCAGCTAAATCCACGTTTCTGCAAAAGGTTTGCACAACATATTGTCTTAATTCTTAATTCTTAATTCTTAATTAATCTTGCTTTCTTTCAATGCTTTTTCAATTGTTGCTTTTGCTGCGTCGGTTACTTCAACCAAAGGAAGACGAACTGCACCAGAAGCCAAACCTTTTACTTTCATTGCATATTTAATAGAAGCTGGGTTTCCGTCGCAGAATTGAGCCACAAACAAAGGAGCCAATCTGTAATGAATTTCACGAGCTTTTGCAAAATCACCAGACAAAGCAGCAGCTGTTAATTCGTGCATCAAAGCAGGAACCAAGTTAGAAGCAACAGAAATTACACCGTCACCGCCAGCAGCAACTAAAGGCAAAGTCAAACTGTCATCACCACTTAAAACTGCAAAATCAGGCTTTTTGTTTTTAATTTGCCCAATTACTTCCATCATTTGAACAATGCTTCCGCTAGCTTCTTTTACACCAACAATATTTGGAAGTTCGGCAATGCGAACAAGCAAGTCAGTTGGAATATTCACGCCAGTACGACCTTGAATATTGTAAACAACAATTGGAATACCAACTTTTGAAACTGCTTCAAAGTGGCGGAAAATTCCTTCTTTTGAAGGTTTGTTGTAATATGGTGTAACAACTAAGGCTGCGTCTGCACCAGCTTTTTTTGCTCTTTCACAATATGCAACAGCATCTTTTGTACAGTTTGAACCTGCACCCAAGATAACTGGAATTTTTTTATTAGAGGTTTTTTCAAATTTTCGAACTTCGTCAAAAACAATTTCAATTAATTTGTCTTCTTCGCTGCCAGGTTTATCGTCTAAAGTTGGAGTTTCTGCAGTTGTTCCAAGTGGAACTAAACCGTCAATACCTTGTTCCAACTGATATTTAACGTTTGCTCTAAAACCGTCAAAATCAACCGAACCGTCAGCGTTCATTGGCGTTACTAACGCTGTAAATGCACCTTTTAAAATATTCATATTAGTACCTCTAAAAAATAAGTTGTCAAATATTTTAGTGAATTTTACTGCTCTTTTCAACTACCAAATATAGTTGCTCAAAATTGATGTAATTTCCCCACAAAAAAATCACTTTTTTTTAATTTTTTTCTCATCAAGTTGCATAAATTTTCACTTTTGAGGGAATTATATATATAGGGAATTTTTTTCCTATATCAGTCATTGCAAGACTTCAGTCGAAGCAATCTAGTGAAAAACCGTGCATACACAGGATTGCCACGTCGCTTCGCTCCTCGCAATGACAAGAAATGGGGTTAAAAAATACAAATTTAAAACAAAGAGAGGTAAAAAAATGGAAAATCGCAACCACAAAGATTCATTATTCATCGATTTATTTTGCAAAGACAAAGAAGGCAAGCAAAACTTTATTTCACTTTACAATGCTTTGCACAACACAAATCTAGATTTAGCCACAACCACAGTTCAAGAAGTGAACATAGAAAACGTGTTGTACATGGCTCTTTCAAACGACATAGCAATGTTGGTGGATAATAGGCTTGTTGTGTTAGTAGAACACCAATCTACAATCAACGAAAATATGCCTTTAAGGCTTTTGGAATATGTTTCTCGAATTTACGAACAACTTGTCCCATCTGAAGACCGCTACGAAAAAAAGATGATTAAAATTCCGTACCCAGAGTTTTTTGTGTTTTACAACGGAACAGAAGATTACCCTGTAGAAACTGAACTTCGACTTTCTGACGCATTTATTTTTCCAGATGAAAAATATAATGTTAAAAACAAAGATTTTTCACTTGAAATAAAAGTTAGAATTGTTAATATTAATAGTGATAAGCAAAGTCCAATTTTAAAACAATGCAAAAAGTTGGAAGAATATTCTTTATTAATTGACTACATAAGAGAAAGCAAAAAAGAAAATCCAAAAGCACCGTTAGAACAAGCAATTAATAAAGCATTACAAAATGGTGTTTTAAGTGAATACTT
>JAZNYK010000009.1:0-1577 GCA_045594425.1 Clostridia bacterium
GTTTTGCGCAATCTTCCCGGAATGGAATTTTTGCAGCCTATGTAAGGGGAGAAAATGCGCCTTTTCTTCCCTTTTACCTTTTGGACTGATTTAGGCCTATCCGGCAAATCATTCGTCGAAGTGACGGAAAAGAGCACAGGAAAAGGCACCGCAGGACTTTGAAATCCTGTGGTGCCTTATTCATTTCAAACAGTTCATCAAATTGGAATTTGTCTAACTGTTTTACACGTTGGAATTTACTTCTTTGCCTTTATTATATTGAGCATATCTTTATAAGAAATACCGTTTATCGCAAGCACTCTGTTTTGCATAATAGCAAAACTCACGAACATACAAGCAATACCTAACAAACAGTCTTTTCCTGTTATCATTTTGTTTTCTGTTAAATAGTAAATGTTGAAAACAGATACAGCCAACATCATATATGCCGTAATCATTCCTGGAGTGTAGAATTTTTTCGCCTTGGACAGTTTGACGCCCATGGTATGTACCAAGCCTTCAAAAACGCCGAGAAAAACAGGAATCAAAGTCAAGAATACCACCGAATCCAAAAGATACGGAATGATATGAATAAGCAGAAGCAAAATGATGACCGGAATGTGGGACAGTTCCTTGGCGTCTTCGCTGAATTTCTTGCCAATCATTCCTTCCATAATTTTTACAAAACCACCAGGAAATCTGTTTTCTTCCCACTCATGTAGCGTGAAAAGAAACACATATGCTACAAGCATTTTTTGCGTAATTGATGGGATGGTATTAAAAATTGCAGCCATTGTAACAAAACCAAACATCAATGTGGTCAATGTTTCAAGATTGTACTTTATGAGAAATTTTTTCATATCGGTAATTCCTTTCTGAAGGTCGAGTATAAATGCACACAAATTCAAGTTTGTCGAGTTGATTATAACACAAAACATCGTGAGCAACAATAAATTTATTTTGTTTTCGATTCGGTTTCGTCTTAATTTATTTTCTTTTCGATTGGATTTGCTCTGGGGTCTGGATTTAGTTTTGAAAATTCTTGTGAGAGTTTCGGTTTGGTTTTTGAAAATTTTGTTTCAGTTTGTGGTTGAGTTTTGGTTTGAATTTTGAAAATTTTCTTCTGATTTTGGTTTGGTTTTCGTTTGGAAATTGGTTTGATTTTTTCGTGTTCAGGGTGAAAAAATTTTATACGCATGAAACAAAGAAAAGGGATTTTGAATTTTGTTTGAAAAGTTTTCAAAAAAGTTTACCAACAAAGAAGAAAAAAGTTTGAAAAGTTTCATCGGCAGCTGAGAAAAAATCTGCGAGTTGAAGTGAAAAAGTTAGTCAGGAAAATGAAAAAGTTATCAAAAATCAGAATAGAAATGCAAGCGAGAGCTGAACAGAAATTTTTGTTTAATGACACCTGTTCGCCCAGATTTGAGCGAATGAATTGAAAATAGAATACAGACCAGCATAGGAGAAAAAGACGGAATTTGGCACGAATTTGGGCAAATATACGAAAGCAGATGTTTGTCATAATGTGGTGGTATTTCGAGCTGATTCAGAGCGATTTCGTAACGGATTTATAGGCAGGAATAAGAAAAGTCTTTGCT
>JAZNYK010000010.1:0-7811 GCA_045594425.1 Clostridia bacterium
TTAAAAAGAACAAAAATTTCTTTTTCAAAGCCTGTTTTATTTAGATAATTTTATTTTTTGAGATTTACTCTTATTATATATTTTGTTAATTTGTTAATAAGTGTCATAAATTCTGATTTTATCAGTATTTGCAAGGTTAAAAGTTATTATTTTTTTATTGTTTTTTATTTATTTTTTTTAACAATTTTTGACATATTTTTTTATCAAAGTTTAAATAGTTACAAAATCCCCATAAAAATGATTTATAATTTCTTTAAAATCCATTCCATTTTTTGATAACTGGCTGGCTTTTTCGAAATTAAACTCTTGATTAGGTGTTGTTCCAAATATTTTTATTTCTGTTAAATTATTTGATATCTCTTTTATATTGTTAGAAGGAATATTGAATTTGTTTGAAAGGTCTTCAAATAAAATGGTTTTTCCTCCAACAATAAATCCTGTTACAACTTTGTCATCTGAAAAAACAGGTTCAATTGAAGATATGCTTGAAACAGAAATATTATTTTCTGATAGATATTTTAAAAGGTCATATTTTTTGATTGATACACACCAGTCTTTTGATTCTTGATTTTCAGTAAGTTCTGGTTCTTCATAGTTTTTTAAAACAAGACCACTTGTTTGATTTACAATATCTAATATATGTTTATTTGAAATGTTATATTCTTTTTGTATATTAACATTTTTATTTTTTGCTTTTGTTCTAACAACAACAGAAAGTGCTTTTAGTGTTTCATCGTCAAGCGATGAAACGTCATAGTTTTTTTCTATTTCACTTGCAACATATTTGTCAAGACTGTCTGCACTGGCACTTTGTTTGTTAGATGAGCAAGCACAAAAAATAAAACAACACAAAAATAGTAAATAAAAACAAAATAGTTTCTTCATATTTTTAGTGTATTTTTCTTTTGTTTTTTTATTCAAAATAAAATAAAAAAAATCTACAAAAAATTTTAATCATAGATATGTCTTTTTATTTGAGTAAAATTTCAAATTATGATAATATTATTTTGTAAAATATAAAGTGAGAGAGTAGTGATTATGGTAAAAATTTCTCCAGAACTAAAAGAACTTGCCAAAATTTTTGAAAGCAACAATAAAAAACTATACATTGTTGGTGGCTATGTTCGTGATTCTTATCTTGGAATTCAAAGCGTGATTCGTGATGATGTTGACCTTTGTTCAAATGTTAAGCCAAAAGAACTCAAAAAAATGCTTGAAGGCACAAGGTTTGAAGTTAAAAGCATGAATGAAACAGTTGGTGTTATGGCTATTTTTGGAAAAAGAAAATATGAACACGCAACTTTCAGAAAAGAAATTTATGAAACAGAATCTCATATGCCAGATAGGGTTGAGTTTATCAATTCACTTGAAGAAGACGCAAGACGCCGTGATTTTAGAATAAACGCTATTTATTATGATATTTTAGGAAATGAGTTTGTTGACCCTCTTGGTGGTATTGATGACTTAAAAAATAGAATCATCACAACAGTAAAAGTTCCTAAACTTGTGTTTAATGATGACCCTGAAAGAATTTTACGTCTTGTTAGATTTGCTTGCGCATTAGGGCTTTCTATTCCTGAAGAAGAAATGTTTTATGCAAAGCAAAATGCCTATAAACTTAAATTTATTTCTCAATTTAGATTAAGAAGTGAATTTGAAAGAATTTTAACAGCAGACCAAATTTATCCAGAACTTTTGTATACACGTGACGCTCACTTTAGAGCAATGGTTCTTCTTGGTGAACTTGATGCATGGCGTGTTATATTGCCGGCAGTTGAAGAAATTAGAAAAACTAGTGTTATTGATAAAAAAGGTGAAAAAATTTATGACCATGTTTTAAACTGCTTGCTTAATTCTTCACCAAAAATCAGACTCGCAGTTTTACTTCATGATTGTGGCAAAGTTAAAACAATGGAAGAACGCAACAACTTTTTTGGAGCAAAAGAGTTTGTTGATGTTATTGTTGATAAAAACCTTGGCATAAACGGTCTTGGATATCCAAAACAAACTGTTAACAGAGTTATTCGAACAATTGCAGGTTATGATTTTAATGCTTGGGGGCTTGCTTCAACAAAAACACTCAAAAAGTTTGTTATTGAAAACCATGACATTATCGAAAATATCATAGAAATTAAAAATGTTGTTAAAAATGAAGGCGGAAGTGGAATCAGAAGAATTAAGTCTGCTGAAAAATTAAGAAAAGTTTATAATGATATGTTAAAAAATGGAGCACCATTTGATTTGCGTGATCTGCAAATTAAAGGTGATGATATTATCAAAGCCGTTCCAAAAATCAATCTTGAAAACCTTGATGAACTTCTTGATAAATTGTTGTTTAAAACAGCACTTAACCCAAAGATGAACAACAAGCAAGACTTGCTTGCTATGGCAAACAAAGTGATAAATTCAAAACGTGATTATTATTTAGAACAATGATTATTTTAGCGTGTGTTAGTTTTGTTGTTTGCACCTGCATGATTGCAAAGTTTTGCACCAAAAAGAAATGTTTTAAAATTACAATAAAAAACAGCAAATAAAATGTCGAAATTTGTAACATAATAAGAGTATGCGAAAAACAATTTTGTTTTTTGGTTTACTCTTATTTTTTGTTTGTCCGTTTTTTGTGCGAGAGAACAAAACAGCGGATTTTTGTTATGCTCAAACAAATAGCAGTTTTTTTCAAAATTATAAGTTTGTTGCAGGTGAAAACATTTTTGATTTTTCAGTTGAAGAATTATCAAAAAATGTGGAACTTTCAAAAACACAAAATTGGTTACTGTCAAAACACAAAAACCGTTTTGAAATAGTGCGAGATGTGGAGCAAATGGGTTTGACTAAAAAAGAAGCAATTTGTTATGCCTTTCCTGAAATAAAATATATGTTGCAAACTATTCAAAACAAAGTTACAAAACAACCAACCCCAAATGATGTTCAAGTTGTTTTAAACAAATGTGAAATAAAAATAAAAAATGGAAGTATTGGGCAGTTTGTTAATGAACAATTGTTTTTTGATGAGTTTTATGAACAAATAAAAAATAAAAAACCCCTAAACAAGTTTAATTTAGAGGTTGTTAAATTTGAATTAAAAAGTAACCTTGCATCTGATTTTGTCGAAAGGGGATACTTTTCAACAGATTTTTCAAGCAGTTCTATTGAACGAAAAAATAATATAAAAACAGCACTTGCTTGCTTTGATGGTTTTGTTTTAAATGAGGGTGAGGTTTTAAGTTTTAATAAAACCACAGGCACTAGAAGCGAAAGCAATGGTTACAAACAAGCAAAAATAATAACTGATGGAACATTCACAAGTGGTTTTGGTGGAGGTGTTTGTCAAGTTTCAACAACGCTTTACAATGCGTGCCTTTTGGCAGGACTTGAAATTGTTGAAGTTCATCCACACAGTTTACCTGTTGGTTATGTAGAGCCTAGTTTTGATGCCATGGTAAACATGGGGTCAAGTGACCTTGTTATAAAAAACAACACAGGTTCAAAAATAATATTCACAACAAGCAATCAAGGCGACCAATGCAAAGTGAAAATTTTTGGCAAAAAAAACAAATATAGAATCACAAGAATAAGTGAAAAAACCAAAGCAATTTCTGGCGGGGTTGAAGTGGTTGAAAAAGATTATAAAAAATTTGGTTTAGAAAACCTTGCTGTTGGTGAAGAAAAAAGAATTTCTTTTGCAAAAGACGGTTATGCTTCTGTTGGATATTTAAATTATTTTGATGAAAACGGAACTTTAATAAAATCCTTAAAGATTAGGGAAAACGAATATAAGCCAGTTAAAGGCGTTGTTGTTAAAAGAGAAAGTTGATAAAACACATATTGCATAATAAAAATTTGTGATAAACAGGGCTAAAAATCAAACAAAAAATAATACATAAAATATTGAAAAATTATTGTGAAAATTTGGCTATCGTGATAGAATAAGTCTGTTATTAAAAATTTTATTAAACGGGGACAGGCTTATGAAAAATTATAACCCAGCCGAGATTGAAGCAAAATGGCAACAATATTGGGACAAACACAACACATATAGCGTTGAAAATCACGCTGAAGGAAAGGAAAATGAATATATATTAATTGAATTTCCTTATCCATCAGGTATTGGTTTGCACCTAGGTCACTGCAGAAGTTACACTGCAATTGATGCTGTTGCAAGAAAGAAAAGACTTTGTGGCAAAAACGTTCTCTTTCCTTTTGGAACAGACGCTTTTGGTTTGGAAGCAGAAAGAACAGCAATTCGTGAAAAGAAACTTCCACAAGAAATTGTTGAAAGAAATATAAACACTTTCCACAAACAACTCAAAGGCATTGGTTTGTCTTTTGATTGGAACAGAACAATCAATTCTTGTGATGAAGATTATTATAAATGGACACAATGGCAATTCATTCAATTTTTCAAAAAGGGTCTTGCTGAAAAACAAGAAACAACAGTTAACTGGTGCCCAAACTGTGGCGTTTTGGCAAATGAAGAAGTTGAAGACGGAACTTGCTGTCAATGTCATGCAGAAACAACTCAAAAAGCAAAAGCACAATGGGTTTTAAAAATGACAAAGTATGGCGAACGCCTTGCTGATGACCTTTCAAAAACAGAATATCTTGAACATATTAAAACCAGCCAACTTAATTGGATTGGAAAATCTGAAGGTGTTGAAGTTGATTTCAAAATCAAACAAGGTGGAGAATTCTCAATCTTCACTACTTGCATCGAAACAATCTATGGTATCACCTTTATGGTTCTTGCTCCAGAAAGCAAAATTGTTGATGGTTTGAAAGACAAAATTCAAAACTGGGATGCTGTTTTGAAATACAGAGCAGAAACTGCCAAAAAGAGCGAGTTTGACAGAATTGAAATGAATAAAGACAAGTCTGGTTTAAAACTCGAAGGAATCACCGCAATTAACCCTGCAAATGGCAAAGAGGTTGATGTTTATATTGGTGACTTTGTTCTTGCTGGTTATGGAACAGGTGCTGTTATGGCGGTTCCAACTCATGACCAACGTGACTATGAATTTGCTGACAAATTTGGAATTCCAAAAATCCAAGTTATTGAAGGAGATGTTTCTGAAAAAGCCCTTGAAAAATACGATTATTTAGGCAAAGGCATCAAACTTATTAATTCAGAAGAATTTACAGGTTTGACTGTTGAAGAAGCAAAAGAAGCAATCACAAACAAACTTGTGAAAGCAGGTGTTGCTAGAAAGAAACTTAATTTCAAAATGCGTGACTGGATATTCTCTAGACAACGTTATTGGGGTGAACCAATCCCAATGATTAACTGTCCAAAATGCGGATGGGTTCCAGAAAAAGAAGAAAATCTTCCAATTGTTCTTCCACAAGTTGAATCATATGAACCAACAAAAGACGGTGAAAGTCCACTTTCTGTTATTGATAGTTGGGTTAACACCACCTGTCCTTGTTGTGGTGCCCCTGCAAAACGTGAAACCGACACAATGCCTGGTTGGGCAGGTTCAAGTTGGTATTTCTTGAGATATTGTGACCCACACAACAAAAATGAATTTGCTAGCAAAGAAGCACTTAAAGCATGGCTTCCAGTAAACCTTTATAATGGCGGAAACGAACACACAACACGTCACTTGCTTTATGCTAGATTCTGGGTTAAGGTTCTTTATGATTTAGACCTTGTTCCAGTTGATGAACCATTCAAAAAGAGAATTTCTCAAGGTTTGATTTTGGGTGCAGACGGCAAAAAAATGAGCAAGTCCGCAGGCAATGGCATTGACCCAAGAATCATGGTTGAAAAATATGGTGCAGACTCACTTCGTGTTTGGATGTCATTTATTGGGGAATATTCTGAAAAAGCAACATGGAGTGAAGAAGGTTTGAAAGCCTGCAACAAACTCTTGTCAAGAATTTGGAATATGCAAGAAATGGTTAGCGGAAATGGTGAAACGCCAGAACTTCGTTTTGCTGTTAACAGTGCAGTTAAAAAAGTGTCTAGCGATATAGACACAACAAAATTCAACACAGCAGTTTCTGCTATCATGATTTTGGTTAATGAAATCTACAAAGTTGGAAAACTCACAAACGATGAGTATAAAAAACTTCTTCTTTTAATCAGTCCATTTGCTCCACACCTTGCAAATGAACTTTATGAAACCATGGGTTATGGCGAAAAAATTGAAGATTCTTCTTGGCCAGAAGTTGATGAATCTGCACTCGTTTTGGATGAAATTGAAATTCCTGTTCAAATTAATGGAAAGGTTAGAGCAGTTGTAAGCGTTCCAAGTGATGCAAACCAAGATGAAATTTTAGATATTGCAAAATCAAAAGAAGATGTTGCAAAACACTTAACAGGAAATATTGTAAAAGTTATTTATGTTCCAAAGAAGATTTTGAACATTATTGTAAAATAAAAAATTAGACAAAATTCGACAAAAAAAACACACCTCAAAACAGGGGTGTGTTTTTATTATAAAATTATTCAAGTGTGTTGTTTAAAAGTTTTTCAAAAGGAAAAGCAGTTGAACGCAAAGTTTTCTTTGTGAGTCGGTTTGCGGCACCTTCAGGGTATCCTTGTGAAAGATAAATGTTTAACATGGCAGTATAAAACATCGCTTTTGATGGTGGAATAGCCAAACTTGATTGTTTGGAAAAATCTTCTTCATAAGGTTCATTATAAACTGGGGTTGAAAAACCTTGTGATAAATAGAAATCGTTTTCGTTTGATAGGTAAGAATTTTTTAAATGAATATCTTTGCACGCATATAAAATTTTTGATATATCAATGGCTTCTGATTCATACTTTAAACTTAGTTTAAGTTTATCAATTGGAAATCCATTTTTTAATAAACACCCAATGACATACATAGAGTTTTGAATGCTTGAGTCATGTTTTTTGCTTTCAGATGAAACAGAATCTTCAACACATTCTCGAACAATTGTGTTTGCAAAATTCTTAAGTTCAACAAAAGGATTGAGTTTTTCTTCTTTTTCAAAATCAAAAGAATCAAGAACTTCTCCCAAAACAGGAAGGTATTTTTTTGTTCTTAAAAATGTGTCTTCAAACAATGCTTTATATTCAGGAGTGTTTTTTTTCTCAAATTGTTCACACCAAGTTTCTAGTTCAGATATCAGCCTTTCGTCTGAAAACTGCTGTTTAAACATTGAAGAAATTTCTTGTTTTGAAAAACCCAGAAAAATAAGTTCTTGTGTTCTTGCGTCTAAAATATCAATAAAAGATAATTGGTTTTTTGTATTGAATAAACTTGAAGGATTAAAAAGGTTTTTCAAGTGCTCTTCATAAGCAAGTTCGGCCCTGTTTTGATTAATTGAAGAAATGCATTCTTCAATTTTTTTATCAATGCCAAGTTGTTTTATTGAGGAGTCTGCTTGTTGTTTTAAAATTTCATTTTGGCTTAACCCATGAGTTTTTTCTGGGAATAAATAAGACAATATTTTTTTGTGTTCAGAAATAATATTTTGTTCAAAACCTTCTTCAATTGAACCAATGTCTTTATCTTCAGTAATAAAGTGGTCTAAAACATATCCGTGGTTATAAACCATATCAAGATGCTTAAATGGAACAAGAGCAAAGTTAAAAGATTCTTTTCCAAAAATTGTTCGGTTTGTTTTTGCACAGTCAAATGTAGGGTCTGAATGAAAGATTCCATGGATGCCATATTTGTCATCGTCAATTCTGACCGCACAAGCCATGTGGTTTCCTGGTTTTTTTCCACCAACAATAAGAGGTTGAAGTGTGCAAGGAATATTCAATCTGTTGCAAAGTGTGAATAGCATATTTGCAAAACCTGCACAAACAATTTTGTCGCCGTTTAAAATAG
>JAZNYK010000011.1:0-120843 GCA_045594425.1 Clostridia bacterium
TAAAATTGTCAATATGTTTTCGCACACTGGCAACTGCATATTATTGAATCAGTTTTGACTTGCATGCACAATATGTTTTCGTAGTAATCATACTATTTCACAATAATTGTGATCAAGCCCTCGTCCTATTAGTACCAGTTAGCTACATACATTACTGCACTTCCACACCTGGCCTATCAACCTTGTAGTCTTCAAGGGGACTTACTATCTTATGATATGAGATATCTTATCTTGAGGCAAGTTTCGCGCTTATATGCTTTCAGCGCTTATCTTTCCCGTACTCCGCTACCCGGCTATGCTCTTGGCAGAACAACCGGTGCACAGTAGGTACGTCCACTCCGGTCCTTGCGTACTAGGAGCAGATCCTCTCAAATATCTTACGCCCATGATGGATAGGGACCGAACTGTCTCACGACGTTCTGAACCCAGCTCGCGTGCCATTTTAATCGGCGAACAGCCGAACCCTTGGGACCAACTTCAGCCCCAGGATATGACGAGCCGACATCGAGGTGCCAAACCTTATCGTCGCTGTGTACGCTTGGATAAGATCAGCCTGTTATCCCCGAGGTAACTTTTATCCGATAAGCGACGGCAATTCCATTCTCTACCGCCGGATCACTAAGCCCTACTTTCGTATCTGCTTGACTTGTAAGTCTCGCAGTCAAGCTCCCTTATGCCTTTATCCTCTGCGAATGATTCCACACCATTCTGAGGGAACCTTTGCACGCCTCCGTTACAATTTAGGAGGCGCCCGCCCCAGTCAAACTGCGCACCTGGCATGGTCCGCTTACCAGCTAATGGTATAGCGTTAGAATTCCGAAAACAAAGGGGTGGTATTTCAAGGTTGGCTACTTGCAGACCAGAATCTGCACATCAACGCCTCCCACCTATCCTATGCGATTATTTCCAGAAGTCAGTACCAGGATACAGTAAAGCTCTACGGGGTCTTTCCGTCCAGTCACGGGTAATACGCATCTTCACGTATACTACAATTTCGCCGGGTCCACTGTTGAGACAGCGCCCAAATCGTTACACCTTTCATGCGGGTCGGAACTTACCCGACAAGGAATTTCGCTACCTTAGGACCGTTATAGTTACGGCCGCCGTTCACTGGGGCTTAAGTTCTGTGCTTTGGATCTGATTCCTAACACTTCCCCTTGACCTTCCAGCACTGGGCAGGTGTCAGCTCCTATACGTCAGCTTGCGCTTTCGCAGAAACCTATGTTTTTGATAAACAGTCGCTTGGGCCGTTTCACTGCGGCCTACATTTCTGTAGGCACCCCTTATCCCGAAGTTACGGGGTCATTTTGCCTAGTTCCTTAACAATGGTTATCCCGTCCGGCTTATGATTCTCTCATCGTACACCTGTGTCGGTTTGCGGTACAGGTTCCTTATAACTCCTTAGCAGATTTTCTCGCCAGTGTGAATTCATTTGCTTCCCTACTATATTCAGTCCTCATCATCACCTAGCCTTAATGATGCGTGTACTTCACTGCGCATCAGCCTCATGATTTAACCCCGGATATCCACCCCCGGGGACAAACTATCCTACTGTGTCTCTGCATCGGTCTTAGTCGTTATACGGAAGTACTGGAATATCTACCAGTTGTCCATCGGCTACGCCTTTCGGCCTCGTCTTAGGTCCTGACTAACCCTGGGGGGACGAACCTTGCCCAGGAAACCTTGTACATTCGCCGGCAAAGTTTCTCACTTTGCTCTCGCTACTCATGCCTGCATTCTCTCTTGTATGTACTCCACCACTCCTTTCGGTATGGCTTCAGCGCCACATACATTGCTCCTCTACCGCTTGTATTGCTACAAGCCCCAAGCTTCGGAAGTAAGTTTTAGCCCCGTTACATTGTCGGCGCATCGTTACTCGACCAGTGAGCTATTACGCACTCTTTAAATGAATGGCTGCTTCTGAGCCAACATCCTGGTTGTTTAAGCGACAACACATCCTTTTACACTTAACTTACATTTAGGGTCCTTAGCTGTGGATCTGGGCTGTTTCCCTTTTGACAATGAAACTTATCTCACACTGTCTGACTGCCGGTGAACATTTAATTGGTATTTGGAGTTTGATAGGATTGAGAGGAATCACTTCCCCCTACTCCATTCAGAGCTCTACCCCCAACAAACTATTAACCGACGCTAGCCCTAAAGCTATTTCGAGGAGAACCAGCTATCTCCGATTTCGTTTGGAATTTCTCCGCTATCCACAAGTCATCACCTACTATTTCAACAGGAGTGTGTTCGGTCCTCCACGGTGTGTTACCACCGCTTCAACCTGCTCATGGATAGGTCAATCGGTTTCGGGTCTATGACATGCAACTAAATCGCTCTATTCAAACTCGCTTTCGCTACGGCTCCGAAACTTAATTTCTTAACCTCGCTACACATCATAACTCGCAGGCCCGTTCTACAAAAAGTACGACATGACACTATAAATAGTGCTCTGTCTGCTTGTAAGCATACGGTTTCAGGTACTATTTCACTCCCCTTCCGGGGTTCTTTTCACCTTTCCCTCACGGTACTATACTCTATCGGTCACTAGGTCGTATTTAGCCTTAGGAGATGGGTCTCCCGTATTCACACTGAATTTCACGTGCTCAGTGCTACTCTGGAACACCACGGTCGCTATTTAACTTTCGTCTACAAGACTGTTACTTTATATTGTTGGGCTTTCCAACCCGATTCAACTAGTTAAACAGACTAACCATATGTGGGTCCTAAACCCCATTTATGTAAACATAATGGTTTGGGCTCTTTCCCGTTCGCTCGCCACTACTTAGGAAATCGTTGATTTACTTTCTTTTCCTCTGGGTACTTAGATGGTTCAGTTCCCCAGGTTCCCTCCATACACACTATATATTCATGTGCAGGTACTTGGGCATTACCCCAAGTGAGTTTCCTCATTCAGACATCTCCGGATCACAGTTCATTTGCAACTCCCCGAAGCTTATCGCAGCTTATCACGTCTTTCATCGGCGCCTAGTGCCAAGGCATCCACCGTACGCTCTTAGTAGCTTGATCAAATTGATTACTCTACTTGATACATACGTGCTTTTTAGCATTTGTTATTATTTCTAATAACGTGCCTTTGCAATTCATAACTTTGTTAATTAACTCAGCGTAATTATTATACATAATTAATTTAAAAACGGTTGTTTTTGACTTTAATTGTATTTGCGTATTACACTATTATATTTGATTAACTCTGATTCTCGTTATATACTATATAATATATAATCTTTAATAATATGCAGTTGTCAATGTGCGAAATGAATTTAATACCAATAAAAAACTCCAGACATAATCTTGTCGTTAATTAAGTTTTCTTAATTATTGATAATCATACATCCAGAGGTATTTTTTAATACATGGTTTATTAAATTCATTGATTGTTCCGACAGCGTTGTGCGGAACGACTATATATTACCAAATTTAAAATCATTTGTCAACACCTTTTTTAAAAATTTTTAAAAAAATTTTGATTTAGATTTTAATTTGATTTTAGCCACGCCCTTTCTTGCGAGCGCTCCTATAAGTTACTACAAACAAGAATATTTGTCAACACCTTTTTTAAAAAAATTTCAAAAATTTTTAAAATATTTATTTAAAGGTTATTTTTGCTTGTAAAACACGCCAAAAATTCTATATAATTATTATATTGATAAAGGAGCGAACTTATGATTGCAAATCAAATGTATACGATAGAATTGCCTACCGATGAAACATTTTTATCATCAAGCAAAAATATGATGGTTATAGCAACCATTTTTCAACAAGCAATCACAAAGCATCTTTCTATATATAAAAAGAAAGAAATTCCTTTAACATTTGTTGAATTTTATATCAACGAGATTCGCAACTATAGTTATATGTTCCGCAAACAAACAAAAGAATTTTTTGAAACGTATGACAATGTTGCTCCAAACTTTGAAACAATTGCACAAATCTATTTAAAGTCATACTTCTCACAATGCACTGGTTTAAAATCTAGACATGGCGAGAAGTTCTTAACTTTAGAATCAGACTTCGTGACAGACTACACAGATGATATGCTTGAAAATTCTGACAAAGAAATTGTTTCATCAATCTCAAACATTATAAAAATCACAGAACATATCAATCATGCTGACGAAATCATCCCTTTCTATGAAAACTATGAAAACTACATGATTTCAAAACTTATTAATAAAAGTGAATTTATTAATAAATATAAAGGCAAGTCAAAGGTTGTGTTAAACATCTACAACAATGAACACTCACCACAAATTATTTCAGCAACCAAAAGAGCCGAAAGAATCACAAGTGAACGTGTTGCCCTTTCAAAACAAAAAGGTAAAATCACCAAACTTGTTATTCCAAAACTCAAACTTCCTTCAGCATATCCAAAAACTGTAACATTTAATAGATATAATTCAAAATTCAGAGCAAGAAACTTTGTTAGTGCTTCAAGACAAATTCTCATTCTTAATGACTTGAAAGTTAACGGTGTTGCTTACTCAAGCAACTTTATTGATAAACGTGTTGCTATTAATGAATCTTAAAAAGGAGAAGTATTATGAAAGTATTAAAAATAATTGGTATTGTTTTATTGGTTGTATTTATCGTCTTCACAACACTCTTCACAATTTATTTCTTGTTTGCAAATGAAGGCTATGGCGTTGATATGCTTGGCCAAACATTTGAAGATGGTTTCTTCTCTGGAATCAAGACATTCTTTGTTGATATTTGGCGTGGAATTAAATACGTGTTTAAAGCATAAAAAGAAGCAACTTTTGTTGCTTCTTTTTTTATTGTAACAGTCACCTCTCAAGGGTCACAAAAACACGTTAACCTATTGACATTTTGTGATAAACCTGCTATAATCGTATCGATAATTTATGGAGGGTTAGTAACTATGACAGTAACTGCACCATCAAAATATGGTCCAAGGACTTTGGATGAAACAATTAAAGAAAATGAAGACTTACTCAAAGATGTAAAAAGAGCCGTTTATAAAGAGACAGATAGGACAAGAAAAGCAGAACTTCGTGAAGTTCAATCTGAAGTTGAAGCACTTCTTCATATTCTTAAACAAATGAAAGGTCCAGAACAACAACAACCTGGTTCTGGTGATTAATCATTTACAAATTTCAAGTTATTGCTTGATATAAATATTTTATTGTTAAAAAGACAGAGAAATTAATCTCTGTCTTTTTATATATTAAAAATTTACACAAAAAAAGACAACTCCGAAGAGTTGTCTTTTCAAATTCACAAATTAATTAATATATTGAAAGCACTTTTTATAGGCTGTTCTTGTTATTACACAGTTATAATCGGTTTTTATACTTTGATGTGTTTACTGTTCATCAAAGTCGTAATCTGATGATTACATTTTTCTTTTATTGAAATAGATGAACTATTTCTCAATCGACAAGATGTAGTGAATAACACTACTCCTTTAAAGGAGGTGATCCAGCCGCACGTTCTCGTACGGCTACCTTGTTACGACTTCACCCCAGTCACTCGTATTGCCCTAGACGCCTCCCTCCCTTGCGGGTTAGGCCAGCGGTTTCAAGCACTCCGAGCTCCCATGGTGTGACGGGCGGTGTGTACAAGACCCGGGAACGAATTCACCCCGACATGCTGATTCGGGATTACTAGCAAATTCAGCTTCATGTGGGCGGGTTTCAGCCCACAATCTGAACTAGGACCACTTTTTTGGGATTGGCTCCACCTTACGGTATTGCAACTCTTTGTAGTGGCCATTGTATCACGCGTGTAGCCCAAGACATAAGGAGCATGATGATTTGACGTCATCCCCACCTTCCTCCGTGTTATCCACGGCAGTCTCACTAGAGTTCCTAACTTAATATTGGCAACTAGTAATAGGGGTTGCGCTCGTTACCGGACTTAACCGAACATCTCACGACACGAGCTGACGACAACCATGCACCACCTGTCTCAATGTAACCGAAGTTACTAACATATTTCTATGGTATTCATTGGATGTCAAGTCTTGGTAAGGTTTTTCGCGTTGCGTCGAATTAAACCGCATGATCCTCTGCTTGTGCGGGTCCCCGTCAATTTCTTTGAGTTTCAACCTTGCGGCCGTACTACTCAGGTGGAGTACTTAATGCGTTAGCTTCGATACTGATGGAGTCGATACCACCAACATCTAGTACTCATCGTTTACGGTGTGGACTACCAGGGTATCTAATCCTGTTTGCTCCCCACACTTTCGTGTTTCAGTGTCAGTAATGTTCCAGTAAGTCGCCTTCGCCTCTGATGTTCTTCCTAATATCTACGCATTCCACCGCTACACTAGGAGTTCCACTTACCTCTCCCACACTCAAGCCATCCAGTTTTGAAAGCAGTTCCGGAGTTGAGCCCCGGGCTTTCACTTCCAACTTAAAAAGCCACCTACACACCCTTTACACCCAGTCATTCCGGACAACGCTTGCCCCCTATGTATCACCGCGGCTGCTGGCACATAGTTTGCCGGGGCTTACTTATAAAGTACCGTCATTTTATTCTTCCTTTATAACAGAAGTTTACAATCCGAAAACCTTCATCCTTCACGCGGTATTGCTGGGTCAGAGTTTCCTCCATTGCCCAATATTCCCGACTGCTGCCTCCCGTAGGAGTCTGGGCCGTTCTCAGTCCCAATGTGGCCGATCACCCTCTCAGGTCGGCTACTGATCATCACCTTGGTAGGCCGTTACCCCACCAACAAGTTAATCAGGCGCGAGCCCATCTCTTACCAGTAAACCCTTTCACCCCTGTATCATGCGATACTGTGGTCATATTCGGTATTAGCAATCGTTTCCAATTGGTATCCCGATGTAAGAGGCAGGTTGCTCACGTGTTACTCACCCGTCCGCCGCTAGGTTTATTAAAAGCAAGCTTTCAATAAACCCCGCTCGACTTGCATGTCTTAAGCATACCGCCAGCGTTCGTCCTGAGCCAGAATCAAACTCTTATGTTTTAATTCTTACTCTAATAGACATTAATACTGACTAATAAAGTTTGTATTTTAGTATGTGTTTTAATTTCTCAAGAAATTAACAAGAATCGTTTAAATTCAATTTAAAAAACCTTGTACATTTCAATATATTAATTTGTCAATTTGCAGTGTTCCGTGCGGAACGATTACATAATATCAAATTTTAATTTTTTTGTCAACACCTTTTTTAAAAATTTTTAAAAAAGTTTTTAACATCAAATTTAATTGATATATGGCCATCAAATTTAATCTCTCAAATTGTGACGACCACTAGAAGATACTACATATCGCGAAATTTGTCAACACCTTTTTTAAAAAAAGTTTAAAAATTTTTTGCTTTTTGAAAAACATAAAAAAATAGGGGCTTTTACTCCCCTATTATCAACCGAGTTCCACTATTTTATCTTTTGTTTTTGAAAGTTTAGCCGATTTGCTGAAGCAATTGCTTGCATTGTCATCAAACCTACCACTCACACCTTCAATTGAATTAGTCACAGCACATTCTGCCATTTCCATAGCCATATCAGAAGGCATCCCTTCTAAAACATAGGCAGAGGCAATGCCATGCTTGAAACAATCAAGCGTAATTGGATAACCCACCTTAACACCAGTTTGAAACATTTTTTCAACTCTAGCACAACTTTCAACTCTATCAGCCACAGCCTCCCAATAACCATCTTCATAATAATCAGATAGTTTGCTTTTTGACAAAACATCTAAACATTTATAAATATCTTTAACAGCAAAGTCATTAGACCCTTTTAATCTTCGTTTTGGATTTTTTGATATTGTTTCAATTTTGTTTACAGCAAGTTCAAACATTTCCGTGTCAACATTTTCAGCCAAAAGCATTGCAAGCAAACTGTCATACTCACACCATTTTGGAACACTATGATATTTCTGAAAGAAATTTGCAGGAATGTTTTTTGTCTGCAACACATTAGACAAATAAGCACAGGCATCTGCCCTTAACTTCTTATCATTAAGCCTTGCTCTAACTTTGCGTTCGGAGATTTGACACGCTTCACCAAAAATTGCTGGATATATTCCATTTGCAGGATATTCTGCAAGAGCCTGAAGCCTCACACTTGCACTATTTTCATAAAGTGCTTTGTGTTCTGTGGTGATTTTAACCACACGGGTTTTCAATTTATCTTTATCTGAAAGTGGTATCAAACAATAATTGTATCTTTTTTTATCTTCATTACCTTCTTCAACAGCATCCCAGCAAGCATCAGCATAATACCACCCATCAATGCCATACTTGTCATCTTTAAGATATACTGAATTATTTTGATGACCATATATAAATGTTCCGTCTTTTTTATATACACTTGAAGTTTGTGACAGGCATTTAATGCCAACTGCAGTGCAAATATATTCAAGAAGATTTGCATAACCAACACAAACAACATCATTACCATTCATCAGTGCTATCAAGTCACGTGAGTTACCCGCCGAAACTTTGCTTTCTTTATATGGTTTTGATGTAACGTAGTCATAAATCATTAAGAACTTTTCATAAGGCGATGCTTTTGAGTTTTTTACAAAATCAATAAATTCTTGCAATTTTCCTTGAGCATTCAAAACATCTGCAAGTTTATATTGGTCATTGATTCCACCATCAAAAAACAAACCTATTTGTCTTTTTGATAACCTTTCTTCAAGACCTGCAAACTGTTTAAGTTCTTTAACTTTAAAATTAAGTTCGCTAGCATCAATAGTGACCGTTGGATTGTAGCCATTAAGCCTCATTATGCCAGCAACTCCCTCAATACGCTTTAATGTTTTTGGAGAGTATTCACCAAGCCTTATCTTTAAATTCAGTGGTTCACCCGCTTTCAAACTTCTGCCCCGCATTAAAACAGAGGTAAAATCCTCTTCACTAAAAATGTATACCGAACTTTTTCCGAATCTTTCTAATAGATTGTTCAATTAAATTCTCCTACTGTTATTAACTAAATAACGCCAACAGCCTTTTTCATGCGTTCAATTGTTTCTTTTGCAATAACTCTAGCCTTTTCTTCACCGCGTTTTAACATTTCTTCAACTTCGCCAAAGTTAGCCATATAATAATCATACTTATCACGCATTGGTTTTAGGTAAGCATTCATAATTTCAAAAAGTTCTTTTTTTGCATCAGCCCAAGAAATGCCCTCTGCAAATCTTTTGCTCATTTCAGCAACTTTTTCACTACTACCAAAAAGTTTAACATATTCAAACAATGTGCAGTCTGTGCTTTTTGGTTCAGTTGGAAGCGAACTATCTGTTTTTATGCTGGCAATAAGTTTACGCAATGTGGTTTCATCACAAAATAATGGAATTTGATTTCCATAACTCTTGCTCATTTTTCTGCCATCAAGCCCAACAAGGGTTGCTGTTTTTTCTTGAATCCTTTCTTGAGGCACGACAAAAGTATATCCGTATTTTTTGTTAAAATACTTCGCCATATCTCTAGCCATTTCAACGTGCTGTCTTTGGTCGGCGCCAACTGGCACAAATTTTGTGTTAAACAAAAGAATATCTGCTGCCATTAATATTGGATAGTTATATAACCCCATATTAATGCCGTCATCAACATCTTTGCCCAATTCTTGATTTGCTTGAACACACGCCTTGTATGCATGAGCCCTATCCATTAAGCCTTTTGGAGTTACATTCATTAATGCCCAGCAAAGTTCTGTTGTTTCAGGAACTTGACTTTGACGATAAAACATAACCTTTTCTGGGTCAAGACCACAGGCTAGCCATGTGCAGGCAAGTTCTTTAGTATACTTTTGCATATCTTCTTTATTTTTAAGTGAGTTAAGTGCATGATAATCTGCAATAAAATAAAAATTATCAAACTCTGTATTTTCACTCATTTCAATTGCTTGTTTAATTGCTCCAAAATAGTTACCTATGTGAGGAGTTCCTGTAGGTTTAATACCTGTTAAAACTACTTGCTTCATAATTAGCATCCTTTATCTATATTATATATATTATAAATCTAACATTTTTCCATTTTTAATAACAACATCAATAGTGCCACCTCCAAGACAAGCATAAACATCATCTTTTTCAGTCTTTTGATAAAGCACTACATATTGCCCTGGTGTGATTGCTCTTTGTTTCTCAACAAAATCAACCTGAACTGCTCCACTATCTAAAATTTTAACTTTTACAGTTTGATTATTTTGACGATACCTAAACTTTGCAAAACATTCAATCTCTTTTTGTTCTGGAACATTTGGCATCCAGTTAAAATCATTTGAAATAAGAGCATCAGAATAGAGAGCATCATCATTGCCCTGCGCAACATATAAAATGTTGTTTTTTATATCTTTCTTTACAACAAACCAGCAGTCACCAGAAGTTCCGTGACCACCGCCAATGCCAAGACCCTTGCGTTGACCAAGCGTGTATTTTGAAATTCCACCATGCTTTCCAACGACTTTGCCAGAGTCTATATTCACAATATTCCCTGCTTTTTCAGGATGAATTTTGTCCATATAATCTTTAAATTTGCTTGAACCAACAAAGCACACATCAAAACTATCTTTTTTGTGTGATGACACAAGCCCATTATCTTCAGCAATTTGCCTAACCTCTGGTTTTGTTAATTCACCAAGAGGAAAGATTGCTTTTTCTAGTTGTGATTGTGATAGTTTGCTTAAAAAATAAGTTTGGTCTTTTTGTGAATCTATGGCTGTCATTAAAATGTGTTTGCCATCTTTATGCTCAATTCTTGCATAATGACCTGTCGCAAAAAAGTCTGCGCCAATTTTATTTGCAAATTCAATAAATGGTTTAAACTTTACTTCTTTGTTGCAAACAACACAAGGATTTGGTGTTCTGCCTGCTAAATATTCATTAATGAAATAATCTTTAACAGCCTGCATTTCATCTTGATAGTTCACAACATGAAGTTCAATCCCCATGCTGTCACAAAGTTCAATAACGGTTTTTTCGTCTTCTAGACTGCTGTGTTCATTAGAACTTTTCATATGAAGACCAACAACGTTGTATCCTTTCAATTTTAAAAGAAGCGCAACAACAGACGAATCAACACCGCCACTCATGCCAACAACAACGGTTTGCTTGTTTTTGATTTTTGAATCATCAGTTATTACGCTTTTCATATTTTTACCTTTATTTTTTGTTGTTTTTATTTTTTGTTTTTACTGAAATTTTTGCTTTTTTTGAAGGGGTATTCTTTTTTCCTTTGTTAGATGATGGCTTGTTGTCACTATCATCATTCTCATTTTCAAATGTTTTGATATCATCTAAAACTTTTGTTTCTTTTAATGATTTTTTAACATCTTCCATTTTTTGGTCTTTAGACTTCAAAGATTCCTTTGCTTCAAACTCTGCAATTTCAGCATCAATTCTAGCAATTTCTTCAAGACGTGCTTGTTTTGCTTTTTCTTTTTCAATCATGCGTTGGCGTCTGTCATGTTGCCATTCATCATAGCCACGTTTTTTCTTTTGACACCAAACTTTAAAACGAACCCACCATGGTTTTTGATATAAATCCAAATCGATATATTTTTCACCAAGTTTTGCACGAGTTTTTACGTTCATGCCAAAAATGAATTCGTCTGACTGAATGCGATATTTAAAGTTGTTGAATAAAACATTAACAATATCACTAAGCCAAATAAACATTACAATAAAGCCACATAACCCCGAAACTGATAATTGAATATCATCAAAAATCCAAATTCTTCTTAAACCAAGAATGTGAATTGATATCCACAAAATCAAACAAACAACAGACACCCAGCCTTTGCGTTTGTTTTTTGCATAAAAGTTGTGTGCACCACACCAACCAAAGAAAAGTGTT
Source organism: Clostridia bacterium (assembly GCA_045594425.1). Classification (GTDB taxonomy): domain Bacteria; phylum Bacillota; class Clostridia; order Christensenellales; family UBA1242; genus RGIG1681. The sequence goes on from JAZNYK010000011.1 coordinate 11,823, forward strand.
AAAAGGAATAGTTTTGTTTTGCTGATAAAATCAGGTTTGATTTTTGCAGCCTTAGAAACCTCTTTCTTGATTTTTCTTCTAGCAAAAGACCTGTCTGCAAGTTTATAAATTTCCCACCATTTAATTTTTGGTTCTCTATAGTCACCACGAGCCTTTTTTACACTATAGGTTTGCTTGTGGTGTTCTTCAATCATTTTTCCAGTTTTTTCACCAATGATTTCAACATCAGCGGTGTCAATATTAAACTCGCCATGTTCATCAAGTTCAAACTTTGGTGCAAGACTCTTTTTCTTTTTTGCTTTTCTTGCTTCAATGATATCTGTGCCAACAGGCTCATTTGAGTTGCTTGCAAATTTGCTAAAGTCAGTATCACTTCTTTGTTCGCGAAGTTTTTTTGCACGTTGTTCTTCTTTTCTTGCAAGTTTTTCTTGTTTTTTTCTTTCACGCTTTTGAGCGGATGTCAACTTTACTTTTTTAGGTTTATTTTCGTCACTAAAATCTAGATTCATTTTATCCACAGGAAGATTACATCTTGGACAAACTTTATCACCAACTGAAATCTCTGACGCACATCTTGGGCATTGTTTCATAGTTTCACCAATTCCTTATTTTAATTCATACTAAATATATCACAAATAATTTTAGTTGTAAATAAATTCGCAAATATAAAAGCAAGGTTTCCCTTGCTTTTAACATATTATTCACCATATTGAACAGATTTTGGTGATTTTTTCAAATTAATTCTAGAAGAATCTTGTTTTTGACCTACAAGTTTTTCATAGGTAATTCTTGCATTTTCAACATCCAAAATCCTTAACCCATAACGCTCAACAAGTTCTTCAAATGAAATTTCTTGACCTGGTCTTAAAAAACCATACTTAAACAAATCACGTTCAGTTAAAACAATTGTGTGGTCGGATGCTTGCTTGTCATGATGTTTAATTCTTTCAAAGTTTAGCCCTGCAAGATATTCATCAACCTTTTTAAAGCCTTTTCTTATTGCAAGGTTTAAACACTCTTCATAAATATCAGGATATTTTTTCAAGAACCCTTCTTGGATAACCCCACCTTTATATATCTCACCCAACGCTTCAACAAGCAATGCTTCTCTTGTTTTAAGTTCTTGAATAGTGACCATTTGACCATTGTCACCAACGTCATTTTGAATTCCAAATGTATCCAAAAATGAACGTAAACTAAAACAACCAGTGTGTTTTTCAGTTGTGTCTATCTTTTGTCTTAAATAAGGATCTTTTGTTGTGATTCCCCTATAAGTTCCATTTGATTTGTAATAAGACTCTATCATCTTTAAAACCGCTGGAACACTTTGAAGGCTGTAGCACCTTGTATATCTAACAGCATTTTTTGAAGCAAACTCTTCAAATGAAACTCCCCTTTCTCCAATTATTGCGAGCAATTGGTCAAGGTCTTGTTTGTTTTCAGTTAAAAATATTCTATCAACCAAATTCTTTTCATCAGCATATGCAGCCTTAAGCCCCACTGCCAAATCTCTGGCAACAGCATCATTATATTTAAATCTGTATCTTGGGACAGCCTTATAACTTTTGTCAACAATCTTAATTTCAGAAAATTCTGGAAGATATTCTTGAAGAACAATCTTCAATTTATCTGAAAGCCCCAGTTTGATTTTTTTATTGGCAAGATAGTCACGAGATTCTTGGCTTAACGCATTAACTGGAAACGCCCCTATTGAATCATAATGATTTGAATAGACAGAAAAAACATCTTCAATCAAGTTGCAAAGATTTTCTATCTCAACAGTTTCTGGAGCCATGTATCTATCATTTGTGATTAAAAGTGAAACTGCTTGTTTGTTGCTAATTCCGTGTTTTTGTGCAAGTGCTTGAATAACTGCAAACTCTTCTGGTTGCAAATCACGGCGCGCAAAATAACCGTTTTTGTTTTGAATGTCAACAAGTTTGTTTGCAACAATCGCGTGTTTTGGTGACAATCCATCAACAACTTCTGCTTTTTTGTGCCCATCTTTTCTTTTTAAAAACTCATCAGCAACCCCTTGTTTGTAAGGAGCAATTTTCTTTCTAAATTCTTCAGATAATACTTCAAAAGTTTTTTCTTCCATAGCATTTCTCCAAACGCACCAGCAAATGTGCATATGTTTTATGATAACATTATACACAAAATTTTGATAAATTTCAATAATTATCTAAAACTACAAAATATCTAGGCAATTTTCACAAATAGATTTTTTTGCAAAATAAAAACCCATGAAATCATGGGTTTTTGTTTATTATCTTAATTCAGCAAAATATTTAATTGTTCTAACCATTTGTGAAGTGTATGAGTTTTCATTGTCATACCAAGCAACAACTTGAACTTGATACAAATCATCACCAACTTTTGTAACCATTGTTTGAGTTGCATCAAAGATAGAACCATAAGTGCTTCCGATGATATCACAAGAAACGATTGGGTCTGTGTTGTAACCAAATGAATCAGATGCTTGTGCTTTCATTGCAGCATTGATTGCATCAGCAGTAACATCTTTGCCTTTTACAACAGCAACAAGGATTGTTGTTGAGCCTGTTGGAACTGGAACACGTTGAGCAGAACCGATGAGTTTGCCATCAAGTTCTGGAATAACAAGACCAATTGCTTTTGCAGCACCTGTTGAGTTTGGAACAATGTTAACAGCGGCTGCTCTTGCACGGCGAAGGTCACCTTTTCTGTGTGGACCATCAAGAATCATTTGGTCGCCTGTGTAAGCATGAACTGTTGTCATGATACCAGATTGAATTGGGAATCTATCATTAAGTGCTTTTGCCATAGGTGCCAAACAGTTTGTTGTGCAACTTGCAGCAGAAATGATTTGGTCTGAAGATTTTAATGTTTTTTCGTTAACTGAATAAACGATTGTTGGCAAATCTTTGCCTGCTGGAGCAGAAATGATAACCTTTTTTGCACCTGCATTGATATGAGCCATAGATTTTTCTTTTGAGCAGTAGAAACCAGTGCATTCTAAAACAACGTCTACACCAAGTGCTTTCCATGGGCAGTTGTTAGCGTCTTTTTCTGCATAGATTCTAATTTTTTGTCCAGCAACTGAAATCCAACCTTCAGCATCGCCTTCTTCTGATGATGTAACTTTGCTTGCAAGCGCATATGGACCTTGTGCTGAATCATACTTCAAAAGGTGAGCAAGCATTTTTGGACTAGTGAGGTCATTGATAGCAACAATTTCGTAACCTTTTGCACCAAACATTTGTCTGAACGCAAGTCTACCAATTCTTCCAAATCCGTTAATTGCAACTTTAATATTTGCCATAAATAATACTCCTTTATCAATAATATTTGACATTTTGATTATATGCTAATCAAATAAATAAATCAAACATTTGAATATTTGTTTTGAAATTTTAGTTATTTTCAATAATTTGAACAAACTTTATATAAAACCATGGTGCAAAAGAGCCATATTTGATAGCGAATTTTAAAATGAATATTGACAATCAAATCAAAGACATCTAAAATTAAAATAACAATGTTTGAAGGAGCATAATATGAGTATTTATCCAAATAGCAATGTTTTTGTGGTAAAAGTGCAAAATCAAACCTATCTTGCATTTTTGCTAAACCAAGATGGTTCAAGAATAAAGTTTTTTGGTTCGGAAGAAATTATTCCAAAAACAGATTTAGAATCATATATTCAAAGAAAATATAACAAAAAACCTGACTGGATTAAATGTATGCGTGGAAGCAATCCATTTTTTAAAAGCACAGCATCTATCCGCTCACAAATGTGGGGTGGCAGCGGTTATCCAACAAGTATTCGTGACGACATTGAACGTGCCGTTGGAAGCAAACCATCTTCAGATTATCATGACTACGACTCCGACAACGATGGCTACATGAGTTCATGGAAAGAAAAACGTGTGCTATCACAAAGAATGGAAAAACAAATGGCTGCCTATGAAGAACGTGCAAACAGTCACCCATCTTTTGAATCACCAACTTCTGTAACTGAAAGTGAAATCTGCGATGTTATGACTTGGTATGCAAGCAAAGACAAACCTCCAAAAGAACCAGAACACTATGGTGGCGTTTTAGATTTTTAATATAATTTAAACAAAAAACAATTTAGACCGAACTTTAACTCGGTCTTTTTTGTTTACAAATTCATACAATAAATTTATAATAAATCTAGTAAAACATACAATATAAAAGGATGGTATTTTTATGGCACTCGTAAATACAAAAAATATGTTAAAAGAAGCCCTTGAAAAGGGTTACGCAATCCCTGCATTCAATATTTGCAATATGGAATCTGCTCAAGCCGTTGCTGAAGTTTGTGCAGAAAAAAATGCCCCAGTAATTATTTCAGTTTCTGAAGGTGCTGGCAAATATGCTGGTTTTGATTACATCAGAGCAATTGTTGAAGTTGCAGCATCAAAAAGTTCTAACGACATCGCACTTCATCTTGACCACGGCAAAACTTTTGAAGTTTGCAAAGCCGCAATCGATGCAGGTTTTACAAGCGTTATGATTGATGCTTCAGCACTTTCATATGAAGAAAATATTGCTGAAACAAAAAAAGTTGTTGAATATGCTCACGCTAGAAATGTTACAGTTGAAGCAGAACTTGGAAAAATTATGGGAACTGAAGACTTGATTTCTAGCACAACTGAAAGTTTCACTGACCCAGATGAAGCAAAAGACTTTGTTTCAAGAACAGGCGTTGACAGCCTTGCAATTTCAATCGGAACAGCACATGGTGTAAACAAATCAATCAAAACCCCTGTTATTCAATATGGTGTTATTGAAAGCGTGCATAACGCAATTCCAGACCTTCCACTAGTTGCTCACGGAAGTTCAACTGTTCCTGCAAAATGGGTTGACCTTATTAAAAAATATGGTGGTGAAATCAAAAAGAGCCAAGGCATCAGTGAAGAAGATATTGTTAAAATGAGCAAAACCGCTATTTGTAAAATCAACATGGACACTGACTTAAGACTTGCTCACACTGCTGGTGTTCGTGAAGACCTTGCAAACAATCCTGGTCACTTTGACCAAAGAGATTACAACAAAGCAGGCAAAAAATATGTTAAAGAACAAATTGCTCATGCTGTTGAACTTGTTGAAGGCATTTAATAAATATAAAAAATTACGCAAAAAAAAAGCCCAGTTTTAACTGGACTTTTTATTTTTATGAGTTTGAAGGACCACTCTCGCCCATTTGAACACCCGCTTTTATTAAGGCTTGTTCGTGATGAGCAATTAGTTTATCTATCATTTCCATGTGGTTTTCAGCAACTTCTTCGCCATAAACTTCGGCTATATCTCTTCTCATGCCATATCTATAAGACTCTGCCACCTTTGATTTAGCAACAAAATAAAATGCTGGATGTGAAAGTCTTTCTTCAGCGGTTTTTGCAATGCCTTGATACATCTCGGTTGTTTCCATAACATTTCTTTCTTTTTTCTTTCCGAGTGAATAATAAACTTTTGCAACCAATTCATTACTTGAAACAACCTCGTTTAAATCACTTGAGTTTAAACCCTTGTTCACTATATCATCAATCATTTGAACTTGTTCTTCTGGCAATTGTTTTTTTAGTTCACCACTCCAAACAAGATTATAAAGTTTCATAAAATCAGTTTTTGCTTTCTGCAATTTTTTCTTCTCAAGTTCGACAGCACTTTCTTGTTCAGGTATTAACTTTACAAGTTCCTCTTTTGACTGAAAAGAATAGCACCACTTACCATTAACAAATGCTTTTACATTTTGACCATTTTCGCCAAGTCTAACAAGTTCTTCTATTTTTTTGCTTGAAGAAAGTTTTGAAATAGCAGAAGTTATATCTGTTGCAGATTTCATAAGTTGTTCGATAAACCTTTCATTAATAACCATAATTCACCTCTAACTTTTACAAAAACACTAGGATGACCTAGTGTTTATTTTTTATTGCATTTGTGCTGGTTCAGAGTTCTTTTTTGAACCAGGACCACCAAAATCTAACATTGCATACTTTTTTTGGTAATCTTTAATAATATCAGAAATCCTAACAACAGCCTCTTTTTGGCTAGAAAAATAGGCTATCATCCCCAAATAAACATCTTCTGATTCGAGCACTTCATCATTATTTTTATAATTAGAGTAACCTTCATCAAGTTCCATTTCTTTTCTTTTTAGTTCTGAAAGCAACAAACTTCCTTGATTTACAAATCTAATAACTTGTTCTCTAAAATATTTTTGAGCAATTGGGTCTGTTGTTTTTTCAACTTTTTTTAGTCTGAAATATTCACTTTGATATTCAACAGACAATGCTTCAAATTCTTCAACACTTTTCAAGTGATGCTTTTGACTTTTCATAAAATCATCCTCCCACACAAACAAGATTAACTCATTTGTGGTCCAAATGTATCTTCAATAACGTCTTTCTTTCTGCCTTCAAAGCCCTTTTCACGTGCTTTTAGTTGTGCATAATATTTTTCTAACCTTTCATGTTCAACTTCCGCATCCAATTTTTTTGCATATAAATCGCCAACGATATGAACATAAAGAGCAACCATTGAATATTTGTCAATATCGCTTTGAATTTCGTCAATTTTCTTTTGAGAATCTTGCAAGCGGAGTTCTGTTAATTTCAATTCTACTTGAAAAGCAATATAATCATCTAACATAATATCGAAGTCTTTATTTTCCATAAAACCTCCTCACTTGGCTCATTATAACACAAAACAGCAAAATAGTCAATATGTCACACTGCTAGACGCTTTGTGGATAAAACACTGTAAAATAACCAAATTTTTGATTTTGATAATCACTTGGAACACCACTAAAAGCATCATCGTCTTTTACAATATAAATGTTATCTTTTGAATTGTCCACACCAGCAAATCCAAACTTATAATTCGCAAACTGAAGAACTTTTCTAAAAATTACATTTGGGTTTTCATAAACAACCGTGCTAGTGAACTCTTTTGTATCTGTCCCACTTGCAACCAAAACATAAATATATGGTTCCCAAACATTTTCGTTTGAAACATAAATGGTTAAGCCATCATTATTAATTTCTTCAACAAATTTTGTCGCATCAATAAGCCCATCGTTAAAAACAAATGCAGTTGATTTGTTGTATGAATTATTCACTGGATAATAGCAACAACAAAACAACACCAAAGACACTGCAAAAAGTGATGTTAAACAAATGCAAGCCTGTTTGCTATGTTCAAGCACATAATTTGCTCCAACACCCACAAAATAAAACATTGGAATCCACATAATATTAATCTTGTTAATATTTGCACCCATCAAGGCACCCAAAACAAACGAAAGCACGAACCATACAAAAAACAACAAATCAAAACTAAATTCATCTTTCGGCTTATTTTTTAGTTTTGATACCAAACAAAATAATCCAATAATCATAAGTGGAACACCAATTAAATAAGTGATGCCAAAACTAAAGCACATATTCCAAGTTGAAAAATCATTTTGGAAAATAAAAGTCCCCAAAAAGAAAACTATGTTTGTTGTGTTTAAATTAAACTCTGATGCTCTGAAGCCACCAAGTTTTGGAACGCTAAAAATACCAAATATTTTAAAGGGTTTAACCCATCCATAATTAACAAAAACAAAGCCTATAAGCGGAAATGCAAGCATAAACAACAACACATTAGAAACAATAAAACTCTGCCATTTTAAGGTGTGTTTTTTAAGCATATATGCATAACAAACAATCAAAAATAATGGCACAAACATAAATGAAATTGCATAACTATAAAGTGCAATTCCAAAGAAAAAAGTTGATAAGCATAGCCACCAATGATTATCTTTAATTGCCTTAACCAAAAAGTAAAATACAAATATCACCAGTGCTGGAAACAAGTTGCTCTCGAGCCCCCACCTTGAAGCAATCAAGTTCCAAGGGCAAATTGCAAACAATACAAAGCAAACAAATGCAAGTTTTGTTCCAGTAATCTTTTTTATTAACAAATAAAAAACAAACAAACTCGCTGTTGAAACTAAAAGTGAAACAATTCTAGCAGAAAAAACGTTCATTCCAAAAATTTTAACAAATGGAATTGTTAGATACGCCAAAAGCGCATTTTGACCACTGCCCCACGCTTCCAAATAAACAGGAAATGTGTGACCATTTCTATCAATGCCAAAATTTGCAAGGCTATATGATTCATAAAGCATTGAAAGTTCATCAGGTGCAAGGCTTGGTGGTGTCATGGTAAACATAAACACACGCAAAAATATTGCAAGTCCAGAAACACCCCAAAAAACTATCTTTGTAATTTTTCCACTTAATTCAAAACCTTCTTTTGCGGGTTTTATTATTGAATATGTGCACAACGCAACTGCAAGCCATAGCAAAATTTGATTTATCACACTAAAAACAATGTCTGCTTCCGAAATAAACTTGAAGCAGACAATTGAATAAATCAAATATGCAATAGCAAAAACACTCAACAACGATGAGCACACAATTTTTGCTTTTTTTGTCATATTTTCTCCGATTTTTTGCTATTTTTTAACCATTATTTGGTTGATTTTCAGAAGACTCTTCTGCTTTTGGAACGTGCTTTTCAAACTTTGCTTTTGCTTCTGAAAGTCTGGTTTGCGCGTCATCAAAATACTCTTTTCTTTTTTCGTAAACTCTAAGGTCTCTTGAATTCATTTCTGCAGTTGCCCACCAACCACCTCTTAAACGTTCTTGCATATCTGCAATTTCTTTATCGTTAACAGTTTGTGCTTTTGCAAGTTCTGAAAGCAATAATTCACATTCAGGAAGCATTTGTTCACAAAACTTTCTTGTTCCATCAGCAGTCACACCTTCAAGTTCGTTAAATGAATCAATTGCTTGTTTTAACGCTTCAATTCTTTCATGAAGTTCTGGCAACTTCATAGATTTTTCTCTTTTTTTAAATAATTTGAATGCCATAAAAGTTCTCCTTTAAATATATTTTATTTTGCTAAAATTTCAACACCATCTTCGGTCATGAGAAGTGTGTATTCCCACTGTGCAGAAAGTGAACCATCTGCTGTGAAAATTGTCCAACCATCACCTTCATCAATACCAACGCCAGCCCTGCCAGCATTAATCATTGGTTCAATTGTAAACACCATTCCTGGTGCAAGCACCATGCCTGTGCCAAACTTTGCAGTATGACTAACAAATGGGTCTTCATGCATGGCAAGTCCAACACCATGACCACCAAGTTCACGAACAACACTGCAACTATTTGCTTTTGCGTGTTTGCTAACCCAATGACCAATATTTCCAACAGGAGCATAAGGCTTAAGTTTGCTAACGGCAAGGTCTAAACATTCTTTTGCAACGCACACAAGTTTGTGAGCATCTTCACTAACCTTTCCAATTTCAAACATTCTTGAACTATCGCCATAATATCCATTAACTTCAGTTGTGCAGTCAACGTTAACAATATCGCCTTCTTCTAAAACTTCTTTTTTGCTTGGAATTCCGTGGCAAACAACATCGTTAACCGATGTGCAAACCGATTTTGGAAATCCCTCATAGCCAAGAGGTGCAGGTCTGCCACCAAGTCTGATGGTTTCTTCATGAACAATTTTATTTATATCTTCGGTTGTCATGCCGGCTTTAATGTTTTCTGCAACCTTATCTAAAATTAAAGTGTTGATTCTGCACGCTTCTCTAATACCTTCAATTTGTTCAGGTGTTTTTATAAGTTTTTTTGGCGGAACAACATTACCTTTCTTTTTCAATTCTTCAAGTTGAACGTCTAGTGTTTTGTGACAAGTGTCGTAATCTTTGCCACTTCCGCACCAACATTTGTTGTCGTTTTTCATGCTATCTCCTATCTGTCAATCATGGCATCTCTGTTAAATTTATCTAAATCAAGTTCTTCTGACTCTAAAAACAATCTTGGTTTGTATCCAAAATGTTCAGAAAAACCCTTAAAAAGTGTCATTGTTTTACATACCAAATTTCTGTTGTAAAGATTTTCTGGTGCAATTATTTTTGGATTTTCAATTACTTTTATTGTAATGATAAACTCGCCATTTTCTAAAGTAAAATCAAGTCTTTCAATATCAGCAGAGTTAACATAACCAAAATTTTCTTCAAAATTATCTTCAAGTCTTGTTTTTGAAATATCCAATTTATCAATAAATGCTGTGAACCATGAATATTTGTTTTCAAACTTTGAATAGTCTAAAAACTCATCATGTGTTGATATTGCTGAATAAATCATTTCAAGTTCTTCATTTGTAAAAATGTTTTTTGGTGGCAAATATTCCCTTGCAAAGTCTGCTGACTTAAACCAATGGTCTTTTCTAACTCCACCAACTTGACCAATGTCATGCAAAAGTTCAATGGTTTTTAAAATCAAAAGTTCTCTTTCAGAAAATCCAAACAATGTTCCAAGCCTTTCAGCAAGGTCAAGCACACCATAAATATGTTTCATTCCATGACTTGATGGTGTGTGGTTTGTTTCGTCAATTGATTTGTATTTAGAAATCACTTCATCATCATTTAACATTTGATTTATAAAATCCATACTTTCACCTCTAACTGCATTATAGCACAACAAAAATATATTTTTCAATAAAAAAAGATGGGGTTTTCCCCATCTTGCTTCACACTTTATTAATTTTTGCTAAAATTACTTAATTTCAACAGTAGCGCCTGCTTCTTTGAATTTAGCAGCCATTTCTTCAGCAGCTTCTTTAGCAATGCCTTCTTTAACTTTGCTTGGAGCAGCTTCAACCATTGCTTTAGATTCAGCAAGTCCAAGACCTGTGATTTCTCTAACAACTTTAATAACTGCAATTTTGTTAGCACCAATTTCTTTCAAAATTACATCGAATTCTGTTTTTTCTTCAACTGCTTCAGCAGCACCTGCAGCAGGAGCAGCAACTGCCATAGCAGCAGCAGAAACTCCGAATTCTTCTTCAATTGCCTTAACAAGATCGTTAAGTTCAACAACTGTCATAGATTTGATATCTTCAATAAACTTTTTAACATCTGCCATTTTTATTTTCTCCTTAAAATGAATTTTTTATAAATTTTAAATTTTTATTTTTTGTTTAATAATTTGTTTGCGTTAAATTACGCATTCTTTTTTGCAACTTCGCTAATACCAACAGCGAGCGAACGCATTGGGCTTGTAAGCATACCAAGAAGTTGAGCAACCAAAACATCTCTTGATGGAATGTTTGCAAGTGTTGTGATTTCTGCAGTATCGTAATACTTGCCACTTACATAACCTGATTTCAATTTCAATTTACCATATTTCTTTGAACCATCAAGTGCAATTTTAGCAGGAGCAACTTCGTCGCTTCCATGGAATAATACAGCGGTTGTTCCTTCAAAGTCACTTGCAGGGAATTCAATACCAAGTTTATCAAAAGCAATCTTCATAAGTCTGTTTTTGTAAACTTTGTATGTTCCACCAGCGCTTCTAACTGTGTCACGAAGTTCTGTTGCTTGAGCAACTGTAAGTCCACGATAATCAACAAGAACAATAGATTTTGCATCTTTTGCGAGTGATTCGATTTCACTTACAACAACTTTCTTATTTTCAAAATTTGCTGACATTGTTTATCCTCCTTATTTAGTGTGAAGATTAAAAAAACCTTATGCTCACAGGAACATAAGGATACAAATCAATATCATCATATTCCTCGGCAAGATATTAAGACACATTGCATATAATGAATATGTCACTTGCTGTCTACGGCATTTATTCTTTTAACAAAATTATTATACCCGATATAAAAAAAATGTCAACACTTTTTTGAAAAATTTTTAAATGGGTATTGAAATCTGTTTTTGGGTATGTTACAATATTATCGCATTAAGGAGAATTTTATGAGCAAAGCAACCGTTTCGAAAGTTACGAAAGAAGAATTGCAAGCCGAAAGACCTTACCTTGTTGCCTCAAAACAATCACCTGCTTCAGGTGAACAACAAAAGGCAAACAGGGCTAGCCTTTACTCAACTGAATACATCAAAAAACTTTCGATTCCAGAAATTGAAAAATTCTTCGAACAGTTCGATGTTTCAGCCTGCGCAAAAATACCTAATAATGAAGACCCAAAATTTGTGCTTGTTACTTGCAAAGATTTCAACGTAGTATTTTCAGATTATAGTTTCGTGTTTGATTTTTATCCAGGTGAATTTGCAAACACTGTCAAAGGCGAACAAACTTTTGATTATGAAGCCTTTAAAAATTATTGTGACTTAACCGAAAGAACACCAGACCAAGTTATTTCAGAACTTATGACCATTGAACTTTTTGGTCAAAGATTCCCATCATACTCAGAAAACAGAAAGAAAGTTAAGATGGAAGAAAACAGAATTGCCTTTGGGGCTCTTCCAAAGTCTTTAAGAAAAAGACTAAAAACTGCAAACGAAGCAAAAGAAAGTCAAATTGCATCAACACACAACAAACTTTATTTTGGTGACTATGCAGGCAACCCATATTTAATGGGCAATCAAGAAGACAAATAAAAAGAACCTTTTTGAAAGGTTCTTTTTTTATTTCAACTTAATAATCAACCAAGCCCAAAATATAGTCAACTGTTACATTATATAACCTTGACAATGCAATTAACATTTCAATTCCTGGTTCTAGTTTCCCTAATTCATATTTGCTATAATTCGAACGGTCAATCTTTAAATAGTCAGCAACGTATTGCTGTGTGAATGAATGTTCTTTTCTTAATTCAACTAATCTTGCACAATATTCTTTCATAAATCCCTCTTATATTTGACATTGTGCCACAATTACCCTAAAATATGTCCTATTGGGTAATAGTTACCCAAATGCGGAGGAATTATGCAACCTTATAATATAACAAGTAATAAAATGAAATTGTTAATCAGCAAAAAACAACAGGCACTTGCAAACTTGATTGCGGGTTTGGACGAATAACAATTCTTGCTATTACAAAAATATTTACAAATTGATGAACTATATCAAAAACGAAAATATGCTGAATTAATTAACACAATTTTGACAAACAAAAAGACAGGATAACTTCCCTGTCTTTTAATTTTCTTTAAATAAAGTTTCAATTGAAACACCTAAGGTTTCCGCAATTTCTATTATCATTTTTAAACTTACATTTATTTTTGCATTTTCAAGTTTGTTGATATAACTGGCATCCTTGCCCAGTCTTAAACTCAACTCATACGCAGATATATTTTGCTTGATTCTTTCTTTTGCAACGTTTAAACCAAAAGTTTCAAATTTCATAACTTAACCTCGGTTTTATTTTACAATGTAAATTTAATTGCATAATTGACTGACATTCTATATAATAGAATTATAGTCAATTATTTGGAGATTATTATGAATAACAATGAAATTAAAGAAAAACCAAGCGAATATGAGGTATTAATTTCTAAAAGACAAGATATTTTAGCGGAATTTATTTCAAATCTAACTGAAAATCAATTTAAACTTTTCAAAAGATATCTGCAAATTGATGAACTATATCAAAAACGAAAATATGCTGAATTAATTAACACAATTTTGACAAACAAAAAAAGATAGGGTTTTCCCTATCTTTTTATTTTTAGTTTTATACTCAAAAACTATTTTGCACGATACATTGCTCTAACGCCAGGTCCCATTGTGCTAGCAAATGTAACAGACTTAATGTAAGTTCCTTTTGCTGCTTGTGGTTTTGCTTTTACAATAGCATCCATGAATGTTTCATAGTTTTCGTTGAGTTTTTCAACACCAAAACTCTTTTTACCGATAGCAGCGTGAACAATACCGAATTTGTCAACTCTGTATTCAACCTTACCTGCTTTAACGTCTTTGATTGCTTTTTCAACGTCCATAGTAACAGTGCCACTCTTTGGGTTTGGCATTAAGCCACGTGGTCCAAGAACACGAGCACATCTACCAACAACACCCATCATATCAGGAGTTGTGATACAAACGTCAAAGTCTAACCAACCTTCTTTCATGATTTTGTCAACGATTTCTTCAGCGCCAACGATGTCAGCACCTGCAGCCTTTGCAATGTCAGCCTTGTCACCTTTAGCGATAACAACAACTTTTTGAGTTTTACCAGTTCCGTTTGGAAGAACCACAGAACCACGAACTTGTTGGTCAGCGTTTCTTGGGTCAACACCAAGACGAATGTGGATTTCGATTGTTTCATCGAATTTTGCAGTTGCAGTTTCGATTGCAAGAGCAAGAGCATCAGTTATTTCGTAGATTTTGCCTGCTTCGATTTTCTTAGCAGAGTTTACATAATTTTTGCCATATCTTTTCATAATCTAACGCCCTCCTTATTCTTCTACAGTAACGCCCATAGAGCGTGCTGTTCCTTTAACCATGCTCATAGCAGATTCAAGAGAAGTTGTGTTAAGATCAGGCAATTTGATTTTTGCAATCTTTTCAACTTGTTCTTTGGTTAATTTTCCGACTTTGTTTTTGTTTGGTACGCCACTAGCCTTGTCAAGTCCAAGTTCTTTCATAACAAGAACTGCAACTGGTGGAGTTTTTGTGATAAATTCAAAACTTCTATCTTCATAGATTGTCATAACAACAGGGATTACCAAGCCCTCTTGTCCAGCAGTTTTTGCGTTAAAATCCTTAACAAATTGTCCAATGTTGATACCATGAGGTCCAAGAGAAGAACCGATTGGAGGACCAGCAGTTGCTTTTGCTGCTGGGATTTGGATTTTTACGACTGCTTTAATTTTCTTTTTTGCTGCCATAATTTCTCCTTTATTCTTTACGAATAACGTGGTTTCAATGAAGCACTAACAAATTTTACTTCTCCCACATATATATAAACGGACGGCAATCCGAATATACCAAAATAATTAGTCAATGACTTCGATTTGAGCAAAATCAACATCAACAGGTGTTGGTCTGCCAAACATTTCAACTTCAACTTTGCATTTTGACGCTTCTGCATCAACAGATAAAACTGTTCCAACAAAACCATCAAGTGCACCACTTGTCATTTTAACTTTTTGACCTGCTTCAACTTTGATGTCTACAACAACAGGTTCAAGTTTCATTTTCTTAACTTCTTCGTCAGTGAGTGGAAGTGGACGACCTTGTGGGCCTACAAATCCTGTAACACCACGAGAGTTAACAATTGTGTGCCACAAACTATCTGTGTATCGCATTTTAATCAAAATATAGCAAGGAAAGAGTTTTCTTTCAACGGCTTTCTTTTTGCCATTTTTGCCTTCTTCGATAACTGTTTCCATTGGAATTTTAACTTCCATGATATAGTCATGAAGATTGTTCTTTTCAATACACTTATTTAAGTTGTCAACAGCCATTGCTTCATAACCAGTGAATGTGTGAAGCACATACCATCTTGGTTCATCTAATTTTGATGTATCTATCATAATACTTCCTTCTGCGAATGGTTCGCATAATTAAATCTTCGTAATAAGTTTCAAAATCCATGAAACGAGAGTGTCAATGCCAAGGGTTGCAAGCATAAAAACACCTACCACTACCAAAACTGCGCCTGTTTGTTTGCACACTTTTGCGAAGGTTGGCCAATTTACTTTTTTGAGTTCAGAAACAACTTCTTTGCCAAAGTTTCTTTTTGGCTTGTCGTTCTTTGACTTTTTCTTGCCTTGTTTTGAGACCTTTTTGTCAGCCTTTGAGTTTTGTGCAGTCTTGTCAGCCTTTTCAGCCTTTTTTGCTTTTTTGCTGTCAACCACTGTCAACACTTCTTCAGACTTTTCCATTTCTACGGTTTCTTTTGTAGGCTTATTTTTATTTTTTGCCATTACGCTCTCCTACTATTTAGATTCTTTGTGAACTGTATGCTTTTTGCAGTTTGGACAGAACTTATTGAAGTTTAATCTATCTGGGTCGTTCTTTTTGTTTTTAAAACTTTCATAGTTGCGATTTTTACATTCTGTGCATTCTAAAGTAATTCTGTTTCTCATAATTTTTCTCCTCAAAAAATTAACACCTACCTTGCGGTTTGGTGCTTTATCATATTAACACACAAAAAAACCGCTGTCAATAGAAAACTTTAACATTTCGCTCAAAATGTTAAAATTTTAGGTAGTATTAAATTCGTTATCATTCTAATACTTAATTTTTTAAAAGTCAATGGTTTTAGAAATTTAATAGATAACAAAAAATCTGTTTTTGTTTATTGAAATATACTTTTTTGATATGGTATAATGATATTATGAAAAACATGAGCAAAAATCAAAGATTAGACCTTCAAAAATTTGAAGCATTAATTTCACACATGAAGTTTTTGGAAATAAAGTATGGATTGAGTCTTGCAACAAGTTCAAAAGAGGATGAGGCTTTTCAATTGATTCCTTTATATTCATTCAACAAACTCAAACTTCGTGATGAATTATTTGAATATGCTGCAAGAATGAATGGTTATTGTGAACTTCCACAAATTGTTGATGACAAAGTGTATGCAAAAATGCCTGGTTATAAATACGTATTTTTTAAAGATGAAACAATTGGTAGTGAACTTTTTAGAGGGACCTCTAGTGCAGATTTTCATGCAAACCTTTTATGTGACAAAGAATATCATTTGGGCAGAGGTGACATGAGCAACGGCATTTTTGTTGCCATTGTTTTAGAAAAAGCAAAAACATATGCAGGCTCTGAAGAAAACCATGGTTTGGTTTTAAGACTAAAAGCCCCAGATATGAAAATTGCAGGATACACGTCCCTTTTAGTAAACTTAACAAAAATGCTTAAAGGTGAGGAATCTGCAAAACAAGCATTTGGTGAAAAATTTGATACTTTTCAAACCTTTTTAAAAACAACCGATAAAACTGACTTGGAAAAATTTATTGGACTGATGCATGAAGACATGGGGCTATTTGCAATGTTTTTAGGATATGATGCAATCTATAACGAAACATATCCAGAAATGGCAATTTTGAACCGTTCAAAAATAACTGTGTCACAAAGCGAATATGAACGAATTTGTGCTGCATCAAAAAAACACAAACACGGACGTGGTGAACTTGGTGCAACACTTGAATAAATAAAAGCAATAAAAAAAGAGATGGCGACCACCATCTCTTTTTTATTTTATCTTTGATATCCTGCATTTTGCTGACTTGCTCTCATTTGTTTATAAGCAGTCTCTAAACAATGCTTCATGCCTGCTGCCGCTTTTTGTAATTCTTCATCACAAGCAACTTTAAAAAGTTGTTCATCGGCAAAAATGCTTCCGTGAAAATCGATTAAAAACTCTCTATCGTAAGCACCATTTCCAAGTTTAACACAGTCACCATTTGTGCTGTTGCCTAAAAATGCATGATATTTTGAACTTTGTGGGCTTTCTGGGTTAATGATTAACACTCTAACATTATCACTCATAAACTTGCTAGATTCAGCAATTCCAAACATTTCGGCACGTTCGCTTCTAACAAAACCATTTTTGCCTAAAAGTTTCATATAATCACTGTTTCCCATTCCAAAAAATATTTATCAACATATTCTCTAACGTTCATAAGTTCACCTCACTAATTTAATTATATCATGCATAGTTATAACAAGTCAACACTCATTATTTCATAAGTTGGCGTGCCATATAAACACCCATTGCACTGCTCATCATAAGTCCACGGGTCCAACCACTCGCATCACCAAGACAATGCAAGTTTTTAACATTAGTGTTAAGATTTTCATCCATTTTAACTCTGTTGCTATAAAACTTAAGTTCAGGAGCATACAAAAGTGTTTCGTCACTCGCAAAACCAGGAACAACTTTGTCCATTTGCTCAATAAAGTTTAAAATACAAGTCATTGTTCTATAAGGAATTGCAGCAGTGATGTCACCCGCAACAGCATCAACAAGGGTTGGTTTTAAATTGGTTTGAGAAAGTTCTTTTTCCCAAGTTCTTTTGCCCGCTTTGATATCGCCAAGTCTTTGAACCAAGATATGGTCATTGCCAAGCATATTAACCATTTCACCCACTTTTTTAGCGTAAGCAATAGGGTCATCAAATGGATATGTGAATTTATGTGAACACAAGATTGCAAGGTTTGTGTTGTCTGATTTTAAGTCCTTAAAACTATGACCATTTACAACCGCAAGGTCATTATCATAATTTTCTTGAGCAACAAATCCGCCTGGATTTTGACAGAATGTTCTAACTTTATTGCAGAAAGGCTTTGGATAACCAATAAGTTTAGACTCATAAAGTGCTCTGTTAACCTTTTCCATAACTTCATTTCTAACTTCAACACGAACACCAATGTCAACAACACCGGCTTCCCTGCCAATGCCATGTGCACGGCACATATCATCAAGCCAATCGGCACCTTTTCTTCCAGTAGCAACAACTACCACGTCTGCAATCATTTCCTTGCCTGCAACAACTGCACCTTTACATTCTCCATTTTCAATAATAATGTCTGAGCAAGTTGTGTCTGGAATAATTTTTACGCCGTTTTTAAGCAAGTATTGTTCAATGTCATAATATAGTTGGTGTGCTTTTTCTGTTCCCAAATGACGAATCGGACAATCAACAAGTTTTAAGCCTGCAATTGTGGCGCTCTTTCTGATTTCTCTAATTTCATCAGTTTGTTCAGCACCTTCAACGTGCGTATCTGCACCAAATTCAAGGTAAATCTTATCGGTATAATCAATATATTCTTGAGCAAGTCTTTCACCAATTAAACTTGGGAAATCTCCGCCAACTTCATGATGAAGTGAAAGTTTTCCGTCAGAAAACGCACCAGCACCACTAAAACCAGATGTGATGTTGCAATAAGGCTTGCAATGCACACATTCTTTGGTTTTTGATTTTGGACAAGCACGTTTTTCAATCAAATGTCCTTGTTCAATAATTGTGATGTCGTCTTTTGAACCAAGTTTTAAAAGTTCAAGTGCTGTGAAAATACCTGCTGGACCAGCACCAATAATTAAAATTTTTCTCATATATTTCTCCTTAAATTTAAAGTGCAATATTGCTTGTTGGAACAAGAGTTTTTGGGTCTACAATAGACTTGCCATTTATATAGTTGTAATAACCTGCAGAGGCAATCATTGCGGCGTTGTCAGTGCAAAGTTTGATTGGTGGATAATATACCTTTGCGCCAATTTTTTGTGCTTCTTCATCCATTTTTTCACGCAAGCACTCATTTGCAGAAACGCCCCCCGCAAGAGCAATTTTATCGTATCCAAATTTTTTTAGTGCAAACATTGATTTTGCAACAACTTGCGAAACGGCTTCATCTTGAAAACTTGCGCAAATGTCTGGAACTGAAATTTGATTTCCTCTTTGTTTTTCATTGTGAATATAGTTGATGACGGCTGTTTTTAAACCGCTGTATGAAAAGTTAAAGTCTTTAATTTTATCTTTTAACATATTTGTAAATTTAATTGATGGAGTGCCAAGTTTTGCTTGTTTTTGAACATTTGGTCCACCTGGATATTCAAGCCCACATTCTCTTGCAACTTTGTCAAATGCTTCACCAATCGCATCATCGGTGGTTGTTCCAATAAGTTTGCGTTCAACATAAGATGCCATTTCAACAAGGGCGGTGTGTCCACCTGAAACAATCAAGCAAGCAAATGGTGGTTCAAGGACAGCATGAGCAATATAGTTTGCCGCAATATGACCTTCGATATGATTGACAGCAATAAGTGGTTTTCCTGTAACATAAGCAAGTGCTTTTGCAAAGTTCACACCGACAATCAAGGCGCCAAGAAGTCCCGCACCATAAGTTACTGCAATGGCATCAATATCTTCAATTGTAACACCCGCTCTTTCAAGTGCTTCTTTGTAAACACCATCTATGTTCATAACATGATTTCTTGAAGCAATTTCAGGCACAACCCCGCCATAAAGTTTATGGATATCAATTTGTGTGTTTGTGACCATAGAAAGAACTTCTCTGCCGTTTTTTACAACCGCAATAGAAGTTTCATCACAACTAGATTCAATGCCCAAAATCAAAATGTCTTTTTTGTTCATTATCTTCTATATCTCCTGTCATCACTTCCTAATCTGGTGGCACATTTAATAATGTCACCAAGCCAACCAAGCCCAAACAAACCGCCAGTGAACAAATATATCAAGCCTGTGATGATTTTACCTTTCATAAATCTATGAACGCCCATTTGACCCAAAACTATTGTCACAACAAGTTCAATTGCTGTGCTTCTGTGTTTGCGTTCATCTCTTGCCGCAATTTCTTCTCTTAACTCATCAATTTGTTGTTCAAGGGCTTGTTGATTTGCTTCAAGTTCTTCAGTGTTATTTTCTTCTTTCAAATAAACTTCTTCTTTGTAGCCACAATAAACACATTTATAAATGTGTTCATTTTCTTTTTCATATTTTCTTGAACCACAATTTTTACACTTAAACTTATAAACTTTCATTTACTTTTTCCTTATCTTGTTTTAATTTTTCAACAATAAATCTCTTTATATCGCCATCAAGAACCCCAGTTGTATCACCCGTTTCACAATCGGTTCGATGGTCTTTAACCATGTTATATGGGCAAAGAACATAAGACCTAATTTGACTGCCCCATTCAATTTTGCGTTGAAGACCAAGTTGTTTTAGTCGTTCTTCTTCCTTTTCTTTTTCCGCTTTTTCAGCAAGTTTTGAATAAAGCATTTTCATTGCAAATTCACGGTTTTGTGTTTGACTGCGCTCGTTCTGGCACGCAACAACAATGCCTGTTGGAATGTGTGTAATTCTGACCGCAGATTCGGTTTTGTTGATATGCTGACCACCTGCACCACCACTTCTGTAAGTGTCAATTTTTATTTCATCAGGTTTGACGACAATACTTGTTGTGTCTTCAATAATAGGTGAAACTTCAACACTTGCAAATGATGTGTGCCTGCGTTTGTTTGCATCAAATGGTGAAATTCTGACCAGTCTGTGGACACCTCTTTCACATTTCAAGTTTCCATAAGCATGGGAACCTTCAATCAAAAGGGTGACACTTTTATAACCCGCTCCGTCACCATATAAATAGTCAACCATTTTGCATTCAAGCCCTGACTTTTCTGCAAATCTTGTATACATTCTGCAAAGCATATCAGTCCAGTCTTGTGCTTCTTCGCCACCAGCACCTGCGTGCAGAACCAAAAGTGCGCCAGCGTTGTCATTTTCTTCAGAATATAATGTTTCTTCATACAAACTTTCAATGTCTGACTTGGCTTTTTTAAACTCTGTTTCAAAATCTTTCCAATCATCATCAGAGCCTTCCATCGAAAGCATTTCATAAAGAACCTTTAAATCAGCCAGTTGTTTTTCAGTTGAATCAATTTTTTCAATCACCTGCAACACTGATTTTTTTTCAACACCAATCTTTTTCATTTTTGACAAATCACTATAAAGATTTGGGTCTTGTTCTTCTGCTTCAAGATTAAGCAATTTCTTTTTTAAGCCATCGGCGTCAAAGACAGTGCACTGTTTGCTTTTGCATTTCACTCAAATTTTTAAGTTCTTCAAAATTAAACATATAATCTCCTTACCAAAATTATTATATTATTAAGCCGAAAAAAAATCAATCACAAAACACACAAAAAAACAGGTGATTTCTCACCTGTTAGTAATCTTATGCAAATTTGTAACCAATAATTGTTTTATCTCCAAAAATATATCTAACCGTGTGGTCGTCAATATCTTCAACCTCACATTCAATGCTTGGATACATGATTTTTGACTCTTCAACAACAACTTCTGCTTCAGGAACTTCTTCTTCAAAAGTTTGAATGCCTTTTAATTCACTTGCAATTTGCTTGATAGCAGATGAATCACTATTGCCAAGACCAATGCTGTTTTCAAGTAATTTGATTTTCATGAAGATATATGTTGGAATTTTTTCATTTTCAAGCCTAATATCTTCAGTTACTTTTACCCCACCAACAATCTTTTTGTCGTAGAACAAGTTGTTGTATTCTTTAACTGTGTTGTAATCAAAGAAATGGTCAATGTAGTCAACTTTGATATTTTTCAAAAGTTCAGCATTTGTTCCACCTTTAAGTTCAAATGTTTGCAATTCTTTTGCATATTTAGTGTTTAAAAACTTATCAAGTGAACTAGCAACAAACAAATCATTGTTTGATTTTAAATAAGCAATTTCTTCTTTTGCAACAGACCTAATATCTATTCCAAAAGGATTAACCGCTGCATCGTTAATATGAAGCGCCCAATCGTGAGTTTTTTCAGAATTTTCAACAAACTTTTTCAAGAATGTAAATCTAACTTCGTTGTTGTAATAAAGCCAATCTTTTTCTTGAATGTCTTTATAAATTCTCACAAATTCTGCTTTTGCAGACTCAACAGGAACAAGGCTGTTTAAATCAGCAATAACTTCAACAATATCTTGTTGTTGAGATTTAAACAATCTGTTAACATCATGCGCGATGTTATAAGATTTAAAGTTATATTCATTTGCTTTTTCCAAAAGTTTTTCAAAAGGAATTTTTGTTGTATATGCTGAAAAACTATCTGAAATAGAATGAAGATATTCATATTTTTCGCTAATGATTCGGTTTGATTTGTTTTTAACATCTCTTAAAGAATCAAATGCTGTGTCTTTTTCTTTTTTAATACCCTGAAGCACATAAGCCATGTCACTTGCAGAAACTTCAGTTCGTTTTGAAATGGTGTTAAAAATTATTGCAAAAACTACAGTTGCCACAGCAACGATGCCAGACGCAATTATTGCGGTTTTTAGTTCAAACTTTCCCATAAAATAGAATGTGAACGGAAACATTGCAGCAACAATACCAACAATCATTATTGTTACAGCAAGTGCATTATAAACTCTTGCTAAAATTAATTTTTTTGCATAAACACTTGAGTTTTTATCATATTTCTTTTTCTTATCTTCAAATGTGCCTTGAAATGTGTTAATTTCTTCTCTAGAGTCTTTCACGATAGAAAAACTTGCTTTTTTGTATTCATTAAACTCATTTTCTAGTGCTTTTCTGTCAACAGTTTTTTTGTCTTCAGTGTAGCCTGCAATGGTGTAATAAATAACTCTTAAATAATCAAGAGAAAGCCTTAATGTTTCAAAACCAAGTTCAGAAGCATAAAGTTTCATGAATAAGCAAATGCCTTCAAGATTATACTTTCCATTTTTATCCACACAAAAACTCGGAATATTTTTCTTGTCTTCCGCCATTAACTTTTCATAAGTGTCAAAAAATGCAAACAAATCTTTATAAAACACTGCATTTTTTACAAATCTTGAATTTACCATAACTTTGCAGTCATCTGCGCTTATCAATGAAAACATATTTCCACCTCTAAAAATAGTTTAACATAATTTGACAAATTACCCAAACAAATTAAAGGCTTATAACAAAATTCAATATGATTTTTTTTGATTAAAAAAATATTTTTTGTTTATTTTATTTCAATTTTCTACACATAAAAATCAACTAAACAGAGTAAAATTTAAGTATAAAAAAATTCAGGACAGTTTTCACTGCCCTGAAAAAAACGAACTTATCTTTTGTGTATCAAAAATTTATCTTTAGTAAACTTTTTCTTTAGTTTAACACAATTTCTTTTGTGCCTTAAGCATTTCTTCTTTTGTATAAATCAATTATACAATCAAAATTTTTAAAATGAAAGTATTTTGTCAAAACTTGTCAAAATAAACTTTTTTTCGTGGTGTTTCGACATTTTTCGGCAAGCAGTAGACAATAATTTATATTAAAGTTTTGCAATTAAAAATTTTGCATATCAAATTTCTTGAAAAAAAGTTTCAAGTTGTTTACAATAAAAACATGGAAATAGGAATTGATATTGAACAAAACGAGCGTTTTAAACACGTGACTAATAAATTTATTGAAAGGGCTTTCACAAAAAATGAAATTGCTTACGCAAACAGATTCACCAACAAACATGAACAATTCTGTTCGCTTTGGTGCGTAAAAGAAGCCACTGTTAAGGCTTTTTCAAACCTCAAAATACCATTTCAAGAAATTGAAGTTTCAAGCACACCAGAAGGCAGACCTTTTATTGTGAAAAATTTAACAATAAAAGAAAATTTAGAAAAACTTGGTTTTTCTGAAATAAAAGTTTCACTTTCACACTCAAAAGATTATTCAACCGCTGTAGTTTTAATTTATTAATAAAAAAACGCCCTGCTTTTGCAGGGCTTTTTATTTGTTATTTATTAAATTTTAATGTTCTGTCAAAGTTTGGGTTTTTTGTTGATTCTAACCAATTAACCAAACTAGCAACAGCCCTGCCTCTGTGTGAAACTGAATCTTTTTCGGCTTCAGTTGCTTCACCAAAAGTCTTCTTTAAGTCGGCTGAATAAAACAAGCAATCATAACCAAATGATTCATCACCAATTTTTTCAGTTGTGATTTCACCATAAGTTCTGCCAACAAACATTTTTATTTGATTTTTTGCAACATAGCAGATTGCACATTCAAAGTGTGCGGTTCTATCCATTCTGCCTTCCAAATTCTTTAAAAGTTTTTGTCTGTTTGCTTCATCATTATGGTCACCAGCATATCTTGCTGAATTAACGCCTGGTTCACCATTTAATGCACTTACAAACAAACCAGAATCATCCGCAATAATTGGATAATCAATGCTTTTTTCTTCACAAAATTCTTTGATTGCAAGGGCTTTGATTTTTGCATTTTCTGTTGAAGTTGTGCCAGTTTCTTCAACATCACCAACAAAACCGATGTCATCTAAAGACAAAATATCATAGCCTTTTAACATTGTTTTTAGTTCTGTGATTTTGTGCTTATTTTTTGTTGCTAGAATTAACTTTTTCATAAACTTCTCCTTTCCTTTTTAAGTATAAATTTTTTATAAAATTAATCAAGTAAAATAAACCCACTGCAAAACAAATGCCAATGCCAAAACCTGTTAGAACATCCGATAAATAATGGACACATAAAACAAGCCTAGATGTTCCAATTAAAATTGGAAATGGAAGCACATAAAGTCCTGCTTTTTTTGAATGCATAAACACACTTGCTGCAAGCGCCATTGAAACGGTCGAATGACCCGATGCCATAGAATAATCTGTTGGAATTTCATAACCAGCAAGTTCGCAAACGCCAGCAAATTCAGGATGAGAAGTTAATGGTCTTGCTCTTTTAACAACTTCTTTTAAAAAATAATTGTTAAAACAAAAAGCAATCAAGCAGGTAATGCCCGCATATATACCGATTTTTCGAGTTTTTTTGAAAATCAAAAGAGCACTCACTATCAAGCAAATTGCCCACCACTCACCAAACAATGTGATGATTTTAAATAACACAGCAAAAAACTTGCTTTTGCCAAATGTGTTAAAAATCCAGTTTGTTATGGAATAGTCCATAATTTCTCCTATGATTAAAGTTCAATAATATTTTCTAAATTAGACATTTTTACAAGTTTTTTATAATTGTTATTTTTGAGTTTGTCTGCAAAGTTGTTAAAGTTTTTAGGGAATGCAAAAATTGCAACTTCGTATCCTTTGTTAATTAAATCAACCTTTGCACGCATAACGTCTTCATAAGAGTCTTTTTTGTCATAAACAAGAGCAAGTTTGTTTGAAGGAACCATATATCCCCTTTCAACCATAAGCATTGCAACTGAATACAAACCAATACTGCATCCAACTGCAGGAATGCTTGTTCCCAAAAACTTTTCAATCATGCGGTCATATCTTCCGCCGCCACCAATTGCTCTGCCAAAATCATCATCAAACACTTCAAAAACAGTGCCTGTGTAATAGCCTTGACCACGAATAACTGCAGCATCATAATCAACTTCAAAACCTTCAATTTTAAATTTTTCTGCTGTTTCAATAATAAGTTTAAGCGATTGAACAACTGCTTCAGAAACACCAACCTTTGCAAGCATTTCAAATTTTTTGGCATTGTTTTTTTCTTGTTTTAACATTGCAAAAACATTAATAAGTTTTTCAACTTTTTCTGCACTATAACCATTTTCAACAAGTTCCGCTTTAACCCCTTCAAATCCAATTTTATCGAACTTGTCTAGGCTGATGCAGATATCTGTAACTTTTTCAAGTTCAAAACCAGCATTAACAATAATATCATTAAGTGCTCTGCGGTCATTGATTTTAAATGTGAGTTTTTTAAATCCTAAATTTTTGTATGAACACATATAAGCATACAAAAGTTCAATTTCTGCCATTGGTGAAGCATCACCCAAAATGTCAATATCACATTGTGTAAATTGACGAACACGACCTCTTTGTGGACGTTCTGCTCTGAACGATTCATCAATTTGAATTGCCTTGAATGGATATGGCAACTTTTCTTTGTTGTCAGCAAAAAAACGAACAAGTGGAACTGTGAGGTCATATCTT
This sequence comes from Clostridia bacterium, assembly GCA_045594425.1. Classification (GTDB taxonomy): domain Bacteria; phylum Bacillota; class Clostridia; order Christensenellales; family UBA1242; genus RGIG1681. Next base: position 38,106 of record JAZNYK010000011.1, read on the forward strand.
AAACCTTCTTCAACAATATCGTTTTCTGAAAGGTTTGGTTTTGAAAGGTCAAGTTTGTCACCACGCTTGATTGTTTTAAACATCAATTTTTGGTTATCCCCAGAATCTCCATTTGTGAGTAAATCCAAATTTTCTAAAATTGGAGTTTTTATTTGCAAGAAACCATTTTGTTTGTAGGTTTCAAGAATAATTCTTTCAGCGTAACTTCTAACTTCCATTTCACTTGGAAGATAGTCAACTGTTCCTCTAACAGGCTTTGTGCTAAATTTCATAATAGTTTCCCCTTATATATAAAGTAGTTGCTAATGTTCTGCTTTTATTATAACAACCATCTGTGCTTAACAAAAACAAAATTATAGCATTAATTTAATTTTATTCTGCAAGAAAATCTTTCACCAACTTTGTGGCTTTTTCAACAAGGTTATCTTTTGCATCAAGCCACACAACATTTTTTTCTTTGTTATACCATGTATTTTGCCTTTTGGCAAAATGTCGTTCTTCTTTGAAAAGTTCTTCAAAAAAGATATCATAAGACTCAAATTTATTATCTAATAAATCAACAACAAACTTGGCTTCCAATCCCAAGCCCTGCAAAAATTCTTTGCTAACACCTTTTTGAGTCAATCCTTTGATTTCTTCAATCATGTTTGGCATACGGGCTTCTAGCCTTGTTTTGATTCTTTCATAAATTTCTTCACGCTCCCACTTTACGCCAATTTGCAAAACATTATATCTTGGCTTATTTGGAAGTTTTTCTAAAGACGCAACTTCGATTGCTCGAATAAGTCTGCGCCTTGTGACTTCACCATCAACTTTAGCGTTATATTTTTTACATAAGTCATTTAATTGTTCATCTGACAATTTTTCAAGATTTTTTCTAAAATTTTCATCAGGTTTTTGTTCAATTAAATTATAGCCTTCAACAACCGCTCTTGAATAAAGCCCTGTGCCACCAACCAAAAATGGAGTTTTGCCTCTTGAAATTATATCTTCAATTTTTTCATAGGCTTGTTTTTGAAAATCAAAAAGAGTGAACTGTGTGCCAAGGTCAACCACGTCAAGCAAATGATGTTTAATCTCCGCCTGCTCATCTGCAGTCACCTTGCCTGAACACCAATCAAGACCAACATAAACCTGTCTTGAATCAGCAGACACAATTTCACCATTAAATCTTTTTGCCAGTTCAATTCCAAGCGAACTTTTGCCAGAAGATGTTAATCCTATAACTGAAATTAATTTTTTCATAAAATTTTCTCTTTTCACCAAGCAATATCACGATGACTTCCATGTTTTACATCATCATAATAATCAAAATATTTTGTTTTGTCTTTTGACTTAATTGCTTTCTTTTTATTTAATTTATTTTTTTTATCTTTTTCTTTTAATTTTTTATCAATTTCAAAAATAAAGCCAAGTGTTGGAACAAATGTGCCGTTTTCGAAACGCTCTTTAATTTCAACTATTTTCACCCATTCTGCAGTAAGCACTTCTTTTGTTGGTGCATTTTCTAAATCAAAGTCGCCATTATAATCAAAATACCACACATCCATAATGTCACTAAATTTTTTGCCATTAAACGCTTCACGAACTTCTGAATGAATAAGTTTTCCTTTTTCAGGGTTTAGTTTTACACCAAGTTCTTCATAAACTTCTCTAACCCCACCTTCTAAACTTGTTTCGCCAGAAAGTATTGAACCGCCAACAAATTCAAACAAAAGTGGATAAGATTGTCTTTCAGCATCACGTTGAGCAATTAAATATTCGCCTTTTGAATTTCTGATAACAACATGAACAACCAAATGATAGCACCCTTCAGGGATAACATTTCCACGAATATGAGTTTGCCCTGTTAGGTTTTTATCTTTGTCATAAAGGTCCCAAATCTCCATAAAATCCCCCATTTTTGAATTTTTTGCATAATTATTTTGCAAAAACTGATATGGTTTTGCAGTTTTTGAAAAACACACATTGTTATTGCTTAAGGTTTAAGCACACCAATGTTTCAACGTTTGCGGTTTCACTTTTTTATATTTTCAATATTTGTTCCACTCTCGCCGTGGGCGAAACTTTCGCAAACTTTTTCCACATTGTTATTGCTTAACGTTTAAGCATACCAATGTTTCAACGTTTGCGGTTTCTCTTTTTTTATATTTTCAATATTTGTTCCACTCTCGCCGTGGGCGAAACTTTCGCAAACTTTTTCCACATTGTTATTGCTTAAGATTTAAGCATACCAATGTTTCAACGTTTGCGGTTTGTGGAAACATATCATAAGGCTGAACAAACGATAAGTCATACTTCTCTTTTAAGATAGCAAGGTCTCGGGCAAGAGTTGCAGGATTGCATGATAAATAAACAATCTTTTTAGGTTCACTTGTTAAAAAGGCTTCAACAACTGTTTTATCTAAACCTTTTCGTGGAGGGTCAACAACGACAGCAAAATCACCTTCAAGTTCTTTTGCAAGTTCTGGAATAATTTTTGCACAATCACCGTTAATATTAATTAAATTGTCCAAATTGTTTATCTTTTTTAAATTATTTGCATTTTCTGTTGCTTCTTTAACAATTTCCACACCCCACACATTTGAAGTGTTTTTTGCAATAATTGAAGACAATAACCCAGCCCCGCTATATGCATCGATTACATTTTTCTCGCCTTTAACAAGGCTAATTATTTTTGAATATATTTCATTTTTAATATAGCCATTAACCTGTAAAAAACTTCTATTATTAACGGCATAATCAACACCAAATTCATGAAATTCAAGTTCTTGAACACCATAAATTTTTTCATCAAAATTGCCAAAAATGACATTATTGTTTAAATTATTTACATTTTTAACTATTCCAAAGTCTGAAAATGCAGTTTTTAGTTTTTGAATCAATGGCTCAAATTTATTGAATTTTTTGTTCGTGACCACAACAGTTAAAATAAACCTGTCTTCATGTTCACGAACAACAATATGTTTAACATCGCCCACATGGGCGTGTTCGTCATAGCCTGAAATTTTATTTTCAAGCATATATTCTTTAAACAACTTTAAAATAGTTTTAACATTCTCACTTTGAAGCAAACAATCCTCGACACCAATGATGCGATGACTGTTTTTTTGATACATACCTATTTTTAATTCACCCTTGTCATTTTGAACAGGAAACGCAAACTTGTTTCTGTATCTAAACTGCTTATCACTTGCAACAACATCGTTTATTTTTGTTTCAATTTTTGCATATTTTTCAAGTGAATTTCTCACCATTTCTTTTTTAAAATCAAGTTGCATTGAGTATGGCATATGCTGAATATCACATCCACCACACTTCCCAAAATGTGGACAAGGCGCACACACTCTTTCTTTGCTAGGCTCAATAATTTTTACAACCTTTGCAATCAAGAATGAATTTTTATCATTAATAATATGCACAAGCACTTTTTCACCAACTAAAGCGAACGGAACAAAAATAACAATCCCATCAAAGATTGCCACACCCTCACCATTTGCTCCAATGCGTTCAATGGTGACTTCTAGTTCGTCATTTTTCTTTAGTGTTTTATTTTGCATAATTTTACCTACTTTTCAAATTATAGCACGAAGACATCATAATTTCAATTATTTTGTTTTATTTGACAATACCTATAATTAATTTATAATTTAAAACATGGCTAATTTATGTAATATCTGTCCACGAAATTGTGGCGTTGACCGAAGCAAAACACTTGGCTTTTGCAAAGGTTCAGACAAAATAAAATTATCAAAGGTTATGCTTCATTATTTTGAAGAACCAATAATCAGCGGAGAAGACACACCCACAAAAAAAGCAAACGGCAGTGGTGCAGTTTTCTTTTCAAACTGCACCCTTAAGTGTGTGTATTGTCAAAACAGTGAAATTTCTGCAGGTGGCATGGGCAAAGAAATTTCCGTTCAAAAACTTGCCGATATTTTTAAAGAACTAGAAAGTGCCGGTGCAAACAACATAAACCTTGTTTCACCAACCCACTACACAAAACAAATTATTGAAGCATTAAATATTTATAGACCAAACATTCCAATTGTTTGGAACACATCAGGTTATGAAAAAGCAGAAACAATAAAACTGCTCGAAGGGTATGTTGACATATTTTTAACAGATTTTAAATATGTTTCAAGTGAACTTTCATCAAAACTATCCATGGCTCCAAATTATTTTGATGAATGTTCAAAAGCAACAATTGAAATGAGAAAACAACAACCACTTGACATTATTGAAGATGGGATTATGAAAAAAGGCGTGATTATCAGACATCTCGTTTTGCCTGGTCAAACCGCTGACAGTCAAAAAGTTATTGATTGGATTAATGACAATCTTGGAAACAAAACTTATTTTAGTTTAATGTCTCAATATGTTCCAATGTCAAAAGCATTAAATATATCAGAAATTAACCGAAAAATAACACCTCTTGAATATAAGATATTAACAAATAAATTAAAGAAACTTGGATTCAAAAATGCATTTGTTCAAGAGTTTTCGAGCGCAGAAACGGTTTATACACCAGATTTTAACGTTCAAGATGAAAAATTTACATTTTAATTGTTTGCCAAAAGAAATTATTTATGTTAAATTGATTATACGAATTCTAACTGTAAGGAGAAATTATGAAAGTATTTATTTGCGGAACAGTTGACGCAAGAATTAAACCAAAATATCTTGAAGGTATTGATAAAATTGCTCAAAACCTCCTTGACCACAATGACGGCGTAGTTTGTGTTGGCGCTCAAACAGGTTCTATTGGTGCAATGTATAACAAAATGATTGAAGGTGATGGCTTTGTTGACATTATTGTTCCTGCTCCATACGCTCATGAAGCAGAAGGCATGATTGCTAACTCAATGACACAAGTTGACACACTTTTCATGCTTCAACAAATCGCGCTCAAAAACACAAGAGCAACAGTTGTTCTTCCTGGCGGAAACGGAACACTCGCTGAACTCTATATGATTACAGACTCAATCAAAAGCAAGTTTGACACTGACATTGTTATCATTTATAACATTAATGGTTTCTATGACAAACTTAAAGAAATGAACGACTTTATGATGGAAGCAGGTGCACTTAACGAACAACAATACAAATTCTTCACATGGTGCAACACCGCTGACGAAGTTATTGAACAACTCGACAAATGGAGAACAAAAGTTCACGGCGATAGCAAATAATAAAAAGATGGCGAAAGCCATCTTTTTTTGTTATAAATTTACGTTATAAATTTTATTTGTATTTTTTATGATTTTTTGTGGTATTTTTAATATATTATTTGCCATATACTTTAAATTTTGATAAAATGAAATTAGGAGATTTATATGGAAAAAATTAAACCAGCATTTGTGGAAAATATTGTTCCAATTTGCTTTTCGGCAAACGACAATTATATTCCCCTTCTTGCAACACAAATTGTTTCAATCATCAAAAATAGTTCAGATGATAAAAACTATGATATTGTAATTTTGATGACCCAAATTAACGATGAAAACAAAGTTAAACTTTTATCGCTTATTTCAAATCATCCAAATTTTTCAATTAGATTTGTTGACGTTGCTCCTTATGTTTATGGTTATAGTTTTTACATTGAATCTGACATCACAAACACCAAATATTCTGATGAAATTTATTTCAGAGTGCTTGCACCTGCAATTATGGCAGATTATGACCACGTGATTTATTTGGATGCCGACCTTATTGTTTTGGATGACCTTGCTCACCTTTTGGAATGTGCTTCAGACAATCATTTGATTGCTGCAGTGCGTGACTATGAAGGCATTGCAAACTGCTATAACAACAATTATGAACGCACCAAATATAGAATCAGTGAACTAGGTATCACAAACTTTGATGACTATTTCATTTCAGGTGTTATTGTTCTTAACATAAAATTGTTTAACGAAATATTTAATCCAAAATATTTGCTTGACCTTGCAGTTTCGAAAAATTGGAAACAATATGACCAAGACCTTTTGAACTATTTGTGTAAAGGCAGTGTTAAAATTATTGATGCAGGCTGGGATTTTGTTGAAGATATCAACGGAATTTACCAAAGTATGCCAAAACCTTTATTTGAAGAATTTTTATCAAGTGAAGCAAACCCAAAAATTATCCACTATTCAGCAAACCGCAAACCTTGGATTAGAACCGAATCTAAATACAACAAATATTTCTGGGAATATGCAAAACAAACACCATATTTAACCCAACTAAAATCTAAAATAAAAGAAGATTAATTATAAAAAAATCAAAATAAAAAACACCGAAAATTCGGTGTTTTTATTTTTTGTTTATTCTTATAAACTGTGTTCAACTGTAATTTTTGAACCATTAATGCCCTTTGTTACCAAAACTTTATTTTTCACAGATTCTTCAAGTTCTGCAACGTGAGAAATTAAACCAATCTTTAAGTTTTGACTTTCAAGTTTGTAAAGCGAACTGATTACAACAGAACAAAGTTCAGCATCCAAAGTTCCAAAACCTTCATCTAGGAAGAAGAAATCCATACTTCTTGATGAAAGCATTGAAATGGCGTCAGAAATTGAAAGTGCTAAACTCAAACTAACAACAAATGTTTCGCCACCAGAAAGTGTGCTGGCTGGTCTAATTTTTCCATCGTTAAAATTATCTTCAACAAAGAACTCTTTATTTTCAAATTTTAAGGTATATCTGCCATCCATCAAAACATCAAGTTTTTGGTTGGCTGAAACTGTGATTTCTTGCAAATATTCTTCACAAATATATTCAGCAAGAGCCTTGCCCCTAAGCACGGTTGAAAGTTCTTTTGCTGTATCATAACCACGCTTTGCAACCTCAAGTTCTGCAGAAATCTTTTTGAATTTTTCATTTGCTTCTTCAAGTCTAACAACTTCTGCACCACACTTTCCAACCTTTTCAGAAAGTTCTTTTACTTTTGCATTTAACTCACCAATTTCATTTCTCATTAAATCGAGTTCTTCTTTGCTAACTTCTTTGATTTCCTCATTTTCAATTGCTTGTTTTTGAGCGGTCAAAAGTCTTAAGTTGTCACCATGTTCATTAACTTTCGCTTGTTTAGATTTTAAAATAAAGCCTTCAATGAAATATGATTCAAGGTCAGCACCACTAGAGAAACCATTTTTAAGCATACTGTCGTTAACTTTGATTTGAAGGTCGGCAATTTCCGCTTTTTTGGCTGTTAAAATTGATGCTTTAACATTATATTCATTTTCCGTTCTACTCAAATTTTCTTTGCAAGAATCATAATGGATTTGTTTGCTTTCGTAATCAAACTTAAGTTTTGCAATGGCTTTGTCGGTTTCTTGTTTTTCATCATCAACAGACACGCCTTCTGGAACACCACTTGCCATAATTTTTGCAGTAAGCGACAAAATTTGTTTTTCTATGTTTGCAATCTTTTCATTAAGAACATCAATATTCGCCCTAATTTCAGAAATTTTCATATCTGATTTAGACTTATCTTCAGTAACTCTTATTTGTTCGTCACGAAGATTCATACGCTCTTCTTTTTTGGTTTCGATTTCAATTTCGATGTTTTTGCCTTCGGCAATTTGTTTTTTGTATTCTTTAAGATTTTCAAATTTTTCATTAACGTTAAAGATTACAAATTCTCTTTCAGCCCTTTTTCTTTGAAGGTCATAAATCACATCAATCAAACTTTCATGATAGTTTTTCAAGACAGAAATTTTTGTGCCAAGTGCTGTCTTTTCAATAGTGACTTTTAATTCAGATTCTCTAACTTCATCTTGAACTGCAATAAGTTCTTCAAGAGTATCTGATGTTTTTTGAAGCAAACCAAACAAATTATTAAAATTCTGTTCACTTTGACTATTGTTATCAACAAAACGTTGATATAGTTTTTGTTTGCTTTCAACAAGCGAATCGATTTCACTTTGATTAATTTCAATTTGAGTTTTTTCAAACTCACAGCGTGCTTTGAGTGAGATGATGTTTGCAAGCATTTTATCGCGTTCAATTCGCATTGATTTTATTTGCATCAAAATTGCATTAATATCACCTTCAACACCTGCTAAACTGTTTGTTTCAGCATACGATTTTTGAATAACTCTATTATCACAAACAGGACACACATCACCAATTTTTAAGTGGTTTGCCATCATTGAAATCATGTTTTCGCCAAACATTTCGTCACGGGTTTCGCGAACCCCTGCAAGTTCTTTTTCTTTGCTTGTTATTTCACTATCAAACACAACTAAACGTTGTTGTTCTTCTTCAATTTGCAAACCGATTGCAGAAATAACACCTTTTCGGCTGTCTGATTCAACAACAAGTTTGTTTATAAATTCATCAATTTTTTGTATAAGGGCACTAACAACTTGCATTCCTTCAAGTTCTTTGTCAACACTGCGAAGTTTTCTAAAGTCTGTGTTGTCGGCATCTTCAAATGCAACTTCAAGAGTGCGTCTGATTTGTTCGCGTTTTGCTTGAAGTTCTTTTTCGTGTTTTATTGAATCATTATATTCAGATTGAGCAAACTTGAGTTCATTTTCGGTTTGGTCAATCATAGTTTCAACTTTTTTATAGAAGTCTTCAATTAAAATAAGTTCACTTTCAACGCCCTTTGTTTGCTCTAGAGCATAACTTAAATCAACGTCAGGTTTATTGCGTTCAATAAATTCATCAATCTTTGTAATCTTGCTTTGAATATCCATAAGGCAAGACACAATATAATTATTGTTTTCTTGTTCGCTTAAAAGTTCTGATTTTTTGCCTTCAATTTTTTCTTCTACTTTTGATTGTTCTTGTTTTAATTCTTTAATTTCATTTTCAAATTTTTGAAGTTCTCCAAGAGATGCTATTTTTGAATTAAGTTCGATAATTTTAGCACTATAAACTTCTTTAAAGTTATTAAAATCAATCTCTGCACTGTGGTAATCACTTGCTTTTTGAAGTTTGATTTCATTTAGTTCTGCAATTTTTTCTGTAAGTTCTTTTTCATCATCAACTGATTTTTGAAGTTTTTCATAATCTCCACGAACTTCATTTGCAGATTGATTTTTTTCAACCTCTTTTGCAAGCATCTCAATTTCTTCTTTTTGATTATCAAGAACTTTGAGTTTTTTGTTGATTTCATCGAGTTGTGTTAATTTTTCAAGACTAACTTCTGCATTTTTAAACTCGTTAGACTTTTCATTTAGTTTTTCAGAAGTTTCTTCATATTCCGTTTTTGCATCCGAAAGTTCATTTTTTGCGTTCTGCAAAACTTCGTCAGTGGCAAAGTTAACCATTTCAACAGAAGCGGTTAAAACTGACACTTGTTTGTCAAAGTCATTAAGTCTTTCTTTTACGGAACCTGCAAGTTTTTCGCCGTATTTTGAAAGGTCAAAAATATTGCTCATAATTTCAGTTCTTTCACTTGGCTTTGCTTGCAAAAACGCTGAAAACTCGCCCTGTGGAAGCGCAATACATTTTGCAAACTCATTAACTCCCAAACCTATGATTGAAAAGATTTTGTCACCAACTTTTACAGTTCCTTCTTCAACAAGATTCTTCTCGCCATCAATATATTCATATAGCGATGCAGATGAATCTAATTCTTTGCCGTTTTTCTTTCTAGAAAAAACTCTTGAAACCTCAAATATTCGATTTTTTCCAGAATAAAACATTTCAAACACAAAAGAAACTGTTGCTTTTGAGCACTTTGTGTTAACAAAATCAATGTTTTGTTTTGTGCGTTCAACCTTGCCGTATAGTGCAAGTGTAATCGCATCTAAAATTGTGGACTTTCCGCTACCAGTTTTTCCAAAAATACCAAACACGCCGTCACCAAGTTTTTCAAAGTCCAAAACTTGTTTGGTTTCAAAACTATTAAGCCCGTCAATTTCAAGTTTAATTGGTTTCATTGCTGTCTCCTTTGCATTCAATATACATTTTAATCAAATCTTCAGATGGCTCACAACCTCTGACAGATTTGTAAAATTCTTTAAATAATTCTTCATCACTCAAAAACTTGCGTTTCTTTGCTTGAACTGCACTTGCTCCATCCGAAGTTTTCACAAGCGAAACATTTGATATGCACGCAAAATTTTTGCGGAGTGACTTTAAACTTGAAGCAGAAAGAGGTTCGCTTTGAACAATCTCTAGTTCAACAATATCTGTGTCATCAAACTCGGCTAGTTTTTCTTCGGCATCCTCAATTGAAGTTGCACTAACTTTTTCATATCTTGCAATATTTTTAAGTTTGATGTGCTGCTTTGAAATAATCTTACCATTTTCGGTTTCAAAAACTGTTACACCTAAATCTTTTTGACCAACAGTTAAATTTGTGATAGCACCAGAATAATATGCATTATTCCCCACACTTTGTGCAGTGTGAATATGTCCAAGTGCGGTGTAATCTGCTTTTGGAATCATATCCGCAGGAACCGCCATTATATCACCCACTTTAACAGTGCCATCTTTGGTTTTTGAGCCAACCATAAACAAATGTGACACAAAAATATTGAAGGTGTCATCATTAAACGCACTTGCTCCAATTTCTGCCCATGCTTTAACTTTTTCAGCATAAGTTGAGCCGTCTACCTTTTCAGAAATTCTCACTTCATTTGGATATGGCAAGTATGCAATTGTTACAATCTCTTCATTTTTTTGAATTTTTACATGACCTTTGCCTGTTTCAATAAGTTTTACAATAGCGTTCTTGTTAAAACTGCTTTCTTTTAATTTGGCAAGCGAACTAACAAGCGCAATATTGTGTTTGCTTGAAAGTGGAAGTCCCGCAGAAAGTCTTGTTGGGTCATCATGATTGCCTGCAAGCACAAAAATAAATCTGTCACCATTTGCAGATAGTTTTTGTATGCTATCAAAAAACAACTCTTCGGCTTCAGCAGATGGACTTGCTGTGTTAAAAATATCACCAGCAATAATGACGCAGTCGATGTTTTCATAGTTAACAATTGACTCGATTTCATCCAAAACTCTGCGTTGTTCGTCAAGCCTGTCACGTCCGTTGGTTTTAACGCCAAGATGCCAGTCGGCAGTGTGTAAAAATTTCACGATAAATAAACTCCTTTTGCACAAAGTTGCAAAATTAAAAACATTAATTGTTGAATTTTTGCTTTGTTAGTGTTATTATAAACTTGTTTATAAAATATTGCAATTAAATTTCACGTTAGGGGGAGGCTTATTTTGGCGCTTTGTTCATTTTCTAGCAAACTTGCAATGGATGGTTACACCATTGTTGACAATGTGTTTTTAAACGAATTTTTGCCTGGTGCAACTGGTGACGATGTTAAGGTTTATCTTTATGGATTGAACCTTTGTTCAAACCCAAATCTTGAAGACAATTCACTTGACACCATTTGCAAAGTGCTTGCTCTAACCGAAGACCAAGTGGTTAAGTCTTTTTCTTATTGGCAAGAAATGGGGCTTGTTCAACTTGTGTCAACCAACCCACTTGAAATTAAGTATTTGCCAGTTAAGGCTCATTCAGGAAGTGCAAAAATCAGAAACAAAGACAAATATTCTGACTTTAACAAAGAAATTCAAAAAATCATTTCTGGAAGAATGATTACCCCGAATGAATATAATGAATATTATGCGCTTATTGAAACATATCACTTTGAACCAGAAGCGCTTATCATGATTGCAAAATATTGCACATCAATAAAAACAAATTCAATCGGATATCCATATATTTTGGCTGTTGCCAGAGATTTTGCAAAGGATGGCTTGAAAACTACTGATGCCATTGACCAAAAACTTTTGGAACAAGAACAATCTTCAAAAGAAATCAAGCAAGTGCTAGATGCTCTTGGCTTAAAGCGTGAGGCAGACCTTGAAGAACGCAATTTATATGTTAAATGGACAAACAGTTTTGGCTTTACTCACGGCGTGGTTGTGATTATTGCAAAATCACTTAAAAAGAAAGGTGGTTTTGCAAAACTTGACAGTCTTCTTTCAAAATATTATGAACAAAAACTCTTCACCCTTGAAGAAATCACCCACTATGCCGACCAGCGTGAAGAATTGTTTGAAACCGCCAAAAATATTTCAAGAACTCTTGGACTTTATTACCAAAATCTTGAAAATGTTGTTGACACATATGTTAGTGACTGGTTTAACAAAGGCTTTGAAGTGCCTACTCTTGAATTTATTTCAAACTATTGTTTTAAACAAAGCATAAGAACTCTTGATGGCATGAACACCATTGTTCAAAAGTTTTATAAACTTGGTTTGATTTCAACCAAATCAATTGAACAATACATAGGTTCTATTTTGCAAGCAGACGAACAAATCAAAGAAATTTTGGATAAAACTGGGCTTGTTAGAGGGGTTTCTTCATATGACAGAGACTTTTATAAAACATGGTCTTCAAACTGGGGATTTTCTCACGAACAAATTATGCTTGTGGCAGAAGTTTGCGCCGGAAAAACCAGCCCTATGTCTTACCTAAACAAGTTGCTTGCAGACCTTCATGAACAAGGCGTTTCTGTAACAAAAGAAATTGCAAATGCTCTAAAATCAAAACCAACTGCATCAAAAGAACCTGCAAAGGAACAATATGCAACACACAACTATTCAAAAGAACAACTTTCTGCTGTGTATGATTCTTTGGATGACGTTGAAATTTAACCGCTACTTACAAAAAATAAAAGGATAAAGGCTTATGAATTTTAAAGAAATAAACAAAAGGCTTCAACTTGAATTTTCAAAAAAGAAAATCAAGGCGGACTGGACTGCAAATCAAAATAGAAAACGTGCTAACTCTGTGCCTGCTTATGCAAAACTTTCGGTTCTTGAAAAAGAAATTATGTTTGAACTTGCAAGATGCAAAGTTAACAAACAACCAACAACTGAACTTGCAAATGCTCTTAAAACCGCAAGAACTGAAAAACTTAAAATTTTGAAAGCCTTAAACTTAACCGAAGCCGACCTTGAACCAAAATATTCATGCAAAAAATGTAATGATGTTGGTTTTGTAGGTTCAAATATGTGTGATTGCTATCGCAAACGCAGAAATGAAGAAATTGTTAAAGAATGTGGGCTTGACATAAACAAAAATGCAACCTTTGCAAACTTTAACACAGCAATTTGCAAAAATGAAAAACACGCAAACACACTTAATAAACTTAAAAACAAGTTAGAAGAATGGTCAAACAAATTCCCTAACGTTAAAAAGAAAAACATATTAATATCAGGCACACCTGGCGGTGGAAAAACCTATCTCACACAATGCCTTGCAAACGAAATGCTCAAAAAAGATTGTTCAGTTTGCTTTGTTTCGGCATTTGACATGAATAATATGTTTTTAAAATATCACACAACATTTGACGCAAGCAAAAGCAGTTATTTGGAGCCTCTTATTCACAGCGACATCTTGTTTATTGATGACCTTGGCACAGAGCCAATTATGAAAAATGTTACACTAAACTATTTGTTTGTTGTGCTTTCTGAAAGAGAAAGATTTGGAAAACCACTTATTGTTTCAACAAATCTTTTGCCAGAAAACATTTTGGATAGATATGGCGAACGCATTTATTCAAGACTCACCAGCAAAATGCAAAGTTTTGTTGTGTTTGTTGAAGGTGACGATTTAAGACAATCAAGATAAAGCATGGAATTCCATGCTTTTTGTTTTGCAAATTTTTTAAATTTGTTAAAAACTGCCAAATGTTGGTCAAAAATTATAAAAATATAATCAATTTTGCCCCACCAACCCTAATTTTGTTTGACTTTAATATTTTGTTTGTGCAAAAATGATGGTAATAACTAGAATTATCAACAAAATTTCTAGCAAATTTTTTAAAATAAGGAGAAACAAATGGCTGAAATACTTTCTGCAGAAACCCTCAAGTCAACCAAAGTTGGTAATATTGAAGAAGCAAAAAATATTATTAAAAAACTTATGGCTGCTGAAAAAGACCAAACAAAAACCTCAAAGCCTAACGCCGCAAAATTAAAAAAGTGGCAAACTGCTATCACAGCATATGACCAAACAGAAAAAAAGGCTAGAACTTTATACGACAAAATCAAAACAAATAAACCGGAACTTCTAAACGGAAAAGATGTATTAAATTTAACCATCAATGAAATGCAAGCATCTCTTAACAAATTGGACCCAAAAGAACGTGAAGCAATTTTAAATGGAAGCGGAATTGACCAAATCCAAGACGTTCAATTAAGTAACGATTGGTATGAAAAAGGTGGTGGCCTTTCAAACTTTGGTAATGACATTGTTAAAGGCGGTGACAAATCAGTTGCCCTTTCAAAAGCATTCACTGGCGTTGCTATTGCAAGTTTTGCTGTGTCTGGCATTAACTCAATTTTTGGCGCAGGCACTGTTGGCTCACTTTTGGCAACACACATCCCTCAAGCGGTATCTCTTGCCGGAACAGCACTTAAGGCTTTGTGGGGATTCAGCCCTCTTGGAACAGCCATGCTTGGTGCAATGGTTGCACTTAAAGTTATTCCAACAATCGCAAGATTTGTTAACAAAATGAAAAACAAATATGCTGCACTCACAAGAGCAAACACAATGAAAAATAAATTGGCTGAACTTGCTGAACAAGACGGTCCATCTGTTGAATTTGAAAATGAATACACCGCACATGACTCTGGTAAAGGTGAACACACTCACACCCCAGGTGGAAATAGTGGAAAAAATCCTGGTCATACAGGTTCTCCAAATCCTGACAAACCTCAATCATTGCGTGAACGTATGAAAGGCAAACCATCTAAAGAACAGACAGCAATGTTTAAAAATGCTTCTTTGGAAGAACAAATTGGTTACGCAAGAGAATCATTAGAACAATGTGAATCAGATATTCTTGGAATTGAAAAGAATGTTAATGAAATTGTTGCACAATATAATCAAACAACAGACTCTAAAACAAAAAGAGGATTAGAAAGCACTTTATCAATCTCAGCGAGTCAAGCAGCAAATGTAACTTCTGAATTAAGAAGCACATTATCTATCATCAACACTTTACTCACCAGCAACCCTGGAAATGCTGAACTTCAAGCATTGCAAAAAAGTGCATTTGAAAAAGTTAATACACTTACAGCAAAAAGCAAGGCTATTCAAACAGCGTGCAAGAAAAAAGAACCTATTCAAATTGAAGAGGAAAACACCGCTGACGAGAAAAAAATTAAAAATTCAACAAGAACACCTGGTGGCGATAAAAAGTCTGGTAAAAAAGAAGGGGTTGAATCTGAAAATGAAGGCCCATCACATCCTTTAGATTTCCTCCCTCCTGTTTCTCAAGCAAAAATGGAGGCTGCACAAGCAGCCTACAAAGCGGCTTGCTCAGAACTCGAAACCTTACTTGAATCTGCAGATGGTGGAGTTGTTCCTAAAAAACTTATCATCCAACAAGATGGCATAGAATATGACCAAGGTTATAGTTCTGGTATGAAAGAAGATGGAACTCCAAAAACAACTGCAGAAATCGATTCAGAAATGCAAAGAGTAAAAGAGGCAAAGGCACAACTTGATGCAAGAATTGAACAACTTAAAGAAACTATCAAAAAAGCAAAAGGTGAAATGTCTGAAGCACTTAAAACAAGCAAAGGTCTTGGAAAAGATAAAGAAGTTGAAGCATTTGAAGAACTTCTTGTTACTGAATCTAGTCGCCGTGAAGGACTTATTACTTCTGGCATCGAAAAAGTAAATAATTCTTTTGAATCGTATATGGCAGAAGCAAATGAAAATCTTGGATACGCAAAGGCTGATGACGCTCTTAAATATGCCGTAGAACGTTTTGAACCTCTCGCAAAAAATTTAGAAAAATTATTAACTGAAACAACTCCAGACTATCAAAAATTAGCAAAAGCAAAAGAAAATCTTTCTTCCGCATACACACTTATTTCTAAATACGCAACAAGTGAAGTAGCAGGTCGCATGGGTGGAACAATTGAAAACATTGACCCAGAAAAACTTGCTGAAATTGAAGGAAAATATAACGACTTAATCGGCAAATATAGCAACATTCTTAATGCTAAAGTTTCTGAAGACAAGTTCAATGCAGGAGTTCAAAGAATTCAAGGACATATGAATACCTTTAATGCTGCTGTAAAAGCAAAAGATATGGCTCAAGCATTGTTGTCTTTAACTGGTATGGATGCAGAACTAGAAGCATTAGCAGAAATTGCAAATACAAATCCTAAATTTAAAACCCAATATGGTAAATTGGAAGCAGAAATTAATCAAAAACATTCAATTTATCAAGATAAAAAAACTTTCCAAACCACTGCTCAAAAATTCCCTGCTGCAAGACAATTTATTCAAAAATTTGTGTATGCTAATGGCTTTGGAAATAACACCCATGTTCTTAATAATCTTGAAGAAGCGGTTTCAAAAATTGGGTCTCCAACTTGTGTAACTGAACTTCGTGGAGTTATGAAAGGTTCAGAAGAAGAACAATTCTTGAAAGAATTTGTTGAAAAATTGAGAGCACAAGAGAAAGAAAAAGGCAAAGGGCTTGAAGGTTCACGTGACCCTGCAGCAAGAAAAGCATTGGAAGACCAAGGCTTAGAAGAAGCAGACATTGAGTCAATCATTGGAAAAGGTAAATAAGGAGAAATTTAATGGAAAATAACGAATTAAAATTAAATGAAGGTCCATCAATTTTTAGTGAAGAAGATTATGCTGACATGAAAGCAAATTATGGAATCACTGATGAAGAAATTGAAATTTTGAGAGATGCAAATGCTCTTGTTACAACAGCAAAACTTGTTCCTGATGACGCTGACAAAATGTTTGCAAAATACGATAAAATTTTTGCAGGCAAAAATGCCGCAGAAACAATGAAAACTTTCTTTGAACTTGCTGAAAAAGACCCAAAATTTATGGTTCAATTGGTTTCAGCAATTGAACTTGCTGAACAAGTTTCAGAAGAAACACCAGCAAAAGTTGAAAAAGTTTCCTTGACCGAAGTTGCTGGCGAACAATCTGCTGAACAAGCAGAAGCAGCCGGAGATTTTCTTGGACAAGCACTTGCAGCATTTAGCGCTCTTTCACCAGAAGACAAGAGTGCTGTTATGGCAGAATTAAAGAAAAGATAAACAAACAAAAAACCACCACAGTGGTGGTTTTTTTTGTTTGTTGAAAATTAAAAAGATGATATTTTTGGTTGCATTGTTTATTATTAATTGAAAAGAAACGTTGCGCTATGATACAATATAATCACAACTAAAATGGAGGAACCAACTATGTCAACCACCTTTTTAAACCTTGTTAAAGGCGACCCAAATGGCTCTGGAAAAGCCGAAGATTATGACTTTGAAACTATCACACTAGACGGCGAGGAAGAACAAGCCATTCTTTCTGAAATTGCAGAATACCAAATTATGGATACCACGGAATATTGGGTGGACCATGATGAATATGGCAGATACCTTGACGACACAACAGTTGACTATAAACCACTAACCGACTTTGTTGAAAATTGCTTTATTCACCAAGGTCACTTTGTTGGTGTGACACTTTATAACACCATTCACTTTGCAAAGACGGGTGTGATTTTAGGCGTGCCAAAAAGTTATAATTCATGGTGGGTAAACTCTCGCAGAATGGACAATGCTGTTAGCGAGTGTAAACTTGTGAAGATTGAATAAAATAAATAAATTTTTAAGAATATGTCAAAACCACCCCCCTGCTTTCCTATCTTTTATTATTTTTAAATTTTCTAATTATCGAAAATATCTAATTTTGCGCCAACCAATAATTATTTTAATATAATTATTGACAAAATTTTGACGATATTTATAATTAATGTTAATAACTATATTTTTAAAGGAGTAAACCTATGGGCATTACTTTACCTCAAATTCAAGGTTTGAATGATAAAAACCTTTTAGATGGAATCAATCTTTGCAGAAGAAAAAATGCTGAAGAAACTGCTAAACACAATTATTCAACCGCTGATAAATATAAATTAATGGAAACTCGTTTAACCGAAGCAAAAAAGAAACTTGCAAATTGTATTTCTGGTTTAAGCCAAACAGTTCCTGGCGAAACTGTTACTTTTATGGATAAATATTTTGCTGGAACAACAGACACTTCAAAATTTACACTTGCATACATTGCAAATAAAATTAGTGTTGACGGACACACTCTTGATGACCTTGATTCAGCAAAAATTCCAGATGCAAAAATGGATGTTTCAAAAGTTAGTTTACGTAGAAATATGTTTGATGTTGCTAGCGACTTTGCAAAAGACACCGCAAATGGAAAAGTTAGAGCACCAAAACTCACAAAATTTATTGCTGGCTATGGCATTGCAGAACTTGCAACAACTTTTGTTACTGGACAACTTGCAAAAGCAGGCATGATGTCTGAAGCAACAACTCTTTTGGGTCTTGCAAAAACTGGTATTACTATGCTTATTGACAAACTTCCTGCTCTCTGGCAAGCAGCCGTTCCAATTCTTGGAAGCAACGTTCCTGGTTTTGTTTTTGCTGGTGCCGCAGTTGCATTGCTCACAATCCCAACAATTGCAAACAAAATCAAAAAGGCTTGTGGAAAAGTTAAAAAACATTTTGGAGTTCAAGCAGAGATTGATAAGCCTATGCTTGAACAATTGGCTAAGAACCGTGCAGATGGTTTTTATCCTTAATAAATGATTTACTTTGATTTAAAGGAAGATTTTTATGGAAAATATGAATTTGTTAAATGAAGAAGAACTCGCTGAACTCACACCAGAAGAAAGAGAGATTTTAGAATCTGCTCTCGCTGTTGCTGAAACAGTTGAAATGCTTCCAGATGATATAACCACTTTGCTCACAAAGTTTGAAGAACTCACTGCAAATAAAACAGAATATGAAGCCGTTAGAAAATTATTTCAACTTGCTCAAGATGACCCTGCATATTTTTCTAGACTCATGGCTCTTGTTGATATTGCAGAAGATGTTGCTGAATCAGGTGCTGTAAGTTTTGGTGCAAATGACAATGAAAATATTGCATCACTTTCTGATGAAGAATATTCAAGAGCAGAAGCAAGATTGTTTGAGTCACTTGTAAAAATGACTCCAGAAAACAGAAAAGAATTTGTTGAAGTTCTTGAAAGACGCTCACCTGCTCAAGAAAAAGCAATGCTTGACGAACTTAAAAAATAAACTAAACCACCAAATATGGTGGTTTTTTATTGCAACAAAAAAATAGAAGGAACTTTCCTTCTATTTTTTATTTGGTTTTAACTATTAATTATCATCTGTTTCAGTGATTGGCTCATTGATAACAATTGATTCTTCTTCAGTTTCACCAGTGATATCTTCAGCAACAGTGTCAGCAACAGCAACACAAGAAACCATTGTTCCTTCATGAAGTCTCATCACTTTTACGCCAATTGTGTCACGAGTGATTCTTGAAATGTTTGCAGCAGGAGTTCTGATGATTACGCCATTGTTTGCAATAATCATGATATCTTCATCTTCTGTAACTTGTTTTAAACCAACAAGTCTGCCTGTTTTTTCGTTGAAAATGCCGGCTTTAATGCCTTTTCCGTTTCTGTTTTGAACTTTATATTCAGAAATATCTGTGCGTTTTCCATAGCCCTTTTCAGTGATTGTTAAAATGTCGTAGCCTTCTTTATAAACAAGCATATCAACCAAATAGTCACCGCTTGCAAGGTCGATAGCCTTAACACCCATAGTGTCACGACCAAGCGGCTTAACATCGTCTTCACTAAATCTGATACACTTTCCATCATTTGAAGCAACCATGATTGTGTTGTTGCCTGCAGTATATTCAACTGAAATAAGTTCATCATCGTCTTTAAGAGCAATTGCAATCTTTCCAGTTTTTCTAATGCTTTCAAATTCACTTGTTGCAGTCTTTTTAATCAAACCATTCTTTGTTGCCATAACAAGGAAGCCATCGCCATCTGCAAGTTTTGGCAAGATTGCTTGAACAACTTCACCTTTTTCAAGAGGAAGAAGGTTGACAACGTTTCTGCCTCTTGCAGTTTTTTGTTCTTCTGGAATTTCATAACCTTTTAAGGTGTAAACCTTTCCAAGATTTGTGAAGAACATAAGTGTGTTGTGTGTTGAACAAATGAACATATGTTCAACAAAGTCTTCTTCTTTAGATTTGTGACCAGTTGAACCCATGCCACCACGATTTTGTTGACGATATTCTGTTACTGGAATACGTTTTACATAACCGAAGTGTGTCATTGAAATAACAACGTCCTCTTTTTCAATGAGGTCTTCAATATTGATGTCGGTTGAACCATTAAGGTCAACTTCAGTCTTTCTTTCATCACCATAAGTTTCTTTAATTTCAGTGAGTTCTTTGATGATGATTTGTTTAACTTTTTCTTCGCTTGCCAAAATGCCACGAAGTTCAGTGATAAGATTACGGAGGTCTGCAAGTTCGTTGTTGAGTTTTTCAACTTCCAAACTTGTGAGTCTTTGCAATCTCATGTCAAGAATTGCACCTGCTTGAACTGCTGAAAGCAAGAATGAACTTTGCAAGTTGTTAGATGCTTCTTCTCTATCTTTTGATGCTTTGATAATTTTGATAACTTCATCAATGTTTGCAAGAGCAACAACCAAACCTTCGATGATATGTTCTCTTTCTTCTGCTTTTGCAAGGTCATATTTTGTTCTTCTGTAAATAACTTCTTTTTGATGACCAATATAGCAATCCAAAATTTGTTTGATATTCAAAACTCTTGGATATCCATCAACAAGAGCAAGGAAGTTGATGCCATAAGAACATTGAAGTTGTGTTCGTTTGAAAAGTGTGTTCAAAACAACTTGTGCGTTGAAATCTTTTTTAACATCAAAAACAATTCTCATACCGTGACGGTCAGATTCTTCTTTGATGTCAGAAATGCCTTCAATACGCTTATCTTTAACCATGTTAGCAATTTGCTTAATCATTTCTGCTTTGTTAACTTGGTATGGGATTTCTGTAACTACAATCTTGGTTTTTCCGTCTTCATGTTCTTCAATTTCGGTTTTAGAGCGAATAACAACACCACCCTTTCCTGTAAGGTATGCTTGACGAAGGGCTTCAGTGCCCATGATTACACCACCTGTTGGATAATCTGGAGCAGGAAGAATTTGCATAATTTCTTCAATTGTCATATCTGGGTTGTTGATTTCAGCAACAACTGCATCAACAACTTCATTAAGGTTGTGTGGTGGAATGTTTGTTGCCATACCAACCGCAATACCGTCTGAACCGTTAACCAAAAGGTTTGGGAACCTTGCAGGCAAAACATCTGGTTGCTTTAAGGTTGCGTCAAAGTTTGGTGAGAAATCAACAGTTTCTTTGTCGATATCTCTAAGCATTTCGTCAGCAAGTTTTGAAAGCCTTGCTTCGGTGTATCTATAAGCCGCTGGTGGGTCACCGTCAACAGAACCAAAGTTTCCGTGACCACCAACAAGTGGATAACGAATAGCAAAGTCTTGAGCAAGACGCACAAGTGCACCATAAACTGAACTGTCGCCGTGTGGATGGTATTTACCCAAAACGTCACCGACAATACGTGCACATTTTTTGTGTGGCTTGTCAGATGTGATGCCAACTTCGTTCATTGAATATAAAATTCTTCTATGAACTGGTTTCAAACCGTCCCTAACATCAGGAATGGCTCTTGAAACGTTAACAGCCATTGCATAAGCAATGAAACTTTTTTTCATTTCATCGTTGATTTCAACAGGATAAATAACGGTGTTATCAACGATTTTATCATGTTCTAAACTAAAATCTCTCTTCTTCATTGTTCTTCCCCTTAAATATCCAAATCTTCAACGAGTTTCGCATTTTCTTCAATAAACTTTCTTCTTAGTTCTGGTGCATCACCCATGAGTAATGTGAAAATTTTATCTGCTTCAATCGCATCAGCCATGTTGATTTGAATAAGACCACGATGTTCTGGGTTCATTGTTGTTTCCCAAAGTTGTTCTTTGTCCATTTCACCAAGACCTTTATAACGTTGAACGTCAAGACCTTTATTTCCCATTTCTTCGACTTTTTTACGTTTTTCTTCTTCGCTGTAACAATATTCTATTCTTTTGCCTTTTTGAAGTTTGTAAAGTGGAGGCATTGCTGAATAAACGTGTCCTGTTTCAATAAGCCCCGGCATGAATCTATAGAAGAATGTTAAAAGCAAAATTCTGATATGTGCGCCGTCTACATCGGCATCGGTCATACAAATGATTTTGTCATAACGAAGTTTGGTTGGGTCAAATTCCTGACCAACACCGCCACCAAACGCTGTTATCATGGCTTTGATTTCTTCGTTTGCCAAAACATGGTTAAGCCTTGCCTTTTCAACGTTTAAAATTTTACCACGAAGTGGAAGGATAGCCTGAAAACGGCGGTCACGGCATTGTTTTGCTGTTCCACCCGCAGAATCACCCTCAACAATATAAATTTCGCAAAGTTTTGGGTCTTTTTCGGTGCAGTCGGCAAGTTTGCCAGGAAGTGTTGTTGACTCAAGTGCTCCTTTTCTTCTTGCCATGCTTCTAGCGGCTTGTGCTGCTTCACGTGCTTTTTGTGCAGTAACTGAACGCAAAATCAAACTTCTTGCTTCGTCTGGGTTTTCTTCTAAATATGTTCCAAATAAATCACAAACTGCAGTATAAACTTCGGTTTGCATATAACTGTTGCCCAGTTTTGTTTTTGTTTGACCTTCAAATTGAGGGTCTTGAAGTTTTACTGAAACAATGGCAGTGATACCTTCACGAACGTCATCACCTGAAAGTTTGTCTGCATCTTTTAAGATTTTGAGTTTATGGCCATAGTCATTAATAACCTTGTAAAGTGCTTTTTTGAATCCTTCAATGTGAGTTCCACCTTCGGTTGTGTTAATGTTGTTTGCATAGCCGTGAATAACTTCGTTATAACCATCGTTATATTGGAATGCAATTTCAATTTCGCCAGTTTTGTCTTTTGTTGATGTGATGATATGAATTGGCTTTTTAATGATTGTTGTTTTGCCTTCATTCATTTCATTTACAAATTGAGCAATACCTGTGTCGTAATGGAAAGTTTCTTCTTTTCCATCTCTGTGGTCTTTTGCAATAATTGTGATGCCCTTGTTCAAAAATGCAAGTTCACGCAAACGTTTTCTGATTCTGTCATACTCAAAGTGAGTTGTTTCAAAAATAGTGTCGTCTGGCATGAATGTTACTTTTGTTCCGGTTGTGGCAGAAGTTCCAACAACTGCTAAATCTCTTTGTGGAATACCACGATTATAGATTTGTTTATAAACATTGCCATTTTGTCTAACTTCAACCTCAAGCCATTCAGAAAGTGCGTTAACACAAGAAAGACCTACGCCGTGCAAACCACCTGAAATTTTGTAACCACCATCACCGAACTTTCCGCCGGCGTGGAGTTTTGTTAAAACAAGTTCAACTGCACTTTTGCCTTCTTCTTTATTGAAACCAGTTGGAATACCACGACCATTGTCTGTTACTGCACAAGAGCCGTCTTTGTTTATTTCAACAGTGATTTCATCACAATATCCAGCAAGTGCTTCGTCTATTGAGTTATCAACAATTTCGCTTATCAAATGATGCAAACCATAAGTGTCTGTTGAGCCAATATACATACCAGGTCTTTTTCTAACTGGCTCCAAACCATGAAGAACCGTGATTTGTTCAACACCATAGTCCGCTTGTACTTTACTAATATCGTCCATAAATACACCTTTAAAATTTTATTTTTTAACAAAAATATTATATCAAACAAAACAACTAAAAACCAAACGATTTTTGGCCTTTATATAATATTTATTATATAATATATATAATATTATCGCGCGCACGCGAGAAAATTGTCTAAAAACTGCCATTTTTGACAAGTTATTTTGATTTGACAATCACTCGCCTTTTGTTTTAAACTAAAATTAACAAAAAATTATAAGGAATTAACATTATGGCAAGTAAACCTTTAACAAAAGAACAATTAGAAAAATTACGCCCTGCTCTAAAAGAAAATATTACTAAAATTTTAAATATGCCAGCAGAAAAGGCAGTTTCTCAACTTTCAAAAGTTTTCATTGAATGTGGAATAACACCTCCAAATGTAAGCGTAAATAGATTTACTATTAAAGATGGTAAAATTACAGCCCAATCTTTAGCAACTGCGGTTTATGAATATTTATCAAAAGCAAAAAAGTTGGTTAAAGAAAACGAGAAAAAAGAAGAAGAAAAAGAAAAGAAAGAAGAAAAAGAGTCTGAACAAAAATATGGTATATCATTCAATTTTGGTATCCCTCGTGAAAAAATTAAAGAACTTGCTAAAAACAAGGATAAAACTGCAGTCAGAGCATATTTACAAGAAGAATTCAAATCACAAGCAGCGGCTCAAGGTGTGCCTCTTGAAAAGTTGGGTGAATTATGTAAAGGCATTAATTTAAAAAATGCAAACGGAACATCTACCCCTCACAATGTTGGTGACGGCAAAACTTTGTTAGATATTTGTTGTGACCTTTATATGGCAATGATTTATGGTATGGATAAAGAACAAATTTTTTCGGAATCTAAAGACCAAACACAACGCAGAGAGCAAATGGAATCTCAAGCAAAAGAAAGAGCCCATGAAATTTCAAACGAACATCCTCTTGAAACAGAATCAATGTCTTCGACCCAAGTTGTTATATCAGAAGAAGGCAAAGACGCATTTGGACCATCACGTTCTGTTTCAAAAAGTGAAACCTTCTCTGTTGAAGGCAAGTCAGACAGAGAAATTGTTGATGCTATTATTGATAAAATTTTACAAGAAGGTGAAGCAACTGAAGAACAAATGCTTATCCTTCGCTCTAAAGGAATTGAATCACTAGAAGAAGTCATACCACCAAATATGCTTCCTCAAGAAATGAAAAAAAATCAATAAAAAGACAGGAAAAATTTTCCTGTCTTTATTTTTCTTTTTTGTTTACAAATTTTGGCTTTATGGTTGCATTTTTGACAGCAAGCGTTAAATAATCTTCATCTGGTTTGAATTTAAATGCAGTTCCCGTCATCAAAACTTGAACCCCGCCAAGTTTTTCATACATCTTTTTTTGTCTGGTTGAATCAAGTTCACTAAACACATCATCTAAAACAAGGACAGGTTTTTCACCAAGTTCTTTTTCAAACACCTGCATTTCAGCAATTTTGAGTGCAAGCACAATGCTTCGCTGTTGACCTTGAGAAGCAAACACTTTTGCATCCCTTCCGTTCAATTCAAACCTAACATCATCACGATGCGGACCAATGCTGGTGTAACCTAATTCCATGTCTTTGTCGATATTATTTTCAAGAGATTTCAAAATTTCTTGTTCAATTTCGTTTGCGGTTTCACCTTTTGCCCCAACATAACTAATGCCAAGTTCATCTGCATTTTTGCTCATGAACTTCATTGTATCTCTTGCAGGCTCTGTGAGTTTTTGAATAAAGTTTTTTCTGGTTTTAACAATAAGCCCTGCAAGGTGCGCAAGTTGAGCATCCCAAATTCCAATTTGGTCAAGCAAGTCTTTTTTATTGTGAATCATTTTTAAAAGTTTGTTGCGTTGAAACAAAACCTTGTCATAACGCTGTGTGAGTGAATAATAAGAGCCCGAAAGTTGAGAAATGTCGGTATCCATAAAATCACGGCGTTCACTTGGTGAGGAACTTACAATTTTTAGGTCATTTGGTGAAAAGTAAACCGCAACCAAATTTCCAAACACTTCACTCATTTTTTTAACTTCGTTTGAATTGATAAAAAACTTCTTTTTTTGGCTATCATCAAGTATGCATTTGATAGTTAAATCACCAAAACTTCTCTCAACACAAACTTCCGCTTCGGTGTGAGTGGTGTTTTCTTTTTTCATGTCTTCGTCATGGCTGGTTCTTGGGCTTTTTGTAAGAGCATTTAACATGACCGCTTCAACAAGGTTCGTTTTGCCTTGACCATTTCCGCCATAAATCAAATTTGTTCCATCAAAAAAGTCTACGAAACATTCTTCGTAGTTACGAAAATTCTTAAGTTTACACCATTTTACTCTCATAATTTTCCCTAGCACGTTTATTATATATATTTTTTACAAACTTGTCTAATAAAAATATTATTTATAGATTTTTCAAATAAACGACTTGCTTTTTGATTTGTTTATAAATATAATTGAAAATGAATTAAACTAGTGGAGGTTTGCTTTGGAAAACGAAGAATTTATTTCATCAACAAACATAGACACCGATGTTATGTGGCAAAATATTCTTGATGAAATTGCTATGAATGTTTCCACACTCACTTTTGATGTTTGGATAAAAACCTTGGAATTTGAAGACCTTAAGGGCGGAACTCTTGTTCTTTCAACACCAACATCAAACTCAAAAAACTTGCTTTATAAAAGTTATTTCAACAAAATTTTAAACGCCAGCAAGCGTGTTTATTCATCAATAACAGATGTTGAAATTATTGTTAAAGACCCTGAAGAAAGTGAGCAAAACAGTGCACCTGCCACCGCAAAAGAAAAAGAACGTGTTTATGTTGATGCAAAATCACAAAAACCAAAAGTTAGTGAAGAAGTTTTCCATTTTAATCCAAAATATACTTTTGAAAACTTTATTGTAGGTGGAAGCAACCAATTTGCCTGTGCAGCAGCCAAAGCCGTTGCAGAAGAACCTAGTGCAAAAATAAACCCTCTATTTATTTATGGTGGTTCTGGTCTTGGCAAAACTCACCTTTTGCACGCTATTGGAAACTATATTCAAGAAACAAAACCAGAACTTAATGTGGTTTATGTTACAACAAATAAGTTTGTGCGTGATTTCGTTTCATCAGTTCAAACAAACTCAACTGCAGAATTTAGACAAACTTATTCTCAAGCCGATGTTTTGATTATTGACGATATTCAAGAAATCATCAAAAAAACACAAACTCAAGAACAATTTTTTAACTTGTTTAATGACCTTCATGCTCAAGGCAAGCAAATTGTTATCACGTCAGATAAACCACCAAAAGACCTCAATCCACTTGAAGAGAGACTTAGAACTCGTTTTGAATGGGGTATGCTTGCAGACATTGGTGAACCAGACATTGAAACTAGAATTGCGATTTTGAACAAAAAAGCACAAATTGAAAGATACAATGTTTCAAAAGAAGTTATTGAATATATTGCAGAACTTTCAACTTCAAACATCAGAACAATGGAAGGCTTTTTGTCTAGAACGGTGTTCTATTCAGGGCTTCAAAAAGAAGATATTGTAACAATTGGCTCGGCTCGTGAAGCACTTAAAAACATTGCTTCAACCAACGAAGAAACCATTGACGGCACAAAGATTATTGAAATTGTCTGCAAGTTCTACAAAATTAAAAAAGAAGAACTTTTGGGCAAAAAGAGAACAAAAAACATTGCCGAAGCAAGACAAATTGCAATGTATCTTTGCACTGAATATTTAAGTTTGCCACTTGAAAGCATTGGTGATGTGTTTGGCAAAAACCACGCCACAATCATTTATGCAAAGAATAAAATTGCAGACGATATTAAAAACTCAAAGAAACTTGAAGTTGAAATCAATGACCTCAAAAATATGATTGAAGGAAAATAAAGGAGAATATTATGAAACTTATTTGTGAAGGATTAGATTTAAGCGATGCAGTGTTAAAAGTTTTAAGAGCAACCGCTGTTAGAACAACCAACCCTATTTTGGAAGGTATTAAACTTCATGCAAGTGAAGACGCTTTAACACTTTCTGCAACCGACCTTGAAATTTCTATTGAAAAAACAATTCCTGCGGATGTAAAAATTCCTGGCGATGTTGTTGTTCCTGGAAAATTTTTCGCAGACTTTGTTAAGAAACTTTCAAACGAACAAATCGAACTCACTCTCACCGACCAAAATACATTAAAAATCAAATACACCGATTCTGAAGGCTATCTTCAATGCCTTTCTGCAGACGAGTTCCCTATCATAAAAGAACTTGTTGGTCCAGAAACAATCACAATCGGAACTGATGATTTGAAAAACCTTATCGACAAAACAATCTTTTCGGTTGCCGTTGATGACGCAAGACCAATTCTTAAAGGCTGTTTGTTTGAAATTGAAAACAACCAAATCACATCTGTTGCCCTTGATGGTTACAGACTTGCTATGGTTAAAACAGAAGTTCAATCAACTGCTAAAAAATTGAGTTGTATTGTTCCTGCAAGAAGTTTGAATGAAATTTCAAAACTTGTTAACACAGAAAATCCAACAATCGATATTTTGATTAGTCAAAACCACCTTTTGATTAACGATGGTTCAGTTAAAATTATCACTCGCCTTTTAGAAGGTGAATTTATCAATTATCGTCAAGTTATTCCAACAACAACCACAACAACTATCACCGTTGGAAAGGCTCAACTTGAAGATGGTTTGGACAGAGCAAGTCTTCTTGCAAGAATGGACAAAAACAATCTTGTTAGATTTGACATCCGTGACAAAGTTCTCACACTCACTTCTGCTTCAAACATTGGTAATGTTACTGAAAACATCACAATCTCACTTGAAGGCAAAGACCTTGCAATTGCATTCAACGCAAGATATTTGAGCGATTGTATGCACACAATCAATGACGAATTTATTAAAATTAACTTCACATCACAAATTGCGCCATGCACAATTTGCTCTGCTGAAGAAGACAAGTATTTATATCTTATCTTGCCAGTTAGAATTGTTGAATAAAGGACACTATTATGAATAACTTTAAAAAAGACCTTGCCTGCAACATTACATTAATTTCAGTGCTTGCATTTACGGCAATACATATTTTGATTTTAACTCTCAATCTTTTTGGGGTTACAAAGTTTGAATTTTATGAAGGCTTTAACTATCTTGTTGCATATATCTTGGTGGTTGTGTGCCTTGCACTTTATGTTTTTGGATTTTTTATTTCAAAATTCAAAAGATTAACCATTCCAAAATGGTTCAGAATTATGTTTTATGTTGCGTTTTATCTTTTCACAAACGTATACTACACCGCTGGGCTTTACCAAAACATTTACACAGTGATTGTGTTTATGGCATACATTTCACTTTTGGTTAACATCGCTTCACTTTCAGTGTTTTATAACACTCAAAAAGACGAGAAGAACAGACTTAAGTCAACCAACAAATATTTGCTTACAAGTGTGTTCTTCTATTCAGTTGCAACAAATGCAATTATCCAATTTTTGATTAATGCATTCAAAGCAATAATTGTTCCAAACTATGTGTTTAGCACTCTTATGGTTTTTGTTATTGAAATGAGCACAATGCTTCTTGTGACAATCATCATGACTGTGATTTATCACCGCTCACTCAACAAAACAAAGGCGTTTGTTAACGGATGCCTTATTAAAGTTGACGGCGCAAGCCCTGTAAAAACTCGTGGTTAAAAACATTTTCCCTGTCAAATCTGACAGGGTTTTTTAATTATTAAAATCAAACTTTGTTCTTGACAAACAACATAAGTTATGTTTATAATGATACGGTAACTATGTGCGAGCATATAGAATTTAACTTTAATTAGGAGTAGACATTATGAAAAGAACTTTCCAACCAAAGAAAAATCACAAGAACAAAGTTCATGGTTTTAGACAAAGAATGCAAACTAAAGGTGGCAGAAGAGTCCTTGCTAGAAGAAGAAACAAAGGTCGCAAACAACTTATTAGAAAATAATTTTTAAATAAGGAAAGCAAATGCTTAAAAAAGTAAACAGGTTAAAAAAG
Organism: Clostridia bacterium; assembly: GCA_045594425.1. Taxonomy (GTDB): domain Bacteria; phylum Bacillota; class Clostridia; order Christensenellales; family UBA1242; genus RGIG1681. The sequence goes on from JAZNYK010000011.1 coordinate 67,759, forward strand.
AGATATCAGTTCAATTATGTTTACAAAGCGGGCGAACACTTTTCAGGCAAAGCGGTTGTGCTTTATGCAACAACCTCAAAAACCAAAAGTATCAAAGTTGGCTTTGCTGTAACAAAAAAAATTGGTCATGCAATAAAACGCAATTTGTTTAGGCGCCGTCTTCGTGAAATTATGCGAAAACAATTGCCAAACTTAAAACAAAACTATAACATTATTGTTGTAGCACGTGACCAAATTGAACAGTATAGTTTTGAATACATTCAAAATGAAATCATTAGCCTGCTAACAAAGGCAAACTTATATAAAGATGAAAAAAGTTTTTAAAGCGATTATTAGTATTCCAAAATATATTGCAATGTTTTTCGTTGCTATATTTAAATTTTGCATCTCACCATTTATTCCCCACGCATGCAAATTCACACCAACTTGCTCGTTATATGCGAGCCTGTGTTTTGCTGAGTGGGGTTTTTTTGTAGGTTTAAAACTAACCGCAAAAAGACTTGCAAGATGCAATGGGTTCACCGAAGGTGGAACTGACCCAGTTCCAATAAACCCAAAGAAAAAGTATAAAAATTTTATGTAAGGAGCAACCATGAACGTATTATCATTAATTTCAGGCCTTGCTGCTCCACACGACCTTTGGACCATCCTTATGGACTGGATTCAAGGCGGTGTTGGCAACCTTGGCTGGGCACTTTTAATTTTAACAGTGCTTGTTAAACTCATCACACTCCCACTTGAATTTGTGCAAAAACTTTCACAAAAAAAGCAAACACTCATTCAACAAAAGTGTGCACCACAAATTGCAAAACTTCAAAAAAAGTTTGGCAATGACCGTCAAAGACTTCAAGTTCAAACTCAAGCAATTTATAAAGCCGAAGGTTTGAAAATGGGAACTGGTTGTTTGGTTATGCTTGTTAATATGATTTTGACAATGGTCATTTTCTTCTCGTTCTACGGAACACTCAGAGATGTGTCTGCATACAATGCAATCAATCAATATGAACAAGTTGTTGAAGCATCAAACGCTGAACTTTATAATCAAATTATTAACTATAGTGATTCAGATGAAATTGTTGACAAAGCAACAGCAGATGCTTGGTTTGAAAAATACCAAACTGCTAAAAACTATATCGACAATTCTGAAAACGACAAAACAACCGAAACTTATTTAACCCACAAAGCATTTGTTGACCAACATGACACAATGGTTTATGAAGCAACAGAAGCCTCAACTGCAAAAGCAAGACAAACTTGGAGTGCAGTAAAAGAAAATTGGCTTTGGGTTCAAAACATTTGGGTTGCCGATGCAACAACAAACCCATTCCCAACCTATGAAAGTTTAAAAGATATGGCAAAGGATGCTGGTTCAACTTATGTTGAATATATTGAAGCCAACATTGCAGAAGAAGATTACAACAAAATTGCAAGCATTTTACACGCTCAAAAAGTGAAATATAATGGTTATTACATTCTTGCAATTCTTGCAGGTTTGGTAACTTTCTTATCACAATATATCACTGGACTTCACAGCAAATTAAAAAGCAAAAAAGCAAACCAACTTGCAAAAACTGCAAACGCTCAAACAGAAAGCACTTTAAAGGTCATGAAAATCATCATGCCAATCATTATGGTTATGTTTGTTTTAACATCTAGTGCCTCATTTGGTATCTACATTTTGGCAAGCAACATTTCATCAATCTTGTTTGGTGAAATCACAAGCCTTATTGTTGACAAAATGACAAAAAAGAAACAACAAGAAGTTGAAGAAGCACTTGAAAAAGAAGCAAACCGTTTAATCAAAAAAGGAAAATTACAGGGGTAAACACTTATGAAAAGTATTGAAACACAAGGAAAAACCGTTGACCAAGCCATTGAAATTGGTCTTTACAAACTTGGACTTACAAGAGATGATGTAAATATTGAAATTTTGGAACAAGCCGGTCTTTTTAACAAGGCAAGAGTTCGTCTTTCAATCAACACAACATCTCCAGAAGAAGGCGTTGTTAAAGAATTAATTGAAAAGTTGATTGACCTTATGGGTCTTGAACTTGAAGTTTATGTTGAAGAAAGAGAACATGACTTTTTTGTAAACGTAACTGGAACAGATGCTGCACTCTTTATTGGAAAACATGGTGATTCAATTGAAGAATTCCAAACAATTGTTAACAATATTTACAATAAAGGCAAAGCAAGAGATGAAATGAAACGTGTTACTGTTGACAGCAATAACTATATTGAAAAACGTGAAGCAACTCTCACAAACCTTGCAAAAAGAACTGCTGGAAAAGTTATCCGTGACCATAAAGATTTTAAGTTTGAAGCAATGAATTCATACGAAAGAAGAATCATCCACTCTGCACTTGCAGACCACGACAAAGTTATCACAGAAAGTTATGGTAACGAACCAAACAGATACGTTGTTGTAAAACTCAAAAATAACATTGCTCGTCAAAAAAATATGCAAGAAATTAAAGACTATTTTGATGATGATACAATTGCTGTTGCTGAAGAAACTAAAAACGCTGAAGCAAGAACAGATTATAACTAAAAAAATAAAAACACCGAAACTTCGGTGTTTTTTATTTTGTTGGTTTTAGGCTTTGGTTTGTTAACATAACAAAAAGTTATACAAAATTATTGAAAAATCACGCAAAAGTGCTATAATTAAGATTATGGAAAAGAATGATACAATCGTTGCAGTGTCAACAGGCTCGAGTTCGGGCGCAATTTCAATTGTTAGAATGTCTGGCGAAAATGCCGTTAAAATTGCAGACATGATTTTTTCTACTGCAAAAAATAAAAAACCTTCTGAACTTGTTCCAAGAATGTTAAATTTGGGAACAATCAAAACCTCTGCGTTTTCAGAACAAGCCCTTTGTGTCGTTTTTAAAGCACCATTCACCTACACCGGCGAAGACCTTGTTGAATTTCAATGTCATGGCGGAACTCAAATTGCAAACGGCATAATGCGTGAATGTATTGCAAAAGGTGCAAGAATTGCAACCAATGGTGAATTTACTAAACGTGCATTCTTGAACGGAAAACTTACACTTTCATCAGCAGAAGGCATGATGGATATGATTAATGCTGAAAGTGACGCTGAAGTTCGTGCGGGATACGGCTTGCTTACAGGAAATTTAAGTAAACTTGCCTATGATTCACAAACAGAACTAACCGACATATTATCTGAAATTGAAGTTTCTTTTGATTACCCAGAAGAAACCATTGAATATATCACAAAAGCAAAGGTTAAAGAACGTTTAGAAAAACTTTCAAGCAATATGACCAAAGTTATCGAAACAAGTGAAGTTGGAAAAATTATAAAATCCGGCATCAATGTTTTGATTGTTGGAAAACCAAACGTTGGAAAGTCTAGTTTGTTAAACTTTTTGCTTCAACGTGAACGTGCAATTGTTACTGATATTGCAGGAACAACTCGTGACACAATTGAAGATAGTTTTATGCTTGACGATATAAAAATCAATCTTATTGACACAGCGGGCATACACGACACAGAAGACAAGGTTGAAAAAATTGGTGTTGATAAAGCAAAAGACCTTATTTCACAAGCAGATATTGTTTTATTTTTGGTTGATTCAAGCCGAGAATATTCAAAAGAAGATGAACAAATTTATCAGTCTATTCAGGGCACAAAGTATATTGTTTTAAAAACCAAATCAGACCTTGTTAGCAAAAATAATAAAAACTTTGAAAATCAAATTGAAATAAGCACCACAACTGGTGATGGCGTTTCTAATTTAAAAACAAAAATGTTAGAACTCACAAAAATTTCTAACATTCCATCAGATAGTTTGATTATCACAAACGAAAGGCACAAAGATGCTCTTGTTCGTGCAAACGAGGCTCTTAAACGTGCTATTCAAAACATTGGTGACGACACTCTTGACCTTGTTTCAATTGACATCAAAGAGGCTTACACCAGCATTGGTGAAATCACTGGAAACACAACCAGCGAAGATATTATTGACTCTATCTTCACAAAATTCTGTTTAGGAAAATAATTATGAAAGATTTTAAAATTTCTGAACTTGACCTTGTTAAAGATAAACCACAAATAGCAAAGTGGGATGAACTTCGAGGGGCTCCAGAATATGAAGACATTAAAAAATTTATTCTAGAAGACGACCTTATTCGAGGTCTTGCAGAAGTTATTGAAACAAACTATGAAATCATCCCTATTGGCGAAGATGAAATTAAAAAGGCAGTTGTTGCAAAAACTTCAGAAGGCGAAGTTTTGGGTTTTATGATTTATCAAGTTTTTGATATAAAAACAAAAAAACCTAGTATGTTTTTGCAATATATTGTTGTTAACCCAAAATATAAAAGCCAAGGCTATGGAAAAGAAATATTTTCAAAATTTTTCTCTAGCCCACGCAAACATACTGGCGGAGTTTCGCCAAGAGATGTTTTTGCTTATGTTGACCGCAACAATTTTCAGAGCCAAAAACTGTTTTTAGATTTTGGCTTTTCACTTGATGCTGCCAACTCACAATTCTTTAAAGCGGGCGCAATTTTGCCGGAGATTCAAAAAAGAATTCAAAATCAAAACGCCCCAAATGCATAGGAGTTTGCTATGAACACAAATTATGACATAACCGATTATGAAAAAAATATAGAAAACAAAGTTTTTGATATCAAAGATGGCGATAGTTTTGACGCCATTGTTGTTGGTGCTGGCCACGCCGGCTGTGAAGCGTGTCTTGCTCTTGCAAGAACTGGTCAAAAAACTTTGATTATTAATCTTGTGCGCGATAATATCGCGTTTTTGCCATGCAATCCAAGCATTGGCGGAACAGCAAAAGGTCATATTGTTTGTGAAGTTGATGCTCTTGGTGGCGAAATGGGTATTCAAGCAGATAAAAACACCATTCAACTTCGAATGCTTAATATGGGCAAAGGTCCTGCTGTTCAAAGTTTGCGTGCACAAATTGACAAAACTGGTTATCACCGCTCTATGCAACAAGTTTTAGAAAATCAAGAAAATCTTTCAATTTATGACGGAGAATGCACTGAAGTTGTTGTTGAGAACGGTGAACTCAAAGCCGTTAAAACTGCTGACGGAAAAACGTTTTTCACAAAAGTTGTTATTTTAACAACGGGTGTTTATCTCGATTCAAGAACAATCACAGGCGAAATTATCAAGGCATCTGGACCATCTGGTTTTCCTTATGCATCAGGCTTAACAAAATCTCTTGAGCAAATTGGATTTGACATTAGAAGATTTAAAACAGGAACACCTCCTCGTGTTGACGGCGACACAATTGATTATTCAAAATTCACCGAACAAAAAGGTGACACAAACATTCAAACTTTTTCATTCCTAACAAAAAAAGCAAACAAAAACATTTGTTCTTGCTGGCTTGGATATACTTCAAAGGAAACAAAAGACCTTATCATGAACAACCTTGACAAGGCACCAATGTATTCAGGCGTTATCACTGGAGAGGGTCCAAGATATTGCCCTTCTATTGAATCAAAGTTCGTTCGTTTTAATGACAAAGACAGACATCAAATTTTTCTTGAACCAGAAACCGCTCATGACAACACAATTTATATTCAAGGCATGAGCACCAGTATGCCAATGGATATTCAACACAAAATGGTTGAATCTATTGAAGGCATGGAACAAACAAAAATTTTAAAATACGCCTATGCAATTGAATATGATTGCATTGACCCACTCAATCTTTACCCTACACTTGAATTTAAAAAAGTTAAAGGAATTTATTGTGCTGGTCAAATTAATGGAACTAGCGGTTATGAAGAAGCGGCTGGTCAAGGAATTTTGGCAGGCATAAATGCTTCACTTTATCTTCGTGGAAAAGAACAAATTATTTTAAAAAGAAATGAATCATACATCGGCGTGCTTGTTGATGACCTTACAACAAAAGGAACAAACGAACCATATAGAATGATGACAAGCCGTGCTGAATTTAGACTTATTTTGCGTCAAGACAATGCTGACCAAAGATTAACCGAAATTGGCAGAAGTGTTGGTCTTGTTGATGAAAAAAGATATAAAAAATATAAAGAAAAAATGAAAAAAATCGCAAAATTAAAGTCAGAAATATCAAAAACAGTGCCACTTTCACAAGAATTGAAGAAATTTTTGACTTCTGTAAATGAAACAATGCCTCTTCAATCAACCAGCATTGAAAACTTGATTAAGCGACCAAATGTTTCTCTTGTTGCACTTAACAAAGCCTTAAAACTTGTTAAAGGATATTCAAGAGCGGTTTTAACTGCTGTTGACATCGATACCAAATATTCAGGATATCTTTCAAGACAAAACGAGCAAATTGAAAGAGAAAGAAAACTTGAAGAAAAGAAAATTCCTGCAGACCTTGACTTTATGAAACTTGAGGGTTTGCGTCTTGAAGCCCGTGAAAAACTAGCAAAAATAAAACCATTAACTGTTGGCATGGCTAGCAGAATATCTGGCGTTAGCCCAGCAGATATAACAGTTCTATTATTATATTTGAAATAGATAAAATGTATAAAAAATAATCTATATTCACAATTTTTACAATTTTAAATTAAAATTTTGAAAAACAGAGGTTATAAAAAACACTCTGTTTTTTGTTTTATTAGCCATTATATTTGACTTAACAAAAATAAAATTATATATTAATAAAAAAGCGTGGAGAATGTTTATGCAAGAAATTAAAACAAGAGCAAAAGAATATGATTTTATTAGATTCATCGGAACATGGCTGATTATTTTGTGGCATCTTTACACAACTCTAGATGATTATTTGCCAAACTTGCCTTTTAGATTTTTGTATAGCCAAAATACAAAAATTCAAATCGGCCCAATTGGTGTTGTTATTTTCTTTGCGTTGTCTGGCTCGCTTTTACACAAGTGCTATATTGACAAAATTAATATAAAACAATTTTATTTAAAAAGACTTGTTAGAATTTATCTTTCACACATGGTTGCTTATGCATTTTTGGCATTGCTGGTTTGCATTGTTGACCCAAACTTTTTTAAATGGTATTCAACTGAATCAATTTTAATGTCATTTTTTGCCGTAGACTTTTTCAGCACATTGCTTTATGAGTCAACTGGCTATTACGCAGCATGGCTTGCTGGTGAGTGGTTCACAACAGTAATTCTTATAATCTATTTAATATTCCCACTTTTAAGGCTTTTATATAAACACGCAAAGTGGATTGGAACAGCACTTATTTCAACAATATTTATTTTGAATCTTCATTTTGAAATATTAACATTCCATGGCGGTGAATTTTCAATCACTAATGGTTTAATGGCTTTTTGGCTTGGAATGCTTATAAATGATTACAAAGACCGCTTGCACATATCAGTTTATATCTTAACCTTTGTTCTTTTGATTGCACTTTTGATTTGGAACCCACTTTCTATTTTTGGCTGTTGGTATATTATTCCATTTGTGTTCGCAATGCTTTTGTATTTGCTTTTAACAAAATGCAAAATTGGCGGAAGATTTGTTGATTATACCTGCAAATATAATTTTGAAATCTATTTGGTTCATCACAGAATATTTATTTTGGCACTACCAGTTTTGCTTGTTTATATCACAAACCCAATCAGTCAAATAGTAACGTTTTTAATGCTAACTGTAATTATCTGCAAACTTGCAGAACTATTGCAACTCACCACCAAATCAATATCTAAAATAAATTTTCAAAAATTAACTGAAAATATTAAAAAAATTAAATTTAAAAAGAACCCTTCAGAAACATCATTGCAAACCGAATCTGAAAATAACACATAAAAAAATCAGGAACTATCTCCTGATTTTTTGTTTTTAGTTTGTTTTTTCCATTTGTGCACCACAAATTATGCACTTGTCTGGTTTTGTTTCGCTTTCAACTGAATAGCCACAAACTGGGCAAACATATTTATCCATTGTTTTCTCCTTATTTTCATTTGATTTTTCTTGTGTTTTTTGTTCACCTTGTTTTACAAACACTGAAGCATCATGTTTGCATAGTGGGCAAATATAATCTTCTGGCAAAGTGTCACCTTCATAAACATACCCACAAACAGAACAAACATAAGCAACCTTTTCTGTTTTTCTTTGAGGCTTGATGTTTTTGTGATAATAAGCATAAGTTAAAGGTTCTGACTCTGAAAGAGTTTCGCCACCAACAACATCTGCAAACATCATTATGTGAGTTCCAAGGTCTTTTTGGTCATAAACTTTGCAACAAATGTATGCACAGGCATTTTTTGTGATATATGGCAAACCATTTGACGCTATTTTAAAGTCTGCAAAATTTTCAAACTTGTTTGTGTCTTTTCCGCTTGAAAATCCAAAATGTTTAATCATATCAAAACTTGTGTTGTTATCTAAAATTGAAATATTAAATTCTTTTGAATTTTCAATAAGGCCTGTTGTGAAATTTTGTTTATTTATGGTTAAGGCAACTCTGTTTGGTGATGATGTCACTTGAGTAAAACTGTTAACCACACATCCATTAAATTTATCACCTTTTGCAATGGCAATATATAGTCCATAAGAAATTTTGTTAACTTCGTTCATAATATCTCCTTTGATATTTTTAATTTATCAAAATCAAAAAAATAAGTCAACCAAGTATATGGTTGACCTTTTATTAATCTTCAACGATATCAATCACAGAATTTTTTTCTTCAAGTTCATATAACTCGTGATATTCTTTGCAGTTTTTCATAAGCCATTTATGAGTTCCGCTGGCAAGAACCTTGCCACCGTCTAACATATAAATTTTATCGGCATTAACAATGCTTGAAAGTCTGTGAGCAACAATAATGATTGTTTTGTTTCCTTTGTAACCTTCTAGCATCTCAACAATTTTGCTTTGACTTTCATTGTCAAGTGCACTTGTTGCCTCGTCAAACACAATAACTTTGCTGTTCATAAGCAAAAGCCTTGCGATTGCAACTCTTTGTTTTTGACCGCCAGAAAGTTTTACGCCATTTTCTCCAATTTCGGTTTCCATTCCGTTTGAAAACTTTTTGATGTCGTTATAGATTTGCGCATCTTTTAAAACCTTTTTAAGTTCTTCATCAGTAGCATCTGGTTTAACAAACAAAAGGTTTTGTTTTATGCTAGTGTTAAAAATATATGGTGATTGTGAAATTTCACCGATGTTTGAGTGTATTGCTTGTTCGGTTAAGGTGTTTATGTTTTTGCCGTCAAGCAAAATTTCACCCGAATCAATATCATAAAGTTTTGATATCAAACTTAATATAGTGGTTTTTCCGCTTCCGCTTTTTCCAACAATGGCAGTCATTTTGCCAGGTTCAAACTTAATATCCAAACCCTTTAACACTGGTTCATTTTCGGTGTAAGCAAAGTGAACATCTTTAAATTCAATATCGCCTGAAAAACTTTCAAGTTCTTCAGAACCAAATTCTTCTTTTTCATAATCTTCAACAAGTTCAAAAATTCTAGTTGCAGAAATTTCTCCATCGGCTTTAAATTCTTTGAATGAAGACATAAAGCCTACCAACCCTTCAACCCTGCCATAATAGGTGTAAATAACCAAAAGGCCCGCAACCAAAAGCCAACCTTTTTCAACAAATGCAATGCCAATAAGCAAAAACACAAGTTCAAATATAATTGAAACCGCTGATTGAACACGTCTGATAACATTTCGCTTGTTGCTGACACTCATTGAAACTTTGAGTGCATTTGAAAATTTTATATTTGAATAATCAGTTACGTTTTGTTTGATGTTTAACAACTTCACATCACGAACAGCATTTATTTGTTCAAAATATGCTGACCTTGCTTCATCTTTCGCCTTTTTTACTATCTTTCTGCCACGAATCCAGATTCTTGACTTTATTGTGCACACCACATATAAAACAAGAACATAAGCCAGCAAAATAAGGAAAATATATAAATTTAAATAAGCAATATAACATAAAAACACAACATTTGTTAATATGCTAAATGATAGTTCGAGCAAACTTAAATAAACATCACTAACTGTTGTGACGTCAGAAGATAATCTTTCAGCCAAAAAACCAAGTTGAGTGCTGTCTAGTTTTTTCATTTTTGTTTGGTTGATTGAATAAATAATTTTGTCAGTTAGTTCATATTGAAGATTGTTGTTAACTTTAACATAAAAATATTCGTCAAGTGCATTAAACACAATTTTGAATATACCAACAATGCACATAACAATTGCAAAGTGAACCGCCTTATCGAAATTTGATGTGGCTAAATTTGCAAGTGCATTTGCTGATAATATTGGCATGAGAACACCTACCCCACCAGAACATATCAAAAAAATCATCATTAATGTTAAAAGTTTTTTGTGTCTTAAATAAAGTGGCCACATTTTTCTCATGTTATGTGACTTGATTTTTTTTGCTTTTAAATCTATTTTTGCCATTTTTTCCTCACGTTTACAAATAAAGTATACCACAAAATGTTATTTTTTCAACAATATTGACGCTTTGCATTTGATTTTATTGATAGGTTGCTTTATAATTTGAGTATGTTTAACATTTTTAGAAGAAAAAAAACTGAAAAACAGTCAAATGTTGCAACACTTCCAAACCCAGAAAAGAAACCTGAAAGATTCACAAAAGTCAAAGTGTTCTTTTTTCTTTGGAATATTTTGTCAATCACGTTATATTCAACCTTCACGCTTGTTATGACATATCAAATGGCTGAAAAAACATTTTTGTCAAAGGTTATCATTTATTTGCTTTATGCTTATGCCCTTGCTTTTGTTCTTTTGATTTTGATTAATCTTGGGAACCGAAAAAAGATGAAAGCAGGTTTAAAAAACTATAAAAGCGCGACCAAATTTTTGAAATATTCAATGCAAGTTTTGAACTTTGTGCTTTCAATTATCACCGCAATAACAGCACTTTTTCAAACTGGCAAACTTGACTTTCAATCAATACTTTTTGCGACACTTTCATTTATTGTAACATTGTTTTTGATTTTATTTGAAATTGCAGGAATTATTGTTAGAAAAAACATTCCAATAATCAAACGCAACTTTTTGGAACTTCGTGAAAAACCAGTCAAAAAGAATGAAGAAGAATAATAAAAAGCACTCCACAAAAGAGTGCTTTTGTTTTGTAAAAAAAACACTTGAAACTTTCAAGTGTTTTTTCTTTTTATTATTTTACCAAAACAATTGTAACATGCATACACATATCACCAACATTACTTTCAGTTGCGCCAAGATAAGCAACATAGAAGTCAACATAATATGCTGTTTCATCTTGAGTGAGAGCAAATGTTGTTTCATATGCAATGGTGTAAACACCTGGTGTTTCAGTTTCTGTTGGTTTTACAACAACTGCTTCACTTCCTTGTGTTGGAACAAGAACAGCATAACTATAGTCAGCATAAACTCTGCCAAAACTAACAGTGAGTGTTATTGTTGTGCTTTCAGCATTCAAACCAAGATTTGCTGAAGAAGCGCTTGCAACCATTCCCATGCCACCCATTTGGAAATCACCCATGTGCATATTGCCTAAACCATATTCCATGTTAGTTACATCAAATTGATAACCAAGTGTGATTGCGTTTGCACCAGTTCCAAGAGTGAATGAAACTGGATATACTTTTTCTGACAAGAAGATAATTACTGGAGCGTAGCCTTCTTCAAAAATATCCATGCCATAGAACATTACATATTTGCCATATACAGCGTCTGTTTTAATTGTAAGTTCTGCATTTGCAGGGTCAGCAATTCTGTTGCCTGCGATGTCAAACACACCATTTTCAATGCCTGTTGAAATAATTTCAACTGTGATTGTGTCACCAGTAACATCCTTTGCTTCTGGAAGATATCCAAATGCACCTGCAAGTTCAGCAACCTCTAATCCAAGTGTTTCAAATGATGTGAGAACATCTGTTGGGAAGAAGTCTTCTGTTAAACACATAAATGCTTCAAAGTTGCCTGCTGGCATACCGCCGTCCATTGTCATTTCAAGACTTGCTGAACCATAGTTCACACCAACAACTGGAAGGAATTCACCAGTAACATTAAGAGTGATTGTTCTTGTTGCACTTTCATCAACTGAAGTAATTTTTAATGTGTATTCACCTTCTTCAGAGAACAATGCAACCAATTCACCATAGTCTGAATCAACAAGACTGCCACCTGAATAAAGTTGGATTAAAGCACTTTGGTTTTGTGTGGTGATATAAAGACCTACAAATGTGCTAACATCTGTGATGTTTACAGAATCACCAGACATATCATATTCTTCACCTACTGGAGAATATGTTGTGTAATCCATTTTTATTGCACCTAAAATTGTTACATCATTATCATAATCAAAATCTGAATCAAGATAGATGTAAACTGTTTTGGTGGTTGAATCTGTTGTGCTTTCAAAAGTGATTGTTAAATAGTTGATTTTTGAGAATGTGCTCTTTTGTTTAGAAACAAGAGTCCAACCATCTGCAACATTGATAGACATTGAGTCTACATTGAAAAGCATGATTTCTGCTTTTGATAAACCACCAAATCCTTGAATAAGATTGTTTTCAACATCAACAGGTGTTGATTGTGGATAACCATCTTCATAACTTTTAACATATGCAGTTGCATCTGTAATGTATGTTGAAGCAACTGGTGAATAGTTAACAACTAAATCTGTTTGGAAAATATAAGTTGTTTCGCTATATGTTTTTTCAACTTTCAATGTATGACCAGTGATTCCATATTCACCTTCGGTCAAAGTTAATGTTGCGGCGTTGTCAACTTTAGCATTTGTGAATGTTAAAGTGTTTGTTTCTGTTTGAATGTAATATCTAGAGTTAACTTGTGATACGCCATCAATCATAAAGTTATATCTGATTTCAAAATCAACATCTTCAACAACTTCAAGGTCACTGTTATAAACTTTGATTGTGATAACTTGTTTGTTTAAAACATTTGTAAAGTGTGCAGGAACAAGTTCCGTGCCTGCTTCATTAAACAATTTAACTGTGTAATCATCACGGATATCTTCTTTTAAAGTTACTTCAAAAGATTTAACAAATTCATTTGGAACGCTAAATGATACATTGTTTGGATCTGAGGTTTCAAATTCAAGGCCTTCAGTTCCTTTTATTGAAACTTGTTCAATGTGTGTGTATGGATTAACACTAATATATAAAAATTCATTTTCTGAATCATCAACATAGAATCTAATGTAGTAAACATCTTCAATGCTAATAACGGTTGTTTCTGATGTGATTGCAACTGGAGCGGTTCCATCATGATAGAACAATCTGCCTGCATATTTTGTTAAATAAGATTCACCAGTGATTGGGCAATTGCCAAGTGTTACAGTGATTGATTGTTCTGTTGGAGATTCTGGATTGTAACTAACATAAGTATAGTCATAAACTTCACCATTAATTGTTACCTTGTCAATATAACTAACATTAAGGCCTTTCTCAAATACAGTTTTATATGTTCCTGATTCTTGAACTCTAATGATGTATGCATCTCCATTTTCAGCATTTTGAATAGTTGTTGGTTCACCAACAGATGTTGTGATTGCAACTTCATAACCTGAAAGAGGTGTAACTGAAAGTGTTGCACCAACTGGCAAATATGTGAGTCTTTCAAGCCATTCTTGATTTTTATTTTCCCCATTAAAAGTTACAGTTTCAACACATGGAACAGACAAAACTTTCCACATGATGTTATAGTCTTCAGAATTAACAAGTTCATAGTTTGTTTCATCTGCTTGAACAAGTTGAACACCGACACTAAATTCGCCATATTGACCTGCTTCACAAACTCTTGTTCCAATATATTCATTGTTATGAATTGTCACGCCTGCTGGAAGACCTTCAAGAACCATTGTGTATGCATAAGTTTCATTGAATGAAAGTGGTTCTGTGTATGGTGTTTTTACGTTAGGATTTTCACTTGTATAGTATGCCCAATGAACATTAGACATATCATAAGTTGCCTTTTTAATTTCCCATGCGAGTGTGTAGTTGTTTGCATTAACAACGTGATAGTTAACAACGTCTGCTTGAGTGAATGTTACAGTTGCTGTGTATTCACCTGCATCAACAAACGCGTTGTTTAAATAAGACACAACTGACACGCCTGCTGGAAGACCTGTGAGTGTAACTTCTTTAGCCAAACCATCGTATGTGAATGGAGCAGAATAGTTCCATTCAACATTTCTCATGTTATAAGAAATTTTGTTGATTGTCCAAGAAAGTGTTGAATTTGCAAATGTTGCAATTTCATAGTTTGCAGTGTCTGCTTGAGCAAGTGTTGCCACTGCTGAATATGTGTTTGCATTTGTTGCTTTGTTGCCGGTGTAAGTTGCTGTAACTCCTGTTGGAAGTCCTGTTAAAACAACTTCTCTTTCGGTTCCATTGTAATCAAATGCACTCTCGTAATTCCAAGCAACGTTTGACATATTGTATGTTGCTTTGTTGATTTTCCATTCTTTTGTGAGTGCTGGAACATTCTCAAGTTCATAGTTAACAGAATCATATTCAAGTGTTGCCACTGCTGAATAAGTTCCTGCGTTTGTTGCTGTTGCAACTGAACCTGTTGAATCATATTTTGCTGTCACACCTGATGGAAGACCAATAAGAGCGATGCTCTTTTCACCACCATTGTAAGTGTATGCTTCGGTGTAGTTCCAAGATGCGGTTTGCATATTGATTTTGGCTTTTGCAACCACAACGCTGATTTCTTTTTCAAGTTCACCATAAGCAAATTTAAGAGTATAAGTGCCAGCATTTGTTGTGCCTTCTGTTGGAAGTGTTGAAGTGAAGGTGTAACCGTCTGTGCTATCTGTGTCTTTTGCGATTGTTTTTGTTGTTGTGTCGCTATACACAAGTTTAACAACAAAGTCGGTGTCTGCAATTGAAAGAAGTGAACCATCATATGTTGTTGTGATAGTGTTATCTGTCAATGTGTAGTCATTACCTGCAAGTTCAACGCTCACACTTTGAAGTGTTGCTGGTTGCGAGCCACCGTCATTGTTTTTGTCTTTGCACGCCGAGAGAAGCATGACTGGCAAAACCATAACGATTGCAAGCAAAAATGTGAGTAGTTTTCTTTTTTTCATATATCCTCCTATTATTATTTTTTATTTCTAGCAATAATATGTCACAATGTCATTTTATCACTTTCATTTTATTCCTTGCAAACACTTTTGATACAATTATAAATTTGTGTAAACTTTTCATGAATATCACCTGTTTTGTTTTTAAAACTATTTTTTCATGGATGTCTTGAAAAAATTGACTAAATATTGTATAATTGATATACTCAAATCCATGTGCTAAATTTTTATAAAATTTAAAATATAGGAAAAGTTATGAAGACAATTTACACTTATTACAAAGAACGACTTATTGAAATTAGCGGAAGAAACAGAAGTTTGTATCTTAAAAACTTCAACAAGAAAAACGGCTATGACGTGGGAAAAATTTTATATGAAAACACAGAAAATGCCGAATTGTTTTTAAGTTATTTGTGGGAAGGCAAAACATTGCCTTTCACTTTGCTTGGCAAAGAAACCAAAGATGACATTTTAAAAGCAAACAATTTTGAAGGCAAATTTCCTGCAGATGAAGAGTTTTCAACCGAAAAAGAAAAACAACGCCATGACCGCCAACAACGTGAGGCCGCAAAAAAAGTTGTTGCTACTGAAATTCAAAATATTAAGTGTTTGAAAAGAGAAATCGAAGAAATCGAAAGAGAAACTGGAAGGTATGAACTTTTTCTTTGCTATCCATTTGTTTATGGTTCTGCAAAACAATATACATTCAAAGCACCGCTTTTGATGTTTCCAATCAACATTGAAGTTGAAAATGAAGAAACAATCAACCTTTCTCTTAAAATGGGCGAAAGTGTGCAACTTAACAAAGCATTAATGCTTGCACTTGCAGATGCATATCGTTTGAAACTTGAAGACCTTGAAATGGAGTTTGATTGTATGAAAACAAAATTTTCAGACATTCAAGCGTTTTTAAAATATTTGCGTGGGTTCGGAATCAAACTTGGATATTCACAACGCAAAAACGTGTTCCCTTTCAAAAGATATCCAGAACCAACCACACATGACCATTTGGAAATCAAAAACATTTGCGTTCTTTCAAGATGCAGTTTGGCAAACTCAATTTATTCTGACTATTCAGCACTTGAAAAAAATCGCTTAACAAATGACTCTGTAAACGAACTTTTGAACACAAAACCAAATAAATCTAAACCACAAAAATGCAATGAAATGTATTTGGTTAACAATGTTGACTATGCTCAACAACAAGTTGTTAAAAATATTAACGAAAACGGAAACATGGTTATCTATGGACCTCCTGGAACTGGAAAATCTCAAACCATTGTTAACATCATTTCAGACGCTATTTGCAAGGGCAAAAAAGTTTTGGTTGTGTCACAAAAAAAGGCTGCTCTTGAAGTTATTTATAACAGACTTTCAACACTTAACAGCAAAGCAATGTTTTTGACAGACTCTGAAAAGGAACGCCGTGTGTTTTATAACAGATGCTATGGCGCTCATGACTATGTTACATCAGTAAAAACAAACAGTGCCCTTTTTGATGAATATAAAAAGACTCAAGCATCGCTTGACGCAGAAATTAAGAACCTTGAAGAGATTTCTGATGTTTTAACACAAAAAACACCTTTTGGAATTTCACTTCAAGAAATGTATTATAACTCGTATAAAATTGGCAAAAAATCTGTTGAATATGATATTTATCAAACAATGCTAAAAGACAAGTATGTGATGAGCCTTGATTATCACGAACTTGAAAATGCTCTTGGGCTTTTGAATGAAAAGAACAAAGTTGAACTTTATTATGAATTTGTTGAAAATAAAAACAAAAACCCATTTATTGACCATCTTAAAGATGATTTGAGTGTGCATATTATTTCAGAAGCACAATCAAAACTTCGCAGACTATGTTCAACAAGACAAGCAATTTTTGATGTTGTTAAATATAAATATTCAAGACAAATTTTGTCTTATTACAGTGAAATTAAATCAAAACGCAATCTTTCACCACTTGTTAAAATGATTGCAAAGTTTGAATATCCAAAAACTGAAAAATGGCTTAAAACCAGTAAAGTAATTTTCCCTATGTATCCGTTTACAAAGTCAATGATGCTTGCTAATGAAAAGCAAGTTAAAAAAGACTTAAACAAATCACTTGTTGCTATTGATGAATATGTTGAAGACTATGAATTTTTGAAAGATGTTTTAACAAACGATGGTTATCTTATGGCTCTTGACGGCATTTTAAACGGAAACCGTGACATCTTGAAAATGCTTCTTTCTGCGATGGATAACTATATTTCATGGCGTGATTCTAATGCAATTCTTCGCAATTTGAGTGAAGAACAAAAAATTGTTTTGAAGTTTGCTTACAAAAATTCAAACACATACAACAAATATTTGCAAATTTTAAACAAAATTCTTCCTATTAGAATTTATCATGAAATTGTTAAATATGAAGATAAAGAACAACATGGTCTTTCAAAAATGGTTGATTTTGAAAACATCCGTTCAAAAATCTTGCTTGCAAGAAAGCAACTTAATGACATCAGCAAACAAATTGCTGAACAAAGTTTTGTTGATGAATATAAAAAACAACTCAAAAATAACTCTATTACCAAAAACTACATTTACCAAATAAGCAAAAAACAAAACTATTGGCCAATTAGAAAAGTTATGGAAGTTTATGGTGACTATTTATTTAAATTATTCCCATGCTGGCTTCTTTCACCAGAAAATGTTTCAACAATTTTGCCACTCAAAAAAGATATGTTTGACCTTGTGCTTTTTGATGAAGCATCACAGGTGTTCATTGAAAACACAATACCATCAATTTATCGTGGAAGCCGCATTGTTGTTGCGGGTGACGCAAAACAACTTAGACCAACAACAACCTTCATGAGAAGATATATGGGTGCTAACGTTGATGACGATGTTGACTTTTCAACACAAGCCGCTCTTGAAGTTGAAAGTTTGCTAGACCTTGCAGTTTCAAGATTCAACAGCACAAACATCACCTATCACTACAGAAGCCGAAACTCTGAACTTATTGACTTTTCAAACAAGGCTTTCTATAACGGCAAACTTCAAATTGCCCCAAATGGTTCAAAAAATATTCGTCAAAAACCAATTGAAAGAATTATGGCAAAAGGCGTTTGGGAAAACGGCAAAAACGTTATGGAAGCCAAGAAAGTTGTTGAACTTACTAAACAAATTTTAAAAACTAGAAAAAACAACGAAACAATTGGAATTATCACATTTAACTCTGAACAAGAAACTTGCATAGAAGACCTTATTGACAAGCAATGTGCTATTGATGAAGAATTTAGAACACTTTATATTAAAGAAACAAACCGAATTGAAAATGGCGAAGATGTTAGTTTGTTTATCAAAAACCTTGAAAACATCCAAGGTGACGAACGTGACATTATTATCTTTTCAATTGGTTATGCAAGAAACAATTTTGGCAAAGTTAACTCACTTTTCGGTTCTCTTTCTAATGAAGGCGGTGAAAACCGTTTGAACGTTGCCATCACTCGTGCAAAACAAAAGATTTTTGTTGTAACCAGCATTGAACCAGAAGAACTTAAAGTTGATGGTGCAAAATTTGCAGGTCCAAAATTGCTCCGCAGTTATTTGACATATGTTAGAGCGGTTTCAGAAGGCAATAATGACGAAATACAAGCAATCTTGAACAGTTTTAGCGAAGGCGCAACAACCATTGCAAAACCAAGAAGTGTGCTTCCAATAGAAGAACAAATTGCAACAAAACTTCAAAAACTTGGTTATAAAACAGAAGTTAACCTTGGAAACTCAAACAGCAAAATTTCAGTTGCGGTTTATGACAAACGCAGAGATAAATATTTGCTTGGTATTGAAACTGACCAAACAGTTATCAATAGTTCAGACTCTGCTTTGGAACGTGACGTGTTTAGAAACGAATTCTTAAAAGCACGTGGTTGGAAAACCTTTAGAGTTTGGAGTCGTGACTGGTGGCACAATTCAACACACGTTATGAATGCAATTGTTAAAGAAATTGAAAAACAAATTAAAGCATTGCAAAAACTTGCTCCACAAAAACCAGTTAAACCAAAACAATAAATAAATAAAAAATCTATCCAAATTGGATAGATTTTTTAATGCAAATTAATCTTCGCTTAATGCATCTGCAAACAATGTTTTCATATCTACTCTTTCATCAACTTTATGTTCAATAGATTCAATATTTTTTGGAGTTCCAGCAATCACAAGACTATCGCCATCTTCAAGCAATGATTCTGGCAATGGTTCAATTACATCTTCTTCTCTTCTGATTAAAATGATGTTTACATTATATTTTTTTCTAACATTAATTTCGCCAATTGTTTTACCTTCCCAGCCTGTTGGGCACTTTATTTCAACAATTTTGTAGTTGTCAGTTAATTTTACAAGTTCATTTGCATAAGGGTCAACAAGTGCGGTTGCTAATTTTTTGCTCATATACACTTCTGGAAAAATGACGAGATTTGCACCAACTTTTTCAAGAAGTTCTTTATGTTGGTCATTTTGAGCCTTTGCAATAATGTATGGCACGCCAAGTTCCTTGCAAATTAATGTTGAAAGCATACTTGCAGAAAGGTCATCACCAATACAAACAATTGCACAGTCAAAATTTTGAACACCAAGTGAATACAAAACTTCTTTTTTTGACACATCTGCTGAAACAGCATGGGTTACAACTCCTTCTATATTTTCAACATTTTTTGAATTTCCATCAATAGCAAGAACATTTTTGCCTTCTTCTGAAAGATTTTTTGCTATGCTTCTTCCAAATTTTCCAAGACCAATAACAACATAATCATTAAATTCTTTAGTTATTTCTTCCATAATTTACCCCACAATAATTTTTGCCTCGGTATATTCTATACCTGCGGTTTCTTTTGTTTTAAACGCAAGCGGAATGGTTAACATTCCGATTCTACCAAGATACATCATTAACACAAGAACTAATTTTGACCCAACACAAAGAGTTGGAGTTATTCCAAAACTTAAACCAACAGTGCAAATAGCCGACACTGTTTCATATAAAATTGCATCTAGAGAAATTAATGATGATTCAAATAAATAAATTAAAATTGTTCCAACAATAAGAACTGAAAATGCTATCATTACAATTCTGACAGCCTTCATAAGTTGTTGGTGTGTGATTTTTTTGTTTCTATATATAATGTTTCCATTTTCATTTGTGTTTCTAAACAAAATTAATAGAAATATAAATAGCGTTGTTGTTTTTATACCACCAGCAGTTGAAACAGGTGAACCACCAACAAACATCAAAAATTCACTAATAATGACAGATATTGATGTCATTGCAGATTGGTCAAATGTTGCAAAACCAGCCGTTCTTGTTGTAACACTTTGAAAAAAACTATTCATTATTTTGTCGCCTACACTCATACTTCCAAGTGTTGCCGGATTGTTCCATTCTGCAGCACCAATAATAAAAGCGCCCGCCGTTATTAAAACTAAAGTTATCCACAACACAACCCTAGTGTGAAGCATAAGTCGTTTGGATTTTTTATGATAAATAATATCTAAAATAACAATTGAACCTATGCCACCCAAAACAATCAAGAACATCACAGGAATAAGAACCCATGGATTGCTTGAAAAACAGATAAGATTTGAAAATTCTGGTGTCAACGTTCCAAGAGGGTCAATGCCTGCATTGCAAAACGCAGAAATTGATAAAAACAACGCCTTAAAGGAACCACTCCAAAAACTTCCAGTAAAATTTATCATGCTTGGGAGTAGCACTAAAAAGCCAACAAATTCACAGATTAATGTGATGATTAAAACTTTGATAATTGTCTGAACAACCCCTTGATTGTCTTCTTTACTCAAACTTTCTTGAAGGGCAATTCTGGTTGAATAATTAATTTTTTTGCCAATCATCATAAACAAGAAAGATGTAACCGCAACAACACCAAGCCCGCCAATTTGAATAAGCAACATAACAATAATTTGTCCAAACAAATTTAGTTCTGCTGCTATATCAAAAACAACTAGACCAGTTACACAAACAGAAGTGGTTGAAGTAAATAGCGCATCTATAAAAGGAATCCATTCACCCGCTGTGTTTGAAATTGGAAGACACAACAAAAAAGCCCCCACCAAAATAATGGTTGCAAAACCAAGTAAAATGGTTTTTGAAGGTGTCATTTTAAAAATTGATTTTTGCCTAATATTTAATGCCATACATAAATGTTAACATAAAAGCCGTTTTTTGAAAAGCGAATATTTTGATTTTTGAAGCAATAATAGGCTTTTGCAATAAAAAAACCACCAGAAATGGTGATTTTTATTACGCTTCGCCCACAGTTTTGCTTCTGTCGTCTATTTGATTAACAATGCAATATCTATCCTTAAATTCTTTTTCATCATTTAGAAGTTGTCGCATATCATGCAAAAATTGTCTGTATGTGTCATCTTCAAAAAACATATTTTCAGGGTTTTCAACACTATAACGTTTTGAAAGACGCTTGTGAGTGAACTCCAAAAAATCTTCAACTGTCATTTCAGGAGTTCTCCATTTGCCCACATTAAAACTTCTGACAAACACAATTTCAATTCTTGTGTTTCTGTCGGCAGAAGAAATAAGTTTTCCATAATCTGACCTTGGTGTGTCTTCAAAAGACGACCTGTGGTCTTCAATTGCTTCTTTTATGATTTGCCTTTCTTCATCTGAAAAAAAGTTCTTCATGTTTTGGTCAAGCCAAAAGTTTTGAGCCGCAATTTTTTCATGAGTTTCATGGTCAATATATTTTCCCCAATCATGGCAGGCGGATGTTGCAAAAATTATGTTGTCTTCAAGCCCAAGTTTTAAAGTTTGATTAAGAGCAAAAGAACGCCTGATAACTTCTTTGATATGCACAATACCGTGAGCCTTGTCATTTTTGTCATATTCAGGAAAAATATTTTGCTCAATATATTGCTTTAAATTGCTATTAACATTTTTTGTGTAATAATCATACTCGTTTATCCCACACACATTAAGCACTGACTTTCTGAACAAATCAAAATCACTAGCAAGCAAATCTTCTTGTGACCTTTCACTTGTTTTTAAAAATCTATTAAAACATTCCGCCAAAATTTCATCTAAAGACAAATCACTGTTTTGCGAAACTTCCTCGAAAATTTCTGCTAATTTATTATCTAATTCCATTTTTACCCCATTTTTGCATATTTTTCTGCATTTTTTTAGAATTTATTTTTAATTTTTGCAGTTTTTTGTTTTATCTTAAAATCACAGATTCAAAGTGTTGTTCTTGAAATTCAGTTAATGCTCTGATTTGGTCATCTGTGTAGTTTCTGCCTTCTGCCATAACAACAAGTTTGTCATCGTCATCATTTGTGCGGTGAATAATTGCAACAACAACACCTTCAAACGTGTCAAGAGGTCTATGTTCGCCAAGAACATACGCATCTAATTCTTCACCATCACCACTCATTGTGTTTGGGATGTATCCATAATTTACAGGATAAATAAAACAGTGTTTTGGATGTGTTGAACCCATTGGTCTATCCATTTTTACAATTACTTTTGTTCCAATATAATGTCTATTCATAAAATCCCCCTAATCTAATTTTATTTTTAAACTTTTTGCTAAAGCATCAAAATAAATTTGCCTTGCAATTTTAAAATTTTCAAAACTTGCTGAAGAAAATTTTTCCATCATAACACCACTGTTAACTTCTAGAACTTTCAAACTATCGTCTTCAAGTTCAATAATGTCAACTGACGCAAAACAAATGTTAATTTCTTTCACAACACGTTTGGCAAGTGACATGAGTTTTGACTTTAAACTTTTTTCAATTTTTACATCTGCTGATGCACCAAGCCCCAAGTTATGTTTCCAAGAAACATAAACCACTTCGCCAGCCTCTGGAATTCTGTTTAAATCCAGTTTTGAGTCAACATCGGTTTTCCCTTTTATGGTTTTGTGAATAAGCATTTCGATTGTGTTTTTGCCGTCACCAACAACAAAAGGTCGTTGTTTGCGATAAACTAGCCTTGGTTTGCCATCTAAACACACAATTCTATATTCATTTTTAATGTGTTCAAATTTACAAACACCAACTGGTCTTTTTGCAGAAAGGTGTTTTGATAGATATAACTTGATGGTGTCCATATCATTCACTCTAACAACACTTCTGCCACCGCTTCCAATATTTGGTTTTAAAACTAGTTCGCCATGCTGGTTTAGCATGGCTTCTAGTTCTTTTAAGTTTTGTTCTTCTGTTTTATTATATCCATTTGGTGCTTCAATAAACCTGTGTTCAACACAAGGGATATCCGAATTTTTTAGAACTTCAGAAAGTGCAGACTTATCGTCACAAAGCATACACGAAGTTGCGTTGTTAAGGTCGAACTTATAGCCAATAACAAAACTTTTTTTTCCATTTTTTTGCAAAGTAAACATCCAACCATCTGCACCCACTGTGCACTTTGTGTCTGTTTGTTTGCAAAATTGTTTTATAATTTTTTCTATTTGTCTTTCAGGATATGCCATAGCCATTCTCCAATATTAGTTAGATTTTTGCACACTGGCGCCAACAGGCTTCTTGCTTCCAAATTTCACACCGCTTGTTTTTGCATATTCATAAAAAGCCTCTCTCATTTTTTGGTAGCCCTCTGCGCTCATGTTTCCTTCAACAAAGTCGTCATGAGGATAAAGACCTTTCTTTTCAGCAAAATGGTTCTCACCAAAATCCCAAACATGATAAGAATTTTTAAATTGTTCGAAATCTTTTCCTTCAGATGCTTGCAAGAAATCTTGAATAGCATCATGGAAAGACCCACCGTGTTGCAATACCCAGTTTTCAATACCAACACCACCAAGTCCACCTTGTGGGGTTTCACCACGGTTTGGTTTGTAGGCTCCGGCTTTCTTCAAAATTTGTTTTGCTAGCAAAATGTTTGCAACAATAAATGGATATTTGTCTGGGTGTTCTTCTCTGATTGTTCTCATACGGTCTTCAAGAGCCATATCTGTTGAATAAGAAACTTTGTTTGTTTTTTGAACAAACGAAATATCAATATCAACCAAAACATCTTGAACTTCAACACTTTTCAATCTAAAGTCGCCAGTTGCAATAATTTCACTTGTGTGTTTATCACCAAATTTTTTAATAAGTCTGCTTTTGAGGTCAGCAAGTCTTTTTGGATTGCTTAAAACAGATTTATCAAGACGCATCATAAAGTCAAAGTCGCCATCACCTGGTTTGTTTGTTCCACGACCAGTTGAGCCTGTGTCGATAAGTTCAACTGAACCCTCTTGCAAGTTGCCGTCAATTGAAGTTTTTAGTTTTAAACCACTTCCTTCAAGGGCTTCGGCAATAGCATCATTGATAACTTTGCGTTTGTGTTTTACATCTTTTTCACTATCAGGAATTTTAACCGCAATTTCTTCAACATCTGACCCATACAAGTTTTCAGATACTTCAAAATGCTCTTCTCCATATTTAGAAAGACCACTCATTTTTGCACGAAGATTGTCATAATCTTGTTCGCTAAACACAAGTTTTCCACTTCTGTCAACAACCGGAATATAAAATCCGTTAAGTGCAATATCTAGTCCAATTTTTTCACTGTATGAATTAACAACAATAAAATCAATGTCACTAGATGCAAAACCAGTTCGGATGCCATAGTGATGAGAATTATCAGAGTCGCAAAAGCCAGTGTAAAAGGCTTCCATTTTTGTAAGGTTATCAGCACTTGGGTTATCGTTTCCTTCTTTTGTTCTTGTGGTTGCAAATCTGTCGTCATTTTTCAAAATGAAATAAACACCACCATAACTGTTAGCCGCTGTGTTTTTGATTGTTTCATCGATTGTTTCACCTTTTTTGGTAACCATTGAAACATCGGTGTCAAGTGGGGTTAAATCACTGCCAGCACTTGAGCCCAAAAATTCTTTTGCAACGCTTCCGTTCCTTAAAATATCTGCAAAGAACTTGCCGTCAATACCTTTTACAAAATCACCTTCTTCAATGGTGAAGTTTTCTGCTTTTGCTGCGTTTCTGTTTCTAGCATCAGCCGATGATATTTTTTGCGACATATATTCTTTTGCTTGTTCAAGGTTGTTGATGCCCATAACATGAGCAAATTCATAAACAACAAGGTCTGCAAGTGCATTCTTGTTTTTATATGTATCTGGCAAAAGCCTTGAAGCAAGTGTTTTTATGTCTGAAACAACATCCTCACTTGGCTCAAAATCGCCAATTGCATCTTTGTGTTTTTTCACCCTATCAAGAGTTAATAGTTGTTCTCTGAAATCAACCACTATCTTTTTTGATTCAGGGTTTAAATCAGCAAAATTGAAATCACCATTTGCAAGATGCAAAAACATTGTGTTTCCTTTTTCAATATTTTTTAGAAATTCTCTCATTGAGTCATTGTTTGAGCCAAGAGAAATTTTGATTAAGTCAGACGATATAATAACATTTTTAAGACGTGGGCTTTTTACACGCTTAAGTTTTGGCGAAACCATTGAAGCATTATCAAACCTAAAACCCTCACAGTTTGGATGCATAACTTCAAATACAGAAAAGATTTTTCCAGCAACAGGAAGGCTGTTTTTCAAAAATACATTTTCGATTTTATTAAGTTCTGCAATTGGATTTGCCGATTTTAACAATTGGTCGGCAAGTTGAGTTCGGAAGGTATACATTTCAACAGAGTTTGAATCTGTTAATCTTTGAAGAACTTCAACTGCAATATCTAATTTGTCGATGTTGAGATTTTCGCCTGATTCTCTTAAGTATGAAATAAAGATGTTCTTTAAGTTAGCATCACCAATTTTTGAATATGCTGAAACAACCTTTAATCTATTTGAATTCGCTTGGCTTGCAGGAAGTTTATCAAACAACTTTATTAAAAAGTTGAACTCTGCTGGAAAACCATAAGCAATGTTTGTTTCACCAATTTCTTGACTGTATTTTTCACAAAGTTCTGGTGTGAGTTTTCTTGAGTAATATGCTGTTTTAAATTCGTCACTAGAACCTTCTTTTAAAAACATTGCTGGAACTGTGTCTTTTATAATTTGTGGAACATCATCAGTAAACTCAAAACTATTGTTTGCAACAGCGTCTTCAAACGCAATAGCGTATGTCTTTTTTACTTCTTGAATATTCTCGCTTGTTGAAATTGCTTTTGATGTTTTATTTACAGTGTGAACAACTGCTTCTCCCTTTTGCGCAATTTCAATAACATTTCTAAACTCGTCAACAAAATCCATTGTTTGTTCAAAACCAAAACGTGACACTAGGCTTTGATATAAATTTTCTTTCTTGATATATACGTCACGGCCAAACCTAACTTTTGAAAATTCTGATGACGCTGTGATTAGTTGTCTTTCAAGACAAACAGAAAGGTCTTTATCTTTTAACACTTTTTTGCAAAGTGGGTGTTCATGGATAAACTCTGGCGTAATTTTTTTAGAATAAAACGCTGTTTTAATTTGCTCAAATTCTGCTTGTTGTTCAGGAGAATAATCCGTTGTGTCAACAGAATCAAGAAACAGTTCTGGAACGGCAACCTTCATTTCTTCTGGAATATGCTCTGGGTATGGCAAATCAGAATTTTTTAAAAGCGCACTTGTTCTTGCAATATAAACTTCTTTTATTTCTTTTGAAGATGCCGCAAGTGCAAGTTGCTTGTCGAAAAATTCCGTAATTGAACTATAATCCCATGAGTTTGCCATGTTAATCATATCTCTATAGCCAATAACAATGTCCATGGTGTCATCAAAGCCAAAACGTCTTTCAAAGTTTTGATAGATATTTTCATAATTAAGTCCAGATTCACCAGAACGGATTTGTTTTTGTTCAAAACATGAAGAAAGGTCTTTCCCTCTTAAAAACTCAACATAAGATGGATTTTCTGCCAAAATTTCAGGTGTTATGCTTTTTGTGTAGAACAAATTTTTAAGTTCTTCTGGTGCAGATTCATTAATATAAAGAGCACTATTTCTTTCCCTGAAGCCACCAGATATTTTTCGATAATCTGGTGCTTTTGAATGATAATCACCATTGCTTGGTCCGTTGACAATCATACGGCGCATAGATTCATAAAACTCATCTTTTGTATATGGTCTGTCATAGTCTGCATTAGATGTTATAACTTTTGTTTGATAAATATTTTTTTCTGGGTCATGTTCGTTTCCGGCGTAACGCATATACATATCATTCATAAGTTTAAGCATTTCTGCATCATTGTTGGAGAAAAATCCGCCACATTCATTATCAAAATCAACAACGTTTTTAAGCCCAAATCTTCCAACAAAACTTGATATGCTAAAGTCGGTTAACAAAGCGGCAGAAAATGGTAATTTTTCAACATATCCTTTTGGTTGTGTCTCAATTTCCAAACCAATTCTTTCACCATAAGAGTCTTCATGTTTGCCCAAAAATTTGCTTGGAGAAACATAGTCAAACAATGCTTCATATTGTGAGTTTTCTAACTTTACCTCGGGGGTTGAACCGTATTTTCCAACGGTTTTATCAAGCAAACTTTCTGAAAATGCTTCAACCTGCTTATGCAAGATTTCATGAGATGTTTCACCCTTAATTAGTGGTTCAATTTCACCATATGTGCAAACCAGTGATGCAACTTTTTCATGTTCTGCCATAAAATCACGAAGGGCGCTTTCCGAAACATCATAGGTCGCAAGATTTCTTGACAGGTTTTTACCTTCAAACATTTTCCAATTTGAAATAATCTTTCTAATGCTTAAAGTTCCATTGTTAAAATCTCTTGCAAGTGTTCTATAATAATCATTTTTGCCACCTCTTTGCATATGCTCAACATCAAAAGACATCTCGTTTAGTGCCGTTGCAAGGTCTGGTGTGCTTGGGTCTAAACTTGAAAGCAAGTCCATTAATCCGTTTGATTTTATCATATCCCAATCAAGAGTAAGCAATTTTTCAACACCAAATTTTTCAATGAGTGCACGTTCTTTTTCTATCACATGAGCGGTTGATATTTTTCCAACAAGGCCATATTTTGCCATGTTTTCAATTGTAAGATAGTCAATAGAAATATCATCCAAAACTTTTTTTGGAAGAACTGCATAAAGTTGTCTGTCCTCTTGATTCATGCACTCAATCGGAATTCTATTTTTCAAATTATATTTAAAAAAGTTTTCAAGAGATAATGTTTTTGAATAAATTGTTTCATAAACAGCATCAGGCACCCCTGCAACTTTTTTTGAAAATAACTGGCTTTTTTTGTATTTATATGCCATGGCATATCCTCCGCATTTGTTTTAATTTGGTTGATTTTGATTTTCTAGTGAGTTTAAGTGTTTCAAAGTTTCAGATAACGCAACCATTCTGTATGTGTTTTCTGCATCCTTTCCAACGGTTTCGTGAAGTGATTTTCCTGTGCTTTTTAATAAAAACACACAATATGAATATGGCTTTTTGATTGGCTCTAACACTTTTTCAGCAATTGTGCCTTCGGTTTTTCCACCAAACTGTTTGTAAGAACCATCAGCAAACATACAAGTAACAGCACATCTAAATGTTGCACTTCTATCTTTTGCTCCTTGCATAAGCCTGATTATTTTGTTTGTGCTCTCATGTGCTGGAAGTGTTGGGTCGGCAAGCATTTCTTGTTCAGCATAACGTGCTGTGTGGATGCCTGGCTCGCCATTAAGTGCTTTGATAAAAAGCCCTGAATCATCAGTAATGATTGGATGATTAATGCCGTGACTAACACAAAAATCATGGATAGCATTTGCTTTGATTAAAGAATTTTCTTCAATGGTTAAACCATTTTCATCAATCTCACCCCTATCCCAACCAATGTCAGCAAGACACAAAATTTCAAGGTTTAAACCATGCTTTTTAACAATATGTTCAAGGTCTTCTAATTTTCTTTTGTTTGTTGTTCCAAAAATAACTTTCATTATGCTTCCTCTTTTTTAGTGTTTTTTATTTATTAATTTTAAAATTTAACTATAGTTAAATTTTAACAAAATATTGTATTATAGTCTAATAAAATAAACAAAAAAAGAAGTGTTGACACTTCTTTTTTCTTTGATTATTTGTTTTTGTTTGTTTCGCTTTTATTTTCCTTCATACCCTTAACATATTCGGTTTTGTATCCAGGGTTTTCATCTGGACGGAATTTGTTTGGAAATTCAATATCTGTTTTGATATCGATGACAATTTCTTGAAGTTTTTGAGTAATGAAATAAGGGTCAGAAATATCAAACAAAATATTTGCACCAGCGTTGCTTTTGATGTAAACGTCACCAACTTTAAGCATTTTGTCAAAAAGACCTACTTTTAAATTAACTGATTGAATTTCTGAATAATAAATGTTTTGGAAATCAATTCCGATAATTCCAGATTTGATAATAATTCTTTTGTTTGTAAATGCATACTCAAGATTTTTATACTGTTTGCTTGCGGTTATAATATTGCCAATCCAAATCCAAACTGGAAGCAAGTGGAATGCAAAAAAGATAATCAAAAAGAAAATCATGCCTGTTGGGATTTCCATTTTTCCAGCACACATAGCAACAATAAAAGTTCCGTCAAACAAAAGCCATAAAAGTGCTATTGGAAACATCTTGAAAAAGGAACCAAATATGTATGCCGATTTTTTTGGCTTTCCTCTCCACAAAATTTGTTCGCCTTTATCAATAATATGTTCGATTTCGGTGAATGAAGATTCTTTTGAGTTTTTAAAATAATTTTCATTAATAGTTTTCATGGTTACCTCACTAATGCAAGTGTAACACAAATAGCATAAATTTTAAAAACTATTTTGTGTTATTTGCAATAAATTTTCTTTTTAATCAATCACTGATTGTGCTAAAATATTTTTATCAAAAGGAGTTTTTATGAATAAATCAAAAGTATATTTCTCAAAAACAATAACACCTGAAAAAGTTGTTGAACTTTTTAATAAATTAAACACACCATTAAAAGGCAACGTTGCTATAAAGGTTCATTCTGGCGAAAAAGGCAATCAAAACTTTTTAAAACCAGAGTTTTGGAAACCTCTTGTAGCACTTGTTAACGGCACAATTGTTGAGTGTAACACCGCCTATGCCGGAGCAAGAAATGAAACACATAAACACGAGCAACTTATGCGTGAACACGGCTGGACTGAACATTTTAATGTTGACATTTTAGACGCAGAAGGTCCAGATGATGTGTTGGACATTCCAGAAGGTCAAGTTATTCAAAAAAACTATGTTGGCAAAAACCTTGCGTTGTATGACTCAATGCTTGTGCTTTCACATTTTAAAGGGCACCCTATGGGTGGATATGGAGGCGCATTAAAACAACTTTCAATCGGGCTTGCTTCAAGTGCAGGAAAATGCTATATTCATTCAGCCGGTGCAACCCTTAGTCAAAAAGAAGTTTGGGGCAAAACCGCACCTCAAAACAAATTTTTGGAATCTATGGCAGATGCAGCAAAATCAGTAATTGACTTTTTTGACGGAAACATTGTCTATGTTAATGTTATGAAAAACTTGTCGGTTGATTGCGATTGTTGTGAGGTTGCCGAAGACCCTTGCATGAAAGATATTGGAATTTTGGCATCTCTTGACCCAGTTGCATTAGACAAAGCGTGCGTTGATTTAATTTATCAAGCAACCAACGACCCTGGTCAAAAACACTTTTTAAAACGCTTGGAATCAAGAAACGGAACCCACACAATTGACGTTGCCGAAAAAATTGGATGTGGTTTAAAACAATATGAACTTATTGAAATTGAATAATAAAAAAATCGTTACTTAAAGTAACGATTTTTTATTACATTTTTTGCTTTGGTTCAGGCTCATCTGAAAAGCCTTTTTCAAGAAGCCCATCTATAACTTTTTTGCAGTTTAGATAAACAATTGAATCTTTGCCTCTTCTTTTTGCAATATCTTCAAGACGTGCTGCAAATGTTACATATTCGCCAGTTTTGCTGATATGCATATCGGCAAAGTTTAAAAGGTCAAGTGCTGGCGACTCATAACCAACCTCTGGTTTTCCATGATAAAGCACTTCAGTTGAATATTTATAATTTTGCTTTTCAAGCATTCTTGCACCAACAATATGGTGTTCATCGGCTTCGCCAAATTCATAACCAATGTCATGCACAAGCCCTAGTGTGAACATTTCTTCTGGGTCAAGCCCGTGTTTTTCAGCATTATCTTTCATAAGTTTTGCAACTGCAAAAATATGTTTCTTTCTGTTTTCGTCAATCATTTTTCACCTATTTTATTTGTTTTTGCCAGGTTGCCCAGCGTTAAGTTCTGCATATCGTTCAGTAACTTCTTTAATATCATAAATAGGACAAAGAGAACACATTCCAAAATGAATAAAGGTGTCTCTTTTAATTAATTTGTCAAGTGCCTCTGGTTTCATTGTGAAGTTTGGATTTTTTGCTAATGTTTTTCCCACTGCAAACACATCATATTTTAAAACAATTTCTTGAATGAGTTCGGCTATTTGTTTATCAAACCTAACAAGCAAAGACCTTTCAAGGTCAAAGATATATTGCCTTAAAGATTCTGTTTCATCATCCCATTCGTCATAATGTTCCAATTTTGCAATGTTTTCAGGTGTTAAAATTTCAAATCTGCGTGATTGAATTTCTTCACAAACTTTAATCACTTCTTCTTTTATTTCTAAATACTTTTCTTGTTGAATTTGATTTTCTTGGTCATTTTTTGCTTTTCGCTTTTTAACATAAGGCACGGCCAATTCCAAATGACTTCTGCATGGGTTATTTTCATCAGTTGCTTGAAGTGCTGATTCTAAAATTCTGATTGATTCTTCAAAAGAATATTCACGTGCGTCAATTTCTCTTGGGCTTTGATGATAAAGCGCATAACCCATTTCAGCAAGTTGTTCTTTGGTTGCTTGTGGAAATATTTTGTTACCACCAAACTCTCTAAACGCCATTGCCACCAATTCTTCTTCAGACAACTCACCTTTTTGTGTTCCATCCAAAGACTTTTGATAACTGGCAGTTGTTAAGTGTTGATAATAATGTCTTGTTTCGTGCAACAATGTAATCATATGCTCTAATTTATCAACAACGTGTCCAGTGAAAATATGAGGGGTTATAGAAATCTTTTCCTCTAACGGACTAAATGCAGCAGTTGCACCAGTTTTTGCTGTTCCTTTTGTTTGCTCAGTAAATAAATTTTCGTCAAGCGAAACCTTGCCTGTCACTTTTTTTGCTGTTTCAGCAGGCAAATCCATAAGGGCATAATAGTATAAAAGTGAAGCCAACTCCAAATTAGGTTCTGTTGACCTAGATGCCAAAACTTCACCAAGTCTGTTTTTTAAACCAAGTAATGTTTTTGGTGGTTTTAAAATTATATTATTTCCTTCATCAAATCGATAAACCATTGAAACTGTTGTGGTTCTTGATTTTGAAACTTCAATTTCTTTTAAAATTTCTTCTTTTGTTAAAACTTTCTTTTCTTCCATATTTTTATGATAATAAAATTAATAACAAAAAACAATCCATATGAGGTTAAATTTGCACAAAATATTGAAATGTTTGATTTTGTCTATAAATTTGTGATATATTCGCTATATAAATAACGATTTATCGGAGATAATATGAAGATTGTTGTTCAAAAAGTTAAAAAATGTGTGCTTTATTCTGAAGGCAAAAAATTTAGTGAAATAAAACAAGGTATGTTGGTTCTTGTTGGGGTTTCGGTTGATGACAAGCCAGCAGTTGCTGAAAAAATTGCCAACAAGATTTTGAAACTTCGAATTTTTGATGACGAAAACGGAAAAACCAACAAAAGTGTTTTTGATATTAATGGCGAAATTATGGTGGTTAGCAACTTTACGCTTTATGGCAACGTTAAGGGGACTAACCGACCAGACTTTATTTATGCTGCTCGCCCAGAACAGGCTGAACCAATTTATAACGAACTTGTTAAGCATCTTGAAAAGAACATAAAAGTTGCAACCGGTGCTTTTAGAACATACATGGAAATTGAAATGATTGCTGATGGACCAGGCACATATATTTATGAAGAAAATATTTAGATTTTGATTTTGAATTTTAAAAGCATACTGCTATAATTGAATATATAGGAGAACATTTATGTTTAATGAAAAATTGTTTAAAGAAATTTGCTCTGCTCGTTGTTCTTTTGAAAACTTGCAAGAATTTTGTGTAAATATTGACCAAAAAGAATTTGATTTAGAAAATTCTTTTGAAAAATATTATAGTTTTTCAGCAATTGCAAATGTGATTAAAAAATATCAAAAAAAGGAAATCACCGCACCTTATCTTGCATTTTGGATGAGCGCTTATAACTGCATTGTTATGGCAAGTGTTTGGGCACAAACAAAAACTTCAAAAAAGCCAAAGGACGTTTTGTTTAATCACGTGCTTTACCAAATTTCTGATAATCTTGACACACTTTCATTTTTTGATGAAAAAAGCAAAGGATATTTTGATTTAAACAGATACATAAAGATTTTTGAATTTTATGACACTCTTTATAGAGATGTTGATAATCTTAAAGTTTATAATTGGGAAATCAAAGACAGATGTGACGAAGATTATTTATTGTTTTTAGTTATTAATGACTCTGCAAAATATTATGCGAATTTCACCAATATTGTTATGGACGAAGTTCCTTTGGATGCACCAGAAAATGTTTTGGCTTTTGAAGAATGTAATCACCTAGTTGATGTTTTAAACAAAAACAACTTTAAAAAGATTGAACAATAAATAACAAAATAAAAACCGCTAGCAATTGCTAGTGGTTTTTTTTCTTATTTTTTGCAAAGTTCAGTTGCAAGTGCTTGCAATTGGGCTCTGCTTTCATCGTTTAAAGCAGACATAATTTTTACTGTTGCTTGAGTTTGAGTTAAATTTTTGCATTTTTCAAGCATGGTTTGCATAACCCTTGTTGCGGTTGGTGCCCAACTTCCGTTTTCAATAAATGCAATGGTTTTGTTTTGAAAGTTTCTTTCAACCAAATGATTAATAAACTCTCTCATAAATGGGAAAACTTCACCATTATAAGTTGTGGTTGCAAAAACAAGTTTGCCGTATCTGAAAGCATCTTCAACTGCTTCTGCCATGTCGCATCTGGCAAGGTCATTAACAACAACCTTTTCCCCACTTTTTTCCAAAAGGTCAGCAAGTTCTAAAACTGCCTTTTTTGTGTTTCCATAAACAGATGTGTATGCAATAACAATACCTTCACTTTCAACACCATAACTTGACCATGTGTTATATAAATCAAGATAATAACCAAGGTTTTCAGAAATCACTGGTCCATGCAACGGACAAATTGTTTTTATGTTTAAACCTGCTGCTTTTTTCAAAAGCATTTGCACAGGAAGCCCATATTTTCCAACAATTCCAATATAATATCTTCTTGCTTCGCAAGCCCATTCTTCATCTACGTCAAGTGCACCAAATTTTCCAAAAGCATCTGCCGAAAACAACACACCATCTGTTTGGTCAAAAGTCATAATAACCTCTGGCCAGTGAACCATTGGTGCTTCAACAAAACTTAAAACGTGTTTGCCAAGTTCCAATTTTGAGCCTTCAGCAACAACAACTTGTTTTTCTGCAAAATCTGTGCCAAAAAAGTTTTTCATCATCACAAAGGCTTTTGCTGATGACACTATTTTTGTTTCTGGATATGTTTTTGCAAATTCAACAATGCTTCCAGAATGGTCTGGCTCCATATGTTGAACAATCAAATAATCTGGTGTTTTTTCACCCAAGATTTTTTTGATGTTTGCAAGCCAATTTTCAGCAAATCTTTCGTCAACCGAATCAAGCACTGCTGTTTTTTCATCTAAAACAACATAAGAATTATATGCCATTCCGTTTGGAACAACATATTGTCCTTCAAATAAATCAATTTCATGGTCGTTAACGCCAACATATTTGATATCGTTAGTAATATTCATATTTCACCTCTTTTATTTTTTTATTCCATTGAAGTCTGTGGCAAACTATCTTCAAAGCCCGATTTTCCAAAAGCAATTGGTTTTTTTATTACTTTTTTTCTTATAAGTTCCATAACCTTTTTATTAAGTATTTTTACGTTTGCACCACCAACATATTGTGGATTGTTTTTATCTTCAATTGCCACAACAACATATCTTCCGTCATCTAAATAAATCAAACCATTTTCGCCAACGGTTATTTTTGAATCGCAGTTAGATGAACAAACCTCACCATTTTTATCAAAAATAACAAAGTCTGTTTCAAAATCACTATATTTACCAGTAGTTAATAATTTTTCAATTCGTTTTATTGAAAAATCACTTTTAGGCATCCCCAAATGTCCCCACATTTTGTATGCATCATTTTTAAACAGCACACAAACGCCCAACTCAGGTTCATGAAGAAATGCACTTTTTATGCCACTTGGCAAATATACATCATCATCAAAAATATTTATCATATGTTTTTCCTTTACTATCAAATTTTACTATTTTATTTTGTATAAAGTCAATAGCAAAAGCGGGTTATTCTTAATAAACAATTCTTATAAACGACTTATATATACACAATTCGACAAAATATTGACAATGCTATATTTGTATATTACAATGAAATTAGAGGTTAAATTTATGGGTTGGTTTTTTGATGCTCAAGATTGGCTTGGTAGAACAGGCTCGTTCTACTTTAGTTTAGAGCATATCATATTTATTGTTGTTGCAACAATATTGTGTTTAATTATTCCTTTGATGCTTAAAAACAAATCGAGAAATTCTATTCGAACATTTTTAATTTGCATTTGGGGTATTGTTGTTCTTTATGACATTTTAAAATGGAGCAGTTGGTGGTATACCGTTTACATAAACGGTGAACGTTTTATTGATAAAATTGGCTCACACCTTCCACTTCACACTTGCTCAATGTTTATGTATGTTGCTCCATTTGCGTTTTTTCCTAGAAACAAAACCATTAAAACAGCAGCAATGAACTTTTTGTGCACAATAAACTTGGTTGTTGGCTACATGAGTTTATATTTATCATCTGCCATGATGAGTTATTATTCGGTATTTTCATTTAATGGCTTGCACACACTTTTATATCACACACTAATCACATTGGTTCCAATGGTTATGCTTATCACTGGTTATTACAAACCAAAGTGGAAAGATATTTGGAAAGGCTTTACATTATTCTTGATTATTGCCGCAGTGGTTTTCACAATTGATAATATTTTCAAGATTGATTATATGTATTTATACGACCAAAAATCTTTGGGTATTTTTAACTTTATTGCAGACCTTCTTCCACACAGACTTGTTTGGACAGTCGTTGCACTTGCTGGCTATTTTGGAATGGCAGCAATCTCGCTTGGAATTATTCTATTATTTAGAAAAATAAGCGATAAACACAAGTTTAAAAAAGAAATTACAAGACCATAAAAACATTTTGCCATCACTGCAAACCTGCAGGGATGGCTTTTTTATGACAATCAAAAAAATAAACGCACAATTTTGAAAATCACTATTGAAACAACTCAATTTGTGTGTTAAAGTTATATTACAAACATATTAGGAGAAAATCTATGACTTATGATTCAGAAATGTTGCGAGGCATAGGGGCAATCTACAAATATTTATCAAAAAATCCAAACGTGCACAAAAACACGATGCGAAAAGACCTTATTATGAAAGGCAAATTTGCAACCAAAGAAACCTTTTCAAGAACACTTGAAAGTTTGATTGCACTTGGAAAAATAACCATTAACAAAGACATGGTTTCAATTAACCCTGCACTTGTTGAAATTGGTGTAATGCAACGAGATGGCGACAAATTTTTTGTTGTCACACCTGAATCAAACAAGCATTTTAAAATAGACAAAAGCGTTGCTGCTGGTTACAATGTTGGCGAGATTGTTGATATTGTTATTGAACATTCTGGCAAACAACAAAACGTTGTTGTTTTGGGCAAGAGCAAAAAACAACTTCAAACGCAAACACCAGTTGCAAGCAAAAAACAACAAGACGTTCAAACGGCTTTTAACAAAGAAAGCCTTATTTTGGGGCGTGTTGTAAAACTTAATCATGATGAACTTGTGTTTATTCCAAATAAAAAAAGCATCGCTACAAGACACATTCCTATCTTGAATGCAAAAGAAGAATATTCTAGATTTCAAGACAAAATTTGTGTCATGGACCTTTCAAACATAAATGCCCCACTTATGGGCGGATATATTGTTGATGTTAAAGGCGATGCTGGAAATCCTATTCACGAATATGATGCCATTGCCGAAAGTTATGGTGCAATCATGAACTGGAGCGGTGCAGCACTTGAAAATGAAATTTCAAAAATCCCAACAAGAGTTGACGCTGACGCTCTTCCACTAATTTCAGAAAAACAAGCAGAAACCATGCAACGTGGTCATGTTGTTGACTTAAGGCACTTGCCTTTTGCCACTGTTGACCCTGCAACCTGCAAAGACATGGACGATGCTATATATTCAACATTTGATGAAAATGGAGATATTGTCACTTACACCGCAGTTGCAAATGTTACAAAATATGTTGACCTTGACAGCGAAATCGGAAGACGATATATCAATGGTGCATTCACAATCTACGCTCCAAACAAGGCATACAGCATACTTCCGTCTGAACTTTCAACCGGCATATGCTCTCTTAATCCAAATGAAGACAGACTCGCTTTTGTTGTTAAAACCGTTCTTGACAAAAGCACTGGAAAAGTTAAATCTAGCAATATTTATGACGCAGTAATAAAAAGTCGTCAAAAATATAGTTATGAACAAGCGCAACAAATTGTTGATTATTTAGACGGTGACGATTCAAAAGCATATTTGCAATATAAAGTCATGACTGGCGAACCACTTTTGCCTGAAGAACAAGTTTTGTTAAACTATTATGCAGCGCAAACAATCAAAGTGGGTTTTGACCAAAGAAAAATGATTCGATTTACTGCAAACAAAGAGCGTGAAATAAAGTTCGACAGCGACTTGCAAGATGTTGTTGACATTGCAGCAATTCCACACTTGTTTTATCATGAAGTTATTGAAGCATTTATGATTACAGCAAACGAAGCAACTGCAAAATATGCAAATGATAACGGGCTTGATAACATATATCGTGTTCATGACGAACCAAACCCTAGAAAACTTGAACGAGCAACCGAGTTTTTTGACATTTTAGGAATTGAGTTTGATGGTAACCTTTCTGCACAGGGAACAAGGTCTTTAATTGAACTTATTAAAGACACCCCTAATGAAGAAGTTATTAATAATTTCCTTATAAAAATGCAATCTAGAGCGGTTTATAGCGACCATTTGTATAGTGAAAGAAAACAAAAAGATTTGCTTGATGACTGGCTTGGCGAAAAGATTTCACACTATGCACTTCAGTCACCACACTACAGCCACACAACATCACCAATCCGCCGTGGACCTGACTACGCAACACAATATAATATTTTGGCTCATATGCATGGAACAAAACCACTATCAGCAGACAGAATTAAACAAATTGTTGAAGTTGCAAACTCAAGGCAACTTGACGTTGACCAAGCAGAAAAAGATTTTGATGATATTAGCAGTGTTATTTATTGTGAAAAACATATCGGCGAAAAAATGAAAGGTCGTGTTTCTAAAATCAGAAACACTTCACCAGAAGAAGGATACAATGACGATATTGTTGTTATTGTTAAAAATGAAGAAAAAGGCATTAGCGTTGAAATACCTTTATCTCAAATTTTGGGAAGGCAAACACGTGACTATTTCTTGTCAGAACAACGTTGTGCAGTTTATGATGACCGTGGAAACATCGTTTTGACACTTTGTAAACCTATTGAATTTATTATTGACAGAGCAGATAGAAAAACCATGATAGTTGTTGGTAGAACAAACAAAGAAATGGCAAACTATGCGGACTCTTATCCAAAAGGTCACCACTCTCATGGCGAACAAAGAAAAAGTTCTATTAACAAAAAAACAAAAAATAAACGATATAAACAATATCGTCAAAAGAAAGAATCTGGCAGACGTCACAAACATTATCAAGATGATGACTACGGCTACGAAAAATAAAGAAAACCACTTGGAATTACCAAGTGGTTTTTATTTTTTACATTTTTCTTTATTTTTTTGTGTTTTTAAATTTATCAATAGCCGCTTTCACTTCTTTGCAAGTTTCGTATGGCATAACAATGTGTCCAAACTTGTATGCAGAACCACCTTTTTCGGTAACCATTGGGCTAGCCATACTGCCAAATGTAACAGAACCTGTGTCTTTTCTTAACAACTTGTCAAGCAAACTAACATAAACATTAACTGCACCAATCATGCCCATATCCAAACTTTTGTAATCAACACCAAAAATGCCTGACCTAATGATTACCCTTTTGTTGGTGTATGCATAATATAAGTTTTTGTAATAAATTGCTGTGAAAAGCCAAGTGAACAAAAGAATAACCACAAAGCAACCAATTGGAATAAGCACATAAATTGGTTCTGGCTCATAGCCTTCTTCTGGAACCAAAACTCCAATGATGCCCATGATAACAAACCAAATTGTTGTCATTGTTATTCCAAAGAAACTTGATAAAAATAATTTTGTTTTTTGTGGTTTAAAAACTTTTTCAATTTTTTCATCGTCATCTAATATTCTCTCAAACAATTTTTCCATAATTTTCCCCTATTTTTAATATATTTTTAAGTTTTTCGCTATTTTTGCACTATTTGTTTAACATTTTTGCGATTTTTTCTTTAAAGAAATTCCATGTGTCTTTTAAAGTTTGATAACTTAAAACCTGCTCAACATCTTCAAAAGCAGTCCAAATCAAATCATGAACTTCATCAGATGTGTTGTCACTTTTGCCAGTGTCAACTGCCAAAAACATATGTGTTTCGCACTCTTCGCCCTGCGGTGTGGTGTAGGTTTCAATATTAACACCTGCGTCTTCAACAATTTTGCAATCACGCTTTGTTTCTTCAGCGGTTTCACGCACAGCGCATTCTTCAAGTGTTTCACCTTTTTCTAAATGACCCTTTGGGTAAGAGTAATCATCTTGAATATCACGATAAATTAAACCTATCATTTTTGTTTGTGTGTTAACCAAAACACAGCCTGCTTTTTTTGTTGCCATAAAATTTCTCCTAAAACCATTTTAGCACATTTTAAGTTTTATAAAAAACAATTTTGTTGTATAATTTGAGCATATTTGAAAAACAATAATCATGATGTTTAATTTTTCTATTAACCTTGTGTGCTGTTTTTTAACATTAATTTCTGGAGGCTTTATGGATAAAGATAAAAACTCTATCACAAATTATTTTTATGAAGCAAGTTCAATGACTATTAGTCATAATGATAAAAAATGTTTATTTTTTAAGGGCGATGATAAGTTTGAACTTGTTTTTAACGAACTAAAAGCAACAACTCAAAACGCTCATGATATGCCAGCATTTGGTGTTAGCATTCATAATGACACCATAGATGCGAAAGAATCTGGCACATGGATTGAACTTAATTTTGATTCGCCACAAGAATTTAATGAAATGTCATTTGAAAGTTTGCTTTTTGAAATAAAACCTGAAGACCAAGGCTTTAACTTAATTAGAAAAGTAAATGGAAAATATGATGGAAGATGTTTTTATTTAAATTTAAATTCTAATATGAAAAATTTATATGATGTTTTAATTAAAATTTTCTTCGATTAATATTTTAAAATTTTATTACAAAATTGTAAAAAACCACCATTATTTTGGTGGTTTTTACATTTTTAAACATTAATTAAAATAACCAGTGATTGAGATAACCGTGTTGCCATTAGCAGGAACTGAAATTGTTAAACCCGCCATCGAATTTATAGTTAACAAATTTGTGCCAGACAAAGTATACTCATTTGATTCAAGCATAATATCTGGGCCAGCACCAATTTTTACACTAACTGAAACAACATTAAAATTTGATGGCAATTGGTCAGTTGTTGAAAGAGCAACTGCTTCGATGTTATTTCCGTTTGTTAACGATAGAAAATAACTAAAGAGTTGGTTTGGCAAAACATTTGTTTCGCTTGCACTTTTTGTAATTGAAAACTCTAGGTTATTTTTTTTTTGAATTGTGAAACTAGAAAATCCGTTAATGGTTCCGGTGCTTGTGTAACCAATTCCTTGAACAGAGTTTGTGATTGAATTAACAGATGGTGGCAAGTTGAAAATAACTTGGGCTCTATAAGTGAGCGTCATGCTAGCACCAACATTGAGTTGTTGCAATGTGAAAGTGAGTGGATTTGTTGCAACTGGAGTAACTGGATATGTTAAAGTTCCAACAGTTAAACTTGCACTTCCAACAACATAAGCAAGATTGCCCATGCCAAGATTATCAATAATTCTTACACCTGTCAAAAAACTTGAACTATTGTTTGTGATTTGAACGGTGTATGTGATGATGTCACCAGCAACAAATTCTGTTAAATTTCCTGTTTTTGTAATGGTTAAACCTTGTGAATCCTCAAGCACCATTGTGTGTTCGTTGGATGTAACTGTTTGAGTTGCGGCCGCATCAGACAATTCATAGGTTGTTGAGGCTTCATTGCTAATTGTAGTAGGCATATTTTCTCCTTTTGTGATTTGGCGAATTTTTGTCGCCTAATATATTTGTATGCCAGTGTTTGCAAGTTTGTGACTAATTTATTTTTATCAAAATTTTATTTGTGATACAATGAATGTGTTAGGAGGTTTGTTTATGAATAATGCAGATTACAAAAGACAAAAACTTGAATACTCTTACTCACTTTTTAAGGCTCGCAAATTTTTTAAAAAAGCAAGGGCTATTGTTATTGAAAACAATAAACTACTCACCATTGAAGTTACATATTTAAATGGTGCAGCCGATGACCTTGCAAGAAATCCAAACAGAACATCTTATAACAAACACTATCTTCTTCCAGGAGGCGGTGTTGATGATGGCGAAACACCAAAACAAGCATCGGTTCGTGAAGCCTTTGAGGAATATGGCGTTAATGTTGAGGCCATAAAATATCTCGGCAAAAACTATTACACCGTTCCAATGGAAATT
Organism: Clostridia bacterium; assembly: GCA_045594425.1. Taxonomy (GTDB): domain Bacteria; phylum Bacillota; class Clostridia; order Christensenellales; family UBA1242; genus RGIG1681. The sequence goes on from JAZNYK010000011.1 coordinate 109,853, forward strand.
GACGGTGTGAAATTTAAATCAAACAGAGTTGAATATTATTATCTCTGCAAAACTATTCAGGGCGAAGAAAATTCAAGATTTGGTTTAGACGGAGAGTTTGAATCAAAAAACAAAACCTATAAAAAAGTTAAACTTTCACTTGAAGACATCAAAAAACTAAACCCTGCTGACCTGAATGATATGAATCAAAAAACATATGATTTGCTTGTTGAGTTTTTAAGCACAACTAAAAACTAATTTAAATATTGCTTTTAGACCAAATTGTTTTTGCACAAATTTTTACTTGTGCTATAATAACTTAACAAAGGTGAACTTATGGCAAAATTAAACAAAACACAAAAGTCTCTATTTATTGTGCATATGCTTCGAGTTGTTCTCGAACTTTTCACAAGCACATTTTTAACATCTTATATTGTTTCAATTAACCCTGCTGACGCTCTAGGCTCTGGTCTGACTAACATTGGACTGTTTTATATTTCACAATTTTTTGTTTATGGTGTGTTATTTTTTATAATTAGTTTCTTTGTTGATAAAAGTGACAGAATTTCACTTCTTCGAATAGGCATTTTTGTGACTGCTTGTTTGCTTGTGGCTCTTGTTTTCTGGGGTGAACAAATTTCACACTGGATAATACTTGCGGGTGCACTTTGTGGCATTTCAGATGCATTCTATTATCCAAGTTATTTGACCATAAAAAACGAAGTTAACCACCGCAAAGACATTAAGCAATTCAGCATAATGTCAACAATATTCACAAATGTTATCAAAGTTGTTATTCCTGTTCTTTTGGGCTTTTTGATAGATGTATCATCATATTCAAACATTGCAATCTATGTAATGATTGTAGCAATAATTCAATTTATAATGTCATTTATGATAAAAACAAAAAAGCCAGAGGGCTCTGACTTTGAACTTAGAAAATTTTTGAATTATTTAAACAAAAACAAACAAGTTAAAAACAAAATTAAATACACTTATTTAAATGCTCTTTTAAATGGACCAAAAAACACATATAACATTATTGTTGTTGTTCTTACAATTTACACATTCAAAACAAACTTAAGTCTTGGCTTGTTTACTTCAATATTTTCTTTTGCCACAATGGCACTGCTTCTTTTGTTTAAGCGTTTTGACAGCAATCCAAAAGTTAACAAGTTTGCAATTTATTTCATAATCGGAATTCTTCCACTAATAAGTTGTCTTGTTTTGGTGTTCTGGCTCAATAAACCAACTATTATTATTTATAACTTCTTCTTGACAGTTGCGTTGTATTTTTCAGATTATTTTGGCACAACAGAACGCGATACAATCATTAGAAGCATTCACAAAAAAGAATTTATTGCAGAACATCAACTTGTGGTTGAAACCTGCCAAAACGTGAGCAAAGTTTTCTCATATGCATTGTTTGCCATTGTTGGATTAATTGCAAACATAACAGTGTTTAAAATTTTGCTTGTTATAATGCTTATTGTCTGCCCTATCAAATTTTTGGTTATGTATAAACAAAGGCTTATTAGAAAAGAATTTGAAAAGGAAGACGAGTTAAAAAAGGCACAGGCAGAACAACAAATACCTGCCACTCAAGAAAATTAATCAACAAAAAAACCACCAAATTGGTGGTTTTTATTTTGCACATTATTCTTGACTAGGTTGTTTTTCTTCAGATTGTTCTTGAATCTTTTTAAATTTATCAAATCTTTTATTGAACTTGTCAATTTGAGATTTGCCAGAAATTCTGCCTGAATAACTTTCAATAACTGCCTGTTGGTTATCTCTTTCTAAAACACCTGACTGCTCAAGTCTTTCACGCAATGGTTCTGGAAGAATGCAAACATCCGCATAACCTCTTTCGTCCTTAAAAAAGAACGAACCATTTTTATAAATAATTCCAAGTTCATTATTCTTTCCATAAATTTGATAATATAATGAAATTAATGATGCATTGTGCTTCCTTAAGCCAATTCTTAAACAAGATTGTTTTAAATGCTCATCAATAAGGGCTTTTCTGTTAACTCTTTTTGGATAAACAAGCCTTCCATTTTGAATTGTTGGGGCAAAAAACTTCTCAATTGCATACACGTCACTATATTCATCTGCTGTTTTGATGTGATATCCATAATCATCATAAACAGACAATTCCCCAGTTTCTGATTTTCTTTCGTTTGCAACACGTCTTTCCAAAATATGATTATCACCCTTTCCAAAATAACCTTTTAAATATGGGTCATGGTCGTTAATCATATTAAGAATCAAGCCTTCTTCACGTGAAATTTGAAAAGCATCCAAAATGGCACCACGTTGGTCACGCTTTACTCTTGGTGTTTGTTTAACACTTTCAATTGCCATGTCGATATTTTCATTAAATTCAACAAACACAATTGGAATAAAATATCCGTTTCCACAATGACCACATTTTGCAATAATTGCAAATGGTTTTTTATTTTCAGATTCTACCTTTGTTATTGGGGAACCATTTTTATCAACAAGATATCCATCTTTTCTAAATAAATTGCTTGGCATAAACAATCTCCTTACACAGCCATTATAACATACATTAATAATTTATTCAATAATAAGTTTTTTAAGATGTTTATTTTTGCAATACCATCTTGCATTTTTACTAATTCTACTATTAGTAGAGTAACAAGAAAAACTTTATAGAAAAAATCTATAAATCGAATTTTAGTTAATTTTGTGATATCCTATAATGTTATTATCAAAAATAGGAAGGCTAAACAAATGATTATAACTATTGTATGCGATGTTCTTGGTGAAGAAAATAACGGCACAACAATTGCCACCATGAACCTTATTAGACACCTTAAAAAACAAGGACACACAGTTCGTATTTTGTGTGGTGACCAAAACAGAAAAGGACAAGAAAATGTTTTTGTTGTTCCAAACTATAACCTTGGAAAACTTTTAAATAACTATGTTCACAAAGCCGGTGTAACACTTGCAAAACCAGATAAAGATGTGATTAAACAAGCACTTGACGGAGCAGACCATGTGCATATTATGATTCCACTCCCTCTAGGAATGTCCGCCACCAAAGTTGCAAAAGAAATGGGATTATCAATAACCGCTGGTTTTCATATGCAAGCAGAAAACTTTACTTGCTATGTTAAACTAAACAAACTAAAACCTCTCAACAAGGCAGTTTATAAATTTATTTGGAAACATCTATATAAACACGTGGATGCAATCCACTACCCTACAAAATTTATCCAAGATATTTTTGAATCAAACATAAAAAAACAAACAAATGGCTATGTTATTTCAAATGGTGTTCATGATTATGTTCAAAAAAGAGATTTTCCAAAACCATCTGATTTGCGTGATAAAATAGTAATTTTAACAACTGGCAGATATGCAAGAGAAAAATCTCAAGATACACTTATAAAGGCGATTTTTAAATCAAAATATAAAGACAAAATTCAACTCATTTTGGGCGGTCAGGGTGTTAAAGAAGCAAGTTATAGAAAACTATCAAAAAAACTGCCTATTGCCCCAATTTTCAAGTTTTATGCAAGAACTGAAGTTATTGACGTGTTAAATTTCTGTGATATTTATGTTCATCCTGCAGAAGCAGAACTTGAAGGTATTTCATGTCTAGAAGCAATTGCCTGTGGCAAACTTGTTGTTGTGTCTGATTCAAAACTTTCAGCAACCAAAGAATTTGCTATTGATGAAAAATGTATATTCAAAAACAGAAATCCTAAAGACCTTGCCAGAGTTATTGACTATTGGATTGAACATCCAGAAGAAAAAGAAATTTATGAACAAAAATATCTTGAAAGTTCAACAGTGTTCAATCAAGACGAATGCATGAAAAAAATGGAAAATATGATTATTGAGGTAACAAATGAAAAAAAGAGAGCCTAAAATCGTTTATTATTCAGACTCTTCTAATGATGATTTTGCTGGCACAAACATAAATCAAAAATCTGTTGATAGCAACTTTAAATTTGTGCACACAAACCCTATTTGGAGAGGATGTTCTTTTTTGATTTATTATTTGGTTGCAATTCCACTTGTTTGGATTTATACAAAAATAGTATTTGGATTGAAAATCAAAAACAAAAAAGCATTAAAACAACTAAAAAGACAGCCTTGTTTTTTATATGGAAATCACACAGGATATATTGATGCTTTTTCACCAAACCTGATAGGACTTCCAAAACGAAACAAAATTATTGTTGGAGCAGACACTGTTTCAATTAAGGGATTAAAGAATCTAACACAAATGCTTGGAGCGTTACCTATTCCAACAGGTTCAAATGGTATGAAAGAGTTTTTAAAGGCCGTTAATCACTATCACAAAAAAGGCTTTAATATAACCATTTACCCTGAAGCACACATTTGGCCTTATTACACTGGCGTTCGTGAATTTGGTGACACCTCATTTGCATATCCGGTTAAATTAAACTCCCCTGTTGTTGCATTTTTTACAGCATACACCAAACCAAAAGGCGTGTTTGGTTTTTTAAGAAAAGTAAACACCACAGTGTATGTAAGTGAGCCATTCTATCCAAACCCAGAAAAAAATAAAAAAGAAGCACAAAAAGAACTCCATGATAAAGTTTTTAATTTTATGAAAGAGTGTTCAGAAAAATATAGCAACTATGAAGTTGTTGTTTACAAACATATAAGTGAAAAGCCAGAAAATGGTGAAAATATTGAATAAAAAACTGCAAAAATATCAAATAAATATAAAAAAACACCGATATATCGGTGTTTTTGTTTACAAAGCCATTATATTGACTTTGTTGCTAATTTATGATATAATAACTATAATGAAGAATATGGAGGTGTTTTATGGATAAACTCGGTGAAGCATTCATGAAAGAATATCTATCACAACACACCTATGGAAATTTTACAGAATCTTATTATAATTTTGACACATTGTTTAAAATGTTTGCTGCTTTAGACATCAAAACAAAAGAGGACCTTTTGACCGCGCCAGATAGATTTAAACAATTTGTTTTAAACAACGCAAATCTAATAACCGTCCATGAAGATATTAGAGGTGCTATGGTATTATCTTCACTAAACAAAACCGTCACTTCACTTAAATCTAAAATTAGGTCGGCGTTTAGAATTTCTAATACTGAATTTGCGGAAATTGTAAAACAACTAACTTCACCAAAGGCAAAGGTATTGGATGTTGGTTCAGGTGATATTCCAGCAAGTTCAATTATTCTTGCAGAAACTCTTGGCCAAACAACTTCAATGGACACCGCAATCGAACTTCCTGAAACAACTCTTGAAAGATTAGGGGTTGAACCAAAAAAACAATTATTTGATAAATCAACGTCTGTTAAAGGGTATGATATGGTAGTTGGAAAATACCCTTGCAGTGCGATTGTTCCAATGGTTACAAATTGCGTAAAAGATGGTGTTCCATATATCATCAAACTTTGCAATCACGACATCCCTATTCCAAACACACCAAAATATATTGTTGATTGGCAACAAGGCTGGCAATCAGTTCTTCCGGATATTGATGCATATATAAAATTTTATGACGAATATGCATTTAATGTTGACCTTCCAGAAGAAAAAGTAAAACAAATTATTGAAGAACATGAAAAAAACATACCACGATTCCAAAAACAACAAACCAACCCTGAAATAACATTCTCAAAAGTGTCACTAACAAACCCTGGAAGTTGGTTTGTTGCGGAAGATGAAAAACAACCTGAATAAAAACAAAAAAGCAGAGAAAAACTTCTCTGCTTTTTATTTTTTTTAAATTATTAGTATATTTTAATATTTTTACTATATTTTTAATATTATTTCCTTTATTTTTGCAGTTTTGTATCTGCTCAAAAAATTAATATTATTCTTCTGTTGTTTCAGTTGGTTGTTCATCATTAAAGATTGCTTGAATAATTGCTTTTGTTTCATTAAACATATCTTCAATGCTTTTTTGGAATTCTTCTAATGTCATATTATTCATCCCCCTTTGCCAATGCACTTGCTGATGGGTCTATCAATGCTTCAATTCTACGTTTGATAGCATCTCTATTATTTCCTCGATTCATAGATGCTAATTGTCTTGCCATATGAGAAGTTACTCTTCTTGCCAACTTTTCTAACTCTGCCAAATCTTTAAGTTCTTGTTTTTCATATTCATCTATTCTTGTATTCATGAAACTTGTACTGCTTCTTCTTGTAACAGTTATCTCATAAGCCTTTTCAGAAAAGGCGTGTTGAGCAACATCTGTAAGAATTTTGTATATTTTTGCATAATCTTCAGAAGAAGGAGCATAGATACCATGGGAACATTGTTTTGCTAGGTCTTTTAGTTTAGACCTAACTAAAATTTCTGGTTGTTGATAAACTTGCTCTGCAAGGTTTATCAAAGTTTTATCATAATCTGAATCCAATTTGTAACCTGAACGAGTAACATATGCTGTTTCAAGCGTTCCACCATAGTCACCATGAGGCCCATGATAAGGTGTAACGTATGAAATTTTTGCAAGACCATTTTTAAAACCTTCTGCTTTTTGTACACCATCCTCATTTGCAAATACAGTTATAAGATTATCAACAATATTTCCTTTTCCGTCAACTTGTTTAACTGTTCTACCATTTCTATCAACAACTTTAACCTGGTTTGTTCCTTTGCCATTTTCATCTAAAAGTTGAACCAAAGCATATCCTTCAGATGAATAAGCAATGACTTTATTTTTACTTTCAGCCATAAAATCCTCCTTGTGTTAAATTTAATCTAGCATAATATTTTTTGTAAAGTCAAATAAAATAAGCACTTACGCAAAAAAACAGGGGAAATATCCCCTGTTTTTATTAAATTTCAGCAGATTCGTCAATTGTTGTTTCGTAAGAAGCAACTTCAGTTGGTGTGATATCTCTATATCTCTTAAGACCAGTACCAGCAGGAATTCTCTTACCGATAATGATGTTGTCTTTAAGACCAACAAGGTTATCAACACTTCCCTTGATTGCGGCATCTGTAAGAACACGAACTGTTTCTTGGAATGATGCAGCAGACAAGAAACTATCTGTTGCAAGTGCTGATTTTGTGATTGAAAGAAGCACACGTTTTGCAGTTGCTGGTTCACCACCATTTGCAAGAGTTCTTTCGTTTTCTTCTTCAAACTTGAACATATCAACATAGTCACCAGGAAGCATAGTTGTGTCACCAGCATCCTCGATTCTAACTTTTCTTAACATTTGACGGATGATGATTTCAAGGTGTTTGTCGTTAACGTCTACACCAGACTTGTGGTAAACTTTCAAGACTTCGACAATCATGTAGTCTTGAGTGTCTTTAACACCACGAGTTTTCAAGATATCATGAGGGTTAATTGGACCTTCAGTGATTCTTGCACCTGGTTCAACTTTTGAACCAACAGCAACCTTGAATCTTGCACCATAAGGCACACCATAAACAACTTCACTGCCGTCATCAGACATAACAGTAACCTTTTGTCCTGGTTCATCAATGTTTGTAACTTTACCAGAAATTTCAGAAATAACAGCAACACCTTTTGGCTTTTTGGCTTCGAAGATTTCTTCAACTCTAGGAAGACCCGCTGTGATATCGTCTTGAGTAGCAGTACCACCACCGTGGAACACGTTCATGGTAAGTTGTGTTCCAAGTTCACCGATTGATTGAGCAGCGATAACACCAACTGCTTCACCGACTTTTACTTCGTCACGGCAAGACATATCACGACCATAACATTTTGAACATACACCATATTTAGATTTACAAGTAAATACTGTTCTGATGTTAACTCTTTCGATGCCTGCTGCTTCGATTTGTTCTGATTTTTCTTTAGAAATCATTTCGTTAAGTTTAACAATAACTTCGCCTGTTTTTGGGTCAACAATGTCTTCAGCAGCACATCTGCCAACGATACGAGCAGCAATGTTTTCAACCATTGAGTCTTCATCATAAATAGCAGAAATTGACATACCTTTAACTTTTTCACCAAGTGAAGCAAAGCAGTCTTCTTGGTCAACAATAACTTCTTGAGCAACGTCAACCAAACGACGTGTAAGGTAGCCAGCATCCGCTGTTTTAAGCGCTTTATCGACCATACCTTTACGTCCACCACGAGTTGCGATGAAGTATTCAATAACTGAAAGACCATCACGGAAACTTGAACGAATTGGAACTTCAATAACCTTACCAGAAGTGCTCATCATAAGACCACGGATACCAGAAAGGTCACACATATTGTCTTTTGAACCACGGGCACCAGAGTCAACCATAAGTTTGAATGGGTTGTTTGGTTCATATGCTTCCATTGTTTCGCCAGTAATTTTCATACGAGCGTTGCTCCAAAGGTCAAGGAGTTTAACCGACTTTTCATCTTTTGTGATAAGACCACGCTTGAATTGTTTTTCAACAACTGTTGAAGCAGCATCAGCGTCAGAAATAATTTGAACTCTATCTTTTGCAACACGAATATCAAACAAGTTTGCTGTAAGTGATGCAATTGTAGAATATTTATAACCAAGTTCTTTGATTTTATCAAGCATGATTGCTGTTTTTGTTGAACCAAGGTTAACATAACAAGCCTTGATGATTTTCTTCATCATTTTCTTGTTAACAGCAAATTCAACTTCATTTTGAAGCATATCTTCTGGAGTTTCACGTTTGATAAGTCCAAGACCTTCAGGCATTGCTGTGTTGAAAATCATTCTACCAACTGTTGTGTGAAGTCTTGTAGAATACATTTTTCCATCGATTTCTTTTTGAACACGAACATATACCTTAGAGTGAAGTGAAACATTGCCTGTTTGATAAGCCATAAATGCTTCATCAAAGTCTGCAAATGTTTTGCCTTCACCTTTTTCACCAGAAAGTTCTACGGTTAAGTAATAGATACCATAAAGCATATCTTGGTAAGGAACGGAAATAGGTTCACCGTCAGAAAGTTTTAAGATGTTGTTTGAAGCAATCATCAAATATCTTGCTTCTGTTTGAGCATCAATTGAAAGTGGAACGTGAACCGCCATTTGGTCACCGTCAAAGTCAGCGTTGAACGCTGCACAAGTGAGAGGATGAAGACGCATAGCGCCACCTTCAACAAGAACAGGTTCAAATGCTTGGATTGAAAGTCTGTGAAGTGTAGGGGCACGGTTCAAAAGAACTGGGTGGTCTTTAATAACATCTTCAAGAACATCCCAAACAACTGGTCTTGCACGTTCAACAACGTGTTTTGCACTCTTGATGTTGTGTGATTGGTTTAAATCAACAAGTCTTTTCATAATAAATGGTTTGAAAAGTTCAAGAGCCATTTCTTTTGGAAGACCACATTGATACATTTTTAAACTTGGACCAACGACAATAACTGAACGACCAGAATAGTCAACACGTTTTCCAAGCAAGTTTTGACGGAAACGTCCTTGCTTACCACGAAGAAGACCAGAAAGTGATTTAAGTTCTCTGTTGCCTGCACCTGAAATTGCCTTGCCACGTCTGCCGTTGTCAATCAAAGCATCAACTGCTTCTTGAAGCATACGTTTTTCGTTTCTGCAGATAATTTCTGGAGCGCCAAGTTCGATAAGTTTTTTAAGTCTGTTGTTTCTGTTAATAACCCTTCTGTAAAGGTCATTAAGGTCACTTGTTGCGAATCTTCCGCCATCAAGTGGAACCATTGGACGAAGTTCTGGTGGGATTACTGGAAGCACATCCAAAACCATCCATTCAGGTCTTGCACCTGTTCTAATAAATGAGTCAACTAAACCAAGACGTTTTGCAAGGTTGAGTTTCTTTTGTCCTTTTGAGTTTTTAAGGAGAACTTTGAGTTCTTCTGATTCTTTTTGCAAATCAATTTTTGACAAAAGTTCCTTAATAACTTCTGCACCCATGCCTGCTTTGAAGGCTTTTGGGCCATATTTTTCAAGGGCTTCACGATATTCTCTGTCGTTAAGCACTTGTTTGTATTCAAATTCAGTTGTTCCAGGGTCTGTAACAATGAATGAAGTGAAATAAAGCACTTGTTCAAGTTTTTTGATTGAGATATTCAAAAGTGTGCCAATTCTTGATGGAACACCTTTGAAATACCAAATGTGAGAAACTGGTGTCACAAGTTCAATGTGACCCATTCTCTCACGTCTAACTTTTGCACGAGTAACTTCAACACCACACTTGTCGCAGATTACGCCTTTATAACGAATTCTTTTATATTTTCCACAATGACATTCCCAGTCTTTTGTAGGTCCAAAGATTCTTTCGCAGAACAAACCATCTCTTTCAGGTTTTTGTGTTCTGTAGTTAATGGTTTCTGGTTTTGTAACTTCACCATAAGACCATTCACGAATCTTCTCTGGACTTGCAAGACCGATTTGCATTGAGTCAAAGTTGTTTAATTCAAACATATCTTTCCCCTTATATGTGTTTCTTTTTTATTTTAAAAATTATAAATCGTCATCAAAGTCGAATAAGTTTCCTGCGTCATCAGCGTCAGCGTCGTATACAAGTTCACCAGGAGTGAGATCATCATCACTGCCAAGTTCAACTTCAACTTCTTCTTCGTCTCTGTTTGGTTTGTTTCTGATTGGTTCTGGAATATCTCTATCATCTTCCATCAAGTCTTTAAGACCGATTTCTTGTTTATCTTCGGTCAAAACTTTAATATCAAGAGCCAAACCTTGAAGTTCCTTAATAAGAACTTTAAATGATTCAGGAATACCAAGTTCTGTGATGTTTTCACCTTTAACAATTGCTTCGTAAGTTTTAAGTCTACCAACAACGTCATCTGACTTAACTGTAAGCATTTCTTGAAGAACGTTAGATGCACCATAAGCCTCAAGTGCCCAAACTTCCATTTCACCGAAACGCTGGCCGCCGAACTGGGCTTTACCGCCGAGTGGCTGCTGTGTAACAAGGGAGTACGGACCTGTGGAACGTGCGTGGATCTTATCATCAACCAGGTGATGGAGTTTAAGGAAGTATACATAACCGACAGTAACAGGGTTATCAAATGCTTCACCTGTACGTCCGT
>JAZNYK010000012.1:0-59064 GCA_045594425.1 Clostridia bacterium
CCATTGAGCGGCGACGATAAGAGTTAGAAGCTAGCGTTTTAGAAGTGAGATTCACGTCGATTAGGTTTACTTTCTACTTACTCCGAGGGTTTGGTTAAAGGCTAAAGTTTTAAATAAATAAATAAAGAAAAAACTACTCAAAACACCATAAATAAATTTAATGAAATTAAACACTACTGCAAAAGAACAAAAATAAACAAAATTAAAAACATTAAAAAATATATTGAGGAACCAATATGATAAAAGAAATATTAATTAAATCTTGTGAAATTTTAAATCGTAATGATATTATTCAAACTTTAAAAAGCGTAAATAAAACAGAAGAAATATCAAATGAACAAATTCAAAGCGAAGTTTATAAACTTTTAAGTTATTATAATTTTGTTGCAAGTTCTATATTTCAAAATTATTTTGAATTAACATTTACAGATACGCTAATGTCAGATGAATATAATAAAATCCAATATTATAATTTATCTTTTGAACCATTAAAAATATTATCTATTTACGATGAAAAACATAACCCGTTAAGTGCACGAGTTTTTTCTGGATATATTTTAACCAACTCCGCAAACAAAACTTATAAAATAACATACACATATTTACCAGAAGATATTAAAGATATAGATTGCGTATGTGAACTTCCAAAAATTATTAATAAAAAAATACTTTGTTATGGTGTTGTTAGTGAATATTTGGCAAGTAAGAACTTGTTTAATGAAAGTGAATTTTGGAAAAACAAATTTATGTATGAAATCTTTAAATTAAAAACACACAAAGAAAGAAAATGGAAATCTACATTTAGCCTATGAAGAAACAATCTATAAAGCAATTTTTGTTTAATAATTTTGAAAACGAAATATCAAAAACCTCAACAAAAAACAATCTAACAATTAGGTCTATTTACAACTTAACAACAAAAAATAATTTTATTGAACCAACTCAAGATGTTTATCCACTCACAAAAAGACTTATTCCAAAATCAAAATATAATGAATTTCTTTCAAATAATTTATCATTTTTAAATGAAGTAACAACTCTTCGAAGTTATGAATATTTTGACAATTCATCAAACTTGTTTAAATTAAGGTTATTTGCAATTACAAAAGATTTCTATCTTTTTGAATATAACGAATCATTAAATCTGTTTGTTACAACGAATTTGAAATTTTTATCAAAACCTAAAATATTTCACAAAGATAATTGCTTATATTTTTTCTCAACAAACGATATGCTTATAACAATTGAAAATAGTAATCTATATCACTTATCAAAACCAACAAATATTATTGACTACTATGTTTTTGATAATACTATCTATTTTTTGATTGAAAATCAAAATTTCAAAGTATATTACACCGAAAGCACGCAGTTATATAACATTCCAAGCAATCTAAACAATAGTTATTCACTAGACTTAAATCCAGAAGACGGCAAAGTTTTAAAACTCGTTTCTATTAATGAAAAATTATATGTTGTTCAACAATATAAAATTTCAAAAATTAATAAAAAACAAGATAAATGTTACATTTCGGATATTTTAAATTTAAACTCAAAAGTAAAACAAGACACTATTTGCAGTTTAAATGAAAATATTATTTTTTGCTCTGAATATAACATTTTTGTTTTTGATGGAAATGACATACATGAAATATTTAACAATATTGTAAACGATTTAGATTTTAAAACCGTTCAATGTATTGCATTTAACAACAAATATTACATGAAAACAAAAATACTTGTCAATATGAATTATGAATCAGTTCTTATTGAATTTAACATTGACAGCAACTCGTGTGAGATTTATAAAATTGATAATCTTGATAATATTTATGTTTTAAAATCTCCAAATGTTTATTTGATTGGGTTATGCACCAACACTGATAATATTAGGAATGTATTAACTCTAAATCCAGCAAGAACGTCAACACATGATAAATATATTAAATTTAACAATATCACATTCGACAATAACAATCTTAAATTTTTAAAATCAATTCGCTTTAAATCATTTGGTAAATTTAAATTAACAATCTCATCTGAATATAATTCGTTAACTTTTTCTATTGGTGAGAATTTTGAAATAAACAATATATCTTTGGAAGGGCATTCATTTGATATTGAGATAGAGAGTATAGATACATTTTATATTGAGTCTATTTATATTGAAGTTTTGGAGCAGTTGAATTTTTATGATTAATAACTATAAAAACATTATAAAAAAAACCGAAGAACTAGAAGGTGATATTTCTAACTTAATTCAAAATACAGAGCAGATAAAACAAAAACCCACCTCTACCTTTAAAAAGAAATTTTTAAATCATCCAATAAATTCCAGTCAAAAGATAAAACTATTAAATTTAAAGCATGAAAAAAATGTTAATCTAGCACTTCAACTTTCAACAAAAATAAAAATATCTGCATCTCAAAATATATCTACATCTCTTTATATTGATGATGAACTTATTTCGAAAACAACAAAAATTTATGCGGTTGGTGAGCATGAAATTTTAATTAATAAAGAATTTTCTCCACTCGTTACAAAAACTTCAAATGTTTATATGTTGATAGAATCTCTTGATGGAAAGTTTATTTATTTAATTGATACAACATTAAATATTTGGGGAATAGCAACATCAAATAATAATCAATCATACAATTGCATTAATACTGGTGAAAAGTTTTTAATTTCACACACAAACAATGGTGAATTGTATTATAAAATCATCGATAAACTATCTTTAACTTTAAATGAAAATGATTTTAAATATTACAGAAAATCGAAACAATCATGTTTTGTAACAATAAATGAAAAGATATATTTGTTTTATATTGATGCAAATAACAACTTAAATTTTTCGCAATTTTTTAATAAAAATAGTGAAATTTTATGTAAAAATGTTGATTTTGTTTCCGCTGTTGCGTTTAATGATAAAATTTTAGTTGCATACATTTCAAACTATCAATGCTATACTTTTGAACTTTATAATAACATAAAATCTCAACCAAATATTGTTTTATGCGTAAATAAAAAACTAAAACAAACACATTTGCATTACAACAAATTTACAAATAAAGTGTATTTGATTTTAACTGATATTTTGAATCAGAATTTTTTACTTGAATCAGTTTCTGATATTTTTTCAACATCAGAACAACTAAAATGTTCGTATCAAATAAATATAAATACTTATGGAGGTGATAATGAAATTTCAGTTTCATAATAAAGTTGAAATTACTTTTCAAAATAAAACATATACTTATTTCAACAAAATGCTTCCTAGTGTTTTTGATGAACTTAAAAATTTTAAATCATTTTTTTCTCACATTGCTTTAGGCGTGGGGAATAGTTTTAATTTTAATGAGTCTAGTTGCAAACTCACTAATCACTTTATAACAAAATCTGCCATTTGTGAAAAATTGCAAAACAATATTTGCAACGGAACTCCTTTTATAAAGAAGAGCATAACAATCACTAAAAATGAGATGAATAATAAATATATCACTGAACTAGGAATCACTAATTCAACCGAAGCAAATCCAACAATATTTAATTATATATCTCTAATTTCAAATGAGTTTCCAATTGGAATATCCCCAAGTGAAAATGAAGAAGTATTGATATCTGTTTATTTGTATTTAGATATAACATCAGGCAACAATTGCTTATTAACAGGAGGGAACAATAAATTTATATCTTTTCTTCTTGGAAATGGTTTAGATGAAAATATATATGCCGCAAGAGGAAATAATTTATCTACTAATAATATTTCCTTATTTTGTGAACAACCAATTCTTGAAAAAACATTGTGCAACATTCAGTCGACAAAGTTAGAGAATTTTTTAACTTTTACATTTTCAGCAGACTTATCAAAAAATAAAACTTATGAAGTTAAATTTTTAACAAACAATCATCCTTTTGCTCGATTAAATTTACTTGATTTTAAACCCAAATTTAATGAGTCTTTATCTATATTTCCAAAAGAATGTTATGTTTTAGACCTTGGTGAAGATATTTCAAATATAACATCAATTATAAATAATTCAAATAACTCAACTGAAACAGGTTGTTTCACAAAGCAATATGCTAAAGAATTTGGTGATAAAATTTCAGTTCCATTTTTTAATTATTTTAACAATCAAACTCCTAGATTTTTATCTAAAGACGACAATAAAATTTTCTTTGTTAATGAAGACTCTATCTTTGGATACTTAAATCAAAATTATCAATTAAACAAACTTGATTGTGGAGATATTATTATTGACGAAATATCAAACATTATCTCATTTGATAATTTTATTTTTATAGCGAGTAACAAAGAACCATACTTGAGTTGTTATCTTCTTGATTCAAATAACACTTATAACGATATTAAACTTGACACTTCATCTTCTGACTTTGATGGTGTGATAAATGATATATTGCATATTGACATAACAATTTCTCATACAGGCATACTAATGATTTCCATTATTGCAAAAAGCAACAATCATGGTTATACCTATTATTATAAATTTGATAACGCATTAAACAATTTTAAATATGACTCATTTATTAAAAGTGAACATAATTTTTCATACATACTTTCAATGTATAAAAATAATTTTACTGATGCAAGGGTAATGTTTTTAGAAGAAGGCGAATATTCTTCCGACTGCAGACTTGTTACACATTTTGCAGATAAGACTTTTGAAGATATTTACACTGTGCTATCTTACTTTTACACAAAAGACACCAAACAATTATATACAAAAAATCGTGGCGTTATTGTTGAAAAAACAACTTCACCAAAACTGAAATTATTTTATTATCCTCAAGTTTATGAATATGAACTTCCTTTAATATCAGACGAAGACGATAACTTTATCTCAACAAATTTGTTATATTTGATTCAAAAACGCGGTGAAAAATATTCTATATTTAATTTAATTGGTTACAATGAACCAAAAGAATTTGATGGGGGATTTCCAACATATATTAATCAGTCAAAAATTTTAGATTTTGAATTTTTGGACGACACCTTGTTAATTTTTATGGATGATGAAAATGAACCAATAATTGCATTGAACTTAAAATTAAATGGAACACTTGTAGAAAACATTTCATCTATAGACACAGCCTACACAGCCTCGGTTTCAAAGTATGATATTGTAGGTAAAAATGAAGGAGTTATTGCCACATTTATGGCAACTATATCTTTATGATATTTTCTAACAAAATAAAAAATCTTCCAACAGGTTCAAATATAAATGTTTATTCAATTGACAACACAACAATGGATATGCACCTATTTAATGATATGGTTAAAAAATATCAAATCAAATTAGATGGTCAATTTAGATGTTTGGGAACAACCAATGTATATCCATATAATCAAATAATAACACTTGATGATGACTTTTTATGTTTGTGTTTAAACTCAAATTTTAAAATCATAAAAAAGGATAATTTATGATAAGTTCAGAAAAAATTTTAGCAATAACTAAATTGTATACATTAGATAAATTATTAAGAGGGATAAATTATGAATCTTAAAGAAAAAGTTAAATCATATAGTTTTTGGGTTAGCCTTGCAAGTGCCATTGTGCTTGTTTTAAAAGTGATAGGTTCAAACTTTGGTTTTACTATTGATGCAACACTTGCAAGTGACCTAATAACAAGTTTGTGTAGTGTTTTGGTGATTTTAGGTATTATTGTTACACCAACACCAAAAACTTCTCAAATAAATGAAATAAATAAAGAAACAATCAATACTACTGATGATGTAAAACCACAAACAACACCATCAGATACGTTTACAAATGACTGTTCAGTAGAAAATATTGAATTAGATTTAATACAAACAAATGAACAATTATCACATAAACAACAAACTGAATGTATTGATGAAAATATTAACAACACTTTAGATAATATGAATAGTTTAAAGGTTGAAAACAATTTTGAAAACATTGAATCTGAAACGAACTATTCTTTAACAAATCAATCAGAAAGTAATTCAACGGATATTGAAACCTATGATTGTGCAAATGAATTAAAAAATTTATTTATAGTTGAAAAAGAAAAATTTAAAGACAACATTTCAACATACATAGAACTGTTAGAAAACGAAATAAACAACACAAAAAATAATATTGGTTAAATATATTTGAAAGGGAAATACTTTATGTATTTCTCTTTTTATTTATTTTTCGAATATATACAAAGACTTCATACATTTGAATTGATTTAAAATACTTGATTTTAAAGGATGCGTATATTATAATAAAGGCAAGATTAAAGTTTTTTTTGAATATTTTAATTTGTAACGTTTATTAAAAGGTGGTTTCTTTTTATGTCTTACAAAAACACTATGAAGTTATTTACTTCTAACTTTACGCTTGTTTGGAAACAATTGTTATACCTTGTGTGTTGCATTTTGTTATTTTCTTTATGCTCATCCACAATAACCAGACCAATTGTAGATTTGCTTATTGAAAATGGAATAGCAGAAGATTTTAAAACAATCTTTAACACATTCTATAACACACCAAGTGAGTTTGCCTTAAGAGTAACTGATATGCTTAAACACATAATCCGTCCAATACTCGATAATTTTTCACAAATTTATATGAGTTTGTTTGGAACAATTATTTTATGTGCTCTTTTGCCATTTGTTTTGTTTGAAATGTCAGTTTACAACATTTCATCTATTTTATATCAAAAACTCACAATGAATATGTCTGTTAATTATATTCATAATGGCGTTCAAACATTAAAACAATCTTTTAGATTTGCTTTTGCTAATATCTTGTTCAATTTGCCATTTGGTGCACTCTTTATTGTTATTTTAGAGTTTTATTTATTAATCTCTAAAACAATATTAACATCAATCATTGGACTTATGGTTGTGTCATTGCTTCTTATTATTTTGTTTTCATTTAAAACATCTGTCTTTACATACTACACAGCATATATGGTTGAAAACAATGCAGACCCATTTGTTGCTTTTGGCAAGGGCTTGATGAAAGTGTTTAAAAATTTCTGGAAAATAATGTCTATTAGCATCATCCTTGTTTTGACAATAATTTTGGTTAATGGGTTTATTGCCTTATTTACGTTCTTCTCTGGGCTTCTTATTACAATTCCAGCAACAATTGTATTGTTGGCAATTTATAATCTTGTAACATACTTTAATATCAAAGGAACAAGATATTATTTAAGCGACACAATTATTTATAACCCAACAAGATATGAAGTTAAAAAAGATGACTATGTAAGCATTTCAGTTCCTGAAGTTGTTAAAGAAATCAACGTTACAACTACCGTAATTAAAAGAAAATATAAAAGAACTAAATCAAACGAACAAAAACCTAAAACTAAACAAAAAAATACAAAATCAAAAAATTAAATAAAGGAAAATTATGAACGAAAATATATCTAATAATCAATCAAATGTAGGAACTAAATCCGAAGAATTTAAGCCTACTAAAAAAAGAACATTTTCTGAAACAGAGCAATCTGCCGGTTCATATAATGTTGGTTTAAAGAAAAGCAAAACACAACATGCAAATCTTGCAAAAAAAATTGAACAACATTTGGCAGATGTTAACCAAAATTTAAATTTAGAAAATATGGAACAAGGTGAACTTTTATCAAAAGTTGCAACCACTCAAAAATCAAAAGGGAAGTCCGGAAACAATAAAGTTAAAGTTATCTTCCTTGGAGGTATTGGTGAAATCGGTAAAAACATGACAGCCATTGAATATGGTGATGACATGATTTTAATTGATTGCGGTCTATCATTCCCCAGCGAAGACATGCCTGGTATTGACCTTGTTATTCCTGACTTTACTTATGTTAAAGAAAATATGCATAAACTTAAAGGTATCGTCATCACTCACGGACATGAAGACCACATTGGAAGTTTGCCATATCTTTTAAAAGATGTAAAAGCGCCAATCTATGGCAGCAAAATGACATTAACACTCCTTGACAACAAGATTCGTGAACATAAAATCACTGGTGTTAAGGGCATTTGCGTAAAACCTGGCTATGTTATCAAACTTGGTGTTTTTAATGTAGAATTTATTAAAGTTAACCACTCAATCCCAGGTGCATTTGCTCTTTCAATTGATACTCCTGCTGGTCTAATTTTCCATACTGGCGACTTTAAAATTGACTATGAACCAATTGACGGAGAAGTTATTGACCTTGCTAGAATTGCAGAAATTGGAAGAAAGGGTGTTACATTAATGCTTGCAGAAAGCACAAATGTTGAAAGACCTGGCTACACAATTTCTGAAAGACGTGTTGGTGAAAACCTTGAGCGTATATTTATTGAAAACGCTGATAGAAGACTTTTTGTAGCAACATTCTCAAGTAACATATATCGCGTTGAACAAATTGTTAATCTTGCAATAAAATATAACAGACGTGTTGCTGTTATTGGAAGAAGTATGGTTAACAACATTGATGCAGGCATGAAAATTGGTTCATTCAAATTTGACAAAAGTGTGTTTATTGATGTTGAAAAAATTGCTTCTCTTGAAGACAAGAATGTTCTTGTTCTTTCAACAGGTAGTCAAGGGGAACCAAAAAGTGCACTTTCAAGACTTGCCAATGGTGAATTTAGCAGAGTTGAAATTGGAAGCAACGACACAGTAATCTTCTCAAGTTATCCAATTCCTGGAAATGAAAACATGGTTAATGCAGTTATTAACAACCTTTATAAAAAAGGAGCAATTGTTGTAACTGAAAACGTTCATGCTTCTGGTCACGCTTGTCAAGAAGAAATTAAAACTGTTCACAATTTGTTGAATCCAAAATTCTTTATTCCTGTTCACGGTGAATACAGACACTTAAAAGAACACGTGATATTGTCAGAAAAACTTGGAATGCCAAAAACAAATTGTCTTATTCCTGAAATTGGAAATGTTGTTGAATTAACAAGAAACTCAATGGCAATTGCTGGAACTGTTCAAGCAGGTGAACAACTTGTTGACGGCCTTGGAATTGGTGATGTTGGAAGCGTTGTTCTTCGTGACAGAAAACTTTTGTCAGAAGACGGACTTGTTATTGTTGTTATGGGTGTTTCTGATTCAACAGGTGAACTTTTAAATGAACCATATCTTATTACACGTGGTTTTGTTTATACAGAAGAAGCCGAAAAACTTAACGAAGAAGCAAAACAAGTTTTGCATGATACTATTGAAACATTAAATTTAAGGGAAAATCATGATTGGAATGAAATTAGAAATTTGATAAGAAAACCATTACGTAATTTCTTCTACAAAAAGACTATGAGAACACCAATGATTCTTCCAATCATATTTAGAATTTAATTATGGAAACTACAAATATATTAAACACAGCAAAAGATTATGGCATCCCAGTCATTAGAACTGAAAGCCATAATTTTTTGCAACAATGTGTAAAATCAGAAAAACCAAAACGTATTCTTGAAATTGGAACCGCTGTTGGATATAGTGGAATTGCTATGCTTGAAACAAGTGATGCAACACTTGTTACAATTGAACATAATCATGAATTTGTCAAGCAAGCAAAAAAGAATTTCAAATACCATGGGTTACTTGATAGAGTTGAAATTATTGAAGGTGACTGCATGGTTGAAATTGCAAAAATGGTGGCATCTAAAAATTTTGATAACCACTTTGATATGATATTTTTAGACGGACCAAAAGCACAATACGACTTATTGCTGAAATCTTTATTAATTTTGCTTAAACCAAGCGGAACTTTTATTGCTGACAATGTTCTTTTTAGAGGATATGTTCAAGGTGACACAAAAGCACCAACAAGACGTTATAAAACAATTATTAAACGACTAAACGAATTTATAGAAAACTGCAAAAATAACCCAAATTTAGAGAAATTTACATTAAACAATATCGAAGATGGCATTATTTTTGCAAAAAAGGTAAAAAATGAAAAGTAAAACAATTGAACTTTTAGCCCCTGCAGGTGATATGGAAAAATTGAAAACAGCAGTGCACTTTGGCGCAGATGCTGTTTATTTTGCTGGCAAAAATTACGGACTTCGAGCATTTGGAACAAACTTTGAAAGTGCAACAATTGCTGAAACGATGGACTATTTGCACAAACATAAAAAACGTGGATATGTCACTCTAAATGTTTATGCAAGACACAATGATTTTGATGGTTTAAAAGATTATGTTCAATCTTTGGTTGATGCAAAGGTTGACGCGGTAATCATATCAGACCTTGGTATCTTTTCATTTGTTAGAGAACACTTTCCAAATCTTGAAATCCATGTTTCAACACAAGCCAACACAACTAACGCATATGCCGCAAAAATGTGGCAAAAACTTGGAGCAAAAAGAGTTGTTCTTGCAAGAGAACTCGACATTAATGAAATCGAAAATATCTCTAAATCAAATCCAAACCTTGATATTGAAGCATTTGTTCATGGAGCAATGTGCATAAGTTATAGCGGAAGATGTTTACTTTCAAACTATTTAACGAATAGAGATTCAAATCATGGTGAATGCGTTCAAGCATGTAGATGGAAATATTCAGTAACAGAAGAAGGCAGACCTGATGACAAATTTGAACTTCAAGAAGATGATAGGGGAACATATATTTTCAACAGCAAAGACTTATGCTTGATTGACTATGTTGATAAAATTAGTGAGGCCGGTGTTAATAGTTTTAAAATTGAAGGTCGAATGAAATCGCCATATTATGTTGCAACAGTAATCAATGCATACAGACGAGCAATTGACCATATGCTTGAATGCAAAAAGCAAGGTAAAAAATATACCATTCCTGAAAATATTAAAAACGAATTAACAAAGGCGAGTCATAGAAAATACACAACTGGTTTTATGTTTAGTGATGGAAAACCTACACAAAATTATGAAACATCTATTCAAGAACAAGACAGTAAGTTTATGGCCATTGTTCAAGATGTTAAACCAGGTAAAATTTTGGTTGAACAGAGAAATAAATTTTCAGTTGGTGACAATCTTGAAATATTATCACCTTCATCAATTTTTGGAAAAATTTTAAAAGTTGAAAAAATGGAAGATGAAAACGGAACTGCTGTTTTAGAAGCAAAAGCAGTTCAACAAAAACTTTGGATATACACAAATCTTGCTTTTGAAGTTGGTGATATATTAAGAAAATAAAAGATAGAGTTATCTATCTTTTTTACTTTCTTAATTTTATATTTTGATAAAAATTTTTATTATAAAACATAAATCACTATTTTTCATCATAAAGTTAAGAAGGGGGGATTTATGTTTTTATCTGGATTCTTTTCACTGCTAGCCAAACTATTTTTCTTTACTGGAAGAATAGAAACAAAAAACGCTTTTGATAAACCATTAAAACCAGATGAAGAAAAAGAATATTTTTCAAAAATGAAAAACGGAGATAAAGTTGCTGAAGAAGTTTTAATAAAACATAATTTGCGATTAGTTGCTCATATTTCAAAAAAATATAAAAATTCAAATATTGATTCAGATGATTTAATATCTATCGGTTCAATTGGACTAATGAAAGCAATAAAAACATTTTCTTATGATAAAGGAAACAATTTTTCAACCTATGCATCTAGGTGTATTGAAAATGAAATTTTAATGACATTTAGGTCAGACAAAAAAAATGCTAACGCTGTTTATCTTGATGACGTTATTTCAATTGATAAAGATGGAAACAATTTATCATTATATGAGATATTAAAAGATACAGACGCCTCGGTTGATGTGCAAATCGAAAACAAGATAATTTATAAAAAAATTGAAAAGATAATTTATGAAAAACTTTCAAGCAGAGAAAGAAATATTTTGATACTAAGATATGGACTTATGGGAAAAATTCCAAAAACACAAATAGAACTTGCTGATGAATTAAAAATATCACGTTCTTATATTTCAAGATTAGAAAAAAAGGCTATAAACACAATTAAACAATATTTAAATGCGTAAAATTTTAATATTATTTGCGTTTATTTATTTTATGCACAATTATTAACACAATATAAAACTATGTAATATTTAATAAAAATCTAATTATTGACTAATGATAATAAAAGTGTTATAATTATTATGTTGGTTGGGTAATCGCGCTATTTTAGTGAGGAAAGTCCGAGCACCACAGAACAATCACGCTTGATAACGTCAAGCCAAGGTAACTTGAGGAAAAGTGCAACAGAAATATACAGCCACATTGTGGCAATGGTGAAATAGTGAGGTAAGGGCTCACTCGAGATATTGGTGACAATAACTCGCTGTAAACTCCGTGAGGTGCAAGGTGTGGAACTTATGGGCTGTTCGTCCGTTCCCGTGACCGCTTGAGCATATCAGCAATGATATGTCGAGATTGATGATTGCCTTAAATGACAGAACTCGGCTTATAGACCAACCGAAAGCGCATAGCAATATGCGTTTTTGTTTTGCATTTTTTATCTTTATATGTAAATAATTTCAATGTATGCTAGGGATTATTTTTATTTTTTTAGTCATATTATTTTCTGCAATTTACTGCATAATTTGTTTGTTTTTAATAAAATATAATGCATTTTATGTTAATAATTGCAATTTTTATGCAAATTTTATTTTAAATAAAAATCATAATTTTGTTTATAAAAAACTTAATAAACGAAAAGTTTTACCTAAAACAAAATTGTTATTTTCAACCAATAATAGTTTGTTTTGTGCAAAAACAATCTATGAAAATAAAAATTATCTTTTGGCTATATCTAAACTTGTAGATTATAAAATTGAAAAAATCAACCAAACTTTTAAAGCAAGAGGAAATAGTATTTTTATTGATTCTCTAACGCAGTATATTTTAGATATTAACCTACCTAATAACAAAACACAAATTTTCAATACCTATAAACTGTTATATAAAAAATTAAATGTTAAGCAAAAGGAAAATAAAATTTTTAAAATCCTTCTTGCTAGAAGGCTAATAGAAAAAATTATTTTTATAAAAAATGATTTAGATGAAATTTTTTATATTTTAAATAAATCAAAAACCATTACAAAACTCAAAAACTATGAAAACACGATTTTTTATTACGCACAAATATATGGTGTGTGCAAATACAATAACTTAAAAAATTCTTTGATAAACACCTCTCAATCAGAAACAAATTATATGATTAACAAATTAATTGCTTATCTGTATGACAAACAGAAAAAATTAAATTTTCTTTTAACATATCTCAAGGTTATATTTAATTAAAATAATTTAATTAATATATTCCTTTACAAACCACCAAATTCTATGTTATAATATCACGAAATTTTATGGTGGTGTTTTATGGAAAATTTATTTGCTTCTGAAACAAAAAAACTTGCACCTTTGGCCGATAGATTAAGACCAAAAAATCTAGACGACTTTTTAGGACAAGAACACATTGTTGGAAAAAACTCATTTTTAAGACGAGCAATCATGTTTGATAAACTTGGCAGTTGCATTTTTTATGGACCTCCAGGAACAGGAAAAACAACTCTTGCAAGTATTATTGCAAATCAAACAAACAGTTTATTTGTTGTTTTAAATGCTGTATCTTCTGGTGTTGCAGATGTTAAAAAGGTTATTTCGGATGCAAAATCAAACATTGAACTTTATGGAAAAAAAACATATTTACTTTTGGATGAATGTCATCGCTGGAATAAAGCACAATCTGACTCTATGCTTGAAGCCATTGAAAAGGGATATATTGTATTTATTGGTGCAACAACTGAAAACCCATTTGTATCAATGACGAGAGCGATTGTTTCTAGATGCAGAATTTTTGAATTTAAACCACTCACTAAAGAAAATATTTTAACAGCAATAAACAAAGCACTTTCTGACACAACAAATGGCTATGGCAATCTTGAAATCGATATTAGTGAAGATGCCAAACTTCATTTTGCATCATCTTCTGGTGGCGATGCCAGAGTTGCTCTTGGAAATTTGGAACTAGCCGTGCTTTCATCTGAAAAGATTGATGGCAAAATTGTCATCACACATGACAGTGCAAAAGAAGTTTGTTCACACAACATTAACAGTGTTGATGACGATTTATATTTTGATATGCTTTCTGCTTTTTGCAAAAGTTTAAGGGGAAGTGATGCAGACGCAGCACTTTATTGGGCGCATCGACTAGTTTCTGCAGGATGCGACCCGCTTTTGATTTTTAGACGCCTTATGGCACACGCAAGTGAAGATGTTGGCCTTGCAAACTCAAATGCACTTGTTGTTGCAAACAGTGCAATGCAAGCATATCTTCAAATGGGAAAACCAGAAGGATTAATCCCTATGTCTCATGCAATAATTTATGTGTGCATGAGCCCAAAATCAAACTCTGTTATCGTTGCGATGCAAGCAGCACAGGCAGATGTTGCAAACACATTTATCGGAAGCGTTCCAAATCATTTAAAAAATCATAATTACTTAAACGAAAAACGCGCAAAATATAAATATCCACATGAATATGGTGGCTATGTTGAACAACAGTATTTGCCAGATGAAATAAAAGACCACGTTTATTACATTCCATCTAAAAACGGAAGTGAAGCATCAATAAAACTTCCTTCAAACAAACAATCAATTTTAGACAATCAGGAGAAAAAATGATAACACAAGAAGAATTGCAACAAGAAAAAGATTATCTTTTAAAAGTTGTTGATATTTTGAAAGACGAAATCGGCAATTATGACCAAAAAGTTAAATCACTTTCCAACAACATACAAGAACAAATGAGTTATGCTTGGGACAAAACTAACAGATTGTCTGACACCGAGTTTGTTTATGCTCTTGCAAATATTCAAAAACGTAGTGTTTATGCCGAAAACGCAAACAAAAAAGTTAATAGTTACAAAAAAATGTTAAATAATGCATACTTTGCCAGAATTGACTTTGATGATGGTGAAGAGGTATTGCCAATTTATATCGGTATTGCGTCACTTCAAAGTGGTGACGACTTTTATGTTTACGACTGGCGTGCACCAATATCAAGTATGTTTTATAACAGTGAGGTTGGTGATGCCAGTTACACAATTTCTACTGGTGATAAGATTTCTGGAAAAATCACTTTAAAGCGTCAATACAAAATATCTGGTGGGGAAATTAAAGAAATTTTTGACACCGATATGCAAATTATTGACAATGTTTTAAAACAAATGCTGTCTAAAAATGCAAGCACAAAAATGAAAAACATTGTTAACACCATTCAAAAAGAGCAAAATGAAATCATTAGAAAAAATGACGTTGACCTTTTAATTGTTCAAGGTCCTGCAGGTGGTGGAAAAACTAGTATTGCTATGCATAAAATTGCATACCTTTTGTATTCAGAACGTGATAAAATTAATAATTCAAATGTAATGATATTGTCACCAAACGAAATTTTTAACAACTATATTTCTGATGTTTTGCCAGATATCGGAGAAGATAATGTTTGCCAAGCAACATATTATGATTTTGCAAAAGCATACATAACAGAGTTTTCAATCTCATCAAAAATTGAAGATGCCTATGAAATTGTTTACTCTTCAAACAAAGATGAAAACAATGCAAAATACCAAGAAATTAAATTTAAGTTTGACCCAATTTACACTCAAATTTTAGACGATTTTATTGAACTTAATAAAATTGAACTTTTAGGACTTGAACCAATTGAAATTGCTGAAGAAGAAGTTTTATCTTTAGATGAAATTAAACAAGTTGTTAAACGTGTGCCTTCAACTGGCGAAAGTTTGTATGCAAGAGGCAAAAAGATTATTGAAAGAATTTTCTTGACTGCCAGCATGAAAACAAAAAAACAAGTCACCCTTGAAAAACTTAAAAAACAGGCACTTGAAAATTTGGTTAAAGTTAAAATTAAAATCGGTGCACTTTATAGAAAATTATATTCTGACGAAAATGCATTTATTGAATTTGTTAAATCAGAATTTGAAAAGTTTGATAGGGCAGATGATTTTAATTCATTTAACTTCAAATCAATTTTTGAACTCACCAACGAAGCCCTTTCAAATGACCATTTAGAATTTCAAGACGTAACTCCATTTATGTTCTTAAAATCAAGAATAATTGGTATTAGCGCAAACAAAAACATCAGATATGTTTTAATTGATGAGGCACAAGACTATTCAATTGCGCAATATAAAATCTTGTCTATGCTTTTCAAAAACTCAAACATGACACTTCTTGGTGACGTTAACCAATCAATCCTTCCTTTTAACAAGGTTGATGATTATAAAGAAATTATTCAAACAATAAAAACTTATAAACAAAATGTTACATCTGATGAATGTGAACTTACAAAAACATACCGTTCAACATTTGAAATCAATGAATACGCAAAACAAGTTTTGCCACATCACAACAACTATACACAAGTGGACCGTCATGGTGATGAAATTGTTATCACAAGACAGGAAACTTTTGACCCTGTGGCTATCCTAGAAGAATCGTTAAAATTAAAAAATTCTTATAACACGGTTGCAATTGTTTGCAAAAATATTGAAGAAACATTATTATATAATCAGTTAATAAGTTCTAAAGAATATGCAAACAAGTTTAGACTCGTGACAAAGAACGACAATGTTTTTGTTGGCGAAAAAATTATGATTATTCCATCATATCTCGCAAAAGGTTTAGAGTTTGATGCAGTTATTGTTAGCAATGCTTCTTCAGAACTTTATGGGGAACTAGAGCGCAACCTTTTCTATGTTGTTTTAACTAGAGCCCTCCATAAACTAGAAATTTTCTACACAGGAAACTACACAAAACTCATTTTGGGAGATGGTGATGAACAAAAGAAGTGACAAATCTCATTTATATCAGAATTATCAACGAAATCTGATTAAAGCAACGGTATCCACAAATATCGGTATTAACAATCACGATAGATTAATCAAAGTGTATGGTGCAGGTGCTGCAAGAATTGAACTTTTGAACAAACTTCAAAAACAATCAAAATTCACTCTTTGGTGGTTCTCAATTTTCTATACCATTGGTTTTATTTGTTTGATATTAGACCCAAGTGGTTGGTTTACAGTTGTTGACCTTTGCATTTTGATGATAAATATTTATCTTGTTGCAAAAGGAAAATTGGTTGGTGTTTATATTGGCATCCTGGAGTGTTGTTTATATGCTTTTATATGCTTCCAAACACAATTATATGGTGAAGTAATTAAGAATTTATGCATTTCTGTTCCTCTTAATATTTTTACAATTACTAGTTGGACATTAAGTATGCGTAAACAGAAAAAAGAGAAATACATTGACACAAAACCAAATGAAATTGTTATTAAAAAAATGAAAAAGAAAGATTATTTGGTTTATGGCTCATTGCTTGTTGTTTTTTCAGGTCTTGCATATTTGCTATTAAGATTTGTTTTGAAACAAGAAAATGCTTTGCTTTTAAGTTCGGTTGCACTCGCAATTTCTATTGTTGGAAAAATTTTAACCGCTCAAAGATATATGGAATCTTACGTTATATTTAATGTTGGAAGCATGATTTGCTTGCTTATGTGGGTTCAAACAATGCTTACAACCGGCTTTGAAATTTCAGATATAACAATGATTTCATATTACTTGGCTTGTATATCAAACGACTTTTATGCTTATGACCTTTGGAAAAGTATGTATCGTAAAGTTGCTGTTAATGGTGGTGTCTTACTTGCCATGCGCAAGGTTAAGATTAAAAAAATTATCAAACTCCGAAGGCAATTCAGAAACTTGCATTGGGATAAAAAAGTTGATATTGCAAAAAATAGTTAATTAAGGATAAGACAATGTCAAAAAAAATGAATTTTGATAATAATAATTCATTTCAAGAACATTACAAAATAAATTTAATCAGAGTAATGAAATCCGGAACTTATCGCATTAATAACCATCACAAACTAATTAAAGCATACGGAAAAGACTCGATTAAACCATCTTTGTTGCAAAAATTAAAGCAACAATCTATATTCTACCAAATTTGGTTTTCAATTTTTATTCTTCTAGGGGGTATATTACTCATTTTAGACCCCACAAATTGGTTGAATGTTTTTGATTTGTTTATTGTTATGCTTAATATATATTTGGTAGCAAAAAGAAAAGTTATTGGCATTTATGTTGGGCTTTTAGAGTGTATAATTTATGGAATAATATGTCTTTTTAATGGGTTTTATGGAGAGGTTATAAACGCTTTCATGCTATACACGCCTTTATATATATACGAAATTTTTAGTTGGACATTAACATTAAAAAAACAAAAAAAATACAACCATTCAGATAATGATGAATTATTAGTAAACAAGTTAAGCAAAAAACAACTTTTATTGTATTCAATTTCTTCTTTAATGATTTTTGTATTATCATACATTTTGCTTAAATATATATTACAACAAGAACACGCCCTACTTTTTAGCGCACTTTCAATGGCTATTTCAATCATTGGGGAAATTATGATTGCAAAGTGTTTTATGGAATCATATATTTTATTATATTTAGGTGAATTAATTGGACTTTTAATATGGGTCCAAAGTATGATAGAAACAACTTTCACTATGGAAGGCATCACTATGATTGTGTATTATCTCGCCACATTCTCTAATAATTTATACGGCTATTATTTATGGAGAGATATTTATCGTAAAGTTGCTGTAAAATATGGTGTTTTGTTTAATAAGCGCAAAGTTAAGATTAAAAAAATCATCAAACTCCGTAGAAGGTTTAGAAACTTGCATTGGGATAAAAAAGTTGATATTGCAAAAAATAGTTAAACAAAAAAATCACACAATAATGTGTGATTTTTATTTTGCATAATTTAATTTATTTTGATTTTTTTGATACCTCTGAAAGGGAAGATGGAGTGTAACTATCAAAAATAATGTTATCACAGAACTCTTTAATACGCTCTTCTTCTTCTGCTGATTTAACAGTGAAAACCAAAACTGGGATTTGACCAAAATATTTTTTCACGTATTTGTTTGGCATATCTTCTGTTGCATAGTTAATAAAGTTAGGTTCACTGATTTTTTTGTTTAAAAGCATTCTTTTTAAAGCAAACTTTCTAACACCTGTAATTTCTTTATCTTTAAAAAATGATGCAACTTGACCACGTTTGATTTTTGGTGCGTTATTTTTAAACCATTCAAGTGTGTATGGATTAAATGATTGAATTGCATATTCACCAGAATATCCTTGCAAAACCTTCCAAATTTCTTTTTCATAAAAACCAACTTTGCCATAGTTTTTAATTTCAATCAAAACAGGAACTTTTCCATCAATTGCAGCAAGTGCTTCAGCAAGTGTAGGGATTTTTTCTTTTGTTCCAAGCAATGTTAATTTTTCAATATCTTTATAAGTGCATCCAGAAATAAAACCATCTTTGCCAGTCATTCTTGCGAGTTTTTCATCGTGAAAAACAACAGGTGTGTTATCTGCAAGGCAAGAAACATCAATAGCAATTGGAAGTTTGTTTTTAACTGCATTTTTGATTGCAGAAATTGAGTTTTCTGGATATTTTTCGTTAAATAAACCACGATGAGCAATTGGTGATTTAACAATCCAAGATTCGTAAATATTCATATTTTCTCCAAAATTTTGCCCACAAAAAAAGATAATAGGGCGTTCTAATATACATTGATTATACATTGTATTTTTTTTATTGTCAATAATTTATGTAGTAAAATAACCCCTAAACCTCTTGATTTATTACATTTTATGAGCCAAAATTACACTTTATGATTGATTTATTTTACACTTTAGTTTAAAATTGGTTTGTGAGGTATTATGAAAAAAACACTAGATAATATTCGTAACTTTTCAATCATTGCTCATATTGACCACGGCAAAAGCACTCTCGCTGATAGACTTATGGAATTTACTGGAACTGTTGCGCAAAGAGATAGCAAAGCCCAACTTTTGGACTCTATGGATATTGAAAGAGAACGTGGTATAACAATTAAACTTACACCCGTTACAATGAAATACACAAAAGATGGAAAAGAATACATTTTAAACCTTATCGACACACCTGGACATGTCGATTTTACATATGAAGTTTCAAGGTCACTTGCTGCCTGTGAAGGGGCTCTTTTGATTGTTGATGCAACTCAAGGTGTGCAAGCACAAACACTTGCTAATTTTTACCTTGCGTTTGAAAATGACCTTGAAGTTATTCCTGTTATCAACAAGATGGATTTGCCATCTGCTAGACCTGATGATGCAAAAAAAGAAATTGAACAAATTATTGGAATTCCAGCAGATGATGCGCCTTGTATTTCTGCAAAAACTGGTCTAAACATTCAAGATGTTCTTGATGCAATTGTAACAACAATTCCTGCTCCAACATATGATGATGAAACACCGCTTCAAGCACTTATCTTTGACAGTTATTACGACAACTATAAAGGTGCTGTGTGCCTAGTTAGAATTAAAAATGGAACTGTTAAAACAGGAACAAAAATCAAAATGATTCAAACAGGAAAAGAGTTTGAAGTTGTTGAAGTTGGAAAATTTAAACCAAAACTTGAAAGATGCGATGTTCTTTCTGCTGGTGATGTCGGCTATATTTCTGCCAGCATAAAAACTGTTTCTGACATCAGCGTTGGTGACACAATCACTGAACTTGATAATCCTGCACCTGCGCTTCCTGGATACAGAAATATTCAACCTGTTGTTTATTCTGGTATCTTTCCAATTGAAGGCGATAAATATAATGCTCTTAAAGACGCACTTGAAAAAATTAAATTATCTGACGCTTCACTTGTGTATACACCTGAAACATCAACCGCTTTGGGTTATGGCTTTAGATGTGGTTTTTTAGGCTTGCTTCACCTTGAAATTATTAGTGAAAGACTTGAACGTGAGTTTAATTTAGACATAATCACAACAATGCCAAGCGTTACTTATAAAGTGTTTAAAAAGAATGGTGAAATGCTTGAAATTTCAAACCCAAGTGATATGCCTGAACCAGATAGGATTGACCATATTGAAGAACCATTCATAAAAGCAAACATCTATGCACCACCTGAATATGTTGGTGCAATCATGGACCTTGGAATCGGCAAACGTGGATTATATAAAGATATGCAATATCTCGCTGATAACCGTGTTAAACTTGATTTTGAACTTCCTTTATGCGAAGTTGTTTATGACTTTTTTGATAAACTTAAATCTGCAACACATGGCTATGCAAGTTTTGACTATGAAATTGCCGATTATCAAAAAAGTGATATGGTTAAAGTTGATATGCTTTTAAATGGTGAACCATGTGACGCATTATCGTTAATTGCTCACAAAACAAGAGCGTATGAGCGCTCAAGAGCAATCACTGAAAAACTAAAAGAAGTTGTTCCAAGACAACTTTTTGAGATACCAATTCAAGCAACAATTGGCGGAAAGGTTATTGCTCGTGAAACTGTTAAAGCCTTAAGAAAAGACGTTATTGCAAAATGTTATGGCGGTGACGTAACAAGAAAACGTAAACTTCTTGAAAAACAAAAAGAAGGCAAAAAGAAAATGAAACGCCTTGGAAATGTTGAACTTCCAAGTGAAGCATTTTTAAGTATTTTAAAAATGGACCAATAACAAAAAATGTTAAAGGAGAACAAATATGTCTATTAGTGAATTAAATTTAAGCATTTCTGAATCTTCAAAAAATACATTAAGTCTTTATATTCACATTCCGTTTTGCAATTCAAGATGTTCTTATTGTTCATTTGTTTCTATGATTGGCTCAGAAGATGATAAAAAACGTTATTTTAATGACCTTATTAACGAAATTAAATTAAAGTCTAAAAAATACAGGTCTTTCTATTCAGTTTCAAGCATTTATATTGGTGGGGGAACACCTTCATGTTTAGACTATTATTACATCCGTGAACTATTGTCGTTTATTTATAAAAACTTTGCTGTTAAAAACTCTGCTGAAATCACAATTGAAATTAATCCAAACTCTGCTGACAAAACAAAAATTAGAGAATATATTTTGGCAGGTGTTAACAGATTTAGCATCGGGCTTCAAGCAATTCAACCAAAAATTCTAAAAGCAATGGGAAGAACCCATACTCTTGAAGACTTTAATAAAACCGTTTCAATAATCAGAGAATACGGCATCAAAAATATTAGTGCTGATGTTATTATTGGTTATCCAGGACAAAAGATTATTGATGTTAAAGAAACCGTTAATCATTTGATTAAACTTGATATTCCTCATATATCATCTTATATGCTTTCCGTTGAAGACGGAACAAGTCTTAAAAAGATGGTTGACCAAGGTAACTTGGGGCTTCCAAAAGAAGACACAGTTATTTCTATGTATAACGCTGTTTATGAAATGCTAACAAAATTTGGATATGAAAGATATGAGTTTTCAAACTTTGCAAAACCAACATTTGAATCTTATCATAATCAAATCTATTGGAAGAGAAAAGATTATTTAGGCGTGGGGCTCGCTGCTCACTCTTATATTGACGGCACAAGATTTTCAAATACCGAAAATATTGTTGAATATGGCGAACTTATCAAACAGGAAAAAGAACCTATTGTTGTTGCCAAAAACTTAACTAGTGAAGAACAAAAAGAAGAAGCGGTTATGCTTTCACTTCGAACAACTGCGGGGCTTGACCTTGAAGCATACAAACAAGAGTTTGACGAAAACTTTTTGGCTAAAAAGAAAGACACTATTGCAAATTTGATTAAAAATGGTTTTATCAAACTAACTCCATCAAACAAACTAGTTTGCACAGACAAAGGTTTTTTGGTTTTAAATCAAATAGTTTTAGAACTGGTTTCTTGAAATAATATAATAAAACAAAAACAGGCAAAACTTTTGCTTGTTTTTTTATTTTTGTTAAAAATTTTGGCATTATCTAGTTGACAAAATGTTTTAGCAGTAATAATATATACACTGTTAGCACTCAAAATAAAAGATTGCTAAAAATGTGAATAAACTTTGCAAAATTCGTGTATACTTACAAGAGAGGTTAATGTGGATTTAAGTGAAAGAAAAAAGAAAATATTGAGCGCTGTTATTGAAACAAACGTTAAAAGCAAATCTGCTGACGCTGTTTCAAGCAAACAACTTCAAGAAGAATATTTGCCAAAACTTTCTTCTGCTACAATAAGAAATGAACTTAATGCTCTTGAAGAAATGGGGTATTTGACACACCTTCACACTTCTTCTGGAAGAGTTCCTACAAAAGAAGGCTTTGAAAAGTATATTAACGAACTTATGCAAGAACGTAAACTTACTTCAAAAGAACGTGAAGTTATCCAATCAAACTTTGCAAACAAACTTTTGAACATAAGAGACATCATTGAGCGTTCAGCAAAAACAATTTCAAAAGCAACAAACTATGCTTCGGTTGTTTATTCAGGACCATCACTAAATGCAGTGATTAAAGACATCAAGTTGTATCCTGTTAGCAAAACAACTCAACTTGTGGTTGTTGTTACAAATGAAAAGGTTTTGAATGAACTTGCCAATCTTGGAACCAATGATGAAGATGAACTTAAAGCAGCAAGTGATATTTTGAAAGAATTATTCACAGACAAACCTTTAGAACTTATTAAAAATAAAGAATTTAGAGAATCAGTTGTTACTGATGAACTAAAAAAATATAAAGTTGTTTTTGATAAGGTTTTGGATGTTATTCAAGCAAGTGAGAGTAATGTTTCAGACAGCATAATGATTGCAGGAAAAGAAAACTTGATTGAGTATCCAGAATTTAATGACATTGAAAAACTCAAAAAAACAATGTCTGCACTTGAAAAACATGAATCAATCTTGCCAGCAATAACAGCGGGTGGAGACCTTGAACTTTCAATCAATGTTGGAAGTGACGATACAGGTCTTTCAGATTGTTCAATTGTTACTGTGTCTTGCAATATTAAAGGTATGTCAAAAATTACCGCTGGCGTAATTGGTCCAATGAGAATGGACTATCCAAAAGCAATTTCTGTGTTAAGAGAAGTTGCTGAAACAATCGAAAATGTTTTGGGGGATGAAGACTAATATGACAGAAAAAGAAACTCCGCAAACTGAAACCGAAGCAACTGAAACAACGGCTTCTTCTGAAGAACTTTTGATAAAAATTGCGGAACTTGAAGCAGAACTTGAAAAAACTTCTAATGCGTTAAAAGAACAAACAACAAAAGCAAATCAATATCTTTCAACTGCGTCTTATTATAAAAACGAATCTGAAACAGCAAAAAAAGATTTTGAAAGATTTAAAGAAAGAAATAAAAACATTGAAGCAGAAGCAATTGTTAATGCAAATGAAAAAATGGTAAAACAATTACTTCCTATACTAGACAATTTTGACCAAGCCATTGCACACGTTGACAGTGAAATTATGAAAGGTTTTTCAATGATTTATGTTTCACTTGTAAATTGTATTGCCGACCTTGGCGTGGTTGAAATTGAAACAGAAGGTGAACTTAATCCAGAATTTCATAATTGCATTAGCACAGAACCAACCGAAGATGCTTCTTTGGATGGAACAATTGCTAGCATATATCAAAAAGGCTATAAGTTTGCTGAATCTAACAAAGTTGTTAGACCTGCAACTGTAAGCGTTTACAAAGCATAATTTGTAAACTATAAATTTTGCTAATCTATGTGACAAAAACTGACAATATGTCAAAAATTAAAAATAATCAGTTTAAAACTGAATTTATAAAAAGGGGAATTATTATGGGAAAAATTATTGGTATTGACCTTGGAACAACCAACTCTTGTGTTGCTATCATGGAAGGTGGTGAACCAGCGGTTATCACAAATGCTGAAGGCAGCAGAACAACTCCTTCTGTTGTTGGCTTCACAAAAGACGGAGAAAGACTTGTTGGTCAAGTTGCAAAACGTCAAGCAGTTGCAAATCCAGAAAACACAATTCGTTCAATCAAAAGCAAAATGGGTGAAAATGCAACTGTAAATGCAGGTGGAAAATCTTATACTCCACCAGAAATCTCTGCTATGATTTTATCAAAACTTAAAGCAGACGCTGAAAAATATTTGGGTGAAAGTGTAACAGAAGCAGTTATTACTGTTCCTGCATACTTTAACGACTCTCAACGTCAAGCAACAAAAGACGCTGGAAAAATTGCAGGTTTGGATGTTAAAAGAATTATTAACGAACCAACCGCTGCAGCCCTTGCTTACGGACTTGACAAAGTTCAAGACCAAGAAGGTCAAAAGATTTTGGTTTACGACCTTGGTGGTGGCACATTTGATATTTCAGTTCTTGAAATTGCAGATGGCGTATTCCAAGTTCTTGCAACTGGCGGAAACACACACCTTGGCGGTGACAACTTTGATGAAGTTATTATCAATTATTTGGTAGACGAATTCAAAAAGAGTGATGGCATTGACCTTTCTAAAGACAAGATGGCTATGCAAAGACTTAAAGAGGCTGCTGAAAAAACAAAAATTGAACTTTCTTCACTCACACAAAGTTCTGTTTCACTTCCTTTCATTTCTGCAGATAGCACTGGTCCAAAACACATGGAAATCAATGTTACACGTGCAAAATTTGAAAGCATGATTGAAGACTACATCAACGAAACAATTGACCTTACTAAAAAAGCACTTGCAGATTCAAAACTTTCAGTTAATGATGTTGCAAAAATCATCATGGTGGGTGGCTCAACAAGAATCCCTATGGTTATTGACAAAGTTGAAAAATTCATTGGCAAAAAACCATTCACAGGAATCAACCCAGATGAATGTGTTGCTGTTGGTGCAGCAATTCAAGGTGGCGTTTTGGCTGGTGATGTTAAAGACGTTCTTCTTTTGGATGTTACTCCACTTTCACTTGGTATTGAAACAATGGGTGGCGTGTTCACAAAACTTATCGAAAAGAACACAACAATCCCAACAACAAAAACTCAAGTATTCTCAACTGCTGCAGATAATCAACCTGGCGTAGACATTCACGTTCTTCAAGGTGAAAGAGAATTTGCTTCAGATAACAAAACTCTTGGAAGATTTGAACTTACTGGAATTCCACCAGCACCAAGAGGCGTTCCACAAATTGAAGTTAGATTTGATATTGACGCAAACGGTATTGTAAAAGTTTCTGCAAAAGACCTTGGCACAGGCAAAGAACAAGACATCACAATCACATCATCATCAAACCTTTCTGATGCAGATATTGATGCAGCAATCAAAGATGCTGAAAAATATGCTGAAGAAGACAAAAAGAGAAAAGAAGTTGTTGATGCAAAAAATGGTTTGGACCAAATGATTGCAGGTATTGAAAAAGTTCTTCGCGAAAGCGGTGACAAGATTTCTGAAGAAGATAAAACAAAACTTGAAGAAGAAGTTAACAAAGCAAAGGATGTTTATAAAACAGCAACTGAAGTTGATGCTCTTAAAACAGCAACTGAAAATTTAACAAAAGTATCTAATGAAATCTTTACAAAACTTTATCAAAATGCAAATCCTCAGGGTGGTGCTGGAACTGATGGTGACAATGGTTCAACAGACCCAAACAACTTTGGTGATTACACAACAAAATAATGTAATACTTAATTAATAAAGCAAGAAAATATTATCGACTAAAAATTACAAGATTTTACATAGAAATAAATTATTTAATCAAATTTTTAATAAGAATTTAATAAAATTGCGATTTTTTAACTACCAGACAGTAATATTATTTGCTGTCTGTTAGTTTTTTGAAAAGGAAAATATGGCACAAAAAAACTATTATGACATATTAGGCGTAAACAAAAATGCGTCTGATGATGAAATAAAAAAAGCGTATAGAAGTTTAGCCAAAAAATATCATCCAGACCTCAACCCAGGAAACGCTGAAGCAGCAGAAAAACTTAAAGAGGTTAACGAAGCCTTCAGTGTTTTGTCTGATAAAACCAAAAAGCAAAACTATGACACATATGGCAACGAAAATGGACCACAAGGTTTTGGTGGAAGCGGCTTTGGTGGATTTGGAGGTTTTGGCGGCAGCGGATTTGGTGGTTTTGGTGACTTTGGTGACATCTTTAGCAATATTTTTGGTGGTGCTTTTGGAGGCGGAAGGTCAAGAAACAGAGCAAATGAAAAACAACAAGGTGCTGACATTCAAGTTAAAATGAAACTATCTTTTGTTGAGGCTGCTTTTGGATGCAAAAAAAGCATAAACTTAAATCGTTCTGAATCATGCCCTCACTGCAAAGGAACTGGTGCTAAAAACGGAACAGAGTTCACAACCTGTTCAAAATGTGGTGGAAATGGAACTATCAGACAAACTCAAAACACTCCATTTGGTCAAGTTGTCTCTGAAGGTGTTTGTCCAGACTGTCAAGGCACTGGCAAAAAAATCAAAGAAAAATGTTCTAACTGCGGTGGTGCTGGTGTAACCAGAGAAAACAGAAGCATTGAAATTAATATTCCTGGGGGCATTGACAACGAACAAGTTTTAACACTTCGTGGCCAAGGTGAAGCAGGCAGAAATGGTGGACCTTCTGGCGATATGCAAATTTTGATAATTATAGAACCTCACAAAACATTAAAACGTGAAGGTTATGATGTTTATCAAGAAGTTCCAATTTCATTCACTGAAGCACTTTTGGGCGCTAAAATAAAAATCCCAGGAATCGATGAAACTCTTGAACTTGTTGTTCCTGAATGCACTCAAAACGGAACTATTCTCTCATTAAAAGGAAAGGGTATTAAAATTCTCAACAAAAATGCTTACGGCGACTTGTTTGCAAAAATTGTTGTTGAAATGCCAAAATCACTCGACAAAAAAGAAAAGGCTTTGGTGTCTGAACTTGCAGACAAAATTTCAAAAAATTCATACCCTAAGAAAAAAGCATTTAATGATAAAATTTAAAAGCATAGCAATAAAGCGCTATGCTTTTTATTTTTGGTTATTATACACTTTTTATAAAATTGACCTTTATATCAAATTGTATTATAATCAAATCATGAAAGAAAAAAGATATTATTTTGACGGACCTTTGTCTGAAAATAAAAAAGTTGTTTTAGACGGCGAAGAATTTCATCATTTAGCAAACGTTATGCGTTCAAGAGTGGGCGACAAAGTTTGCTTGTTTAATGGTGATGGCAATTTTTATTTTTCAGAAATAAAACAAATCAACAAAAGAAATGCTGAAATATTAGTAACTCACAAAGAAGAATCTGCAAACGAACCAATCGTGAATTTAGCGGTTTATCAAGCGCTTGCAAAAGGCGATAAATTGAGCCTTGTTATGCAAAAAATAACCGAACTTGGTGCCAGCGAATTATGTCTTTTTGAAAGCACATTTTGTGATGTTAAAGCACAATCTAATAAACAAGAACGCATGGACAGCATTTCTGTGTCTGCAGCAAAACAATGTGGAAGAACATCTATTGTTAAATCTAGTGGTGTATACTCAGTTAAGGAAATTGCAGAACATATAAAAGACTATGATGCATTTTTTGTTGCCTATGAAAACGAAGATGGTCACACCCTTGTTGATTCTTTAACAAAAAGTAAAGGCACTCTAAAAAATGTTGCTATTATGATTGGTGCAGAAGGTGGCTTTTCTGAAAAAGAAATATCTTTGTTAAAAGAAAACGGTGCAGATATTGTTTCACTTGGAAAACGTATTTTACGAACTGAAACTGCCGCAATTGCTTGTTCAGCAGTTATTATGCAAATATTAGAAAATAATTAAGGGGAACTTATGAAAACTATTTCAATAATCACACTTGGTTGCAAGGTTAATCTTGTTGAAAGTGAACATATTGCAGACGCTCTAGAAAATGCTGGATTTGAAGTTTCTATGGGGCTTAACAATGTTTGTGACATATACATAATCAATACCTGTGCTGTTACAAACGAGGCAGAAAGAAAATCTAGAAACATTATTGCTAAAGTTTTAAAACTTAATAGTGATGCAAAAATTTATGTTTGTGGATGTTCTTCTGAAAACAACGCTGAAAAGTTTAAAAAAGGTGAATACGTTAAGGGCATTTTTGGAAATCACAATAAAATGGAACTTGTTGAAGCAATAAAAAAAGACTTCGCTGGTGCAGTTTCAAAAACCTATTCTGAATATAAAACAAGAACTTTAAGCAGAACAAGAGCAGACCTTTGGGTTCAAAATGGATGCAATAACTTTTGCACCTATTGCATTATTCCATACATTAGGGGAAGAGAGGTTAGTTTTCCGCTTGCAGAGGTGGAATCTGAAATCAGAAAACTTGAAAAACAAGCAAATGAAATTGTTGTTACTGGTATCAATTTATCTGCTTACGGAAAAGACATTCCTGGAATTGATGGATTGATTGAAATTGCAAGGCTATTTAAAAACAGCCCTTCAAGATTTAGATTTAGTTCTTTGGAAGTTAATGTTATAACCGACAAATTTTTAAAAGAACTTTCAACATTTAAAAACTTTTGTGAACACTTCCATTTGAGTTTACAAAGCGGTTCAAACAATACACTCAAATCAATGAACAGACATTATACAAAAGAACAATATTTTGAAAAAGTTGAAATGATTAGAAAATATTTTCCTAATGCGGGAATCACAACAGATATTATCATAGGTTTTCCAACTGAAACCGAAGAAGATTTTGAAGAATCTTTAGCGTTTGCAAAACAAGTTAATTTTTCTGAAATGCACATTTTTCCATACTCAAAACGCAATGGAACTGTTGCTGAAAAATTTAAAAACATCGCAACAAATGTTTCGGAGCGAGTTTCAAAAATGACATCGCAAGCATTTGAAATGAAAAAAACTTTCATAGAAAAAAATATCGGCTTAGTTCATGAAGTTATTATTGAAACAAAGAAAAATGGCTACTATTTGGCACATACAAAGAACTTTATTTTATGTTATATAAATTCAACAGAAGACCTTGCACCTAACACATATATGCAAGTTGAAATTGTCAAACCATTTGAAGACGGTGCAATTGCCAAACTTGTTTAAATGTAAAAAATTAAAAAATTTAATCTTAAATTTACAAGATTATAAAAAGTAAAAACTTTTAAAATATTTTTTGAAATGTTGTATTATTTTAATTAAAAAACGCAAATTTATACAATTCTAATAATAAAATCGTTAATTTTTATTAATTTTAAAGGAAATATTCATTATGAGCGAAAACACAAACAGAACACCAAGAAACAACAATCAAAGGAAAATGTATGACTATGAAACCGATAGTTATATTCCAGCCAGGTCTTCAAAACAACCTTCATTAGAGTCTCGACCAAAACCTCAACCAAAACCACAGCCTAGAACATCATCTAGACCTCAAACACAATCATCACTTCAACCTCAAAGAAGAGTAACTACAGGTCAACACTCTGGGCAACAATCAAGACAGCAACCTATGCAACCTCGTCCAAGAACAACAACTAGTTCAAAATTAAATGGCTTTAAACCACCAGTTGTAAATGGAACAAGAAAGTCTCATAACGGTGAACCTTTCAATAAAAACGAAAAAACTTTTGCAAAAACAAAACACAATCAGCCAGCAAAGGCACCAAAAAAACGAGGTCTTGCTGTGGGAACACTTCTTATTGCAGGGCTAGTAACACTAACTATGGCTCTTGCTCCTAACATATCTCAAGACTCTACAGCATTAACAGACCCTAACAAACCTTCAGTTTCTGTGAATGCAACACATGATTACGGAGATAAAAATCAAACTCGCCCTCAACAAAATAAAATAACTTCTCTTAACCAAATCAATCCTAAATATGAAGTTATTACTTGGAAAGGTGAAAAACAACTAACAATTGATGAAGAATCTTTTAGGCAAATAATTCAACTTGCACTAGACGATGCTAAAGATTTTTATTATGATGAACTTGGAGCACCTACAACCAAACTTGTATATGATGCTTCTCAAGACAAAATGGTAAACGCTCAAGGTAAAGAAAATTTTTATGATGAGGTTGTTTTTAATGTTGACAATTATGTTGCGCGTGCAAAAATTGAAAGCGGTGATTGTTTAATGGTTACTTTTGTTAATGATATTGGTCAAGGCAAAAATAATCCATCAGGAATTTTTCAGTTGATGAATGATAGTGTTTCTTCTACTCTTGAAGAATATTTTGCGAACGTTTTTGGAAAAAAAGTTAATCTTGATATGGAAATAGTTCCAAGTGCACAAGATGTTCAAAATGTTGAAACTTCTGCTGAAGCAAAACAAAGAATTTCTAAAGCCGTATATAATTCTACATTAATAACAGTCTTGAAAGACATTTATCAATTTAAATCAATGACAAAAGGTCATGAAGAGTGTTATTTGCCATACGCAAAATATACCCCTGAACAAATTACAAATAAATACAATCTTCCACCGGAAACACGTGATGTTGTAAAACAAATTTGTTCAGAATTAAAGCAAACAAATGGAAAATATTCTTCAACACTTGCAACTTGTGGCGGAATCGCAATGCATTTTTATGGATTTGGAGATGTAAGAAGTTCTATGGAAAATGGAACTTACTATGAAAATTATTTTACTTCAGACTATGTTATTAAAACTATTCAAAAATTAAAACAAATTGAAAATGAAAAGGGAACTAATTTTTTTCAAGATGAAGGACATCAACCACAATAAAATTTTATTTTATTGATTGACAAATTTCATTTGTTATGATAAAATCCCATTAGTTTCAAGCAAGAGGAGGTGAAAATAGCATGACAACAGTTAAAGTTGGCGACAACGAAAGCCTTGACAGTGCCATCAAGAGATGGAAAAGAAAATGTCAAAAAGATGGAATCATCGGTGACATCAGAAAGAAAGAAGCATACACAAAACCTTCTGTTGCTAAAAAATTGAAAAGCGAAGCAGCAAGAAAGAGAGCAAGAAAAGGTTAATAATTATTTATCGACAAAAAGAAAAACAGGCATATACGCCTGTTTTTTTGTTAGTTTTTATAAAACAATTCACCGTTATAATTTTTATCGTTTATCTGTTTTAAACTATAAAACATCTCCAAGCATACAATAATCATAACCAAACTTGAAAATATGGTTGGTCTGTAGTTTGCAAAAAATGAGATACTTCCGTTTAACCCAAATGAACCAAGCATTCCAATTGAAACAATGTAACTTAAAACCAAAAAAATTCTTTGTTCGCCCTTATAAATTTTTAATAGTGTAATAAGAGGGAACAGAGATATCAAAGTTGCATAAGCACAAAGTATATAAATGAATATCTCATTAAATACCAAATCATTTGCATAAAACAAGAAATCAAAGTTTAAGTTTTTATTTGCTAAACTAGCAACAAAATATACTACATAAAACAACGCAAACATTACAACTGGTGCAAGAGAACAAATTTTTGTTAATTTGTCTTTATTGTTTTTGAAAGCCAATATGATTAACAACACATAAAAGCAAATATTCACAGCACAAGGAAGCAAACTGTTAGCATTTCCAACAAAAACTAAACCATACATCAACTTCTGAATTATGTTAAATTCTGCATACTCTGGAAAATATTTAAGTTCTTGAACACGCCTGTTTGCATTCCCTGGTGAAAGCATCATAAAAATTATTCCAAAAATAGCAATTGCTGTGGCAATTATTAACATTGGTGATATTTTTTTATTTTTCATGTAATGATAAATCATTGCACCAATCAAATATAGAAGCATTAAAACCGTGCAAATTTCAACAAATGAAACAAACACAAAACTAAACAACATAAGTATAATTTCAACTACATTGAGTTTTTGGTTTTTGATTATCTTTTTCACACACACCAGTCCGTATGCTAAAAATGCTATTGGCCAGGTGTAATTCGTGCTTGCCGCATAAAGACCACATGACTTATAATGATAAAATGGAAACATACACACTGCAATAATTGAAACTAT
Organism: Clostridia bacterium; assembly: GCA_045594425.1. Taxonomy (GTDB): domain Bacteria; phylum Bacillota; class Clostridia; order Christensenellales; family UBA1242; genus RGIG1681. Next base: position 32,803 of record JAZNYK010000012.1, read on the forward strand.
AATACTTTTTTTATCGAATAACAAATAAAGTGAATATGCCAAAACAACATACAATAAAGAATCTAAAATTGCAAATGCAACTCTGCTGTTTATGAAGCAATACATGACAATTTCAACTGAAATTCTGCTTGTCCAACTATTGTATCTAAACTTTAAAAATTCAAATAGAGAGGAAAACTGCTCTGGAAAATATACATAAAATGTTGCATCATCTCCATAGATTGCATAATTATAATCAATATGAACAATAATCATTGCAACAAAAAGCAGTGTTAACAAATACAAAACTCGATGTTTTTTTAAGTGTTGAGTTAAATTTTTCATAAATCATCTCCAATTAACTCAAAGTATACAATAATCAATTTACATTTTCAATTAAATTTGTTTCATTTGAAATTTTATGTTTTTCTTTGTCTATTTTTGCGCTTGTGTAAAAAGCACATTTTGTTTGTGATAACATAAACACGCTTTTGCAAAATATAAAGGAGAATAATAATGAGAAGCAGTGCACTTAAACTACTTGCACAAAAGGCAAAAAAAAGATTAAGCACAGCAGGACAAAGTATTCCAAAAAACGAAACTGAAAACAAAACAACAGCATACCTATCACAAACCAGTTATGCAATTGTTGCAAACAAACAAAAAATTGAAGATGACCCCTTATTTGAAAAGGTTAAAAAACTTATGGAAAAAGATGATGTTTTAAATCCACTTGCAGAACTTACAGACTACAAAATCTTTAACAACTTATCCAGTTTAGACAAAGAAAAATACATCATTGACATTTCAAAACGATATAACGAAATCAAAAATTATTTTCTTACTAATGGTTCAAATTAACAAAAATTTAAAATGGTGAATGTTCGCCATTTTTTTGTTTGAAAATATGTGTTTTTATGCTAAAATTAACAAGCGAAGGAAGACTTTTATGGAATACTCAATTTTAGATAATTTGAATGATGAACAACGTGAACCAGCAAAACAAGTTGATGGTGCTGTGCTGGTTACTGCAGGGGCTGGCTCTGGAAAAACTAGAATGCTTACACACCGCATTGCATACATGGTTAAAGAACTTGGCATTAATCCAAATAATATTTTGGCTATCACTTTCACAAACAAGGCCGCAAATGAAATGAAGGAACGTTTGCAAAAAATGATAGACTCGCTAGGAGATATGTGGGTTTGCACATTCCATGCAATGTGTTCAAAGATTTTAAGATATAACATAAGTTTGCTTGGATACACATCAAGTTTTTCAATTTACGGAGATTCTGAAACAGATAGAGTAATAAAAAGAATTTTAGAATCAGATAAAATCAAAGCATTGTTTTCAAATAAAAAACTTGAAGAAGAAATGAATGTCAAAACACTTTCATGGCACATTTCAAATGCAAAAAATAACTTGATGAGTCCAGATGAATATTCAAAATATATTCGTGATGAAAAAAAGTGCAGGATAATAACAGAAGTTTACAAAGACTATGAAGACACATTGTTTGCATCAAATGCACTTGATTTTGATGACTTACTTACAAAAACCTATGAACTTTTAACAAAACATCCAACAACTCTTGAATTTTATCAAAACAAATTTAAATATATTCACGTTGATGAATTTCAAGACACAAACACATCTCAATATGAACTTGTTAAATTGCTTGCCGCAAAACACAAAAATGTGTTTGCTGTTGGTGATGAAGACCAATGCATATATTCATGGCGCGGTGCACAAGTTGCAAATGTTAAGCAATATACCATAGATTTTAAAGAATGCAAAATCTTTAAACTTGAACAAAACTATCGTTCAACAAAAAAGATTATTGCGCTTGCTAATAAAGTTATTAAAAACAACATTAACCGAATTGAAAAGCATCTTTGGACCAGCAACGAAGAAGGTGCCGAAGTTCAACTAAAACAAAATTATAACGATATTGAAGAATCTGAACAAATTGCTCAAGAAATTAAGTCTTTAGTTACAGAACAAGGTTATAAATACTCCGATTTTGCCGTGTTAATGCGAGTTAACTCACTATCTCGAGAACTTGAAAAGCATTTGCTTTCATACAACGTTCCATACAAGATTTATGGCGGACAAAAGTTCTATGAACGCAAAGAAATTAAGGATACAACTGCATATCTATATTTGCTTGCAAACCCAAATGACAATGAGGCTGCAATCAGAATGTTTTCATTCCCAAAAAAGGGAATTGGTGATACGTCTATAGAAAAAATTATTGAAATAGCAAAAGAAAACAGCGTTTCAATTATGGATGTTATTAACAACGCTGCAGACTTTGGAGTGACCGGCGCACTAGCAAACAAACTTGCACCTGTTCGTGACCTTTTTGTGAAATTAAACGCACAAAAAGACAATATGCCACTTGAAGAGTTTGTGGAATTTGTTATTAATGAAGTCGGTGTTAAAGAGGCTATTGGAACTAAAACAGAAGAAGATGAAACCCGATGTTTGAACATTGATGGCTTGCTTAATGATGCAAAGGCATTTTCAGATGCAAACGAGGGGGCTGGAGTTGATGAGTTTTTACAAAGCATCACTTTGATGCGTGACATTGACTCAATGACTGATGAAGATGATTATGTTTCACTCATCACAGTTCACGCCGCAAAAGGGCTAGAATTCAATGTTGTGTTTTTAATGGGGCTAAACGATGGTTTGTTTCCGCTTTCACGTGCAATTAACAGCACAAACCCAAATGACCTTGAAGAAGAACGCAGGCTTATGTATGTTGCAATCACAAGAGCAAAAAAGAAACTTTATCTTTCAAGACCAAAAGTTAAGTTTAACTATGAAACAAAAAGCATCGGTTACACCATGACATCAAGGTTTTTGGAAGAAATGTTTGACGACCTTAAAAAGAAACAAAACACCAATGGTGTTTTGCAACATTCAACACTTGAAAGTTCTGGCTTTGGCGAAACACTTTCACAAAGTTCAAGACGTGAAAGTTTGGACCAAAGGATGTCGTCACACATAAACATTGTTAATGTTGCTGGAACTAGCACAGGAACAAACAACACTTCTATAACAAAACCACAGGTTTCTAGCAGTGATTATTCAAAATTTAAAAAGGGAACAAGGGTTAAACACAATCACTTTGGAGAAGGTGTTGTGACTGTGGGTGTTACAGATTTTGCCAGTGCATTTGTTACCATTCAATTTGACAAAGTAGGAATAAAAACACTATCATTAAAATATGCAAATTTAGAACTAATTGATTAAAACTTAGGTTTATTTCAAACAATTAAGGTGAATTTATGAACGAAACACAAAAAGAACAAACCATTCAACGCATGAAAGAATTAACTCAAAAAATTAATAAAGCAAACTATGAATATTATGTTCTTGACAATCCCACTCTTTCAGACAAAGAATGGGATGCGCTTTATTATGAACTTTTGGACCTTGAAAAAGCGTCTGGAATTATTTTGCCAAACTCACCATCACAAAAAGTTGGTGGCGAGCCTCTAGACAAGTTTAAAAAGGTTGTTCACACAAACAAACTATACAGTCTTGGAAAAGCCCAAACACTTGAAGAAATTGTTGATTGGAACACCCGAAACAAAAATATTTCTGATTTTGATGAAGAATTTTCAGTTGAATATAAATTTGACGGACTTACTCTTGCAATCACTTATGAAAATGGACTTCTAAAACAAGCAGCAACAAGAGGAAACGGCGAAGTTGGTGAAGATGTTACCGAACAAGTAAAAACCATTAGAACAGTTCCGCTTTCAATTGATTATAAAGGCCTTATTGTTGTTAATGGCGAAGGCATTATGAAACTTTCTGAACTTGAAAAATATAATGCCGAGGCAACCGAAAAACTAAAAAATGCAAGAAATGCTGTTGCAGGAGCAATCAGAAATCTTGACCCCAAAATCACAGCAAAGCGAAGACTTGACTTTTTTGCATATAACATTAATTATTCACCAGACCTTAATTTTAAATCACAAACAGAAATGTTTGAATTTTTGAAAAAACAAGGCTTTTCAGTTGGAAACTTTTTTCATATTGTGCACAGCCTTGATGAAATTGAAAGACTTATTAAAGAAACCGATAAAAAAAGAAGTTCATTAGACTATCTTATTGACGGCATGGTTATAAAACTTAATAAAACAAGCGTCAGAGATATTCTTGGTTCAACTGAAAAAGTTCCACGTTGGGCTGTCGCATACAAATTTGAGGCCGAAGAAACAGGAACCTTTTTAAATGACATCACTTGGCAAGTTGGCAGAACAGGAAAACTCACTCCTGTTGCCGAACTTGAACCTACTGAACTTTGTGGTGTAACAATCAAGAGAGCAACTCTTAACAACTATAATGATATTTTAAGAAAACAAGTTAAAATTGGTGACAGGGTATTCATCAGACGAAGCAACGATGTCATCCCAGAAATATTATCTGTTGCCGAAACTTTTGCTACATCAAAAACAATTGAAAAACCAACACATTGTCCATGTTGTGGTTCAAGATTAGAAGACACTGAAACCGAACTTTATTGTCCAAATCATATTGGATGCAGAACTCAAATTGTTTTGAAACTTGTTCAATTTTCAAGTAGAAACGCAATGAATATTGATGGGCTTTCTGTTAAAACTCTTGAACAACTTTATGATAAATTTAAAATTTCTACATTTAGTGATTTATATAAACTAACCGAAAGTCAACTTGCCGAACTTGACGGATTTAAGGATAAAAAAATAAACAATATTTTATCTAGCATTCAAAAAAGCAAAAATGCAAAACTTGCTAATTTTATCTTTGCACTCGGTATTGGAAATATTGGTGTAAAAACCGCAAAACAACTCGCAAAACATTATAAAACCATTGAAAATTTGCAAAATGCAACAATTGAAGACCTTGTGACATTAGATGACATTGCAGAAATTACCGCTACTGAAATTCACCATTATTTTAGTGAACCATTCAACAGAAATGAAATCGCGGAACTTTTGGCAAATGATATTGTTATTGAAAACATTCAAGAAACAACTGTTTCCGAAAATAGTTATTTTGCTGGAAAAAAAGTTGTTTTAACAGGAACACTTGCTAATTTTTCAAGGTCGCAAGCAGAAGAAATTATTGAAAAAATGGGTGGGGCAACATCTTCATCTGTTACATCAGCAACAAACATTGTTCTTGCTGGCGAAAATGCAGGAAGTAAACTTGACAAAGCAAAAAAACTCGGAATTCAAATTATGTCTGAAACCGAGTTTTTGGAAATAATTAATTCATAAATTTTTTAACCTAATTCTAACTCTTTAGAATTAGGTTTTTTTAATAAATAAACCTTACATTCATCTCTATCTTTTTCAGTTGGTTGTTCTGCTTCATGTGCATGAAGGTCAATTATTTCAACATTTTCCATACCATCAATTTTTGGAGGACGTCTTCTAAATATTCCATCTTCAAAGAAATATTGAAACTGAATAACACCGCCATTTTTTAGGTTTGTTTGATAGAGTTTGTTTAGTGTAGATTTGAACTTTGGTTTAAAAACATAGTCATAGATATTCGATAATAAAATTACATCATATTTTTCAGGCAGTCTTTTTGGAAAGTCTTCAAACCTTGAAACAATATATGAAATTTTGTAATCTTTTGCTCTTAAAATTGCTTGAAGTTTTTTGTATGCTTCTTTTGAATGATAAAACGAACTAAACTCTGTGTGTGGCAAATTATTAACAACTCCATACAAAATTTTTAAGTCACTAAACGCTTGATAATAACTTGCACTTCTATATTCAGTTTCTTCTTGAAGCAACATGATTTCATCAAAAAATTGTTTTACATCTTTTGGAAGGTGATGACTTATTTGAGAATAAACCATCCAATCAAAAATGCATCTATCTTCAAACATAACATATCTGAAATCTTCATAACTATAGGTTTTTATTAATGCCATTTTATATTCAATGTATGCTTCGGCTAAAACATTTGCATCAATAAAGGTGATGTCTTTGCATCCATAAAATAACGCATTTAAAATTTGGTCACCACTAGAACCGACTGTCGCAATCTTTTTGCCACTAACACCAATTTGTGGGAGGTATTTATCAAGTTGTTCATTGCTTGTTAAATATGCTGCATTTACAACTGTGTTTGATGATAAATAGTCGTTTGCATTTTTATAAAATCTTTCACCAGCAAGGCTGTAATCTGGGGTGTTTAAATATTTGTAATCTCTTCTTTTAATCACTTTTACACCTCCAAATTATTCATTATAACAATTATAGCATAACAGAAAACAAATTTCAATAGTTATAATAATAAAACAAATTATCTTATTTTTGCTTGATTTATTTAAATTTTTATAATTTTCCTAAAAAATTTAACAAAAACTATTGCTTTTTGGTGTGGGGTTTGTGTTATAATAGGCAATGTAAAAGATAGGTAGAAGGAGATTTAGTTATGTCTTGGTTAAATCCACCAATTGAAAAAGTTATTGAAAGCGCAGGAAACAAATACATTTTGTGTTCACTTGTTTCTAAAAGAGCAAAAGAATTGTTGCTTAACAAAGCAGAATTTTTCAAAGACAATCAAAGAGTTAAGCCTGTTGAGTATGCTAGCAAAGAATTCTATGAAGGATTTTACACTGTTGCAAAGCAAAACAAAGACTAAACTTTAATTTTGTTAGACAGAACTTTTAAGTTAGTATATAATTGTTATATACTAACTTTTTTTTGGGGTAAAATATGCTGATTGGTAAGGTTATTGTTGATATTGCTAGCAGTTTAGTCGATAAGATTTTCGACTATATTTTGCCAACCGAAAATTTTGAAGTTGGAATGCGTGTGTATGTGCCATTTGGAAAGGTTGTTAAAGAAGGATATCTTATTGATATTGCTGACCATTCAGACCTTGATGAAGGTAAACTAAAAACCGTTATTTCTGCAATTGACCCATTTCCAGTTATTAATCAAGACCAACTAAAATTGGCTGGTTTTATGAAGAAAAAGTTTCACACTGGAATGTGTGATGCTTTAAGATTGTTTTTGCCAAGCGAAATGCGTGGAAACAAAGTTAAAGAACTTGTAAAAACAAACTGTTTTATTGAAGACGAAGAAACTGCTAAAGTATATCTTTCTAAAACTAGAAAAAATGCCGTTGCAATAATTGGCTTAATAACCGAATTATTAGAAAAGGGAACTCTTTCCCAAACTGATTTAAACAAAAAATACAACCCGTCATCACTCAAAAAATTAATTAGTGACGGAATTGTTAAAACCACTGAAGTTATTGTTAGAAGAAAACCTTATAAAGAGGTTTCTAGTGACTACACAAATAATGTCACATTAACACAAACTCAACAAGGCGTTGTTGACAGAATAACCACAGAAAACAATATCTTTTTGCTTCATGGTGTTACCGGAAGCGGAAAAACTGAAGTTTATATGCATTGTATGCAAAAAATATTGGAACAAAACAAAACTGGCATTATGTTAGTTCCTGAAATATCTTTAACTCCTCAAGTTCTAATGAATTTTAGAGCCAGATTTGGCGGAAATGTGGCTATTTTGCACTCTGGACTTTCTGCTGGTGAACGTTTTGACGAATGGCAAAGAATTCTTCTTGGAGAAGCACAAATTGTTATTGGTGCAAGGTCTGCTATTTTTGCACCACTAAAAAACATTGGGCTTATTGTTATTGATGAGGAACATGATAACTCATATAACAGCGACAGCAATCCTAGATATAACACTATTGAGGTTGCAAAAGAACGCGCAAGAATTTGCGGAGCCTCTTTGGTTCTTGGCAGTGCCACTCCAAGTTTGGTGTCTTATCACAATGCAATGGTTCAAAATTATCAACTTTTAGAAATGAAGGAACGTATTAACAAAAGAGAACTTCCTCCACTAAAAATTGTTGATATGTCAAATGAAATAAGAAACGGTAACACAAACATATTTTCACATCAATTAAAAGAAGCACTGATTAAAACCATTAATGAAGGTAATCAAGCAATGCTGTTTATTAACAGACGTGGTTTTGCATCATTTTTGATGTGTAAAAAGTGTGGCTTTGTTGCAAAATGTAAAGATTGTGATGTTTCACTTGTTTATCATAAATACGAAAACGTGTTAAAGTGTCACTATTGTGGAAATCGTTATAAAGTTTTCACACAGTGTCCTGAATGTGAAAACACCGAACTTTCAACTGGTGCTGTTGGCACACAACGTGTTGTTCAAGAACTTAATGAAATGTTGCCCGGTGTTGCTATTGGACGTATGGATAACGACACAACAAAAACAAAAGACTCTCATCTTAAGATTTTGTCTGACTTTAGAAGCGGAAAAACCAAAATTTTGGTTGGAACACAAATGATTGCAAAAGGGCACGACTTTCCAAGTGTTACGCTGGTTGGCATTATTGATGCTGATATTAGTTTGTATCAATCATCATACTCTGCAACAGAACAAACCTTTGAACTTATAACACAAGTGGCAGGCAGGGCAGGTCGTGCAGATAAGTCTGGTGAGATATACTTGCAAACCTATGTTCCAAGACACTATGTTTATAAATTGGCTTCATTTTATGATTATCCGGCTTTTTACAAAAAAGAAATCAATTTAAGGCAAATGACACTATATCCGCCATTTACCAAAATTGTAAGAATATTATTTACTTCTGAAGACGAAAATCTTGCAAAAGACACCGCAAGGGTGTATTATGAAGAGGTAAAAAAAGTTCAATCTGCTTATCAAAATGATTTTGTTTATCTTGGTGTAATGAAATCACCAATAGGCAGAATACAAAATAAATATAGACTTCAAATTTTGATTCGAATGAAACCAGATAACGAAGACGAAATAACCGACAAACTTTTTGAAATTGCAGATAATATCAAAAAAACGGATGTTTCTGTTTTTGTTGAAATCAACCCTCAAAATTTGAGTTAACAGGAGATTTTTATGGCTATTAGAAAAGTTGTTACAGAAGGCGATGAAGTTTTAAGCAAAGTTTCAAAACCGGTTGCTGAAATTGATGACCGACTTATTGCGTTGCTTGATGATATGCGTGACACTATGTATAAATATGAAGGAGCGGGGCTTTCTGCGGTTCAAGTGGGTGTTTTAAAACGTGTGTTTGTTATGCACGCTGGAAAAGAATATCGTGAATGTATTAACCCTGTTCTTTTAAGGGAAGAAGGCATTAACAAAATCAAAATTGAAGGATGCTTGTCTGTTCCTGGAAAATGTGGGCTTGTTGAAAGACCTGACAAGGTTTGGGTTGAATATCAAGATAGAACTGGTGCTAAAGTAAACAAAAAGTTCACTGGCTTTGAAGCAAAATGTTTTTGTCATGAACTTGACCATTTGAATGGTTTGCTTTATACAAGCAAGGCATCTAAAATGTTTAAAGACCGCAATGAATACGGCGAATATGAAAAGAAAAATACTGGCGACACAAAAAACAATAAATAGGAGATTTTATGAGAGTTATCTTTTTAGGCACACCAGAATTTGCAGTTAATTGTTTGGATGCATTAGTTAAATCCAAACATGAAGTGGTTGCTATTGTAACCCAACCAGACAAACCAAGTGAAAGAGGCAATAAAATTGAGTTTTCTGAAGTAAAAAAATATGCTTTAGAAAGCGGCATTCCTTTATTTCAATTCCCAAAGATTTCAAGAGATGGAGTTATTGACCTTAGAGCATTAGAACCAGACATTATGGTTACAGCGGCTTATGGTCAAATTTTAAGCCAAGAAGTGCTTGATATCCCAAAATATGGAACAATTAATGTTCATGCCTCAATACTTCCAAAATTTAGAGGGGCTTCACCAATTCAAACTGCCATCATTAAAGGCGAAACAGAAACTGGTGTAACCATCATGAAAACTGAAATTGGCCTTGATACTGGTGACATTATTGATGTTGTAAAAACTCCTATTTTTGAAAACGAAACTTGCGGTGACCTTTCTAGCAGACTTTCACTTTTGGGTTCTGACCTTTTGCTTGAAGTTATGGACCAAATTGAAAAAGGCACTGCAAAATACACAAAACAAGAAGTTGTAGATATTTCCGTCACCGCAAAAATCAAAAAGGAAGACTGTCTTATCAACTGGGAAAAATCTGCAAAAGAAATCAAGTGTTTAATTTTGGGCACAAACCCAAATCCTATTGCACGAACTGTTCTTGAAGAACAAGTTGTTAGAATTTATCGTGCAAAGGTTATTGATTTTATTTTGACTGATGAAGAAAAAGAACTTGAGCCAGGCACTGTTCTTCCAAGAAGCACTCCAAAAACTGGTTTGTTTGTTAGAACAGGTGACACCGCTGTTGAACTCACTGAACTTCAACTTCCTGGAGGAAAAGTCCTTTCAGGAAAAGTTATTTTGAATGGCAGAAAAATTAAGCCTAACGACAAATTTAAAACTGTATTAAAACTAAACTAGGGGAAAAAATGAAACTTTTACATGACCTTTCTCTTGATGAATTGAAAAGAGAACTTGAACAACTTATTGATAAAATGCCAAGGTTTAGGGCAGGTCAAATATTTGACTGGATGACAAATTATGCATCGTTTGATGAAATGTCGAACATTCCTCAAGACCTTAAAAACACTTTAAAAGAACATTTTATTGATACACCCGTCACCATCGAAAAAGAACTCGTTAGTAAAGACGGAACAAAAAAATATCTTCTTTCACTTCCTGACGGAAATGTTGTTGAAGCCGTTTTGATGAGTTATAAATATGGCAACACCATTTGCATTTCAACACAAGTTGGTTGCAGAATGGGTTGTGCTTTTTGCGCAACAGGGATAGATGGTCTTGTTAGAAACTTATCGGCTGGTGAAATGCTTGCTCAAGTGCTTGCTGTTAACAAACACGTTGGCGGAACCAAATCTGACAGGCAAATCACAAATATAGTTCTTATGGGATGCGGTGAACCTCTTGACAACTATGACAATGTTGTTAAATTTGTTAAACTCATCTCCGCTAAAGAAGGGTTAAACCTTTCACAAAGAAATATATCTCTATCAACTTGCGGTCTTGCAGACAAAATTAAAAAACTTGCTGATGAAGACCTTGGAATAACATTAACTATTTCACTTCATGCATCAACAGATGAACACCGCAAAAAAATTATGAATGTAGCAAAGGCATATTCATTAAAGGAATTATTTTTTGCTATCAAATATTATTTTGAAAAAACAAAAAGGCGTATTGTTTTTGAATATATTGAACTTGATATGAACACAAATCCAGAAGATGCCGAACGCATCAAACAACTTTGCAAAGGGCTTTCATATCATTTTAACTTGATTCCAATAAACACCACCCCTCATTCAGTTGAAGAAAATCCTGCATTAAAGCCACCAACAAAACAAAAAAGCGCTGCTTTTTGGGAAAAACTAAAAGAACTTGGAATATCTGCAACAACAAGAAGAACTTTAGGCAGTGATATTGCAGGGGCTTGCGGACAACTTAGAAGGTCTACAATAAAAAAGGATAAGGAGTAAAAAATGGCTACTAAATTGATTAGAGTTTCACCATCAATTCTTGCAATTGATTATAATAATGACGAAGTTTTAAAACAAGCATTGATAGATATTGAAAAGGCTGGGGCTAGCATGGTTCACCTTGATGTTATGGATGGTGTGTTTGTTAAAAACAAATCTTTTGACCACAAATTAGTTGATAAAATCAAAGACCTAACTCCACTTATGCTTGATGTTCACCTCATGGTTCAAGACCCTGAAAATGTTATAGAAAACTATGCAAGGGCTGGGGCTGACATCATCACGGTTCATTATGAAGCGTGCAAAAATGTTGAGGAAACCCTTAAACTTATTAAATCTAAAAACGTTATTGCTGGGCTTGCAATCAATCCAAAAACTCCAGCACTTAAAATTAAAGACCTTTTAGAATCTGGGCTTGTTGACATTGTTACCGTTATGAGTGTTAAACCTGGAGCATACGGTCAAAAGTTTATTCCTGGTTCTGCCGAAAAGGTTGCTGAAATCAGAGAAATGGATAAAAAGATTTATATTGAAATTGACGGCGGGGTAACAACAAAAAACGCTCCTATTCTACGCAAACTTGGAGTTAACATAATTGTTAGCGGTTCAACAATATTTGAATCAAAAAACATGAAAAGAACAATTCGTCAACTCAAAGGAAAGGGAACTATTAGCAATTTAATAAAATCTTTATAAATTCACACACAAAAATTTTCCTATTCATATAATGCACTATGAAAGGGAGGTTTTAGTTATGACAATTGTTTGCATTAAAGCACCAAAAGTTATTGGAGGATTTTTAAAGTTATTTGTTAAAAATCAAAACAAAAAATAATTATAATTATATAACTATTAAAAAACAATAAATAAAGGATAGCGTTTGCTATCCTTTTTATTTTAAAAATCCGTTAATAATTTCTTTTTCTGCTTCAGACTCCGTTAAACCAAGTGTTTGAAGTTTCACAATCTGTTCACCAGCAATTTTTCCGATTGCTGCTTCATGAATAAGTGATGCATCAACAACTTTTGCTGTAAGTTCTGGTTTTGCCACAATGTTTGCTTTGTCCATAATGATGGCATCGCATTCTGTATGCCCAAAACATTTGTTATTTCCGTTTATGACTGACTTGTAAATTTGATGGCTCTTATTTTTTGCAACAGCCCTTGAAACAACGTGGGTTGATGAGTCTTTTCCATTTAAGTCTACATTGAAGTTTGTTTCGGCATAATCCTCGTTTTCGGTCATAAGTTTTTCATTTATTTCGAGTTTTGCGCCGTCATCAAGAACTGCATTTGTGTCACGAACTGAACTTGTTACACCACCAATTTGAACGGTTTCCATTTTCATGTATGAGTTTTTGCCCATTTCAATGTTGGTGACTGGGTTCAATACACGTTTACCAACACCTTTTCCTGTGCCATAATGTTTTTCAATATAAACAACCTTTGCATTTGGTTCAAGGTGGAAAGTATGAACACCATCATGACCTTCGTCTTCAGAACCTCCACAAGCAATTCCACAACCAGCAACAATAGTTACATCAGCATCTTTTCCGATATAAAAATCATTGTAAACAAGGTCATGCAAACCTGCTTCTGCAACAATAACAGGGATGTGCACACTTTGATTTTTTGTTCCTGGCTTAATTATAATGTCAATGCCTGGCTTGTCTGTTTTTGTGACAATATCTATATTGGCATTAACACTTCTGCCAACAAGTTTTCCATCTTTTCGAATATTGTATGCACCTTCTGGAATATCATGCAAATCAGCAATTGTTTTCAAAAGGTCTTTGTCAATTGAGGTTAATTGTTCCATTATTGCACCTCCTCAAGTTTTGAACAAGCAGAGTAAACTTCTGCAAGCCCTGACAAAACTTCTTGTTTGTTTCCAATTTTGCTAACTTCGCCACCAGATAATATGATAACTTGGTCTGCAATATCCAAAATACGTTCTTGATGTGAAATTATAATAAATCCACATTTGTATCTGTTTTTTAGATTTTTGAAGGTTTTTATCAAACTATTGAAACTCCAAAGGTCAATACCTGCTTCAGGTTCGTCAAAAATGGTTAGTTTGCTGTTTCTTGCAACAATGGTTGCAATTTCAATACGCTTAAGTTCACCACCTGAAAGGGAACCATCAATTTCACGGTCAATATAATCTCTTGCACAAAGCCCAACATCTGAAAGATATTTGCAGGCTTCACCAACAGAAATCTCACTTCCAGTTGCAAGTTCTATCATGCGTTTAACGGTTATACCTTTAAATTTAACAGGTTGTTGAAAGGCAAAACTAATTCCAAGTTTTGCTCTTTCGGTTATTGAAAGGTTAGTGATGTCTTGACCATCAAATAAAATTTGACCAGATGTTGGTTTGTTTATGCCCATAATGATTTTCGCAAGGGTTGATTTTCCCGAACCATTTGGACCTGTTATGACAAAAAACTTGTCATTATCTATCTTTAAATTAATATTTTTAAGAATTTCTTTTACTTTGCCTTTCTCTTTAACAGAAAAACATATATTTTTTAATTCAAGCATAAAATTCCTCCGACTAAATTTCATTATACCCAAATCATAAAAATAATCAATGATTTTGTGTGCTGTGCAAATAAAAAAGTTCTAGGGGATTGCCCTAGAACTTAAACATCTAAAACTATTATTTGTCTTTTTTAGAACCTTTCATACATTTTGTGCAAACATATGCAGATTGAACTTTTCCGTCAATTTCAACGGTTGTTTTATGGATGTTTGGTCTAAAAACTCTTTTAGATATATTCAAAGCATGGCTACGAGAGTTACCTGCGTTAGCGCCTTTGCCACAAATACTACAAACACGACTCATTCTTTTACTCCTCCTTGGGCGAATATAATTATACCTTCCATATGATATCATACAACTTTCAGTTTTGCAAGTGTAAAATACAATAATTTCAAAAAAATTTTAAATTTTAGGCTTTTTTAATTAATTAAAGTGTTGATTTTTTCATAAATATAGTTTATTATTATGGTAAGTTTGCAAACAAACTGGCTTTTTTTAGCGGTCTGCAAACATTGTAAGGAGAAGAATATGTCAGTTACCACAATCAATTCTTACGGAAAAATTTCTGTTACAGATGATTCAGTTGCTTTAGTAGTGGCTCATTCAGCACTTGATGTTTATGGTGTTGTTGACCTTGTTACTAATAAATTTTCTGATTCACTTCGCGAACTTTTTAAAAGAACTTATAAGCCTCGCGGTATCAAAATCACAACAATTAGTGACAGAATTAATATTGACCTTGACATTATCCTTAAGTATGGTGTCAGCATTAACGCCGTTGCTGAATCTGTTAGGCGAGTAGTTAAGTATAACGTTGAACAGTTCACAGGTATGCTTGTTGACTCAATCAATATTAACGTTGTCGGTGTTAAAGTTTAGGCAAAACGGCATTTTGCCTTTTTGTGCTGCTTTTAACATTTTGTTTTATATAAAGAGCAATTCAGGAGAAAATTTTAAATGGAAAAAGTTATAATTACAGGAGCATTGCTCCGCAAGATGGTCATTTCGGGTGCTAACTACCTTGAAGAAAATAAAGAATATGTTAACTCGCTTAACGTATTCCCAGTTCCAGATGGTGACACCGGAACAAATATGTCTCTCACAATGAAATCTTCAGTGAAAGAACTTAATATGTGCACAAATAATGATATGGAAACTATTTGTGACGCAATTTCAAAAGGTGCCCTCAAAGGTGCTAGAGGAAACTCTGGTGTTATCTTGTCACAGATTTTGAAGGGTTTTGTTACATACTTTACAAACCTTAAAGAAATTAAAGCAATTGATTTTGCAAACGCTTTGATTGAAGGTGCAAGTGTTGCATATAAAGCCGTTACAAAACCAAAAGAGGGAACAATTTTAACTGTTATTAGAGCAATGGCTGATTCTTCAATCAAAATTGCTAAAAAAGCAGAAGACCTTCAAGATTTCTTAAAACAAGTTCTTGACATCGGTGAAGAAGCACTTGCAATGACTCCAGAACTTCTTCCAGTGTTAAAAAAGGCTGGTGTTGTTGACGCTGGTGGTCGTGGTCTTCTTATTATCTTCAATGGTTTCTTAAAAATCATTGCTGGTGATGAAAGCGAACTTAAACTTCAAGCAGACACAGACAGGGTTGGTGGTGGCTCTCTTGGTGACATGAAAAACACTAACACCGAACTTGTTGACTATAACTCACTTGACGATATTGAATTTGCATACTGCACAGAATTCTTTATTATCAACCTTTATAAGAAAACAACAATGGCAGACATTGACAAACTTCGTGAAACTCTTATGACTCTTGGCGATTCTGTTATTTGTATTGGTGACTTAAGCCTTGTTAAAATCCACGTTCACACAAACCAACCAGGCGTTGCACTTACTCATGCGCTTAAACTTGGCGAACTTAATGGCTTAAAAATTGAAAATATGCTTGAACAATTCAGAGAACTTAAGGTTAAGAGCGAACCTGAAACACTCAAAAAGATTGGTGTTGTTTCAGTTTGTGCTGGTGAAGGCCTTGCAAATATCTTTAGAGATTTGAACGTTGACTACGTTATTGAAGGTGGTCAAACAATGAACCCATCTGCTGAAGATATTGCTAAAGCCGCTGACAGCGTGTTTGCTGAAAACGTGTTCATTTTGCCAAACAACAAAAATATTATTTTGGCAGCAGAACTTGCTAATGACCTTTCTAAACGAAACATTTTTGTTCTTCCAACAACATCTGTTCCTCAAGGTATTTCTGCAGCAATTGCAATCAACCCAGAACTTTCTGTTGAAGAAAACAAAATCAATGTTGAAGAAACAATTTCTAATGTTATTTCTGGTTCAGTTACTTATGCTGTTAAAACAACCTCAATTGATGGCTTCAAACTTAAAGAAGGCGACATCATTGGTTTGGGTGAAAAGAAAATTGTTGCTAAAGGCACAAATGTTAACCAAACAACCGAAGATACAATTGAAAAACTTATGACTGAAGATGTTTCAACAATTTCACTCTTCTACGGAAGCGATGTTTCTCCAGTTGATGCGGGTGCACTTGTTGACACGCTCAAAGAAAAATATCCAGATATTGAAATCGATATCCACGAAGGTGGTCAACCACTTTATTATTACTTGATTTCTCTTGAATAATTTTTAAGGAATGATTTAATCATTCCTTTTTTGTTGTGTAAAATTTTTGCGTTTGATATAATTTTTTTATGGAATTAACAAATCTAAAGGGCATTGGCGAAGCAAGAAAAAAGTCATTTGAAGAAAATGACATTTTTTCATGTGAAGATTTGATTAACTATTTTCCTTATAAATATTACGATTTTTCAAAAACAGAACCTTTTGCAGATGACGGCAATATAAGGCTTATAAAAGCAACTGCTGTTGAATCTCCAAAACTTGTTAAAATTAGAACAAGTTTATCGTTTGTAACCTGCAAAATGATGGACGAAATAGGGCACAATTTTAATGCAGTTTGGTATAATCAAACCTATGTCAAATCACAAATTTACTTGGGTGCAGAACTTTATTTATATGGAAAAAATAGTCCTAGTAAGAAAAACACATTTATTGTTAACATTTATAAATTTGCTGACAAGTTTAATAATCTTGGACTTTTACCTGTTTATAGAAGTATTTCTGGTATTGGACAAACTGTATTGCACGACACAATAAACCAATCAATGCAAATGTTGAGTTTATCGACATTTATACCACATGAATTATTATATAAATATAACTTAACGAGTTTAAATGAAGCATACAACTTGGTTCATAATCCAAAAACTGAAGATGATGTGTTATCTAGCATTGATAGAATTGAAATAGAAAAACTTATTCCAATTTTAGCAATAAATGAATATCATAAATTAAACGGAAAAGAAATTAAAAAACAAAAATATAACAACACTATGAACTTGTTGTTTGAATTTGAAAAACTGCTTCCATTTTCACTCACTTTTGACCAAAAAAAGGCAATGGGCGATATTGAAAAAGATTTTTCATCTAAATTTTCTATGAACAGGCTCTTGCAGGGTGATGTTGGTTCTGGAAAAACCGTTGTTGGTTTATTTGGTGCATTTGTTGCTGCAAAAAATGGATATCAAGCCGTCATCATTGCTCCAACCGAAATTTTGGCAAACCAACACTACCAAACCGCTTTAAAACTGTTTAAAAACGAAACTTTTGATGTTTGTCTGCTAACTGGTTCAACAAAAGGTATTGAACGTCAAGTGGCACTATCTAACATTGCTTCTGGTAATGCAAAAATTATTATCGGCACACACGCACTAATTTCTGACCAAGTTGAATTTGATAATTTATCTTTTGCCATTATTGATGAACAACATAGATTTGGGGTTGCTCAAAGAGCGAAAATTAAAGAAAAGGGAACAACCCCTGATATTTTAGTTATGAGCGCAACTCCAATTCCAAGAACATTGAGTTTGGTAATCTATGGCAATTTGGACATTTCAACAATAAACTCACGTCCAAAACAAAACAACATCACAACAAACATTGTTATACAATCAAAACAATATGATATGTGGAACTATATAAAAAATAAAATAAGCGAAAACTCAAAATGTTATGTTGTTTGCTCAAAAATTGATGAAGAAAATGAAAGTGACAGCGTTTTAAAGTTTTCGGCAAAAAATATGTATGAATATTTGTGCACAATTTTTAACAAAGATGATGTTGGACTTATTCATGGAAAACTTTCAAAAGAAAATCAAAATAAGGTTATAGAAAAGTTCAGACAGGGCAAAATTAAATTGCTTGTGTCTACAACCATAGTTGAAGTTGGCGTTGATATTCCTGATAGTGACCTTATGGTTATTGCAACACCCGAACGTTTTGGACTTGCAACGCTTCATCAATTGCGTGGCAGAATTGGTAGAGATGGAAGTGAGGCACATTGTTTTTGTCTTGCAGACGGGCTTAATGAAAAATCTTACCAAAGAATCAATTTCTTTAGAAATAATTCTAATGGATTTGAAATAGCAGACTTTGATTTAAAAACTAGAGGTGCTGGAAGCATTATTGGCACAAATCAACACGGAACTGATAGTGGGGTTCTTTCAAACTTTTCAATGCACGCCTTCTCAGTTGCCAGTCAAATTCTTGAACAAATCAAACCAAACCTTGCGTTATATCAGAAAATATTGGAATTGGGGGAGTCTGCAAAAACCTCTGACTCTATGACTAAAATCGTATTAAATTAAAAAAATAAAAAAATTTGAAATTTTTTAAAAAAACACTTGCATTTATATAAAATATTTGGTATATTACTATTGTTCTTCGGAACGGTAATGGGGGTTTAGCTCAGCTGGGAGAGCATCTGCCTTACAAGCAGGCGGTCATAGGTTCGAGCCCTATAGTCCCCACCAGTATTGCTCGCACTGCACTGTTCAGCGGTGCGGTGACGAGCATTTTATTTTATGCGGGAATGGCTCAGTGGTAGAGCGCTGCCTTGCCAAGGCAGATGCCGCGAGTTCGAATCTCGTTTCCCGCTCCATATTAAAGTGAGCGGCAAGTGAACAACTTGCCGTTTACTTTACCAATTTATGGCGACATAGCCAAGAGGTAAGGCACGGGTCTGCAACACCCTTATCATCAGTTCGATTCTGATTGTCGCCTCCATAAAACAAGAAAGCATCTCAAAAGAGGTGCTTTTTGTTTTGGCAACCTGTAAAGAACGAACTGTCGAGTTAAAAACAATTAAAGCAATCCTAAGCATTATCAAAATCTATCTGTGTGATTTTCTCTTTAACGAGCAAGTTCGTTCGGCATTAGCCAACGAGCCCACTTTTCATATTTATATACTTATAATAAATTCATGCCACATATTGTTGTTTATTTTGGAAGATATATTGCGAGTATTCTGATTGTCGCCTCCATAAAACAAAAAGCACACTAACAATCGTTGGTGTGCTTTTTTGCGATAATAGATAATAGTTATTTTTTGCTGTAAAAAAAGATAGTGAAACCACTATCTCTTTGGTGCCGATGACCGGACTTGAACCGGTACGGAGATTTCGCCCCGAGGGATTTTAAGTCCCTTGCGTCTGCCTATTTCGCCACATCGGCATATTTATAAACACGATTAATTATAAACATATTTATATATTTGTAAAGTTATTTTTTAATTTTTATAAATAAAATTTTAATTTATAAAGTGATTTTTATTCTTATTTTTACAATTCTCTTGATTAACGAACAATTTTGTTTTATTATATTTTTAGTAAAATATTTTATAAGGAGCACATATGAAAAAGTTTTTTCAAGATTTTAAAAAATTCATCACTCGTGGCAATGTGATTGATATGGCTGTCGGTGTTATTGTTGGTAGTGCTTTTTCAAGCATCATCACAGCACTTACAAACAAAATTTTAATGCCTTTAATCAATGCACTTTTGGCACAAGGAGGCAATGGTTTAGAATCTGCTTACACATTCCTCAAAAGAGCATACACAGCAGATGGTGCAATTGACCTCACAAAAAGTATCTATATCGACTGGGGTGCATTTATCACAGCAATCATTAATTTCTTCTTGATTGCATTTGTTCTTTTCACAATCATCAAAGTTGTTTCTAACACAAGAAACTTTATTGATGGACAAACAAAGAAATGGCCAACAAGAGCAGAAAGAAAAGAACTTAAAGCACAAGGCGTTGACATGAAAAACACAAAAGAGGTTTTGAAAGCAACAGAAGAACTTCGTGAAAGCAAAAAAACAGAACCAGAGCCAGCAAAACCTACACAAGAAGAATTGCTTGCTAACATTTTGGAAGAAATCAAAAAACAAAACGCTTCAAAATAAAAACACTCGAAAGAGTGTTTTTTTGTTGCAAAATTATTTGATATTAAAAACAAATTTTGCCATAATATAAAAAGAGAAGTTTGGTTTTAAGGGGAATATATGAACCAATTAAAAAGATTCGAAGATATTTTAACGTCAGAGCAATTTGTTGCAGATTTTAATAACCTTTATTCCGATGAAGATTTCAAACGCTGGATGCTTTCCGTTTTGCCAGAAATTGGTGATTGTGAAAAGCAACAACAAGATAATCCTTGGCATATTTATGACTGTTTAAACCACATTTTGCATTCAGTTCAAAACATAAACATTTTATCGAAAAACCAACCACAAAAAGTCAGAAAAATGCTTGCACTTGTTATGTTTCTGCATGATATAGGAAAACCTGCTTGCCATATTAGAAGATATGCTCAAAACTATGGCAGGGATGTTGATAGTTTTTTTGACCACAACAAAAAAAGTGCTGAAATAACCGCTAGAGTGCTTAATGATTTTAGATATTCAGGAAAAGACGCAAAAACCATAGAAAAACTGGTTTTGAATCATGATATATTTATGTTTATTAGATTAAAGCCTTCTAACAGTCCTTTTAGAAAAGTTTTAAATGATGAAGTGTTTGAAAGTGAAATTCAAGACCTTAACACTGTTGGTGACGGCACACTTTTAATGAAATATTTATTAATGATTGGCAGAGCAGACAGCAGTGCACAAAACCCAGAAATGACAAAAGGTTCTTTTGAAGTTTTGGACGCTATGGAAGCCATGTTAAAAAAATATCAATCAAAGGAGAAAAGTTAATGAAAACTGAAATTGAAGCAAGACTTTTGGATATCAATGAAGAAGAGTTTATTGAAACTCTAAAATCACACAATGCAACATTTATTGGCGACTGGTTTATGAGCAGAAATGTTTATGACCTGAAACCTGCTGATGACGGCAAGTGGATGAGACTTCGCACAAATGGTGTAGAAACAACGCTTACGATAAAAGAAATTGTGGACAAATCTATTGAAGGAACAAAAGAAACCGAAATTGTTGTTTCAGACTTTGATACAACTAATGAAATATTAAATAAACTTGGATACTTTGCAAGAGGCAGTCAAACCAACCGCAGAATTAGATATATTTTGGATGATGTTGAAATTGATATTGATTTTTGGCCAATGATTCCAACCTACGTTGAGTTTGAAGCAGATGCAACACAAAAAATCAAAGACCTTTGCAAAAAACTTGATATAGACTTTGATTCATTAACAACAATGAGTGTTCCTGAAGTTTATGAACACTATGGACTTCCTGTTAGAACAAACCCCGCAATCATGAATCTTGAACAAGAACGTGTTGATAAAAAATATTAAAAGCACACCAAAAGGTGTGTTTTTATTTTGCACGAATTTTACATTCAGGCATAACCTATAGCATAGGGGGTTATATGATTTTTAAAGGAAGTGCCGTTGCACTTATCACACCATTTGACAAGCACGGAAAAGTTAATTTCTTTTCACTTAAAAATCTGATTGAATATCAAATTGCAAACGGAACAAAAGCAATTGTGATACTAGGAACAACTGGCGAAAGTTCTTGCATTACGTTTGAAGAACGAGAAAAAATCATAAAGTTTTGTGTATCTCTAATAGCAAAGAGAGTTCCCGTAATTGTTGGAACAGGGGCAAATTCAACAAACAAAGCAATTATGCTAACTAAACAAGCAGAAAGTCTTGGAGCAGATGCAGTGCTTATCGTTACACCTTATTATAACAAATGCAATCAAACAGGACTTTTTAAACACTATAAACTAATTGCAAAGTCAACATCACTTCCAATCATACTTTATAATGTTCCAGCAAGAACTGGCGTTAATATTAATACAGAAACAACATTGAAATTATCTAAAATAAAAAATATTGTTGCCATAAAAGAAGCCAGTGGAAACTTAAATCAAATTGCAGAAATTTGTCGAAAAAAGCCGTCAAATTTTGCTGTTTATTCTGGTGATGACCAATTGACGCTATCCATGTTAACATTGGGTGCTAGCGGCGTTATTTCGGTGACGGCAAATGCATATCCAGAAAAAGTTACACTTATGTGTGACTACGCTTTGGGATATGATTATTTTAATGCTTGCAAACTGCAAAGCGATTTATTTGAAATTAACAAGGCTCTATTTTTTGATATTAACCCAATATGTGTAAAATTTTATTTAAACCTATTAGGATTTGATGTGGGGGAACCAAGGCTTCCATTATGCACGCCATCACAAGAAATAAAAACTAAACTAAAGGAAATTAAACAAAAATATGAAAATTAATGTTGGTATTGTTGGTTATGGAAATCTTGGACGTGCAATCGAAAAAGAAATTTTAAAAAATAAAAACTTTAATCTTGTTGCAATATTTTCAAGAAGAGTGGTGTCTTCAAACTTTAATAGTCTTGTTGAACCTTATGAAAACCATATACTTTATAAACACAAAATAGATATTATGTTTTTATGCGGAGGGTCACTTTCAGACATTGAATCGCAAGCACCCGAAATAACAAAACATTTTAACACAATAAACTCTTTTGACACTCATTCCAAAATAAAACAACTTCAAGAAACACTTAATAAAATTGCGACTAAAACCAATCATATATCTATTATTTCTTGCGGATGGGACCCTGGAATTTTTAGCAATATAAGAGCACTTATGTATGCTGTTTCAGGTGAAACACCAATAACTTTTTGGGGCAAAGGAATAAGCATGGGGCACAGTGATGCAATCAGACGAGTTAATGGTGTTGATGACGGCGTTCAGTTTACTGTTCCAAACAAGCAAGCAATTGCACTTGCAAAAAAAGGAATTCTTTCAAATGATGTGCCATTACACTTTAGAGAATGCTTTATTGTTTCACATGACACAAACAAATCTGCAATCGAAAAAAATATAAAAAATATTCCAAATTACTTTAAAAATCAGCCAACAACAGTTGCATTTGTTAACGCAGAACAACTTTTAAAATTAAAGAAAAAACTTTACCATAAAGGTGAAATTATTTGCAGTTTTGGAACTGAATTTAAAAGTCGTTTTGAATTTAAAGTTCAAATGCAGTCAAACCCAAACTTTACAGCAAAAATTATGTTATGCTATGCAAAAGCCGTCATCAATCTAAAAAAGCGTAAAATAAATGGGGGATTCACTCCACTCGACATTCCATTTAACTTTTTGTTTCTTGATAATGAAAAGAACATATTAAACAGACTTTGCTAAAAAAAAGATATGGAACAATCCATATCCTTTTTATTTAAGCAAGAACAGTTGGTCTTTTCCAAACAATGGTGCAGACAAGGTCAACAATCCAAAATACTGTCGAACCAAAAATCACCCAAAAAATTCCAACGATTAGCATTAACACATTGTTTGTGTCGGCTCCTTTACAAATTCTGTAGATTGCCCATGCAATGTTTAAAACAGGCAAGCATAAAAGTAGTTTTGCTATCCATGGTAAATTATCGAATGCTTTTACAATACCTTTCATTTTTTATCTCCTTTTAATAAATGTTATTCATTATAGTTTTTGTTTAGAATAATATTTTTAATTAAACATTAAAATTTTTTTTAAAAGTCTTTGCCTATTTTTGGTTATTATTTGTTGATTTTGTAACACTTTGCTGTTATAATCATAGTATCAAATAAAAATTTATGGAGGCAAATATGGCAAAAAGAACATCAGATTACTTTGGTTTGGGTTATATTGTAAGTTTGATTCTTGCAATCATTCCATTCACTGCATGGCTTTTGGGCGTTGTAACAAGATTTAAAGAAGGTAAAATTGTTGCAGGTATCATCCGTATCTTCGGCGGTTGGCTCATTTGGGTTCTTGACCTTGTGTTCATGATTACAAGAAAGAGCATCTGCAGACTTCTTAATGTTTAATTAAGACTAAAACACCTCGAAATCGAGGTGTTTTTTAGTGCCTAAAATTTGAAAATATGCAATAAAAATCGACATTTTATTGATTTTTACAAAGCAGTGTTATATAATACAAAATGTATTATTATAACAAAAACGAGGATATTATGATTACAGACAAACAATTAAAACAACTTTGGAAAGATTTTTTCTCAAAACATGGATTCGTTCAAATTCAAAATAGTTCAGTTATTCCTGAAAACGACCCAACTGTTTTGTTTACAACAGCGGGAATGCATCCGCTTGTTCCTTATCTTTTAGGTGAAAAACACCCTCAAGGAAACAGACTTTTTAATACACAAAGATGTATTAGAACTGGTGACATTGACGATGTTGGTGACTACAACCATAACACATTCTTTGAAATGCTTGGAAACTGGTATCTTGGTGCTTGCCCAAAAGATGAAATGATTAAACTTTCTTATGAATTTTTAACCAGCAAGGATTATCTTGGAATTGACCCAAACAAACTTTCTGTTACTGTTTTTGAAGGTGATGAAACTGCTCCAAGAGATGACCTTGCTGCAAAAACATGGGAAGAATGTGGCATCAGCAAAGACCATATTTTCTACAACCCAAAAGAAGACAACTGGTGGGGTCTTGGAAGTGGTGTTGGACCATGTGGACCAGACACTGAAATGTATTATGATTCTGGAAAAGAGAAATGTTCTCCAGAATGCCGTCCTGGATGTCATTGCGGAAAGTATAATGAAATCTGGAATGACGTTTTCATGCAATATAGAATTGACAATGTTGGCGACAAAGCAAAATTATTAGAAAACCCAAACATTGATACTGGTATGGGCGTTGAAAGAACAATCTGTGTTCTTAATGGTGTTAAAAGCAGTTATGATGTTGGTATCTTTAAAGAAGTTATTGATTTCATGGACAGTAAAGCAGAAATCAAAAACTCTGATGAAACAGTTAAGTCTTACAGAATTCTTGCTGACCACTTAAGAAGTTCAGTGTTTGTTTTGGGTGATGAAAAAGCCGTTAAACCATCTAACGTTGGTCAAGGATACATTCTTCGTAGATTTATTCGCCGTTCAGTTAACCACGCTAGAAAAATTGGTCTTAACACAAAAGTGTTTAATGATGTTGTTGACCTTTATGTTGATTATTATGCATACGACTATGACATTTTAGTTAAAAATAGAGAATCTATCAAAGCAGACCTTACTGCAGAAGTTGAAAAATTTGCAAAAGCCATAGACCAAGGCTATAAAGAATTTGAAAAAGTTATTGCAGGCATTGAAAGACATAAACAATTTGCAAAAGAAGGCGAAGTTGTTGAAAACATTATTAGCGGAAAAGCAGCATTCAGATTGTTTGATACTTTTGGATTCCCAATTGAACTTACAAAAGAACTTGCTGTAGAACGTGGATATGAAGTTGATATTATTGGTTTCGAAGAAGCAAACAAAAAGCACCAAGAACTTTCAAGAAGTGCTTCTGCTGGAACATTTAAGGGTGGTCTTGCTGATTCATCTTATGAAAATGCAAAACTTCACACAGCAACACATATCATGCTTGCTGGTTTAAGAAAAATGTTCGGAACTGGAGTTGAACAAAAAGGTTCTAACATCACACCTGAAAGACTTCGTTTTGACTTTAACTTCTCACGCCCCTTGACACCTGAAGAAATCAAGGCAATTGAAGATGTTGTCAATGGAGAAATTGCAAAGGCAACTCCTGTTGTGTGTGAAGAAATGACAGTTGAAGAAGCAAGAAAGGCAGGCGCAGTGGGTGTCTTCGGCGACAGATATGGTGAAGTTGTCAAGGTTTACACCATCGGCGCAAGCAAGGAAATCTGTGGCGGACCTCACGCAGAAAACACAAAAGACCTTGGAAAATTCCGCATTGCAAAGGAACAAAGTTCATCAGCAGGTGTAAGAAGAATCAAGGCAGTTCTTGAATAAAAGGTAATATAACAACAATAAAAGGGCAATTTGGTGCAACCGAATTGCTCTTTTTTATGCT
>JAZNYK010000013.1:0-191522 GCA_045594425.1 Clostridia bacterium
ACACACTAAAGATATGATTTGTTTTTTGTGTGATACAATAAAAATATAAACAATAAAAGGGCCCATTATATAAAATTGTTTATTTTTGATGCGTGAAGTAATTTGGATGTAAAATAGATAAAAACGCAATAATTTAAAAAAATATTAAAAATTAATCAATTTTTATGCTTAAAAATAAAATGTTTGCGTTTTTTATTTAATTTTATAAAAAATAAAAAACCAAACCTTGTTAAAGTTTGGTTTAAAATTTATGCTTTTGAAGATTCAAATTGGCTGTTATAAAGGTTTGCATAAAAGCCTTTCTTTTTCAAAAGTTCAGCGTGTGTGCCTTGTTCAATAATTTGACCTTTGTTCATAACCAAAATAATATCTGCAGATGTTATTGTTGAAAGTCTGTGGGCTACAACAAAACTTGTTCTTCCCTGCATCATTTTATCAAAAGCCTCTTGAACACTTTTTTCTGTTCTTGTGTCAATATTGCTGGTTGCTTCGTCTAAAATAAGCATTGGTGGCTTTAACAACATGACTCTTGCAATACAAATAAGTTGTTTTTCACCTTGAGAAAGGTTGCTTCCACCTTCTATAATTTCTGTGTCATACTTCTTTGGGAGTTTTTCAATATATTCATGGATGCCCGCCAACTTTGCTGCTTCAATAATATCTTCAAGTGGAGCATTTGGGTTTCCGTAAGCAATGTTTTCACGAATAGTTGAGTTAAATAGCCAGGTGTCTTGAAGAACCATTCCATATTTCGCTCTTAAACTGCTTCGTGAAACTTCTTTTATAGGTGTGTCACTAACTGTGATATAACCTGAATTTACATCATAGAATCTCATTAAAAGATTAATAATTGTTGATTTTCCACAACCTGTTGGACCAACAAACGCAACTTTTTGACCTTGCTTTACAGAAAGGTTTAGGTTTTGAATTAATGTTGTTTTTGGAACGTATGAGAAGTTTACGTTTTTAATTTCAACTTCACCGGTGCAGTTTAAAAGGTCTGGTTGCATTTCGTCACTAGGTTCGTCTTTTTCTTCTAAAATATTAAACACACGGTTTGCTGCAGCAAATGCTTGTTGAATATCTGAAATTTGTTCGCTTATGGTAGAAAATGGTTCACCAAATTTGTTTGCGTAAGTTAAAAATGCAGTGATTGTTCCCACAAGCATGGTTCCTTTTAATGCAAAAACGCAACCAAATAAACCAACGGAACCATAAACAAGACCATTTATAAATCTTGTGGTTGGGTTTGTTAATGTGCTATAAAACACAGATTTTGTTGATGTTTTGTTAAAGTTTGAATTTATCTTTTTGAAGTTTTCAATTGATTTATCTTCGTGATTAAATGCTTTTACAATTCTTTCCCCACCGATGTACTCTTCTAAATAACCAGAGATGTCACCCTGAAGGTCAACTTCTTTTTTAACATATTTCTTTGATTTTTTAACAATAATATAAGTTAAAATTAAACTTACCGGTGTTAAAAGAATAATGATTAATGAAAGTCTAATGTCAAGCATAAGCATTGCTATCAAGGTTCCGATAATTGAAGTTAAGCCTGAAAGAGCGGCTGCAAAACTTTCAAGGAAGCCGTCTGTCATGATGTCTATATCATTAATCATTCTTGAAATAAGGTCACCATGAGAAGATGTGTCAATAAAACTAATTGGAACGTTTTGGAATTTTTTAAACAAAAGGTCTCTTATTCTAAAAGTTCCTTTATAGTTAAATTTTGCCAGACACACTTGTTGCAAAAATTTGGTTAAGCCTGAAACAACAACAAGAACAACAAGGATTAAAATGTTTTTATAAAGAGCATTAAAGTTAACATTTCCCTTGCCTATAATGCAGTCAATGCTAAAGCCTATATAAATAGGCATTAATGTTGCGCTTATGGTGTTTATGATATCCATTAATATAGCGATATAGAAATACCATCTATATTCTCTTGAATAATAAAACACCTTTTTTAAAATGTTTATTGCGCCTTTTTTGTTTTGATATTTTTGTTTTGCTTTTTTTGTTTGATTGTCACGCATATCACTAGAAGACAATCTTTTATAATCATTCATTATTTTGTCTCCTTTTTATTTTGTGAATAGTGAATTTCTTGATAAAGTGAACACCTTTCAAGAAGTTCGGCGTGATTGCCGATGTCAACAATGTTACCATTGTTTATAACAATAATTTTGTTTGCATCTCTAATTGAGTTTGTTCGTTGAGTTACAATAAATGTGGTTGCGTCCTCAAGTGATGTTCTGATTGCCTTTCTGAGTTTAGCGTCAGTTGCAAAGTCGAGTGCACTTGAAGCGTCATCCAAAATAATGATATGAGGGTTTCCAACAAGCGCTCTTGCAATGGTGAGTCTTTGACGTTGACCACCTGAAAAGTTTGTTCCCCCACGATTAACTTTGTGTTCTAAAAAGTCTGGATAATCTTTAACAAAGTCATAGGCTTGAGCAACTTTTAATGCTTTGATAATTTCCTCATCAGAAGCATCTGGTTTGCGCCAGCACATATTAGACCTGATTGTTCCTTCAAACAATGTTGGGTTTTGTGGAACAAGACCAATAATATTTCGAAGGTCTTCAACACGATATTTCTTTATATTGATGTCGTTAATCAAAACTTCACCAGAAGAAACATCATAAAACCTTGGTATAAGGTTAACTATTGAACTTTTTCCACTGCCCGTTCCCCCAATGATACCAATAATTTCACCAGGATTTGCGACAATTGAAAGGCCGGATACAGCATTTTTTACATTTGAGTATGAAAAGTTAACATCTTTAAATTCAACTTTTCCAAGGTTAACATCGTCAAAATCAATTTTTGTTGGGTTTGAAGGGTCTTTGATTGAATTTTTAACAGCAAAGAGTTCGTTAATTCTGTCACTTGAAGCATTCATTCTTGTTACAATTGTGATAAGGTTTGCAACAACAACAATAGATGTTGATATGATGCTGAAGTAATCAATGAAAGCAATAAGTTTACCTTGAGTTAAGCCACCAACATTAACCTCTACCCCGCCAAAATAAAATAGAACGATAATTGCAAAGTTTACTATAATTGAAATAAGCGGTGTTAGCAAACTGTTCCAAACACCATGTTTGATTTGTGAGTTAATTAAATTATAATTTGAATTTCTAAATTTTTCAGTTTCATGAGCCTGTTTGTTAAATGCTCTAACAACCCTAACCCCTGTAAGGTTTTCACGAGTGATGTCGGTTGTTTTGTCTAGTTTGTGTTTGATTTCTAAAAGCAAAGGTTTTAACTTTTTCATTATCCACCAAACAACTAAAATTAAAATAGGAATAATTACAACAAAAATTAAACTTAATTTCAAATTAATAAATAATGATAAAATCAAAGAACCAATAATAAGACAAGGTGCTCTCATAACCACACGAAGTGTTGCGCCAATGCCGTTTTGAATATTTCTAACGTCATTAACAGAACGGTTTAAAAGAGTTGTTGTTGTAAACTTGTCTAGTTCCGCGTGTGAAAGTTCGTTGATGTGTTCAAATATATCATTTCTGATATCTTTGCCAACACCCATTGATGCAATTGCAGCACATTTTTGACCAAGAATAGCAAATATAATTCCGAGTATATTTAAAACAAGAATAACAACACCATTAACAATAATGTATCTTGTGTCGTTATTTTTAATGCCAACATCAATAATATTTGCCATGATAAATGGAATAAATAGTTCAGTTAAGGTTTCAAGGCATTTGAAAAAAGGTCCAAAAAAGGCCTGTAATTTATAGTTTTTTAAATAACCAAAATATGAAAATTCTTTTTTCTTTTTATTTTTCATTGTTAACCCAAACCATTGATAATTTTTGTAATTTATGTATAATTATACATAGTATAACAAAATAATTATAGAATAAATAACAGTTTCAGTCAAACAAAAAGGAGCGAGAAGTTTCCATGAAAAATAAAGATTTTGACAAGGGGTTGGACCTTTTTACATTTTTGCAAAACAATGATTTTAATTTTTCATTTAATGCCGATTTATATGAGTCTTTAAGAGATAAAAACACTGTTAAAGTTAACAAAAAAGCAATTAAAGACGAAATTAAAATTAATGAAAATATAAGAAAAAACCAAGAAAAAATCTTGGAAAAACAACTCTCAAACGACAAAGTTGCTAAAAACATTGTGCTTGCACGAGAGGAAATTAATAGAAAAGCAAAAAAGGTTGAAAAGGGAAACTCAAAAAGAATTAGAAAAGCAAATGACCAATTGCTTTTAGATGATTTGGAAGAAAAAGAAATTTATTTAACAATTGACAAGTTTAACACAAATGGCAAAAAAACCGTTGCATATTTTATTGATTCGTTTTTGCCTGTTATTGATGGTGTTGTGTCCGTGCTTGAAAACTATGCAACACAAATGCAAAAATATTATAACGTTGTTATATGTGCTCCAAAACACAGACAAACTTGTTATAAAACAGATAAATATTTTCTTCTTCAATCAGACTCAATGTTTGTAAAAAAACAGGGATATGATTTAGGTTTTCCTCAATTTGACCCAGTGTTCCAAAAATATATATCATTATTAAAAATTGATATTGTTCACGTTCAATCTCCATTTAATATGGGTAACTTTGGTGTAATGCTTGCTAAAAAAAGAAAAATACCATGTCTTGCAACATTCCATAGTCAATTTAAACAAAATTTTTATAATGCTGTTAAAAATGAAACAATTTCACAGTGGCTTACTAAAATTTTGATGTTTGTTTATCAAAGGTCAACAGTTGCAGTAACTATGAATAGTTTTGCAAGAAATATTATGAAAGAATATGGTTTAAAAAAACACGTTGAAATTGTTCCTAATGCGACCAATCTTGTCAGAAAAGAATTTGATGCCGATTATGAAAATAAAATTTTAAAAAGACACGGAATTGATAAAAACAAATTTAATATTATTTTTATTGGAAGATTTGTTGAAGTTAAAAATGTTTATTTTATTTTAGATTGTTTAAAAGAATTGTTTAAGATAAATAAAGACTTTAACTTTATCTTTTTGGGATATGGACCAGAACAATCAAAGATGCAAAAAATTGTTAGAGAAAGTGGTATGGAAAACCATATAAAATTTACAGGCAAGATTGACGATGTTGATGAAAAAGCGGTTATTATTAAAAACTCAACACTTTTATTCTTTCCGTCAGTTTATGATACAGATGGAATTGTTAAGATTGAATGTGCTTGTTATGATGTTCCAACACTTTGTATTGAAAACACAGGCGTGTCTTCAAATATGAAAGATGACCACAATGGTTTTATTGAAAAATATGACAAAAAAGCCTTTGTAAAAAGGCTTGATAGTCTAATCAAAAATGTAGATTTTGTTAAAAAAGTTGGCAAAAACGCCAATTTAGACTTGTATATCACATGGGAAGGGACTTGTGAGATTTTGAAAGATTTGTATGAAAAAACATTAAAAACTCATTATCTTAAAAAATCCAAGTAAAATAAAAATAAAACCACTTAAAAATGATAAGTTAAATTTGGTTTTTGAACCGAGTTTTCTAAAAAAGTAATTTCCGCAAAAAATAGCAATAAAATTAGTAAAAAAATAAAAAATAATGCAAAATGCAAAAAAATTTTCAGAAAATCCACTAAGTAGTGCGGAGAAAAAAGCATCTGCAGAAATGGCAAAACACTCCAGAAGGAACTTTTTTAAGGTGAAGGTTTCTTGAAGGGGTGTTTTTGTTTTGTCTTTTTTGGGGAGCAAAAATGTGATGCCTAGAACAATTAAGATAATGCCGTTTATTGTTTCACAAGTTCGTTCATTAAAATATTGATATATATATTTAGAAAAGGAAAGTGGTATTAGAAAAATTATTGTAGAAAGAATTGATATGCTTAAAATATATAAAAATTTTAGTTTAATTTTTTTTACACCATAAGAAATCCCGTATGAAAGGGCGTCAATATTTAGGCAGAGTATGAGCAGGGCAAATGAAAACATATTTTATTATATGAACTATGTTAATTTTTTGTTTTAGATTTGTTGGCTTTTTAATAAAAATATATTATAATTATAGTTGCAATAATATAATAGGGGAAATTATGAGTAGAATTATTTCATTTGCTAATCAAAAAGGTGGTGTAGGAAAGACCACCACTTGCGTTAATATGGCTACTTTTATGGCTTTAATGGGAAAAAAGGTTCTTTTGATAGACCTTGACCCTCAAGGAAACGCCACAACAAATTTAGGTTTCTCTAAAGATGGTAAATTTAATTCAATTTACCAAGTTATGGCTGAAGAAAAAAACATTGAAGATGCTATTTATGAAACAAAAATAAAAAACTTATCGATAATTCCATCAAATATTCATCTTGCTGGTGTTGAAGTTGAACTTGTTTATATGAATTCTAGAGAATTTGTGATTAAAAAGATATTAGATAAAGTAAAAGATAGTTATGATTATATAACAATTGATTGTCCGCCATCTTTGGGGTTAATTACAATTAACTCTTTTACTGCTTCAGATGCTGTTATTATTCCTATTCAATGCGAATTTTTTGCTCTTGAAGGTTTGAGTCAGTTGATGAACACTATTAGACTTGTTAAAAAGAAATTAAATGCCGAAATTGCAATTGATGGTGTTGTTTTAACAATGTGCACTGCAAGAAATAATTTAGGAAAGCAAGTTGCTGAAGAAATTAATAAATTTTTTGCTGATACTGTGTTTAAAACCACGATTCCAAGAAATGTAAGGCTTGCAGAATCTCCAAGTTATGGTGAACCAATTTATGTTTATGATAAGAGTTGTTTGGGTTCAAAGGCTTATAAAGCGTTAACCGAAGAGTATTTTGATAGAAATAAAGTTAAATATGT
Organism: Clostridia bacterium; assembly: GCA_045594425.1. Lineage (GTDB taxonomy): Bacteria > Bacillota > Clostridia > Christensenellales > UBA1242 > RGIG1681. The sequence goes on from JAZNYK010000013.1 coordinate 6,866, forward strand.
TAAATTAGGATAAGGAGAGTTGTATGAAAAGAGGACTTGGAAGAGGGCTTGATTCGTTATTTGGTGAATTTGAAGACGAATCAAGTGAAGTAAAGAAAGAAGTTGAAGTTAAAGTTGAACAAGTTGTTGTAAATGAGCCTAAAGAGATTGAAATTGGTTTAATTGATAGAAACCCAGACCAGCCACGTAAAATTTTTGATGAAGAGGCACTTGCTGAACTATCTAGTTCTATTAAAAACTATGGTGTTATTCAACCTATTATTGTCCGTGAGGATAATGGAAGATATATTATTATTGCTGGTGAACGTAGATGGAGGGCTTCAAGACTTGCTGGTTTAAAAACAATTCCTTGTATTATTAAAGATTATACAGAACAAGAAATTAGCGAAATTGCTATTATTGAAAACTTGCAAAGAGAAGATTTAAACCCAATTGAATCTGCAAAGGCGATTAAAAGCCTTATCCAACAATACAATCTCACACAAGATGAAGTTGCTGATAAAATTGGAAAGAGTAGACCTGCTGTTGCAAACACATTAAGACTTTTGCTTTTGCCAGAATCAATTATTACACTTGTTGAGTCAAACAAATTAACTGCGGGACACGCAAGAGCACTTCTTGCTATTGATGACCCATTAAAACAAAAACAACTTGCAATTCAAATAGTTGAACAAGGGTTAACCGTTAGAGATGTTGAAAATATTATAAAACACTTAAATAAACCAAAATTAGAAAAAGTTGTAAAAGAAAAGAGTTTGGAACTTAAAGATTTTGAAGATAGAATTAAAAGAGTGTTTTCTACCAAGGTTCAAATTAAAGGAAATGAAAAGAAAGGTAAAATTGTTATTGATTACTATTCAAAAGACGATTTAGATAGAATATACGATATTTTAAACAGATAATATCTAGGATGTGTTTATCACATCCTTTTTTGTTTCACGTGGAACGTAATGTCTTTATTTTAGATATATATGTTTCATGTGAAACAATGAAAAAAATAATTTAAAGGGTTTTATTTGAAATATGGGTGCCATTTGATAATATAAGATGTTTCATGTGAAACGTGTGGTGCCATTTTGATAACATTAAATGTTTCACATGAAACGAGGATAGTTAAGAAGGTTTTGTGATGTATTGATAGTGAGTTGATGATTAATAACATATAACAATAACATATTTAAAACAGGAAAGATGTTTCACATGAAACATCTTTTTATTATATTATTAATTTTTAAACATACTTAATATCTGAATTCATCAACGTTTCATGTGAAACAGTTTATTTTTAATATTAAAAGATAAATAATATATGTTTCATGTGAAACCTTGGGTTTTTAACGCTTAAAAAGAGGTTGTTATGTAATATAAAGGTATTATATTTTCAAAGTGTGTGATTATTTATCACAACAGGTTATGTTTAATAAAGAATGATGTTTCAGGTGAAACAATAATTAAACAATACTATTTGTTATTTGTAATAATAAAAACATTAATTATGATATATAAAAAATAAATAAAAAATCAACATAAAATATAAAAATAATATTCAAAAAATGTTTCACATGAAACATGGAATGGTATTGGTGTAGAAAAGAGATTATTTGGAGCATTTACCGCAAAATAGAATTTAATTAAGTGAAAAAATATATTAAAAATAAGCAAATAATAAGAAAATAATATTTTTAAATACCACGTAAACCCTGATTTTATCAGCATTTACGTGAGATAGGGTGTTTTTATATATTTGTTAAACATAATGCTTGTTTTGCGAATTTTTGTGTAAAGAAATATTTGATAGATTAAATAAAAAACAATAATTAATGAGGGTTTGGTGGGGGTTATAATGGTGTTTTTAGATAGGGGTTGATAAATAGATGTTTCACATGAAACGCTTGTAGGTTGAATGATTTTATATAAAGAATAATAAATATAAATAATAAAAAGATATAGGTTAATAATTGAAAAGGACACAAATAAAAAGTGTTTCATGTGAAACACTGGGGTAAAAATAAAAAGCAATATAAAAGACCACTGCAAAGTGGTCTTTTTCTATTTAAATATGGCTTTTATTATATCTTGGAAACTTAGGTAATTGTCTATAAAGTTGTTTATTTGATTATAAACCAGTTTTCCAAAGAAAGATTCGCTTATGTAATTGGTTATGCCATCCATAAATGAAAGAGGGCTTAAAAGTTTGATAACTAAACAAACAATAATTAAAAGTAAGAAACATCTAAATAATCCATACATTGCACCAAGAACGGTGTCAACATGTTTTACAAAACCAACTTCTCTTAACTTTTTAACAAGTAACATTATAAGCCAAACAAACAAATACAATATAAGCACAGATGTAACAAACGAGATAATTGTAACAAAGAATGATGAATATGTTTGAGATATAATATCTGCAAGCGTTCTAACTTCGTGAGCAGATGAATGAAGTTCATCATAAAGTGTTGGTTTGTTTAAAAACCAGTTAAACATTCCACGTTCAATGCCAGATAGTTCACTTTGTTTAATGCTGTCTTTTACAAATGAATAAAGTTCGGTTTTTGGAAGGTCTAAAAGGTTAACCCCAAAGTTTGCAGAAGCCTCTAAAAGTTTGTTTGTGTATGACTTTGAAATGGCTTTTCCAACCCCGCAAAGGTTATAAAACCAACCAATAGGCTTACATAAAAAGAAACTCAAAATGGCATTTATTGAAAATGAAAAGTTTGATAGCAGTGACGTCATAAAACCTTTCTTTATGCCAATAATTAATAATATGGTGGCAATTAACACCAATCCAAGGTCTAACCAGTTCATAAAACACTCCTTATAATAAACCTATTATATTATATATTTTATAATTAGTCTAATTATATGACAAAATATTTATAAAATTTGGTTAAATTTTCCTAGAACGATAGACATAATTATTAAAAAGGATTGATAAAATATTGAATATTTGATACAATAAATGAAGTATTAATATGGAGGCGTAGCGATGAGCGAAATGGAAGATAAAAACCGAGAAGAACGCATAAAACAACAAAAAAGCAGATTTGTTAGAAATATTATAATCTGTTTGTCATTGGTTCTTGTTTTTAGTTTGGTGTTCTGGTTGGTTTCTAAAAACGCAAGTGGCACAGAAATCTCTTATAACGAATTTCAAACTCAACTTGCAAATGGCAATATTAAAGAAATTGACATAAAACAATCTAAAATACAGATTTATTATGTTGACGGCGAAGCACACTGGATTTATAACAGAGAAAGCGCTGAAAACACAATTATCACAATTATAAATGATTTATACGAGCAACAGGAAGCGGGAACTTTTAAAGGAACCATTCCAAAGGTTGTGTTTGGAACAACAACAACTATATCAATTATGAATATATTGTATCCAGTATTAATGATTGTGCTGGTTGCAATTATGTTAACAATGTTGCTTAAACGAGTTAAAGGCGAAAACAACAAATCATTTGAATTTGTTAAAAGCCGTGCAAGAATTTATCCAAGCAAAACAAAATTTTCAGATGTTGCCGGTGAAGATGAAGAAAAAGCCGAACTTGAAGATATTGTAGACTTTTTAAAGAACCCTAAAAAATATATTGATTTAGGTGCAAAGATTCCTAAAGGTGTGTTGCTTGTGGGCCCTCCTGGAACCGGTAAAACATTACTCGCAAGAGCAGTTGCTGGCGAAGCAGGTGTTCCATTCTTCACAATAAGTGGTTCAGACTTTATGGAACTTTTTGTAGGCGTTGGTGCTTCAAGAGTTCGTGATTTGTTTGAACAAGCAAAAAAAGCAAAACCTTGCATTATATTCATTGACGAAATTGACGCAGTTGGAAGACAACGTGGTGCCGGTCTTGGTGGTGGAAATGATGAAAGAGAACAAACTTTAAACCAACTTTTAGTTCAAATGGACGGATTTGAAGATAATGAAGGAATCATTGTTATGGCGGCAACAAACCGTGTTGACATACTTGACCCAGCACTTCTTCGTCCAGGAAGATTTGACAGACGTGTTAACATTAGTGTTCCTGATGTTAAAGGAAGAGAGGAAATCTTGAAGGTTCATTCAAGAAACAAACCTCTTGAAAAAGATGTAGACCTTAAAACAATTGCGAGAATTACTGCGGGTTTCACAGGTGCTGAAATTGAAAACCTTTTAAACGAAGCAGCAATTTTGACAGCAAAAGAAAACAGAACTCAAATTACTACAGAAGATATTCAAAAATCCATGATGAAAGTGACACTTGGTCCACAAAAGAAGAGCCGTGTTATTGATGAACATGACAAAAAGAACACCGCTATTCATGAATCTGGTCACGCAATCATAAACAAACTTGCAAAAATTAAATCACCAGTTCAAGAAGTTTCAATTATCCCACGTGGTGGTGCTGGTGGTTACACACTTTCTGCTGATGACGACAGAGTGTTCTATTACAGAGAAAGATTGCTTTGCAGAATTCAAGTTTTGCTTGGTGGTATCACAGCAGAAAAACTATTTGTTGGCGATATTTCAACGGGTGCATCAAGTGACCTTAAACGTGCAACAGAAATTGCTAGACGCATGGTTACTGAATGGGGCATGAGCAGTGAAATCGGAATGGTTTATTGCGGAAATGATGATGCCGTGTTTATTGGCAAAAATTATCAAGAAAGAATGTCTTATAGTGAAAACCAAGCAGCAATTATTGATGCCGAAGTTAAAAAGATTATTGAAATGTGTCAAAAAGAAACTGAAAAAATCTTGAAATCAAACAAAGATAAACTTATGACAATGGCAGATGTTCTTTTAGAAAAAGAAACAATCTATGCTGAAGAAGTTGACCTTATTATCCAAGGCAAATCAAAAGAAGATATACTTCAATACATTGATAATAAAGATAAGAAACAAACAACTGAAGAAAAAGTTTCAGATGAAACAAATTCAGAAAAAACAGAAGAAAAAACTGCAAAAAATGAGGATAAATCATTAAAATCAGTTGATGATTTATTAAAAGAAGCAGAAAATAGAGAAAAGGCGTTAAAAACAAGCGCTGAAGAATCTCAAAAAACAGAGGCTAAAGTTGAAGATAAAGAGGGTGCAACACCAGAAGTTAAGTCTGAAGGTGTCACTCAAGAAAAGCCAAAAAAAGTGGCAAGAAAAACCACAACAAAAACTTCTTCAACAGCCAAAAAGACAGTGTCAAAAACACAGTCTAAACCAAAAGAAACAAAAACAGAAAATAACGACAAAATAGAGGAATAATATGAAAAAAATATTTTCTATTATTTCAGCGGTTATTTGTGGACTTGTTATTGTGTTTATTTCAACATTAAGTTTCATAAAAACAAATGTTGCAATCATTCAAAATAACCCAGTATCAATTTACGTGTTTAATGAGTCTACAACTGCAACCAAAGCAAATGGTTACACAAAAGACAACGCTGAATTTAATGAAATTTTAAAGAAATTAAAAAAGGTTTCGTCAGTATCAATTTTTACAAGGCTTGTAAATCAAACTGACGCATCTCCAAAAGTTGAACAAGATTTGAATGGAACTTTTACATCTTATTCAACCGACATCAAACAAGAAAACATTGTTATCGAACTTGTTTATGACAAGCAACAAGACATTGTTGTTTATGTTGGTGAAGATACAAGGGTAATTTCATATTTTTGTTTATCTTATGTTATTCCAACAAACAATAAATTTGCTGATGTTGTTATTTATTATGCAACAACAAACAGTGATGATAGCAAAAACGAATCATATGCTTCTTGTGACCCTTTGTTTATCAAAGGCAAAGCAGGAAAGTTTCAAAAATTTGTCGATAAACTTGTTTAAAAGACTGCCAAATGGCGGTCTTTTTTCTATTAAAAAATTAAAAATATTTAAGAAAAATCAAAATAAATTGATATAAAAACAAAATTTTATAAACATAAACACTGAAATTATCAGGGTTTATGTGATGTGGTAAGGAATATTTTTATAACTATCTTGAAATTTAAGAACAGTTGGTGTATAATGGTATTAGTAAAACAATGTGAATGCCTTTTGGCAGAAGGAGTTTTATGGGAATTTTTAATAAAAACAAAAAACAAGATGCAGCAGCCCCGCCCAAAGAAGAAAACAGTGAAGAGTTGCGATTTGAAAATATTATAAAGAAATATCAGATAAATCAAGTGTTAGAATTTCAAAGTGATTATTTGCAAAGAAATCGTGAAACACAATATGATTATTTTGGATATTATATGGATGAGTCAGAAACACCATATTTTGAATCTACAGACAAACAATATATAATGGACTGTTTGGTGGGTGCAACAATCATACCATACACACCAGACCTTTTAGAGCATTGTGTTAAACATTTAACAATAGATGCGTTAAAAAACGAAAGAAAAAATCTTGCTGGTTTTAAAAGAAAATGCGAACAGATTGCCAGCGCAGTTACAATTATTCCTAAAAAAGAGTGGGATAGGGCAATTGACAATGCTGTGAAGTTTGTGTCAATGCCACATCATTTAAAGCCAGAACAAGTTAGCAAACTTGTAAACAATTTAACAATGGAACAACTTGAAGGGTTAGACTGGAATGAATTTGGAAAACAAGCAAAACAATTTTTGCCACCATCATACAACAAACGCCCTGCAAATGTTGATATTCATTTAGGCAAAGATAATGTGCCAAGAGCGTCAGTTTCATTTATGTCTACAACAACACCAAGTGTTAGAACATTAAAAATTAGAAAAGGTGATATTTCAGTTTTTGTGAATGATTCAAGTGTTGGTGTTTACAATGAAGAACTGGCAAAAGTTTGGCGTGAATTCTGCGCAGAACAATTGCAACAATATGCAAATGCTCAAGAACAAAAAAGTGTTAGATATTATTATGACTAAAAAAGACCGCCCAAAAAGGTGGTCTTTTAATTTTTTATTTTCTGCAAAATTTAAGATAAAAATGTATAAAATTTAACCTGTGTGGTGATTTTATACATTTTTTATTAATTAAACATTAAATTTAAAAAGAATAACATCGCCGTCTTGAACAACATATTCCTTGCCTTCGCTTCTAACTTTTCCTGCTTCTTTGGCAGCGTTATAAGAACCATAGTTTATCAAATTTTCATAAGACACAACATCTGCTCTAATAAAGCCTTTTTCAAAGTCTGTGTGAATTTTTCCTGCAGCGCCAGGTGCTTTTGTTCCTTTGATAATGGTCCATGCTCTAACTTCTTTTTCGCCGGCGGTGAGATATGATATTTCACCAAGTGTTTCATAACCAAGTTTAATGATTCTTTCAAGACCGCTTGCTTCTAGCCCAAGGTCTTCAAGGAACATTTGCTTTTCATCATCTTCAAGTTCTGAAAGTTCTTGTTCAATTTTTGCACAAACAACCAAAACGTTAGAGTTTTCGATTTTTGCAAACTCTTTAACTTTTTGAACAAACTCGAGTTCGTCTTCTGACTTTGCTATATCTGATTCAGCAATATTGCAAGCATAAATAACAGGTTTTGTTGTAAGCAAAAAATAACCGTTTGCAAGTTTGCGTTCGTCTTCAGTTTCAAGAGCAAGTCGTGCTGGTTTGCCGTCATTTAAATATTCACTCATCTTTTTTAAAAGAACAAGTTCAGCGGCTGCATCTTTGTTGCCTTGTTTTGCCATTTTTTCAGTTTTTTCAAGTTTTGTTTTTATTGTGTCAAGGTCAGCAAGTGCAAGTTCTGTGTTGATAGTTTCAATATCTCTTATTGGGTCAACACCACCATCAACGTGTGTGATGTTTGAATCTGAAAAACATCTAACAACGTGAACAATTGCATCACATTCACGAATAGCACCCAAGAATTTGTTTCCTAAACCTTCGCCACGAGATGCACCTTTAACAAGACCTGCAATATCAACAAATTTTAAAACAGCAGGTGTGATTTTTTTTGTGTTATACATTTTTCCAAGAACTTCCAAACGTTCGTCTGGCACGGGAACAATGCCCACATTTGGTTCGATTGTGCAGAAAGGATAGTTCGCAACTTCGGCACCAACTTTTGTGATTGCATTAAATAATGTGCTTTTTCCTACGTTAGGAAGACCTACAACTCCAAGTTCCATAAATAATCTCCTTTTAACAAAATCAATTATACAATAAACAACAAAAAAAATAAAGTATTAATCATATATTTTAGTTGTGAGGTGCATAAGTTTGCTATATAATAATGATGTTAAAAATAAAAATTAAATAATAAAAAAAGGAAATAAATTATGAGTTTTTGGGTTTTGTGTTTGCTTTGCGTTGTTCAGGGCTTAACCGAATTTTTGCCAGTTTCAAGCAGTGGACATTTGCTGTTTGTGGAACAACTTTTTGGCATTCAGGGTGACCTTATGATGCTTAACTTGTTCTTGCACGTTGCAACACTTTGTGCTGTGGTGTTTGTTTATAGAAAAATTATTTGGCAAATTTTAAAGAAACCATTTCAACCATTAACATACAAATTGCTGCTTTCAACGGTTATAACAGTTGTTCTTGCATTCACATACGAAATTTTGGAACTTGACAGATTTGGATTTAAGTTTTATGGTTTTTGTTTTTTGATTACGTCAATTTTGCTTTTTGTTACGTTTATGTTCCAAAAAAAGAGTGCAGTTGTTCCATCACAAGATATTTCTGTAAAAAGTGCAGTTGTGTCTGGCTTGGTTCAAGGGCTTGCAGTTTTTCCTGGAATTTCTAGGTCGGGCAGCACAATATCTTCACTTATTCTTTGTGGAAATGATGAAAACAAGGCGGCAGAATATAGTTTCTTGTTAAGCATACCAGTTATTCTTGGTGGATTTGTTTTAGAACTTTTTAAACTTATAAAAGATGGTGGTGCAGGCAATGCATTTGCTAGCGTTGGAGCATGGGAATGTGTGTTTGCTTTTATTCTTACATTTTTGGTTGCAATTGCATCACTAAAAATAACTCTCAAACTTTTAAAGAATAACAAATTTATTTACTTTTCAATTTATTTGTTTGCACTTGGTTTGTTTGTTGTTGGATATAACTTTATTTTTTAAAAGACGTGATTCACGTCTTTTTTGTTTTAAATAAAAAAAGACACAATTTTTTATTGTGTCTTTTTGAGTTATCTGTTGTATTTAAAGAAAGTTAAAAATGCTTGATAGTTGCTGTAAAGGTCTGCTTTTGAAATAACTTCATAAGGTGCGTGCATTGAAAGAACAGGAACACCAATATCAACAGTGTCAATATTGAGGTTTGCTATATATTTTGCAACGGTTCCGCCACCGCCAATGTCAACCTTGCCAAGTTCTGCCATTTGCCAAACAACGTTTGCTTCAGCAAAGGCTTTTCTGATTTCTCCAACAAATTCAGCAGATGCATCACTAGAAGAACTTTTTCCACCAGCACCAGTAAATTTGTTCATGCAAGTTCCGCAAGAAACAATCGCTGCGTTCATTTTTTCATAAACAGATGCAAAACTTGGGTCGAACGCTGCTGTTACATCGGCAGACAAACATCTAGAGGCGTTTCTAACTTTTCTGAAGTTTGCACCCATTGCATCAGAAATTTCTTCCATGATGTCATAATAAATTTTGCATTTCATGCCAGTTGTGCCTTCACTTCCAATTTCTTCTTTGTCAACAAGAAGAGCCATAACTGTGTGGTCGGTGTCGGTGTCAAGGATTGCCGTTAAAGCAGGGTATGCGCAAACTCTGTCGTCATGACCATAGGCACCAATAAGTGAACGGTCAAGACCAACATCTCTTGCAGGGAATGCAGGAACAACACAAAGTTCACTGCTTATGAAATCTTCTTCACACATACCATATTTTTGATTTAAAATTGAAAGAATATTAAGTTTGATTTTTTCTTTAACTTTTTTATCATCAAAAGGAAGTCCACCCATTAAAACGTTGAGTTGTTCGGCTTCAATTAAATTGTTTGCTTGCTTTGGTCCACGGTCTAAATGTGGAAGAAGGTCGTTGATGCAGAAGACTGGGTCAGTTGGGTCTTCACCAACCTTGATGTCAACTTGTTTGCCATCTTTTAAAACAACTGTTCCGTGAAGTGCAAGCGGAATTGCTGTCCATTGATATTTTTTGATACCGCCATAATAATGGGTTTTCATGAAACACATTCCAGAGTCTTCATACATCGGAACTTGTTTAAGGTCAATGCGTGGAGCGTCAATATGAGAAGCAATAAGTCTAATGCCATTTTCTTCTAGGTTTTTTGTTCCAACCTTAAAAAGAACAATACTCTTTTTTCGGTTAATAAAATACTTTTTATCACCGGCTTTTAGAGCATCACCCAAATGATATTCAGTGAATCCTTTTTGTTTAACAAGGTCGAGTGTGATTTGCACGGATTCTCTTTCGGTTTTGCCAGCATCCAAAAATTGTTTATAGCCTTCAGCATAATCAAACATTGCTTTTCGTGTGGCAGAATCAGCCTCTTCAAAATAGTTTTTCTTTTTATAAAAAAGTTCTTCTTGCTTTTGTTCACCAAGAGTTTTTTCTTCATTCAAATTTTCCATAAACACCCCTTAAATTTTTATTACTCTTTAATTTTACAAACCAAGCAAAACATTGTCAATGGCAAATGTTACAAAGTTTTAAGTTTGACAAAGTTTCAAATAAAACTTATAATGAATTTATTAAAAATTTGGAGTTATTATGAAGAAAAAAAGATTGTTATTCATATCAATTTTAATAACATTAACATATTTAGCACTCTTTAAAATGGAGTTTTCTTGTGACACTTATTCAACACACGATGCAACCATTGGTGGTTCTGTTGAGTGGATGTTGAAAAACAATGGAAGAATTTTAATAGGTGCAATTTATTGGTTATTTGGTTTGGTTTCAACCGACACAGTGTTGTTTTATTATATTTCATTTTTTGCTGCACTAATTTTTTCAATATTATCAGTTTATTTGTTAAGCAATATTTTAGATAATTATGTAAACGAAAAATATTCAGTTTTATTATCTTTTGGAATTTTGTTAAACCCATATTTTATTGAATATATGTTGTTTATTGAAAAAGGCTGTTTTATGATGACAATCTTTTTCTGTGTGGTTGCACTTTTATTTTTTAGAAAATTCCTTTTATCACACAAAATTTGGAAAAAAATATTAAATGTATTTATTTCATTTGTGTTTGTTTTATTATCTGCAATTTCATATCAAATTATCCCAGCGATTTTTGTTGTTTTGGCGGTTTTAATAACAATTTTTGAATCAAAAAAATTATTAGGATTTTTTGTTAACAATGTTTTAATTGCAGCAATTTATGGAATTGCAGAATTTATCGAATTTGTATTTGTTAAAGTCGTTAGCACCTCGACAAGAATCGCGGGGGGGGGATACTAATTGATAATTTTTTCAACGCCATAAAAATGGTATTCGGAAAAAATAGTATATCAATTTATAGTATTATAATTTTATCCATTTTTGCAATTTCAACATTAATAGCGCTTGTTTATAAGAGAAAAGATTTTTATATTGAAGCAACGATAACCTTTGTAAAATCTATATATCTTTTTGCAATAATTATATTTTCAACGTTTTTCTATTTTATCTTTGTATCAGAATCAGAAGCAATGTTTTTTGCTTGTAGAAAAATTTATCCTTTAGGAAGCATTATTGGTGTTTGTTTATGTTTTTTTGTTTCAAGGATAAAAACATTAACAAAAGAAGATGTTAATTATAGTTACAAAATACCAAAAACATTATATGTTATTTGCTATATTGCTATTGCCTTGATAATTTTGTTGGTTGTGTGTGCCAAGGTGTTACCGAAAGGTTTATCTAATGCGAATGTTTGCTTGTTATGTGTTTTGATAACTTTTATTTTAATGGCGATTGCAATAATTTTGGCAACTAATAAATTTAAACTAGACACAGAAAAAACAAAAACAATTGTCAAACATTCAATGCATGTAATGGTGATTATTTCATTTGCCTGTTTGTTTACGTTTCTTCAATTTATTTTTTGGGGAAGAGTTTATGCAAACAACAAAGATAAACAAATGATTATGCATATTGGGCAAATGGTTAGTGATTATGAAGAAGCAAATAATATTGAAGTTGAATATGTTTCATTTTATTGGGCAAATGGTTATAAACTTGGATATAAAAACTTAATAACTATTGGAGATGTTAATGTAAAGGCTTTTGATACTTCTTGGAGTGATTGCTCTTCATTAAATTATCATCTTAACCGAAAATTTAACCGAGTTGATGGAAAAGGTTGGGTTTGGAGTGAAAAGTTTGACGGGCATACATGGGATGCTTTTAGTGAAGAACAAGTTTTTATTGAAGGAAATCATCTTCATATTTGTGTATTTTAAAATTAAAAACATATAAAAACACTTGAGATAATCAAGTGTTTTTTTGTTTTATTTTGGTTAAGTTATATCTTTTTTAAAACAGGGTTTTTATGGTAAACAATATAATTTTTAATATCAATGAAAATTTTAGTTAATATGTGCAACAAAAGCAGTTTTTTCATTAACAAAGCCTAAAACATATTCACCAAATTCGGTTTTTGTGTGACAAACATTAATTTCGTCTGCAAGTTTACATTCATTTAAAAAGTTGATTTCAAAATGCGAAAAAGTTTTATTGTCAGTTGCGTTTAGAACAAGGTTTGCATAGTTTGTATTATTCATGTGGTGGTTGTGGTCAAGGTCTGAAAATTGAACCATGTGGAAAAATTTGTGAATTTGCTTTGTTTCAGGAATAACAATTTTTCCAAAACGCTCACTGTAGTTTTTATCTTCAATGCAAACGCCGTCATAGTTAACATTGTCGGTTCGTTGCAAACTTCTATTTTCAGTGTTTATAACGCACCATTTAGAAGTCCCTATAATCAAGGTTTCGCCGTCTTCGCTCAAGATTTTAAGGTCACGGTCAAAATCAATTTTTCCTTTTTCATGTGGCCAAGTTTCAACAATAACAGTTTGGTTAGGCAAGGGCATTTTTAAAATATCTATTTTGATTCGGCTTAAAACCCAGTATAGATTTTTTTTGAGCATTGCTTCATAGCCAACGCCAATTTCTTCAGCATGAATTGAAGCAACATCTTGAAAAATATTTAAGATTGCTTTTGCTGAAAGGTTGTTGTTTTGGTCAAAGTTACTGTTAAATAAAGTTATTTTTACACTATATTTCATAATATTTTCCTTGTAATTTTTCTAGTTTTTAATTTACACCAAAACTACTTAAAAAGCAACTTTATAAAGGTTTGAAAAACGACGGTGTTACAATAACAAATTTATTGTTTAAATCATATATTTGCAAGCAATTAACAAAAATTTAGTTGCGAAAAAACATTAAATATGGTTTACTAAAAATGTAAAAACTCTTTGGAGGTTATTATGAAAAAGTTTTTAAGTTTAATCTTGTCATTTTGCTTGATTATTCCATGCGTGTTAGCATTGTCTGCTTGTAGTGCTGGGTTTGAATATGGTTCAACATACACAGTTTCTGGTGTAAGTGTTGTTTGGGCTGATGAAAATGAAAAAAACACAATTTTAGGATTTGACACAGAAGAAGAATTTTTGGAAAGAAACACAGGCACAGGTTCACTTGTTTTTAATGAAGATGGAACAATGGTTAGCACCGATTCAAATGGCGAAACTCAAACATATTATTTCACAAAAGACGGCAATATGTTGTATGTTTATTCAGACGAAACTTTAGAAGATTCTATCGTGGAATTCAGAATCTCTGGTTCAAAGTTAATTCAAACAATCATGATTGATGAAGAGTATGAATCATATATTGAAATGACATATTCAAAGTAAATAAAAAAGGCATTTAAAAAATGCCTTTTTTTTGTGTTTAAATTATTCATTTGTTGGTGTGGTTTGTTTTGCTTGTTCGGTTAAGTTTTTTAAAGGACCAGTGATTTTTTGGATTTCTGAATTTGTTGCATTAAATGGTAGAGGACCATTTTCTCTTTCCCATTTTTTCAAAACTTCCAAAAGTTGAGTTTTTTGCAAGTTTCTAACTTGGTCGCAAAAGTCAATTGTTGAATAAAGTCTGTTTACGTGTTCTGCATTTTCAGTGTATGCCGAATTATAACCCGCAGCAATAAAGTCGCCTTCAACACCCGCAGCAAAAAGAGCATCTTCAACAATCAAAGAACCTTTGTGTTTTGGGCTAGTTTTTAATTCGCCACCAGAAATCATATCATTAAGGTTGGCGTTTTCAAGTTCAAAACCAATGCCGTTTATTGATTCTGTTTCAAGCAAGCCAGCATCATCTGGATTAAACCCAGAAACAAGAACAGGTGACATTTTGTTATAAAAACAGGTTTCTGCAAGAATTTCTTTAAAAGTTTTTTTGTCTTTATTCATTAATTCTTTTAATTTTAATTCAAAAAGTTCAGAAGCAATTTCAACTGCAGACGCTTTGCTGTCTGGTTGTTGTTCTTGTGCTTTTGGAAGGGCATAGTTTTCCCATAAATCTTTTAATGAAGAATGTGATGGTTTTGCAGGTGTGCTTGAAAATGATAGTTCTTCAAAATATTTAGAAAAATCTATTTGGCTTAACATAAAGTCTTTTCCTTCAATAACAACGCTGCTATCAAGTTCTGACTCAAAACGTGCCATGTCGGTTGCTTCAGTCAACTCTCTTCCAAGGTAAGATGATGTTCTATAAGGATTGTTTTTAAGTGAGTTGTTCACACTTTGCAAATTGTCGCCAAGATTTAAACTGCCACTAACAAAAAAAGGTTGTTTGCTTGTTAACAAGCAACGCAGTGCCAAAAGTTGTTTAACAGATTCAGAAATGTGTTGATTGTTTTGTTTCATAAAACACCTCATAATTAAATTATTTATAGTTAAATGGTAGCATTTATTAAAAAACAATGTCAATAACAAATTATACAAAGAATTGAAAATAAACGGGACAAACGTGAAACTTTTTCTAGTTGACAACCCCCAGTTTCCGTTATATAATTTTGCTTGTAAATAAAGAAATGACCTCATAGGTAAAGGGATATACCCTCGACCTCCTAAGTCGATATTGCAGGTTCGAGTCCTGCTGGGGTCACCAATCAAAAAGGGCAGACTTTGGTCTGCCTTTTCTCATCTAACCCCAGGCAGAACAGACCGAAATATGTGACGCTCGAAAGAATCTCGCTATTCCGTCACAACGCAAGGTTGTTCCTTACGAGTCCTGCTGGGGTCACCAATCAAAAAGGGCAGACTTTGGTCTGCCTTTTCTCATCCAACCCCAGACAGGACAGACCGAAATATGTGACACTCGAAAGAATCTCGCTATTCCGTCACAACGCAAGGTTGTTCCTTACGAGTCTGCTGGGGTCACCAATCAAAAAGGGCAGACGATGGTCTGCCTTTTCTCATCCAACCCCAGACAGGACAGACCGAAATATGTGACGCTCGAAAGATATGCTGTTGTGAGAGTTGGTGTAAAAGGGGGAATATTGACAGGTTGCACGCAGTAATGGTATAATTAATAATAATGTGGGGTAAGCCAATGAGAGATAAAAGCATAGGACATTTTTCAGATTTAGAGGCACAAGGTGTTTTGAAAGCACTTGAAAAACAACAAAAAGTTGGCGTTAAAATGCTTGGTGATGTTTCTAGCAATATAAAAAGATACAAGGTTGGTGAAGGAAGAGATATTTTGTTAAAAGACTCACCAAACACTCAAGCAATTGCAGGCGTTGCTTCTTCAAAAATGTATAACAGCATAGGAATTGAAACTCCACCGATTTATATGCTTAAATCAAAAGGACCATACACAAGCACGGTGCAACAAGATGTTTTGACAATTGAAGATGTGTTAAGCACGCTTGCTGGGGATGACCTTGAATACGCAAGCATTGAGAAAAAAGTTCTTGGAAAGTTCAAGTGGCAAATTTTTTATGACAGCAATATGATAAGGATGTTTTTGGAGTTCATGACACCAGGGTGTTTGGAACAATTAAAAAATGTTTTTTTGGTTGATGAACTAAGAACAGATTATGATAGGCACGTTAAAAACTACTTTTTTTATAAAAGCAAAAACAGTGATAAATATGAAGGCGTGATTGTTATTGACCCTGAACAAATGATTATTTATAAATATTGTGGAACAAAAAAAGAAGAGTTTGATTCATTTTTGCTGTATCCATACTCTTCGGCAACACCTCAACAAGTTGTTGATATTGCGTGTTATAGACAAAGGGTGAACGATATTCGTGAAATGATTCAAGACGGAGTGCTATCTAAACAAAACATAGAAGTTTTGTTGGGTGCATTAAAATATGATTTTCCAGCAAAAATAAAGCAGGCTTGCAGACAAAGAAAACTTAAAAGAAGCGAACGAAACAAAATTATAACCCCAGCCCAAAGGCTTTGGGAATATAATCAAAAAACAATTGGAAAAGAATTAGAAATGTAAAAAAAGAGTTGGAACATTCCAACTCTTTTTTATTGAATTTTTAGCCGTTAGTTCTTGTGTTTTGAAATATGCTTTTCAAACTCAATTTGTGAATTTATGATGTTATCAAGCGAAAATTTACATTTAAAGTTAAATTTTTTATTAAATTTTTCAAAGTTACAAGAGATTTTTGCGTTTTCTTTTGAATTTGATTTTGCAAAACAATAATTAATATTGTTATTTAAAGTTTTAGAAAGAGCAGACACTATTTGTTTTGTTGAAAGTTCTAGTTCGTTGTTGCCAACATTAAAAATTTCGAACTTGTCGTCAAAGTTTTCAAGAGCAACACAAACCGCTCTTGCAAGGTCTGATATGTGAAAGTAACTTCGGATAGGTGTGCCGTCTGGAGTGTTAAAGTCGTTGCCTTTTAAAATTATTTGTTTATTGTTTACTGCTTGATGCACAACGTATGGCACAAGTTGCATTTGTTTGCGTTTGCTGTGGTCGCCAAACATATAATCGGTGTTTACTCCAACGGGATTGGTAAATCTGAAAATAATGGTAGGGATGTTTGTTTTTGTGTGCCATTTGGCAATCAAGTTTTCACCATCAATTTTTGTTTGGGCGTATGGATTCAAACCAACAAGCGGTGAATTTTCGGAAAATGGTTCACTTGCCATGTTTCCATAAACCACACTTGTTGATGCAAAAGCAAATTTTTTAATGTGGTGTTTATGCGAAATTTCAAGAACAGTTGTTAGGGCATTCATATTATTTGAAATATATTCCTGTGGGTGAGTGATACTTTCAGTTACATATTTTTTTGCCGCTAAATGCAAAACATAATCTGGTTTGGTTTTGGTGAAAATGTTTTCAATAAAAGGTTTGTTGCAAACATCACCTTTGAAAAATTTTACACTTTCTGGATGTTTTTTTAAAAGATTGTTAATGTGGCACGCATAAGAATTTTTTAGGTCATCAACAATTATAACATTGTGATGATTTTTAATTAGTTCAACCGAAATGTTTAAACCCAAAAACCCTGCACCACCAGTTATTAAAATGGTTGACATATTGACTCCATAAATATTTGATATTGTGTGATTGTGTCGAATTGTGTTGAGTGTTGTTTGTTAACATCGCCTTGTGTTAGTTTTCGTCTACGCTCTCTAAATAAATTCTCTTTTTAAAAGCGCCACGTTTGTTAACTTTGTTTAAGCGTATATTTTCAAAAGATTGATATTCAACGTTTTTTGCATCCAAAATGGCACGCAAAACTTCTTCGATGTCAGCAATTTCTTCAATGTCACCACTTTCTAAATATTCAGCAACTTCTTCTTGAAGTTTTTTGTTGAGTTCAAATAAATATTCATCACTATCTAAAATCCTTGTAAAACTTGTTTGGTTCGGTTTTGAATCAATGATTTCAGGGATTTTATCTCTAACGAGTTTGTTGTAAACTTTTTTCATAAGCACCTCTTTAATAAGATTATTATATCACAGCAAGAAAATAAATCAAAAAATATCAAAAATTAAAATAAAATATTTTTAAAGTTTTTATAATAGTTTGAAAATAACAATTGTTAATGATATAATGTGTGTGTTTTACTAGAGATTAGGAGATTATACTGTTGAAAAAGAAAAAATTAAAGATGTCGAAAATTTCGATGTATCATTACTTTAAACTGGCTTTTCACTCTTTCATGTTTTTGGGAATGTTGGTGTTGTATATCATCAACAGAGTGCACGGAATTAGAAAAATTTATGATACTTTTGATTATACACAAATTGTGCTTGCTTGTATGTGGGTTGTGTTTATGGTTGAAATGGTGTTTAGGTTTTTTCCATCAAAAATCGAAAGCATGGGCTGTCAAAAAGTTTTTAAACACAACTATGTTCCAGCAAAAACAAAAAAAGAACCAACTCCACAACATCAAAGTTGGAAACGCACCTTGCTTGTTGCAGTGGTGTGGATAGCACTTAACGCTGTGTTTGGAGCATTGTATTGTTTCGGTATATTTGATGATGGCATTATGATTTTGATTAGTCTTGCATATTCGGTTTGCGACATGATTTGCATATTGTTCTTCTGTCCATTCCAAACATGGTTCATGAAAAACAAATGTTGCAACACTTGTCGTATTTATAACTGGGATTATGCAATGATGGTTACACCACTTTTGTTTATACCAAATGTGTTTACTTGGGCGTTAGTTCTTGTTTCGCTTTTGCTTCTTATTCATTGGGAAATGGTTTACAAAATTCATCCAGAACGTTTTGCAGAAAACACCAATCAAAATTTAAGATGTGCAAATTGCAAAGAAAAACTTTGTCATCACAAAAAACAACTTCAAGGATATCTTTTGAAATTCAGAGAATTTTATGAACAAAAATTAATTCCATATTTCACAAAGCAGGAACTTGAAGAAATGAAAGAAGAATCTGATGAAGAAAAACAAGAAACATTAAATCAGGAAACTGTTGATGTTGCCAGTCAAACAAGTGTTGAAAAATCCGACAAACAAGCGGTTCAAGAAATTGTTGAAGAAGTAAAAATGAAGAAAAGAAAAAAAGCCACCAATTAATGGTGACTTTTTTATTTGCTCAAAAATTATTTTGTGCGAGTGCTAGAACTTCTGCCACATTTTTTAGAACCAGCACAGTCAGTTGTTTTTGTTGAGCAGTTTTTTGCAGACGATGCTTTTGCTTTAGACATCTTTGTTGATGATGCTTTTGTTGAACAGTTTTTTTCAGCAGTTTTTGTTGATTTTTTCATATTTTTCTCCTTTTTTTAATTTATACTCTTATTTTTTGCAGTTTTTTGAAAAATATGTAAGTTTTTGTAAGATTTTTAACTTTGTGTTTCGGTTTTGTTTTTTATGTTTCCGTTTTCAAAATAATAGGTGTTATCTGCGAGCATTGAAAACTCGTCTGAATGAGAAAACAAAAGAACTGTGCACTTCTTTTTTAAAAAAGACAAGATTTTTTTAAACACAAACAAATCATGCTTGTTTGTGAAGTTTGGAAGTTCGTATATGCAAAGTATTTTTGCGTCAGATAAATAACATCTTGCAAGCCCCAAAAAGAATTTTAAAGCAGAACTGTTTGATTCTGAAACAAGTGAGTTTAGTTTGTTTGGAAGTTTGTTTATTTGTTCGGTCAGTCCAAAAGATTTTAAAACAGTTTGAATTTTTGTTTTGTTTGGGCAAACTAGCATAAGGTTTTCAAAAATAGACACCCCATAAAAGAAAGGTTCTTTTGTAGTGCATGAAACTATTTTGTTAAACCTCTCGGGAGGTATATCTGAAATGTTTTTGTTGTCAATAAAAACACTGCCACTTGTGGGGTTGCAGGTTTTGTTAAGAAGATAAAAAACGGCACGCTTGCCACAACCTGCTTCACCAACAAAGTTGACCAGTTTTCCAAACTCAATTTTAAGATTTAACTTGGAAAGTTTAGGTTTGTTTTTTTCATTTAGCGTTGTTTGAAAAAAGTATGTGTTATAAGTTGAAAGTTCTATTGGTTTTTCATTTATTTTTTCGCCCTGAAATTTATAAGATTCAAACTCATTCAAAATATTTTCAATAATTCCCATTTCTGAAAATATGTCAAAAAATGAAATTAGGTTTTGAGCCGAACTTGAAAGATATGGTGTTAATATTAAATATAGTGACAAAGTTAGGGTTGTTGATTTGATTTGTGTAATCAAAAAAAGTGTTGTCACAAAAACAGTGGTTTTTAATATAAGTGTAATAAAGTTGTTGTTAATGTTGTAAAAAAGTGAAATGCGATTATCTGTTTTTATGCCGTCATCAACATATCCAAAATATTTGTCCTTTAAAGATGTTTCAAGATTATAGTTTTGTTCAACGGAGGTTCCTTGACGGATGCTGTTAAAAAGTTCGAGTGATTGCAATTGATTGTCTGACAAGGACTTGGTGTTTTGTTGAATTTTTTTGTCGGTTATTTTTAAAAGAAAATAAGACAAAAAACTAACTCCAACAAGAGCGAGTCCGATAATCAGGTTGTAATAGACAATTATTCCAAGCAGCACAATTGATTTTATGAAAAAGCAAATTTTATATAGCAGATTTTTGTTAAATGAAACCAGTGATGAAATGTTGTTAAAAACAGACAAACTTATGCTTTTTATGTTGGGGTTTTGCTTAACATTTAAATAAAGATAATTTTGATAATTTATAACAATTGTTTTGTTTATTTTTGCGCTTAAAAAGTGATAAATCAAATAAGATATAGCAGAAATTAAAATAAAACCAAAGTCTAACGATAAAAGAAATATTGCCTTGTTAAAATCATAAACCGTGATTGCTGTGATTAAGTTTGCTGTTAACACTGTTGAAATGATTGAAAGAATCGATGGCAGCAAAAGAGTTAAAAATTCACCCAGCAAAAGATATGGATTAATTTTTGCCAAACCATAGTAAGTTTTTAAAACTTTAAACCCTTTAAACACTGCAAACTCCTTGTTTTATTAAACCAAAATTATTGTAAAAACCAAAAGATTAATGTATAATCTAATTATAGACATAAATTTATTTTTAAAACAGGAGAGTGGTTATGGCTACAGAATCAAAAAATATATCATTACAAGATGCTGCTACCTCATCAAGAACAAAATGGGATAAGCGATTCATGAATATTGCAAAAGAAATTTCTACTTGGAGCACTTGTGTTAGAAACAATCGTCAAGTAGGCTCAATTATTGTTAGAGATAAACGTATTATTGCAACAGGTTACAACGGGGCGCCATCTGGTGTTAC
This sequence comes from Clostridia bacterium, assembly GCA_045594425.1. Taxonomy (GTDB): domain Bacteria; phylum Bacillota; class Clostridia; order Christensenellales; family UBA1242; genus RGIG1681. The sequence goes on from JAZNYK010000013.1 coordinate 28,019, forward strand.
AAGTTGTTTAGAAAAAGGATATTGCTTGAGAGATAAAATGAATATTCCAAGCGGAACCAGACACGAGGTTTGTTTTGCAACACACGCTGAACAAAACGCTCTTGTTCAAGCGGCAAAACTTGGCATTTCGGTTGACGGTGCAACTATGTATATTTCACACAGACCATGCCTTATCTGCACAAAACTTTTGATTAACGCAGGCATTAAAAGAGTTGTTTATGGTGTTGATTATCCAGATGAACTTTCAGTTGATGTGATAAAAGAATCAGGCATTGAATTTTGTCATTTGCCATATGAAGATTAGGAGGCTAATATGGAAACAATTATTTCTGTTTTAACATCGGTTGTTTTGGCACTTATTGCAATTGGTTTTGCTCTTGGATTTTTCAGAGGTTGGGCAAAATCACTTTCAAGATTTGCAACCATTTTGGGTTCACTTTTGATAGCAATATTTTTGTCACCAGTGATTTCAAAAAAACTTATTAGTAAATTTGTTCAAGGCACAACATTTGTTGGTTTTGGTCTTGAAATTAATGTTGAAGGCAGCGTGTCAAATCTTCTTGGAGATGAAAACATTGCAACAGATTTGCTTTCTTCAACACAAACAACAACAGACCTTGCCGTTGCAATCATTAATGTTGCCATGAATATTGTTGCTTTCTTGCTTATCTTTATTGTGTTATATTTAATTTCACTTCTTGTGTTTTGGATTGTTTCAATCACTCTTGGTGTAAAACACAAAAAAAGAGGCGAACAAATCGAAAAAACAGCGTCTTATTGGTGGCTTAAAGTTTTGGGTGGTGGAATTGGTATTGTTTCATCAATTGCAACTTGTTTGGTTTTGCTTACACCAATGTTTGGTGCAATGAATATTTGCGACAAGTTCTTAACTGAAGAAACATCTTCAAAAACGGCAAGTGCTGCTGGTTTTGGAAATTATACTGGTTCGAAAATATTTTATACAGAAGATGAAAGTGTTGGTGAAGTTGAAGAATATATTTTAGATTACTCTGAAATTAAAGAGGCTTATGAAGGCTCATTTATTGGTGGATTTTTCAAATACACAGGTGTTGAAAAAATTGGTGAATCAACATTTAACCATTTAACAGATGTTAAGTCTAATGGACTTGAGATTAATGTTACTGACGAAGTTGTTTCACTTATTAGAACATATAACATTTACAAAAAGCATTTCGTAACAAACAAGTTTGACCTTGCAAACAATGAGTCACTTGATGGTATTTTGGAAATCTACGAAATTGCAAATGAATCAGAAATTGTTAAAAATTATATTGAAGAGTTTATTCCAAAGTTCTGTGAAAGATGGCTTGCAGATGAAAAATTCCTTGGAATTGCAAAACCTGTTTCTGGTGAGTTTGAACCATTTATGGATGAAGTTTTAGAAGTGTTTAAAACAACAAACACAACAAGAATCAAAAACAACGTTACAACACTTGTTAATGCAATCAAAACTGCAAACGACCACGGAATTATTCAAAGTGTTCGTGAAAACAAAGACCTTATTGAAATTTTAAGTAACGACACAAGTTTTGTTAAAGATGAAATTGTTACACTTTCTGCAACAAACGAACTTAAAACAGCAATGCCAAATATGCTTCATGAATTTGTTGTTATTGCGTATAACAAGATTGTTAGCGGTGATGCTTCATTTGAAAAAACTGACCTTACAAACCAACAAATTGATGCAATCAACTGGAAAACAGAAGGTCAACATTTGCAAGATATCACAACAAATATTTTAACAATTTACAACACAACAAAAGAAACTTCTGATGCAGAAGTTATGACAGACCTTTTGATTAATGTTGGACAAATCATTGATAGTGCAAGAGCATCTGCAACTATTTCAAAACCATTTAAAGTGTTTATTGAAGAGTTTATTGCTTCAGATAGCATTAATTTAAGTGCAGATGTAAAGCAAACAATAAAAACAACAATTTCAAACAATTGGGATGATGAAAATTATAGTTATGCCGTAACATTTGCTGCTATTCAAGAAACTGCTAAAATTGCTCAAAGCATCATTAACGGAAGTGGAAGCATCGACATCAATTCACTTTCAGGAGTTCTTTCAGATATCATTTCTAGCGACACTGCAAAAGAAACAATCAATCAAATTATTGATAGTGAAATTGTTTCTGATATGCTTGGTGACGGTGATATTTCAAATTCACTTACTGACATTCTTGACACACTTGTTAATAACACAGAAACCACTGAAGACCTTAATAAAGCACTTGAATCTGGTCAAGAAATTGTTAATTTAATAAGCAGTGCAAACTCTGATGATGGTTTAAAACTTGGTGGAACAACCGAAGCCGAAAAGAAAGAATCAGCAACAGATATTATTGAAAACATTGCAAGTTCTGATGTTGTTATGGACCTTTTGGAAACTTCTGCAAATGATGAAAATTCATCAATAGGTTCACTTCTTTCTGGAGTTGGCGGTGATTCAGCAATTTTGAAGGATGCCGTTTCAGATGCAAACATCTCTGATGAGTATAAGAATATTTTGAATAAATTGTTTGCATAAAATAAACTTAAATCTGCAAAAACATATTATAGAGTGTGGAAAAATAACATTTTCCACACTTTTTTTGTAAAAATAAGTATACAAAAATAACTGGTTTGTGTTATATTTTATAGTGTATAGGGGGAATTATGTTCGGTAAGAAAAAAAATATAGAAAAAATACCAGTAATTTTTAATTGTGACCCGGGAATTGATGATGCTGTTGCGCTTATGATTGCTGTTAAAAGCGAAAAATTAGACATCAAACTCATTGCAACTGATGTTGGAAACATAAAAACCAAACAGGCAGCAAAAAACTGTTTAAATATTTTGGAAATGATTGGTGCTGAAAACATTCCAGTTGTTGCTGGTGAAGGCAAGTGTTTTGCACAAGAACGTCCAAGACCAGCAGTTCATGGCAACACAGGTCTTGGTGAGTATGTTTTTGAAGAAAATTCAAGACGTATCACAAGAGGTGATGCAGTTGAAAGAATCTATGAAGTTTTGATGGCTTCTGATAAAAAAATAACAATCATTTGCATGAGCCCATCAACAAATATTGCAAAACTTCTTCAAGAACATAAAGACTGCACAAGCAAAATTGAAAGAATTGTGTTTATGGCAGGAACAATTGAAGAGGTTGCAAAAAATGAAATACCTTATCCAGAATTCAATGTGTCTTGTGACCCGGAGGCTGGTGAAGTGTTAATGAAATCAAAAGTTCCTATTGAAATTGTTCCAATGGAAATGGGGCACACAGCATATCTTGATTGGCAAGAAGTTTTTAAAACCAAACTTGAAAACGCTGTTGGTGCAGCACTTGAAGTTATTTACAGAAGTTATAAAGACAGGCACGTAAAAAACGGCATTGCAACTCATGATGGTTGTGCTGTTGCTTATGTGACCAACCCAGAACTTTTTAAAACAAAACCAGTGTGCGCTAAGGTTAAATATTTTGACAGCATACAGACCGGTGTTTTAACAATGGACTTTAACAAAAAACCAAACGCAATCACTTGTGTTTCAATGGATATTCCAGCATTCAAAAAATTATATTTTAAATGCTTAAAAAAATGTAAATAAAAAAACGAAAATTAACTTAAGGACGGCAGACTATGAATAAAACTCGCTTTTTGGAATTTGTGCATGACTACATCTTAAAGATGTTTACAGGGTCTAGTGTTATTGGTGAAGAGGAATCTTCACCTCGTGATATGATTGTTGCGCAAGGTGATTCTGGCGCCGTTAAAATCAAATTTTCTAGAGAAGACAAATATCGTGTGATTGTTAAGCGTGCTCAACCATTCAAAAATTTTGAAATGCACCTTATAAAATCAATCATTGAAGAAATGCATAAAATCAATGATTTGAATATCACTGATGACTATAAAAAAGGTTTGAAAAACCTTATTATCGAAAAAGCGATTTGTAAGTCGCTTACAAACTCTTCATCAAAAACCTTAAGTAACCTTTTAAACGAAATCAGTTACTGGGGTCAAAGAACTTATGAAGGCAAACCAACTGCACTTGGATTTATTGTTACTAACAAAAAAATGGGTAGCAAAACAAACCAAAGTTTGCACATTTCAAAATTCTTGCAAAAAGACTTTTCTGCACTTTTAACTGATGGACAAAGTTCGTTCATGGAAATTTCAGCAGATGGTTATGTTGCAAACTATGTGTCTTACGTAAAAACAACCGACTATAACTTGTTTGCACCATACAATCACTTAACCCTTGCAACACTTGCAACAGGAACAAAAGTTGGTGTGTGCTTAAGTGAACAAGGTGATGTTTTGATTTTCAAAAACAAGAGTTTGCTTTTTGCAAAAAAGAGTGGTGCTTGGGTTTGTTATTCACACGATGAAATCGTTGGCAAACTTTCAGAACAAGCCGGAGAATACGAAGAAGTTCGTAAAGCCATCTATGTTTCTGCGCTCGACACAAGTTTTAACCGCAGTGGTGGATGTATTGTGCACGTTAACCGTGGCGACTCACTTAATGTTTTGAAACATATTGACGAAGCCGATGTTTTCCATCGTGAAAGTTATGACTTTATTCAACAAGAAAAAATCAATCAATCATTCTTTGCTGGTGTTGATGAAAAAGCAACTGAAATCCCAGACTTTGACCAATTTTTGCTTGAAGAAAAATGTGCAAAAACTGCAACACTTCGCAAACTTATTGCTGACAGAAAGTTCCATGAACTTGACAGAAAGTTCAGACAAGAACTTATTGCTATTGACGGTGCCGTTGTTATTGACTATGACGGAAAAATTTTGGCTGTTGGTGCCATCATCAAAATTGATGCGGGAAGCACCGGTGGCGGACGTTTGGCTGCAGCAAAAACACTTTCAAACTATGGCATTTCAATAAAAATCTCAAACGATGGTTCTATGCAAGGGTTTAAAATGGACAGAAATAAACTTCGTGCAAAATCTATCTTTGTTATTGGTTAATTTAAGGAGATATTATGGTAACACTTTGTATATTAGACGGATTTGGAATCAATAAAAACGAACTTGGCAATGCTGTTATTGCAGCAGGCACACCAAATCTTGACAAACTTATGGCGGAATACCCACACACTGAAATTGAAGCAAGTGGCGAAGAAGTTGGTCTTCCTGCAGGACAAATGGGAAATAGTGAAGTTGGACACTTAACAATTGGCGCTGGACGTGTTGTTGAACAAGACCTTCTTCATATTGACAATGAAATCAAAAGAGGTGATTTTGAAAAGAATGAAGCACTTATCAAAGCCCTTAAGTTTGCTGAAGAAAACGGCACAAACTTGCACCTTATTGGTCTTGCTTCTGATGGTGGAATTCACTCAAAACTCACTCATATGTTTGCTATTTTAGACACCGCAAAAAATTATAATATTAACAACATTTACATCCACCCAATCACCGATGGTCGTGACACATCCGTAACTAGCGGAAAAGGCTTTTTAACAGAAATCTCTGAAAGAATTGCTGGCACAAATGCAAAAATTGCTGACATATGTGGTCGTGTTTATGCAATGGATAGAGAATGCAGATATGACAGACTTCAACTTGCATACAACTTGTATGTTTATGGTGAAGGCGAAAAATTTGACGATGCAATAACTGCAATCGAAGCAAGTTATGCAAAAAATGTTACTGATGAATTTGTTGAACCAATTGTTGTTGACGAAAACGGAACAATCAAAAATGGTGATTCTGTAATTTTCTTTAACTATCGTTCAGACAGAGCAAGAGAACTTACTTTTGCGTTAACCGACCCAGAATTTAATGAGTTTAAGGTTGAGAAATTAGACAAAATTTTAATGACTCCAATGCAAGAGTATGCAAAAGAACTTGCACACCTTAACACAATTTACCCACCTAAAATTGTTGAAGATAACCTTTCTTGCTTGGTTTCAGAAGCAGGCATGAAGCAATATCACATTGCAGAAACCACCAAATATGCGCACGTTACATTCTTCTTCAATGGTGGAATTGAAAAACAATATGATGGTGAAGACAGAAAACTTATTGATAGTTACAACGACAAAAACTTTGCTTCTCATCCAAAAATGAGGGCACCAGAAATCACCGAAAACTTGCTTGAAGTTTTGGATAGCAAAAAGTATGATTTTGTTTTGGTTAACTATTCAAATCCAGACATGATTGGTCACACTGGTGATTTTGAAGCCAGCAAAGAAGCGGTTTCTTATTGTGACGAATGTGCATACAAAATTGCAATGAAAACCGTTGAAAATGGTGGCGAATGCATCATTATTGCTGACCATGGAAACATTGAAGAAATGTTTAATGAAAAAGGTGTTGTGCTCACAAAACACACAACGAATCCAGTTCCATTTATTTTGGTTTCAGAAAAGCATAAAAATGCAAAATTAAAACAAGGTGGAAGCCTTGCAAATGTTGCTCCAACAGTTTTGGAACTTTTGGGTCTTGAAAAACCAGATACAATGGTTGATTCTATGATTGAAAGATAAAATAACAAAAAATAAAAACACCGATTTTTTCGGTGTTTTTTTTGTTGATTTTAAAATGATTTTTCTTCGGTTTTTTCAAAAGCAATTCCGTTTTGTAATAAATATTTTTCCACTTGAGCAGTTGTGAGTGAGCGGTGATTTTTGTTTGTGATAATTCGTCTTGCTGGTGGAATTTCTTTTGAGATTTTCTTACGTTCGTCTTCAAGCACAACATAGTTTGAATAGTCAGAATTTTTAAGCCCAAAAATCAATCTTTGAGCAATGTTGTTTAACGTTGGATAAACAAATGGGCCTTGATTTTCTTGTTGTAAATAATCCACAATTTTGCTTCCTCTAGAACCTTCTGAAACAAATTTTGTGCAATAAATCGGTTTGTTATATTCAAGCCCATCACGGTGCAAATATTCGGTGCATTTTGCAAGGTTTCCACGTCTTCCAGAAGTGATTACTAGAGATGTGTCAAACTTATCTTCAAGGCTTGATAAAAGCAAATTTAAGGCTGAAACGCTTTCTGGTTTTAGTCTTGGTTCTGGCTGATAAGGAAGGTATGGTCCGTGGACATGATTGCCGAAGTCAAGGTCCCAAAGTGTTCCATCAATATCCAAAAATATATAATATGGCAATTTTGTGTTTTCCATAAAAAGTCCTCCAAATGCCATATTAGTTTACAATAATCACAAAAAAATGTCAACGCCAAATTTTTAAAACTGGCACACTCGAACGCAGATTTGCTGTTTATGATGTTAAGATTAAATCAAAGGAGGAATTATGGCTAATATCATAAACATTACCGAATCGGCAAACAGACTAGATTTTTCAGACGCATACTCGCCGATTGTATGCGGAAACTCAAACTATTATTTGCATTTCACCTTTGATGAGATTTGGAAACGTTGCGAGCAAAAAACAGCACTTTTTGTTGTTGAAGGCAAAAAGATGTATGTTGATTTTGAGGGAGAAGATGTTCACGTTCCAGTGCTTCCAAACGCTCAATTTGTTTTTGTTTCACTCATTTCAGGTGAAGGCAACAACCAAATTGCAACAACATCAATCAAAATCAGACTTGAACCAACTGCGTTAGGTGGTGACATGAGTGAGTTTGACCAACTTGCAAGTTATTTGCCAAAGGTTCATGCTGCAATTAACGATTTAAAAAATGGTTCGGTTGTTGCAAAGCAAGCCGAAAATGCAAACTTTGCAAGCGAGGCTGATTTGGCAGGAACTGCCAACTATGCAAACAAGGCAAAAATTGCTCAAAATGTTGTTAATGAAAATTTGCTTATTAATGGAGATTTCAAAATCAATCAAAGGGGAAAAACAACTGCGGGTTACGATTCTTATTTTGTTGATAGGTGGAAAACTCGTTACAACAACCCTGACTTTACAACAATAAAACAAAATGACGACAAGTCAATTCATATGGAATCATCTAATGAAATGTGGCCATATTTATTGCAGATTTTAGATGTTGAACTTTCGAATTATTTAAAGAAGAAAAAAGTTACTTTGAGTTATAAGGTAAAAAATGTTGTAAACGAAAAGCAAACAAAGCCACAATTTGCTATTGAAACCAAAACAGGCGCAAATTATGTAGCAATTATATGGGGTGAGTTTTCAGAAGACGGGGTTTATCACATGACAATGGATATTCCTGAAGATTATGACAACTTGGTTATAAGAACAAGTTGTTCACCATGCGCATCGTATGATGTGGAGTGGGTGAAGTTGGAACTTGGCGACCAAGCCACAGATTTTGTTCCGAAATCACCAGTTCAGGAACTTGAAGAATGCAAAAGGTATTATCAAATTTTTAAAGACACTTATGGAACAGCGGATAATCCAACTTATATAGGTTCGCTTTATAGTGTGAGTGAAATGTCTTGCTATATGCAAATTGATTTGCCAGTGTCTATGAGGGTTGTTCCAACAAGGGTTACTGAAACATTATCATATAAATATATGCTTAACACTGCGCAGGCTTTCACCTCAATAACATTTGCTAGAAACGACAATATGATAAACAAACTTAAACTTTATGGAGAGGGCAGTTTTGTTCCTGGTGCGTGCATTCCTGTCACTGTGTATGGAGATGCGTCTTATCTTGAACTTGATGCAGAGATTTATTAATGACCAATGAAGAAATTAAAAAAATGCATCTTGAACTAAAACTAAAAGCAGAAAAACAAATTCAAGAGGAATTTAAACCACAAAAAGATACAATTGAATATTATTTAAGAAAAAGTGCAAAGTGGACAAACGAGTGTTTTAGAAAGAGGAGGTGAATAATGTCGGAATCTATTTTAATTAATGAAAGTGAAATTGCTTTTAAAAACCCACAAAATGAAACGGTTGTTGAAGAAGTCGCAAAGGTTTATGTTAAGGTTGATGAAAATGGTTTTATCACAAACGTTAACAGTGACAAGTTTTTAAAAGATTTGAATGGTTGGACATTTTTTGATGAAGGTGTTGGAGATAGATTTGTGCACGCCCAAAATTTGTATTTTGAAAAACCCCTTGTTGATGAAAAAGGAAAATATATTCACACTTACAGCAAGCAATAAAAACGCAAAAACAAAAATAAAACACCACAATTTGTGGTGTTTTTTGTTATTTTTCATTATTTTTTCTTATTTTTCTTTGGTTTTTGTTCAAAAGGACTAACATAAATTTGATTTGTCATGTTGCAGTAAATATGTCTAAAATATTCTCTACGTTTTGTGCCTTTTGGTAAAACAAAATCTAAAACCTTTCTGCTGAATGGTTTTTTTCTATGTTCATAAACATTTGGGTTAATCCAGGTTTCTTGTGGTGCAAGGTCGGCAAGTCTCAACTCGTTTTCCCACATTTTAACAGCATTAACAGATTCGCCAAGACCAAAATCATCTTCAAATTTCAAACACTTGAAAATGTTTCTATCTTTTGGTTTTGCAAAGTGCAAATAATGTTCAAATGTAAATGTGAAATCTTCACGGCGATAGTGAAGTCGGTCAATATAACCTTCGAACATAGTTAGGAAGTCTTCAACAAAATCAAGAGCAGCACCTTGAAGAGTTTTTGTCATAATTTCTGTTTGAACATTTGATTTGTATTCTTCAAACTCTGGTTCAAGTTTTCCGTCAACCTCTTTATAACCGATTGTTGATGGAGCCAGTTTCATAAACACGTGTTCACGAACAACGCCAGTAATTTTTGGTTTGTGTTCAAAGAATAGTTTTGTTTCAAATCCAGCCATTTGCTTGCGGATGTCAAGCATTTCACTGTTTGCATGGATGTATAAACTATTTACTGGGAAGCCTAAGAGATTTGTTAAACAAAGTTCCTGTCTGCCAGAGTATCCAATATCAAACAAAATATCATTTTCTTTAACAATTTTTCCAAAGTAAGTTTTTAATTTACTTCTTGAGTCATTTATCTTTTTAAAGTCTAACATGTCTGACAATTTGTTTACTGAAATATCAAAGTGTGCTTTTGATGTAAAGTTCATATCTTTCACTTTTTCATCAATATGAATTGCCTCATAAAAAGCATTTTCTTCAACAGAGTCAAACATGAAAGGTTTGAAAGTTTTAAATAGTTTAGCCGGTGTATAGTTAAATGGATTAAGTTTATTTGAAAGCGAATAAAGGTCAGCCTTGCTATAAATATCTGTGGTTAATGTAGATTTTCTTGAAAGATATAAATAGTTTGATTTAGGGAGTTCTTTATTAAACTTTTTAAAAATATCAAGTGCAAGCATTGGAAGATATCCGTCACGGGCAATAAAGTGAATTGTCTTTGAATTTTGTTCAAGGGCATTTTTGATAATCCAATCAGTTATGCTATAAAGGTATGGTCCAAGCGCTGCATATCCAAGCACATATGGGTCTGCATTATAGTTTGTGTTGTTGTCATATTGCAAAAATGGGTTATCAAACAATTTGTTTGCAATAATTGCTTGTGAACATCTATATCCTAGATAAGCATATCTTGCAATTTTTATATCATGTGTTTGATTTTGAACTTCAAGAGTTCCACAAAGATTTCCCGCATAGATGTGTGCGTGCCATCCATGATAAAGGTCCATTGTTTTTGGAAGATGATTTCCATTTATACCATGTTTTTGTGCGTTTTCGACATCACTAAACCAGTTATCACCAATATGTATAATTTCTTTTGGCTTAACCTTTAAGTCATTAATCATGTATTTAAACATATTTGATGAATATTTACCAACTTTTATGTCAGAAGATAAGTATAATTTGTCATACTTATATCCATTTTTTGCAAGTAGTTTTTCAATGAATTCTTTTGGCAAATACATATCAGAAGCAATAACAACGGTTTTGCCTTGTTGTTTTGCAAGTTCAAATAATTCTTTGCCATATTTTCTTACATAACAGAATTTATATTCAAGTTCAAGTTCTTTTTGTTTGAGTTGTTCAAGAAGTTCTCTGTCAAAACCATAGTCTTCAGCGATTTGGTTATAAATGTCGTCAAGCGTGATTTCCTCACAAATTGTGTTGTTGATTTTAAAAACTTCTCTTGCTCTTGATTCTTCATCAATTCTGATTTGTGCAAAATTGTAATAGGCTTTTGTTTTAAAGAGTTTAATAAACTCATGTTCCAAAATAAAAAATAAATCAGTTGGATAATAGAAAGGTCTTAAAATCAAAGTGTCAAAAATATCAAAACTAACAACTTTTGTTTTTGGACTGCAAATTTCGCTCTTTATATATTGTTCCCATCCAAATACATTTTCTTTTATTGTGGTCATTTCATCATAGAAAAATTCTTGAACTGCTGGTCGATGTGTAAATTGTTTTTGGTCTAAATTAAATTTTTCACTAATCAATTTTGTATAAAATTTTAAATTTGATTTAAAACCTTTTAAATCTCTATAATAAATTTGAGCGTAGTTAACTTTCCATTTTTCTAAATGAGGTTTCAATTCATCAAAAATGCTTGTTTGTTTTAATTGTTTTTCGAAGAATTTTAAAACACTTAATATGTTTTCAATTTTTTTAATATTTTTTTCTCTATTATCAACAACTTGTGTTGATTGTTCTGTGTGTCTAAAATAATGATAATAAGCACCTGTGGTGAAGTTTGAAACACTGGTTGCTCTGCTCCAAAGAGCAGAAGAAAATGCTAAATCTTCACACATAACAAGTTTTGGATTTTCTTTTGAAAATGCTTTAAGGTCTTTAAGAGCAGATTGCCAAAGTTCTCTTTTGTAAAGTTTTGTAACAACTATGTGCCATGAATAATGAGAACATTGTTGTTCTACAAAAGTTTTAATACAGTCTTCACCTTTAAGATTGATTGATTGTCTTAATGGGTCAAGGTTAGCGTATGACCTAAAATTTCCATCAAAGTCATAAATAAATTGTCCAACAGCAATGTCTGATTTGTTTTCAGTGATTGTTTTGTGTAAAAGACGGAACCAGTCAACTGTTACGTAGTCGTCAGAGTCAACATAGGTGATGTATTTTCCTTTGCTTGCTTCAAAGCCTGTGATTCTGGCTTGGAAAAGCCCCATATTCTTTTCATGAGGAACAAGTCTAAGGTTGCTGTATTGTTCTTGAAGATTTTTAACAATTTTAACGCCACCATCAGTTGAGCCGTCATCAACAACAATAACTTCCAAGTTTTTATAACTGTTTTCCATGATGCTGTTAATACATCTTTCAATATATTTTTCAGTGTTATAGAGTGGAATGATTACACTAATTAAATCTTGTTCCATTTTAGTTCTCCTTTGTATGCCTTTTTAATCTTTGTTTAATATTAAATAAAAAATTATAGGTTTTTGTGTTTCTTAATTTTTTGCCGAATCGCAAATTTATATGGTCTTTGAAAGAAAATTTATAAACTTGTTTTCTTTCTGCTTTTTCTTGAGCAGTGTATTGTTCAGGATTTTTTTCTAAACATTCCTTGAAAAAATCAAAGCACGTATTTGCATAAAGTTTTAGTTGTTTAAATTCTTTTCTTGAAAAGTTTTGAAAATCAAAACATTTTTTTAGGTAAAACTTAAACAGGTCAAACATTGTCTTTTCAACACCAACAAACAAATGAGTGAGAGAATTTTGTTCATAAAAATTAATTCTATCAAAAAAAGCGTCAATGTCAGAAAAGTGTTTCATTGGATTAGATGCTTGCATGATGCTGTTTGAACGAATCAAATAGTGATATAGCACATTTGGAATGCAAGTGATTTTTTTTGCTTTAAAAAACACATAGTGTGCAATCCATTGGTCTTCATGAATCAGACCCAGCGGAAACCTTATGCCGTCAAACAATTCTTTTTTGTAAAGTTTGTTCCATGCAACGCAATAACGGTCTTGTCTTGGTTCAGACAGCCACTCAAGGGCTTCTTTTCCAGTATCAGTTTTTGTGTTAAGCGGCTCACAATCAGAAACAACTTCGCCTTGCTCATTTTCCATAACAAAAGAGCAAATGCAAACATCTGAATCATTTGCTCTTAAATTTTTAAGCAATGTTTCAATCATGTCAGGTTCAATGTGGTCATCACTATCAACAAATGCAATAAAATTTCCTGTGGCTATGTTTAAGCCTTCGTTTCTTGCAGATGATAGCCCACCATTTTGTTTGTGAACAACTTTGATGCGATTGTCTTTTAAAGCCCAGTCATCACAAAGTTTTCCAGAACTGTCGGTTGAACCGTCATCAATTAAGATAATTTCTAAATTTTTATAGGTTTGACAAACAACACTAGTCAGGCATTTGTTCAAATATTTTTCAACGTTAAACACTGGCACAATCACACTGATTAGTTCGTTTTTCATCAAATTATCCTTAAAATTTATTGACCACTTAAAACTGTGAAAATTGGTTCGTCAAACAAGAGTTTTGTGAACAAATAAAGCACAAAATTCGTTAAGTGCGTCACTAAAAATATAGCATAATTATATGATTTGGTCAAGAAGTATCTTGGTTTTAGCGTCATTCTAGGAAAAAACCTAAGTTTTTCACATTTTTTTGTTCATTTTTTAACTAAAAATTTTCAAAATTTTCGATATTTTTGCCCATTCTTCACAAAACTCTTGTTTTGTGAACAATTTGTTTAACCATAACCATTAAAAATTAGAGAGGAACGAATGAGTAAATTACATCAATTTAAATTAAAACATTATATGAAAATGAAGGCAAAGCATCCTAATGTTGAATATATTTACAGGACATATAAAATCAATAATTTGCCATATCATGAAAGTCATAAAATAACATCTTGGAAGTTTTTATCAAAACTAATTTCTGCCGACAAGAGGAATAAAGACCTAACAAAAGTTGCTTTTCCAAAAGAAACCTACAATCCATTTTTAACACATTCTTGCAGCGAAAATTACAGGTTGTGCGTGGGTGAAAAATGTTTGGCTATTCCAGATAGTTTGCTTTTGAAAAGAAAGTCCCCTGAAAAACTTGTTGAAGAACTTTGCAAGTTTGAAGTAATTTCATTTGATATTTTTGACACTTGTATTTTTAGACCATTTGGAAAACCTACTGACCTATATTATTTGTTGGAAAGTCAAAACGGAATGTTGAATTTTGGTGATTACAGAAGAAACGCCGAGGCTGCAGCAAGACAAAAAACAACAAAACCTAATTTTGAAGTTGATATTTATGATATTTATGAAGAACTTGAAAAACGTTGCTTTTTGAAAAAAGAAGAAGTTGAACGTGAAATAGAGATGGAAAAAAAGGTTTGTTATGCAAACCCATATATGCTTAAAGTTTTTGAATTGTTAAAAAAGAAAAAGAAAACAGTTATTGCAATTTCTGATATGTATTTGCCATCAAAAGTAGTTAAAGAAATTTTGGAAAAGAATGGTTTTGTTGGATTTGAAAAAATCTATGTTTCTTGTGAACATGGTTACGCAAAAGGGCAAGGAAAACTTTTTGAAATTGCAAAAGCAGACTATCCAACAAAAACAAAATTTGCCCATGTTGGTGACAGCAAAGAAGCAGATATCAAAGGTGCTCAAAAGGCGGGCGTTACACCATTTTATTATGAACAATGTAATGAATTTGGAAACAAGTTTAGACCACAATATTTATATAGCCCAGTGGGACAAATTTATAAAGGTGTGGTTAACAACTATTTGTATAACGGAACAAACAAAAACACAGCAAGAGAAGATTTTGGTTTTTTGTATGCAGGTCCAATTGTTGCTGGTTATTGTGAATGGATTAATGAATTTGTGAAAAATAACAACCTTGACAAAATTTGGTTTTTGGCAAGAGATATGGATATTTTTTATAAAATGTATAACAAGCATTACAAAAAATATGATAATGATTATGTGGTAACTTCAAGATTCTCTCTTCAAGAATGTTTGTATGAAGATTTTACCGATGAAATTTTGTATCATACACTTTTGTCTAGATGCGACAGAGGTTACACAATAAAACAATCATTTGACGAATTAAACTTATCTTTTTTAATTAAAGAATGTCCAAAATATGGACTAAATGAAAAAAGTTTTATTTTCCGCTCGAACCTTGACACTCTTCACAAAGTTATAAAAGATAATCTAGATAAAGTTATTGAATATTTTAAAGATAATGAAACAGCAGCAAAAATGTATTTTAAAGAAAAACTTGGCGGTGCAAGAAAAATTTGTTTAGTTGACCTTGGTTGGCGTGGTTCAATTTTTGGTTATTTAAAATATCTTCTTGTTGATAAGTGGAAACTTTGTGATGAAGTTAAGGGTGTTCTTCTTGGAAGCACATACAGTGAAGCCGCTGCAAATCTTATTTCACGTGGCATTGTCACAACTTATGCTTATGACCACATCCACAATCGTGATTTTGTTAGACAAGATTGCGGAATTGAATTTACAACTGTTGTTGTGTTGGAATCAATCTTTACAAGTGAAGGTAACTCTTTGGTTGAATATAAACTTAACAAAGAAAAGAATCAAGTTGAGTTTTTAACATATGAATCTAATCCAAACAAAAAAATCATTAGAGAGTTTCACACGGGTGTTGAAAGGTTTATTGACGAGTTTGAAAAATTTAGAAAAGAATTCAGACACGTTTACCCAATGTCTGCAGTCGATGCTTTTGAACCAATGAATATAATTTTGAAATGTCAAGACTACATTGCAAGGATTGTTGGTGATGTTCTTGACACACCATATCAAGTTGCAGGTCTTGGAATAAAAGTTCAAAAATATGTTCCACTTGGCGAAATTATGCTTGAAAAAGGTTTGATTAAAGAGTGGCCAATTCGTGATGAACTTGAAGAAGATGACGATGAAGAAGATGACGAAAAACACAAGAATAATGATGTGAAAAATAAAAAGAAATCAAAGAAAAAATAAAAAGCGTGGCGATTATGCCATGCTTTTTTTGTTTGAAAAAGTTTGTTGTGTCAAAGTGAAAAAATTAAACATATAATGCTAGTGAAGGTAACTTGTTATCTTCAAATTTACAAAGGAGGGAAACTATGGCACAAATATTTTCAAATCAAGCACGCGTAACATTTTCATATGAAGGCTCTGAAGTTTCACACACAAATGATTCTAACATTGTTAATTCTACAATGAAAGACAGATATGATTTCTCGGTTGAAAAATCAGCCACATCTGATTGCTTTAGACCAGGAGACAGAGTTAACTTTTTTGTTAATATCACAAACACAGGTTGCGGATGTTTGGGAATGTTTAGAGTTTCTGATAATCTTGGCGGTGATAGTTATTTAACTTATGTTGAAGGCAGTGCAAGACTTTTTGTTAATGGCTCAATGACAACAATTGTTCCAACAACTACATCACCACTTGAGTTTGAAATTTCTTCAGACCTTGCCAAAGAGGGCTCACTTGTTTTGCAATATTCTGCGGATGTTAGTGGGGATGTTCCTGCGGATGTTCTTTCAATCACTAACGAAGTCACCGTTGTTGCGGGTCCTTATGGATGTGGTTGTGGTTGCAATGGTTCTTCAAATAACACCATTACAAAAACAGCAACCTTCACACTTGAAAAATGTGAGTTTGCTGAAGTGTTAATCACAAAGTCTGTTAGCAGTGACAGTGTTTGTTGTGATGATGAAATTGATTATTTTATCACACTCACTAACACAGGAACAATTGATGCTACAAATGTTGTGGTTACTGACTCACTTCCAACAGGTTTCACATTAACAGAAGTTCATTCAGAAAATAATGGTGTTCATTATAAATATGATGCAAGTGAATATACAATTGATTCTTCTAATGTTTTAACTCTTCCAAATGCCGCTGGCAGAATTATTTTGGTTCAAGCACTTGCCCCAGGTGTTGAAAACACAACACGAATCAGACTTCACGGTCATATGTGATTTTATTAAATATAATGTGCAAAATCTCTAGGTAAAACCCTAGAGATTTTTTATAAAAAAAGATGAGCAATTTAGCCCATCTTTTATTTTTTTTGTGATTTTTTATGATTTTATGGTTATTTTTGCAGTTTTTTACGCCACCGCGTTATCTGGAAGTTTTCTATTTGCTTTAAACCATTCGGTGTCTTTTAATTTTGTCGAGTTGTTTGACATCTGAAGCGAAACATTTTCACTTGCTGTTGAGCAAACAACAATGTTGCCATTGAATGATTCAAACTCGTTTGTTGAATAGTTAACACAAAGGGTTGTCACATAAATATTGCTTGTGTGTTTTGAAACTCTGTTAATAAATGCTTGTGTTGGAAATTGGTTTTCATTTTTAGAAGTATATTCACTGCTTCCTGCACAACAACAAACGCAAACAACCTTTGGTTTAATTACTTCTAAAAGTGCATCACTTGAAGATGTTTTTGAACCATGGTGACCTGCCTTATAAAGTTCAACCTGTGAAAGCATACCTTCATTTTTGCCTCCGGCTTTGTTTTCTTCAACCAAAGATTCTTCACCCTCGGTTTCCAAATCTCCAGTGAATAAAAACTTCTTTTCGCCATGCACAATTTGCAGACACACTGAATAGTCATTTTCAGATGGTGCGGTTTCTTCATAATATTTGTGATATAAAATTTCAAATGAAACATCGTGTTCTTCACTCAAAACATATTCACGGCTAGCGCCATTTGTTTGGTTAACGCAGTCAAGTGCAGAGTAAACCGTTGCACCTTCTTCTGCAATATTTTCAAGATAGTTTTTGTAAAGACCTTTGTTTGCGTTTTGATTTGTTTTTGCAAATTGAATAATGTTTTCAACTTCAAAACCTGCAAAAATGCTATCTTCAAATTTGCTGGTTGCAAATCCTGCATAATGGTCTTGATGTGCGTGTGTTACAACAACATATTCAAGTTTTCCGTCTGTGCAATAAGTGTCGATATATTGTTTGATAAACGGAACGCTTGTTGCTCTTGAGCCTGCATCAATAAGCATTTCGGTGTTGCCAACTTTAACAAATGTGCAATCTCCAGTATATTTGTTTCCGAGTTCAACAAAATGTATTGATAGGTCTTGAGATTTTACAACATCAACGTCAATTTCGCCTGTGGTGTGAACGTGTGATGAACCAGTTGATTTTTGTGGAAATGAGTAAGAGTCAGGAAGTGTAATGTAAATGCTTGAAATAAATCCAACTACAAGCCCAACCAAAAGACAAACAATTGAAATGATAGAGGTTTTTAATTTATTTATTTTTCTAGCCATTAGTTTTCTACCCCCTCAACAAAAATTGTTCTTATTAATGTTACTGATTTATATTTGCTTGCAGAGGTTTTGTATTCTGCGTAGTAATAACCTGCTTTGGTTTCGTCAACTTTGTCAACTTTAACACGCTCTTTGGAAGAGTCTTCTTGATAATAATAGGTGATGGTGCAATCTTGTGAATAATCCTTTCCAAAAGCAATACAGGTTACGCCTTGCTCTGTATATGTTTGGTTTTCTGCTTGAACCCCAATTTCAACAAAATCGGAACCAATCATTGAATAGGTGTCTTTTGCAAATGCAAATTTATGTGCAAAAAATCCGCCGGCAAATCCAACAATTAAAACGAGTAGTGCAATCAACCATGACACGCTAGATTTTTTCATAGCACTTTTTATTCTTCTTGAATTTCGTTTTGAAATGTTAAAATCTATATCAGTGTTATTTCGAGAGTTTTTTGACGCTCTCATTGAATAATCCATATAAATCCTCCTTTGTCTATTTTATGATATTTCTTTTGCATATTTATAATATAAATGAAATTTAGCAAAATTCAAAACGAGTGAACAACTTTTTTAATAATAAACAAGCAAAAAGTTAAGGGGTAGATTGACAGCCCAATTTTGTATATGTTAAAATGTGTATGTTAAAAGGGAAGATTATGGCTAAATTATCGGTAATCATCTGCGTGTATAATACAGATGAAAAATATTTTGAAGAGTGTTTGAGCAAAATATATGATTCTACTTTAACTGATTTAGAAGTTATTGTGGTTGATGACGGCTCAACAAAAGACTATTCAAATATTTTAAAAACATATCATAAAGTTAAATATTTCAAAAATGAAAATCAAGGCACATTAAAGGCTCGTATTTTTGGTGTAAAACAAGCGACCAGTCCTTATGTTTGTTTTGTTGATTCAGACGACACTGTTTCATTTGATTATTTTGAGGCTTCACTTGCAAGGGCAAAACAAACAAATGCAGACATTGTGTTTAATGATTGGGCATTTCACACCGAACAAACAAAATATGTTTGCACAAACGACACAACAATCAGAAAAGATATTGTTTATGGCGGTGATGTGCCAATCCACAAATTTATCGGGCAAGCCGGAAGAGAACATTCTTTTTATGTTTTGTGGAACAAGATTTTTAGAAGAGAAATATTGCTTGCATCATGTTTGAAGGTTGAATCATTGAACCTTGGCAAAATGGTTTTTGCTGAAGATGTGCTTTTAACATATTTTGCTTTTGCCGAAGCAAAAAAGGTTGCAAATACTCATCTTGGTTTTTATTTCTATCGCATTCACAGCACTCAACAAATTTCTGTTGAAAGTGAATCAAAACTCAAAAACCATGTTGAGTCACAAGCAAAGGTTTTTGATATTATGGAACAAGACCTTAAAGAAAGAAATCTTTATGAAGATGTTTCAATAAAATTCCAAATGTGGAAACAACTTTTGTGCTCAACAAATTATCAAGTTGCAAAACATTTAAAATCAAAAGAACTTTTTGAGTTTATCAAAAATAGTTACAAAACCTGCAAACTTTCAAGACTTCCAGCGGGACATTCAAAGGCTTACTTAAAACAAAGAATATTGCCTTGCAATATTGATGAGATAGACACTCAATTAAAGAAAATCTATTACGGCAACAAATATTTAAAAATATATGCAAAAAAGAATTCTTATGCGTTTAACTCACTTTGCGTAATGAAATCTTTGTTTGATAAAAAATTTGATATCATTCTTTCAAAGCGTAAAGCAAATTTTGTTTTTGCAAAAGAAAAAGTATCTTTAAAACAAAGAATTTTGCATAACCCAATAGTTTATAAAGTGGGGATGTTTTTGTTTCCTAAAGGAAGCAAAATACGCAGATTCTTAAAATCAAAATTATAGAAGGTTAAAATGAATACGGTAAAAAGTTTAATAAAAAACAGATATATTCTTCATGAACTTGTGCGAAAAAGGGTAAAAACACAATACAGAAACTCAATTTTGGGTATGCTCTGGACTGTTTTAAACCCATTGTTAAACATGCTTGTCATGTGGGCAGTGTTTTCAAGTTTCTTTGGAAAAGGTGACCCACTTTATCCAATCTACTTGCTCTCTGGCAACGTTTTGTTTGCTTGTTTAAGTTCTGCAACAGATGGCGCACTTGTTTCTATTGTTGACAACAGAGATTTGCTCACAAGGGTTAAAATAGACAAGTATTTATTCCCACTATCATCAACACTTTCATCACTTGTAAGTATGTGTTTTTCAATGATAGCCCTTCTTGCAATCATGCTTGGAATGCAAATTTTTGGTGGACATCAATTATTTTCTTGGAGAATATTTACAATCTTTTTAATGATTCCTGCGTTTGTTCTTTTTGAATATGGCATCGGCTTGTTTTTGTCAGCAATCTATGTTTTTGCAAGAGATATCAAATATTTATATTCAGTGTTCTTGACACTTTGGACATACATCACACCACTTTTTTATAAGGTTGAAGTTCTTAAAGATTCATTTGCATATAGTTTGCTTAGATTGAACCCAATGTATTATTTTGTTAGATTCTTCAGAGATGCACTTTACATGGGTTGGAGCGAATATCCTGTTCAAGACTTATTTGTTCTTTATGGTCTTGGACTTGCCAGTGTGCTTATTGGAACAATTGTTTACAAATCATTAAAGAAACACTTTATGACTTATATTTAGAGGAAAATATGAAAAAGAAAAAAAATGAAGTAAAATTAAAAAAGAACATTTTAGTTAAAGCGGAGCATCTTTGTATGCAATTTAGGAAGCCTGAAGCAAAGTATGACACATTAAAAGAAAGGGTTGTTAGTTTGTTTAAGGGCAAAAGAAATAAAATTAATAAACTAGAAGTTTTTAACGATGTATCTTTTGAAATCAAAAAAGGTGAATCACTTGGTGTTATTGGTCACAACGGTGTGGGCAAGTCAACACTTCTTAAGATTGTTACTGGGATTTATCAACCAACAGGTGGAAAAATCCAAACAAACGGAAAAATTATGCTTTTAAACATCGGCGCTGGTTTTGATATGGAAGCAGATGCCATTGAAAATATTTATTTAAATGGTGCAATTTTGGGATTCACAAGAAAGCAAATGGAAAAACGTTTTGAGTCTATTATTGAATTTTCAGAACTTCGTGATTTTATGAAAATGCCACTTAAAAACTATTCTTCTGGTATGATTTCAAGACTCGGTTTTGCAATTGCTATTGACGTTGAACCAGATTTGTTGCTTGTTGACGAAGTTCTTTCAGTTGGTGACGTAAACTTTCAAAAGAAGTGTTCAGACAAAATTGATGAACTTAAAGCAAAAGGCGTTTCATTTATGTTTGTGTCACACAGCATCCCACAAGTAAGAAGAATTTGTGAAAAAACATTATGGATTGAAAACTCAAGAGTGATGGCTTATGGCCCAACTGACGAGGTTTGCAACAAGTATGAAGAGTATTGTGCATCGCAACAATCATAATTTTTAAATTTTTTAAAAAATAATGTTGACAAAAAAGTTATTTTATATTATATTATTAGCGTTACAGCAGTAATAGGTAACGCAAAAATGGCGGCATAGCTCAGTTGGCTAGAGCGATCGGTTCATACCCGGCAGGTCATAGGTTCAAATCCTATTGCCGCTACCATATTTGGCCCCATCGTCAAGCGGTTAAGACATCACCCTTTCACGGTGAAGTCAGCGGTTCGAATCCGCTTGGGGTCACCAATCTAGACGTAAGTTGATACAACTTGCGTCTTTTTTTGTGTCTAAAAATTAGTGAGGGTTGACAATGCAAGGTGGTTTTGTGTAAAATTTGGTTGAGGAAATGATGTCTATGAAAAATGAAGCACGTTGGGGAATGAGAAATTTAGACAAAGCCAATCACTGGCAAAGGCTTAATCTTGGTGAATATTCGTCAGACAAGCCAGTTGTTGTTTGTGTTGGTGGAAATGGAACAATTTCTGAAGACTCTGCTAATGGCGTTTGCAAACTTGTTGAAAACTATTTGCAATTGTTATTCAAAAAGAATGGTGTTAATCGAGTGTATGACAATGTTGATATTATAAGTGCTGTTTACCCGATAATTGATGGAACCGAAAAAGGCAAGTTTTCAAAAGAAGATATTGATAATTTTGTTGATAACTTTTTAATAAAACGAATTCAAGATGAAAATGATGAACTTTTGCCACTTAATGAAGCGTGCAGAAGGCTTTCTGGTGTGACGTTTTTCACATTTTGCAGAGGTCATTTAGAAGTTGACAAAATCATGCGTGCGTTTTATAAAGAATTAAAAACACTTGGATATTCTAGGCAAGAATGTGATATTTTGATGTTTTCAACTTTCGAAATTTCATATGCACCACTAACTTATGGTTCGGTTATTCCTGCGATGTTTGTTGATTCTAAACAAGATGAAATGTTAAATTCGGCATGGAAAAACAAAGAAACCGCTGCAAGCGTTGACAAAGAATTAAATGGTGTGGCAATAAAATATGAAAGATATGGTGACCCGCTGTTGTCGGGAGTGGCTTTATCTGAAGCAATTTTTGATGCGATTCATGTTTATTCATCAAAACTCAGAAACAATGTTGAGGGTGATGAACACAGCCTTTCAATACTTGCCAGAGATGGTGGTTGGAATGCAAAATATGAGTCAAACGCAGACTGTGTTTCACAAATTATTGCATGGGCACTTTCAAGGTCGGTTGAAAATGGAATTGACAATAAAAAGGCTAAAAAGTTTATTCCTAAAATGCCGTTAGAAGAATTGATAAAAGAACTTGAATCAATCAAAGAAGCCTTTTCTGAAGAAGAACTTATGAGCAAACAATAGAATAAAAACAGGAGATGTTATGGCTAAAGAAACAGATTTACAAAGCGTGAAGCGTATTGCAAAAGGGCTTTTGAATATCGATATTTTGGAAACAGAATATTCGCCAATGATAGTGAGTCATCCATTTACAAAATGTGGGATAATAACATTGCTTGAAGGTGAAAACTTTGTGCAGTTGGATGTCACTCGAAGTCAAGAGGCGTTTGAAAAATGGAAGGCTCAAATGTCTAGGCAAATAGATGAATCTACAAGTGCATATTATGTTTATTTGCTTTTGAATGATTCTTATAGAATGATGTTTTTTAACGATATTTCAAAATTTTTGTCGATAGAAGATTATTCTGTTCTGCTTGGTGAAAGTTGGGTGTGCAGTGAATATGCAAATCAGGACGCCAATGTGTCAAAACAGCAAATGCTTAAGCATTTTAAAAATGCAGACAAGTCACTTTTGATGTCTGAAAGTGAACTTGAAACCTACGATGACCTTGAAGATGTGGTGGTTGTTTATAGAGGTGTTTCAACAAAAAACAAAAATAATGTTAAGGCATTATCTTGGACAACCAGTTTTGGAAAGGCAAAATGGTTTTCTGAAAGATGGGGAGGCAAGGGAACTGTTTATTCTGCAACAATCAACAAAGAAGATATTTTTGCTTATTTTGACAGAAAAGATGAAGACGAAGTTGTTTTAGACTATAACAAACTGCAAAACATAAAAGTTGCAACCAAACCAGAACAAAAACCGCAAATAAGCGAAAAAATTATGGAATAATATAAAAAAGACCTGATTTTGCAGGTCTTTTTGTTATTTATTTAAGTTTTCCTTTAGTGCATTCATCAATAATTCCAGAGATATATTGTTTGCAAAGTTGCTCGTTGTCTAACAACGACCAAACTTTTTGTTGCTCTTTGGTTGTTTGTGGAATGTTTAGGTGATATTTCACATATCCGTTTCTTCCAAACTTATTTTGGACAAATTCATAAACTCTGTCTATTTGTTCTTCTCGGTTATATTGCTTTTCGTTTTTCAAGCCAAACTTAACAGGTCTTGAAAACACCAAATAACAAGTGTTGTTTCTGTCGGCGTCTGCAACAATTTTTCCATAAACACTTCTTGGTTCGTGGTCTAGGTGAGAGGAATGGTCTTCAACGGCTTCTGCAATAAGCAAGGTTGTGTCTGCGCTATAAACTGATTTTAAAAACTCGTCTTTTTTAACATATTCAGCCGAACTTTTTGCATGACCTTCTCTGCCATTAATTAAGCCAACATCATGATAAGCCCCCACAACATAAGCAATTTCAAGGTCAACTTGTTCGCCTTGTTTTATTAGTTCGGAGCCATACTCAACACAATTTTTTGTTACAAAATTAAAGTGCGAGATGCTGTGCGCTTTGTCAAAACTTTTGTATAATGGTTTTATGTTTTTGTTAATATGTTCAAGAATTTCTTTTCTAACAATTTTTGATAGGTTCATGGTTGCTCCTTAAAAATTGATATTTCTAAAAACATTATATATTTATTTTTTAGGGTTCGTCAAGCAAGCATTTGTTGGCAAACAAAAAACACCCAACTGGGTGTTTTTTATTCATCGTCTTCATCGTCTTCTTCAGCAAATTCACCAAAACCATATTCTCTTTGAATGGTTCGGCTGTATTTTCTAACGTGAACTTTTGCATTTAAAATTCGATAACTTCTAATTTTTTTTCGTTTTAGTTCACTGCGGTCACTGAGCATAACTTCAAGACCATCCCACAAAAACAGCCAACCAACCACGGCCATGATTTCGGCAAGGTATAAAGTTTCAAAGGTCGAATAAAAAAACGCTTCTGCAAGCAAAATCAAAAAGCCTAAAAGTGAAAAAACAAGACCTTGAATCAAGTTATGACGAAGTTTTTTGTTGATAATAACAAGTTGTTCAGCATGGTGTCTTTTAACCGTTCTTCTGATTCTTTTCTTTTCTTCGTTGGTTGTGTCAGTTTCTGTGTAGATGTCGATAGAAAGGTCTTCATTTACTGGTATGCTTGACTCACACATATTGATGAAATCTGAAACCTCTGGGTTCATGTATTCATAAGATTTATAGGAATATGGTTGAAAAAAGTCATCTGAATCTTTAAGTCCAACATTAATTTGAACTCTTCCATATTTGTCATAGTCAAGTTCATAGGCTTCTTGAACCACTTGACTGTTGTTTATTTTTTTAATTCTTTTTAAACGTTTAAACATAATTATCCTTTTATTTTTATTGTCGCATAAATAATACCACAAAATAATGAATAAAGCAAACCTAAACCTTTGGGTTAAATAGACCAAAAATTGAAAGTTTCTTAATATTTCAAAAATTTTTTTAAAACACTTGAATATTTTGTTTGTTCTATGCTATAATCACAATGCTTGCAACAGACAAAGTTTCAGGCAAACAATTTAATATGTGTGGAGAGTTACTCAAGTGGTCGAAGAGGCGCCCCTGCTAAGGGTGTAGGCGTAGAAATGCGCGCGCGGGTCCAAATCCCGCACTCTCCGCCAAATAAAAACCAAAGCAGAACTTCGTGTTCGGGTGGCTTTGGTTTTTTTTATTGCAAATTTTCATTAGATATGTTTTGTGTATTTTGTTTGGCTAATGTTTTAAAAAGAACAATTGAATAGACTATTGAAACCACAATTATTGCAAGAGATACTAAAATTTCAGTTAAGGTGTTAATTGCTGACACATTTTGAAACACAGAAAGTGCATTAACCAAAGAGTGAGTGATTATGCAAGCAATTATTGACCCGCCTTTGTAGAATATTATAACAAACAAAAATCCCACAGCCATTGCATAAAACACCTGACAAATATTAGGGAGCAGGTTGTTTAACCCTGTTGAAAATAAATTTATTAAGTGACCAACACCAAAAGTTACACTTGAAACAATGATGGCGGTTTTCACATTATCTTTTTCTAGGGCTTTAAACAAAAAGCCTCTAAAAATTATTTCTTCAACAAAGCCAACACACAGCATTGTCAAAACATAAAAAATAGATTCCACCAAATTATAGTTTTGCTTAACTCCAAACCATAAGTTTGTTGATATCAAAATTAATAGCGGGATATAATATAAAAAATATTTTGAACTAAACTCGGGTTTGCATAAGCCATATTTTTTGTTTAAATTATTATGCTTTATCCAAAGCCACAAAAACAACGCAAATGCAAACAAAAAAGGAAATGTAATAACTTTGCTTATGCCAATTAAGTTAGAAAGCATATCGCATAAACTTGCGCCAATAATGTAGATAGCAATAAAAACTATCGAAAACCAAATTTCACTTTTTGCATACAATTTATTCATATAACACCTTTAATATAAATTCATTATATTGTGTTTATTATTAAAAATCAAACAAGTTGAAAACAAAAAACATTTTTTAAAGACTTGTGAAGGGTTCAACTATTATTGGATTGCATATTGAAAAATAATAATTCATGCGTTATAATGTTGATATGGTTAATATAAATGAAATGTTATTGCTTGCAAAAGCAGAAGAATATTTAAGGTTTAATCCAGAAAGGTTCACAAGAGAGGAAAAGGATAAGTTTAGGGCAGGGCTTGCTGAATGGATTGCTGGAACCAGTGAAACAATTGATGATGAGGTTTATGATTTTTTGCTTTCATTAAAGGTAGATAACAGAAAACCACGTGAAGAAGTTTTTGCAAGTCATATAATCAAAAAATATTCTAATATCAAGTTTAGAAAAATTTTGGATGTTGGCGCAGGCAGAATGTGTAAACTTTCGGCAATCTTATCTAAATATGGCTACAAGATGTATGCCGTTGACCCAAACATAAGGTTAACGCCACACGAAGCAAGCAAACAAAAAATTAATTCGATTTCAAAAAAGAATTTTATATGCGATGAGTTTTCTTCAGACGGCAGGGGAACATTTGTTCAAAACTATGATTTGATTGTTGGCCTTGAGCCATGTGATGCAACCGAACACATAATCAGACAGGCATTAAGATATCACAAACCATTTGAAGTTTTGCTTTGCGCAGCGGAACATTCGGCATTAGATGGCACAACATTTAAAACATATCTCGAATGGTATGAACATTTAAAAAGCATTTCACCAGAAGTGAAAATCACTAAAAAAGGAAGTTCATATATCGCATCAAATGTTAAAGAGAGAGAATATTAAACACATCTTTGATGTGTTTTTATTTTGAAAATTTGAGGTGCTTATATATAATAAAAACTAACAAGGGGAATAGATTATGAAAAAAGTTGTTATTATTTCTTCAACACCAAGAGTTAATGGAAATTCTGAAGTTTTAGCAAAACAGTTTGAAAAAGGAGCACTTGAAGCAGGTCATCAAGTAGACTTTGTTGCTCTTCGTGATTATAACTTTAAATACTGCACTGGCTGTTATGGTTGTCACAAAATTGGCAAATGCGTTATTGATGACGGCATTAATGAAGTTTCGCAAAAACTTTTAGATGCGGATGTAATTGTTTTTGCAACTCCTGTTTATTTCTATTCAATGAGTGGCTGGCTCAAAGTGTTTATAGACAGGCTCACACCTATCTATGAAAAAGTTAGAGCGGATATTTATATGATTGCAACCCAGTGGGACCCAGATAAACAAATTATGGAAAACACATTTGAAGCAATCAGAGGTTTAACAAAATATTGTTTTGAGGGTTGTGAAGAAAAGGGTCTTGTTTATGGCGCAGACTTAAGTGAACTTGGTGATGCTGAAAACAATCAACAAATAATGCAAACCACATTTGAAATGGGAAAAAATATTTAATTTAAAAGACATCATAAAAAGATGTCTTTTTTTATTGCAAAAAATTTTAAATAAAATTTCAAATCCGTTTTTTTGGACTTTATATCTGTTAATATGTAGTTGTAAAGGAGAGATGTTTATGGCATTAATAATTTCAATATTTCTTATTTATAGTGCATTAAACTTCTTTTTCAATTTATAATTTGGGAGGAAAAATTTTATGGGTATTATTGATTTGATTATGGGATGGGGTGTTATTGATGAAGAAACACCAATTAATGAAGCAGAGTTTGAGTCTTTGAACAAGGCAGACAAAAAAACAAAAAAGTCTAAATAAAGGGGATTGAGTTATGGGTAACTATATTGAAGAAAAAGAATTTATTTCTAACATTGTTACAAACATGATTAGTGAAAAGGTTGAAATGGTTTCATCTAAAGAAAAGGTTGTGCATTATGCAGAACTTGAATTTAAAAAAAGTTCAGGTTTTTCAATGGATGAGTGTTTTGATATTAGGTATGAACTTGAAAACGCATTTGAAGGCAAAAATGTTGAGGTTGATTTTGATGAGTTTGGCAACATTAAGGTTGTTGTTGAAATAGAAACTTGTTTGCTTGGTGGAGATGAAAAACAAATTTCTAAACATTAGAGTATAATATCAAAGAAATATTTTATATAAACAAGGTTAAAGGTGGATTATGAAAAACAATGTGTTAGAAACAAGTGAAAATAAGTGTGAAGTAAGTTTTAGAAACGGCAAATATTTATGCAAAGTTTTTGTTAGGGAAAAACTTTGGAGTGTTTTTGAAACTAATTTAAAAGGCTTGAAGAAGATTATTCAAATGTGTCAAAAAAAGGATTACAGAAAATTTAATATGATTTAATTTGTTTTTTTTAAATTTTTTGTGTGCTATAATTTGAAGAGTAAAGGAGAGCATTATGGCAAATGACAAAAAAAGCAGTTTGCTTTATATTTTGAAAATTCTTCAAGAAGAAACTGATGATGAACATTTGTTAACTTATTTGGGCATAGCAGACAAACTTTATGCTAGATTTGGCATTGAACTTGAACGAAAGACAATTGCCAGCAACATTGATGTTTTGAGCAATCAGGGCTATGATATCGTAAAGTGTGGCAAAAATGGTTTGTATTTAGGTTCAAGAGATTTTGAAGATGGTGAACTTGTATTTTTGATTGACGCTATTTACTCGTCAAAGTCAATGCCAACAAAGTATGCCAAAGACCTTGTTTGTAAACTAACAAAAAACTTTAGCAGGTTTAAAAGAAAACAAGTTAATCACCTTGAAAAAATTGATGATGGAAGCAAAACAGACAACAAACAAATTTTTTATACCATTGAAATATTGAATGATGCCATTGAAAAAAAGAAAAAGGTAGAGTTTCAATATGGCGCTTATAACACAAACAAAGAGTTCACGTTGCGAGGGGATGGAAAAGTTTATAAAATAAATCCATACTTTATGGTGAATAATCGTGGAAAATATTATCTTGTTTGCAACTATGAAAAATATAGCGATATTGCAAATTACAAAATTGAATGTATTTCAAATATCAAAATTTTGGATGAGGATGTTAAACCAATTGAAGAACTTTGTGATGGTAAAAAGTTTTCAATTAAAGAATATATGAAAGAGCATATCTATATGGTTTCAGGCAAAACCATTGAGGCAAAAGTTAAAATTGATAGTGAAGAACGAGTGAATGATTTTGTTGATTGGTTTGGAAAAGATGTTGACTTTGGAAGAAAGGATGGCAACATTATTGCAGAGTTAAAAGTTAATGAAGATGCTCTTATTTATTGGTCACTTCAATATGGTGAACATGTTGAAATTTTGGAGCCGGCAGAAACTAGACAAAAAATAAAATCGGTTCTTGAAACCATGCTGAAAAAATATCAATAAACCATAAAACAAAAAGCGGTGCAAAAATGCATCGTTTTTTTGTTTGAAAGTTGTGTGTTAAGTAAGAAATTTGCTGTATTTGTCAACAAGCATTTGCTGTTTTGTTTGTGATTGTGATACTATAAAATTAATAAAACAATGGAGAAATTTTTATGAATAAAGAAAAAGGGTTAAAAATTACAAAAATATTATCTATTCTTATTTGGATAATTTTGTTAGTTGTTCCAACTTTTGTTAGCGCAGCAGACAAAGTTACTTATGTTTCTGACGATTATGTTTATAATGAAGAAACAAACGCCTATGATTTCACAATCACTTGTGATAAAGAATTTGTTAAAGGAAATGTGACAGTTGATTTTTATGATGGTGACGGAATCAAACAAAAGTCTATTAATGTTCCGTTTGAAAATAACAGTGGAAAATCAGTGACTATTTCAATCTCTGAAAATGATATTCCTGAAACCACTGAAGATTATATTGTTGAAGAAATGTATGTTACATCAAAAATGGTTAGTGATGTTAACAAAGTTATTTATCCAATTGCAATCTTTTGGCTTGTTTGGCTTTTATATGTGCTTTCAATCAATGTTTCAGTTTGTGAAAAAGACGGAAAGAAAATTGAAGTGTTTGCAGGCTTGATTCTTCATCAATTAAAGATTGATGGTGAAGTTGCTGCAAGCGTTAAAAAATGGATTATGTTAAAACCAATTGTTCTTGCGGCTTATATTGGCGAAGGTTTAAAGATTTTTGCTGAAATCAATTTTAATAAACGAATAGTTGTTTATTCGCAAGATGCAGCAGTAGATGGCAATGAAGTTTTAGATACCCAACACAACACCATTGCAAAAGAACTTCCTGAAGCAGAAACAAAAACAGCATCAGTTCCACAAACAGAAGAAACAAAAATTTCTGGTGTTATGGAAGAACCAGATGCAAGACATGAAAGAGATGATGACCAAGTTGAAGACAGGGAAATAAGTGAAGAAGCAGAAGAACTTCAAGACTCTGACCAATCTGACGAAATAGAATAAAAATATTTTATAAAGAAAAAACCACATGAAAATTTCATGTGGTTTATTTTTTTAAGACGCTTGTTCTTGTTGTTGTTTTTTGTTTTCTTCACGTTCTTTCATCATTTGTTCAAACAACTCTTGGTTGTGAATTTCTGGATGGAATGTGATTGGTTCACGTTTTGAAATTGTGAGTTTTGAAATTGCAAGACCATATTTATATTGTTCTTCAGAAACTCTTCCAATACGTTTAACATAGTCAGCGTAATAATATTCTTGTTCTTTTACCTTTGGTTTAACTTTGTCTTCTTCTGCATTTGAGTGAGATTCACCAGGACTTGAAAACACAGATGTGAATGTTTTGATAAAGATTTTCACATCTCCCCAGAATGTGATGTTGTGGGTGTATGCAATATCTTTTTCAAAAACTTGTT
This sequence comes from Clostridia bacterium, assembly GCA_045594425.1. Classification (GTDB taxonomy): domain Bacteria; phylum Bacillota; class Clostridia; order Christensenellales; family UBA1242; genus RGIG1681. The sequence continues at coordinate 59,140 of JAZNYK010000013.1, forward strand.
CCCAAGTGTTTTTGTTTCTTCCAGTTGTTTGTGTTGGACCTGTCAAACCAGGTGTTATAATGTAATACTTGAAAACTTCTTCAGGATAGAACATCATGTCTTTAACAAGTCTTGGTCTTGGACCAACAATGCTCATGTCACCTTTTAAAATATTGAAAAGTTGAGGAAGTTCATCAAGTGATGTTTTTCTCAAAAATTGCCCAAACTTTGTGATGCGTTGTTCATCTGGAAGCAAGTTTCCATCTTTGTCCTTTTTGTTGCTCATTGAACGGAATTTGTAAATGTTAAAAATTTTGTGGTTTTTGCCAGGTCTTGCTTGCTTATAGATAACTGGTCTGCCTAAAAATATTAATGTTAAAAACGCCACCAAAAGCAAAACTAATGATAAAACCAAAATACCGGTTAATGAAACGGCTATATCAATAAACCTTTTTCCAAATCTTGAATAAAAGGTATATGTCATGTTAAGTTCTTTATAAATGTTGCTATTTTTCATAACTACCTCGCATTTAGTATAGAATAATTGCCTGAAAAAATCAACTATATGCTGAATAATTTATAAAGTTAGATTTTATTGACAAAATAACGCAGTTATTATATTATACTTATGAGAAAATCTACACAAAGGATAAATTATGAAGAAAAAAGTGTTGGTTGTTGCGTCTACTTCAGACCACTTAATAACATTCCATAAACCATATATTTCTGAACTTAAGAAAACTTGTGATGTTTTTACTATGGCAAAAGACACAAATCAGAAATTTGCCGATTTTAATATCGACTTTCAAAAAAAGATAGTGTCTTTTAAACATTTTTCAATCATAAAAAGCATTAGAAAAGTTTTGCAAGAACAACAATTTGATGTGATATTTTTAAACACATCACTCGCTGCCATTTTGGTTAGGCTTGCTGTTAAAAGCATGAAAAACAAACCAAAAGTTATTAATATTGTTCATGGTTATTTGTTTGGTGAAAAAAGCGGTTTTGTTAAAAGAAAAGCGTTTTTGGCAATTGAAAAATGGGTTAGAAAAGTCACATCAAACATTGTTGTTATGAACGATGAAGATTATGACATTGCAACAAAACACAAACTTTGCACTGGCAAGGTTTTTAAAATCAACGGCATGGGAATTAACGAAAGATTTAAATCTCGTGCAAAATCAAATACAGGTGTTGAAGATGAACTTGTATTTTCATTTATTGGCGAACTTTCAGACAGAAAAAACCAAATGTTCTTAATCAAGTTTATCAAAGAACTTGAAAAATATGACATTAACGCAAAACTTAATTTGATTGGTGATGGTGGATATAAAACAAAACTTGAAGACTATGTTAAAAAGCAAAAACTTGAAAACAAAGTTAACATGATTGGATATGTTAACGATATTGAATCGTATGTTAACAGTTCAAACTATTACATTTGTGCCAGTAAAATTGAAGGATTGCCATTTAATATTTTGGAGGCAATGTTTGCTGGTTCGGTTGTGTTTTCATCTGACATTAAAGGTGCGGTTGACCTTATTGAAGACCTTGAGAATGGTGTGCTATTCAAACTTAACGACATGAATGATTTGATTAACAAGTTCAGGCTTGTTAAAAACAATTTGGAACTTCAAGAAAAAATCCGCAAAAATGCAACAGAAACTGCAAAAAAATATTTGTTTTCTGAAGTTTTTGATGAAAATACCAAACTTTTTATAGATTTGCTTAACTAAACACGCGTTTGTGGCAGGGCATAATGATAGAAACAATTAAAGATTTTTACAATAAACACAAGGCATACATAATCTTAATAACAATCACAGCATTGTTATTTTTCGCTGGGCTATATGACCCACTTTGGATTGTGGCTTGTGTTTTTGTTTTTTTATTTTATTTAACCTGCAACTTTGGTGAAGTGTTGTGTTACACATTATATTTTTCACTGTTTTCAAACATTGGAACATTTTATGTTTATAGTTTAATTTTGGGCTTTGTTTCAATTGCAGGAAAGTATATATGGGGACTAATAAAAAAACGTGAAAAGTTTTTTGCACGTCCATTTTGGTTAACAACAATTATAGCAGTTGTGTTTTCATGTGTGCACTACAAATTTGATAGTCTTGGTTTTGAACAAGGGCTTCTTGCAGTCGCTCTTTTATATGCCTTGTATTTTGCATTTGTATACAAAAATCAAATCAACACAAAAAGATGTTTTGAGTTTGTCGTGTTGGGGATAATTTGTTCGCTTGCAGTTTCGGCTATTACACTTTTGTTTGATAACTATGCTTGCAAGATTTATTATTTTGATGGGCAATATAAAAGACTTCAACTTCTGTGTTTTCATCAAAATCATTTAGCAATGGCTGCAGCATTTGCAATTTCTTATTATATTTATTTGATTGTTAACAAAAAAGACAATCTTTGGTTTAACGTTTCAAAAATTGCATTTTGTTTAATTGTTGGACTAATGACACTTTCAAAAGCATTTATGCTTGTTGTTATCGGGTTTGCAATTTATATTATGATTTGGCTTATAACAAAATTTAAACTAAAATCACTTATGTTTATTATTCCAGCGGTTGTTGTTTGTGTTGTTGGATGCTTTGTGTTTAAAGATTTGATTTTGAAAATTCTAGACAGGTTTTTGGCATACAACACGGAAGATTCGCTTTTCAACAGAATAACAACTGGCAGAAGTTCTATTTGGAGCAGATACTTGGATGCAATCACATCAAGTGTTCCAAAACTTTTGTTTGGTGTTGGGTTGTTTAACTCGGAACTTTTAGTTGAAGGAACCCACAATGTTTTGATTCATTTTGTTTACAGAATGGGTCTTGTTGGTTTGATAATGCTTGGCGTTTTGTGTTATTGTTATTATGTTGTTAGCGAAAATAAACCAAAAATCACTTTCAAAAATATGTTGGTTTTTGTTACTTATTTGGTGTTTTCGATGAACGAAATGATTTTTAGTGATAGATTCTTTATATTTTTGATTTTAGGCTTAATTTTGCTTTGCACAAATGAAAAAGAAGATTCGTCAAATAAAACAGATAAGGTTGAAAATAAAAACAATGAATAAACTTATAAACTTTTATTTAAAATATAGAGCAATTATTGCAATGAGCGTTTTAACAGCGCTCATTTTGGTCGTGAATTTTTTTAAACCACTTTGGCCACTTGCAGTGGTGTTTGTTGTTTTGTTTTATTTTACAGCACCATTTGAACTTCAAATTTGTTACACATTATATTTGGTGGTTTTTTCTGGCATATCACAAATTTATGTTTCGGCATTACTTTCTTGTTTTCTTTGCACAATCATCAGATATATTATTGATGTTAAAAAGAAAAGAAAACAATTTTATAAATTTCAATTTTTCTTTACGCTTGCATTTGTTGTTGTGTTCAGTTTAATTTTTGGCAAAGTTGACACAAATGGCTTTTTTAACTGGGCTCTTTTTGTGGCCTTGATGTTCTTTATTTACTTTGCATTTGTTTATCATGATGAAATCAATATAGAAAAGGCATTTGACTTTTTGTTTGTTGCAATTGTTGTTTCATTAGTTTTAGGACTCATTTGTTTGCCATTTGATAAACTTGACCATCAAATCTTTCCATTTGACGGAACATATAACAGATTAAGGCTTTTTGCCTTGAATGTGAACCATTTGGCAATCTTTTGCATATTTAATATGTGTTATGTGGTTTATCAAATTGTTAATATTCAACTTAAAAATACAAAAGGTTTAGAGTTTTTTAAATCAAAAGAGTTTTGGATTGAAGTTTTGAAATTTGTGTTTTTAGGTCTTGTTGGTTTCATGACACTTTCAAAAGCATTTTTATTGCTTTTAGCATTTGTTCTGGTTTATTTTGTTGTTGCATTAATAATCAGACTAAAAACAAAATGCTGGGTGATTATTGCACCACTTGCAGTGCTTGTTGTTGCACTTTGCTTAATATTTAATGATGTTGTTGAAGCACTTGTTTCAAGATTCTTTGTTTATGATGTTTGGGGAACATTTTTCTCTAAAATCTTCACAGGAAGAACTGGCATTTGGGTTAAATATCTAGATTGCATTTCATCTTCTTTTAACAAATTGTTCTTTGGTGTGGGGCTTTTAACAAGAGATATTGTTTCAACTGGTCCACACAACACGTTTTTATACTTTTTGTATAGAGTTGGATTTGTTGGAGTTATTGCACTTGTTGTTCTTTTGGTTAAGTATGCAAAAGATGCAAAACACAAAATTAAACCAACATTCTTTAATTCTTTAATGCTATTTGTTTATATTGTTTTAGCATTTGAAGAAATGGTGTTTAGTGATAGATTTTTCTTATTTTTAGTTTTTGGAATAATTTTAACACTTGTTCCAAAAAAGAAAACAGTAGAAAAAGATGCGGCAACAGAAGACGCAAAAAGTGAAAATGTTGAAATTTTAGAACAAAAAGCACTTGAAAGTGATGCAAAAATAGAAAATAAATAATCAAAAATTTGTTACAAGGCTGTCAAATTGTAGCATTATGCGACAAATATGTGATATACTTTGATTGTATAAATTAATTTATGGAGGTTCCTATGGCAAGAGGATTTTCTCGTGGCGGCGGCGGAGGTGGCGGTCGCAGTGGCGGTGGCTTTAGTTTTGGTGGCGGAGGTTCACGTTCTAGTGGTGGCGGTTTCAGTTTTGGTGGCGGAAGCAGCAGAAGAAGTAGTAGCAGCAGTTATAGTGGGGGTTCATACCATCATCACCACAGACCAAGACGTCCATGGCATATCCCAATGTTTGGAAGAACAGTTGTTGTTTCAACAGGTGCGCAATCAATCTTTTCATTCTTGATTGTTGTATTTATTTTTGCAACATTTTTATGTGTGAACTTTGGAAGATTTGCTGGTTCATATAACATGGATATCAAAGACCAAAAATCAGTTATTGCTAAATATGAAGCATACGATAAAGATTACAACACATTAATCAATGGTGCTAAAAACGGCACATATGAAATTCAATATTTTGATATTAATGAATTCTATAACTCAACAACAAAAAAATTTACAACTAGAACACATTATGGAAGTGGTGACCCTACAGTTCCAGGCATTTATGATGACAACTTCTATCGTGATAATCAAGAATATTTCTATATTGTTTTTGAGTATACTTACAATGGTTCAACATACACAGATTTTACATTCTTCCAATACACAAAATATCAATTAGAAGATATTGTTAAATATGAAGATGGAAAACTTGAAATCGCTGTTGGTCGTTTAACAAATACTGCTAGCAAAGATGATGGCGTTTATGCTATCAACATGGACTATTCACTCACTGCAAACCAAGATTATCAATATGAAAAATACCTTCTTGAGGACTACAAAGACAGCAGAAATCGTTATCTTTGGATTTCAATCATTGCAGGTGTTGTGCTTGCAGGCATTATTGGTGGAGTAGTGTTCTATTTGGTAAAACAATACAAAACTGCACAAAAGAAGGCAGATGCTGAAATCCAAAAGACAGAAGCAGAAACAAAACTTGCTGAAGAAAAAGCAAAACAAATGAACAGAACTTGTGAATATTGCGGTTGTGATGTTCCAGATGGTGCAGATGTGTGCCCAGGTTGTGGTTCAAGATTCTTTGAATAATGCAAAATAAAAAGAGTGGTTTAACCACTCTTTTTTTATGTTTATTTTATGCAACAGAAATAATATCCGAAGTTCTTACCATCATAGTTGTTGATAATGTTTGACCATTTCTTTGGACCACAATTTTCAAAGTGTCACCAGCAGAAGCATAAAGCAAAAGTTCTTTAACTTCAAAGGCTCTTGTGATTTCTGTTTTTATTTCTCCGGCTGTTCCTTCATTGATGATGATTGTTTTTATTATGTCGCCAGATGCAATCACGTTTGTTGTTTTTAAAATGCTAGCATCTTGAATTTCTGCAAAAACAACAGTGTCAACAATGTCAATAAATCCTGTTTGGCTGTTATAAGTTGTTTGTGTTTCAGATGCGATTGTAATGGCATTTAAGGTTGTTGTTTTTGCAGCAAAGTTAATGCCGTCCCCGCAATTTTTTAAAATATTTTGAGTTACTGCATAAACAATGCTTGATGGGATTGCATAGTTAATGTGGTTTTCGTCACGTTCCCCGCCATTTGTGAGTCCAATAAGATTTCCGTTCATATCAAACAAGCCCCCGCCACTGCTTCCATTTGTGATGTAGGCGTCATGACGAATAACCCTACGTTTTTTTGTAACTTCGGCAACTGTCATGTTAACCTGTTCGCTGTCACGACTAACAACACCACGAGTTATTGAAATTCCATTAGAATTAGGGTTTCCAATTGCAAGACAGGTTGTTCCAAGTTTAGTGTTTGCTGTGTCGAATGAAACAGCCATTGCTCCGCTAGTTTTCAAAACTTCGCTTTCGGTTACTTTTAAAACAGCAATGTCATAGTCTGCCGAGCCGCCAACAAAAGTAGCATTTATTTTTTTGGTGATATCAGCGCCATATAAATAAAGTTCAAAAATATTGTGTGCTTTGTTTGCTGTGCTTGGTGAATAGGCTAGATGATAGTTGGTGACAATAATTGCGTTTCCATTTTGGTCTAGACTATAAATGATTCCCGAACCGTTTGTTCCTGTGCCATTTTCTGTGTCTTTTGCTTGAATTGAAACAACACTTGCTGTGCATTTGTTTGCAACAAGGCTTGTTGTGTCATTAGAAACAGTGATGTTTTGTTTAATAAAGTCTAGATATGAACCAACAAACTCATCATTTTCAACTGCTTGCAAATACATATCATAAGTGTCTATTTGCGGGTTTGAATCTCGGTTTGCAGATTCTAATGCATCAATCTGTGCCTGCATACTATTTATTTTTGAAAGCAAATCATCATTGTTGTTTCCACACGCACAAAACAAAAATGTGCAAGGTATTAACAATGCTGATATAACAAACGTTTTAAAAATCTTTTTTAGGTTTCTTTTTTTCATAGATTTATCCTTAAGTTTTATAGCATTATTATAACACTTTTTTAATGCAAGTAAAATAAAAAAGATACAAACATAAAATGGTTTACATCTTTAGTGTTTGTATCTTATTTTTGTTTTATTTAAGTTTTTTGATAACAAAACTGAATCTTTGGTTGATTTCATTAACACCCAAAAGTTTCATAATTTCATAAAGGTCAGGTGTGTTGGTTCTGCCAGTTAGTGCCACACGAACAATGTTGCTGGCATCAGCAATGTTGCCAATGTAGGCTTCTGGATTTGCCTTGTAAGTTTTCATATCAACAAATCCGCAATATTCAGCACATTTTTTAAGTCTGTCAAACCATTCTTGTTTGGTGTCTTCAGTTGAATAATAGTTGAGATATTCTGAAAGAAGTTTAACAACATCTTCTTTTTTGAATTTTGGGTCAATTGCAAGAGTTGTCTTTTGGTCGAAATATTCACTAAACATATAACTAAACAAGTTTTTAACTTCGCTGTAGCAAGCAATATCTTTTCTTGGTCTGTCATTTTCTCTGTCGATAGCAAGCAGTCTTTCTGCATAGTTTTGATGGAACAATAAAACCTTTGCAAATTCGGTGTCATATTCATTAGCCCAGTCAACAATGTTGTGCAAAAGTTCTTTTGCTGGAATTGTTGAAATGATATTTTTTGAAATATCATTAATCTTCACGAGGTCAAACATTGGGTTTCCAGAAGAAATCTTTTTGATTGAGAATGGAAATTCTGTGTAATGAAGTGTTGGGTTTGCTTTTCTCCAGTTTTCAAAATCACTGTTAATAAGGTTTAATAAATACTCATTAATAACAACAGTTGGGAAGCCTTTTTCAACAAAATATCTTGCGTCTGCTTCTGGGTCAAGACGTTTGCTTAATTTACGTTTATTTCCAGTTTCTTCGTCAAGTTTGCAAACAACAGGTGTGTGTGCATATTTTGGAGGTTTGATTCCAAGAGCGTTAAAAATTTCGAGATGAGCATTTGTTGATGGCCACCATTCTTCACCACGAACAACAATTGTTGTGTGCATAAGTGTGTCGTCAACAACGTGTGCCAAAGCATATGGTGGGATGCCGTTGCTCTTCATTAAAACAACGTCTTTGCAGTTTTCATGAAGTTCACGTTTGCCTTTGATAAGGTCAACAAATTCAAAAGTTTTGTCAGGGTCACCCTTTGACAAAAGTTTTAATGCCCAAGGTTTTCCAAGTTTTAAATTGAGGTCAATGTCTGCAATGTCCAAACCTCTGCATGGGTCATGGTCAACAATTTCACCAAGTTCTTGAAGTTGTTGCGCACGGCGTTCCTTAACATCTTCTTTTCCTGTGTTTTGCTTACAAAAACATGGGAATGCCCTGCCAAGTTCAACAAGTCTTTTTGCAAAAGCGTTGTAAATTTCAAGTCTTTCAGATTGTGTGTAACTGCCATAGTCACCAACTTGTGGTTTGCCTTCGCCCATAAAACCTTCATCTGGTTTTGTGTTAAATTTGCAAAGTGCGTTGTATGCAATATCTGCAGCACCTGCAACTTGACGTTTTTGGTCAGTATCTTCAATTCTTAAATAGAACACACCGTTTGATTTGTCTGCCAAGAATTTGTCAATCATAGCACCAAACAAACTTCCTGTGTGATAAAAACCTGTTGGGCTTGGAGCAGTTCTTGTTACTTCAGCGCCAGGAGCAAGTTTTCTTGCTGGGAATTTTTCATAATAATATTCTGGTGTTGTGTGAGTGTTTTTATATAAAAGATTTGCTAAATTTTGATAATCCATAAAATTCTCCTTTAGTTTGTTCTTGTTTCATCTAAATATGTTGCAAGAATGTCTGAAACATGGGTGAGCATTGCAAGTGGGTATTTGTAAAATGCGTTTGACAAACTCATATCTCCGCCAATCACTCTTGAATCAAACCCGCCCATGTGCCAGTTGATAGCAATTGCTTCCTCGCGGGTGAGTCTTAAATATCCGTTGATAATATAAACAGATTTTTCGCCATGCCCATAAGGAAGTTGGTCGTCAACTGCATAATATGGTTTTTGCACCCATTCGCCATTTTCTTTAACGTTGCGCATTTCTACTCTGTAAAAACAGCATTTGCAAACATCATGAAAAAGGGCAATAATGGCAACAGATTCTTTATTAACTTTTTCTTCGCCCCATTCATCAGTTGCAAGTTTCAAAAGACGGTTATAAACATTGATTGAGTGAAAGCAAAGTCCGCCTGCTTCTGCTGAATGAAACTTTGAACTTGCAGGTGCGTCAAAGAAATCTGTGGTTTGAAGCCAGTTTAACAGGTCTTCAATTCCATCACGTTTAATGTTTTCTCGAGCAATTTTTAAAAATTCTTGTTTGTTTTTTTCAATAAGTTCTTTTTCCATGGTTTCATTATACATTGAAATACACGTAAAATCAAGCAATAAAAAATAAGCAAAGCGTGATATTTTTTGATTTTATGCAAAATAAAAAGCCAGCAGTTTTTGCTGACTTTTGTGTTTTGTTTATGGTCTAAGACCCATGCCACCTTCAAATGTAAGTGTTTCGCCAGACATATATTTAAAGTCTGGTGAAGCAAGTTGCACGCACGCTCTGCCGATGTCATTTTCGCTATGACCAAATCTTCCCATAGGTGGGGTATGAACATTTGCTTTAAATGCATCTGGGTATGCTTTTTCAAATTGTTCAAGTTGGCTTGTCCAAGCAAGTGGGCAAATCACGTTAACATTGATGTTGTCTGGACCCCATTCTGTTGCAGCCACACGAGAAAGTCCACGGATGCCTTCTTTTGCTGCAGCATAAGAGCATTGACCTTTGTTTCCAAATAAACCTGCACCAGAAGCAAAGTTAATAACTGTTCCTTGAGTTTTCTTAAGATGTGGATAGCACGCTTTCATATAGTAGAATGCTGAATATAATCCAGAAAACATTGCAAGATTAAACTGGTCGGTTGTGTGGTCTGCAAGTGACACACCAGATGCTGATGCTTGAGCATTGTTAATCAAAACATCAATTCTGCCAAACGCTTTAATTGTTTGGTCAATAACATTGTTAACAACGGCTTCGTTGTCTGCGCCTGCATTAACATCTGCTTGAACAACCAAAACTTTCACCTTGTAAAGTTTTTCGAGTTCTTTTTTTGCATCTTCAAGTTTTTGAACGTTTCTTCCTGTTAAAACAAGATTTGCACCTTCTTTTGCATAAGCAGTGGCGATGCCATAACCGATTGAACCAGCCGAACCATCTTCAAGTGGAGTTGGTCTGCCTCCGCCTGTGATGATGGCGGTTTTACCTTTTAAAAATCCCATAAAATTTCTCCTTGATATTTGTTAATTTGATTATATCATTATTAAAATTATTCACACAAGAAATTTTTGGTGATTAAGGTTATTTTATTTGCAAAAATTTGACAATTCCTTTATGGATGCAGTCAACAATCTTTGTTTGATAGGTTTCATCTAGCAAAAGTTTTTCATCTTCTTCATTAGACAAAAATCCACATTCAACAATGACTGATGGTGCAGCCGAGCACTTTAGCATGAAATAATCTCCAGGACTGGTGGCTTTTATGCTTTTATCCAAATCTTGCTTAAACTGTTCTTGAATAAAATCTGCAATTTGCTTGCTTATGTCACTTGTTTTGTCATAAAACACTTGTGCCCCACGATAAGAATGGTTTGTGTAACTGTTTTGATGTAAACTTATCACCATGTTTGGTCTTGTGTTTTTTATCAAAGTTTTTCGAAGTTCCATGTCTTGTTTTTTCCAAGCCCGGCCAGAGCCTTCAATCATTGCTTTTTCGGTGTCACGAGTCATAACAACATTTATGCCAGCACTTTCTAATTTTTCTTTTAACATAAGTGAAAGTTTTAAGTTTAGATCCGCTTCATGAATTTTGGTTTTATAGCCAATTGAACCAGGGTCGGTTCCGCCATGACCAGGGTCAATCACAACGGTGTAGTTTCTGCTAGGAACGGTGTCGGTTTCTTTTGAATTTGATTTTATCTCATTTTCAACACCATGTGGAATGTGACAATTTGCAGAAACTTGTTTGTTTGGATAAATAAAAAAACTGCAAAATAACACTCCAAGAATTAAAAAAGATATGATTTTTATTGTTTTTTTCATATTTTTCCTTTATTTTTTCATATTTTTTATATTTATGATGTTAGTGTGCGCAAAACAAAAAGAAATTATGTGATTTTAAAAATGTTTTTGATATAAAAAGTTAGTATATCAAAAATGGTGCTAGATTTTATATTGTCTTGCTAAAACAATGACTATTATGCTATAATTATTCTGTGAAGGTGTATTATGGAAAATAATGAAACATCAGTTGATAAACTAAAGATAAAAAATATGCAACCGCTTGTTCTTGCAATGATTGGTGATGGTGTTCAAACGCTTTTTGTGAGAACACATATTGCTCTTGAATATGGTGTTAAGGTTAACAAAATGAACAAGTGGGTTTCGTCAGTTGTTTCTGCGGGAAGTCAGTTTAAAACATTTAAAAAGATAGAAGATATGTTAACTGAAGATGAGCAAGATGTTGCAAGACGAGCAAGAAACACCCATGTGCACACAAAGGCAAAGAACTTTAGTTTTAATGAATATATCCATGCGACAGCGCTTGAAGCCCTTGTTGGATATTTGCATTTAACTGGTCAAACAGAAAGATTAAATCAAATTTTAACCATTTCACTCGAAGAGTTAAATATGGAATAAAACGCAAAAATAAAGAAAAATACAATAAAAATAGGTGAAAATATGAAAATAGAAGGTAAAAACCCAGTAAAAGAACTTTTAAACTCGGGTTCAACAATTGAAAAAGTTATGATTGCCGATGGCACAACAGACCAAGAAGTTCGCTCACTTCAAAAACTTGCAAGGGAAAAAGGTGTTAAAGTGGAGTTTGCTGATAGGCGTGCACTCGACAAACTTTCAGAAACTGGACATCATCAAGGAATCATTGCAATTTATTCAGATTTTGAATATGCCGACCTTGAAATGGTTATTTCATCTGAAAAGAAAAAAGGTAAAGATTTGCTTTTTGTTATTTTGGATGAAGTTCTTGACCCACACAACTTGGGGTCTGTTATCAGAGTTGCTGAATGTGCTGGTGCAAGCGGGGTTATTATTCCAAATCGCAGAAGCGCAACAGTAAACGAAACTGTTGTTCGAACATCTGCAGGTGCAACTGCTTATGTTCCAGTTATAAAGGTTTCAAACTTAAACCAAACCATTGAAGAATTGAAAAAACAAAACGTTTGGGTTTATGCAGCAGACATGGACGGCTCGCCAATGCACAAAACAAATCTTAAAGGTGATATTGCTTTGGTTGTTGGCGGTGAAGGCACCGGTGTTAGGGCACTCACAAAAAAACTTTGTGATGGTGTTGTGTCAATTCCAATGTTCGGAAAAGTTAACTCTCTCAATGCAAGTGTTAGTGCAGGCATTGTGTTATATGAAGCAGTAAGACAAAGGATGTAGTTTATGAATAATGTCAGCACAAGTGATGTTGTTGAAATTGTGCAAAAGTATAAAGCATACATAAGTTCAATTTGCCACAGATTTTATATTGTTGGCGGAACAAGTGAAGATTTGTTTGAAGAAGGTGTTATTGGTCTTTTGGAAGCATGCAAAAATTATAATGGTGAAAGTTTGTTTGAAGACAGATTTGACCCGTTTGCAAAACTTTGCATAAAAAGACAGATTTTTGATGCAATAAAAAAAGCCAACACTCTAAAAAACAAAGCACTTAATGAATCTATTTCATTTGTTAATTTTGATGAAAATGGTGATGAACACACCAAACTTGATATGCTTTTGGACAGAAACACATCCAATGACCCACTTGAACTTTTTATTGATAAAGAAAAGGTTTCAGAATGTATGAAAATTTGCGAACAAAACTTGAGCAAATTTGAAAAAGAAGTATTAAAACATTATCTTGATGGTGAAAAACAATCAGAAATTGCAAGAAGTTTAAACAAAGATGTGAAGTCGATTGATAACACAATTCAACGCATAAAATCTAAATTAAAGTGAGGAAAACAAAAATGTATTTAGCGCTTTACAGAAAATATAGACCAAAAACATTTGATGAAGTTATTGGTCAAGACCATATTGTTAAAACATTAATCAACCAAATAAAGCAGGGCAAGGTTTCACACGCATATCTTTTTACAGGAAGCCGTGGAACAGGAAAAACCAGCACCGCGAAAATTTTTGCAAAAGCAATCAATTGTTCAAACTCAACAAATGGTTCACCTTGTGGAAAATGTGAAATTTGTGAATCGTTAGACAAAACAAATATTGACGTTTTGGAAATCGATGCTGCATCAAACAATGGCGTTGACGAAATCCGTGACCTCCGTGAAAAGGTTAAGTATCCACCAGTTGTTGGTAAATACAAAGTTTATATCATAGACGAAGTTCATATGCTTTCAACAAGTGCGTTTAATGCTCTTTTAAAAACTTTGGAGGAGCCACCAGCACACACAGTGTTTATTTTGGCTACAACTGAAGTTCACAAACTTCCTGCAACCATTCTTTCAAGATGTTTGAGATTTGATTATAAACTTGTGTCTCTTGAAGACTTAACAGCACTTTTAAAAAAGATTTTAAATGATGAAGGTGTTAAGTTTGATGAACAAGCAATAAACATTATTGCAAGAGCAGGTGAAGGCAGTGTTCGTGACACTCTTTCAATTGCAGACAGATGTGTGTCTTTTGCCGGAAATGAACTCACTTATCAAAAAGTTCTTTCAGTTTTGGGTGTTTCTCAAAGAGAAATTTTAATCAAAATGACAAACCATATTTTAGACAAAAATGTTGGTGAGGCTCTTGTTGAACTCGACAAAGTTTTGGGTGAAGGAAAAAGCCCATTGGTGTTCTCAAATGATTTGATATCTTATTTTAGAGATTTGATTTTAGTGTATACTTTGGGTGATAAATCTCGTGAAATTGTTGTTGTTAAAGATGATATTTATGCCGAAATGAAAAAACAAGCAGTTGTTGAAAACTATGCCGAAATGCTTAAAGCAATTGAAGTGTTAAGCATGATTGAACAAGAACTACGTTATAGTGTTCAACCAAGAATTGTTTTGGAAACCGCTATTATCAAAATTATTAATGAAAGTTCACTTTTAAGACGTGTTGAAAAGTTAGAGGAAATTGTTAAAAAGTTTCCCAGTTAACGGCTCAAGTTTAAAACCAAAAAACACAAAGCAATTTGACGGTGGTGAAAAGTTGGTTCTTGAAACGGAACTGAAAAAAACTATTGCCACAGAGATTGCTCAAGTTAAGCAAGATTTATTTAAATCAAAAGATGAATCGGCTAGTGAACTCAAACTTCTTGGAGAACTTTTGGGATGGCTTCGAAGTCAAAAGTCAATGTCACTTTTAATGCTTTGCAGACAGATTCAAAAAATAGAAGTTAAATCAGGAGTTGCAGAAATTTTTTCAGAAGATAACAAGATTTCTGAACTAACTTCAAACGAAAGATTTAAAACCGAACTTGATGTGTTTTTTAAACAAAAGGGCTTGGGCTTTAAAATTCATGAAAAAGAAAACACTGTTTCCGCTAGTGATATTTTAAATCAAATGTTAGGCGGAAAACTTGTTATAAAATAAACAGAACACAGGCTAAAAGTATTTGGAAAATTTTAATTTTAAATTATAATATGTATTAGAAAAAGGAGATTTATATTATGAATAGATTTGGTGGTTTTGGTGGCGGAAATATGCAAGCAATGATGCGTCAAGCACAAAAAATGCAACAAGATGCAATGCGTGCAAAAGAAGAAATTGAAAACACAATTTTTGAAGGCTCTGCAAGTGGTGGAGTTGTTAAGGTTGAAATTAATGGTGCATATGAAATGCAAAGTGTGAAGATTGACCCATCAGTTGTTGACCCAGAAGATGTTGAAATGATTGAAGATTTGGTTGTTGCTGCATTTAATGATGCTAAAGCAAAAGCCGATGAAATGAAAAACAGTAAACTTGGCGCATTTGGGGGTCTTATTTAGTGGACTTGAATCAAATTGAGCCAATTGCCAGAATGATTAATGAGTTTTCAAAACTTCCAAGTGTAGGCAGAAAAAGTGCTGAAAGATATGCTTATCACATCATTCGTTCAAGCGATGAACAAGCAAAAAACTTTGCTGATGCAATTTTAAATTTAAAAGAAAAGATAAAGTTTTGTGATGTTTGTGGAAACTACACCGAGCAAACACCTTGCAAGATTTGCAGGGAACGTTCAAGCAAAATTATTTGTGTTGTAAAAGAACCAAAAGATGCCATGGCTGTTGAAAAGTCAGGCGGGTTTAAAGGTCAATATCATATTTTGCATGGAACAATCAATCCGCTTGCAGGTGTTGGTCCAAATGACATTAGAATTCGTGAACTTTTGTCAAGAATCAGTGAAAGCGGAACCGAAGAAGTTATCATTGCAACCAATCCAGACGTTGAAGGCGAAGCAACAGCAATGTATATTGCAAAATTGTTAAAGCCTCTTGGTGTTGTTGTTTCTAGAATTGCTCAAGGCATTTCTATGGGCAGTGAACTTGAATATGCAGACGAAGTGACTTTATCCAAAGCGTTGTCAGATAGAAAAGAAATGTAAAAAATGCATTTCTTTTTATTTTTGCAAAAAAATCATTGAAAATATGGTATTTTTCGAATAAACTATAATCATAATTAACTTGGAGAACAATTATGGAATTTCAACTTGCAATGTCTTTAAAAGAATTAAAGAAAAGAACTTCAAAAAGCGCCTATAAGGGCATTAAGTTTTTGTCGCCTGACAGCCGTGAAGTTAAAAGACTTTCAAAAGAAGACCTTTTGGTTTTGTGTCATTTGACAAGGGCTGCTCAAATTATGGATGTTATTCACCTTAAGTTAGAGCATCCAAAAAATATGGAGTTTTTGGAATATTTAAACAAAGAAATCGAAAACGGAAACCAAAAAGCCAAACTTTCAAAAACTTTGTTTTTATCACAAAAGAGTATGTTTTCACCAGACACCTTGGGCAATCAAACAAGACTTGCTAAAAATGTTTTAGAACCACTTGGCCAAAATTATTTTCCAGAAGATTTGTCTGAAAAAGAGTTTCATGAAATTTTGCTTAAGATGTTGGATGCTGGAAAAAATCAAGAAGTCGCAAATATTTTAAATCAGCGTAGCGTTGTTATAAGAGATGGTGCTCAGTTAAAAGCAATTGATTTGGTTGATTATTTTTCAGAGTTTCAGGAAATGGCAAAAGAACTTAAACTTGCAATGCAATATTCAACAGATAAAAAGTTTAACAAATATCTTGAACTTCAAATAAAAGCATTTGAAAAGGCAGACCCAATGCTTGATGCAGAGGCAGACAAGGTTTGGGCAACACTTGAAAATACAAAATTTGAGTTCACAATAACACGTGAATGTTATGATGAAAAACTCACAAAAAGCATTTATGAAAATAGTGAGTTAATGTCAAAACTAAAACAAGCGGGCATAACAGTTTATGCAAAAGATAGCCTTGGTGCAAGAGTTGGGCTTGTTAACAAAACAGGCACAAAACTTTTGAAAAAACTAAAAGGGCTTATGGGTGTTGCTGGCAAATATATGCCTTACCT
Source organism: Clostridia bacterium (assembly GCA_045594425.1). Taxonomy (GTDB): domain Bacteria; phylum Bacillota; class Clostridia; order Christensenellales; family UBA1242; genus RGIG1681. The sequence continues at coordinate 75,738 of JAZNYK010000013.1, forward strand.
TGACGAATATCAAATGGCTGATGAACAACCAAAAACTGGTCAAGTTGCAGTTGATGCAGACCTTGTCACTTTAACTGGAGAAGAAGGGGCTTATCAAGCGAGCATTGTTCTTGCTCAAAACCTTCCAAACGATGACAAACTTGCCCTCAAGATTGGAGGCGGAAGAAGAAATGTTTATCATAGACAAATCAGAAAACGCTCAAACAAAAAACTTTACAAAAATTTGATTTGTGATGAACAGTTTAAATTTGTTGAACCAGAAGCCGACCACTGGGCAGTTATTTGTCATGAAAACACCCATTCATTAGGTCCACAATCTCATAACAGCCTTGGCAAATATAGTGCCATTTTGGAAGAATTTAAGGCGGATATGGGAATGTATGCTTTTTTGGATGAATTTGTTGCAGAAGGCTATTTTTCCGAGCATCAAGCAAAACAAATAATGGTTACAAGTCTGTCAAAAAGTTTTGCAAAAGGCAAGCCAGACATCAAGCAAGCACACAGGGTTAGGTCGGTTATGATTTGCAATAGATTAATTTCTGAAAAAGCAATCACCTTTGATGAAGATGGAAGAATGAGGTTTGATTTTGAAAAGGTAAAAAAGACAACAAAAACTATGATGGCTGAAGTTGTTAGGCTTCAAATTGATGGGGATGTTTCAAAAGCGGGAGAGTATGTTTCAAAGTGGTTTGTTTGGACAGATGCCATTGAAGCAGTTGCTGAAATAATTAAAAAGCACAGCAAAATGCTTAATGGATATTTGATTACTCCACTAGCAGATGAATTTTTAAAACCAGATTTTGAAAAAAGAGTTGATGAAATTGTGAAATAACAAAAACAAGGCACTGCCTTGTTTTTATTTTTGAAACATAGTTATAATTGATTGCCAAATAGTTTGCTGACGATTCGGCTGAAATGATTTTAAATAACTGCAGATTAGTTTTTGAATGTAACGCAAACAAAATTGAAACAGTTAGTTACAAATCTGGTGGGGAATCAGAAACAATTAAATATGAAAATGATTAACAAAAAGACAAGGAAAGGTCCTTGTCTTTTATTCTTCAAAATTGTTTCTGCGTTTTAACATTTGTTCTTCTTTCTTTTGAATGAATTTTTCTAAATTTGTTTCAATATTTTTTGCGTCAGTGTTATATAAGTTTTGTCTTATATCATGCAATAATTCATCTTCCATACTAATAACTTGTGCAATGATAAAAAAAATATACACAAACAAGCAAATGTTTATAATTTGTTGTAAAAGTTGCACATTTTTCAAATAATTTAAAAGATGTGGTTTTTCGGTTTGACAAAGGTTGTTGAATTTTGTATTATAAAAATAACAAAGGAGATAAAATTATGGTAGATAACAGCAAAGAAGTAAGAAAACAAGTTCTTAGTGTTGTTGGTTGCTTGGCTGCGGCTTTAACCGTTATTGTATATTTGGTGCTTTGCATTGATTCAGCATGGCCATTTATTGACCCAACATCTTTCATCTACAACGTATTGGTTGTTGTTAGAACTTGGGCTCCTCTTGTTGTTGTGGGAATCACATGCTTTGAATTTGTTGCAGATAAGGGCTTGGTTATGAAACTTATTTTCTACATCGCAATCGCTCTTGTTGTAATCTTTATGTTCTTCCCAAGCACATGGAGCAATTTTGTAGGTATTGTTAACGATAATATCTAATAAAAAGAAGCCAAACGGCTTCTTTTTTTATGCATAAATTTTGAAAATAAAAAAACACTAGAATTTCTAGTGTTTTTTATTTTTAACCTTTCATTGCTTCTTTGAAAAGTGCAACAAAGTCAGAAAGTTCAACATCTCTTGGGTTGCCAGGTCTGCAAGCATCATCCATTGCTTTTTGTGAAAGCATTTCAATATCTTCTTTTTTGCAGCCATAGTCAGCAATAGTTTGGGTTACGCCAACAGCCTTTGAAAGTGCTCTGATTTTTTCAACAAACTTTTCAATAACTTGAGTTTTTGTTAAACCTTTAACATCTTCGCCAAGAGCAACCAAAATATCTTTAAATTTATCAGCACAAACTTTTCCGTTAAATTTCATAACATATGGCAAAAGCATTGCGTTTGCAATACCATGAGGTGTGTCATAAACAGCACCAAGTTGGTGAGCCATTGAGTGAACAATTCCAAGACCAACGTTAGAGAAGCCCATTCCTGCGATATATTGAGCATAACTCATCTTTTCAATTGCTGCAGGGTCTTTTTTGTTAACTGCTTTTTCAAGGTTTGCAAAAATAAGTTTTATTGCTTCTAAATGGAACATATCGCTCATAAGGTTAGCACCTTTTGTGATATAGCCTTCAACAGCGTGTGTGAGTGCATCCAAGCCAGTTGCTGCTGCAAGTGATTTTGGCATGGTTTCCATAAGTTCACTGTCAACAATAGCAACGATTGGAAGGTCGTTAGGGTCAACGCAAACCATTTTAACTTGTCTTTGTTCATCAGTAATAACATAGTTGATTGTTACTTCTGAAGCGGTGCCTGCTGTTGTTGGAAGGGCAATAATTGGCAAGCCCTTGTTTGCTGTGTTTGAAACACCTTCAAGTGATTGCATTGTTCTTTTTGGATTTGTGATTAAAATTGAAATGCCTTTTGCTGTGTCCATGGCAGAACCTCCACCAACAGTTACAATGGCATCTGCCTTAAACTTTTTGCAAACAGCAACGCCGTCTAAAACATTTGTGATTGTTGGGTTTGGTTTAACGTCTGCATAAACCAAATAATGAATTCTTGCTTCGTCTAAAAGGCTGGTAACTTTTTGAACCAAACCACATTCAACAAGTGAACGGTCAGTTACAACCAAAATTTTTCTAAAACCTCTTTTTTGAATTTCTGGCACGAGTTCAACTCTTGAGCCTCTGCCAAAGTATGAAAATTCATTTAAAATAAATCTTGTGCTCATAATATGTTTCTCCTTTAATTAACTAATTTTATTATACATCAAAAACAAATTTTTAGTAAAACAAAAAACAGGCATATGCCTGCTTTTATTGTTTTAAAAGATATTCAATGTTTTTGATAGACTTTTCAATGTTATGTGGATTGAATAAATAGATGTATCCACCAAGGCTTTCAAATGTGTTAAGGTTTGTTTGAAGGTCGTCAACAAACAAAGTTTCTTCTGGAATAATATTAAACCTGTCTAAAGCATATTCATAAAACTCTCTGTTTGGTTTGCACATATGCACGTCACAAGAAAACACAATATCATGAAAGTTCTTCTTTCCGAGCATTTTTGTGAGTGCTGTTGCTGCGTCTTTGCCCATGTTTGATAAAATGAAAATTCTGTAACCTTTAGATTTGAGTTTTTGAGCAAATTTAAGCACAGGTTTTAAGATTGTGTTGTGCTTTTTTTGACATCTTGCTTCTAACATGGTTTTTAAAATTTCTGCGGGTTCACCAAATCTTTCGCTCAATCTTGAGACAAGGTCGGCTTCAGAAATAAGCCCAAGGTCGTGTTGATAGGCAATTGAGTTGTTGAAATATTTTTTAAAATAGTCTTGGGAATAAGTGTTTTTAAAGTCACGGGCATATCTTCCTTTAACGGATTGAGGAAGGTAGTTTTCAAGAGGCTCGTTGTTTAAAACTCTCAAAACATTATTCACGTCAAAAATTACATTTTTTATCATTTGCACCTCGAAAGTTAAGGTTTAGTTGTTTTTTAAAAGTTCCTTCATGTGTGTTTTATATTGTTCAACACCAGGTTGGTTGAATGGGTTAACGCCCAAAAGATAACCACTCATTCCGCAAGCAAGTTCAAAGAAATAAACCATGTATCCAAAATTGAATTCATTGATTTCGTCAAAAGAAATAATTGCCATTGGCACGCCTGCTTCGGCGTGTGCTTTAACAGTTCCTTCAAATGCGGCTTTGTTTAAATCAGAAAAGTTCTTGCCGTCTAAAAATTTGATTGGGCTGTCAAGCGCGATGTTTGTTAAGTTGTTGTCTTTTAATGGAGTTTCAATATCAATAAATGTTTCAGCGATAATTGGGGTTCCTTGTTGAACAAATTGACCAATTGAATGAAGGTCTGTTGAATAGTTTGCTGGGCAAACAAACAAGCCTTTGCGGTCTTTGCCTTCGCTTTCTGCAAAGAGTTGTTGAAGCCATGCAGCAAACGATGGAAGTTTTGAACTGAAGTTTGCAAAAAGTTCTACTTTCTTGCCAAGTTTTTTATTAAGCAAATATCTATAGATTGCATACTTGTATGCTGGGTTGTTTTCAATATCGTCAGTGTCAAGTTCTTTGCAAGCAGCATAGGCACCTTCCATAATTTTTTTGATGTTGATGCCTGCAACAACAAAAGGAAGAAGCCCTACTGAAGATAAAACAGAATATCTGCCACCCATATAGTCAGGAACAGTGAGAGTTTCAATGCCGTCAACACTAGCACGTGCTCTAAGATATCCTTTTTCTTTGTCAGTGGTGTAAATCATACGTGTTTTATAGTCTGCTTTATATTTGTTTTTCATAAATCTTTCAACAATATTAAGTGTTGCAAGTGCTTCAACGGTTGTTCCAGATTTTGAAATAATGTTAACAGTAACGTCCTTGTTTTTGAGATATTCAAGTTTTGCATTAAGGTCTGCATAGTCAAATGTTATGCCTGCAAACAAAACTTCAACTTTACTTTTTTTAAAAAGCATATCAATGCCTGCTTTGGCACCAAGATAAGAACCACCAATGCCAACAACCAAAAGAGCATCAGAAGTTTTTTCGATATTGCGCGCAAGTTTTTGAATTTTTGTAAATTCTTTTTTGTCATAGGTTATTGGCCAGTCAACCCAGGTTGTTCCTGCACTGTGGTCTGGTGAGTGCAAATTCTCGTGGATTTCTCGCACCTTTTTTTGAAATTCTTTTTGATAAAATTCCTTTTCGTTCAAGGTTGAATAACTTAAATCAAGTTTCATAATATCCTCCATTAATCAAATAAACATTTTCCGCCAATAATTCCAGCATTGCCAGTGTATTTGGCTGTTACTATTTTTACTTTGTGTCCAACATTTTTTGCATAGATGTGTTCGTTTACATATTTTTCAAGTGGGGCAATAAGTTTTGTTTTTTGTGCAGATATTGCTCCGCCAACAACAATTAATTCAGGAACAAATATGTTAACAAGATTAACAAGTCCGTCCCCTAAATATTCAATGTATTCTTTAAAAATCTTGTCGGCTGTTTCATCTTCGCCCAAATATTCAAAAACGGTTTTGCCGGTTACCATTGCTGGGGTATAGGTTGTCCACATTTTTGATGATGGATTTTTAACCATGGCTTCAGATGTCATTGAAACAAGTGCTTTTGTGCTTGCAATGGCTTCATAACAGCCAACTTCACCGCAAGTGCATTTTGCACGTTTTTGTGTGATTTTCATGTGGCCGATTTCGCCAGAATAGTTTGCGAACTCCGATAAAATTTTTCCGCCGCAAACAATTCCTCCACCAATGCCTGTGCCAATTGTCACCATGATAAAGTTGTCATAACCTTTGCCGGCACCATAAAATTGTTCAGCAAGTGTTGCAACATCGGCATCGTTTGCAATTTTTATTGGAACATTAATCTTTTTTTCAAGTTCTGCTTTAAGTGGATAATTTCTGAGTTCAAGGTTGCCAGAGAAATTTAAGATGCCTTGTTTTGAATCAATCAAACCAGGAAGCCCAATGCCAACACCAGCAGACTTTGATATTTTTAAATTAGAAGCCTTTTCAAGTTTTTCTAATAATATAATTATGCTTTCAGCCAAATAGTTTGTTCCGCCAGGAACGGTTTTTAAACTTTCTGAAAAAAGCACATTACCTTCTTTGTCAACGATGCCGGCTTTGATAAACGTTCCGCCAACGTCAACAGCAAAATAATATTTTTTCATTGTTATTTCCTCTATTAACATATTATCACAAAATGAAAAAAAAGGAAAATTATTTAAGGCACTAAAAAAGAACTAGCGATTTGCTAGTTCTTTGATGTTAAAAATTCAATAAACTTCTTTGGAGCGTATGCAAGAGTGTCTGTTACATATCCACAGTAAACATCAAGTTTTGGAAGTGTGAATGTTAAGTTGAGTTTTTTGAGTGAACCATTTTCAACTTCGTGGGCGATGTAATCTTCTTGAGTGTAGCCAACGCCGTTGCCTTCTCTAACAAGTTTAAGCATTGATTCGGTTGTCCAAGCCTCAATAACAGGATTGATTTTGATACTTTGGGTTGCATTTTTTAAAAGTTTGATTTCTTCAGCATTTTGTGAAGAAATGATAAGTGGCAAATTGTTGATTGCATCAAAGCCAACTGGCTTGTCTGTGTAATATTTGTCTGTTGTAAAGAAACAGTGTGAGTATGACTTTAAATATTTGATTTCAGTTTTCTTTTCTGATGGGATTGGTTGGCTGTCAATCACAATGTCAAGGTTTTGTGTTTGAAGCATTGCAACAAGGTCAGGGATTGGTTTGCTAACAATTTCAATTTTGATGTTTGGATGTTTTTGTCTGAATTCTGTAATAACATCTGACAAGAACAACACAGCAAGATATGAAGGGATTCCAATTTTAACCACACCAGTTTTTAAACCAGCCATATCTGAAATTGTGAGTTCACCTTTCCAAATTGAGTTAAATGCACTCGAAATATATTTATACAAAATATCGGCTTCGTTTGTTGCACTCATTCCATTTGCTTTTTTGTAAAAAAGTTGAATTCCAAGTTGCTTTTCAAGTTCTTTAATATTGTGGCTAACAGCAGGTTGCGAAATATAAAGCAAGTCGGCTGCTCTTGAAATATTTTGTGTTTCATAAACCACCAAGAAACTTTTGTATAAATTGTAGTTAATGTTTGAAAATTGCATGATTATTTCTCCATAAGCGTAAACAGGCATATTATAAATTAAAATAATCATAAAGTCAATAGGTATAAACAAAATTTATTTTAATAAAGTGACACGTGTCAAATTTTGTAAATTTAAGTGTTTGCAAATAAAAAACAGCACGGGATTGTGCTGTTTTGTTTTATTTTTTTATAATTATTTAATATTTTTCTGATATTTTTGCGGTTTTTATTTATTTTCAAGGTCGTCAATGGCTTCTGCTGTTTGGCTCATAAGTGAAGCAATTGTCATTGGACCAACCCCACCAGGAACTGGTGTGTAATAAGATGCTTTTTCATAAGCAAGGTGGTCAACATCACCAACATTGCCTTCATTGTATCCAGCATCAACAATAATTTGACCTTCAGCAAACCAATCGGCTTTAACAAATTCAGCCTTTCCAATGGCAACAATAACAATCTTAAAGTTTTTAATCATGTCTGCAAGGTTTCTTGTTCTTGAGTGTGCAACAGTAACAGTTGCACCAGCCTTCATGAGCATAACTGAAAGGGGAAGTCCAACAATTTGGCTTTTGCCAATCATCAAAACTTCTTCGCCAACAAGGTTGATGTTGTATTTTTCAAAAAGTTTCATAATTCCAAGTGCGGTTGCTGGAGCAAACTTTTGTCTGCTTTGAGCAATAAGCCCAAAACTTTCAGCGGAAAGCCCATCAACGTCTTTGCTTGAAGGGATGAGGTTGAAACACTTTTGTTCATCAATGTGTTTTGGAAGTGGGTGTTGAATCATAATTCCTGCAAAGTCATCACTTTCTGCAAGTTCTTTAACTTTGCCTTCAACTTCTTCTTGAGTAGCGTCATTTTCAAAATGAAAAACTTCACAAGCAATGCCAATGTATTCACTTTTTTTCTTTTTCATATTGCAGTAAACTGCTGAACCATAATCATCTCCAACAGACACAATTGCAAGTTTTTTGCTTGTTGGTTTTGCTTCAAATTTTGCTTTAAGAGCCTCAATTATTTCTTTTGAGGTTTCTTTTCCATCTAAAATAATATTTTCCATTATTACTCCAAATTATCAAATTTGTTTTTCATTTCAACTTGCTTTCCACAGCAAAGTCTGCCTTCAGGGCAAACGCCATAGGTGTAGCAACTTGGTCCAAATGTTGCAAACATTTTTGGGTCAACTTTTTTAAGTTGAGCAAGCATGCTTGTTGCAAGGTTTCTGATTTCCCATTGAGCACGGGTGCAGGTGCGCAAGTTGCAGAAATGCAAAAGTTCACGAGCATTTAGCGTTGAAACAAAATCAATTGCTGTTGCATGAGGTGTTGCATAAATCAAAAGGTATGGGTTAACTTTTGCCTCAACAAGTTTGTTGAAAACTTTTCGGTTGTCTTTGATGCATTTTTCGAAGTCAGCCTTAAGTTCTGGATTTGAAGAAATTGATTCTGGCATAACAAATTTGTTAATGTTTGCCATTTTCACAATTGGTTGTGTTGAAAGCGCTTGCATACGATGACGTGTGTAGTGTTTTAATATGATGAGTGCAAAGTTATCAACTTTGAATGTATAGTTAAAGTGTTCAAGCATTTTTGCGAGTTTGTCATCAGAAAGTGCAAGTTTGTAGTCAAATGCATTATAACCACAGGTTTTTGCAAACTCATCAAGAGTTTCAGCACCATGTTCGCTGTGGCTTAAAAGTTTTGCTGTGTGTGAAACATATTCAATCTTTTTGCAAGGTGATGGTGTGATATCAAGCACAGCCCCAAGGTCTGATGAATAGTTCTTTTCATTTTGTTCAATAAGACCTGGATATCTTTGGTCAAATTGCTCTTTAAGTTGCAAACCAAGTTTATAAACTTCTTCATAGTGTTTGCCTCTGCCATAAATCATGGTGCAGATAACATGAATAAGTTCACGAGCGTTGCAGGTCATGTAAATATTGGTTTTTAAACCGTATGGCAAAATAAATCTTGCATCTTCAACTGGAACGCCTGCTGCAACAAACTTGTCATAAATTTTGAACATTTTTCTGTAATGAGTTTTCAAAAGGCTTTGTTGTTCAGCCGAAAAACTTTCTGGAAGGTTAAATCCAGCAGATGAAAAGTTAACATATCTGCCACTTTTGATTGTGTAAGACGCAACTCTAAACTCAATTAAATATTGTTCGATAAAAATGCTGACATTGTTAAATGCAATATTAAAATTGTGATGTTCAAGAACAGTTTTGTGTCCTGAAGCGACAACCTTTGAAACAAGGTTAAGGTTTTTTTGCTTGTCGGTTGCTTTTTTGTAAAGTTCAACGGCTGTTCCTGGTCTGGTTGAAATTCTTCCACCACAAGAAACAATGCGTTCACCATTTTTTGTTTCGCTTAAAATAAAAGCGCCAGATTCATTATATTTCATTTGTGTGCTCCTTAATTGTTACTAATAATATTGTAATAAACAAGGGGTTATTTAGTCAATTTGAAATATATGTCAAAATGAATAAAAACAAACAAAAAGACTAACAATTTTTAATGCTAGTCTTGTTTTTGTTCTTCATTTTTTTCAAGCAAACTGCAAATGAGTGAAAGTCTGTCAGATGCTGTCATCCAGTCGTCAGCAAATTTATCTATCATGCTTTGAGTTCGCTCCATTTCTGCTTGAATTTCCATAAGTTTAACAAAGTCAGTTGCAATTTCTGGGTCAACAAAGTCGTGGTTTAATTGTTTTAATTTATCTTCAGCCTCTGCACTTTTTTGTTCTAGTTTTTTAACTTGATTTTCTGTTTTTGTCTTCTCTTTTCGAAGCGCATATGCAGAAAGTGAAAGAAGTGGGTCATCTTCTTTTGGGTCATCGTAATCTATTGGATATTCAATTTTTTCAGGCTTTGGCTTTTTTTCTAGTTTTTTTGTAACTTCTTCAACTATTTTTGTGTTTGGATGAACAAGTTCGTTGTATGTTCCTTCAAAAAGCCTTGGTTCGGTGCTGTCAAACACCAAAAGTTTATTTGCAATTTTGTTTACAAAATATCTATCATGAGAAACAAAAATAACAGTTCCTTTATAGGCTTTTAGCAAACTTTCAAGTGTTTCTTTGCTAGTAATATCCATGTGGTTGGTTGGCTCGTCCAAAATCAAAACGTTTGGTTTTCGTTCAAAAATTTTGCAAAGTTCAAGTCTAACCAGTTCACCGCCCGATAGTTCAGAAAGTTTTTTGTTTACATCGCCACCAGAAAACAAAAATGCTCCAAGTGACGAGCGAACTTCTCGGTCGTTGAGTTTTGGGAAGTTTTCATAAAAATCTTGGTATATTGTTTTGTGACTGTCAGACTTTGATGCAAGTTGTTCAAAGTATGCAAATTCAACATTATATCCAAACTTGAAATGTCCAGAAAGGGCTGGGAGTTTGTCGGTTATTGTGTTTAAAAAGGTGGATTTTCCCAAACCATTTCCACCAATAATGCCAAGCCTGTCGCCACGCATAACTTTTAAATTTATGGTTGAAAGAGGAGAGTCTTTAATGTAACCAATTTTAAGATTTACGCAATTCAAAACCTCGCTTCCGCTTTCAATATTTGGTTTGATTCCTGCATGAAATGCTTTGTTATCAGTTTTTTGAGGTGGTGGAATAATATCCATCTTTTCAAGCATCTTCACTCTTGACTGAACAGCCGATGCTTTTGTTGCTTTATATCTAAATCTTTCAATAAATGCGTTGATGTCGGCAATTTCACGTTGTTGCGCTTCATACATTTTTAATTGGTGTTCATAATTTTCGTCTTTGGTTTGCAAAAATTTTGAATAGTTGCCAACATAACGTTTAAGTTTTTTATATTCAATTTCATAAACAACATTAATAGTGTTATCCAAAAATGCACGGTCGTGAGAAACTATGATGACGGCTTTTTTGTATGATGAAATATAATTTTCAAGCCAGTTAACAGCCTTGATGTCTAGGTGGTTGGTTGGCTCGTCCAAAAGCAAAAGGTCTGGTTTAGAAAGAATAAGTTTTATAAATGCAATCTTTGTTTTTTGTCCGCCAGAAAATTCACAGAGTTTCTTTTGTTTATCACTTTCCAAAAAGCCAAAAGACGCAAGAACTGATGAAAGTTCGCTTTTGTATGAGTATCCGTCTAGCCTTTCAAACTCGTCATGCAATTTTGAAAACTGGCTAACAAGTTTGTCGGTGTAATCTGTTTCTAGTTTTTGTTGAAGTTCAGCAAGTTTGTTCTCGATGTCAATAACATTTTGATAGCACTTTAAAAGTTCATCAAAAAGCGAGATGTTTTCATTATCAAAAGTCATCTGCTTCAATGTTCCAATAGAAGGGCTTCCAATTTTAACAAAAACGGGTGGGGCATTATCTGGTTGATGAAGTTCAATTTCGCCAGTTAGCATTTTTAAAAGGGTTGATTTTCCGCTTCCATTTCTGCCAATGATTGCAATTTTTTCACCGGTGTTCACTTCAAATGAAAAATTTTCTAATAAATCATCGCCATTATATCCAAAACTCGCATTATTAATTTTTATTTGCATAAGTGTTCCTTAAATGATTTTCTTTTAACATTTTAATTCAAAAATCACTTTTGTGCAACACATTAAAACAAAATAAACATTGATGTCCATTATTGTTTGTTAAAAGATTTTATTTGTGCTATATTTTGAATATAAAACTTTAGGTTAGGTGAAAATATGACACTTGAAAACACAGAAACATCGGTTGAAGTTTCTAACGAAGAACCAAAAAACAAAATCACATTTAAGTCGGTCATGAAAAGAGTTGGCAAGTTTTTTAAAACAAACTTTATCTTTTCAGTAGTTGTGGTTATGGCTATTGTGTCAATGATATTTGTTCCGCCAGATAGCGAGTATGGTGGATATTTTGAATGGAGCACAATTTCAACAATCTTTTTAATTTTGCTTGTAGTTGCAGGGCTTATTAACATTAACTTTTTTGAAACAGTTGCAAGATTTATTGTTAAAAAGTTTAAAAACACAAGAAGCATTATAATGTGTTTGATATTTTTAACATATGTTTCAGCAATTTTTAATGCTAATGATATGTCGCTTTTGACACTTTTGCCACTATCTTACATTGTTTTAAAATATACAAACAATTTAAGATATTGTGCATTCACATTCATTATGCAAAACATCGCAAGCAACCTTGGTGGAATGCTTGTTCCAATTGGAAATCCTCAAAACCTTTACATTTATTCTTTCTATCATATTTCATTATTTGAATTTTTGAAAATTATGATTTTGCCAACACTTGTTGCTTTGGTTTTGATTATTGCGGTTTGTATGTTTGTAAAAAAAGACCCAATTGAATTTAAGGATGATTATTCAAAAACAATCAACAAAAAATTATTGTCAATATTGCTTGTTCTTTTTGCAATGGTGTTACTTTCAATATTCAGAGTTGTTCCTTGGTGGGTTTCACTTATTGTTGTAACCATAGGCATGATTTTTGTAGACAGAAAAGCATTTTTGGGTGTTGACTACACTATTCCACTAACATTTGTTTTGTTCTTTATTTTCAGTGGAAATATGTCACGTATTCCAGCACTTACAAACTTTTTAACATCTATTATTGATAAATATACATACATCACAGCATACTTAAGTTGCCAAGTTATTTCAAATGTTCCAACAGCAATATTGCTTTCAAAATTCACAAATAACTATCCAGCACTTTTGGTATCTGTTAACGTTGCAAGTTTGGGAATTATATTCTCTTCACTTTCAGGAATTATTGCATTAAAAGAATATATTAAAGTTGCAAATGCTGAAAATCTTCCAAAAAAGCGTGGTGCTTGGTATTATATTGCAATGGACACACTTTTTAATGTTGTTGGTGCAATAATTCTTGTTCCTATCAGTTATTTGATTGTTGGTTTATTTTAAGCATAATAAAAACAGCCTGTTCAGGCTGTTTTTTTATTTGAATTAAATTAATGTAACACAAACAATGTAGTGTTTTTTAACAAGCAATGTCCCAGAAGTTCCTTTAAAGCAAAGTGGGGCATTTTTGTCGTTGGCGTCAAATTGGATTTCAATATATTCATCGTCCATTTTTGTAATAACACAGTTAAGACGCATTGGTGCAGCACCACCATTAGACATATTTGCTTGTGCAATTGTGAGTTTGCATGGTTTGTTTAAATAATTTTCTAACATACTTTAACCCCCTTATTTTTTATTATCTTCTGTTTTTGAAAATTAAAATTTTCCACCATCATTGATATACAAAATTCCGAGAACGTGTTCACCACAATGTGATGTGATTGTTCCGCCGGCTCTTGTTTCAACAATTTCTTCAAAACCAGCATTTTTGAGTGCTGTTTTTGCATTAACAATCATTTCAGGTGTTGCTGTTGTGTATGTTACAAAAGCAATAGATTTGTCTGCATTATCAAATTCTGCAAGAGTATCTGCACAATAGTTTTCGATAACTCTTTCCATTTTGCCACGATATTTTTTTGCAGGCTTCATTGTTCCGTTTGAAACAACAATTTGTGGTCTAATTTTCAAAAGGTTTGCACCAAAGAATGATAACGCACTGCATCTTCCACCTTTGTAAAGGTAGTCAAGACGTTCAACAACAAAACTTGCTTGAACGTGTGGAACTCTTGCTTCAACTTTTTTAACAATGTCTTCAGGTTTTTCGCCAGCATCTTTGAGTTTCGCTGCATACAAAACCAAAAGTCCAAGACCTGTTGAAAGTGATTTTGAATCAACAACCCAAACGTTTTTCATTTTGCTTGCTGTTGTTTGTGCGTGTGATGTTGAACTTGTGATTCCGCTTGAAAGGGAAATGTGAACAACCGCATCATATTCTTTTAAAAGTTCTTCAAAATATTCTTTATATTGAATTTCGTTGATAGCGCTTGTTTTTGGAAGTTCTTTTGTTTCTTCAACATATTTAAAAATTTGTGCAGGAACATCCTCGCCATCTGTAACCATTTCATCACCCAAAATAATGGTGTATGGAATAATGTTAATATTGTGTTTTTTAATTAGTTCTTGCGAAAGGTCGCAAGTTGATTCGGTAGAAATTGCTATTTTCATTTTATTATCTCCTAACGCTTCAATTATATAAAATTTAAATAAAAAAGCAAAACAATTTTATTAATAAATTTTTAACAGCAAACAGTGCAGTTAGTCAAAATTGCTCAAAATTTTATAAACAACCAAAATTATTGAAAGTTTTTTTTTGATTTGTTATAATAAGCCTTGCAAGTATATTGCAACTAAAATCAAGGAAGTATTTATGGAAATTTTTGAATCACTAGCAAAAGAGTTCAATATCAAAGAAGAATATTCAAAAAATTTGATTGAACTTTTAGACGAGGGGGCAACCATCCCATTTATCGCACGATACAGAAAGGAAATGCACGGCAGTTTGGATGACCAAGTTATCAGACAATTTGCTGACCGTTTGGGATATTTGCGTAACTTTGAAGATAGAAAAAAATCTATTATTAAAAATATTGATGAACAAGGCAAGTTGACAGATGATATTATCAAAAAACTTGATGCAGCAAAAACACTTACTGAACTTGAAGACATTTATCGTCCGTTCAAACCAAAACGTCAAACAAGGGCAACCATTGCTATTGCAAAGGGACTAGAACCACTTGCAGATATTTTTATGGCACAAAAAGCAGAAGGCAAAACATTAGAAGAACTTGCAGCACCTTTTGTTGATGCAGAAAAGGGTGTTGAAACTGTTGCTGACGCTATTCAAGGTGCAAAAGACATTGTTGCTGAAAAAATTAGTGATGATAGTGACCTTCGAAAAGCACTTCGTGAATTTATGCAAAAAACAGGCTTTATTTCTTCGGTAATCAAAAAGAAAAAAGAACCAAAGAAGCCAAAAGTTCAAGTTATTGACAATGCAAACAAATACGAAGACAAAGAAGGCAACGACAAAGCACGTGAAGCAGATACTTATGCTGGTTATGACGGCTTTAAGCAAGAGATTTCAAAAATTCCTTCACATAGAGTTTTGGCTATTAACCGTGGTGAAAATGAAGACTTTTTGAAGGTTTCTGTTGAATATAATGAAGAAAAGTGTCTTGAAATCATTGAAAAGGCATACAAAATCAAAGCAGACACTGTGTTCACTGAACTTTTAACTGAAGTTCAAAAAGATAGTTTTGATAGACTTATTGAGCCAAGTTTGGAAAGAGAAATCAGAGCAGATTTAACTGATATGGCAAACGAACAAGCAATCAAAAACTTTGAACTTAACTTAAAACCATTGTTGATGGAAGCCCCACTTAAGGGAAAAAGAATTTTAGGTTTTGACCCAGGATATAGAATGGGTTGCAAACTTGCTGTTATTGATGAAAATGGAACAGTTCTTGATACAAATGTTATTTATCCAACCGAACCATTTAAAAAGATTGATGAAGCAAAACGCATTATGACAATGCTTATTTCAAAGCATAAGGTTGACGTTATTTCTATTGGAAACGGAACAGCAAGCAAAGAAAGTGAAATTTTTGTTGCCGACCTTATCAAGTCGTTAGAACGCAAAGTTGGCTACGCTGTTGTTTCGGAAGCAGGTGCTTCAGTTTATTCAGCGTCAAAACTTGCTGCAGAAGAGTTTCCTGATTTCAACGTAAATCTTCGTTCAGCAGTTTCAATTGCAAGACGTCTTCAAGACCCACTTGCAGAACTTATAAAAATTGATGTTAAATCAATTGGTGTTGGACAATATCAACATGATATGCCACAAAAAAGACTTACTGAGGTTTTGGATGGTGTTGTTGAAGACTGTGTTAACGCTGTTGGTGCCGACATTAATACCGCAAGCCCAAGTTTGTTAAAACGAGTTGCAGGGCTCAATGAAGGTATTGCAAAAAGCATTGTTGCATATCGTGAAAAGAATGGTGCATTTAAAGTTCGTGAAGATATGCTCAAAGTTCCAAAACTTGGTGCAAAAGCATTTGAACAATGTGCTGGTTTCCTCAGAATTGTTAACGGGACTGAAATTTTAGACAACACTTCTGTTCACCCAGAAAGTTATGAAGGTGCAAAAAAACTTCTAAAAGTTTTCAAAATGACAGAAGAAGATGTAAAGAACGGAAAGGTCGCAAAACTTCCAGAATTGGTTGCAGAATATGGTGAAGAAAAAGCAGCAAAAGAAGCAGGTCTTGGTGTTCCAACAATGCAAGACATTGTTGCTGAACTTGTTAAACCAGGCAGAGATATTCGTGAAGAAGCCGAACATCTTGAACTTCGAACAGACGTTCTTGGCATGGAAGACCTTAAAGAAGGCATGGTGTTAAAGGGCACTGTTCGAAACGTTATTGACTTTGGTGCATTTGTTGACATTGGTGTGCATCAAGATGGTCTTGTTCACATTTCAGAAATTTGTGACAGATTTATCAAACATCCAAGTGAAGAACTTACAGTTGGTCAAATTGTAAAAGTTAAAGTTATTTCACTTGACCTAAACAAAAAGCGTATTGGTCTTTCAATTAAAAAGGCTGGTGATGAAGAATAATTTAAAAGTAAAGGGTAGTTCAACTACTCTTTTTACTTGCAAATAATGAGTTAATGTGCTATTTTTTTAATAGTAAAAATTAGAAATTACGGGGGTTTTATGAAACAAATACCAAAAGTAATTCACTATATTTGGCTTGGTGGAAACCCTGAACCAGAAATATTGCAAAAGTGTAAAGAATCTTGGAAAAAATATTGTCCAGATTATGAAATAAAACGTTGGGATGAATCTAATTTAGACCTTAACAAATATCAATTTGCTAAAGATGCCTATGAAGCAAAAAAATGGGCTTTTGCCAGTGATGTTTTTAGATTTGATGTTTTGTTTGAAGAAGGTGGAATTTATCTTGACACTGATGTAGAAGTTTTAAAAAACATAGATGAATTTTTAAAATACGAATTCTTTTCTGGCTTTGAAAACGACAAATTTATTGCTCCAGGATTAATTATCGGTTGTAAAAAAGGTGCAAAAATCGCAAAAGATGTGCTTGAAATATATAAAAACACCACATTTGATATTGAAAATCTTGTAAAACAAACCGTTTGCATTTTAACAACAAATTATTTGGTGGAAAATTATAATTTGAAGCAAACAGGTGAAACTCAATATTTTGATAATGGCAAAGTGGCAATGTTTGCATCAGATTATTTTTGCCCAATGGATGTAGCAACAAAAAAAGTAAAACTAACCAAAAACACATACACAATTCATTTGTATGCAGGCTCTTGGGTGAAAAAGCCAAACATTTTTAAACGAACCAGTGATGGGTTTAAGCATCTCGTTCGAAAAATGCTTGGAAATAAGTTATATGAAAAAATAAAACAAAAGTTAAAAAAGGAAAATAATGGTTAATACAGAAACAAGAGTAAAAAACTCGGCTAGAAATATAATATTTTCAATGATAGCGTATATACTGCAAATTGTTTTGGGCTTTGTTGTTAGAAGATATTTTATTTTTCATTTCGGAACTGAATATTTAGGCTTAAGTTCGCTTTTTGCAAACATATTGTCACTTTTGTCACTTGCTGAACTTGGTTTTGGAACAGCAATTGTTTTTGCAATGTATAAACCAATGGCAGATGGCAACACCGAAAAAGTTAGAGAACTTTTGCAATTTTACAAAAGATGCTATTTTGTGATTGGCGGGGTCATTCTTGCAATTGGGCTTTGTGTTCTTCCTTTCATGAACTTCTTTGAAACAAAAGTTCCAGATATTGAAATAAACCTTTATCTAGTTTATTTGATTTATTTGTTCAATTCGGTTATCTCATATTTCTTTGCACATCGCAGGTCACTTTTATACACCAGCCAACGCAGTGATATTGAATCAAAAGTTAATATGTCACTTAACTTGGTGTCAACACTTTTGCAACTTTTAATTATTTTGTTCTTGCAAAACTTTTATTTGTATATTTTGGTGTCTGGTGTTATTTCGATTGTTAACAACATTGTTGTTTGCTTCATCACCAAAAAGATGTATGCAGAATATCTTGTTAAGCCAAAGTCTTATTTGGATACTGAAAGCAGGAAATCAATCAACAAAAACATCCGTGCCATGATTTTTCACAAGATTGGTTCGGCGGTTGTTTATAGCACAGACAGTTTGATTATTTATTTGATGCTTGGTTCAACAGTGCTTGGAAAATACTCAAACTATTTGCTTATCACAACTTATGTAACATCATTTATTTCACTTATCACAGGCGCTGTTCGTGGAAGTGTGGGCAATTCAATTGCTAGTGAAAATGTTGAAAGAAACTATTCGCTTTTCAAAAAACTTAACTTTTTATATTTGTGGATAGTTGCATTTTGCGCAATGTGTATCTATGCTCTTTCAGACCAGTTTATTGATGTTGTTTTAACAAAAAGTTCAGAAGATTATTTGATTTTAGATAAAACTATTTTAGTTTTAATATCTGTAAATTTCTTTTTGACAACATCAAGATATATGACGGGTATGTTCAAAGAGTGTGCAGGCATTTTCTATGCAGACCGTTACAAGTCACTTTTGGAAGCACTTATCAATTTGGTAACTTCAATTGTTTTATGCCATTTTATAGGTTTGCCAGGAATTATTCTTGGAACAATTATCAGTAACATTACAACAGCACTTTGGATTGAACCATATATGCTTAACAAGCATTATATGAAAAAATCAACGCTTTTATATTTTGCAAAATATATAGTATTTTTCATTGCAACGGTTGTTGGTGCTTGGTTTACATGGTTTGTTTGCAACAAACTTCCAACAGGCGGAATAACACTTTTGGTTGCAAGATTTGCAATCTGTGCGTTTGTTCCAAATGTTGTTCTTTTGGTGTTCTTGTGGTGGATGCCAGAGTTTAGAGATTGCGTCAACTTTGTTTTAAATATTTTAAAAGAACTTTTTGAAAAACACAAAAAACAAACAAAAGAACAAGTTGTTGTTTTAAAAACAGACGCTGTTGATATTGATTCAAATGGTGTTCCAGACATTTCAACAACAATGGTTGTAACAGATAAAGAGTCAACCAACAATACAGACAAAAAAGATTAAATATTATTTGAGGATTTTATGAAGATTTTAGTTCAACAGCAAGATATGTCTTTGGGTGGCATTGAAAAATCATTATCTAACTTTTTAAATGTAATGAGCAAAGATAACGAAATTGATTTGTTCTTGTTCAAAAAAACTGGCCCGTTAGTTCAATCTATTCCTGAAAATGTTAATGTTTTAGAAGGCAATAAACTTTTGCAAAAAAGAATGCCAACTGCTGGTGGAACTGCTGCTGCCTCAACAAAAATTTCGTTTAAGTATAAACTTAAAAAATTTTTAAACAAAATCGGCGTGGTTGCAATGATTGACTGGTTTATTTTAAAAACGCAGAAAAAATTAACAAAAGATTATGATGCGGCAATTTGTTTTCATGGAATTGCAAGAAATTGCGATTTTATTTTAAAAAAAGTTAAAGCCAAAACCAAACTCGCAATGATTCACTTTGATGTTGCAATGGCAGATATTTCAAAAAAAGAATTAAAAAGATTAGCAAAAATGGACAAGGTTATTTGCGTGTCAGAAAGTTGTGCAAAAAGTTTTGTAAAAAAATACCCTGCATTTGATGGCAAAGTTACTTGGATGTATAATATGCAAAATCTTGATGATATTGTTGAAAAATCAAAACAAAAAACATACAATTTTGAAAAAGATAAATTAAACATAATCACAGTTTCAAGAATAACAAAAGAAAAGGCACATATAAGAACACTTGAAATTTTAAAAGAATTAAAAGATGAAGGATATAAATTTGTTTGGCACGTTGTTGGTTCGGGTGACCGCTATGACGAAGTTAAGCAAGAGGCAGTTAATTTGGGGCTTGAAAAAGAAGTTGTGTTCTATGGCAATCAGGTAAACCCTTATGGCTATGTTAAATGTGCGGATGTGTTTTTGCTTTGTTCATATTTTGAAGCAGCACCAATGGTTTATGCCGAAGCCATGACATTGGGAGTTCCAGTGATTTCAACAAAAACTTGTTCGGCTGAAGAACTTGTTGGTGAATTTGGATATGTTTGTGAAAATACCAAAGAAGCACTATATGAAACTATTAAGCACGTTTTAGAAAATAAAAAAGAACTTTCTAAAAAGAAAGAACTTGTAAAAAAATATAAGTTTGATAATAATGACATCAAACAAAGATTTTATGAAATATGCAAATAAAAAGCACTCCATTTTTGGAGTGCTTTTATTTTAGTTTCTTTTTAAGCAAAATCATTGTTAATGGAATGGTTATCCAACCAACAAACCTATAAAATGCAGGAATAGGATATTCTTTTGCAATTTCATTTGATGTTTTAAATAAAGATTTCCAGCCGTAATAAAGCATGGCTTTTTTTACTTTTTGTTTAAAAGAAGATTTGTGTTTAACTGCAAGCGCAGCGTTTTGCCTTAATGCATAGGTGTAACCCTTTGGATTTCTAGCAAAAAGTTTGAGCCCGAGAGTGGTGTAGCCATCATCTTGATATTCAGCAACATAAACCTCATCTTTAAAAATAACGAACTCATAGTCATAAAAGAATTGTTGATAATAAACGCTTTCAGTAACAAATCTCTCGCCTTCAAAAACAGGAAAGTGAAATTGCTTTGCAATATCTGTTTTAAAAACAAGGGTTGTTTCGTTGACATTTTTCAAAAGTTTTGGCAAATCATAAAAATAAACAGTTTCTTTGTCAATATTCCAAGTGGTGTTGTTGTTAGAGTTTAAAATTGTTTTTGGACCAACAAGCCCCGCAATTTTAGAATCTGAACACTTATCAAAATTTGAATAAAAAATGTTTGTGGCCTCTTTTGTTAAGGTGTCGTCACTGTCAATGCACGCAATAAACTCTGTTGTGCAAACCTGGTTTGAAAGTTCAATTGCGGTGTGCTTGCCGCCATTTTCTTTTTTGATATATTCAATTTGAATTTTGTTTTCTTTTTGCCAAGATTTCACAAGTTGTTCGGTGCCGTCTTTTGAACCATCATCAATAATAAGCCAAATAAAATTTTTGTTTGTTTGGTTTAAAAGTGATTGGTATAAGTTTGGCAAAAGTTTTTCACGATTGTATGTTGGTGTGAAATAGGTTAGTTTAATGTTTTTCATTTGAGTCCTTATTTAAATTGTATTTCTTTTTTAAAATAGATTTTGATAACAAATCGGTGCAACTTCCAACAAGTCTATGAATGAATGGAAGTTTGCATTCTGGCAAAAAATCACCTTTTAATTTAAATAACTTTTTCCATCCATAATAAACCATTGTGTTTTTTATTGTTTTTTTGAAAGGGTGTTTGTTTTTTATATTAAGCCATGCAATTTGTTTTAAGCAACAAGCATAACCCTTTGGGTTTTTGAAAAATAAATTCATGCCTTGGCTAGTGTAACCGTCTGGTTGATACTCGCCAATATAAACAAATTCTTCAAATGCAAGCATTTTGTAGTCATAAACAAACATATTGTAATAAACGCTTTCAGTAACAAATCTTTCATCTTCAAAGATAGGGAAGTGATAATTTTTAATTATCTCTGTTCTAAAAATCAAAATGGTATCAAAATTAAATCCATATTTTGTTGAAAGTTCTGGAAAATATAAAAAAGTGTCATTTTCTGGCCAGTTTGCTTCTTTGTGTTTTGTGAAGCCAACAAGGTCACGTCTGCCAACCATTCCAACAATGTTTGGGTCAGAAATGTTATTTGTGTGTTTTAAAATAACTTCTGTGGCTTCTTTTGTTAAAGTGTCGTCACTGTCAATGCACGCAATAAACTCTGTTGTGCAAACTTGGTTTGAAAGTTCAATTGCGGTGTGCTTGCCGCCATTTTCTTTTTTTACATATTCAATTTGAATTTTGTTTTCTTTTTGCCAAGATTTCACAAGTTGTTCGGTGCCGTCTTTAGAACCATCATCAATAATAAGCCAAATAAAATTTTTGTTGGTTTGGTTTAAAAGTGATTGGTATAAGTTTAGCAAAAGTTTTTCACGGTTGTATGTTGGCGTGAAATAGGTTAGTTTAATTTTACTCATTATTTTCTGATTTTTTATCCTTTTTTAATATATTTTTTAAGCGATTTGCGTTTTTTTGACCAATAATTTTTTTAATTCTATATTTAATGCGTTCCCAAGTTGGGTGTTTCATCCAACTTGCATAATACAAATGAATAGAATAGGTGTTTTTTGTAATTTTTTTAGTAAGTTTGTCAAATGACATTGGACAAAAATATTCAGAAGCATAAACTGTGAAGTTTTCAAACTCTTGAGTTTTGTCTTCAATTTTAAGCCCGTGTGAAACTAAAACGTTTGTGGTTCTTTCACAAACAGTTGTTTTGTTAATTGAGCCGTCTGGATTCAAAAACTGCTCGCCGTTATAATCATCCATAAGTTCTTTAATGATTTCGGAACCAACTTCAGATGCACAAACCAATCCTGGGCCAACAGCAATGTTATTGCCTTTTTCAAAACCTAAAAAGCATTTTTGAGATAAAAGGTCGTCAATGTTTTTTAAAAGTTCAACATCAACATCCAAATAAACTCCGCCTTCTTCATACAAAATTTTATATCTAAAATAGTCACTTACAAAGGCATATTTTTTGGCTTCGTATGCTTGCTTTGTATAGTCAATTTCGTTTATGTTTAAGTTTGATTCATCCCAACGTTTAATTTTATAGTCAGGGCAATATTTTTTCCAAGATTTTTTGCATTTTTCTAAAATTTTTGGTTCAGGGTTTCCGCCTAGCCAAATATAGTGAATTACTTTTGGAATAGCCATAGTGTGCTCCTGTTATTCAGAGTATAATTTTTCAACAATTTTTATTGCACTTGATTTATCAAAACCAAGGTCTTTTAAAAGATTGCAGTTTGAATGACGTTTGTGATTTTTTGATTCAAGTGCAAGTTTTGCCCATGTTTCAAGAGGTGCATCAAGGTCAACAAATTCAACATTTTCGGCAAGTTTTGTTTCTTTTGAAATGTTGTTTGATAAAACCAAACAAAGGTCAGATGCCTGTGCTTCAACTGCAACAATCGGAAGCCCCTCGTGAATTGATGGCATAACAAAACAATCTGCCATGCTCATAAATTCATAAACATTGTTTCTAAGCCCTAAAAACACCACATGATTTTCAAGTTCAAGAGTTTTAACAAGTTGCTTTGTGTCTTCCATCAAAACGCCATCACCAATCAAAAATAGTTTTGAGTTTGGTTCCTGATTTAAAATTTCTTTAAAAATCAAGATTAATGATTTGTGATTTTTTTGAGGTGCAAATCTGCCTGCGTGCAAAACAACAAAGGTATCTTCGGCAACATTCCATTCTTTGCGCATGGCATTTCGTGTGTTTTGGTTGAATTCAAATTTTTTTGTGTCAACAGAATTGTTTAAAACAAAAATTTTGTTAGTTTCAAATGCTTTACCATACATAAACTTGCTTGCTTCACCAGAACATGATGCAAACTTGTCAGAATGTTTAAACATAAGTTTTGCGCCAATTTTGTCAACAACACTTGGTTTGTGGTCGTTTCCGCCCATGTGTGAGTGAAAGATAACCTTTGGAATATTTCCATTCTTTTTTGCAAAATATGAAATTATGCCTGTTCCTTGACTGGTTGCATTGATGTGAGCCACTTGATATTTGTTTTTGTTGCCTTTGAAAAAGTTTCTTAAAAACAAAATTCGTTTAGCAAAAGAACCCTTTGCTAAAAACACATTTGAACCAAATGATTTAAGTTGTTCAAGCATGACTTCATCAACAATGTCACCATCTTTAATGATGACATCCACTTGAAATTTATCTTTGTTAATGTTTCTGATAACTTCAAGCATATATGTGTCAGTTCCGCCTTTTAGAAGCGTTGAGTTGTAGTAAATAACGTTGATTTTTTCCATAATAAATTGTCCTAATGCAATTATATATTATTTTATTTCAATTTAAAAGAGTATTTTTGACATATTTATTAAAAACCATAAAAATAATTAATAAACGTTATAAAAAGTTAGTTATACCCAGCCATTGACCTTTGAGATGGTATCCTTTATAATAGAAAAGGTGTTGAAAAAGGAGTAAAAATTATGAATTTAGACACAAAAATAGAACTTGCGACAGAAATCATTAATAGTTTGATTGCAAGCGAAAGCATGATTGACGCAAGTGACAACAATCAATATTTGGCAGACCTTTTGTTCGAAAGAGCACAAATCCAAAATCAAGACATGGATGTGATTGAAAAGGTTATTCGTGAATACGGGCCAATAATTAAATCAGAGGTAAAAAGATAATGGCAAAAGTTAATTATACAGAAGCAGAAGCAAAACAAATTGCAGACAGTTATTTGCTTGACGATGACGCTCTTGAAAGAGCATTCACAAGAATTGCTTATGCTGAAAGCGCTGGAATCACTCCAAGCGAACAAAAAATTGCGGTTATTGTTGGTGGTCAACCAGGTGCGGGAAAAACCAACTGCATCACAAACAGCCGTATGGCACTTGACCAAAACTGTGTTATCATTGATAATGACGCATACAGAAACTACCACCCAATGGTAAACGAAATCAAAAAACATCACCCAAGTTTATTCACACTTTGCACTGACCAATTAAGTTTCAAAGCAACACCGGTCATGATTGATGTGATGAGTGACAGGGGTTATAACCTTATTATACATCAAACATTAAAAAGCAACCTTATTGCAGACGATGCAATCACAAAACTTCGTGAAAAGGGTTACATTGTTATTGTTAGGGCTCTTGCAGTTTCAGACCTTGAAAGCAAGATGTCTATGATTGAAAGAAGTCAAGCCTTGATTGAAGAACTCGGCTATTGCAGATGGGTTCCAAAGAACAATCACGATGTTGCTTATGCAGGACTTCCAAAAACTGTTGAATATATGCAACAAAGTGGCAAGTATGACATGATTGAAATTTTGAAAAGAGGTGGCATACCTGCAGAACCTGAAGCACTTTTTAGAATGGTTAACCCAGATATTCCTGAATGGAGAAAAAAAGCACTTAAAGAAAGCAACTTTGCAACAAGCAACTTTTCTGCATCTGGTGCAAGAACACCAAGAGATGCTGTTGAAAAAGGCAGACTTGCAGATAGAGAAAAAGTTATGCAAACCTTGCTTGGCAGAATTAAAATTGCTGAAGATAGAGCATCAACTCCAGAAGAACCTATTTATATTGATGAAGTTAAAGATTTGCTTGCTCAATATTTGCAATCAAAAAGTCAAACAGGCGCACAATAAAAGAAACCCAAACGGGTTTCTTTTTTTGCTTTGGCAAATTTTGTCAAATAAAAAATATTCTTGACAAAATGGCATAAGCACTATATAATTGAGTAGTATTATTTAAAAATGATGCTATAATGCTACTGTGGCTCAGTGGTAGAGCACCGCATTGGTAATGCGGCGGTCGCGGGTCCGATTCCCGCCAGTAGCTCCACAAAAAACACACCCATGGCGGTGTGTTTTTTTTGTGCTAACACAGGAACCGTGACTGCCGTAAAATTAAGAAAATATAATAACAGGGAAAAGTAAAGGCAGGTTCGCTCGGCGTTAGCCCAAGCCCGAAGGGGTTATTCCCGCCAGTAGTTCCACAAAAAAGTTCACTTGAAAGAGTGGGCTTTTTTTGTCATTAGCAAAAAACACATACCGAAAGGGTATGTGCTTTTAATATTAAACTTGTGTAAGGTTAAACATAGTTTCTGTCGATATCTATGCTGAATTTATATTTCTTTCCTTCAGTGGTTAAGTTTTTGTTTAAGTGTTGAATAATTTGTTTTTTTGTTAAACCCAGTTCATAAGGCACGCTGCAATCAAACATAATTTCTGTGCTAACATTTCCTTCAGAAATTCTAAAGTCATGGATGATTAATTCTGGGCTGAGTTCATTTAGAATGTTTTGAACTCTAACTTTTAATTCTTCAACTTTTTTGTTGTTATTTTGTATTGCGTCAGAATGTATAACAATGTGAATTCCAAGATTTGTTTTAAAATCTTCTTCAATATCGTCAATTAAATCATGAGTTACAAGTGGGTTTACATCGGCTGAAACTTCAACATGAACTGAAACAAAGTTTTTGTTTTTGCCATAACTATGAATAATTAGTTCATGGAAACCTAAAACACCATCGTATGAAGAAAGTTTCTTTTTGATTTTATCAACAAGTGATTTGTCTGGCTTTTCACCAATAAGCGTGTTGGTGGTTTCTAACAAAATTTTAAATCCAGAAATAATAACCAAAAGTGAAACAATGCAACCAACATAAGCGTCAATATTAATATCAAAAAGCATAATAATAATCATTGCAACAAGAGTTCCTGCGGTTGCGATAGTATCATCTCTTGCATCAATTGCAGTTGCTTTCATTGATTCAGAATCAATTGCTTTTGCACATTTGCTAAAAATGATAAATTGTGAAAGTTTAATAATAACGCTAACAATTAAAACCGTCAAAACAACCCAAGTGACATCTGTTTTGCTAGGGTTGAAAATTTTGTTTATTGATGATATTAATGACACAAAACCGAGAACGCAAACAATCAAAGCAACCAAAAACGCTGAAATATATTCATATCTTGCGTGTCCAAATGGGTGTTCGTCATCGGCGGGTTTGCTTGAAAGTTTAAAACCAACCAAAGTTACAGCAGATGACACACCATCTGAAAAATTGTTTAATGCGTCTGAAATAATTGCAATTGAGCCACTTATAAAACCAACAACGAGTTTTCCGGCAAATAAAATTATGTTTGTTAAAATGCCATAAAGGCTTGTGATGGTTCCATACTTAAGCCTTGCACTTGATTGTTTTGCATTTGAATATCTTGTAATAAACTTTTTTCTTAACATAAAATTTTTTCCTTTATGTATAATAAGATATCATTAAAAATTAAAAATGTAAAAGTAGAAATGAGCAAAAGAGTTAAAATTTGTTTTTTAGTTTATTAAATCCATTCTTTCATTGAATATTTGGGCATTTGTTTTTTGTGGGTTAGAAATATTTGTTCTTGCAAAATAGTCGTTATAAAAGATTCGGTTGCAAACATCAAGTTTTTCCAAAACATTTTTTGCTTCTTTTTCTGTTTGTGATAAATGCGATGTTTTTGAATAGTTTGAAAGGTCTGCATATTTGTTTGCTGGGTCGTTGTTAACATTTTCTTCGCTTCTAAACCATTTGATGTTGTTTATGTTTGAAAAGTAAATGCTGTCTGTGACAAACACGTTGTATGCTCTTGAATACATAACGCTTGAGGTTTCATTAAACACAGAGTTTCCAAAGTAGAGATTTTGATAAAAATTTATTCCCATAAGGTCAAATAATGTTGGAATAATGTCTGCTGTGCAAGTGAATTTTTTAACTTGAATATTTTGCACAATTTCATTTTTTGAGTTTGTGTAGGTGTTAATAACAAATCTTGTTCCTAAAAACTCGGAAAAATCATTTTGAAGTTTTGAGATAATTGTTTCAAGTTGTGGGTGATAAATCATGCAAGGCACTCTATAAAGATTTGTGTAGTTTGAGTGTCTTGTGTTATCGATATCTTTAACATAATTTGACAAACTTGAGTAATAGGTGTTGTGGTCACCATACAAAAGAATAATTGTGTTATCGGCAAGCCCTCTTGTTTCTAATTGATTCATTGTTTCGCCAAGTGCCTTGTCAAATTCTTTTACGCAAGCAGTGTAATAATAAAAATTGTTATAATTTGCATCGAAACCTTCAACAATTCCATACTTTGCCATTTCAGCATAATAACCCTGCTTTTCAAGGTTTTGCCTGTATGTGTATTGACCATGCATTGTTATTGTTGTTATGTGTGTGTAAAATCTTTGGGTGGTTGGGAACATTTTGTTTGCGCAAGCGCTAATCATTTCACTGTCAAGGTTGCGTTCGCCCTTATCCATCCAGTTGGTCATTCCAAGTTCATACATTGATTCACTTGCATAATAGTTGTCAAATCCAACTGAAAGCAGTTCTTTGTTTCGGTTGTAATAGGTATATGAACCGTTATGGAATGCATTGCAGGCAATGTTTGAATCAGTTAATCCTTTTAAAACATTTGCCATTGATGATGACATTGTGTTATTAGGAAAATCATAATTGATGTAGGCATCTGTTGGGTAAGAGCCCAAAAGTGAAAGATTTTCAGCAATATCAGTTTTTTCACGGCTATAAAAGTTTGTGAGTGCAATTGATGATTTGTAATAGTCATAAATATTTGGAAAGAGTTTTGCAAGCAATGCGTTTGCTTCTGTTTCAGAATAAGGATTGTTTGTTTGTGGGTTGATAAGTTTGTGTCCGTTGACAAACAAATTAAAATCTTCAACAAAGGCTGTCCATTCAAAAGATTCAACAAGCATTGTCACAAGATTATAGTCTTGTTTTATATCTTCAAATTTTGAGTTATAAACATCTTTGTAAATATAATTTTCTAGTGCGCTTTCATCGCCTAGTTTAACACCAGACATAAATGTGCCTTTAAAAAGTTCATTCACAAAATTGCCAGTTATTCCAAGTTTGCTGTAAGAGGCTTCATTTGATTTATAAAGTTTTTCATAAATGTCAGACTTAACGTTTTTGTTGTCAAAATAAAGAGTTAAAACATTTAACATAACAACTAAAACCATTGACAGTGAAGATATTAATTTTAAATATTTAAATTGAATTTTTTGGTTGTTGTGTCTAACATATCTTGCACCAAAAACAATATATATTGAAATCAAAAGAAGTGAAACACTAAAGAATAAGAAGTTTATTGGAATGCTTTCTAAAATAGCCATGGCGTCATTTCTAAGGTTGAACATTCCATAATCAAAAATTGTTTCAGTCATTTCAAAAAGAACAATAAACACAAGATTAACCACCATAAATGTGATTAAAAATATTGATGATACAATGTGGCGTGACTTGTTGGTTGGCAGACACAAAAGAATGGCACAAAGCAAAAGTTGAACAAGCAAAAACACCCAAGGTCGTGAGATATAAAACTTTCCGCTAGTTACAAGAACACCAAAAAGTTCTATTAAACACACGAGCAATAGGTATATAAAAATCATTATATTTTCTTTTAAAAAACGTTTCATTATTCACCTCACAAAAGCCAAATAAGATAGCATATAACATAGGTTGATGAAAACTTGCGGTCAGCAAGCAAATAGATGATGCCATATAAAAATGTTAAAATTAAGTAGAACCATGCAAGACTAGTGCTGAAAAAGAAAAAGTCAATAAGTCCGAAAATCAAAAAACAAAATATTGAGCCCCAAGGGAACCATTTGTTTAAGATGCTTGATTCAAACACAATATTTTTTTCGATTGCCTGATGAATAAAGTTGATAAACATTACAATAAAAATCATTTTAACAAGCCATGAAAGCATTGCAGAAACATTTCCTAGAAGTCCTAAAATTGTTACTTTTACGCCTAGGTCATAAACAATTTTTACAGTAAAATTTAGGTATGCACTAATCGCAAACATTGGAATAACTGCAACAGCAAACAAAATAATAAGTCTTGAAAGTTTAAGTTCAGGTTTTTTTTCTGTGCTAAAAATTTTGATGTTTAATTTTTTGCAAACAAAAAACATAGTTAAAAATTCTGCCAGCCACAAAAACAAATTGCTGGCATTAACAAACACACTAACAAGATTGCCATAATACACATTGTCAAACAAAGGAATAAATAATTCAGTGAGTTTGCATGAGTAAACACACGCCACGCAAATGACGGCTAAAATATAAAATTTTACACTTGATTTGTCTTTTATAAATTGAATATTTTTCATATAAATCAATATTAATACTATGCAGAAAATTTGTCAAATTTTATGATAATTTGAAGATGATTCAAAAATTACTGTTGACAAAAATGACAGAATTTTGTAAAATATTATCTGTTAGCATTAATGTTTGGTTCTAAAAAATAGGCTCAAACATATATTATAATAATGTTGCTAGCATGGTTAAATTAATTAAAAACTTAACCAAAACAACTTAAAATATTCCGTGGGGGAGTAGTAAGCGTAGAAATACGGAGTTAAGTCAACAACCGACAATAAAATTGTCTGGCTTGCTTTAAAATACAAGACTCATGTGTGGTGGCAAATTGTCTGCACATGGTGTCGTTAATCAAAATAATGAATTCCAAGTGTGACGTGTTCCGCTTGGAATTTTTTTAAGCCGAGTTTGTGTGCAGGATTAATTAATTTAAGTCAAAAACACAAAAAGGAGATAAAAAGAAAAATGGGTGAATATTGTGAACATCCCGAAACCATTGTTCAACAATTAGAAACTAATGTTGAAACGGGTTTAACTTCAGAGCAAGTTAAAGAGCGAACCGAAAAGTTTGGCAAAAACAAACTTCAGGAAAAAAAGAAAAAAACTTGGATGGGCAGATTCTTCGAACAATTTAAAGATGCCATGATTATAATTTTAATCATTGCTTCAGTTATTTCATTTGTTATTGCCTGCATTGAAAAAAATCCAAAAGAGTTTTTTGAACCAGTGCTTATCTTGCTTATTGTTGTGCTTAACGCCATTATGGGTGTTATGCAAGAAAGTAAAGCCGAAAAGGCGCTTGATGCATTAAAAAATATGTCTGCACCACACGCGCGTGTCATCAGAGATGGCAAGGAATCAATTATTAACGCAAGTGACCTTGTTCCTGGTGATGTTATTATTTTGGAGGCTGGTGACTTTGTTCCAGCGGATGCAAGACTTATTAAAAGTGTAAGTTTAAAAAGTGAAGAATCGGCACTTACTGGAGAGTCGGTTCCATCAGAAAAAAATGCGGTTGCAAGGGTTAAAAAGAATGCACCAATTGGTGACCGTGCAAACATGGTGTTTTCTGGCTGTTCAATAACATACGGAACAGCAACTGCGGTTGTTACAGCAACTGGCATGAATACCGAAATGGGCAAAATTGCAAATCTCTTGTCTGGTGAAAATGAAGCACAAACCCCACTTCAAAAGAAACTTTCAAAACTTGGAAAATATTTAGGTTTTGTTGCTCTTGCAGCGTGTGCAATCATTTTTGTTGTTGGAATTTTGAGTGATGTTGGTGTGCTTGAAATGTTTATGACAGCCGTTTCGCTTGCTGTTTCTGCAATTCCAGAAGGTTTGCCAGCAATTGTTACAATTGTTCTTTCAATAGGCGTTCAAAGAATGGTTAAAAAGAATGCCATTATCAGACGACTTCCTGCTGTTGAAACTTTGGGTAGTGCATCAGTAATATGCTCTGACAAAACAGGAACTCTTACCATGAACAGAATGACTTTGGTTGAAGCCTATGTTGATGGTGCGAAAGAAAGAGAAGAAATTAGTGACTCAAACTCTGCAAAAGTGAAAAAACTTTTAACTTATGCAACTCTTTGCTGTGATGGCTCAATTGTTATTGAGAAAAACAAAGAAAAACATATTGGTGACCCAACCGAAACAGCCATTGTTTCAGCGGCTTATAAAAATGGGTTAATCAAAGATGAACTTAATCAAAAATATCCTCGTCTTGGAGAAATTCCTTTTGATTCTGACAGAAAACTCATGAGCACAATAAATGAAATTGACGGAAAGTTGTATGTTATTGTTAAAGGTGCTGTTGATGTGATGGAAAGCAGATGTATTGCAGGAAATCTTGAAAAAGCAAAAGAAATGAACCAAGAAATGAGTTCAAATGCTCTTCGTGTTTTGGCGGTTGCATATAAAGAAATTGAAAGTATGCCAAATACACTCAATCCTCAAAAAATTGAAGATGGTTTAACATTTATTGGCCTTGTTGGTATGATTGACCCTCCAAGACCAAATGCAAGGGCTGCTGTAAAAACTTGTCGTGAAGCAGGTATCAAACCTATCATGATAACTGGTGACCACGTTGTGACGGCATCTGCTATTGCTAAAAAACTTGGAATATTGCTCCCAGAAGATAGAGCAATCACTGGCTCTGAACTTGACGAAATGTCTGATGAAGAACTTGATGCTAACCTTGAAAGCATTTCAGTTTATGCACGTGTTTCTCCTGAAAACAAAATTAGAATTGTTAAGGCTTGGCAAAGAAAAGGTCAAGTTGTTTCAATGACTGGTGACGGCGTTAATGACGCTCCTGCACTTAAAGCAGCGGACATTGGTTGTGCAATGGGAATTGCGGGAACCGATGTTGCAAAAGGTTCTGCTGACATGATTTTAACAGACGACAATTTCTCAACAATTGTTGATGCTGTTAAAGAAGGTCGTGGAATTTATGCTAATATTAGAAAAGTTGTTGGTTTCTTGCTTGGAACAAACATTGGTGAAGTTGTTGCTGTGTTTGTTGCAATGCTTTTGTGGCGTACAAGCCCCTTCCTTTCAATGCAACTTTTAATGATAAACCTTGTAACAGACAGTTTGCCAGCAATTGCTCTTGGCATGGAACCTGTTGAAAATGATGTTATGAAGCACAAGCCAAAACCAAAAAATGAAGGTTTGTTTGCTCATGGTTTAGGAATCAAAGTTGTTCTTCAAGGTATTATGTTTGGTGTTTTGGCACTTGTTGGTTTCAAAATCGGTGAAGCCGTAACTGGAACTCTTGAAGGCGGTCAAACACTTGCGTTTATGACACTTGCTTTTTCACAAATTACACAAGCGTTTAATATGCGTTCAGAAAAGTCTATTTTTAAAATTGGATTCTTCACAAATAAAAAATTAACACTTGCTTGTTTGGCTTCGTTTGCACTTGTTGCACTTGTGCTTTTCACACCTGCAAGAATTGCTTTCGGACTTGCTGTGCTTCCTTGGAAACTCTATTTGCTTGGACTTGGTTTTGCACTTGTTCCTGTTATTATAATGGAAATTTCAAAGGCTATTGAAGCGGCTTATCAAAAAAAGAAAAACGCAAATAATAAATAAAAAATATCAAAATAATCATAAAAAATAATAAAAACACCAGAATTTCTGGTGTTTTTATTATTTGTTTTTGCAGATAAGTGTTGCACTGGTTTGCATTAAAACTGAAAAAGCAATTCCAACACAAATGCAAGTTATAAACGAGTTTCCAATAAAGAAACTTGCAAAAGTGATTGGTCTGCATGAAAAGATATACATATCACGTTCAAATGTTGCCTCTTTTACAAAATTATCCTGTTTTATTTGATTGCAGAAAACTTTATACATTGGCACAAAAAACATTGGGAATGTAATTTCAATTAAACATGAAAGGATGTATAACACAAGGTTGTTTTTGATTGTCAAAATCAAAATACAAGATGCAACAAACATAGCAAGGCTGATGCCCATAGCACACATATATGTTTTGTTTGGCTTGAAATGTTTTGCTAAATACACAATCAAAATTCTAACAATTTTAACAAGTGCAATAACGGTTGTCACAGCCTCAAAAGAAAGATTGTTTGCATATAAATATAATGGAATCAAATAATCGATAACTATTTGAAAGCATCCAAATCCAACATGGAAAAGGTTGAAAAGCAAATATTGTTTTTTGTTTTCAGGTTTGGTTTCTGGTTTTTGTGGTGTGCAGGCTTTAAGTTGTTTTCTTGCCAAAAACATTGGGATAGCCGAAGCAATATAAAGACAAGAAGAAATCAAACTTAAGTATACAAATGAGCCTTGTATTTTTGCAATAGTGAAACCACTTATAAGCGTGAATATTAAAGAACCTAAATTTGATGCAATTTGAAATGCTGAAACATTAGTGTTTTTGTCACAATAAGTAAAAATCAAGTTAAATGGAATGGAATAAAGTGTTTGAGCGGATGCCATCAAAAATGCAACAAACAAAATTGTCATTAAGTTTAGTGCAAAAAATGATAATATGCTTTGTGCTAAAATTATTGGCAGTGCATGAAGAATTACACATAGAACTGTGTGATGTTCAAGAACCTTTTTAAGTGCTGTCATTGTTAGCAATGTGAAAATCGCTTGAGCAATCAAATAAGCAATTGAAAGGTTTATGTTTCCGCTTTGTTTTAAAATGTATAGCGGAATAAAAACCTTTATTATGCTGTCAGCCAGTGCTTTGAACAATTTGTGTAAAAATATTTGTTTTGATGCGTTCATAATATATCCTTTGTTTATAAATAAAAACACAGCCAAAGGGCTGTTTTAGAGATAAAAATCCACAAGTTTCTACGCTATAATAATATCACAAAAATCGCAAAAATCAAAAAATTAGTATGCAATTTTTAAAAAATGTTAACATTTAAACAAAAACTTTAAGCGAGGCTATGTGTGATTGACTATTTAATGTAAAAAAGAATAACATAATGTTGTAATTTTAATAAGGGAGAATTTGTTATGAGAACTTATGGAACTTGTGCAATGGGTGTTAGAGCCCCAATCATTCGTCCAGGTGACGATTTGGTTAACATTGTTGCTGATTGCGTGTTAGCAACAGCAGAACAAAAAAACATTACTTTAAAAGATAAGGATATCGTTACAGTTACTGAAGCAATACTTGCAAAAAGCCAAGGCAACTTTGCATCTACTGATGATATTGCAAACGATGTCCGCTCAAAACTTGGTGGAGGAAAAGTTGGTTTGATTTTACCGATTTTGTCAAGAAACCGTTTTTCTGAAATTTTGAAAGGTATTTCTGATGGTGTTGATGAACTTGTTATTCAACTTTCTTATCCATTTGATGAAGTAGGAAACCCTCTTGTTTCAATTGATAAACTTTACGACCTTGGAATTCACACTTTTGACAGAACTTTTACACCAGAAGAATTTTATGCATTGGTTGGAAGTGTTGAACATCCTTTCACTGGTGTTGATTACATTAAATATTATCTTGAAATCTGCGGTGGCAAAGCAAGTATTATTTTAAGCAATGACCCAACTGAAATTTTAAAGCATACAAAAAAGGTTATTAATGCTGACATTCACAGCAGGTTTAGAACAAAGAAACTTTTGCTTGCAAAAGGTGCTGAAAAGGTGTTGTCACTCACAGATATTTTATGCGAACCAAGTTCAGAACATGGTTATCATGAAGACTATGGTGTTTTGGGTTCAAATAAATCTAAAGATGGTCAACTTAAACTTTTTCCAAGAGGTGGTGAAGAGTTTGCTCATAACCTTCAAGCAGAGTTTAAAAAGAGAACGGGCGTAACCATTGAATGTATGGTTTATGGTGATGGTGCGTTCAAAGACCCAGTTGGTGGAATTTGGGAACTTGCTGACCCTGTTGTTAGCCCTGGATTTACAGATGGGTTACTTGGAACTCCAAATGAAATCAAACTTAAATATGTTGCAGATAACAACATTGAA
Source organism: Clostridia bacterium (assembly GCA_045594425.1). Classification (GTDB taxonomy): domain Bacteria; phylum Bacillota; class Clostridia; order Christensenellales; family UBA1242; genus RGIG1681. The sequence goes on from JAZNYK010000013.1 coordinate 110,814, forward strand.
AACCTTAAAGGTGAAGAGGCTGTTGCTGAAATAAAAGAAATTATCAAAAAGAAAGAGGCTGACCTCAAAAATCAAAAAATCTCTCTTGGAACAACCCCAAGAAGAATCACAGACCTTGTTGGTTCACTTTCAGACCTTGTTTCTGGCAGTGGTGACAAAGGCACACCAATTGTGCTTATCACTGGTTACTTTGACAATTATGCAACTGAATAATAATAAAAACCATGTTCAACATGGTTTTTTATTTTGTTAAAATTGACGGTTGTTTTGTGTTTGTGTTAAACTTTAATCATTAGGGGAAATTTTTATGACAAAAAAGATTTTGATTGCAACAACCAATATTGGAAAGTTTAATATTTATAAAGCGGTGTTTGACGAACTTGGTCTTGAATGCACAAACCTTGCTGAACTTGATGTTAATGCAGATGTTGTTGAAAATGGAAAAAATGAAGTTGAAAATGCTGTTATCAAAGCAAAGGCTTATCATGAACTTACTGGGCTTCCTGTCCTTGCAAATGACAGCGGTCTTGTAATTGACAGGTTTTCTGCTGAAGACCAACCAGGTGTCCTTGTTAGGCGTTATCACGGCAAAGAACTTTCTGATGAAGAAATGATTGCAGTTTATGTTGAAAAACTAAACGAGGTTGGAGGTTCAAGCACTGGTCATTATAATGTTGCCCTTGCAATTATTGATGAAGATGGAAATCTTTTCACTAGGGAGTTTAAGCCAAAAAGATATTTTATTAACAAGCCAAGTTCTGTGGTGAAAAAAGGCGTTCCACTTTCTTCACTTGCTTATGATGAAAAAACAGGCAAGTATATGAGCGAAATGACAACAATAGAACGCAATAATTATGAAGCCGAAGCAATGCTTATGCAAAAAGCGTTTATTGCCGAAATTTTCTGCAAATAGATTTATGATAAGCATAAAAAAACGAGCAAACAAATTGCTCTTTTTTTGTGCAAAATTTTATGATTAATTGACAGTGATGTTTGCTTCATAGTAATATAATATTACTATTCCAATCATATTTGGTTTATGGTTAGAATAAATCTAAACAAAGGAATTGCTAATATGTTAAGTGTAAAAAATCTTGTAAAGATTTATCAACAAAAGAAAGCAGACCCTGTTAGAGCACTTGATGGTGTGACTATCGATTTTGCTGACACTGGTCTTGTGTTTTTGCTTGGTAAGTCTGGTAGTGGTAAGTCTACACTTTTGAACGCTATTGGTGGTCTTGATACTTTTGATGAGGGTGAAATTATCATCAAAGGCAAGTCTTCAAAAGAGTTTACTCAAAGTGACTTTGACTCATACCGCAACACTTTCATCGGATTCATTTTCCAAGAATATAACATTTTGGAGAACTTTACCGTTGAAAAGAACTTGGCGCTTGCTATTGAACTTCAAGGCAAAAAGCCAGATAAAGAAGAAATCAACAAACTTTTAGAGCAAGTTGATATGCTTCAATATGCAAAAAGAAAACCAAATCAACTTTCTGGTGGTCAAAAACAAAGAGTTGCAATTGCTCGTGCTCTTGTAAAACATCCAGAAATCATCATGGCGGACGAACCTACTGGTGCTCTTGATAGCAACACCGGAAAACAGGTTATGGAAACCTTGAAAAAACTTTCAAAAGAAAAACTTGTAATCATTGTTTCTCACGATAGAGAGTTTGCGGAATATTATGGTGACAGAATCATTGAACTTAAAGATGGAAAGATTATTTCTGACGTAACAAAGAAAGAAATTGTTGCAACAGAAACAAACAGTGGCGTTAAAATTATTGATAATAGCATTCTTTACATCAAAAAAGGTCAAGAAATTTCTGAAGCAGAACTTAAAAAGATTGCTGGTATGATTAATGAAAATGCCAAAAAATCTGACACATTTATTTCATTTGACGAAAAAGCCAATGAAGAACTCAAAAAAGGTGCTTCAATCAATGATGACGGCAACAGAGAAAAATTTGTTGAAACCGTTGATGAAGATATTAAACTTAAAAACTATAACGGCAAGAGTTTAAAACTTATTAAATCTAGACTTAAGTTTTCAGACTCGTTCAAGATGGGTGCAAGTTCACTTAAAAACAAAGTTGGAAAATTGTTCTTTACAATCTTGCTTTCATTCTTGGCGTTCACAGTGTTTGGTGTTGTTGATGCACTTTCTTGCTGGAACAGAGGCGCATCTGTTTATGACGCAATGAAACTCACAAACCAAACAAACATTGTTATGAAAGGTGCTGAAAAAGGAACAATGTATCCAAAAGATGCACCAATCAAAGAAGCCGATTTGGATGCACTTCGTGAAAAATTCCCTGATTATTTAATCAAGGGTGTTGTTGCAACAAATCGTGATTATTTGTATGTAAATGGCTATAACTTAACAGAATCAAGAAACCCACTTTATCAAACATACATTTCTGGATTCATAGCACTTTCTCAACAAGAACTCAATCAAATGGGATTCTCATTAGAAGGAAGACTTCCAGAAAAAGAAGATGAAGTTTGTATTTCAAAACTTATGATGGAAGCACTTGTAAAAAGAGCAACCAAGTATGATGAATCTGCGGGTATCACTAGTTTTTCTGAATTTAGTGATGAAAAGCCATTACTCATTAACAGATTTGACACATTTAATGGAAAGGTTATAAGTCTTACAGAAAATAACTATGATGGAAGTTTGAGAGTTGTTGGTGTTATTGATGATAAAACAGATATTTCAAAATATACATCAATGGACCAAGATGAACTTGTTAATGACAGAACCGCTGAACAATATTTTGAAAATACATTCATGCGTTTTGCTTATGTTCATCCAGATGTTTATGAAACATTGCTTGAAAATAGTTATGTTGACACATATTATTATGGTTGGATTAATGGTGTTGATAATGACTATGTTTATATCAACAATGAATATTTTGGAAAAGCAAACGAAACATTTGAATATGGTCGCATTAGAGAGTTAAGAGATAAAAACTGGTCATGGATTAAAGATTATAGTGCAACTGAATTAGAAGATATGTTCTATACCGAACAAGAAATGGAAGATAGAGGATATTATGGTTACACTTGGAATGATATTAGTTATGAAGAATTTTTGACATCAAAAATCAAATATATCAAAGGTGGTGACCTATCTTCAAGAATTGTAGATGGAAAGTTTGTTCTTGCTGAAAACGAAATTCTTTTGAATGAAAGTGATTTAAACAATATGTTTGATGATTATAAAGCAAAGATTGAAGAAGGTATGACACTCACACTCACAGACGATTATGACGAACATGAAACTGGTGTAAAAACATTTACTGTTGTTGGAACTATTGATTCAATTGATGCAGGAAATCACTGGGTTTATTATTTAGTTAATGATGAGTCATATGCAGGCATGATGGAAACACTTTATGGTGGTTATGAACTTGCTATTTCAAAACTTAATGGAACATCTACAGATAAAGAGTTTGTTGAATACCTTGAAACATGGAACGATAACAACTTTAGAATGTCTGTTCAAACATCTTCAACTTATTATCTTGATATGTTAGAAGAAATTTTGATGATGATGACATCTATCTTTGTTTGGGTTGCTGTTGGATTTGCAGTGTTTGCGTCATTACTTCTCATGAACTTCATTTCAACATCAATTAACTATAAAAAGAGAGAAATTGGTGTGCTTCGTGCACTTGGTGCAAGAGGAAGTGACATCTTTGGAATCTTCTTTAATGAAAGCACAGTTATTGCATTTATCAACTTTGTTCTTGCTTCAATTGCAACAATCGCAGCGTGCCTTGTTATCAACTCATTAATGATTGCTAAACTTGGCATTGAAATTGCACTTTTGAATGTTGGAATTAGACAAATTATTTTGATTCTTGCAATCAGTTGGGGTGCTGCATTCCTTGCAAGTTTGCTTCCAACACTCAAGATTTCTAGAAAGAAACCTATTGATGCTATCAACAATAGATAATAAAAAAGGCAATGCACAAAGCATTGTCTTTTTTTTGTGTTTAAAATATTTTATTGATTTTCTTTTCCTTTTGAAAGTTTGTTGTTAATGTGAATATAAAGCCTTGCAAGAGCATAAAACAAAACTATTATCACAGCAACATAAATTGCAACCATACCCCAGCCTTGACCGCCTATGGTTGGGTCAATAAAAAAGTAAGGGTAAAGCGTTCCGTCATAAAATGGCTTGCCACCAAACTCAACTCTAAATATTGCAAGAACAAAATAAATAAATGGATAAATCAAGAAATACCATGCGTGATTTTTGTTCATCATTCCACTATTTGCAAACGCATAATATCCAATAATAGACATAACAGGAACAACGGCATGAAGAATAATATTTCTAAAATTAAACATATATGATGCGGATTTTCCAGCAAAGGCAATGCCTGTTGGAGCCAAAACAAACATATAAATTATGCCAGTTATTGTGATAAAGAAAGTTATCATAAGTCTTATTAAAGAAAAAACATTGTTTTTAGCAAGGTGTGTTTCCTTGCCACATATGTTAATTATGATAAGCACACAAATAATGGCTTCAATAATAACAACAAATGCATTTGTTTGAGATGTGAAAAACCAAAATTGCATTCCGTTTCCATAAGGGTTGTTTAGGCATAGCCCAAGGATTGCAAATGTTATTATAAGCAGTCTGTAAAGAAGTTCAAATATTTTTGATTTCATATTTTCTCCTATCTATTATTATGATAGTTTATTTTATAAAAAATGCAAACAAAAAGTTCAAATTAAATAAATTTATAGTTAAAATGTTAGGAAGAATAAGTAAACAAAAAACACGGTTTATATCCGTGTTTTTTGACGTGATTATTTAACTTTCCAACCAGCCCTATAAACTTTTTCAATATATTTTTGCTTTTGATAGAACTTGCAAACATTTGTTTTGAAAGTTGCAACATCCGCTTCGGTTGAGCCTTCAAGCATAACAGTGTTTTTCATTGTTTTTGAATAGCATTTGCCGTTGTAATATCCTGTTAAATAAGACACATACAAACTGTTTTCAATATCTTCTGTTAGCATATTGTAACCTTGAGTAAAGAATGTGCTATATTCAAGACCGAAAAGTTCACAAATGGTTGGGTAGATGTCGTATGGGTTGCAGAATCCATAAACATCACGAGAACCAAGTTTTGAACTATAAATCATAAATGGAACATTGTGGGTTGTTAAGTTTCCAATATCTTCGATTTCTGTTCCTTTGACTGCTTGAGCCAAGTTGTGGAAGTATGCGTTATGGTCTGAGTAAATCACAACTGTTGTATCATCAAGCATATTGTTTTCTTTGAGATGTTCAAAAAGTTTGCCAACCATAACGTCTGTGTCCATGGTTGCTGCTTTATATTGTCTTAAAATGTTTTTGTAGTGTTCGCTTTCTGGATAAACATATCCATTGTTTTTAAGCCAAAGTTCATAGTTATTAAGATTGTTGTCATAAGTTTGATAATGATTTTCAAATCTTGAGTTATAGGTTTCGTAGCCACCATGTGAAGAAACTGTGGTGTAGAAAGACATAAACTTTTTGTCGGTTGGTGCAAGATGGTTAATCATTTGGTCTATATAGTCAGACTCAAGATGAAAATTGTTAAAGTCAGATTTTGTTCCATCTGGGCTTACAAAGTCTGCACTGCTATAAAACTTTTCAAAACCCATGTTAACATTCACAACATTTCTGTCATAGAATTTTGGCAAGAAGTTGTGGAAATAGTTTGCTGTATAGCCAAGATTTCTAAAAAGATTTGGAAGTGAATATTCTGTTGCATAAGTGTTTTTACCAATTTTGTATTGATTGATATGTGGCATATAGCCTAATATTGCGGCATCTTCTGAAACATTTGTTTTGTTGTTTGAAACATAGTCATGAATAACAACGCCTTTGTTTGGAATTGGTGATTCATAATCAGCAGAACTTGTTCCTGTTTTAAGTTTCCAAAGATTTGGTGTGTTGTATGGGTCAATTGCAAACCATTCAAAACTCTCAAGCATAATAACCACAAGGTTGTCACCATGCAAAACGGCATCTTCATCAACTTGAACTTTTTGAGAGTTAATCATGTTAATTGTTTCATCTTTTCCAGAAACAAACAATCTTCCAAGAGTTAAGTCATAAAGGTTTTTGGTGTAAAAACCGCCAGTGCCAAACTTTCTGTAAGATTCTTCAATGATATGCATATTTGAAAATAAATATTTGTCACTTTCAATTTCTTTATATTCAGCATGTTTTCCATTTCCAAGGGTTAACGCTTGAACGGTGTAACTTGTTGTGCCAATGGCAAAGCATGAAAGAAAACATATAAGTAGCAAAATAGGGCGGGTTAATTTTTTGATTTCAAATTGTTTCTTCTTTCCAAACACGTCAATGATTATTGGAATAGATATAAACACAATAATCAGAGCGAGATATAAAAGGGCACTTTCAAAATCAATAAAACTAATGTCAAATGAGTCAATGCCTTCAACTGCAAGAACAATCATATCCCAAGTGAAAAGATATCCAAAGTCTTTATAAAGGGTTGCGTTAACTGCACAAATAACTATTTGAAACAATGTGAAAAAATAAAACATTGTGTTTGATAACCAATTTCTTGTGCAGGTGAGCATGATTGCTGCAATAATAAGCCAAAGCCCAAAATCAAAAAACATATAGGTTGGAAAAAGTTGCTTTTCTCCAGCAGTTGTTGTGATGTTTAATATGTGAAAGTTCACAATTTCAATTGTTATTGCAAAAACAAGAAAAACAATTGGTTTTAAAATTGTGTTTAAACCAAGTTTGTTTTTATTTTCAAGCCACAAAGCCTTTTTTTGTTCTTTTGTGAGTTTAGGTTTCTTTTGAGAGACTTTGTAGTTGTAGGTTCTTTCAGGTGATTTAGCCATGATTCTCCTTAACTAGTTTTTATCTATAGTATTATTTTTGTTGCGTTTTGGTGCGATGATTTTTACACCTTTTGGAATAACAGTGAAGTTAAAAGTTCCTTCTTTACTTTTTTCGCCGTCAAGGTTAATAACAGTGCCTTCTTCGGTTGCAATTTCAAAAGAAGATGCCTTTAAATATGTAACTTCGTCATGTTTGTGATATCTTCTAACGCCCCAAAGAAAGGTGTTAAACATACTCCAAAGACCTTTGCCAAAAATTTTCTTCTTTTTTGAATGGAATAATATAATTTCAACTTCGCCATCGTCAAGTTTTGCTTTTCGGTTAATTTTGAAACCAGCAACACTTTTTGAGTTTAAAATCATAAGGTGGACACAATCTTTTTTGATTGTTTCGCCATTTATTGTTAGTTCAACTGAAACAGGTTTTGCATTCAAAAGTTCCTCAAGACCCTTTTTTACGTATGCAAATTTTCCATATTTTTTCTTATTGTAACGCTCAGTGTCATAACTTGACTTTGTGAAAAGTCCTGTGCAGCAAACATAAATTCCATATCTTCTGTTAACTCTAAAAATGTCGTGTTCAAATGGTTCACCAACAAGAAGGTTTTTAACTGCACGTTTGATTTTTAAACTAATTCCAAGTGACCTTGCAACGTCATTAACAGTTCCAGATGGAATATATCCAATAACAGGTTTGTTTTCAGCGTTCCCCATTCCATTGATAACTTCGTTTAATGTTCCATCTCCGCCAGACACGAAAAAATAATCATATTTTGAAACTGCTTCTTTTGCCAAATCATGGGCATGACCTGCATGGGTTGTTTCCACACATTCAATTTCCCCATATTTTTTTGAGAGTTTTTTCAAAATATAATCTTTGTATTTTTTTATTAAGCCTTTACCGCTTTCTGGGTTATACACAAAAATACTTTTCATAACACATAAATAATACTCTTTTTATTTACAAAAGTAAATAAATTTAATATTTTATGTTATTTATTGTTTTATTTTGAATAAAAAACACCTCCATTTTTTGGAAGTGTTTAAAGTCTTAAAAAGTTTAAAGGAATAAAGTGTAAGCCGTATCCAATAAGCAAACTTGGGATAATAAGCATCGCAACGATAAATAGATTTTCTTTTATATTTTTGTTTTTTCTAAACAAAACCAGAAGTCCAAGACCAGCGTTAACGCTTAAGCCTGTTACAATTGCCCCAAAACTTAACCCGCCCATCATATATAGTTCAGTCAAAATTACAGATGATGCACAATTTGGAATAAGCCCAATTAAAACAGCGAGAAGTGGTTGAAGGGCGTTGCTTGAACCCAAAAAACTAATCAATGTGTCTTCGCCAACAAGTTCAACAAGATATCCCATAATGAAGTTTATTGCAAAAATATAAGCAGCAATTTTTGCACAGTGAACTAGTGGATGTTTCCAGTTGAATTTTGAAGTATGTGTGTCATGATGACAGCAAGCGTGTGCGTGTTCTTCTTCGTGATGCTCTTCTTTGTGTTTGTGTTCATCGTGGTCATGTTCGTCATGCTTTTCTTCAATTTGACTAACAATATGATTTTCTGAAACTGATTGATTTGCTAGTGGGGTTTGAATTTTGTTGAAGAATTTTTTATAGCAAAACATTGCAAGGTATCCAATTGCAAGTGCCATAACAATTTTTGTTGCAATTAAAAGCAAAAGGGCAGGGATTGTTTTATAGTCTGCAAGCATAAGTGGAATGGCTTCGTCACTGGTTGCAATATAAACTGCAATAAGTGCACCAACTGAAATTTTTTGTTCTGCATAAAGTTCAGATGAAACAACCGAAAATCCACATTGTGGAATAGAACCAACCAAAGCACCCATAACAGGACTGGCTTTTCCTTTTAATAGTTTTGAATTTTGATATTTAAAAACGTGCTTATATTCAAGATACTCAATTACAAGATAAACAAGCAGCAAAAGTGGAAGCATTTTTGCTGTGTCTAATAGTGAATGTTTAAGCACATGAAGAAATTCTTCCATGGTTTGCTCCTTTGATAAATTACATTTGCATATTATATATGCAGAAGGTTTTTTTGTCAAGAAAATCTGTTTAAAACGGTGGTTTAAGGTTTCTGTTTTTGAAGTGAAACCAACTATTCAAAAAACTGCAAAACAATAATAAAAATATATGAAATAATATGTTATTTTGCAAAATTTTCAATAAAAATTACAATTTTATACAATTTTGACAATCTCAAGGCTGGTTTTAAAATTTAAATTTAAAATGTAAATTTTGCTATTATTATTCTGATTTTTTACATTTAAGGCAATTCGTTTAGTATCTCAGTTGTTTTTTCATGACATTTGTCAAATTCAGTTTGATTGAAATTTTTTATTTTGTTTTTTGACTTTTTAGGCTTGCCCCAAATGTTAAAAATGCGTGGTCCAATCCATTCATTTTGCTTTGTTTCAAAAAACAATCCTGCAACTTCGTTTAGACATGCTTTTTTTGCACTTGGAAACACAAGTTTCAAAAGTGGCGAAAATATTTTGAAACTAGAATTTGAAAATAAAGCGGTTGGGCTAACACCCGGATGAACAATGTTCACATGGACATCCTTGCTTTCTTCTTTAAGTTTCATGGCTGCGTAAGTTAAAAGTCTTTTTGAATTTGCATAAGCATCAATATCTTTTTTATTGTTTTTAAATTCAAAGTCTTCAAAGTTGATTCTTGTAAAATTTTTACTAATACTGCTCAAGAAAATAATTTTTGAATTTTGCTTCATTTCAAGAAGAGGCAAAAGGGTTTTGCTTAAATATATTGGTGCAACAAAGTTTGTGAAATAGTGACGTTCATGACCATTTTGCAAAAGTTCTTTTGAGTTTGAAAAAACACCAGCGTTGTTAATCAAAGCGTCAATTCCAAATGAACACAAAAAGTTAACTCTGTTTGCAAAATCTTTAATCGACCTTGCATCAGATAAATCAACTTTTAAAATTGTGATTTCTGCCGTTGGATATTTTTTTAAAATCTCACGCTTTTGTTCTTCTGCACGAACTGTGTTTCTCACACCAACAATCACACTTGCTTCAAGTTTTGCAAGAAGTTTTAAGGTTTCTAAACCAAGCCCATTTGTTGTTCCTGTGATAACGATGTTTTTATGTTTTAGGCTGGTGGTGTTTTTGGCTAGCCAACTTTTTAAAGACATATTTTTATCCTTTTTTTCATTATTTTTTAATATTTTTTTCGCATATTTTGCAGTTTTTATTTGTTATTTTTTAGCCAGAGTTCATACTTTGCAATCATTCGTTTAATTGAAATGTCTTCTGGATTAACTAGTTTTTTTGCTTGTTTTATGCTAACCCATTTGATATCAGAAGATTCTTCTGAAATTTTAAACTCATTGGTTTTTGTGATAAACAAAAAGTTGATGTCATAGTGTGTGTGCTGTGGTTCATCTTTTTCAGGGCGAGCATCAACAACGTTGTTTGCTATGTCTAAAATATCATCACTTTGAGATAAAAAGTCACGGATACCGCTTTCTTCAAAAACCTCTCTTTTTGCAACTTCAAAAGAATTTGAACTGCCATCTGAGTGACCGCCAAATTGAAACCACATATTGGTGATTTTGTGATGGTTTAAAAGAATGTTTCCGTTTGCATCACAAACAAGTGCACCGGCGGTGATGTGACCATTTTTGTTGCTGCGGTCATAGCAGTTTGTGTTTTGTTTTAAAAATTCAATTGTTGCAAGTCTTGATTGTTCTTCGTTTTCGTCAAAAGACTTATAGTTTTCTAACTTTTTTAACAAATCAAACATGATTTTTTCTCCTAAATACAATATACCATAAAAAATTTTATTCTCATAACAATAAATTTAATAAAAAAATATATTTTTTTTAGAAAAAGGGTATTGAACTAGTAAAAAAATTATGTTATATTATTATTACTATGATGAAAAATGTGTTGCAGTGGTATGAAGGTGTTTGTGACAGTTGGAAACAAAATGAATCACATTTTGAATCCGACACACTTGCCATGAGCAAAATTTCGGAAGCAAATCGCAGTTATGTGACACTTGGAAACACAAGATATTTTGTTAAAACTCCACATAGCAGAAGGTTTAAATTTGGTTGTGTTAGATTGGGAAGTGCTTGCAGAGATAACTTTTTATCAACAACAAGCGAACTGGTTTCACAAAAGAAATTTAAAGAGTTAGATTTTTTCACGGCACAATATAAACCAATCATGCGTTCAGCATTAAAAAGTGCAGTCAAAAAAAACGAACAAGGTCTTTCAGAGTCATTTGTTCTTGTTTCACCAATTTTGATATCAAATCAAAATATGCACACAGCAACTATTCATGCATTGCAAGAGCAGGAACATTTGCTGTTTCCAGACACTCAAATGGATAGCATTATGTTTAGTGATTTGGAAACCGCTCTTGAAAATAAAGACTATTTTTTGCAGTTTATGACAGAAAATTGTTATGACGAATACATAGAATACATTTTGGCGTCAATTTTTGACTTTACAGACGATGACCATCTTGGCAACATAATTTTATGGCACCCAAAAGATAGTCATCGATTTGAACACCTTTTAGTGCACGATAAAGAGTCTACTGCATTCAACCCAATGGTTGCAGAAGGTTATTCTTATAAGGATGTAAAAAAAGGAATTTGGGAATTTTCACATTACAACGGAGTTCCAATCAAGCACAAAGATGAAAATTCAGCGGATAGGGTTATGGAAGTTACCAGGCTTATTGCAAGCGGAAAACTCCAAAAAAAATACTGTGAATTTTTGAGCAGGATTGCTTGTCTTGACTATCAAAAATTTGCAAATGAAGTTTGCACAGAAACGGGGCTTGTTCCTAGTCAAAAACAAATTGATGTGTATCAGTTTGGTGCAGAATGCGCAGGTGAAATTGTTATAAGAGAAATGTAAATAAAAAGGGGGAAGACTTATGGTAAAAGATTTTTTTAAATGGTATGAACAAAGAATTAGCGAGACCACAGTTGACCCCATTTACATTTGGAAACATGGCATGAAAGAGGCTGACCAATATCGCAGAAATGGTGGAACCATTAATATGGGCGATGATGAAACCAAATATATTTTTAAAATGAGCCACAGCAGGTATTACAAAAACCATCGCAAAGAGTTTGCTGCACTTCCTGTAACTGCAAGAATGGCCGACAACAGATTAAGCCTTGGAAGCGAACTTATTTCACAAAAGAAATATGAAGATTTTGAGTTTTTGACAGCACAACATCATTTGGTTCAATATCATCATGAATATTATGTTATTTCACCAAACTTGCTTCAAGGTTATGTTGATTATCAAACAGCATATCAAATTAGCCAAGACGGTTATGGTGATATGCCTTTGCATAGCAAGGTTTTAAGAAAATCATCAAGACTTTCATTAAAACAAGTTTTGAAGAAAAAGAAACAATTTTTGTCTATCATGACAGAAGAATGTTTTGACCAATATATCAAATATTTGCTTGCATCGGTGTTTGAGTTTTCAGATGACGAACATTCAAACAACATCATATTTGTTCGTAATCACAAAAGTGATAAATTTGAAGCACTTTTTGTGTTTGATAAAGAATCAACTGTGTTTAATCCACTTATTGCAAAGGGTAACAAATGGGGTGAAGTAAAATATCAATCAGTTATTTATGACCACTATGTTGGAAAGTTTATTGCGTTTCCTGGAGAAAGCATTATTGAACGCACCAGAGAAATAGGCGAACTTATTGCAAAAGGCAAGTTAGAAAAAAAGTATGTTGATTTTTTAAATGCAATTGCAAACTATGACTATTGTGAAACTGCAAAGCGTGTGTATCACGAAACAGGCAAGCGTGTTAACCAAATGCAAATTGATATGTATAGAGTTGGTTCTGAATATGCCGCTCAAGCACTTGAAATGCAATAAAAAAAGAAGGTTTTATTACCTTCTTTTTCTTTTGAGTTTTGGTGCTTTTTTGTAAGCAACTGAACATTCGTTTTTAACATAAGAATCAATCATTGAATCATATAAATATTCAACAATTTTTTGTTTTTCATCGTTGGTGTCATTTTCAGGATTAAATGTGATTGGTTTTTCAATGTAAATAGTTTTGTTTTGTTTTGAAATAAACACTGGATAAAAACTTATGCATTTGCCAGTTTTTTGATGATAATATTTTGCAAGATGTTCAAACCCTGTTTGAAATTTTCCAACACCAGAGGTCACATAAGATTCTTCTGGAAAAATCAAAACATTTTTGCCTTTGTTTAAAAGGGCGGTTGATTCTTGAAGGGTTTTTATGTTTGCTCTTGGGTTTTCTCTTGAAACCGAAATTGCTTTTGCGTGTTTCATGGTGAAAACCATTAAATTTCGAAGTGCTTTAACAGCAAGTTTTTTGAACCACATTGGAAATTTTGGGAAGTTATTATAAACCCCAGTGCTCATTTGTTCTTCAACTGATTCAGGTGTCATTATTCTGTCGATAACCCATGGTCTGAAATTGTATGGAAATCTTAAATACATAATAACAGGTCCATAAACTTCATAGTGATTGGTCACAAAAACTTTGATGTCGTTTTTTCTAACATTTCCTTTGCCCTTTGTTTTTGCCGGCATAAGAGGTTTTACAATTATGTATAGCCCCAAGAATTGTAGATACAAAGAAAACTGTTTCAAGCCATGACCAATGGCACCAAAAAATCTCGCAAAAATATTCTTTCTTTTGTCCATAATATCCCTTAAAAAATAGTCTTCTTATATGATAATGCTTAAACCTTGATTTGTCTAGTTATTTTTTTGCAAAATAAAAACAGGTGATATTTTCACCTGTTTTTTGATTTTAATTAAATTTTGGAGTGTCATTTTCATCGTCTGATTCAATGGCTTGAGAATCTTCTTCAACTTCCAAATCTGCAAGACCTTCATTCTTTAAAAGTTCATCAACCTTGCTTGCAATTGCTGCATCTTCACTATTGTCTTTCATAGATTCAATTGTGTTTCTTGTGTCGTAGATAGAATGTTTCTTTTCGTCTAATGGAACAATTCTATGAAGTTTTACAAGTTCGTAGACAAGCAAGATAAATCCAAATAAAGCAAGTGAACCAAAAACTAAAAGCAAAACAAATTGGTTTGTTGTAACAATTCCAAATGGAAGTGCAATTGCAAGTGTTATGGTATCAGTCTTTTTGATTTTTTGCATTTTCTTAACAATAACAATAACAACAATTTCTGCAATGATTAAAACAATAAGTAAAACAATTAACCATGTTAAGTTGAGTGTTTTGTTAATGATTTCAAATCCATCTTCAACAACCATCAAATATTCAGCGTAATTATCGTCTTCTGCACGGAAGATTCTAATATCATACTTTCCAATTTCAGTTGGAAGAAGGTGTGTCCATTCGCCATTTACAAGGTATTCAACATAAAAACCACTAATATCACTATCAACAACATATCCTTGTCTTGTGTCAATCACGGTTGATTTTGCTGGGTGCTCAATCATGATAACTTCTTTTTCTTCCCATTTAGCGTAAACAGAAATGTTTTCTGCTGGCATGGTTCCAAAAGTGTATGCTGTTGTGCAATCTTGGTCTTGATACCATCCTTCAAAAGAGTAACCTTTTTTGGTTGGTTGTGTAGGGAAGGCTACGGTTTCACCGTAGTTATATGTTTCTTCAATTGTTGATGGGGCAGTGTTTGTTACAAAAGTTATTTTGTATTGTTTGATAACCCATTTAGCAAATGCCATTGAGTTATAGTCTGGCATGGTGCTAAACACAAATGCGTATTGATAGTCAGAAGATGTATACCAACCATCAAATTCATAACCTTCAGCGGTTGGGTTTGCTGGTTTTTCAACAGTTTCACCATAAAGTTTTGCAATTGTGCTAATGGCTGAAGATTGTAATTTTGTATCACGTTTTGGGTTTACATCAAAGTAGATGTAATATTCTTCAAGGCTCCACACTGCATGGAGTGTGATGTCACTTGCAGGAATGGTTGTTCCAGCATAAAGTTCAGAAGAGTTTTCAGTGAGAGTCCAACCGTCAAGTTTGTGACCCTTTTTAAAGATTTGTGCATTTGTTGGAAATTCAATTTCCGTTCCAAATTGAGCAGTTTGTGAACCAGCAGGTGTGCCTTCATGAATAAATGTGATGGTGTATGTGTTGATGTTCCATTTTGCATAGAGAGTGATACTTGTGTCGGTCATTGTTGAGAATGTGTATGGAAGCATCAAGGTTGTATCTTTGAACCAACCACCAAATGAATAGCCTTCTTTTGTTGGGTCGGTTGGTTTTGTAATGGTTGTTCCATAAGGCTCTGAAATTGTGCTTACAGCAGAACCACCATTTGAATTAAATGAGATTGAGTATAAAATATCTTCCCACAAAGCAACAAACTGCATATCAGTTCCAAGTTGCAATGCAAGGTCAAAATAATAATTGTTTGTGTTTGTTTTTGTTACATCATAAATATAACCAGTGAATGCTGTTAAGTTGTCAAATGTGTCAGTTGAGGTTTTAAAACATTCTTCAATTGTGCTTGTGTCAAAGCCGTTTGCTTTAAATCTTGCAAGAGCAACTGTGTCATAATAATAAACGTTTGAACTTAAGCCATAATGAGTTTTTTGTTCATCTGAAAATTCGAGTTTTCCGAACCAACCAACAAATGTTGAATGATTTTTTGAAATATTTGTTGATGTTGGGAAGTCAATTTGTTCAGCGGTTGTGTAGTTATAGTTTGGAACAGTGTATCCATCAGCATATTCACCGCCATTTGCGATTAGTTCAATGTTAAGAATTGAGTATACCCAATATTCTTTGTTCATGATAAATTGATTGATGTGATAGAATGTGTCATTTTCTTTAAAAATGAACTTGCTGTGGTTACTGTTATTAAAGTTTGTAAGCAAACAAACGTTGTCGTATGTGTAGTCAATGCTTGCATAAATTGGATTTGCAACATCGTTTTTGAGCATTGTGCTTAAATCAATTGTTAATGATGGGTCATATTCAAACAAGAATGTTGAAGTGTGAGAGTTGGTTTCTAAAAGTTTAATGCTGTGGCTGGCATTTGTTGTAAAATTGATTGCATAACTATTAGAAACTGATGTGTTTAAATGTGCGTTTTCTAAAATTAGGTTTGCAGAATTGTCTGTGTTACTCAAGTCAACAATCACGTCAGCATTTGAAGAAATGGTTATGTTTAAGAAGTGATATGTTGAGTTGTTTGCTGAAGGGGTTAAACTTAAAACAGGAAGGTCACTTGTTGATGTGATTGAACCAGAAAGTGCAATGTTGTTAAAATCAAGTGAAATTGTTTCTTCTTCAATAAGTGTGATATTGTTAAAGTTGATTGATACTGTTGTTGGGTTGTAGATGTCTGACTTGATTGCATCAATGGCATCTTGCAAAGAAGTGATTTCGTCAATAAGTTCATAATTTAAATCATCTTCATTTGTTTGACCAATAACGCTTAACTTTGAATCGTTTTCATATGTTGAAATTGTGTAAGTGTTTGTTTTTGTTGCCCAACGTGCAGAAAGGGTTGTGATTGATTCAAAAACTTTAGTTGAAAAATCAACAGGCTCTGTTCCAGCAACTTCAAACCATCCAATAAAAACAAAGTCTTCATGTGTTGGTGTTGGAATTAGTGCAACATCAAGTTTGCCATCATCACCAGTTGTTAACTGATAATTGTCAGTGCTTCCGTTAATTTTTCCGCCAGTTGCATTAAATGTGACATTTACTGCTGCAGCGCTTGCAGTTGTGTTTGTGTTAGGTGCAAAAAAGTTTACACCTGCAACCATTAGCACGGCTAACATGATTCCACATAAAAATTTTGATATCTTCTTCATAAAAACCCCCACTTTCAGAGATAAAAATACTATAGTTTAATAGTAAATATTTTTACTAAAATTGTAAACCAAATTGCACCAAAATATACAAAATATGTGAGAATAAATGACAAAAAATTCAAAAAATAAAAGCACTTATTGAAGTGCTTTTTTATTATTTTATTTTTTTAGCGATTTGTTTTAACACGTTTTCTTTGCTAAATCCAGCATTTACGTAAACTTCTGAACCTTTTCCACTGGTTTGATAATCAGTCACATTAACAAGCAATCCATTTTCACCAACATATTTGTGCCACATCATGTCGTTTGATGCTTCAATAGCAACTTTTAAAACTGGCGATTTAACTCTGATTTTTGATTTGTAAGTTTTGTCTTGACTTGCAAAAAGGCTTTCGCATGGCATTGAAATAACTCTAGCACCAATGGTTTCAAGTTCTTTTGCAACATTTACGGCAAGTTCAACTTCTTTTCCTGTTGCAAAAATTTCAATTTGTGGTTTTGTTTTTGTTTCAAAAATCACATATGCGCCTTTTTCAGCATCTTCAAGGGTCACGCCTTCAAATTTTGCAAGTTTAGATTTTGTTAAAACAAGAGCAGTTGGCTTTTTCTGTTCAACAAAGAACTTATATGCTGCAACCATTTCAACTTCGTTTGCTGGTCTGAAAACATTTAAACCAACAAGGCTTCTGATTTGAGAAAGTTGTTCAATTGGTTGATGGGTTGGACCGTCTTCGCCAATATCAATTGAGTCATGTGTAAACACTGAAAGGACTGGAGCATTCATCATTGCACGCATTTTTAATGCAGGAAGCATATAGTTTGAAAATGCCATAAATGTGCTATCAAAAACTCTGAATCCACCATAAAGAGCCATTGCGTTGCAAATTGAACCCATTGCGTGTTCACGAATTCCAAAATGAATGTTTCTGCCGGCTCTGTTATCAGCGGAAAAATATTCAGATTTTGAAATCACTGCTTTTGTTGATGGTCCAACATCGGCGGTTCCACCAAAAAAGTTAAAGTTTTCTTCTAATGCATTTAAAACCAATCCAGAAAGGTCCCTGCCGGCTTGTTCTGGAAGTTTTGAAAGTTGGTTTAACAAGGTGTTATAGTTAAATTGTTTTGGAACCAAAAATTTCTTTAAAGATTCTTTGTTAATTGTTGCATTGTTGTTCCAGTTTTCGATTGCTGGTTTGTTTCTGATGATTGCCTCGTGACAAAAATCATATACATCTTGAGGGACAAAGAAACTTTCAGCAACAGAAAGGCTTTGTTTAAAAGCAACAAGTTCTTCCGCTGGAAGTGGGTAAGCGTGAGATTTTTCTGTGCCTTGCTTGCTTGTTCCAATACCAATAATTGTTTTGAAAATAATGATAGTTGGTTTGTTTGATTTTTTTGCTTTTGCAATTGCTTTTGAACAAGCGTTATAATCATGACCATTTTTAACGTCAATTGTGTTCCAGCCCATTGCTTCAAATTTTGCTTTAACATCTTCTTTGTTTGCAAGTGTTCTTGCACCATCAATTGTGATGTTGTTGTCATCATAAAGCAAAATAAGTTTGTTTAAACCAAGTGTTCCAGCAAGTGAGCAAGCCTCAACTGCAACACCTTCCATCAAACATCCATCACCAGCATAGCAATATGTGTAGTTGTTAAAAACCTTTGGATAAAGATTGTTTGCCTTTGCTTCTGCAAGAGCAAAACCAACAGCATTGGCAACTCCTTGACCAAGTGGACCAGTTGTTGTTTCAGCACCAGGAACAATGCCGAATTCTGGATGACCTGGAGTTTTTGAACCACATTTTCTAAAGTTTTTTAAGTCGTCAATAGAAATGTCGTAACCAAACAAATGCAAAAGTGAATAATACATCGCACTTGTGTGTCCAGCAGATAAAACAAATCTATCTCTGCCCGCCCAGTTTGGGTTTGTTTGGTCAAATACCAAATGGTCGTGAAAAAGTGCAAGCATAACTGAACTTGCTCCAAGTGCAGAACCTGTGTGACCAGATTTTGCATTTGAAATTGTTTCGGCGGTTAATGATTTAAAATAATTTAAAGATTTTTCAACAATTTCCATAAACAACTCCTTATTGTTTTTTGTTTCCAAATTTTTGAAGGCCAGCCTCATAAGATACTAGTGTTGAAGCAAAGCCAACATTTAAACTTTCAACAGAACCGAGCATTGGAATAATAATGCTTTCAGAACAAGAAAGTTTGCGCCAAGAATCAGAAATACCCGTGTGTTCGTTTCCTGAAATAATTGCAATTCTTCCGGAATAATCAATTTCACGATAACTCTTTTTTGCTTGAAGGTCAGTAACAACGCATTTAAAGTTTTGTTTTTCAAGCCATGCTTGAACATCACTTATTTCTGCTTCAAGAACAGGCAACATAAAACTTGCACCAAGACTAGAGCGAACAAGTCTGCTGTTTGAAAGCCTTGCTTGCTTGTTTGTGACAATTGCAAAATCTCCACCTGCACAATCAAATGAACGCAAAATCGCACCAATGTTTCCTGGTTGTTCAAGACCATCCATAACAATTGCCAAAATGTTGGTTTTGTTTTTAATTAGATTTTCGATATCTGCAAGGGTGTAAACAGGAAGTTCTGCTACAATAAAATATTCATCAAATCCATCACGGTCACTAATCTTTTTGCAGGCTTTTTCTGAAATAGCATAACTTTTTTGAGCGTATTTTGCCATTTTTGCGATTTTTTGCAAATTTTCTTCAGTTATTTTACCGTTTTCAAGTTTGTCTGAATTATAAAAGAAGTGTGTAACTTTTAACTTTTTTTCAATAAGTTTTTCAACAGCCCAAAGCCCTTCACAAACAAAAAGTTTTTTGTCTTTGCATTTGTTGTCAACCAAACTTTTTGCAAGTTGAACTTCGTCTGATGAGATTCCACAAATAGTGGAATTAAGTTTGATTTGTTGTTTTAATTTTTCTTGAATTTCACTCATAATTATCTCCAATTACAAGTGTATAACAACCAAAAAATTTTGTCAATTTTCTCTTGCTTAAAAAGCACTAGTTTTCAAAAAGTGTAAATTGACATTGACGTATATGTGTGTTAAAATAAAGTAGGAGTAAGCGTATGAAAAAATATGATTTGATTGATTGGATGAGAAGAGCATATGAAAGAACAGGTGGCAGAGGCGCTGAACTTGCGTTTATGTTTAATCCTGATGTTAATGATATGATTGACATTCATACGCACACCACATATTCTGATGGTGTTAAGTCAGTTCCTGAAATGGCATCGGATGCAGAGGCTGAAGGAGTTTCAGTTTATTCAGTCACCGACCATGATACAATCAAAGGTGAAATTCAACTTGTTATGGGAGAAGAAGACCTTGCAGATTATACTGGTGAGTTTGTTAATGGTGTTGAAATCACATCAAGGCTTGGCAAACGAAGAATTGAAATTTTGATTTATGGATATGATGTTGAAAGAGCATCATATTTAATTGAAAATTATGATTTTCCATACCTAAACAGAAAATTTAAGATAAAAAGAAATATTTATAATTTGCAAAAGCGAATTGACACAGTAAATAGATTAGGGCTTACAGACAAAAAACTTTCACTTTCTGACTTTTTGTCGATTGACGTAAAAGGCAGAAGAGGTGAGCCAACAACAAAAACATTTTCAGAACTTGGTATTGACGCAAATCAATATTGGAAGTTTGACACAATTGAATCAACTTTATCAAAAAAAGATATTCCACAAACCATAAAATATAATGGAAAAGAATATCCTGTTAACTTTGACTACTTTAACTCAAAACTATTCAAATTTATTGTTCAAACAGAACAAGGCAGAGAATATCTTTCAAAATATCAAAACAAAGACGGACAACCAGTAACAAACTTTCCAGACTTTAATCGTCATGTTTTGCAAATCGATTCTGGAGATTTTTCGGTTGACGATGAAAAACTTTGGCCTAGTGTTAAAGAATGTTGTGAGTTTGCAAGAAAAACAGGTGGCGTTGCATTTTTGGCACACCCTTATGGTTATGGTCCAGAACAAGGTTTGCCAGAAGCAATTATTGCTGATTCAATCAAGGCAGGCATTGACGGCATTGAAGTTATGCATGGTTTTAATTCTGCAATAGAGGTTGAACAACTTTATAATTGCTGTTATGAGTTTGGTTTGCTTATTTCAATGGGAAGTGATAGTCATGGCTATCAAAAAACCAGAGAGGGCAGAAACTACAGACTTGGTCACGCACCTGGAAAAAATGACAAACTTGGCAGGGCAAACTATATTTATGAATTGCCACTAACCCTTCAAAATTTGCATTATATTGGGATGGGTAAATATAAAAACAAAAAATCATCGGCATCTGAAAAACAACAGGGCTTTGGATTATAAAGGTCGCACAAAATGCGACTTTTTTCTTTTTTATAAAAAAAAGTATAGTTACATTTTAATAATTTCTATTTACAAAAACATATAATTGATATATAATATGAATTATATTAAATTATTTTAGGAGATTTTAAATTATTATGGACCCGTGGAGTTATTTATCATCAAAAACAGTTTTTGGAATGACTGACATTTTGTCAGTTGTGGCAGTGATTTTGTTATTGTTGTTATCTGCATTCTTTTCTGCGAGTGAAACGGCATTTTCATCTGTTAACACACTTCGCATAAAAACCTATGCAGAAGAAAAGGTTAAAGGTGCAAGACGTGCACAATATATTTGCGACCATTATGACAAGGCTCTTGCTTGTTTATTGGTTGGAAACAACCTTGTTAATATTGCAAACACAACAATCTGTGCTTATATGTTTTCAAGATTTGTGTTAAACCCAACAATCGCTAACATTTTAAACACTGTCATTATGACAATTGTTATTTTGATTTTTGGCGAAATTTTACCAAAAGCGTATGCAAAGCACAACTCAGAAAAATATGTCTTAAGGTTTAGTGGTGCTATTTATGCATTTATGAAAATTATTTACATTGTTGCAGTTCCATTTTTTGCATTGCAAAAACTTGTTTTGAAAAATAAAGAAGTTCACAAAATCACAGAAGATGAATTTGAAACTATTGTTGACACAATGGAAGACCAAGGTGTTATTGATAGTGAAAATGCAAGTATCATTCATGGTGCGTTAGATATTTCAGAAAAAACCGTTTATGACATTTTTGTGCCAAGAGTTGATATGGTTGCTATTCCTGTGACAGCGTCTGTTGATGATATAAAAAAGATGTTTATTGAAAGTCAGTTTTCAAGAATCCCGGTTTATGAAGACGATAAAGATGATATCTTGGGTATTTTGAATTACAAAGACTTTATGATTGCTGAATATAACAAAGAAAAATTTGATATTCAAAAATTAATCAAACAACCACTCAAAGTTACAAAAACCATGAAGGTTGACGAACTTATGCGTATCATGCAAAAAGAAAAGAAACACATGGCTATTGTTTATGATGAGTATGGTGGAACAAGTGGTCTTGTTACTATGGAAGACGCGTTAGAAGAAATGGTTGGTGAAATCTATGACGAACATGATGAAACAGAAGACGCTCCAATTATTAAAATTTCTGATGATAAATTTAGAGTTGACCCAGATATTGCCGTTGAAGACTTGTTTGAATATTTAAAAATTGAACACTTGCCAGAAACAACATATCCTTCTGTTGGCGGAATTATTTATGAACTTTCAGAAACTCTTCCAGAAAAGGGAACCGTTGTAAAAATCACAGCAATAGATGATGTTTTAAATGAAAAGAATGAATATATTTCAATGATTGCGGACCTCACATTCACAGTTGAAAAGGTTGAGGATAACCGTATCCAAAAAGTTCTTTTAGAAGTCGCAAGACGTGAAGAATTAGAAAAAGATTCTAAAGAAGATTAATAAAAAACACGGAAATTATCCGTGTTTTTTGTTTGTTTTAAATGCTCCAAACTTTAATAACAAGTTGCAGTATATCGCTGAAATAAGTCCGCTTATGGTGTTAAATAAAATGTCAGAAAGTTCGGTGTTTCGGTGAATTGGAAGCACCCATTGATATATTTCAATAAAAAGGCTTATTGAAAGTGCGAGCAAAATAGTTTTAATAAACTTGTGTTTTTCACAAAAAGTATAAACCAAATATCCCACAGGGAAAAGCAAAAACAAGTTAATCAAAGCATTGGTTTTTGAAAAACTGAACCATAAAAAATAAAGCGAAAACCAGTTACCTGAAAAATTGAAAGAAATATTTAATGTGTTGTTTTTTAAACTGACCTTTCCAGCGGTTCCAACAAACAGCAAAAACAAATATATAACAAACAAAATAGAAAGGCTCCATTTGAGCGTCCTTGGTTTGTGCTTTAATGCAAACACGAGTGTTGTTGGCAAAATTAGCATAAAAAACACAACAAGAGTTAATGCAAAATAAAGATTTATAGTCATCATGTTCACCTGTATTTATTATACACAAAATTGCAATATTGGGTAAATTTTATTCTGCAATTTTTTTATATTATGCTAAAATGTTTTTGGAGGATACTTATGGAAGAAATTAAAGCAGGTGTATATAAACATTTTAAAGGACGTTTCAGCAACGTTATTGGTGTTGCAAAACATTCAGACAGAGAAGAAATGTTGGTTATTTATAAAGGGCTTAACGATGGTGGGCTTTATGCTAGACCAGTTGAATCATTTTTAGATATTGTTGATGACAAACAAGGAAACAAGGTTCCAAGATTTGCTCCAGCAACAGAAACGGAACTTGAACAACTCAAAAAAGACGGTCTTATTTAAATTTTGAAAATTTTAGTTATTAATTTATAAAAAACTATTCCATAATTAAAAATATTGTGTTAAAATATTTATAATATGTGGGGAGGGAGTTTTTATGGAAAATGTAAGAGGATATAGCGATTATAAAGTGTTGCCAGGTATCTACAAATCACCAAACGGTAGATATGTTGATGTTTTTTGTGTGGCTTGGGATACTTCAAGAGATGGAAAAAAAGTGGTTGTTTACACAGGTCTTGAAGACAAGATTCAATATGCAAGTGATTTTAAGTGGTTTGATTTAAGCACTCAAAAATCACCAAGACAACAAAGATTTGTTGAAGCAACAAAAGAAGAAATTGATGAACTTGTTGCACAAAATATGGTAACAAAACAAATGTTATCTGACATTGCTTATAGACGTGCTGCAAAAAAATACACTGGCAGAACTGATGAATATCAACCACAAAGAGTTCAATAATTAGCAAAAATAAAAAACACGGAAGTTCCGTGTTTTTTTGTTTTAAAAATTTATTGCAATGAACTTGAGTTTGTAAGTGCAACATAGTTTGCAACATCTTCTTTGTTTTGTGCCTTAATTTTTTTGTCAAGAATTGATTTCTTATCTTCATCTTTTTCAGGGTCACCATTAAGCACAATGTCTGCACCCTTTTCAAGACCAGCATCAAGTTCTTTTTGTTTAACCATTTCTTTAATAAGGTCAGCAATTTCTCTGCGGGCAACGTTTTTAAAGTTGATTCTTTCGTCATCTGCAAGCAGATTTTCATAAGATGCATTATATTCTTTTGGTAATGCACCAACTGTTCTTGCTTGAGCCCTCCAGTGATTGTAATAAATTGAAGCACATTTTTCAAGGTCTTCAAAGGTGAGTTCACTTTTTCCTTTTAAAATAGGTGCGACTTCAGATTTGAAAGTTGCTTTAAAGTTTGCATATCTAGCAAAATCTGTTTTGTTTTGTTGTTCAAGCAAATCTTTAATGCTTATAAGTTTTTCAAGATATGCTGGGTTTAGTCCAGATGCAATTGATTTATCCTTAAAGAGTTCTTCAATTGCTCTAACAACAATCGATCTGTTTAATGCCAAAATGTTTGGTTGGAAGGTTAGTTCTTTTGAAATAGAAACAATTTGAGCACGGTCTTTGTCTTTTTCATTGTTTGTTTCTGACTTAACCAAAAGATGTTCATAAGGGAATAATAATCTAACGTCAGCCCAACTATGTTCACGTTCCATCCATTCAATGTGAACGTCATGAGCCATGTTTTCAAAAACTTCAAAAATTTGTTCTTTTGTGCCCTCAAGTTCGCCATTTTCAACACATTTTTTTACAAGGCAAAGTGCAAATTTTGCAGCATCGAGGTTAGCATCTTGCCATTTTTTTGTTAATGCTTCAAATGGAACTCTGATAAGGTCAAATTGAACTTCTTCAACTATTTCAGTTATTTCTTTTTTTGAACCATCTGGTTGTTCTTCCTCTCTTTTAACTTCAACAGGAACTATTCTAAACAACTTTTTTGGGTTTTCTTTTTTTGGTGCGTTTGGGTCAATTCCATAATGCTTAAAAATTAAATTGTTTTGTTCTTCTTCGCTTAAGTGAGGATATTGTTTTTTTATAACAGGCAAAAATAGTTTTTGGTATGTTTCAAATAAATTATTTTCATCAATGTTTTCAAACTCTTTTCTATGAGCAAGCACAATTTCTGTAAATTTTTTATCTTTAACTGCTCTAAAGTGTTGATAGTCTGGACCTTTTTCGTTAATAAGGTTTTGTTTCCAGTCCTCATGAAGACACTTACTGGTGTTTTCTGAAAGTTTTAATAATTTGTCACCTTCTGGAGAGTTGAACATTGCAAGCATTTGTTCATGATTTAAATATTTTGCTAGGTGTTCAAAAAATAGTGTATTTTTCATAAAATGCTCCTTTTGTTGTTTTTATTATAGGATAGTTTAAATTTCAAAACAAACAATATTTTAAGAAAGTTTAAAAAACATCTGAATAAATCAAAATTTTTGTGCAATTTGAAAACTTTTTTAAAAAACTTTATAAAATAAATATTGACATATATTGTTTTGGTGGTATTATAGATGTAATAACACAAAAGGAAAGGCATATGAAAATTGTTAATTTTTCAGTTTCATATTACTACTACTGCATATAAGGCTATATGTAGTGTTTTGTGATGAATAAAAAAAACAAACCTGTCATATAGCAAAAATTGCTTGTGGCAGGTTTTTATTTTGTATCCATAAGCAAATTTGTTCGGCAAACCTTTGTTTTTTGGAGGAAATTATGATAAAATCGTTGTTAGTTACAAAAACTTATGCCCTGTTGGGGCAAGTTTGTTAGTTTTATTATCAATCAAAAATAAATTATAAGGAAAAATATATTATGACAAAAGTAGACACAAATTTATACAACGAACTTAAAGAACGTGGATTGTTATATCAATGCACAGATGAAGAAGCATTAAAAAAAGCATTAGAAAGTGGTGAACCTATCACTTTGTATGAAGGAACTGACCCAACAGCAGACAGTTTGCATATTGGTCACTGTGTGCCTTATACAATCTTGAGAAGATTTCAAAAAGCAGGTCATAAAGTTTTGGTTTTAATGGGTGGTGCAACTGCTAGCATTGGTGATCCATCTGGCAAGTCTGAAATGAGAAAAATGCTCTCATATGAAGAAGTTCAAAACAATATCGAAAAAATCAAGAAGACACTTTCTATTTTCTTGGATTTTGAAGGTGAAAACCCAGCAACTATTGTTAACAATGCAGACTGGTTCAAAAATCTTAACTACATTGATTTTATGAGAGAAATTGGTGTTCACTTTAACATCAACAAAATGCTTTCAAATGACATTTATTCAAACCGTATTAAAGAAGGTGGTTTGACACTTTTTGAACTTGGCTATATGCCTATGCAAGCATATGATTTTGTTCATCTTAACAAAGAATATGGATGCACTCTTCAATATGGTGGTGCCGACCAATGGGGAAATATTGCTGCAGGCACAGAACTTCAAAGAAAACTCAATTTTGTTAATGGCACAAACATCAACTTGATTGGTGCAACAAACCCACTTCTTTTAACTCCAGAAGGCAAAAAGATGGGCAAGACTGAAAGAGGTGCAATTTGGCTTGATACAGACAAGATTTCTGCTTATGATTTCTATCAAGGAATTTATCAAACACCAGATGCTTGTGTTAGAATGATGTTTGCTCTTTTCACAGATGTTCCAATGGCTGAAATTGATGCTATGATTGCTGAAAACATTGTTACAGCAAAAAAACGTCTTTGCTATGAAATCACAAAGTTTGTTCGTGGTGAACAAGATGCTATCACTGCACAAAAGATGAGTGAAAATCTTTTCACTGATGGTGGAAATGATGCTCCTGAATTTGAAATAAGCAAAGCAGATGCAGATGCTGGTGTTGGTCTTTTGGACCTTCTTGTGGCAACAAAACTTTGTTCAAGCAAGGGTGAAGCAAGAAAAATGATTGAAGGTGGCGGAATTTCAGTTAAAGGTGAAAAAGTTTCTGACACAACACTTTATTTAAAAACTACTGATTTTGATGACGGTTCAATTCTTCTAAAAAAAGGCAAAAAGTCTTTTGTTAAAGTTGTTATAAAATAAAGCAAGACCACGTTTGTGGTCTTTTTTGTTGCAAGTAAAAAATTTTTGATTGCTATTGAAATGAGAAAGGTTATTTGATAAAATAAAGATGTTAAGATAACGTTTTGGGGAGTGTGTTATGTTGACGATTAGTGAAGCAAAAAAAATTCCGTATAGTCAAGTTGACAGTGAAACGGAAGCATATTTATATGATATGTTCAGAAGATATGTTGTTAGAAAGCAAATTGCAGATAACAACAATATGTTAAAGAGTGTGTTTGCAAAAAAGTTACGCACATCAAATCCACGAGATTTTTCAAACTGTTATAATCATTTTAACAGTGCATTTGTTAATGCAAATTTGATTGGGCAATTGTCTTATGATGAAGCAAGCACAGATTTTTTAAGAAGTCTTTCAGAAGACGAGTTTAACAGACATTTGAACTCGCCACATAATTCATTTGAAAGAAAAATTGCTTTGATTTGTTATTCTGGCAGAGCAAGTGAAAGAATTGCAAATCGTGCAGAATTTTCGGTTATGGTGGCTTATGCAAATATGCAACAAAAAGTGATGGAATATGTTAAAAAGTTTCCACAAAAATCATTAACACAAATTATTAGCATTGCAGCCGAAGAGGTTAGAACAGAACACAAAACAACCACTGGAATAAAAATAAATGACACTTCTGTTGCTGAAAAGCGAACAGATTATAAAAGTTTAGCAAAAAAAGCAGCACCTGTTTGGCAATCGATGCTAGCAAGTTTTTTAGTTGATTTAGATGCTGGTGGAAGTTTGGATGTTGAAAGTTTTATGCGACAATATTTTATTTTTACAAAGGCAGATAAACAACCATTTGATGAAATGTGTGAAGAAGCAAAATCAAGGGCAGATGTTTCATTAAAAAAGGAACAAGGTTCTGCAACCGCAAGAAAAATAAGATTTAATTCATATTATGATGTGTCAGATTATGACGAAGTTTTTTCACCGGGCTATGCAACTGAAGTTTATAATGATGAATTGAAAATAGAGGCAAAAAAGATATTTAACAAATATATTGAAGATTTAAATTTCACCCCAAAAGAAAAGGGTAAACAATAAAACAAAAAAGGCTTAAATCTAGATTGATTTAAGTCTTTTTATTAGTAATTTATTCCTTGTTTTCAGGAGTTTGTTGTTTTTCTATCCTTTTTTGCTTATATTCTTTAATTTTTTCATTAGTTTTGTTCCAAGCAAATTTTACATCTTGTGCAAATTTTTTGTGGTCAAAAATCATAGATAACGCAAATGATAGTGGAACAACCAAAATAAAGCATGGGAATATCAGCCAGAACCAAGGCCAATATTTTTCTTGACCAGCGTATGGACCTACTGGAATTTTTGTAAAGAAGTCTGGACAGAAGATTGCAAGAAATTCGCCAATTGCATCGCCGTCTGGACCCCATATATATGAAGAGTTTTTATAGTTAATGTCAAACATATCATCATCACGAAGTGGAATGTAGCCAAGTTCACTTTGAAATAGTTGATTGAGCATGATAAATAGCATAACCAAAAGCAGTCCAATTGGAACGCACCAAACACGTTTGTATGAAAGAGTGTGATGTTTAAATAGAACCATCAAAAGAGGCACAGCCATAACCATCCAGTGGTGATAATAGAACCTTAAAATATCTAATGTTTCACCGAGTTGGTTTGATTTTGCGAGCGGTTCTTGTGGGTAGAACAATGCAATAAGTCCGCTTATCACGCCGATATAAAACATATAGTCTTTCACATATTTGTTTTTAATAAAAAACAGAAATGGAAAAAGTGCAATGTTTGCAGCACAAATGTTTACAAACCACGCATCACGAAGCATTCTTGCTTCATCAACAGAATAAGGTGGAATGTATACTTTTAAAAAGTGCAATAAAAGTCCAACTGCTAAAAGTGAAAATAAAACAATCTTTTGAGTTTTTGTTGACCTGTGTCTTAACAAAAAATATAGACCAACAACTAAACCGGCTGAAAGCAATAGCCAAAAGAAATACCAGCCATTAAACATTTCAATAACCATAAAATTTGCCTTCTTTTGAATATTAGTATCTAATAAAACTTATTATTTTATACCTATATACATTATATACTTGAAAAAAGAAATGTGTCAAACTACTTAAAATAGCCATAATATATCGATTATTTATATTCAACATTAATGAAATTTTTTGATAATAAAAAAGAGTGGAATTTCCACTCTTTATTTCTTTTTGCGTTTATTTTTCTTTTGTTCTTGTTTAACTTCTTTTAAAACAATTGCAGTTCTTGCAGGAATGTATAGTTCAATATAGTTTTGACCATCAAACTTTTTTGATGGATATGTCATATGATAAACAAGTCCATTTCCGCCATATTTGAAATCGTCTGAACAAAAAGCCACTTCATAATCACATTCTTTAAACACAGGAACAAGAACATTTGTAAGTGAATTGTTTGGACTGAAATTAAACGCAAACACAAGCCCGTTTCGATAGAACACAATTGTTTGTTCTGGGTTTTTAAGAAGCAACAGGTCAGCCATTTTTTGGTCAAAGATGCGATGTTCTTTTGTTATTTTTATCATGTCTTTATCAAAATCGCCAAGCCAACCATATTTTAAAAAGCCGTTGTAATACAAACTCCATTGACGTCTGCAATAATGGAAACTCCAGCCATTGCCTTCACGAGGGAAGTCTATCCATTCTGGGTGACCAAATTCATTTCCCATAAAGTTAAGGTATGCTTCGCCACCACCAGCAAGCGTGAAAAGGCGAATCATTTTATGAAGTGCAATAGCACGGTCAATTATTGGGTTATGGCAGGCTCTGTCCATGTCGGTATACATTGCAGCATCTGCAAGCCTAAAGATTACGGTTTTGTCACCAACAAGCGCTTGGTCATGGCTTTCAACATAAGCCACAGTTCCTTCGCCTGGACGTCTTAAACACATATCTGCCCACATTTTTCCAATATTCCAAAACTCGTCTTTGGTTTCTTTTATGGTTTTTATCCACATATCAGGGATGCCCATAGCAAGGCGATAGTCAAAGCCAACGCCACCTTCATTTATTGGAAGACACATTCCAGGCATACCAGACATATCTTCTGTTATGGTTATTGCATTAGGATTTATTTGTCTAATCAGTTCGTTTGCAAGTTGCAAATATGTGATTGCTTCAACATTTGTGTTTGTTGAAAAATATTTTTTGTTGTTATCAAATGCTTCGCCCAAGCCATGGTCGTGATAGAGCATAGATGTTACACCGTCAAAACGGAACCCATCAAAATGATATTCAGTCATCCAAAACTTTAAGTTAGACAAAAGGAAATGTATAACTTCATCTTTTCCGTAGTTGAAACACTTTGTGCCCCAAGCAGGGTGTTCACCTTTGTCACCATCATGGAAAAATTGCCATGTTGTTCCGTCAAACATATTAATGCCTTCAGTGGTGTTTTTTACTGCATGAGAGTGAACAATGTCCAAAAGAACTCTAATTCCAAGTTCATGTGCTTTGTTTACCAAATATTTCAAATCTTCAGGTTTGCCAAACCAAGATGATGCAGCAAAAAAGTTTGAAACTTGATATCCAAAACTTCCATAATATGGGTGTTCCATGATTGCCATTAATTGAATGGTGTTATAGCCACATTCTTTTATCCAAGGAAGGGTATAATCTGCAAATTCACGATATGTTCCAACGTGGCCGTGTTCTTGAGCCATGCCTACGTGTGCTTCATAAATATATAGCAGGTCTTCACCTCTAAAGTTATCATCAGTCCAGTTAAAGGTTTTTCTATCGTCAACAACTTCAGCACACCAGATGTATGTGTTTGAATCTTGAACCACTCGCTTTGCATATAATGGGATGTGTTCAGTGCGGGTCATGTTTGCATCAACAATTGTTTTAACTTTGCAACCATCCCAAAGGGCGTTGTCACCATCAAGTTTTAATTCCCAAACACCATTATCAAGTCTTGTTAAAGGGTGGTCAAGCCAGTGCCAATCATTAAACTCACCAGTTAGGTATAGTTGATGGGCGCTTGGTGCCCATTCACGATAAACCCAGCCACCATTTTCGTGGTGAAAACCAAAATAGTTGTGGCCATTTGCAAATTCGTTTAATGATTTTTCACCACCAAGAAGTCTCCATTTTGTGTGGTGATAAAGGTGCATACGATATTCAATATCGCCCCAAAACTCTTTTAACTGCGGGTTATATTCAAAAATTCGATACATAAATTCTCCAAGTTTATATTATATTTCAATATAATATATGATAACTTTTATAGTTTTTAATTGTCAATAAATTTGTGAGCATATTAAAATCAAAATATCATTAATTTTTGTATTGAAAATTATTGTTTTTTGATATAATAAAATTATATAAAGAAAGGAGGTTGTTTGGTTATGGTAAAAAGAAAGTTAACATTAATTTCAGGGATTATCTTTGGCTTGTATTTAATTGGCTTTGCGGTTATAAGTTTTGTTTTAAGTGTTGTAATTGCTATAGCGAAAGAAGTTGATTTAACATTTATGATATTTGTTTTCCCAATTTTGGGAATTGCAACAATTGTTAGTGCGTGTGTTTATAAAAAATCTATTGTTGTTACGCGAATTATTTATACTATTTCAATAATAGCATATATTGCCGCATTAGTATTTTTTGGAATTATGGGGATGTATCAGCAAATAAGTTTGATAACAGTGTTATTTTTTCTTTTTGCAATACTTGGAATTTTGATGACGGTTGTTTCATATCTCACAAAAATTGAAAAAATAAATAGTTAAAAGAAAAAAGGAACTCGGTTTTTGAGTTCCTTTTTATTTGATTTTAGTAAGATAATGCATAAAGTAAATATACTGGTCAGTTTAGAATAATTAAGATAACCTTTGTTGTGTTAGATAAATCTTTTTTATATGTAACCAAACTGGAGGGATTCGCCCCGCTACGAGGCCGCACTGGTGGTTATGCCGCTATCACGCCACTCGCTAAGAACAGTCCAGTGGACTGTTTTTTTACGCTCCGTTCGAACCCCTGTTTAAATTTTATAAAAAAAGAAACCCGAAGGTTCGAGTTTCTTTTCATTTGGTGCAACTGGAGGGATTCGAACCCCCGACCGTTCGGTTCGTAGCCGAGTACTCTATCCAGCTGAGCTACAGTTGCATGAATTAACGTGATTATAATATTACTTTTTTGTAAGTTTGTCAATAGATTATGGCGCAATTGTTAAAATTAAACCATTCGAAAATGTGTTAAAAAAATTTAATAAAATGCCTTTATAATCTCATTTTAATTGCTTAAAATGTGGTTTTGTGGTATAACTAAATTGTGATAATTTAAGGAGAAACCTTTATGAAAAAATCTATTAGAAAAAGAGTTGTTTCATTTGTGGTTGCGCTTTGCTTTTTGCTTGGCGGAATTGGAATTTTAAATTTTGGAACAATATCATTAAAACACGCTAGTGCGGATGCATCTGCACAACAAAATGCAGAAACCGGATATTATTATTCTCAATTATCTGATTCGGAAAAAAAATTCTATGATGCAATCGAAGAAATGGAAACTGATGGAATATTGAAACAAGGTGCATCTTATGATTTGATTTCAAATGATGTTGTTTCAAGTTCAGATGTTCAAGAATATGCAAATGGTGACAGTTCACTTTTAAAAATGTTTGCCGCTGCAAAAGACGCATATTATCTTGACCACCCAGAAGTTTTTTACGTTGATTTTAATAACTTTGCATTAAACCTTTCAAAAAAGGCAAATGGTTCATATATTGCAACAATTGGAGCAAGCAGAACTAATTCTTATTTAGCAGAAGGGTTCTCAACACAAACACTTCAAGAAGCAATTGATTTGTTTGTTGGTGACAATGGTTTAAAAAAGTTTATCCCAGCAGAACAACTTGCATCTGATTATGAAGAAATTGTTTATGTTAATTCAAAACTTGTTGAGTTGACAGAATATGGTTTTTCTGAAGATGCAAACGGTGCATTTGTTCGTTCAGTATTTGGCGCAGTGAATGGTGGTCTTCTTTCAAGTGAAGGTTATGCAAGAACTTTCAAAGCCTGCATGGATGAACTTGAAATCGAATGTGTTCAAGTTGTTGGATATAAAACAAGTGAAGAAGGCGATGCCTTTGAACCACATTCTTGGAACTATGTAAAACTTGGAACTAACTGGTATGCTGTTGATGTTGCCGCAAATGTGCAAAGTTTAACATCATCTGATGAATATTTATTGATTGGTTCAAATAAATTTTTCAAATCTTATATTGAAGATTGTGTTGTTTCAAACCACGGAAAAACTTTTGAGTGTCCAACACTTCAAGCAAAAAATATTGAAAATTCACCACTTGTTGTAAAAACATCTTACACAGACACAGAACTTACTGTAAAAGTTTCTTATAACGGAAAGAGTGCAAGTGAACTTGCTGCCGATGGACTTTATTATTTGGTTGTGTTCTATCCAACAATTCAAGGTGGTGTTATAAACAATGGTGCTGCAACTGCAATCAGTGCAAAAGAAGTTGGTCAAAACATAACAGGTGAATCAACCGAAGTTGTTAGCGCTTCAAGACCAATGGTTAAAATTGGTGTAACAACAGTTGCTCCAGACCAAAATGATATGTTCTATTCAAATTTAACAGACCAAAGTTTGATTTGTTATGAAGTTATTGAAAATGAATTATATGGAACAACAGCCGGCACAACAAACCCAAAAACATTTGTTTCAGCAAAAAGTTTGGGAACAGATACTGTTTATCAAAACGCAAGTGAACAAGTTTTGCAAGTTGAAGATTCTTATGAAATTTCTTTAACATTTGACACTGATGTAAAAAAAGCAATTGATGCACTTTCAGTTGGTGTTAGAGTTTATTCTCTTGAATCTGCAAACATTTCAACCTATGCTTTGATTGAAAATGTTGTTTGGGATTCACAAACACCAAATGTTGTAAAATTTACATTTACTCCAAGCAATCTTTATATGCATAACGGCATTGAATATAAGTTTGCAACAACAAACCTAATCAGAGCAGATGGAAATGCTTATATTGAACCAATGTCTGCAAGCATTAAGTTTGAAAGCCAATCTTTCACATTAAGCAAAGTTATTAGTGGTGACAGATTATTTATTGATGTTTACACTCAACCAACACTTATTGATGATACAGACTTAAACTTTGCTAGTGGTGAATGGCAAACATCTGGTGGTGTGGTTTATTCAGAAGACCATATCAGCCAATTAACACTTGTTTCTTCACAGCCAACAGCAAAAGAAAACAAAGATATGGTTGCTGGTGTTAAAGCATTTTCTGAACTTGATGAAAATGAACTTCTTTCAAGTGAAACATTTAATCTTGAAATTAACCTTTGCGGAAAAGTTCAAACAATTCCAAGAGGTTCTTATGTTAAAATTGCTTTTGGATTCCCAAAAGGCTATTCATACAGAAGTTTGTCACAAGGTGTAAAATTTGTAGTATATCACTTTAATGACGTTGAAAATGGTTTGATTGATTATTCAAATCCTGAAGTTATAGACTGCACCGTAACTGAATATGGCGTGGTTATAACTGTTGATAGTTTAAGTTCGTTTATGGTTGCTGCTGTTAAAGATAGTGCTATAACAACTTCAAAAACAATTTATGCGAGAGCAACTAACAACTTTGGAAAGATTGAAAACTTAACCGAAGTGTTCACTTCAAAATTGGTTAACACAATTGAAAAAGACGCTTCAACAACATACTTAATCACACCAGAAATTGGCTATCAAATTGATTATGTTTTGTTGAATGGAAAAGATGTAACAAGCAAGGTTGAAGACGGTGAACTTGATATTTTTGACGCTGAACTTGTTGAAAACAACATTCTTGAAGTTGCATTTGTTTCAACTGAAATTGCAGAAGATGAAGTTGAAAATGAAGTAAGCAACCTTAACAAAAACTTTGCTCAAAATCAAAAACTTAACAAGGTTGTTGCAAACACATCAGAAACACCAGAAAAAAATAACACAGTTTTAATTGTTGTTATTATTGTTAGTTCTGTTGTTGTTGCGATTGCTGCAACTGCAGTTGTGATTGTTATTGTAAAAAAGAAAGCAGGCAAAAAATAATTTATAAACAAAAAGGCAAGATTTATTCTTGTCTTTTTATTTTTGCAAATTTAATTTTTTTGATAACAAATTAATTATTTTTGTTTTTTCATCTTGCTTAACAAGAAAAGATATTTTGTTATTTTCAATACTTAAATTGTAAAATTTTATATTTATTAAAGAATTTATTACAATTTTAGCAATAAAATTTGTTTTATTATAATTTGAAAATATCACGCTAACAAGGCAAAGGTTATCAATGTTGCAAAGTGCAGTTGTGTCAGATTCAAGGCTGGAAATTTCACTGCCATGCTTGTGTGGTTCGGTGGAACTTTTTGATATTATTTTAATGTTGAAGTCTTTTGCTATGGTGATTGCTCGGCTGTCCAAAACTTTGGCGCCTGCTTCTGCCATTTTTTTCATGATATCATGGTTAACACTTTTGAGTTTTTTAAAATCAAGTTCTCTGGGGTCTCCAGCAAACACACCATCAAAATCAGAATATATTTCTACTGGAACATCAAACACAGCGGCAAGAGCACACGCAGTTGTATCAGAACCGCCTCGTCCAAGAGTTGTTGTTTCGCTTTCTTGGTTGATTCCTTGAAATCCTGCAACAACTGCAACATGGCCATTTTCAAAACAGTCAAGCAAAGGTTTTTTGTTTATACTGGTGATTCTTGAACTTTGGTGAGCACCATAGGTTTTTATGTTTAGTTGAAATGCTTGAAAACTTTTTGCAGGAATATTTATAGAATTAAGCATCATTGAAACAAGCGATGCAGACATTGTTTCGCCGGTTGAAAGTAACACATCCATTTCACGTGCGTCATGACAATCATCACAAAAAGTGTTTGCAATTTGTATTAACTCGTCAGTTGTTTTTCCCATAGCGCTTACAACTAAAATTATTTTTTTATCTTTTTTATATATTTTTTTGATAAATCTGCACACGTTTTGCACTTTTTCTTTTGATTCTAAACTCTTTCCACCAAATTTTAATATTCTCATATATTATTTTATGCAAACAAAATTGTGTGTGTCAGTGATATTTTGTTTCATAAAATAGTATGGGAGGGTATATATGAAAAAATGTAAACTTGCAATAGTTGGAGCAACTGGTTTGGTTGGTCAAAAAATTTTAAAAGTATTGTGGGAAGAGGGTTTGCTTGAACAGTTAGAAGTGGTGTTAATTGCGTCAGAAAAAAATACAGGTAGAAGATATTTTTTCAAGGGGCAAGAATATAACATTATATCATTATCTGAGAAGTGTTTAAAATTTGGTTTTGATGTTGTTATTTTTTCTGCCGGTGAAGAAGTTAGCAAAAATTGGGCTGAAAAGTTTGTTAAATCAGGTGCTATAGTGATTGATAACACAAATGCGTTCAGAAAGCAAAATGATATTCCGTTGGTTATTCCAGAAGTTAATGGTGGCGAAATATCGATGGAAAATAAAATAATAGCGAATCCTAATTGTTCAACAATACAACTCGCTGTTGTTATTGATAAGTTAATAAATTTATCCAAAATAAACAAGGTTGTGGTTTCAACTTATCAATCTGTTAGTGGGGCTGGAAAATTAGCATTGATAGATTATCAAAACGAATCAAATTTTTATTTTCAAAAAGGAATTAAAGGAAATATAATTCCACAAATCGGCGCTATTTCTGAAAATGGGTTTTCTTTAGAAGAAAATAAAATAATGTTTGAACTTAACAAAATTTTAAAAAGCAACATAAATGTTGTTGCAACTGCCGTTAGAGTTCCTGTTCCGTATTGTCATGGCGAGAGTGTTTATGTTGAGTTTGAAGATAATGTTTGCATTGATGATATTATAAAACAATTATCTTGTGATTATATAAAGGTTTTAGATGATGATGTTTGGCTTCCAAATGACTGCGCTGACACAAATGATACCTATGTTTGCAGGGTGCGGCTGGTTTCTAAACGAGAATTAGTGTTTTTTGTTATTGCTGACAATCTTAGAAGAGGGGCAGCGTTTAATGCTGTTAAAATTGCGGAGATAGTTCTAAATAAATTAAATAACGATAAATAAACATATCAAAAATTTAAACAAAAATCGATTTTAATATCCAAAAAAATGACAATAAAACCAAATTAGTCATAGATGCTGTTTACTAATTTTAGATAAAATATTGCTGTGGAAAAATCTAAACTTAAGAGTGCATTAACAGAAATTACTTTTATTTTGATGCAGTTTTTGTTTTCAAAAATTTTACTTTTTGATTCGTTTAGTCCAGTGGGGCTTCCTTTTGCCATAGTTAGAATTTTTCTTGGGAAAAACCTATTTAGTGTTACCATAAGTTATTTGTTATCGAAAATCTTTTTCCTTAGTGATATAAAAATTCTGCTAATTACAATTTTTGAAGTTGTGGTTATTGCATTATATTACTTTTCAAAAGAATTTATAAAAACCAAAAAAGAACGATTTTTAATGTGTGTGTTTGTGGCACTGTCTTCAGCACTTAAGTTGTATTATAGTTTTTCAAGTTTAAACATATTAATAATGTATTTTGTTGAATTTTTCACAAAGATTTTTGCTGTGATTTATTTTCATAAATTTTTCGCAATATACAAAACAAAGTTTATCTTTTTCAAGTTTAGCCATTTAGATTATTTTATGTTTTCGCTCATGGTGTTTCTTTTGTCGATGGGGTTATTTAGTTTTGACCTTATTCAAAAATATGCGGGGCTTTTTGTTATAAGTATAGTTTTGATTTTTGCTTGCAGAATATTTCCAGTGGATAAATATTTTGTTGTTTTGAGCATGGTGTCGGTTGGTGCCGTTGTTATAACCAAAGAAAGTCTTTATTTAATTTTGTCTATTTTAGGTGCCGTTCTTTTGATGAATTTTAAAGACTTGAACAAGTATGTTTATGCATTGTTTGCTAGTGTGTGTTTTGCGTGTTTTGTGATTATTTTCAAATTTTACACTAATTTTTCATATTTTTCTTTTATTTTTGCGGTTTTTTTATTTATTTTAACGCCAAACCATTATATTTTAAAGTGCGTAGAACTTTTTGAACAAGATTCGTATAACATGGTTTGCACGGAACTTCAAAGGTCAAAAGTGATTGCAATAAAGCAAAAACTTCAACTGATGAGTGATACTCTTTTAACTATGCAAAATAATTTTAAATTTTTGATTGTAGGAAAAATAAGCAGACAAAAAGCAAGCGCCGAACTCAGCACAGATGTTATTGAAAAATGCTGCAAAAATTGTGAAAATTACAAAAGTTGCTTTATGGAAAACATAAACAAAAAACAATTATTTGAAGATTTGCTTTTTAAAGCAATCGAAAACAAACAAGTTTCAAAAAATGATTTAAGCAACGGGCTTCAAGTTTACTGCATGAAAAGTGGAATTATTATAAACGAAATAAATCAAACTGCACGTATGTTTTTGTCTTATGAAAACGCTATGAAATATGAAGATTCTAGCAAACTTTTGATTGCAAGTGAACTTGGAAATTTTTCTGATATATTTTCAAATTTCGCAAAAATGCTAAAATATTCATTAAAAATCAACAAAAATTCATCAAAAATACTAAAAGAAAGTTTAACTAATGGTTTAATTGATGCAAAAGAGGTTGTTGTTTTGGAAAATGAGCATGGTGTTGAGTCTGTTAATATTATTGCTGAAAATCAAATATTGACCAAACGTGAACTTGTTGAAGTTTTGAAACAAAATTTAAAAAACAATATGATTATGAAGAATGTTAAGCATTTAAGTTTGTCTGGGCTTGGTCTTGCAACATTTGTTCCGGCAGGTAGATTTAGAATAAACTTTGCTGTGTCATCTAAAGCCAAAGAATTAAAAAATGGTGACAATGTGACAGTTGCAAAACTTTCTGATAATAAGTATTTTTTAGCGCTTGCTGACGGTATGGGACATGGTGAAAATGCAAATAAAATTTCGTCTATGGTGCTTTCGCTTGTTAAGTCGATGTTTGAGGTGGGGCTTGATGACGAACTTATTATTCAATCGGTTAACAAATTGCTAGTTCCAGCGGGGCTTGATAATTTTACTACAATAGATGCTTGTGTTATTGACCTTGAAAAAGAAGTTTGCAATTTTATTAAACTGGGCTCTAGTGTTTCCGTTATTAAACATAAAAACACATCAGAAATTATTTCATCAGACAGTTTGCCAATGGGTATTGTTTCGTGTATAAAACCAACCATTATAAAAAAACAAATATCTTATGGTGATGCCATATTTTTGGCTAGCGATGGTGTCGTTGACAGTTTTTCTAGTATTGAAGAATACAAACATTTTATTAATGATTCTAAAATATACAATCTTCAGAAGTTTGCGGATAATTTGGTGTTTGATGCTGGTTTTCAAAATACAAAACATCCTGACGATATGACTGTAATAGCCATAAATTTATTGAAAAATTAAAAAAAATAGGGTAATATAGTCTTGAGGATAATTATGTTAGAACATTTGATTGAAGACAGTGTTATTTCAAAAGATGACCGAATTGCAGTGGGCGTTAGTGGTGGTGCTGACTCCATGGTTTTGCTTTGGGCTCTTTTAGACAAACAAAAACAAGTTGGGTTTTATTTAAAAGTTGTTAATGTTAATCATCATTTAAGAGGAGAAGAAAGTGACTCTGACACAAAGTTTGTTAAAGACTTTTGTGAAAAGAAAAAGATACCTTGTGAGATTGTTGATGTTGATGTAAAAACTTTGAAGGTTGATAAAAAGTTAACTTTGGAAGAGTCTGCAAGAATTGCAAGATATGATGCTTTTGCAAAAATTATGAAAGTGGACAAACTTAACAAATTGTTTTTGGCACACCACAAAAACGACCAAGTTGAAACTATTTTAATGCATATTTTCAGAGGCTCTGGTGTTTCAGGTGCGAGTGGCATTAAACAAAGTGACTATGTTGTTAGACCTCTTTTGAATTTAGATAAAAATGAAATTTTAAAAATTGCTTCAGAACATGGCGTGAAATTTGTTACTGACTCGTCTAACGCAGACAATGCGTTTTCAAGAAATTATGTTAGAAATGTGGTTGTTCCTGCGATTGAAAAGGCATATCCAAATGTTGTTAATTC
Organism: Clostridia bacterium; assembly: GCA_045594425.1. Lineage (GTDB taxonomy): Bacteria > Bacillota > Clostridia > Christensenellales > UBA1242 > RGIG1681. The sequence goes on from JAZNYK010000013.1 coordinate 151,160, forward strand.
AATTTTTGAGTTTGGAAAAAAGTGCAAAGAAATGCAAGAATTTGTGCAAAAAAATATAAAAACTGAATATTTTGAAGAAAATAATGATTATATTGTGTTAAAAGACCAAGCATTTTTGGAACATAGTGTGGTTGGTCATGAGTATATCAAACAAGTGTTTGAAAAGTTGAAAATATTTGCCGACATTGAAGCAAAACATTATGACATGATTTTTGACCTTCAAAAATGTTCAGTTAACAAAAGTGTTGATTTGCCACATCAAATTCAAGCAAAGAGAACTTATACAGGTGTGAAGTTTTTTAAAAAGACATCAAAGAAAAAAATAGAAAAACAGCACGAGTTTGTTGTTGGTGAACTTGATTTTGAAGGTTATGGAAAAATTGTTACAAAACTTGTTTCTGCAGATGAAGTAATTTATGGTGAAGGAGCATTGTTTGCAGATTATTCAAAAATTTCAAACAATGCAGTTTGGAGAATTAGAAGTCTTGGTGACACTTTTGCAAAACTTGGAACTGGCTCTAAAAAACTCAATGATTATTTTACAGACAAAAAAATTGATTTTGAAAAGCGTGATAACTTGCCAATTTTGGCAGTTGAAAATTTAGTTTTGATTGTTGCTGAAAATGATGTGTCTGAAAATGTTAAAATTGATGGACAAACTGACCAAATTGTTAAGATTGAATTTTTGCCAAATGCAAATCGTTGACAATTTATTGAAAAATTACTTATACTATAGTTAGGGAGAATATAAAATGTTGGGATTTGGAAAAGGATTTAGCATTTTTAAACTTATTGGATTTGTTTTGATTGCTGCAGTTGCAGTGTTTTTCGTGTTTAAAGCATCAATCACAGGAAGCATTGTGTAAGCATGACAAACAAAAACACAAAAAGGGGAATCATTGTAAGAATCGTGGCTTTGTTAGCCGCAATAATAGTCATCTTTGCGGGTGGCTACTTTTGTCTTGATAAAGTTATTGTTCCTAAATATTTTGGAACTTATGGCATTAACAATGTTCCTGACCTTGTTGGGGTTGTTACCTCGCTTTATAAATCACCAAATGAGTCAAAATTTATTACAAACGGTCACACAAAAACAGACCTTTCAAATGCGATTGAAAAACTTCAATCGGCTGGATATAAAATTGATGAACAAGGTGTGATTACCGAAGAAAATATGCCTTCATTTAAGGGTGATGGGCAACTTATTTTAACAGACAAAGAGTTTGCTTCGGTTTGTAACAAACTTATTGAAAACGGAATGCTTGATGATGCACTTCCAAACCTTAACTATTTGAACGTTATTAACATTTCTATATTAGAAGTTATAATAACTCCAGATGAAGATTTTGAAACAAGTGAAAACAGATATGATTCGGCTAACATAAGTTTTATTGCAAAAATTGAAACAGATGACATTCGTGAACAAATTGCTTCACAAATGGAAACTCCTGTGTTTTTGCTTAATATGATTATTCCAGATGTTCTTTATTTTGAAGTGTCTTACGATTTTGACCTTTCAAAACAAGAAAGCGAAAGAGTTACAAATGGTTCAATTGCAATCAATGGCAGAACATCTGAGCAGAGTGAAGTTTTGATTAACCTTTTAATTGATTTCATTTTTCCTGAAGATGAAAACATGAATCTCTCAAAGTTTACAAACGAAATTGGAAAAGTTGCTCTTGAAGGCGTTGATGCCCTTGGAGATTTTAAATTTGCAAGCGGGCTTGGTTCGTCTGGCAAGCAAAATGGATTGGTTGTAAACCCAATTGTTTAATAATAAAAAGATAGGCAAAACCTATCTTTTTTTGTTGGTGAAAATTTTTCCAATTTCAACAATTGGAATAATTGAAATGCTGGTTATTGAAATCACCAGCCATTGCAAACCAGAAAGTTTTGAAAGCGAAAACAATATGGCAAGAGTTGGAACAAAGTAAATAGTTAATATTAATGCAAACAAAACAACAAAACTAAAATTAAAAAACTTGTTTTTAAAAATATTGATTTTAAAAATACTTTTGTCTGTTTTGCAGTTAACTGCATGAATAATTTGCATTAAACATATTGTCATAAACGACATTGTGCTTGCAATGCCTGTTCCAAAATAATAATTTGCTAAAACAAACATAACAAGAACAATTAAACTTTGAACAAATCCTTGATATAAAATTGTCCAACCGGTTGTGCCTGAAAGCAAAGTTTGATGACTATTTCTGGGTGGCATCATCATTATATCTCGTTCAGCGGGTTCAATGCCTAATGCAAACGCTGGCAGACTGTCTGTTACAAGGTTGATGAACAAAATTTGTGTTGGAGATAAAAATACTGCTTCTGGCATAATTAATGAAGTTACAAAAATTCCCAAAACTTCAACTATGTTTGTTGAAAGCAAAAATATAATCGTTTTTGTGATGTTTTGATATATGGTTCTGCCTTCACTTATGGCTGCAACAATTGTTGAAAAATTATCGTCAGAGATAATTACGTCAGCAACTTCTTTTGTTACGTCTGTTCCAGTGATTCCCATGCAAACACCGATGTTTGCGGTTTTTATGCTTGGTGCATCGTTGATTCCATCACCAGTCATAGACACAATGTTGCCATTTTGCTTTAAAGCATTCACTATCATAAGTTTGTGTTCGGGGGTAACCCGTGCAAAAACTGAATAATTGTGAATAATTTTTGAAAGTTCTTTGACTGACAAATTGTTTAAATCGTTGCCTGTTAGCACTTCATTTTTTGATTTTGCGATAGCAAGTTTTTTTGCAATAGCATAGGCTGTGGTGGGGTGGTCGCCAGTTATCATAATTGTTTTTAAGCCTGCTGATTTACATTTTTTGACGGCTCCAAAAGTTTCTGGCCTTGGTGGGTCAATAATACCCATAAAGCCAACAAAGGTAAGGTTGTTTTCAGAGTGTTCAATGCTCGCATTTTTTGTAGCAAAAGCAATAACACGTTCACCTTCAAGACACACACTTTCATTGGCTTGCAATATTTTTTGTTTTGTTTCTATTGAAAGAGGCTTAATTTCTCCGTCAATAAAAATAGTGTCACATTTTGGCAGAATATAGTCAATTGCACCTTTGGCAAAAAGTGTTTTTTGTGAACTTTTTTCACAAACCACACTCATAATTTTTCGTGTCGAATTAAATTCATTTTCATGCAGTTTTTTGAAGGAATTTTTTATGGTTAGATGACTAACATTTTTGCTGTTTAAAAATTTTACAATTGCAATTTCAGTTGCGTCACCAACAAGTAAGCCGTCTTTGTTTGTGCTTACGTTGTTGCAAACAGACAAACAATTTGCAAGTTCTTGAATGTCTTGCGTGTGAATGTTTTTTGCATCAAAAGTTTTTAAGTTTATGTAAATGTGGCTAGCAACCATGTTGTTTTTTGTTAAGGTTCCTGTTTTGTCAGAACATATAACATTGCAACAACCAAGTGTTTCAACTGCGCTTAATTTTTTTATAATAGCATTTTTTCGGGCCAGTTTTTGCACTCCTAGTGCCATGATGATTGTGATAACAGCGGGCAAACTTTCGGGGATGGCTGCAACCGCAAGGGCAACTGCTGTTAATAGGGATTGCATTACACCAGCGTTTTTGTTGAGAAATAGTTGAACAAAAAACACAACAGCAACAATACCTAATACACCAAAAGTTATTACTTTTCCGATTTTGTCGATGTTTTTTTCTAGCGGAGTTTTTTCTTTTATTGAAGTGCTTAAAATTCCAGCAATTTTGCCGAGTTCGGTGTTTTTTCCAACGGCTACAACAACACCAGTTGCTTTGCCAGAAACTGCAGATGTTCCTGAAAAACACATATTTTCTTGGTCGGATATATTTGGGTTTGCTTTTGAGATTTTATTGTGTGTTTTTAAAACAGGTTCACTTTCACCAGTTATTGAACTTTCATTACATTTAAAATTGATTGAATCAATCAAGCGAATATCCGCGGGTATGCTGTCACCAGATTTAAGTATAACAATGTCGCCAACAACAACTTCGTGTGCTTTTATTTTTTGAACAGAGCCATCACGGACAACACTTGCAAAAGGTTCAGTTGATTTTGCTAGTGCCATCAATGCATTTTCAGCCTTTTGTTCTTGAATAACCCCGACAACTGCATTAATTAAAACTATTGCAAAAATCAAAATGCCTTCAAACATACTTTCAGCATTTTTTTCGGTTATTGCTGTGACTGAAGAAATAATTGCAGAGATTATCAAAATTATAATCATGATATTTTTAAACTGCAAAAGCAATTTTTTAAAAAAACTGATATGTTTTTGTTTTTCAAGTTCATTTGTTCCATAAAGAGTAGCACGCTCTTTTGCAGAACTTGAAAGTATGCCATTTTTTGATGTTTTTAATTTTTTAAATATTTGAGTAATATCCTCATTATAAAATGCCAAAATAAACTCCTTTTATTAAGGTATATTATTTTGGCAAAAGAAAAATGCAAACTTGTTGCATTTAATCTTCTGGTTCAATAATATAATCTTTGCTTGAAGCAGACAAAAAGTCGCGCTTGTCTTTTGGCAGTTGAATGGTGTTTATGGCTTTTGATTTTAGTTTTTGAATAATGCCACGTGCACCAAGTGAAATTGCTTTGTCTGTGCCAACAATAATGTGGTCTACAACATCTATTGAATTAAGCACGCAACTGCAAATCAGAGAATAGGTGAATGCACAATCTTCATCCGACATTTCGGCTTTGCCTGCTGGATGATTGTGTGCAATGATTATTTTGTTACACTTTGTTTCAATTGCAATTTGTGTTAAGTTTCTAATTTGAACGCTAACTTCATCGGCTGTTCCAGTTTTCACAAGAACACGTTTTATTATGTTGTTTCCTTTGCTTAAACAAAAGATATAAAATTGCTCGACATCAACATTATAGAAACATTGTTTTGCATGAGCAATTGCATCTTTAACGCCACCAATGTGTTCATGCTCGTCAGGCATATTGCAATAGTTTAAAATGTCATTAACAAATGTTATGAATGTTGCAGTGTTTTCTTTAATGCCATTTACTTTGGTTAGTTGATTAAAATCTGCTTTAAGAACATTTTTAATGCTTCCAAATTCTTTGATTAATGCGTGTGCAAGTGGATTTGTGTCTTTTTGTGGGATTGAATAAAATAACAATAGTTCCAACTTTTGAATATCGGTTAAAGCAGATATTCCATTAACCAAAAATTGAGTTTTTAATCTGCTTCTGTGGTCTTTGTGTATATTTTCAGAAACAGGTTCAACTTTTGATTTTATTTTATCAAGTTCAGAGATAACTTCATTGACGTTTGATTTATCTGAACTGCTAGTTTTGTTATATTTTCGAAGTTCCATAAATTTTGTCCTTTGTGGTTACATTTTTGTATACTAATAACATATCACAAAAACACATTAAAACAAAATTAAATTTATCATTTCTTTTTTGCAAATGCATTGCATATTTTAAAAAATGAATTTATAATATTTATGTTAAATTGGGAGGAAAAAATGTTAAAACAGTTAAAGTATTTACGAAAAAGAGACTGGATTTATCTTTTAATAAGCACATTGTTTATTTTTGGAGATGTTTGGTGTGAACTTACCATTCCAGATTATATGAGCAAAATCACAAAACTTATTGCTGGTGGTTCTGGTGCAATGGATGAAATTTTGATTAATGGTGCATATATGCTCATTTTCACAGTTGCGTCTGTTGTTTGCATTGTTGCTTCAAAATATTTTTCAGCAATAATTGCAACAAGTTTAGGAAGAAACTTAAGAAGTCAAGTTTTTGACAAAGTTGTTAGTTTTTCTGATGGTGAAATCAAAAAGTTTTCAACAGCAAGTTTGATTACAAGGTCAACCAATGATATTGTTCAAGTTCAAAACATAGTTGCAATGGGTCTTACAATTTTGTTTAAGGCGCCAATGATGGCAATTATGGCTATTGTGAAAATTGTTAAAGCAGATATTGCTTGGACTGTTGCCACAGCGGTTGCCGTTGGATTTATTGTTTTTATCATCATGATTATCGTGTTTGTTGCTATTCCAAAGTTCAAAAAGATTCAAACGCTCACAGATAACTTAAACAGAGTTACTCGTGAGGGGCTAACTGGGGTTAGGGTTGTTAGAGCCTTTAATGCGGAATCTTATCAAGAAGAAAAATTTGATAAAACAAACACTGAAATCACAAACACACATTTGTTTATCAGCAAAACAATGTCACTTATGGACCCTGCTATGACACTTATTATGAGCGGGCTTCCACTTGCTATTTATATTATTGGTGCAGTGCTTATAAACAATGCTGCGGCATATGAAAAGGTTGGATTGCTTGCAAATATGCTCACATTTAGTCAATATTCAATTCAAGTGGTTATGAGTTTTGTTATGCTTATCATGATTTTCATGATGTTGCCAAGAGCCCAAGTTTCTGCAAAACGTATTAACGAAATTTTAGATACCGTTCCAACCATTGTTGATGGTGCTGGGACAGACAAGCCAATTAAAGAAGGTGAAATTCAATTTGTTAATGTTGGATTCAAGTATCCTGACGCAGAAGAATATGTTTTGCACGACATTTCTTTTAAGGTAGAAAAGGGTCAAACTGTTGCATTTATTGGTTCAACTGGTTCTGGAAAAAGCACACTTATCAATCTTGTCCCAAGAATTTATGATGCCACTGAAGGTCAAGTTATTGTTGATGGTGTGAACGTTAAAGATTATAAAATTGAGGAACTTAATAATAAAATTGGTTATATTTCTCAAAAAGCAGTGTTGTTTTCAGGAACTGTAAAAAGCAACATTACAATGGGCTATAAAGATGGCTTGAAACCAGATGATGAAGCAGTTGCAAATGCTCTTGATATTTCACAAGCACATTTTGTTTCAAAACTTCCTGACCGTGTAGAATCAAGAATCGACCAAGGTGGAAAAAATGTTTCTGGTGGACAAAAACAAAGACTTTCAATTGCTAGAGCCCTTGCAAGAAAACCAGAAATTTTGATTTTTGATGATAGTTTCTCAGCACTTGACTATAAAACAGATAAAATGCTTCGTGAAGCACTTAATGAAAAAGCAAGTGATGTAACAAGACTTATTGTTGCACAACGTATTGGAACAATTAAAAATGCAGACAAGATTATTGTTTTAGATAACGGCAGAATTGTGGGCGAGGGCAAACATAATGAACTTATGAAAAATTGCACAGTCTACAAAGAAATCGCACTTTCACAACTTTCAAAGGAGGAACTAAAAAATGCCTAGAATGGGACACGGTGGCGGTGCGCCACAAAAGGCAAAAGATGTTAAAAAATCTTTTGCTAGACTTATAAAATATTCAAAAGTATTTCTTCCTTTGATTATCGTTTCAATGATTTTAATAACAGCACAAACAGTTTTTAGAATTATTGGTCCAGACAAACTTGCAGATATAACAAACTTGGTAACAGAATCAGTAATGATTCCTGGTGCGTCTGTTAACATGACAAAAGTTTGGAAAATTGCAATCACTTTGATTTCACTTTATGTTTTGGGTGCTGTGTTTGGCTATATTTCAAACCTTTTGATGATTAGAGTTTGCTTTAAAATGAGCCAAAACTTAAGAAGAGATATTGATGCAAAAATAAGCAGACTTCCACTTAAAACTCTTGATAGAACACCTTATGGTGATATTCTTTCAACGGTTGCTAACGATGTTGATATTGTTGGTCAAACTCTCGAAACAAGCGTGTCAAGTTTAATAAGTTCAATTATTTTGTTTTTAGGTTCTCTTTTAATGATGTTTATCACAAATTGGATAATGGCGCTTTCGGCAATTGTTTCAACTGTGATAGGCTTTGCTTTAATGGGATTGTTTATGGCTAAGTCACAAAAATATTTTATTGAGCAACAAAATAGTATTGCACAAATCAATGGTGTTGTTGAAGAATCTTATTCGGGTCAAAACATCATTAGAGCATATAATGCAAAAGAAGAATTTAAAAACAAGTTTGAAATCGTAAACACAAAACTTTACACCAGTGGTTGGAAATCACAATTTATTTCTGGTGCAATGAACCCAATTATGCGTTTTGTGGGAAATCTTGGTTATGTTGTTGTTTGTATTGTTGGTGCACTTTTATTTATAGATGGAAAAATCAATCTTGGTGTTATCACTGCTTTCATGATTTATATTAGACTTTTCACAAATCCACTCACTCAAATTGCTCAAGCCATGACAAGTGTTCAAACAGCGGCTGCTGCAAGTGAACGTGTGTTTGACTTTTTGGAACAAGAAGAAATTGAAGATGAATCAGATAAAGCAATTGAACTTCCGGAAATTAAAGGAAATGTTGAAATTTCACACGTTAAATTTGGATATGATGCTGGCAGAGAAATTATTCATGACTTTTCTGCAAAAATTGAAGCCGGTCAAAAAGTTGCTATTGTTGGACCAACTGGTGCTGGAAAAACCACAATTGTTAACCTTTTAATGCGTTTTTATGAAGTTAATGGTGGTGACATTAAAATTGATGGAATTTCTATTAAAGACATGACAAGAGCACAAGTTCGTGACATCTTTTCAATGGTTCTTCAAGACACATGGCTTTTTGAAGGAACTATTCGTGAGAATCTTGTTTATAACAAAAAGGGAATCACTGATGCAGACCTTAACAGAGTTTGCTTGGCGTGTGGTCTTGACCACTTTATCAAAACTTTATCAAAAGGCTATGATACAGTTCTTTCTGATGAAACCAATGTTTCAGTTGGTCAAAAACAACTTTTAACCATTGCTAGAGCAATGCTTCAAAATTCACCAATGCTTATTTTGGATGAAGCAACAAGCAACGTTGATACCAGAACTGAAGAAATTATCCAAAAAGCAATGGATAAACTCACTGAAGGCAGAACAAGTTTTGTTATTGCTCACAGACTTTCAACAATCAAGAATGCAGACCTTATTTTGGTTTTGAAAGATGGTGATGTTATTGAATCTGGCACCCATAAAGAACTTATTGATAAAAAAGGATTTTATGCAGACCTTTATAACAGCCAATTCTCGCTTTCTGGGTTGGATGCAGAAGAACAAGATTAATATAAAAACAGTGCAAAAAAGCACTGTTTTTTTGCTTGAAAATAAGTTTGAAAAATTTTTTTAAATTAATTTAAAAATGCATATTGACAATTATGATTTCATACCTTATTATATTTATAATAAAGGGGGTTGTGATATGAAAAAATTGGAAGCATTGAAAGAAAGATTGGATTATTTGCTTGAAGAACAAGCAAGAAGCAGAGGTCGCAGAGAGGTTAGAGATGTGTTTAGACCATCATTTGGAAATTTTGATGGAGTGGATGCATACGGAGACATGGCAATGTATGATGCAGAACATGATTATGCATTAGACAGAGAAATTGAAGAAGTTAGAATTCAAATTTCTGAACGTGAAAAATATCTTGAAGAAGAAAAAAGGGCAGAACAAGCATTGCAACGTCAATAATAAATCCTGGGGGAATAAATCAGTCACAAAACAAATTTAAGTTTGTGGCTTTTTTATTTGCAAAAGAATATAAATTTTGTTGCCAGTTTTTACAAAATAATATAAAATGTATTTATGGAAAATATGTCTTCAAAATGCAAAAATTGTGGTAGTGAATTATGGTATAACCCAAAACAAGGATGTTTGACCTGCAAATATTGTGAGTCAAACTATTTTTTGCCAACCAAAAAAGATAACGCTATTTTGGTTAGACAATATGATGCTGGGTTCCATCCAAATCAACTTAACCAAACTATGAATGCTTACAGGTGTGATACTTGCGCAAATATTTATTATATGTCGAGTGAAGAAAAGTCTAAAAAATGTCCAAACTGTGGAAACTCATCTTCAACACTTGTTAATGATTCAGGATACTGTGCAGATGGCATTATTCCGTTCAGAATTTCAAAACAAGATGCTGCAAAAGCATTTACCGAACATTTGCGTTCACAAGCGGGGGTTCCAAAAGAACTTAAAAAAATGGCACAAAACCAAAAACTTATGGGTGTGTTTATTCCTGTTTGGAATTTCTCATTCAATGTTATGGCTGACTATAGTGCAAATGCAACTGAACTAAAAAAAGATTATCAAGGCAATTTTTATGGTGTTCCAAAACCAGTGTTTGGTGATGAAATGAAAAGGGTTGCTTCTCTTGATGAATCTGCAACAAAAAATGAAGAAGACACCTTCCTTGAACTTTTTGATGAAGATGACTATGCTGGTATCATCCCTTATATTCCTGAATATACATTTGGTTATAGAGTTGATGCAATCAACAAAGATATTCACGATTATTACTATGAAATCACCAAAAAAGCAGAATCTGACCTTGAAAGAAAAATTAAGAGAAAGATTCTTTCTAAATACAAAGATGTTTCAGACATCAATGTAAATGCAAGAGCAAAAGATATTTTCTTTAACTTTACTTATGTTCCTGTTTATGTTAACAATTTCACATATCGTGGAAAAACTTATAAAACATACATCAGTGGAACAACAGGAAAGGTTGCAGGCAAACCACCTGTTTCAGCAAAGAAGATTTTTGGAAAAATATTCAAGACAATTGGTTTCCTTGCCATTCTTGCAGGCCTTGCATATTTGCTTTTATAAAATAAAAAGAAAAATAAAACGAATCACACCTGTGATTCGTTTTTTGTTTTGTGTATTAAAATTTTACAACAGAAGCAGATTCAGAGCCTTCAAAACAATTTTCCAAAATTTGAGCATCTTTACTTAAACCAACTTTTGTTAAGTTTTTGCAATTTTTAAATGCATTTTTTCCAATAACTTTTGCATTTGGAATGGTCACTCTTTTTGCATTGCTGTCTTCAAACGCAAAGTTTGCAATAATTTCACAATCTTCTTCAACAAAAAGAGTGTCGGCTTCTTTGTTGCAACCAACAGCAACATAGTAAGGGTTGCCATTAACATTAGCATAAATAACATCGTCTTTTTCTGTTATTAAATGTGGGTTGTTTTTCAAAAATCCAAAGTCGATTTCACCAACACCCTCTTTGACTGTTACAGATGTGACATTTGGGCAATCACACAAGAAAAAACTTCCGATTACGTTTACATATCCGTAGATGTTAACTTTCTTAATATGTTCGTTATCTTTCACTGAACTACGTCCAATAGATTTAACAGTTTGACCACCAATGCTTATTGGAATGTTTAAAACTTCAGAAGTTGTTTCTATGGAATTTATTGTAAAAAGACCAGTATATGGGCTAACCCAAGTGTCATATCCTTGCGCATTTGCTTCTTCATTAGAAATATGTTTTATTTCATCTGGAACTTCTTCATCAAAAAATGTTGGTTTTGGTTGCTCCTTTACTTCAGTGATATTTAAATCGTTATTGCTAGGTTTTTCAGCAGCAACAGTTCTTTCTTTTTGTAGGGTTGCATCAGGGTTCATTTTTTCAGACTTTTCAAAGTCAACGCGGGTAGGGGATGTGGCAACCACGGTGAAAACTGCATCATCGGCATACAAAATGATGTCGGCAGTGTCTGATGGGTCATAAAAGTCATCTGGTTCATAAACTTGACCAGTCTTTTCGTTTTTCCAGATTCTATTGCCTGGTATGTAAACTTGTTGAATTCTTGAATCCGAACCAAACATTCCGCTATTAAATGATTCAACACTTTCAGGGATTTCAAAGTCAAACAAATCTGTGTCACCAAATGCCTCAAATCCAATTTTTTTAGTGCTTGAACCAAGTCTGAAATCTTTTAAGCAATCACAAGAATAGAACGCTGCATCAGAAATCTCTTCAACATTAACATTAACACCATTAAGTTTTGTGCACATTGAAAATGCTCTTTCGTCAATATATTTTAATGTGTCTGGAAAATCAATATATTCTAATTTTTTGCAACTGCTAAAAGCAAGTTTTCCAATGCCAACAATGTTAGGCATAATAATACTTTTTATTGGTGCATTCATAAACGCAAAACTTGTTATAAATTTTGTGTCTTTATCCAAATGAACAATGTCTGCAACATTTTTATTGTAGCCAACTGCCATATAATAAGAATTGTCATTAACTCTGATGTAATTTACGCCTTCTTTTTCAGTTTTTTCAACATTTGTTTTTTCGGCAAAGTTGGCACCGACTTTGTCAACTTTTCCAAGTAATGCAATTGAAGTTAAATCAGGGAATTGTGAAAAAGCGTAGTCGCAAATATAGTCAAGGTCTGCAAAAACAATTGCCGACATAATTTTAGAAAGAGATGACCATTGTATTGAGTTTTTGATTTGTTTTACAGGAACACCATCAATGGTTTTTGGAATAATTAAACTCATATCACGGCTTGCACATTTTTTGATAATAACTTCGCCATTTTCAACATCATAAATAAGCCCCCATTCTTTGGCTTTTTCAGCGGTGATATCTGGATAAACACCCTTGGCTTCCATGCGCTCTTTTAATTCAGAAATATAGTTCTTTTTTTCTCCCAAAAGGCTCTTTAGTTCAGCATTCTTGTTAGGGTCAGAAAACAATTCTTCAATAACAGTAACAGTTGATTTTCCATTGGCATAAGTCATAAGCGAACTATAGAAAATGTTATTGCAGAACTTAAGTTTGCCATAAGGTTCTTCATCCCAATCTGCAATATAATCAGTTAAAACATTAAAGAATGGATTTAAAACCAATAACAAATCCAAAACATCACTTTCGGTGAGTTCAGCAAAAGGTTTTCCTGCTAAATGACCAACCATAGGGTCATTTTTTGTTATGTTTGCGTGAAAGTCAATAATGGTTTGATATTTGGCATCATCTCTTAAGAATATTGATTCAAATGCACCCCAAGAAGCATTAGCAAGTTCAGTAAAATAATCCATTTTTTCATAATATTCACCAAACATATTGTTTTCTGATAAAAAGGCTGCTTTTATTAAGTCTTTCGAAACAATAAGTCTTGCTTTTTCGATTACTTCCGTAAGATTGTGTTCTTTGCAAAGATTGTGATAATATTCTATTTGAACACTGTTTCGATGAGTGAAAAATTCCCAGTCAACATCACCCGGTTGTTGTCCTTTAACGGAAACTAAATAATTGAAAATAACGCCATATCCTGGTGCATATTCATAAGTCATAAAAAACCTCCAAATTATATATTGTTTATTTTATTAAAATTTTATATTTTATATCTTTATTTAAATTTTTAATAAATTCGGATTCATCTTCTTTTGAGCCAACAATTGCGTTATAGTGTGTTGGAATAACAACCATTGGTTTAATTTTATTTGCAAGAGTTGCTGCTTCTGCACCTGTCATGGTGTATGTTCCACCAATTGGCAAAAGCAAAACATCACACATAAGTCTTTCAAGTTCTGGTGTGGCGTCAGTGTCGCCAACAACAGCATAGGTTGTTTCTTTGATTGTGACTTTATAGCCCACCCAGTTATATTCTTTTTTGTGAAAATTTTTATTAATGTTATAAGATGCAAATGTTTCCACTTGAATATCACCAAGTGTCAAACTTTCATTCGGTTTAACATAAATTATCTTGTTTTCAAAATTGTTTTCAAGTTGCTCTTTAGCATCAGCCGTTGCAATGATTGTTGTTTTTTTGTTTGATACTTTTTTGATGTCTTCAACACTCAAGTGGTCATAGTGTGGGTGAGTGATAAACACATATTTTGCAGGTGAGGTTTTTTCAGTAATTTGAAATGGGTCAAAGTGCAAATCTTCAATTCTAATTGAACTATGTGAATTTATTTTTACGTTCATGTTTTAAACCTCCTCAATCATCTTTTCAAGGATTGTTTTTAGTTGTTCAAGTTCGCTTTTCATGGTTGACGCACCCGCTGTTAGACCGATGCGAATATTTTTTGAAAGTTTAATACCTTCAGAATCAAGAACAGATTTTGCGTCATAAATATTTTCAAGAAAAATAGATTTTGTGATTGTTTTTAGATTGTTAAAAAGTTCTGTGGTGTTGCTTGAGTTCTTTCCACCAACAACAATCATAAGGTCACATTCTTTTGCAAGTTCTGCTGAAAAAACATTGATTTGTTTTTGCGCCATGCAGATTGATTTGTTAATAATAAGTTCAATATTTTTATTTTCGCTAATTTCTTGAATGTTCTCAATTAGTTTGTCAGCCTTTTCCATATTGAATGTTGTTTGGCAAACCACATAGAGTTTTTTTGCAGAAGTTTTTTCAATTTTTGTTAAATCTTCTGCATCTTCAATTAAAATTGGCTCTGATTCACACCAGCCAACAGTTCCCAAAATTTCAGGGTGCATAACGCCTGTTTTTTTGCCATACTTTCCAATGATTACAATGACAAAACCATTTGTGCTATATTCTTGAACTTTATCGTGAATTTTTTTCACATTAACACAAGTGCAGTCAATATAATTTATTTTGTTTTGAGATAAAGTGTTATAAGTTTGTTTTGGTTCGCCGTGTGCTCTTAAAATAACAACACCTTCTGATGACAGATTTTCAATATCGTCCTCAAAAACGACACCTTGTTTTTCGAGCATGGTGTTAACATTTTTATTGTGAACAATTTCTTTAAACAAAGTGACTTTTTTGTCACTATCCAGTTGCTTTTGAGCAGTGTCAATTGCAAATTTGCAACCAGCACAAAGTCCACATACTTTTGATATTTTTACGTTTTCATTTTCCATAACAAGTTTATAATATCAAATAATTTAAGTTTGTTCAAATGAATTATTAAAAGCGTGGTAATAAATTGCAAAAAGTTAAAAAACAAGATATAATTTGATTGTAAGTTAATAATTGATTATGGACAGAAGGAGATAACTTATATGGAAATGGAAAAAGTTTTTTTAGAACAGGTTGAAAAGATTTATGGCAAGGATAATTTGGAAATTGTTAAAAAAGCATTCCATTTTGCAGACAAAAAGCACGCAGGTCAAAAGCGTGATACTGGTGAAGATTATATTATTCACCCATATGCTTGTGCGAAAATTTTGGTTGAACTTCGTGCGGATATCGATTCAGTTGTTTGTGGGTTATTGCATGACTGTATTGAAGATACCAACTGCGAGCCAGAAGAAATTTTAAAGGCTTTTGGTGAAACGGTTTACACTATTTGTGTTGGTGCATCAAAAATTGAACCAATCAAACACGCAAGAAGAAAGCATTTGGAAGAGAATGAAAATCTACGCAGAATGTTTTTAACATTAAGCAAGGATGCTCGTGTTGCGTTTGTAAAACTTGCAGACAGGCTTCACAATATGCAAACTCTCGACATAAAAAACAGAGCAGACCAATTGAAAATTGCAAAAGAAACACTTGATATATATGTTCCACTCGCTGAACGTTTGGGCATGAATAGTTTGAAACACACACTTGAAGATTTGTGTTTTAAATATGTTTTGCCAGAGGAATTTACTGAAATTACAAACTACTTAAATTCATACTACAAGCAAAGCAAAAAGGTGAACGACCAAATCAGAGATGTTTTAAAAGGTCTTGCAGATGAAAACAATGTTGATGCAAAAATTCAAAGCCGAATAAAAAGCACTTTTGGTGTATACAAAAAAACATTAACCAAAAGCAAAGAAAAAATTTATGACATTATTGCACACCGCATTATTGTTAAGGATATAAAAAATTGTTACACAATGCTCGGTGCTGTTCATAATTTATGGAAGCCAATTGATGGCAGAATAAAAGACTATATTGCAAACCCAAAGAAAAATTTATACAGGTCGCTCCACACAACAGTTGTATACCCAACAGAGGCAGGGCCTATCCCTGTTGAAATTCAAATTAGAACCGAAGAAATGCATATTTTCTGTGAGTATGGTATGGCGGCTCATTGGATGTATAAAGAACATGGTTCAAAAGCAACAAAGGTTTCGGGCAACTCTGTGCTTTATGATATGAAAAAAACACAAAGTGCATCTTCTGAAAAAGTTTTGCAAGAAGATGAAACTGATGAATTTATGCAAATCATCAAAGCGGGTTTTTATGCCAACAAGATTTTTGTGTTTACACCAACACAAAATGTTGTTGAACTTCCTGACGGGGCAATCCCACTAGACTTTGCTTATGCTATTCACACAAATGTTGGAAACAAGTGCACGGGTGCAAAAGTTAATGGAAAAATTGTTCCGATTACAACAAAACTTCAAACTGGTGATGTTGTTGAAATCTTAACAAATGCATCAAAAGCACCATCTCGTGACTGGATAAAGATTTGTAAGAGCAGTTCAGCAATTTCAAAAATTAAAAACTATTTTAAGAAAGAGCACAAAGAAGAAAATATCAAAATCGGCAAAGATATTTTGGATGAGGGTTTGAAAAGAAAAGGTTACACACTTTCAAAACTCGTTGATGAAAAAACTGTTATTGCGGAACTTATGTCAAAAAGGCAATATGTTTCGTTAGATGAAATTTTTGCCGCAATTGGCTATGGTGGGTTGTCTGCAAGTTTGGTTGTAAACAAATTTGTTGCAAAACAACAACAAATTAAGCATGAAGAAAAAAGAAGTTCTATCCCAACAAAACCACAAACCAAAAATGATGAAGGTATTTTGATTGATAGTCATGGTGACCTTTTAAAGAACCTTGCAAAATGTTGTAACCCAATTCCTGGGGATGAGATTATTGGTTATGTTTCAAGAGGCAGGGGAATTATTGTTCACAGATGTGACTGTGAAAATGTTGATAATCTCGATTCCTCAAGATTTATTTCTGCAAGGTGGAATTTGAGTGATGAAGAAGAATATAACTTTATGAGTTATGTTGATGTTTATGCTAAAAACAAAAACAATGTTTATGTTGAAGTTACAAACGCAATGAGTGAACTTGGAATAAAGGTTCTTTCATTAAATTCATCACAAAATAAAGATGATGAACTTGTTTTAAAAATTGGAATTCAAATTAAAAACAAAACACAACTTCAACAAGCAAAAAATAAACTCGCATCACTATCATTGGTTTATGAGGTTGTGTAATGGATTTTAATTTTGTGATAAAAACAAAACAAGATTATGCAAACTTTATTAAATATTTAAAAAGCATTTCTAAAGGTGAAACCATTGAAGATAAAGTTAGACATATTGCTATTTTGAACACAAAACAAGATGTTATTGGAATCACAATGGCAAATATCAGAAAAACTGCAAAACAAATTTTTAAAAATGGTTATCAAGATTTTTTAGATATTTGCTTGGGTTGTGATTACAAACAAGAACTTTATGAAGAAACTTTGATTCAGGGACTTGTTATTGCTGAAATAAAAAATCTTGAAAAACAAAAAGAACTGCTATCTGTTTGGGTTCATAAAATTGACAACTGGTCAACTTGTGATTCGGTTGTTTCAACAATGAAGCCTTTGAAAAAATCACCAGATAAAAACAAATATTTTGAGTTTTATTTAAATTTATGTTTTTCTGAAAAAGAGTTTGTTTCAAGATTTGGCATAATTGTTTTAATGGTAAACTATCTTGAAAACGAATATATTGACCAGATTTTGGATATGTGCAAAAAGGTTAAGTCTGAACACTATTATGTTAAAATGGGTGTTGCTTGGCTTGTTAGTTTTGCGTTTATCAAATTTAAGAACAAAACAAAGATATTGCTAGAGAGCAGGGTTTTAGACAAATTTACGCAAAATAAATCTATTTCAAAATGCAGAGATAGTTATCAAGTTTCAAGGGAAGATAAAGACCTTCTCGTGGAGTATAGAATAAAATAAAAACACAGCAAATTTGCTGTGTTTTTTGTTTTTTAACATTATTTTTGGTATTTAAACTTATTTTTTGCAGTTTTTAATCATCAAATTCATGTAAATTTTCTCTGTTAAACAAGCGTTTTAAAGCATCTTCTTTTGAGATGTTTCCATTAATAACATCATAAACGGTTTTTGTGATAGGAAGTTCAACACCAACTTTTTCTGCCATTTTTAACATGGCTGAAGATGTTGCAACGCCTTCTGCAAGTTTTTCAAATGGTTTGCCTTGAGCAAATGTTTCGCCCCACATTCTGTTGTGTGAAAATTGTGAGAACAAGGTTGCTTCATAGTCACCTAAATGACACAAACCATAAGCAGAAAGTTCATTTCCGCCATAGGCTTTAATAAGTCTTGCAACTTCTCTTGCTCCACGAGCCATAAGTCCACCTTTAACGGTTGAATAGCCCATGCCGTCCAAAAGACCAGCAGCAATACCCATAACGTTTTTAGCGGCAGCACCAATTTCTGAACCAATGATGTCTTTGCCTTGATAGAATCTGATGAGGTCACTTTTTAAAGTTTTAGCCAAAAATTCAGAAAGGTCTTTGTTGTAAGAGTCAATCACCATAACGCTTGGAACGCCATTAACAAATGATTGAATGTGTCCAGGTCCAACCCAAACAGCAATATTATTTGGGTCGATGCCAAATTCAATCAAAATTGATGAAAGACGGCTTCCGGTTTTGTCTTCAATGCCTTTCATGCACAAAATATATTTTTTGTCTTTATATGTTTCAATTTTTGATACATTTCCCATTAAATCACGAACGCCTTGTGCGCCAATTGAAATAATGACATATTCACTTTTATTAAGAGCATATTCAAGGTCATGTGTAAGGTCAATTGACTCAGGAAATTCAACATATTCATTTTTTCTTGAGGTAAACAATGTGTTAACAATGTTGTCGTTTTTGCGACCCCACACTGTTACGTTATTGTTATTTTTGTTTAAATACCATGCAATAAATGAGCCCCAACGGCCACAGCCAAGTAATGTAAAATTCATAATATCTCCTTTACCATATAATAATAGCACATCTTTTGTTCAAGTTAAAACTAATATTTTGCCAAATTAGGAAAATTTGTTTGTTTTAAAGGTTAATATATAATTGAAAAATAATAATTTTTTTGTTATGATATATTCATGGATATTATCGACTCTAAATTTTATGAAAAGTTTGAAAAAATTAATCATGACTATGATGAGATTTTATTTTTGCTTGAATCTGTTGAAGTGATGTCTGACAATAAACTTTTTGCGCATTATTTAAAACAAAAAAAGCAAATAGAGTCACTTGCTGTGCTATTTAAAAAATATTTATCTATCGAAAATGAGATAGGCGTTAACAATGAAATTTTTGAACTTGAAAAAGATGAAATTGTTAAAAATAACATTATATGTGAAAACGAAAAGTTGAAAGCAGAACAAGTTAAGGTTTTTGAAAAATTGAAGTGTGAGTATTTAAAAACAGAACAGACTAATCAAACTGCAAGAATTGAAATCACTCCAAAAAATTCAGATGCAGAATTTGTTGATGAATTTGTTTACATGGTTAAAAATATTTTTGCTGAAACCAATGCTCAAGTTGAGGTTGTTTCTGGAAAAACAACTTTGATAACAGCAAAAGGTAGTGGGGTGTTTGACAAGGTTTCTTTTTTAAGTGGACTTTTAAAACAAATCAAACAAGGCAAGGAAAATTTATTTCAGGTTATTGTTTTAAATGTAAAGGAAACACATTTTGAAATTGATGAAAAAGATGTTTTGGTTGAAATTTCAAAATCAAGTGGTGCGGGTGGTCAGCATATAAACAAAACCGAAAGTGCTGTAAAACTTACACACATTCCAACGGGCATTACTGCAGAGTGTCAAGATGAACGTTCACAAACCAAAAATAAAATTAGAGCGTTTGAAAACTTAAAACAAAAAATACTGCAAAAAATGCAAGAAAATGAACAAAAAAACATAAAAAATCAACGTGATGGACAAAAAAATGCAATTTTTTCTAGCACACCTGTTCTAGTTTTTGATTATGACAAAAATAAAGTTTCTGACAGCAGAACAAAAAAGAGTTATTCACTCAAAGAAGTTTTATCAGGAAACACAAAAATAATAGAAAGTGATTTAAGGATTTAATGGCGGAATTACAGAGTTTTAACATTGAAGTGAACACATCAAAACAAATACTTTCAAGTGAAACAAAAATTTATAAAACTGAAAGGTTTTTTTATCAAACAAAAAAACTTGCAGGAATTGATAAGTTTGTTTTAAAAATTTCTGAAAGTATGATTTCGCTTGCAAAAACTCTTGCTGATAAATTTTTTGGTCATGAGGAAGTTAATTGTTTCAAGGTTGACACCTTTGACAAAAGTTTTAGTTTTTTGGTTAAGTTTGGTTTTCAATTAGATGACAAAAACATTGGAACTGAAGATATTATATTTTTTGCAGATGAAAACAATTTTGAAAACTTGAAGATGAATGACCAACGAGTTAATGTTTATCTTCGTGAACATAAAATTTTCAATGTGGTTGTCAAGCCTATTGTTGCAGACTTTGATGACAGCGATTTTAAAAAGTTGTATTTGCTTTCAAATGCAGAATATGTAAACTTTCCGATGCTTAATGAAAAACAGCAAAAACTTGTTGAAATACAAAATGAAAACGTTTTGGTTCAAGGTGTTGCGGGAAGTGGTAAAACCAATGTTTGTTTAAGCAAAATTATTTGGGTTGCTTGTAGAAGTTATACTGGTAAAATTTTATACACCACATTTTCACGTGGGCTTTTGATTGATACAAAAAACAAAGTTGAACTTTTTAAAAATAACATTAAGGCGTTCATTGATGATTATAAAAACAATCGCATTGTATTTTTAGATAAAAATCACAAGAAAGCAATTGAAAACAGACTGGGTATTTATTTGGTTTCTGATAACGAAGTTAACCTTATGAAAAAACTCGGCCAGATTGTTGAGTTTCTGGAAAATAAAGTTGAGTATCTTTTGATTGAAGATGTTTATAAAAAAGTTTTTGATGAAGAATTTGAGATGAGTGATGAGTCAGTTTTCTTGAACGACTTTTTGAAAAATATAAACAACCATCAATTAAAAAGCAGGCTTGACAAACTAAAAAATATTTCACATTCAATTATCTATAAAGAAATATATGGTATGATTTTTGGGTGTGTTGGTTCTGGCGTTGGTGAAGAAATGCTTTCGCTTGAAGAATATAAAAAGCGTAGAGAAAACAGTTTTTCACCTGCTGAATGTGAAACTATTTATGGCATTGCAAAACTTTATGCTGATTATCAAAAAACGCAAAATCTTTTAGATAATAATAAAATATCACGAAAATTATTGAAAAACACCGCAAAAATACAAAAATATTCACTTTCTATCATTGATGAAGTTCAAGATTTCACAGAAATAAATTTAAATTTATTTAAAGAAATTTCAATTAAACTTTTCTGTGTGGGTGACGCTCTTCAAATGATAAACCCATCATATTTCAGTTTTGCATATCTAAAAAGATTGATGTATAACGAAGATGTTACAAATGTTGCAGAACTTGAATGTAACTATCGAAACAATAAAAAAATTGTTGAGATTTTGGAAGACTTGAGTCAGATTAATATTGCGCAGTTCGGAACACATAGTTTTGTGCTTTCGGGTGAAAGCATTGACCAAAGCACGGCAACAAATGCAATTTATACAGCGGATAAAACCTTTGTTGATAGTTTGAAATCTCAAAAGTTTGAAAACTTTACAATTTTGGTTACTGACTTTAATCAAAAAGAAAAGTTAAGGGAAAGGTTCAAAAAACAAGAAATTTTAACAATTTCAGAAATTAAAGGTTTAGAGCGTGATACAGTTTTGCTTTATAATATCTTGTCTGACAACAAAGATAAGTGGCAAAGGCTTGAAGAGTTTAATGTTAATCATAAACAAGCCGATGAAAACTCTGTTTACAGGTATTATTTCAACTTGTTTTATGTTGGTGTTTCAAGAGCAAAACACAACATATTTATTTATGAAAATTCAGAAATTGATTCATTTAAAAATTTCTTTAGCGAAAATTTTGAATGGCTTTCTGGTGAAGAAACTTACAAAAGATTTTCAGATATTATCAGCAAGATTGAAATTGATGATGACGAAATCTTGGCAAGAATTAATGAGTTTATAAAACTTGGTCAATTTGACAACGCAAGGTTCTATGCAAACAAGTTTGAGGATGACAGAATTTGTCAGCAACAACTTGAAAAAATTGATGCATATCAAAAATATGTGTTTAAGGGAAAAAATAAAGACGCTGGCATAAAGATGTGGCGAGCAGGTCTTACCAGTGAAGCAAAAGAACAATTTATGATTTCGGGTGACACAAAACTTGTTGAGTTTTTGGAACAACTTGACGGAAAAACCGATAATCATTTAGATGCAGATATTGTTAAATTTTTTGTTGATTTTGACGATAATGATGAAGCGCAACAACTTATTTTGGAAGTTGTTAAGCAAGACCTTGAAAATATGAGACAAATGCATAGAGATACAAAAAATAAATTAAAAGAATTTAAGGAGAAATACCATGGATAATAATGAAGTAAATGCACTTATTGATGCCTTTGTTGGATATCGTGAAATGCTGGTTCCAATTCAAGCAGATATGCATGAGTTTTTGGAAACCTATGGTGCACTTAAAAGTGATGTGGACAAACTTAACACTGCATTTTCTGGTGATGTTCAAGCACGACTTTCAGAAATTTACAAAAATCTTGCATCACAAGCAGAAAAGTCTGAAGAATTAACCAGAAAAGTTGACCAATTTTTGAAAAGTTCAGAAAAATACACCGAAGGTGTTAGCAACTTGATTTCTATGTTTCAAAACATTGAAACAAGAATTTCTAGTGTTAATGAAATTGAAAAACAAGCCGAAGAACAAATTGGAAGGCTTGACACCATGATTGAAGAAAAACGTAGAAACTATGACCTTAAAGATTTGAAGAAGAGTTTGGATGCATATAATGCAAACTTGCAAACTGTGGGTGAGTTTATCAATAAAGATGTTGCAGAAAATATTATTGAAAACACAAACTCAATCAAAGAAATTAAATCTGGAAATGAAAATATTGCAAAACGTTTAGAAGAAGAAAAACAAAGCATTGATGCTTTGGCTGAAACTTACAAATCTTCAAACGCGCTTTTAAAGAAAATTGTTGAAAAAGAAGATGTTAATGAAGAATATATTTTTGATATCATTGACAGATGGGCAGAAAGCAGAAGAGTAAAAACAAAAAAATAACAAAGGAAAATAAATGGAAAAAACAGAATTAAAAAATTTATTTGAAGCAATAAAAAAAGATGACGTTAAGTCATTTTCTTCTATCATGCTTTCAAATTCTGATTTAAACATTTGTTTTGGAAGATTTCCAATCCTTTCACTTTGTTATCTTTATGATAGTTATAAGATATTAGAAAAGTATGAAAAACTATTAATGCCAATTCACAACTTTAATCAAGTTGATGAATATTATGAAATTTATTTAAGGTTTAAAAGATATGCAAAAAAATGTTTAAAGTTTTTTGTGTATGAAGATAAAATTATTTATCCTCTTGAAATGCTTGCCATTTTGGATGAACGATTCATTATCCGCAAATATTTTAAATTATTATATAAAAATGATGAAATTTTAGCAAATTTAAGCAAAATTTACAAATTAAACAAAAATATTGAAGTTCAAGCAACGCATCAAGATATTAAAATTGAAAAGAAAAAATTTAATTTAAAACAAAAATTAATTACGGCAATTTGTATTTGTTTGATGGTTGTGTTTAGTGTGTTTTCGCTGGCAAGTGTGCTTGTTGTCAAAAACACTTACGGCATTGGAACAGCAAAAAATCCAATAAAAATTTCCACCGAATCGGAACTTAAAAAAGCGGCAAAGAAGGGTATTAGATGTTATGTGTTAGAAAATGACATAACATTAACTGGCGATTGGATTGCTAAAGATTTTAAAGGTGCAATTTATGGTGCAGGTCACACTCTTTTTGCTGGTAATTATTTGTCTAGCGGAATGTTTGAAACCATGTCTGGAGTTATTCAAGATTTAGTGATTGATACTGATATGGATAAAATAACAATTTCGCAAAATTACGCAATTTTGGCTAAAAATTCAACAGGAATTATTAAAAATTGCATGATTTTAGGTGATTTTGAGTTTGAATCCTATAGTGATGAAGAGGTTTATGTTGCGATTTTTGCAGCAACAAATAGTGGTGAAATTTCAAACTGCACCACAAAAGTTTCGGCGGTTATAAATAATAACAGAAGTTCAAATGTCTTTTTGTCGGCTTTTGCTGGGGTGAATAATGGAACTATTTTAAACTCAAAAACTCTTTCAGGAAAGTTTGAAGCAGATACCGTTGATATGGCGGGAATAGCAACTCTTAACAATGGTGTGATTTCTGGTTGTGAAAATAATATTTCAGTTTCACAAACTTCGTCAAAAGAGTGGCATCCAAATTCTGCGGGTGTTTGTGTAACAAATTATGGCACTGTTGAAAATTCAAAAAACAAAGCCGAAATTTTTGCAGAGTCAACAAGAACCGAGGCTGTTCTTGATGGCGAACTTGCTGTTATTTGTGGTGGTGTTGTTTGTGACAACTATGGAGTCATTAAAAATTCTAGAAACACTGGAAAGGTTTGTGGCAAGGGTGATGTTTCGGTTGTTTATGCTGGTGGCATTGCTGCTCGAAATATTTTGTCTGATGGCAAATATGCAAACATCACAAGGTCAAAATCTGAAAGTAAAATTGAGGTTTATAGCAAGCAAGATTTGGTTTGTGTTGGCGGTGTGGCTGCTTATAACTCAAGTGAAATTATTAATTGTGGTTTTGTTGGAAGCATTTCTGCGTTGACTGATTCATCAAAAACAGGAATAATAACCTACGCTGGTGGAGTGGTTGGTTATAATAGAGAGTGTCAACTTGAAGATAGTTATGCAGAAGTTAAATTTGAAAACCGTGAAGGCTCAAAAAATAAAGATAATTGTTTGTTTGGTGGTGTGGCAGGTTTTGTTGGAACTGTTAGTTATGTTGCAATGGACTTTGCTTCATATACAGCATATGGACTTTATTATGTGAAAAATAATCATTATGTTGTTGATGCAAGTTTTGCATGCCCTGCAACTGGGCTTGAGTCTTATGTTATGATGGGCAATATTGTAAACTCTGTTTATGTTCAAATTTCAGCACATACAGAAACTTTTGCTGCACATCAAACATTGTCAGATATTTCAAGTGAGGTGATTATAGGTGATTAGCAAGTTGTTAAAGTTAAAAAAGAATAAGTTTTTATTTGTAATTGCCATTGTTTTTGCCGTTGTTGTTTTGTTTGATATTTTTGCTGTGATTTTCAATGTTATTCAAATTGCGGCAATGTCGTCAAATCCTGTAAATTTTACAGGAGCAATGATTCCAATTAATATTATTGCAATTTCACTTAATCTGGCTTTTGTTATTTTGGTAGTGGTTTATTTGGTGTTAAGAAAAACTAAAGAAAATGTTTTGTAAAAAACAAATAATAAATTAAAAAAATGAAGAATAAAATGTTTTATGCCGTATGTTTCAATTGACTAAATTTGTCAAAAAAATGTATAATAAATTCGGAGATAATTATGAAAGGTTACGATTTTGATAAAACCATCTACAAAAAAGATAGTTCAACAGAATTTTTTGTTTATATGATTTTTTCAAGACCATATTTGCTTTTGTTTGCGCCATGGTTCTTGATTATCCTTGCGCTTTATGGCATGAAACTTATTAGCAAAAAAAGAACTAAAGAATGTTTATTTTTCTTTGTCCCTTGGCACTCTAACATTGAAAGAATTGTTGACAAGTTCTGGGCAAGAAATGCTAACAAAATTCAAGATTGGTATGCTGTTCAAAAACAAGCAGATGACATAGTTATTTCTGCATCTTTAAGTTTTATCATCAAACCAGTTATGGATGTTTTGAACATTAAAAACTGGATTGCAACAAACTATAGCGTTAAAACCGGAAAGATTTATGGTGATAATTGTTATGGCGAAGCAAAAAAGGTTGAATTTGAAAGACTTTATAAAGACCAAAAACTTGAAGCATTCTATTCAGATTCGTTGAGTGATTTGCCTATGATGAAGTATGCTGAAAAGGCTTATTTGGTTGAAGGTGAAAAAGTTACAGAAATTAATGCAAAAGAATATAACGATAAAGGAGAAAAACAATGAAAGAATTAAAAGGAACACAAACAGAAAAGAATTTGCATGAAGCATTTGCTGGTGAATCTATGGCAAGAAACAAATACACATATTTTGCAAGCAAAGCAAAAAAAGAAGGCTATGAACAAATTGCAGCATTATTTTTAGAAACTGCTGAAAATGAAAAAGAACACGCAAAAATGTGGTTCAAGTATCTTGAAGGTGGCGAAGTTAAATCTACTGCTGAAAACTTGAAGGCTGCGGCGGAAGGTGAAAATTATGAATGGACAGATATGTATGCTGAATTTGCTAGAGTTGCAGAAGAAGAAGGTTTTCCAGAAATCGCTGCAAAATTTAGACTTGTTGGTGAAGTTGAAAAACATCATGAAGAAAGATATTTGAAACTTTTGGAAAATGTTAAAGAAGGCAAAGTGTTCACAAAAGACACAGGCATTGTTATTTGGAAATGTAGAAACTGCGGACACATTCACATTGGTGAAAAGGCTCCTCAAATCTGCCCAACTTGTGCTCATCCACAATCATATTTTGAAGTTAATGCAGAAAATTATTAATAAGCAAAAAATCAAGGCAATAAGCCTTGATTTTTCTTTTGTAAATGAAAATAGATAAAATAAAAGCACTCGCAAACATGAGTGCTTTTTATTCTAATTCTAAATTTTCTACTAAGAAAGATGTGTCATTTATAAATTCAGATGCGGTCATTCCCAAACCATTAGCAATTAAAATGATGGTTTTTAAAGTTATTCCTTTTGTTCGTTTTTGCATAATGCTTTTTATTGTGGGAAAAGGAACGCCACTAAGTTGTGCGAGTTTATATTGAGTTATGTCTTTTTCACCCAAATATTTGCAGATTCTATCTACAACAACGTCATTTAATGTTTTCATATTCTAACCTTATTTTGTGTTTCTTATAACAAAATATTACATTATTCGACAAAGGAATGTAGGATTATATATCATTCTTTTTGGGTTGACACAAAATCCTAATTATTTTATAATGAGATTATGTATCATCTTATTATTTAAGTTTATTAGGTGATTTTGTTCGCGAAATTTACAAGTTATTTAATGAGCATATAAGATGTGAATATAATTTCAAAGGAGAAAAGTATGGAATATTATGATTTAGCGGAGGATGAGTTTGTTCTTTACAAAGGTTTTGTCTGGTTAAAAAACAAAAAGGATATAACCGAGATTATTTTGACAAATATAAATTTTGTATTAATCACAAAAATTAAGAAATTGTTTGGAAAAGAAGATGTTATTGTTGATGTTTATCCAACTGAAAAAATAAAATACTATAAAGGAGAACCTCAAGTTATTAAAAATGGAAAAATTGTTGCTTTGTATTTTTTGCATGATGAAACAGAATTTATGTTTGAGTCAAGAAATGAATGTGGAAAGTTTATGAATTCAGCATTAAAGTTGTTGACGAATAAAAACAAATTTGAAAGAGGTGTGGATAAAACAAAAGCAGCAATAAAGTGTGTGGATAATTCTTTAGGTGTTGATAGCGTTGAAATTGTAAAAACGGGTGCCAAGGTTGCTTTTATGAATAAAACAGCAATTGGAAACAGCGCAGTAAAAACTGTTGGTGCAATTAAATCACTTGGATTTGGAAGAAAGAAAAATGACAAATAAAAAAGAGTTTTATCTGAATTGATAAAACTCTTTTTTTTATTCGGCTTGTTGTTTGTTTAAAAACTCAATTGCTACGGTCATGATTTCTTTGTGGATTTCTTCGATTGATTTGATGTTGTTTTGTTTGTCAACACAGTGAATGATGTTCCAACCTAGTTGTTTTGCTAAAGATAATCCATTGTTATATGATTTTGTCATATAGGATGTGTCTTCTTCGTGAATATCTTTGCTTTCACCAGTTTTATATTCGGCTCTTGCTCTTGCGAGTTCCAAACTTTTTTCAACAGGCATTTCAATAAAGAAAATTAAATCTGGTTTTGGAAGCCCAAGAGTGTCATATTCCAAATGTTCTTCCCAAGCAATAAACTTAAGTTTGTCTTCCATGTCATCAATTTTTGAGCATTGGTGAATAAAGTTTGACTGAACATATCTGTCAAATAAAATGATTTTGCCCTCGTTATAATGGTTTTCAAGTGACTTTTTATAAGTGCACATTCTGTCTACTGCATAAAGAACAGATGCTTGATAAGCGTCAAGCGATGATGAGTCTTTTCCGAACTCGCCAGCCAAATACATTTTTACTGGTGCAGATGACTCGCTATCATAGTTTGGAAATGCTTGGTCAACAACGTCATATCCTAAATCTTTTAAATCGTTTAAAAGAAGTTGTTGTTGAGTGTGTTTGCCAGAACCATCGGTTCCTTCAATTGAAATAATTAAACCTTTCATTATAAGTCTCCTTTGTTATCTTTAATTTTAATGATTTAATAGTCTTATGTAAATTGTTATTGATAAACAAAAATAATTTGTTGAAATTTGACAAATTAATAGTATTTGACAACTTATGTATTGACAAGGTTATTTTTTTTTGACAACACCATTAAAAATATTTTATATTTGATGTGTAGTTTAAACACTATGTAAAACATTAAAATTTAGGGAGGACAATTTATGTTCAATTACAAAGGCAGAGTTGTTGTTGTTACTGGGGCTTCAAGTGGCCTTGGAAAACAAATGGCAATTGCTTATGCACAACAAGGTGCAGACCTTGCAATTCTTGCAAGACGTGTTGAAAAGTTAGAAGAACTTTCAAAACAAATCAAAAAATTAGGTTCAAAATGTGTAGCAATTAAATGTGATGTTACAAACGTTCAAGATATTGAAAACGCTAAAAACATTGTTGCTAAAGAATTTGGCAAGGTTGACGTTCTTGTTAACTGTGCTGGTTCAGCAAAAAATAATGGTGTGTTGGCCATGACAGATGAAGAATGGCAATTCACTATTGACACAGACCTTTCAAGTGTGTTTTATGTAACACGTGCATTTGCAGGTATGATGAAAGAGAAAAAATACGGAAGAATTATCAACATTGCTTCAATGTATGGTTTGGTAGGAAACACTGCAATTGATACAGTTGCATATCATGCATCAAAAGGTGGTGTTGTTAACTTTACAAGAGCGGTTGCTGCAGAACTTGCAAAATACAATATCACTTGCAATGCAATTTGCCCAGGATATTTTGCAACGGAACTTACTGTTGACACATTAAACACAGAATCATTTACAAACTATATGAAGGCAACTGTTCCTCTTGGCAGATATGGTAAAGAAGGTGAACTTAATGCGGGTGCTATCTTCCTTGGAAGTGAAGAAGCAAGTTATGTTACTGGTGTTATTCTTCCAATCGATGGTGGATACACTGCTGTTTAACAAAAATAAAAATATAGGCGTTTGCCTATATTTTTTTTGTGCTTAAATTTTTTAAGTTTTCATAAATTTCAGATAAATGAACAATTTTTACACCCATATTTTCAATTAGTGGGGCAGTGTCAACAATGGCATTTGCAGTATTTTCACCACCTTCTGCACCAACATGACCAATGACAATTGCATAACCTTTTTCAAGTGCAAGGTTTGCACCCTCAATTAGTCTGTTTTGAACTCCACTATATGTTTTGTTCTTATTTGGCTCTAAAAACACATCACGACCAAGATAAATTGACTTCGTTTCAGTGCAAGCCTTTTCAGTGGCATCTGTTTCAATTGTTCGACTATCCAAAAAATAAAGACCGTTTTGGTTTGCATAGTTATAAATCGCGGACATTATTTGTTTGTTTTGGCTTACGCCGGAACCAATGTGAATGTTAAACCCTTTAACGTTTGGCAATGAAGCAAAACAATCTTTTAGTTTTTTTATTGCAGTTTCTGGCGAGTCTGTGTTTTTTATATAGATGGGACCATACCAGTCTTCTGGCAAACAAACATGGCTTTCCATTGGCATATGTAAAATAAGTTCATGACCGCCGTTTGTGATTAGTTGTCTGTTGAATTCAGTGTTGTCAACATTTGGAATAAGTGCACAAGTTAGTGGAACATTTGAACACATTAACTTTTCCACACCACTTTGGTCGTAACTTCCAAAATCATCAATAACAATTGCAAGCAGTGGTTCAGTTTTTTGTTCTTTTGCATAAGTGGTTTTGAGAGTGCTTGTTTGAGATATGTTTAAAATTAATAAAAATGATACAATTAAAAATAAAATCTTTTTCATAAGTTTAGTGTTTGCAAAACAAGTCAAATTATTTACGCAATCAAATAAGATTAAAAATTGACTTTTTTGCACTTGGTGGTATAGTATTATTATATGAAATTAACAGGAACAATCGAAAGTGTGGTTTACAGAAACAGCGAGAATGGTTACACCGTTCTTGATGTTTTTTCGCATGGTGAAATTATCACAGTTTCGGGAAAGTTTCCAATAGTTGGCATTGGTGAGGCTTTAGAACTTGAAGGAGAATTTAAAATCAATCCAAGATATGGCGAACAATTTGTTGCTGAACACGTTAGGGTTGACAAGCCAAACGATGAAAAAGCCATTGAAAAATATCTTTCTTGCGGACTAATTTCTGGGGTTGGTGAAGTAACAGCCAGAAACATTGTTAAAAGATTTGGTCAAGAAACCTTAAAAGTGATTGATGAAGAACCTGAAAAACTTGCTAGCATTAAAGGAATCAGCATAAAGAAGGCAAATGAAATTCACAATACTTATCAAGATATCAAAAAAATGCAAGAAGCCGTTATGTTTTTACAGAAATATGATATTTCTATAAACATGGCAGTAAAGATTTATAATAAATATAAATCAAAAACTGAAGAGGTTTTGCAAAGCAATCCTTATAAATTGGTTGAAGATATTGATGGCATTGGGTTTAAAACGGCAGATAAAATTGCTATCAAATTGGGTGTTTCGTTTGATAGTGATGTGAGAATAAAAGCAGGCGTTCTTTTTGCGCTTGGTGAAATAGCAGAAAAACAAGGTTCAACAGTTGCGGGTTTTGATGAAGTTAAAGCCACAGCCCTTGAAGTTCTTGAACTTGACGGAACTTACGCAGAGCGTATTGAAGATGCCATTGTTGATTTGGAAATAACTGGTGCTATTAAAAAAGTTGTTCATAACGAAACGGATTCACTTGCAATTTCAAAGTATTATTCAATGGAAGATTACATATCAAAAAAACTTGTAAATTTATGCATGAATTCAGATGTTGCAAAACTTGGCAGTGATAAAGAAATTGAACAGTATGAGATTTTGAATAACATAAAACTTCACGAAAATCAAAAAGAGGCGGTCCTTGCAGGAACAAGTGAAGGGGTTGTTGTTATCACGGGGGGTCCAGGAACGGGAAAAACAACCATAATAAAAGGCATTTTAAAAATACTAAAAAATGCAAGGCTTAAGTGTATGCTTATGGCTCCAACAGGCAGAGCAGCCAAAAGACTTGAAGAACAAACGGGCGAACAAGCAAGCACTATCCATAGAGCACTCGAAGCAAACTTTGCAAAAAACAGCAGAGGGTTTGTTAAAAACGAAACTAATCCACTTGAAACAGATGTTGTTATTATTGATGAAGTTTCAATGCTTGATGTCTTTTTGATGAGCAGTTTGCTAAAAGCAATTAATTTTGGAACAAGATTAATTTTGGTGGGTGACAAAGACCAACTTCCTAGTGTTGGTGCGGGAAACGTGTTGGCTGATATTATTGCTTCAGATGTTTTTAAAGTTGTTGAACTTACACAAATTTATAGGCAGAGTGAAGATTCAATGATTGCACAAAATGCACATAGAATCAATAACTCTGAAATGCCAGACTTGAAGGTTAAGTCAAGTGACTTTTTCTATAGTTCAACACATGAGCCGCAACTTGTTGCAAATGAAATTGTTTCATTAATTTCAGAGCGTATGCCAAAATATTTTAAGGATATAACAAGTGATGATATTCAAGTTATTGCTCCTATGAAGGCTGGTGTTGCCGGTGTTGACAATTTGAATGTGTTAATTCAAGAAAAACTTAATCCAAAGTCACCAGAAAAGAAGCAAATTGAACTGCATAAGCGAATTTTTAGGGTTGGCGACAGAGTTATGCAGATTGTTAATAATTATGACCGAGAATGGGAAAAATACACCTCGTTTGGATATGCAACTTATGGAAGTGGTGTGTTTAATGGTGACATGGGTTATGTTGATGATATATACACCGAAATCAATGAAGTTTATGTGACTTTTGATGACGGCAGAAGGGCGTGCTATTCATATGCTGAACTTGAAGAAATTGTGTTATCTTATGCAATAACAATACATAAAAGTCAAGGAAGTGAATTTCCTGCAGTTATTATTCCTATCATGGGTGGAAGTCCGCTTTTGATGAATAAAAATCTTTTATACACAGCAGTTACTCGTGCAAAAAAGATGGTTGTTCTCATAGGAAAATCTTCAAATATTTTCTATATGGTTAACAATAAATCTTCTGCAATAAGAAACACTATGCTTAAAAGTTTGCTTGAAAAAAATGTTAATATATTAGCAAAATAAAACACAGGAACTATTCCTGTGTTTTTTGTTGCATTAATTTTTTTAAGGTGAGTGGTGAATAGGCTTCTACCAATAGGTTTGAAACTTGTTCAATTTCGTTAACATCATCAAGTTCATACATAATTGGTGAGAGTGTTTTGAATAATTTTTTATATGTTTCGGCTTCAACAGGTTTGGTTTCTCTTCTGAAAAACAAGAAAATATCATAATATTTATCAGGGTTGCCTTCAGGGTGTGTTTCAGCCACTGTTTGCATATATGAAAGCAATATTGATTCGTCATCTAAATTTTGAATGCTTTCAGCAACCAGTTCTTTTGCTCTTTGTTTTGATGTTAATTCAACAAGTTTTGTTATGTCATCAGTCATATAAGGCAAAATGTCAAATTTAGAGTTATTGTCGTGGATGGTTACTTGTTTCATAAAATATGACGCAATAACCTCTGGGGTGAGTCCA
This sequence comes from Clostridia bacterium, assembly GCA_045594425.1. GTDB lineage: Bacteria > Bacillota > Clostridia > Christensenellales > UBA1242 > RGIG1681. The sequence continues at coordinate 184,110 of JAZNYK010000013.1, forward strand.
ATAAATTTTTCTCCGTTTTCAATGTGTTCCTTTGGTTCAGGAGTATTATCAATATGTTCACAAACTCTAGAAAATGTTTGCTGTTTTATGGCGTTTAGGTCAAGTTCATGTGTGTTTGGATTAAGATATCCTTTGTTTGCGCTATAAAACACAGGAATGTCCTTAAACAATGCAGTTATGTTCGGAATTTCCACACGAGTTTTTGGTTTATGGTCGGCATCTTCACCTTGAGGCATTGTGTCGAGTGAAACGTGTGGGAAAATTTCTGTATATTCCTTGTGTGTAAAGAGCATATGATTGAAGTTTATGTTGTGCTCAAAACACCAATTTTCTTGATGTTCAGGTGAAACAGAATCCCATGTTGGGTCTGAATAAAACACACCTTGCACTTTATATTTGGGGTCTTTTATGTTCACTATGCAATTTGCGTGCCATTCCCATTTTGATTCTTCTTCATTTTTAACTTGAACTGAACAAAGTCTGTATGTGCAAGGAATTCCAACACGTTCACAAAGAGCAGCAAGGGCGTTTGCAAAACCAGCACAAACAATATAATCATCTGTAAGCACGCTTATCAGGTTTCTAGAAATAGATGAGTTTTGCTTGTTTTCATCTTCTTTTTTATAAAACCTGTTTGAAACAAGGCTGTATGCGAGTGTGTATTTTTCAAGAGGGGAAATTGGCTTGCCATCGATTGTTGTGCCATTGATAAAATTTTCCCATTCATTAAGTTTTTTGCTTGCTTCAATTGCTTGTTCAATTGTGAAATCTTCATCAAAAGTAATGTCTTTGCCGTGTTTAAACCTCACAAGGTTAACGTTTTCAGCCAAAACTGAAAGTTCGTCATTGTTGTATAAAACATTGCTGCTTATTGTTGAACTATTAACAAAGTCACTTGTTTTTATAGTTATCTTTGCGTCAGGAAACTTTTTAAGCAAAATTTCAAGAAGTTTGCCATCCAATGAAACTTCTTTTGAGATAAAAAGTTCTTTTGTGTCAGAACTTAACACGTTTAATGGTGTTTCTTTTGTTATGATAATCATAATTCACCTCTGCTTTTATTATAGCATATTTCATGTTTGTTTTCAATACAATTTAACAAAGGGGTTTTTATGGACGAAAAAAACAATATTATTACTCAAGAAATTATAAATATTTTTGCAAGAGAAAAAATTGAGGTTGTGGGGGTGACGGAAGTTATCAGCAGCACAGATAAAGAAGTGTATGCAAAAATAAACGGAAGCATCATGCATATTTTGGGTGAAAAATTAACAATTTTAAAACTTGTTCCAGAAGAAAAACTGCTTTTGGTTACTGGAAAGGTTAATGGTGTTTTGTTTTCTTCAAAACAAACAAAAAAATCATTTTTTGGCAAGGTTTTTAAATAATGTTTTTAAAAAATCATTTAATAAATTTGTTTTGCAAATATTTGTGGTGGGGTCTTGCACTTGGATTGGTTTACATTTTTTGCAGGCTGGTCATGAAAATGTCAAAACGTAATGTTTATGTTTGCAATATAGTATCGTTTTGTTTTTGGATGATATTTGGAGTAATTTTTTCACTTTTGTGTATAAATTATTACGGTTATCAAGTGTGTTGGTTTGGGTTTTTTGGAATGTTTTTAGGACTGGGCTTGGTGAAAATTAGTATCGATTTTTTCTTTACAAGTTTTGCTAGGTTATTATATAATAAGTTCAGAAATTGGAAAGGTAGGGCTCGCAAAAATGGAGAATTACGGTCAAGTTAAAAAGTTTCAAGCAATAGTTGTTTCTTGTATGCTATTTTTTGTGGCACTTGTGGGTGTTGCAATTGTTTCGTTTGTTTCTCTTGGAAAAACAAGACGTGAAAACGCAAGATATGATGAACTTATTGCAAGTCTAAAAAAAGAAGAACAAGCCCTTGCTTCAGACATTGACCACGTGTCAAGTGACGAATATTTAGAAGAAAAGGCAAGAAATGAACTTGGCATGATTAAAGAAGGTGAGGTTCTTTATATTTTTGAATAATTTTTGAGGGCTGACATGGAAAAGGAAGAATTAAAATTAGAAATTGAAAAGATTCAAGAACGCAACAAACGTGTGGAACTTGATAAAAAATGGGAAACTTCTTGGACAAGAAGGCTTTGCATTTGTGCGCTTACATACATTGTTGTTATTTTGTATTCATATATCACATCAAAAACTAATAACATATTTTTAAGTTCGCTTGTGCCTGTTATTGGTTTCACTCTTTCAACCTTATCACTAAAAGGTGTTAGACGCCTTTGGGAAAAAAGTGTGATAAAAAAAGCAAATTAAGTGGGGTTTACTAATGAAAATTGGTATAGACATTGATGGCGTTGTTTTAAATTTTGAAAGAGAGTTGCAAACATATGCAGAAATTTATAACTTTTTAGAATTAAAAAAAGGTGGCGTCAAAAATAGATATGCTCATTACATAAAAGAACGTTATGATTGGTCTGATGAAGAAAGGCTTGCGTTCTTTGATAAATATTGTTTAGAGTTATCAAAAAAAGTTGCTTTTATGCCAGGCGCTGTTGATGTTTTGAAGATGCTTCAAAAAGAAGGACATGAAATTGTTGTAATCACTGCTCGAGGTGGGCTTATTCCACAAATGAAAGAAACTGCTCTCAAAAAGTTTGAAGAAGCAGATTTAACATTTGATAAATACTTTTGGAAACAACACGAAAAAGAACTCACAGCAAAGCAAGAATCACTCGATTTTATGATTGATGATAATTTAGAAAATTGTGAAAAAATTGCAAGTGTTGGGGTTAAAGCCCTTTATTTTAGAGATGTAAACATGAAAGTTAGTGAAAACAATCCAATGATTGTTGAAGTTAACAATTGGGGTGAAATTTATAGAATCATTAAAGAAGCCGCTAAAAATTAAATGACAAATAAAAACAAAAAAATTTTAAAAAATAACAAAAAAATGTGTCAGGGTATTGACATATTTTTTTTTGTAGTGTAATATAATTATGTTGTAAGCAAAACAATATAATATCGCGGGGTAGAGCAGTTGGCAGCTCGTTGGGCTCATAACCCAAAGGTCGGAGGTTCGAGTCCTCCCCCCGCAACCAATTTCAACCTAAATCGAATTGATTTAGGTTTTTTATTGCTTGAATTTTATTTTTAACTCATTTTAACTCATTATAAATCATTTGTAAAACCTGATAAAATCAGCATTAAGAAAATTACAAACAAAATTAAAATATCCATTGACAATGATTGGATTAAGATATAAAATTGTGTCAAAGAGAACCAATTATGGAGGGATTGGTGTTAGATTATTGATTGTTTTATAAACTTTAAAATAAAAACAGCACCAACTCTTTCTTGTTAGTGCTGTTTTCTTTAGCAAAACTTATGTTATGCTGTTAATATGACAAAAACAATATAACATACAAACTTGTCGTCGTAAAGGGTTTTGCGAAAATTTTTAAAGGAGTATTTTTGATTATGAATTTTGTTAATGGTTGTCAAACTTATCCAAATGGATACAACTGTCCTTATCTCAGATATGGTTTTAATGGTGACAGTTGCCCACTTGCTAAAACTGGAATTTACATAACTTCTCTAAAATTACCAGATAAAATTGCAACCGAAATTTTTTCAAGTCAAAACAAAATTATTTTTAAAGGAAGAAAGCCTGTTAACGCACTCCAAATTGTAAAAAATTCATTGTCCGAATCCACATTAACAGATTTTTGGACCATGCTTGGCAGATTTTATGACACACATGAATTGTTCAGTGCAAATTTTGATTTTTTTGCAAGTGTTTTTAATCCAAATATAAGCAGGGAAGATAAAGAAACAAAGTTATTAAGAGTCATTTATGTTAATAACAAGTTTTCTCCAAACGAGTATTATACAAAAAAAGACATTGCTTATAAATTAGTGTCAAAAGAAATCGAAAAACAAATAAAACTTGCTATTCACACAACTGACTTTTATATAAATTCAGTTGAAAAAGATTTTATTGACTTTATGATTGAAGTTATTGCTGACAAAACAAGTGATGCATTAAAAAATCTAACTAATCGCTAAATAACAGCCGACCAGATATTCTGGTCGGCTATTTTAATATTCGATTTTGAAATAGTTTAATAATTCTTTGTAAAGGTCTTGACCGAAGCGACAAGTTTCAAGAAGATAGCCTTTTTCGTTTTTCCATTCTTTCAAGCCACGATAATACTCAAACTTGAATTTGTCATCAATATAGAATGGAACAATATTGTTTTTTAAGCATTCTTTAAAAGCAATTAAACGACCAATTCTTCCGTTTCCATCTTGGAAAGGGTGGATTCTTTCAAATCGATAATGAAACTCAACAATATCTTCAAAAGAAGGAGTTTTTATTTTGTTATACCAAGAGAGCAACTCTTTCATTTCTTTTGAAACATCCTCAGGTAGCGTTGTGTCATTTCCACCAACCACATTTGGCATGGTTTTATATTTTCCAGCACCAAATTGTTTTGAATGTTCTGTTCCTTCTTTTAAATAAAGTTGAAGTGTTAAAATTAAGTCTTCTGATAATTGTTCATTTGCATTATCAATAACATAATCAATACATCTAAAATGGTTATTAGTTTCAATGACATCATCAAGTGGAATGTTCGTTCCAATATCGCCAAGAGTTTTTGTTTCAAAAATAAATCTTGTTTGGTCTTCTGTTAATTTGCTACCTTCAATATGGTTTGAGTTATAAGTGAGCTTTACTTGTGTTTGATGATAAAGTCCACCAGATAGTTTGACCGATTTTTCTTTTTGAAGTGTTTCCAAAATTATATTTGAAGAAGAAATATCTTCAACTGAACAATTTAAGAACTCAATAATTCTAGAGATAACATTTTGATTTATATTTTCACACTTAGCTATTTTTGCAATTGTTCTTGAAGAAATTCCAAGTTTGTCTGCAAGTTCAGATTTAGTAATACTTTTTTCTTTTAAAAGATTTTTAAATTTATTTACATCAATAATCATATTCACCTCAAAATCTTTACTTTTTCCATATAAATTATACTACACAAGTAAAGATTTTGCAATAAATTATTCAAAAAAGTAAAGATTTTTATTAAAAATAGATTTTAGATTATAAAAGTGCTGTTTTCATAGGACTGGCTCAACCAATCGAAAAGAGAACCGAACATGGTTCTCTTTTTTTTGTGGTTAGAGGGATTGTGTTTTGAATGATTTGTTAGATGAACTTGATGAAGATGAAATGGATTTGGAAAAATAGGATGGACAATAAAAAATAGATGGGTTTTGCCATCTATTTTTCTTCTTTTTGCAAAAATTATTAGACACGATTTTAGTTTGATAGATTTAAACATAAAACTCCTTAAAATTTCATTAAAAATAATATCACAAAGTTTAAGTGAGTGCAACACTTGTGGAGGGTATTGATTGCTTATTTAAACGACTTGTTGTATAATAAACATAGGGGTGAAATTATGAAACATATTGAAGTTGTTGCAGGTGTTATTGAACACGATGGAAAAATTTTATGTATGGAACGTGACCAAGGAAAGTATGATTATGTTTCTTTCAAGTGGGAATTTCCTGGTGGAAAAATCGAAGTGGGGGAAACTAAAGAAGAAGCCCTTAAGCGTGAACTTAAAGAAGAAATGGAAATGGATGTTGAAATAACGGGGCATTTTTTAGATGTGTATCATGAATATCCAGATTTTACAATGAATATGTATTCATTTAAATGCATTGCAAAAAATAAAGAATTTAAAATGAATGTTCATCATGATTTTAAATGGCTTGAAAAAAGTGAACTTGAAACTCTTGATTGGGCACCTGCTGACAAACCTATTGTGAAAAAAATTCTTGAAAATTAATAAAAAATATAAATAAAACAAAAAAACTTGCTTATTTTTGCAAGTTTTTTATTTGCTTAATGCCTGATTAACCATTGCTGGAATGTGGTTTGCGTTTGTGATATGGCAAGTGTTTATGCCAAGAGCAATGGCTGGTTCAAGGTCACTTTTGATGCTGTCCCCGAAAACAAATGTGTTGCTAGGTAAACAATCCTCTTTGTCTAAAATGTGTTTATAATAATGCTTTTTTGTCCTATCCTTAACAGTAAATTTGTTACTAATTATCTCTGTGAACCATTCAGGGTTAATGTTTAGTTTTTTCATGTAATGGCAAATATGGTTTGGTGATGAGTTGCTAACAACATAAACAGGGTGGTGTTTACATAGTTCTTCAATAAACTCATGGTCAACAACATAGTTTGGGTCGATAACAATTGGGTCTGGTTTAGATTCTTGCCATTTCCAGAAATCGTTTGCAGATATATCTAGTTCAGGATATTCTTTTTTAAAAACATAAATCAAATCGATAAGTTCTGCGCCATTGATTGTTGTTTTCCAATCTGGGTGATTTTTAACAATTTCTTTATATTGTTCATCTGTGATGTTTGGCAAAAATTCTCGTTTGTGGCGGTTTACATAAGCGGGTAGTTTTGAAAACATTTCTTCGCCTGAATAAAATGTCCCGTCAAAGTCAAAGATAATTACTTTTTTATTGATGTCCATTTGTTATCTCCAATTTTATATTTGAAATTGTAACATAACAAAACAAAAATGTCTAATCAAAATAACATTACGCAGCATTTAAAAAAACGCAAAATGAGCATATTAAATATAAAAATTACGCATTAAAATATTAAAAACGTAATTTTTTGCATAAAAAAAGATGAAGTTTCTGCTTCATCTTTTTGTTTTTTATTTGCTTGAACCAACTTCAAAAGTTGCAACTTCATATCCGTTTGCATTGATTACTGCAACGTTTCCGTTATATGAGTAATAAGCAATTCCATGAGCGTTAGCATCAGTTACTTCAAAAGTTCCGCCTGTGATGTTTACAACAGGGTTTCCACCTGGGTAACCGCAAGCATCAATAATAAGAGCATCGCCAGCAAAGTGAGCACCATTGCCAGAATATACATAATCCTCATGTTCGCTAGTTGCGGTAAGTTTGCCGCCAGAGATGTTAAGAGTTCCGCTCTTTACATACAAAGCAGATGTTCCAGTGATTTCACCACCAGAAATATTAAATACTCCAGTTTGAGGAACGTAGATTGCGATATATGAAGCATGAGTAACGTTTCCACCAACAATTGAAATGCTGTTTACTTCGTTGCCAGGGTTTCCGTTTCCAGAAATTGTTGCAAATTGTCCGTTAGAATAAAGTGTTGCAGCAGTTACAAGTTTTGCACCTGCACCTTTAATAAAGATAGCACAATTGTCTGAAGTTGCAGTAAGTTTTGAGCCAAGTGTAAGTGAAATGTCTGAACCTGTTGCAGTTCCGTCAACATAAAGTGCGTGAGCACCAGTTGCTGAAATTGTTCCGTTGTCGATTGTAACATTTCCGTCAACAATGTTTAATGCTTTAACAC
>JAZNYK010000014.1:0-101258 GCA_045594425.1 Clostridia bacterium
ACATCTACAATTTCATTTATTGTTTTAGCATCGTTATTGTTGTATATATTTGCAAAAAATTCTAAATTTTCTAATACGGTTAAGTTGTTTGCCACTGATGTTTCTTGTGGTGATATATCTATTATTTCTTTGATTTTATTAATCTCTTTATCTAAATTAAAATTATTTATCGTTATTGTTCCACTTGTTTTTCTTGTTAAACCACAAAGAATTTTAATGAGAGTAGTTTTCCCAGCCCCATTCACACCCAAAAGCCCAAACAATTCACCTTGTTTTATTGATAAAGAGACATTGTTTAATGCTTTCTTTGATTTATAATTTTTACAAACATTATCGATTGTTATAATATTCATATATAACACTCCTTATTGCTTTAATACTTTATCTGTTAAACTATCAATAACATCTGCTTTTAATAGAGCAATACCTTTTTCTTTATCGCAAAGAACAATAACAGAATCTCCTGGATTTATGTCAAACATAGTTCTTATTTCTTTTGGTATAACAATTTGTCCTTTTTCTCCCACTTTGCAAATACCAACAAATTTGTTTTTATCAGTTTTATTTTTTTCCATATCCAACTCCTTTTTATATGATAAGTTATACTTTTCATACTTATCATACTTTTATAATAAGTATTTGTCAACCGAATAACAAAAAAACACCTTATCTATTATGATAAAGTGTTTTTATAATAATTACACTAGTTTCAAACAGGATAACCCTTGTCGCTCTTTTTTTAAACTTCATTATGTTTATTTACGTTTTTTTGAAACATTGTTAGTATCTCTTTTATATGGATATGGGAGCAATGAAACAGCATCCACCTTCAACACTCCACCTGTTTTTATATCTTCAACAATAACATCAAAATTGAGTTCAAATTTATCGAAAATATATCTGCAAAGACCACATGGCGAAACAACTCTGCAACTGCCGTCATTGTTTAATTTAACTGCAACAATTGTATCAAACTCTCTTTCTCCACACGCAAACGCTTGACCAATCGCAACTTGTTCAGCGCAAACTGAATGTGATGTTTTTAAATTAATCCCCTTATAAATATTTCCCGATTTTGCTCTAACAACACAAGCCACATGAGAACCCATATCTGAATAAATATCGCTGTTCTCTTTAACAAGTTCAGTTGCTAAATTAATTAACTCTTTATCTTTTTCATTTAATTTCATAAATTCACCTTTAATGTTTAATATGTTTGTTTAGATGATATAACTGCACGAACCCCACCTCTTGGATTTTCAACATCACCTTTATAACGCGGAATCAAATGAACATGAATATGCATAACTGTTTGACCAGCAGACTCACCACAATTGACCCCAATGTTATATCCATCTGGTTTATATTTTTCATCTAACATCTTTTTGGCTTGTTCAACAAGTTCAAACAAAGCAGTTTTTTCTTGCATCGTTGTATCAAAAAATGTTGGCACACATCTTTTTGTTACAAACACCATATGACCCGGACTCACTGGAAAATCATCAAATCTTGCTTTTGCAAGTTCGTTTTCTAAACAATAATCATCCGTTCTGCAAAAAAAGCACTCTTTCATATTTTTCATATCCCTTTTTGTAACTATGGTTTCAGTGTCTATATTATATCACACACAAAATGCTATGACGAGCAAATTTTAGCATTTTGTAATCAGTTTATTGATGACATTATTTGTTTCATTAAGATTATTAACTTGAACAGCAAAAACATTCAATGCTCGTGCGGGAACAACATCAGAAGAAAAACTATCACCAACAACACAAACCTGATTTGATTTCAAATTATTCTCTTTTAATATCTGTGAAAAACGAGGTTTTTTTGATATATCTTCAGCCTTAAATTCATTATCGTAAATTGCTGTAAATAAATCTTTCTCTATGCCAAAATGTTTTAAGTAGTGATAAATATAATTTACTGGACTATTCGATACAATAAATAGTTTATATATTTTTGAAAGTTCCTTTAAACTTTGTGCATCGACAACCTTTAAATTATAAATATCCAATGGATAAATATTTTCTTTTTGATAGTTATAAAAAGTTTCCGCGCTTCCAGTATACTTTATTGCCATTTTAACGGGAACTATTCCAGATGTGTCATTATCCACTTTATATTCTTTTAAAATTTCTTCAGCATTTTCAAAAGTTAGGGCTATATATTTTTTTAAATAATCACCCCAATATTTCCAAGTTTCACCAGAATATAATGTGCAGTCAAAATCAAAAATTATCGCTTTAAAGTCTGATGATTTTGCATTAAACACAAACTCTTTCACTTTGTCAGCATTTTTCGTGCCGTTAACCTTGCAACCACTATTAACATCAACGCCAAATGGACTGGCTTCCGCTATTGCTTGTTTAACATTGTTTGGATTAAGACCACCTGCCAAAAACACAGGCTTATTTAATGTTTTTATTATTTTCCCAGCACTTTTCCAGTTATATGTTAAACCAGTTCCGCCAACCTGATTTGTCGCAAGATTAAAACTGTCCATCAAATAATAATCAACAAATTTCATAGCGCTTAAATCTGAACAAACTTCACCATCTTTTGTCATGTGAACAAGTCTAACAAGTTTAACATTAGGCAAATCTTTTTTAATTTTCGCCACTTCAGATTCTAAAATATCTGAATGAAGTTGAATAACATTGTTTCCGATATATTTTGTAAGTTCAACAATCTCATCCGCATTTGTTAAATGAGTCACTAACGAAACATCACATCTTTCACCAACATAGTCACAAATCTCTTTTGCTTTGTGTTTATCAACAAAATCTGTGCTTGCGTGTTCTTGACCAACCAAAATGCCAATAATGTCAGCACCTGCATCAATACTCATTTGAGCATCTTGAATAGTTTTGTTTGCGCATATCTTTACAACAGCCATAAGCCACCTTTTATTATTTAATTAAATCTAGTTTACAACAATTAAAAGTTTTTAGTAAAATAAAAAAGCCTTGTTTTTACAAGCCTTTTAATTTTTGGACCAAAATGTGACCGCTTGTCATTTTCTTTAATGTAAACCGTAAAAATATCAAGATTTTAATTGTTTGGTGCGGATGACAGGTTTGCAAGGAGCAAGACTTTGTGACGGATTAGCGAGTGATAAACGAGCGTCACACATTTCAAACTATCCTGGCTTCCGCTGGATACGAATTTGAATTTATTCAAATAAGTTTGGTGCGGATGACAGGATTTGAACCTGCAAAAGATTTCTCTCACAAGGACCTGAACCTTGCGCGTTTGCCATTTCGCCACATCCGCATTAAATATTTCGCTTTACACATAATAATTATAGTTAACTAAAATCAAAAAGGCAATGAATATAAAAATTTAATTTTGAATTATTTTGACAAAATTATTTTAATTTATTGACATTTAACAAATTTAGTGTTAATATGATGTAGTCAAAATTTCTTATGCGGGTGTAGCTCAATGGTAGAGCGTCAGCCTTCCAAGCTGGTTGCGAGGGTCCGATTCCCTTCACCCGCTCCAAATTTTTGATATTATGTGTCTTTAGCTCAGCTGGATAGAGCATCGCCCTTCTAAGGCGAGGGTCAGGGGTTCGAATCCCTTAAGACACACCAATTATGGTGGATGTAGCGCAGTTGGTTAGAGCGCAAGATTGTGGATCTTGAGGTCGTGGGTTCAAGCCCCACCTTCCACCCCACAAATTTTAAAACTTAACATTGGGGTGTAGCCAAGCGGTAAGGCAAGAGACTTTGACTCTCTCACGCGTAGGTTCGAATCCTGCCACCCCAGCCAATCAAAAACCCCTTAACATTGGGGTGTCGCCAAGTGGTAAGGCATGGGACTCTGACTCCCACATTCGAGGGTTCGAAACCTTCCACCCCAGCCAACCAACTTAATATCGTGGTTCATTAGCTCAGCCGGTAGAGCACTTGACTTTTAATCAAGGGGTCCCGAGTTCGAATCTCGGATGAGCCACCAAAATTCATTAAAGCCAAGTTAACGCTTGGCTTAACTAATGAGAAAACAACTGCATACACAAAAGAATATGGTTCATTAGCTCAGCCGGTAGAGCACTTGACTTTTAATCAAGGGGTCCCGAGTTCGAATCTCGGATGAGCCACCAAAAGAGCCTTAATGAAAATTAAGACTTTTTTAATAGCAAGACTTCCCTGTTTTGCTTTTAATTACGCGGACGTGGTGAAATTGGCAAACACGCTAGACTTAGGATCTAGTGCTTCCGGCTTGGGGGTTCAAGTCCCTTCGTCCGCACCAATAGATACCCAGTTGAACGCCAAATTGTTGGCAGTCAACTGGGTTTTTATTTTGTAAAAAGAAAAACACCTAAGTTTTAGGTGCTTTTTTTAATAATATGTTTTTGTTTTAAATGGTTATAAATATTGTTAACCGCTTCTATATAACAAATAAATGATGGGTGACCATGGTCGTTTCTTTTTAAATATATATTTTTCAAGTCTTTATATTCTTTTCTAACCTCTTCCCAAGCACCTGGAACTGTTTTTATAATTTTAGCCTTTTTATTATAATCTTGTGAATTTGGTGCCATATTCCAAAAATATTCATCTTTGTGGGTATTTCCTGTTTTTTTATGAATTAAACGGTGCCAGTTTTCTTCTCTGTCTTGACGCACAATTCCTAAATCTATAGAAAATTCTGTTTTAGGATGATATTCTTTTAAATGAAGAATTTTTGTTGTTAACGACGATTTTGAATCATTAACATCACCTAATTTATTATTTTTATACATAACTTTATTAAAACACTTTCTAACAAGTTCTTTGATTTGAAAACAATTATTGATATTGATATTATCGCAAGATAATACATTTAAATTATAGTCAAAATCTATTGGACCATTTTCATTTTGCATAACCATATTTCTACCACCACTTCCAATGAGAAAGATTTGCGAATTTAACCCCTCTAACCTCAATTCATCTTCAAGTTCTTTTACTAGTTTAGAGCAATTAATTTGGATAGTTTTTAATAGTTTTTTGTCTTCAAAATATTTATACATAAATTTCCTCCTATATTTCCCAAACCGTCCATTTAGATTTTTCTAAATCACATTAGTATATTTATTTTAATAAATTATGTCAATAACTTATATATATTTTTAGCAAATTATAATGGTTTATTTTTAGAATTTACAAGCCGTTCAACTGAGGTTTAAATAAATACACCAATCAAAAAAAACCGAAAGGTCTTTTTCTTTTGCTTTTAAATACTCTTTGATTATAATAGAACGTGTTTAAGGAGATTTATATGGAAAATTTTAAAGTTAGAAAGGCAAACAAAAAAGATATTCCCCTCTTGTATGAACTAATCAATGGTTTAGCACTTTATGAAAAGCGCCCACAAGATATGACTGGCTCAAAAGAAGAACTTGAATACTGGCTTTTTGAAAAACAAATTGCAACTTCACTTATTGCTGAACTTGATGGAACACCTGTTGGCTACGCAATTTATTATCCTGTGTTTGGTTCATTTTCTGCCAAAGGAAAAGTTCATTTAGAAGATATTTTTTTAAAAGAAGAAGTTCGTGGCAAAGGGTTCGGCAAAAAGTTTATGGCAAAAACAATCGAATTTGTTTTAGAAGATGGCTATTCTGGTATGGAATGGAGTTGCCTGGACTGGAACACCCCATCAATTGCCTTTTATGAAAAACTTGGTGCTGAAAAAGAAACTGGCAGAGAATATTTTGAATTTAACAAAGAACAAATGAAAAACATTATTGATAACACAAAATAAAAATTAAAAACTGTAAAACCTTTAAATTTATAATAAAACTTAAAAATTCCCTCTTGAAATGTAAAAATATGTATGTTATACTTTTATTACTATATTAAATTAAAGGGAGTTATTTGTTGTGAAAAAGAAAAATCAAAGTTATATTAATAAAGAAGCAAAACAAATTAAAAAAGTTCAAAGATGTAATGACTTGTTTGAAGCCTGCACATTGTTCGGTGGAATAACCTGTGCTTTTGCACTTGTTGCAACACTTATGGGTGGTGCTGCTGCAATCACTTCAGACATAACCATGAATGAAACCGCTCAAGCAATTTATGCAAGCGATGGTTTTCAAAATTCTGCGAGAGAAAAACTCGACCAACTTTCCGCTGATTTGGCCGCTGGAAAAATAAGTTACGCAGAATATGAATCTGCCAGCAATTCTTTATATTCAGTTGATAGCGTTATTGAATATTCAAAAACCGCTAATGACAAAGATTTAAATTCATTCCTTGAAAGTTACTACGAATCAAAAGATTTAGCAAATGCAACATTCACAAAAGGAATTCCTGTTTTTGCTGGAACAACCGCTGTTGCTGCCGCTGGAGCAGCCGCTGCTTATTCATCTAGCAAAAAGAACAAAAAGAAATTAGAAGAAATGCAAGCCGAAGCACAACCAGAAGCATAAAATAAAAAGACCGACATTTCGGTCTTTTTTTATTGCAAACTTTTAATCTTTATACAAACTCATAAGGAACAAACTGAAATTCAAAACCTGTGTATTTTGAACGCTTAAGTTTTTTATAATCTTCCACTGCTGATTTGCATACATCATCAATATCATTAATTCGAACAATTACACCATTATGCTCAACCAATGGAACAATATACCTCTTCTTTCCTTTAACACTTATACAATATTTTCCTTCAACAAGTTCTTCACACCCAAAAACACTTGTTGCATTTTGAAAATTGACAAATGCTGCTTTTAAGTATTCATCCCCACAAGTTAAAATCAAATTATTTACATCGGCTTCAGACATTTGATACAAATCATCAATAGAAATAAATCCTTTAACATTCAAACTTTTAACTATGTCGGCATAAAATTGCATAACAGTTCGATTTGCATCACTGTCATAGTTTGCAAAAACCGGAAGTATTGAGAGTAAGAAATCTTTACAAATTTCAACAGTCTTAAATCCCAATTCATCAATGTCATCTTCATTTTTCAAAACAACAATGTCTTGATAGAATCTTTTTATTTCTTCTAAACTCCACGCACCATATAAAAACAATCCATTTGAAAAAGTATACTCAAACCTGTCCGCACTTAACCTTGGTGTATCATTATCTGCAATTGGATAAATATGATAATCACAAATCTCACTAACCTCAATACCATCACGTTTAAGCAATGACATTATTTTTGACGAATTTCTAATAATAAGTTCTGTCCTTTCTTCTGTGGATTCTTGATGTTCAGAATCGCCATTCATAAAGTCGATGCAATGTTTAAATGTTGGTGTTGCTATATCATGAAACAACCCTGCTAAGGTTTGTTTTTTATCTTTAGTAAAATTCCAAATCATCAGTGCCACACCAACGCTATGGTCAAGAGTTGAATTAAAAGAAATGTAGTCATAAATCTTTGAATAGTCAGTTCCACAAAGCATACTTATTCCAGAGAGCCTTTGCATTTCTTTTGTGTCTATATAATCAAAAAGCCATTCTGGAAATTCTGGTGACAACACCTTAAAATAATCTTTTCTTAAATTGTCTAACTTATCATAATATTCACTCATAAACTTAAATCTCCTACCATTTCATTATATCACAAAATTTATAAAAATACTTTAACCTATATGTTTATTTGTAACAAAATTATTAACTTAATTTGCCATGTATGATATAATGTGTTTAGAGGAAAAATTTATGGATATAAAGATTAGAACTGCAACATTAAACGATTTGAAAACAATACAAGGTTTAAATGGTGAATTATTTGATTATGAAATAGAAAACAAGTTTGATTATTACATTAAAGATTGGGCGAAAAGCAAAGACTCTGAAGAATATTTTTCAGACTTAATTGAAAATCAATTTGTTATAATTGCCGAAACCAACAACTCACCAATTGCATATCTTGCTGGCTCAATTTATAACGACAATACCCTATCTTATTATGAAGGTTTAACCGCCGAGTTAAACAATATGTTTGTAAAAGAGAAATATAGAAAATTTGGAATAGGAACAAAACTTGTAAACTCATTTTTAGATTGGTGCAAGCATAATAATGCAAAACGAGTCTTTGTTACCGCATCTGCAGGAAATGAAAATACAATAAAATTTTATAAAAATAATGGTTTCTATAACATTAACACAACATTAAGAATAGATTTATAAAACTGCAAAATATTTGTGATATTTTTAATATTGAAACAAATTTTCATTGCATTTAATTACTTTTTGCAGTTTTTAAATGCAAATCAGAAAGGATACACACATGAAAATAAAAATTGTAAACGCAAAAAAAGAGCATAAAGAATACCTGCTAAAAGCAAACGCTGAAATTAATAATATTAACGAAGTTTCACACGAAAGTGACTTCGCAAAAAATTTAGACAAAGATTATTTTACATCAAACCCTAAATTTAAATGCCTGGTTGCCCTTGCCGATGACAAACCTATTGGCATGATTTTATATTCAAAAATGTATTGGGCTGATGATGGTGTTGTTGTTTGGGTTTCTCAAGCACACGTTGAAAAAGAGTATAGAAAACATGGTGTTTTCTTAAAATTATTTCACGCTTTAAAACAAAGAAATAAGGATGCCGTTTTAATTTCTTGTGCAACTGGCAAACCAAACAAAACGATGCAAAGAATATTTGAGTTTGCCGGCGGAAAACAAATTGACCTGTTGTTCTATTACATACCTATCGACTAATTCGACATAATTTGACATTTTTCTACTTTTAATTTATTATATCCTTATGTGGTCTAACAACCAACCACAAACACTAAGGATAAAATAAATATGAATAAAATTTACAAACTTCTAAACGCCTGTTTGTTATTTATGTTTTCTATTGTAACACTCGTTGGATGTTCAACAAATAATTCAACAAATAACCAAAACACAACAAGCCAATCTTTTGTTGGGATTGTGATTTATCAAAACGCACCTAACAACACCAACTGGAATAACATTGATAATTTTGAAAATTATATATTATCTGAAATCTCTTTCGATAATGCAATTCCAACAACAAACAAGTTTTTGTTTTATATTTTTAACAATTCTGAATCATTTGATAGCAACACTCGTTTTAATTCAATAACATCATCAAGCACTCTTGAATTTGATATTGAATTATTATATGAAACAACAGAGGTGTATACCTGCTTTGTATACAAAGATTCAGATGATAACTACAGCATTACATCTGCTGGCTTTCAAAATATTGATTTTTCAAAAACAAACACACTTGCTCACACAGCAAAAGACAACACAACTTATAAAGTATCTTCAATAACTAATATAAAAGTCAATTATTCAAACAACTTATCTTCAACAAAAAAATAGGATGATTTTTTCATCCTATTTTTTTTCACCCATTATATAAGTTTCTAAAACTTTGTTATCTTCCACCAGAACAAAAGTCGCATTTTTTCCATTCTCAATTGTTCCCTTTTGTTCTTGGTCAAACAGGGATTTTGCCGAATTTAATATCAACACTTTTAAAGCATCATCAAAACCAATTTTTTGCTTGTTTGAAAGGACACTAACATTTTCTGTAGAAATACTTTTTGCAAGTTCAAATGGAGCGACAATTTCATTTCTTTCACTTTGAAGCAAAAATGTCATGTTTTGATTTTTCAAAACAGCAATTGGTTTCAACTTACTTGTTCTGACTCTACCCAACATTTTTCTCAGTTCTTTTTTATGTGAAATAAGGTCATCAAATTGAAATGAAGGAGATATTTGAAGTTCCTGCATTTTTAATAATTGTTTTTTGTTTAGAATATTACACTTTAATGCAATTGGCTTAAAATTATCTTCAACTTTTTCTTTTTTTACAACTTCTTCAAACACTCTTAAAAACTGCTCAACCGCTTTATCACCATTGGTTTCAACAACCAATTGTTTTTTTTCTTCAAGTGCTGTTTTTATTAAAAATGATAACTGTTCATCATAATATTCTGAAAACCCTACATAGCCACCTTCATGCTTATATGGTTTCTTTAGCCACGCTTTTATATCCAAAATATTTCCATCAATTGCAAGTGAATAACCACCAAGCCTGAAATGATTTTTATATTTTCGATATGTTCTGCAATTGTTATCCATCACCTCTTTTGCGTTTTTTATATCAATATAAGCAATGACGTCCAACTCAAGCAAATTTGCTTCTGATAGTTTTTTCCAAAAAACAAACTCCTTGCCTGTTACATATAATTCTTGAATAGTAGTAATTCCTACATTCAAAAACTGTTTTTGGATTTTTAAAAATTCTTTTTTATAAATCTCAAAATTATTAAACTTTTCGTAATTTTCATCAACTTCAGTGTTATCTTCTAAATTCTTTTCTTTTTTAGACTTTCTTAAATTTGATTCAATCATCGAATAAATGCTTGTGTCAATGCTAAAAAATGCTGGATAAACCTCCTTGCCTTTTAAATCAATCAACTTTACATCATCTCGCTTAAGTTCAAAAACTTCATCTTTTGAGCCAACCAAAACAATTGAACCATCATTAACCAAAAATGCATCCGCCTCAAAACCACTTTCAACAAATGTATGAACTTTTGCATTGTAAAAAATTTGCTGCATAATTATATCCTTTCGTTAATTTCAATGTAAACTTTTCCACAGGTTCCAAGTCTATACCAATTGATGTTTTTGTTTTTATAAATTCCATTAATGTAAGCCATCAAAGCATAAAAAGTTCCACTATGTGCAACCAAAATAATATTTTCATTTTTATCAATATGTTTATCAATTATTTTTTTAAACTGCAGAAAATTTCTAGACAAATATTCTTTGCAACCTTCAGGATTTTCATGCGAAAACATTGGATTTAAATAATTATCATACCATTCTTGTTCATCCGCATTTTGAGGTTCCTTTGTTTTTAATAATTGTCTATCACGGATTCCTTCAAGAACTTCTATTTCAAGCCCATGTTTTTCCTGAAAAACACTTGCAGTTTCAAGACATCTGTTAACTGGAGAACAATAAAGTTTTGAAAATTCAAAAGTTTCATTTTCCCTCATAACCATCTTAAGTTGTTCTTTTCCAAACTTTGTAAGTTTATTATTTTTTGCCTCAGCGTGCCTAACAAACATTATAATCATTTTATTTAACCTCAATTATAATTTTAATGAGCAAAATCAAAGATGTCAAACATATATTAAATAAATATTGGTTATAAAATAAAAACTAATCAATATTGTATAAATGTTTTAATTATTCACAAACTAACCATATAAAAACTTTCGAGGTGCTCATGAGATATTTTTTTCAAAACTTAACGCCTTTTAAAAAGCGTTACATTCCAATTTTTTCAAGCCTTGCAGCAATTTTTGTTTTATCATTTATTTTAATTTTAACACTTCCAACAATAACACATAATCTGCTAACTAACCCAAACAAAACATCAAAAAGTGGATGGCCAACCAGACTTGCAGCACCTTATATTGATATGTCATCTTGGGTTGACACAGCGAGTGCGTATAGCATTAACGGAGCCCCAAATCTCGGCAAATTAAGTGACGAAAGTGGTTTTAAATATTTCAACCTCGGATTCATTCAACCAGACACAACCACCCCACTCGATTCAGAAGGAAATATTCGCTGGGGCTGGGGCGGATATTACTCTCTTGGAAATGCAAATCCAAATAACTTACAATATAAAGGAATTTTGCAATCACTTCAAAGTTTGCGTGACAAAGGTGGCGACTACACAATTTCAATTGGCGGACAACTTGGTGCAGCACCATGGGTCGTCACTCAAAACGAAGATAAATTATTCAATTTCTATAAAGAAATAGTCGACCTTTATAAGGTAAAACGTTTAGACCTAGACATTGAAGAATCAAATCAAGACCAATCCCAAAACATCATTAACGCAAAAGCAATTAAAAAACTTCAAAATGAAACTAATGTCGAAATCACATTAACTATTCCAATCATGCCTAGCGGATGGCAAGATAAACAAATCAATATTATAAAAGCATATTTAGATGCAGACGTTGATATTGCAATTATCAATTCAATGACAATGTGTTACGGAACTGGAGTTTATGAAAATGAAGATTATGGAACAGCATCAGTCAGAGCAATAACCAACTCTATAAAACAAATGAAAGAAATTTATGCGGACTATGGTTTCATCCTTTCAGATGACCAAGCCTATTTAAAAACCGGTGCAACCTTTTCAATTGGATATGAAAGTAATTTGTATCCAACATTCACTTTAGCAATGGCTCAAACAGTGCTTGACGATGCGTCAAAAAACAACTATGGTTTACTTTCAATGTGGTCTATGGGCAGAGATGCAATGCTTGAACAAAACCAAGCAATAAGTTCTCAATACAACTATTCAAACATAATAAAACAATATAATGAAAAATAAAAACGCAAAAAAGTGGTAAAATGATTAAATTTTACCACTTTTTAATGCTATTTATAATAAAATACAAATCACCCCACCCTTTCGTTCATTTACTATTTTGGTAAGTGTTTTTCTCATTTTAGTTTGAACTTCTTCAGGAAGCCCTGCTATTTTGGAGTCAATTGAATCCTTAACAAGTTCATTCATTGGCTTTCCAAACATATTTTTATTCCATATGTCTTGTTTGTTATTTTCAAATTCATTCATCATATAAGAAACAAGTGATCCGCTTTGTTCAATATTTCCCACCGCAGGACAAACCTCTGAATTGACATCTACTCGCATAATATGCAAACTTGGTGCGGTTGCTTTCAACTTGATGCTAGAACTTCCATTTTTTGTAATAATTTCTGGTTCCTGTAATTCAAGGTCTTCAATAGATGGATTAACCACTCCATAACCGGTTTCTTTAACCATATCTAATGCAGTCTTAATTTTATCATATTCTGCCTTTGCCCTTACAAGTTCTTTTAGATAAACCATCAAAGAACAATCATCATTAATATCAACCCCACATTCTTTGCTTATGGTTTTGTAATACAATCCTTCATCAACTGGAATCGCAATATCAATTTCGCCATTTGACATATTTAATTTTTCAACCGAAACTGTTTTTACATCTTGATTTTCAGCAAACATTTCAAGTAAATTTTGATAGTCACTCATCTTATAAATTTTCGAAGAATATTCTTTAACTTCATTTAAAATTTCTTGAATAAACTCATCTTCATAAGGCAGTGACATTATCCATTTTGGAAGTTTAAAGTTAATTTCAGTTACAGGAAATTCCATTAAAATCATTCTTATGATATTGGTGATTTCATCCAAGTCCATTTTCGAAACATCCATAGGAATAACTGGGATGTTATATTTTTGTTTTAAAGATTCAGCAAGTTCAACTGTTTGAACAACTCCAGGCATCCTTGAATTTAAAACAATAACAAATGGCTTGTTATTTGCTTTAAGTTCATCAACAACACGCTCTTCAGCCTTAACATAACTATCCCTTGGAATGTCCGCAATAGTTCCATCTGTTGTAACAAGCACAGCAATTGTTGAATGCTCCGAAATAACTTTGTGAGTTCCAATTTCCGCAGCCTGTTCAAAAGGCATTTCTTCTTCGCTCCACAAGGTTTTCACCATGCGAGGTGCATCGCCATCCATAAACCCATTTGCCCCTTCAATAGCATACCCCACACAATCAACAAGTCTAACCCTTGCAGAAACATCTTTACCAAAATCTACCGAAACAGCCTCACTTGGAACAAATTTTGGTTGCATAGTCATCACGGTTTTTCCCGCACCTGATTGAGGCATTTCATCAATTGTTCTTTGTTTTTCATAGTCATTTGAAATATTATCTAAAATTGACGATTGCATAAACTTGGAAATAAATGTAGACTTTCCTGTTCTAACAGGACCAACAACACCAACATAAATATCTCCACCAGTTCGCTTTGCAATATCGTTATATATATCAAAGTTATTCATATATCCTCCACTTTGTGTTTCTACAAAATATATATGATTAACTTATTTTCAATATTACATCAACAAAATAAAAAACTTTATCTAAAATAGATAAAGTTTTTCTTTCAGTTTTTATTTTTGTTCTTCAACCAACGAATTATACCAATTATAATTAATATAACCGAAATGCTTATTAACGTTAAAAATATAATGCAATGAATATTATTCTCAATTGTAGATTCAATATTCCAATTTAGAAAATTCGCTTTAAATATATTCGTTTGATTTATCTCTTGCTGAACATTATAATTATCAACCTTTAAAAATGGAATAATCAAATACACAACATCAATTAAAAATAAAATAATACTTGTCTTTAAAAACCTGTTTACTTTTAAAAATCTTACACTTAATAATAAATTCAAAAACAAATAAACATCAACAACTATAGGCAAGGCAATTTTAAAATACCAATAAACATTAGAAGAATAATTGTTTTGTGCGGTATACACATTTATCACACAAAGAAGAATATTTAAAACTATAAAATCAATTGCTATTGATAAAAAATCATTATAGTTTTTAACTCTAGAAAAAATATTATACTTTGAAATATAAATCGGCATAAATATAACAACCATCCCAAACAAAACCGAAATTGCCGAAACTAAAAACCAATGACCATTTGTGTAAATACAACAAACTCCCAAAAGCAAGCATAGCGATAAATACATTAAAAGCGGCAATAAAATCAATTTATGCTTTTTAATCAATTTCGGAAGATTTGTAAAGGAAAATGCTAATATCAATGCAGACAAAACAATCCAAAACCAAGATAATGTTCTATCTATTGCTAAATTGCAGATAAAACACACTAGCAATGCAATTGTATATGAAATATAAAAAAACATATCCCAAGAAGTCGAAACCATTCGCCATTTCTTTGCTTGAACTTTTTCCGTTCTCGTTTGTTTATCAACACTTGCTGTTATAAGTTCATGTTCAGTAACATCCAACAATTCAGACAATTTTGGAAGCAATGTAATATCAGGATGCGCAACATCTTTTTCCCATTTGCTTACAGTAGACTCAGACACAAATAAAGATTTTGCCAAGTCTTTTTGTGTCAATTTTTTTTCTTGTCTTTTTTGTTTTAAAAATTTGCCAAAACTATTTTCCATAGCCAACTCCTTCAGACAATTAAATTATAACACATGGCACTCACTTATGCATTTCTTTTTATATAATATATAAGTGGAAAATTATTCAACCCCAAAATTCATAATAAAAACAAAATTTTTCAGTCAAAAAAAGTTGAACTAACAGTTCAACTTTTTCTTTTTATTTATTTTTCTTTCCAAACAATTGCTCACGAGCCATTTCAAGTTCTTCTTCAGTAATAATTCCCTTTTCTTTAAAGTTTTCAAGTTTCTTAAATTTCTCAAGTTTTTCTTCTTCTGTTTCAACAGATTCCTTAACTTCTTCCGGTTGTTTTTCAACTTCTGTTTTAACTTCTTCTTGTTTAACTGATTCTTGCTTTACATCTTGAACATCAACTTCTTGACTTGCAACATCGTCATTGGAAGATACTTTAAATCCAGAAATCTTAACATTATTGCTAACAATCAAATAATAAGGAATAAGTGCAAGTAAGCCTAAAGGAAAACAAGCAATACAAACAAATATTGTATAATTTTTTAGTGTTTGGTTTGTAACCGTGAAAGTGTCATATAAATGTTCTGCTTTGTATGAAAATCTTTTGCCCGCCAAAAAACAATAAACCGCAACCGGAATAAATACTAATGAAAATAAATAAAACGCACCATAAATAAAGCAAATCACAGACATTATGTTTAATAAAATTTTTGTAGTTTTCATAATCTCTCCTAAATTGTTTTAGATTTCAATTTCTTTTTTGTCTTTTTTATCAAACTAGCCTTACTTTCTTTTCCAAGAAGCAAACGTTCAATATTTTTTCTATGAGCATACCAAGTAAAAATAAATATTGCAAACAAAATCAAGCAAATAATTTTTCTATCAGTTACACCTAAATTCATTTTTGCCCTAATACCTTCAATTACGGTAAGTGCTGTTATACACAAAAAACTCACCACAGAGCCATATTCAAAAATAGCCCAAATAACTGCACCAACAAAAATTGAAATTAATGTTGCAATTGGATTGGCAGCCAAAAACATTCCAAGCATTGTTGCAATGCCTTTGCCACCCTTAAACTTAAACAAAACAGGATAAATATGACCAAGCATACTTGAAATGCCTGCAATGTAAAGCATAACATAATCTTTTCCAAATAAATAATAACAAATAATTGCAGGAACAAACCCTTTAAACATATCAAGAGCAAGGTTTAAAACACCAAATTTCAAACCATAGTTTCTTAATATATTTGTCGTTCCAGGGTTTCCACTCCCAAGTTTTGTAATGTCATCTTTCTTTGATTTAGAAATCATTCTTGCAAATGAAATGTTTCCACATAAATACGAAAAGATAACAACCAAAACAACTTGCCACCAAATCATAAACTCTCCTATAAACTATAAATCTTCTTCTTTCTTGCATTTCATTGTGATTCTTATTGGAGTTCCAGTAAAGTCAAATGCTTTTCTAATATTATTTTCAAGATATCTCAAATAATTATCCGTCATAAGGTTAACATCATTAACAAAAAGCACAAATGTCGGAGGAACCGCTCCTGTTTGAGTTGCATAGAAAATGCGAAGTTGTTTGTTCTTTTTGTATGTTGGTGCGTTGATTGTGTAGGCATCTTGCAACACATCATTAAGAGCACCAGCAGAAATTTGTTTTCTTGCATTTTGATAAACTTCTTCAATTGCAGGCATAAGTTTTTCTGTTCTTTTGCCAGTGAGTGCTGACAAATAAACCGATTTAAAGTAAGACATAAATGCAAGTTCACCCGCAAGTTTATCTTCAAATTTTTTCATTGTGTTTGTGTCTTTTTCAATTAAATCCCATTTATTAAGAACTACAATAGAAGGTTTATTTTGTTCATCAATAAACCCTGCAATCTTTAAGTCTTGGTCAGAAATTTCAGTTGTTACATCAATAACCAAAACAACAACATCTGCGTGTCTGATAGAATCAAGCGTTCTGATTATTGAATATCTTTCAACTGTTTTATCCTCAATCTTTTTCTTTTTACGCATACCAGCGGTATCAATCAAAGAATATTTTTTCTTGTTATATTTAAATGGAATATCAACAGCATCACGAGTTGTTCCAGCAATGCTAGAAACAATAACACGTTCTTCACCAACCAATCTATTAATAAGGCTAGATTTTCCCGCATTTGGTTTTCCAACAATTGCAATCTTGATAACATCATCTGCTTCATTTTTCAAAAGGTCTTTGTCAAAATATGAAACAACCTTATCAAGCAAATCACCAACACCCTTGCCGTGAATAGACGAAACTAAAAATGGTTCACCCAACCCTAGTTCATAATACTCATATGATAATGATTCGTCATAATTATCAATTTTATTAACAACCAAGATAATCTTTTTTCTAGACTTTCTTAAAACCTGAATAACTTCATGGTCTTGAGATGTTAACCCAGCCATACCATCAACAACAAATAAGGTTACATCTGCCATTTCAATTGCAAGTTTTGCTTGCTTAACAATGTTAACTGAAATTTCATCATCTTTTTCAAAATCTAAACCACCAGTGTCAACAAGCGTAAAATTATTGTCAAGCCAAGTTGCGTGAGCAAAAATTCTATCACGAGTAACACCAGGTTCATCATTCACAATAGAAACACGTCTTCCTACAATACGATTAAACAATGTTGATTTTCCTACATTAGGTCTGCCAACAATAGCAACTAAAGGTTCTTTCATAACATTCTCCTACATTGTAATTATAACCGAACCCAGCATTTTTTGCAAGAAGATTAATAAATGATGCTAAAAAGAAAAATTAACATAAACACTAATGTTTCTAGCAGATGCGCATAAAAAGAAGGGATTAACCCTTCTTTATCCATTTGATTTTTTCTTTCCGAAAATGCCTGCGAACATTTCTGAAAAAAATCTTCCAACCTTATATCTGGCTGTTTTTGAAAAAATTAACACAAGTGTAAGCGTTACACCCAAAACACCAAACACTCCAAGAACCACCCAAAGTGTATTATTTGAATTTACACTCTTCTGCCCTTTTGAGTTTACTAGTCCTGATATAACAGATTCACTTCCATTATCACCAACAAGTGAAACATCGTTTAGTGACAAATCACTTGCACCATCACTTCCATACAAAACAACATCAATGGTTTTTGCCAGATATTCAGTAGAATTTAAAACCAAATCTTTTTCGATATTTTCACAACCCATTTCAAATAACATTGCTTTGCTTGAAAGTTGCTGATTGTAGTTTCCTTTGCCAATATAAATATCTTTAATAAGACCAGGGTATGCAGAATCTGCATAGCCTTTTATTGAATAAGCAAAATTTTTATTCTCTTCATAATTTGCACTTGATGCACCAATAACCATTCTAACAGAACTCATTTGTTTACCATTAACCTTCGTTAAGTAATAATCACGTTTTGTTGAATCGCGATGCAAATCAAAAATAGCGTCAACGCCTTCATTTAACAACGCACTCGCTGTAACTTGACTTCTGGTGTAAGCACCAGAGTTGTGTGGCAAATGCAAATCTTCTCTATAAACTGCTGTTATTCCAAGTTGATTTAAGTTTTGAACAAAAGCCTTGCCGACATCATGAATACCACCCTTGCCGTAAACAGAATCAACGCCGTCTGGCGTGAAATAAGATTCATCATTATGGGTGTGATAGACACCAACCTTTTTGTTTGAAGCAGCACTTGCGGCGTTTGATTCAGATTTTGATTTCACATTATAAGTTGGTAGTTTTTCGTCTTTTAAAAATTTCGCTATTGCAGTTTTGTTTGTGTCATCAACACTTTCAATTTCATAAAGTTTATTATCACCAGACAAATACTTATCACCATTTGAAACATCTTCACCTTTTAAAAATAAAACTTTTGTTTTTGTGTTATCTTCATATACAGTGTAATAATTTTTGTTAGTGTCAGCAGCAAAAACAACTTCACCAAAATAATTTCCAGAAAAAACACTAACACCAAAAACCAAAGCCAAAAGAATAAATTTTAATCTTTTCATTATTTATTCTCCTTTGCCATTTTTTGCATATTTCCATTGTTTTTTGATTGTTTTTGTGTATTTTTTGCTATTTTTGGTAATATTTTGCAGTTTTTATCTTTATTAATATCATCAACTTTAGTATTTTCATTCGCTGATATCTTTCCATTTTTTTCAGAATCATAGGTGTGTGTTTCAAAATTAAATACCTTTTCTTCCTTATCTTTTGAAGCACATTCAAAACACCTTCCAAGAAATTCACTAACCGCTACCGATATCACAATTGCAACAACATAAATACCAAATGCACCACCAACACCCAATCCTAAAATCGATGGGGTCCCACTAGCCATATTGATTACCCACTGAATCAATTGCGCAAGGACAACACCAAACAAACATGACACAAAAGCATTTCTTCTGCTTCTGCCAAGAACATAAGCAACCACACCAGCAACAACACCATACACAAACATATTATCAATCAAAACATCTTCTGGGTCTGCTGGAAGAATCCACTCAAGGGCATAAATAATTCCAGCAACCAATATTGTTCCAATGAAAGAACGAAGCAAGTCTCTTGACCATCCACAAGATATAAGTAAATATACAGACAATGTAAATGGAATTAAAAATCCCCCAATCGAAAAACAAAAATAAGACCCAATCCAAATTGGAGGAATCAGTAATCCAACACAAATCAAAATTAAAATAATTAATACCTCTTTATCACTTAACCGCAAACTATCCAAAATTCTTTGTCCAGCACCAAACATAACAAGCAAAATTAAAACCCATATAATAATCAAACTAATTGACATAAAAAACCTCCTTTACAATTAGTATGTAAAGGAGTTATTCTTTTTATAACATATTTTGACAAAAATCAATTTTTGATTTGTCTAAACAAATTTCTTTTCCATTCAAATAAGATAATTCACCATTATCAAAATGAAACACAATTTTATATGCACACAAACACTGGTATCTTTTCATAAATAATTTATTAATATTTGAATCGCCATATTTTTCATCACCTACAACAAAATGACCAATATGTGAAAAATGGGCTCTAATTTGATGAGTTTTTCCCGTTACCAACTCAACCTCAACTATTGATGAATTTTCAAATTCATGAATTACCTTATAATTTGTTTGAATTTTTTCAAAACCCTTTTGCTCTTTGTCTGAAATATAAACAAGTGATTTGGCTGAATCTTTTTTTAGGTATGCAACCATATTATCCTGTTTTTTTCCAAACAACCCATAAACAAGTGCCAAATAATATTTTTCTATAGTTCGATTTTTAAAAGCAACATCAAGTTCTTTTTTTGCCATTTCATTTTTTGCAAAAGTAACAAGACCTTCGGTATTTCTATCTAATCTATGAACCGCAAAACATTTTTTACCAAGATGATTTGATACCATTGTCAGTAAATCTTCAGACTCTTCAGAAACAGTTTCAACACCCCTGTGCTTGAACACAACAACAATATTATCATCATCATAGACAATTTTAATTTTTTTTATTACATCATTTTTTACAAAAAAACAAACTTCATCACCAACATTTAAAACAATATCTTTGCTAATCCTAGAGCCATTTATCTTTATATCTTTATTCCTGAAAAGTTTTTGAATTAAAGAATATGAGATTGACGGATATTTTTTTGAAATTGCTATCGAAACTTTTTCTTGTTTAATGGCATGAAATTTTTCCACATTCATAACAGTTGCCTCTACATTGTTTTTTCTTCTTTAATTTTAACACAAACAAAACCAATATATCAACAACAAAAACACAAGCAAGCAAACTTCCAAAACTAAACACGCTTAATAATTTATAAACAATAAATGAAACTGCATATGCAAAAATAAATTGCAACACACAAACCAAAAAAGCCGTTTTAATTCCTAGTTCATTTTTTAGTGTGGCAAGAGCGGATATACATGGCGAATAAATTAAAATAAATACCAGAAAAACAACAGAAGAAGTCGGAGTAAATGAACAAACTGAAGCACTTGAAATTAAAGATTGTGAAAGTAACGACAAAGAACCTCCAACACCATTTATAACTGCAAGTCCAACAACAATCAACTCTTTAGCAATAAGTCCAAGAATCAATGCACAAACAACACCAACATTATCGAGTCCAATAAATTTAAAAACTGGCGAAATAAAACTTGAAATAACATACAGCAAGGATTGCTCAAAATTTTCACCATTTAAAAATCTAAAACTAGTAGAAAAATTTTGCAACACCCAAACTAGCACACCAAAAAATAAAATCAAAGTTCCAACTTTAATAACAAAATCTTTAACAACACCCCATGTGTCATAAAATACCTTTTTTAATTTTGGAATTCTATATTTGGGCATTTCCAATATAAACATATCATTTGCTGATGGTATAATTTTCTTTAAAACAAAAGCATAAATAAATGTCAAAACTATAGAAAATAGATACAATAAAAAAACATACAAATATTTATATTTATCAAAAAACAATGAAGATATAACCAAAAACACAGGGACCTTTGCGCTACATGGAATAAATGGCAACAACATCGCAGTCCTTTGTCGAAGTTTTTTATTTTCCAAGTTTCTAGTGGTCACAATGGCCGATGTGGTGCATCCATAACCTAAAAACAAACTAAATAAAGATTTCCCTGTAAGCCCAACTGTTTTTAGATAGCCATCAAACATATATGCGAATCTCGACATCATACCAGTATCTTCAAGAATATTAAAAAAGAACATAAGAAGTGCCACTTGTGGCAAAAACGATATAACCGATAAAAATGAATCTAAAACACCGTCACATATCAAATATTTTATTCCATTTGTAATATTTGTGCATAAAATTATTTTCTGCATTTTATTTACAATATTAGTAAATATTTGAATAAATGCATTAGAAATAACGCTTCCAACAACGCCAAATGTAAAATAAAACACACCAAAAATTATGGATAAAAACAGTGGTATGAATATAAATTTATTTAAAATCACTTTATCTATTTTATCTGTTATACGATATGGATTAACCAAGCCATTATTTGTAATATTATCTAAAATATTTTCAATATCACCATTTATTTTATGTGTTTTGTTGTTTTTTTGCGGTTTTTTATGCTTATAATTATTACTTATTACATTTTTTAAGTTTGTTATACCATTGTTATTTCTTGCATCAATCTCTATAAATTGAACACCTAAATATTTTCCTAATTTGCAATAATCAACACCTTCAACCTCATTACACATATTTACAGCCACAACTATATTAAATCCACCACTAACTAATTCCATGGTTAATTTTAATGCACGCTTCAAGTTGTTAGCATCACAAATATTCACAATTAAAGATTCTTTATGTTTGTTTAGGTATTCACAAGCAATCTTCTCTTCGTTTGAATATCCATCTAGTGAATACACCCCCGGAACATCCGTTATCAAAACAAACTCATCATTATTAAGAAACTCTTTACTTTTTACACCAACGGTCACTCCATGCCAATTGCTAACACGTTCATTACTTTTTGTTAAAGTGTTAAACAATGTGGTCTTTCCCGAATTTGGATTCCCTATTAAAATTATTTCATTCACTGCCAAGTATCCTTTCCGCTATCATTTTATCGATGGCATAATTCACACCCATAACTTTTACCAAATAAGACTTTTTGCCAAAGTTCCAATTTAAGAGTTTTATGTTTTCACCAACTTCAAATCCTAAGTTTTTTAGTTGGGCATTTAAATCTTTTTCTTTTATATCTATCTTTATTATTTTAAATCCACCACCTTTTTTTAAATCAGTCAAACATATTTCATTCATAATAAATTTTATTGTTGTTGCAATAAAAAAAGAACTCTAAAACGAGTTCTTTTTCTTACTTCTTTTTATATTTTCTAATAACTTTTTCTTCTTCAGCAGATTCAGTGTTTTTATCATCAACTTGCTGTTCTTTTAACATTGCTTCAAATTCATTTACAAAATCAAAGAATGTTGTGATATCTTTAAACTTTTTATAGACCGAAGCAAATCTAATATATGAAACTTCATCCAACCCTTTAAGACCTTCCATAACATATTCACCAATCACTTTTGATGAAACTTCTTCCTCAAGAGAGTTGTAAACTTTCTTTTCAATTTCTGATACAAGTTTATCTATATCAGCCACAGAAACAGGTCTTTTTTCACAAGACTTAACAATTCCACTTTTTAGTTTTGTTGTTGAAAATCTTTCTCTATTACCATTGCTTTTAACAACCATAACTGGCAAAACTTCGATTGTTTCATAAGTATTAAATCTTCTTCCACATCCAAGACATTCTCTTCGTCTTCTTATAGCATTCAATTCTTCACACGCTCTTGAATCGGTTACCTTGCTTTCTTCAGAGCCACAATAAACACATTTCATAAACTTTTTCCTCTGAGTTTATAATACACATTTTTGCGCTACATTGCAAGTTATTTATATTTTTTCTTATCGATTCGTTTATATCTCACATAAGACAAACTTTTTTCCTGTCCTGGAATATTTTGAGTGTATTTATAACTTTTTCTATTCCGGTCCATATAATTAACATCTTGATAACTGTTTTGCATTGCATAATTTTGCAAATTGTAATCTTGACCTAAATATCCTTTAACTCCACCAATCTGAAGACTCACCAAAATAACATCGTCACCAATTTTTTTTAGTTTTTCTAGCGGGACAAATATATCTTCGCTTTTTCTAAACAACTTCTTTTCTCCAGGAACTATAACCCCTTTTACAACACCTGTTGAATTATCAAATAAAATATCGATAATTCTCCCAAGTTTTTTGCCATCACAAACATTAACTATTTCCTTTTCTTTTAATTCAGAAAACGATACTTCCATACTTAATTATATTCCAAAATTACAAGTTGTAACACATGACTGAATAAAAAAGATTGTTTTTGCAAAAGATAAATCAATAAGGAGCAAATACATGGCAAACAAAGTTGTAATTTGTGGCATTGACACATCAACACTTCCAAAGTGCAACAACGACAAACTTGTTGAACTTATGGATAAGATTAAATCCGGAGACAAACTTGCACGCGATGAGTTTGTTATGTTTAATATGCGTCTTGTTCTTTCAATTGTTCAAAGGTTTTCTGCAAACAAAAATAACGCCGATGATATTTTTCAAGTCGGCATTATTGGATTAATAAAATCTATAGACAACTTTAACACATCAGTCGGTGTAAAATTTTCCACTTATGCCGTTCCAATGATTATTGGTGAAATCCGAAAATATCTTCGCGACAGCAACAGCCTAAAAGTAACCAGAAGTATTCGCGATATTGCATATAAAGCACTTCAAGCAAAGGAAAAAATTTTGCATACTACAAACAAAGACGCAACAGTTGAAGAAATAGCAAAAGAAACAGGAATCCCTGAAAAGCAAATCTCTGATGCTATGGATGCAATAAGTGAACCTCTTTCATTATACGACACAGTATTTCACGATAATGGCGACACCATGCTTATTATGGACCAAATAAAAGACACAACAACCGATGACAAAATTATTGAAAAAACTGTTTTGAAACAAGCATTAAAATCTCTTGGAAAACGTGAGCAACAAATTTTGTTTTTAAGATATTATGTTGGAAAAACTCAAATGGAAATTTCAGACACCATTGGAATTAGTCAAGCACAAGTGTCAAGACTTGAAAAAGACGCTTTAAAAGAAATAAAACAAAATGTTAGCGGTTAGTTTGTTTATGCAAGTTTCAAAATTTCAATTTTCATTTTATCCAAAATTTTCTTTTCTATCCTAGAGATATATGACTGCGATATATCAAAAAAATCCGCAACCTCTTTTTGAGTCATTTCAGATTTTCCATACAAACCATATCGCATACACATTATCTCTTTTTCTTTTTCAGAAAGTCCACACAAAACTTCTTTTAAATTTGATGATTCATCTTGCTTGTCCATGTTTTTTGAAACCTCATCATCTTCACTGCTTAATATATCTGAAATGCAAAGTTCATTACCTTCAGCATCTGTATTCAATGGTTCATCTAAAGACACTTCTCTTTTTAACTTTGACACCTTTCTTAAATGCATCAAAATTTCATTTTCAATACAGCGTGATGCAAATGTCGCAAGTTTGATATTTTTTAAATTATCAAAAGAACCAACTGCTTTTATTAAACCAATTGTTCCGATACTAATCAAATCTTCAATGTTGACGTTTGTATTTTCAAACTTTTGAGCAGTATAAACAACAAGCCTTAAGTTTCGCTCAATGAGTTGATTTTTTGCCTCAAGTGACCCTTGTTTCATTTTTTCAACCAAAGCAAATTCTTCTTCCGAAGAAAGTTTTTCTGGCAAAATTTCAGTGCCATTTGCAATATAAAAAACATAATGTTTTGAAGCAAATATTCTTTTGAAAAAGTTTCTAATTTTTTTAAACATAAAAAACATCTCCTAAATAAAATCTCGATGAATCAAACAGTCATATTTTTTTTCGTCATAAAATTTTTGATTTACTATGCCTAACATACACTTAATTTCTTTTTTAATTTCGCCTTGTTTTACACACACATTATCAATGCTAACAATTGGCATTTGAAAAACACTTCCACCAGCAGATTCACAACGAATTGACCGACAACAAAAACCACTTTCCAAAACATTTTCAAAGTCAAAATTCATAAAATATTTTCTTAAAGAATTTGACGAAATAACAATCACTGGTTTATTTGTTTTCAAATCAATTAAACTATTTCCACTATCTAAAAGTCCTGTAATTTCTATATGCTTTCCATATAACAAAAATGACACCTTTGCCAAATAATTATTAAACGTTTTTTGTTTTGAAAGTTTACAAAAAAAGCAAAATATTGCAACAAAATAAAGAAAAACGCCAATTATTATAATAAAATTAATGTTTTTTGCGGTTTTTTGACGAAACCCGCTTTCTATCACCGCTCTAAAAAACTCTGTTATAAATATCGAAAAACCATACAACGAGAACATAATTATTAAATCAAAAAACCATAATTTAAACACGTCAAAAAATTTAAATGAGTCCGTAACAAGCACACAAATTATTAAATTTGCAATCAATTTAAACAATAAAAATTCATAAAATTTTATAGCACAAAACACATACACAACAACCGTTGAAATATTAAAAATTTGAAGTAAAAATAAATAAACAAAACTTGGTGAAAGTTTGAAAATTTTTTTAACTAAAACACCACTTGAAAAATCTAAAACAAAACTTGAAATAAATATATTTATTAAATCAACCATGCCACTATTATAATTAGCAATATATTTTTTGCGTAAAATTTTTGATGACATTTTATTTATTAAAAAGTCTGCTTTTTATGTTTTGAAAAGAATTTTGACAAAAGAAAAAGACAAGGATTAATCCTTGTCTTATAAACCTAATTTTAATTTTATCATTTTTTGATATTCTTTTATTTTTTTAGATGCCTCATTTTCACTATCTGCTTTTACGCTATAATAAATTTTAATTTTTGGTTCTGTTCCAGAAGGTCTAACAGCAACCCAAGAGCCATCTTCAAGAATAAATTTTAACACATCAGATGATGGCAACTCTTCAAAACCTTCATCTTGTAGCACTGGTTTGCTGTAATCAACAACCTTAAGCGTTCCCTTAAATGGAGATTGTGTTTCTCTAAGAATTTTCATCATTTCAGCCATTTTTTCAAGACCATCTTTTCCCTTCAATACCACTGTGTCTTGAGCATCCAAATAATAACCATACTCTTTATAAATATCATTTAATTTATCCACAAGAGTTTTTCCATTGGCTTTTGCCTCAGCCGCAACCTCACAAAGAAGCATACTTGCAACCACAGCATCCTTATCTCTTGCATGATCTCCAACAAGATATCCATAAGACTCTTCAAATCCAAACAAATAATTATAATTGTAATTATTATCACCTGTTTTGATTGCATTTTCAAAAAGATTCATCTTTTCGCCAATATACTTAAACCCAGTTAAAACAGAAAGAAGTAAAATATCGTTTTTGCGAGCCATTTCATCACACAAGTCAGAGGAAACAACAGTTTTTATAATGACAGGTTTTGGGGTGTTTTTTTGGTCTAATTTTGAAATTAAAAAATCAATTAATAGTGCCGCTATTTGATTTCCATTAAGCAACTTAAAACCTTGGTTAGTTTTAACTGCAATACCAACTCTATCCGCATCTGGGTCAGTTCCAAGAACAATATCTGCATTCACAGTTTCTGCCTTTGCAATGCCCATTTCAAGAGCATCTCTACGCTCTGGATTAGGAGCCGAAACTGTTGGAAAATCTCCATTTGGTTTTGCCTGTTCTTCAACAATGCTAACATTAACAAAACCGTCTTTTTTTAGTGCCTTGCAAACAGGGACAAATCCACTACCATGAATTGGCGTGTAAACTACTTTAAGGTTTTCTTTTGCTTGTTTGTCACTAACCCTGCTTTCTTTCAAAATTTCTGAAACAAACTCATCTGTCAAATCAACAATCTCTATTAATTCTTGATTTCTACTAAAATTTATTATTGAATAATCAGAAACATCATTAACAAAAACAGCAACATCTTTAGCCACTTTTGGAACGAGTTGGCAACCAAACTCATCATAAAGTTTATATCCATTATATTCTCTTGGATTATGACTTGCAGTGATAACAACCCCCGCAACAGCGTTAAGACTTCTGACAGTAAAACTTAAAACTGGAATTGGACTAGTTTCTTTGCAGAAGTGAACTTTAACCCCCATCGCACTAAAAACATCTGCTGCAATACCTGCAAAATATTTGCTGTTGTTTCGTGTGTCATAAGCAATAACAACGCCACGTGTCAAGCACGCATCACTTCCATATCGTGACATCAAATAATTAGCAAAACCAACCGTAGTTTTGCCAACGGTGTATTTATTCATTCTGTTAGAACCAACACCCATAATACCACGAAGTCCCGCAGTTCCAAATTCTAGGTCCTTATAAAACCTATCCTCAATTTCTTTTTTATTTTGCTTTTCATCTAACAATTTAAGTTCACTTCTTGTTTCTTCATCAAAAAATTCACTATCACGCCAATATCTAAAATTATCTAAATAACTCATCAATCTATCCTTCAATAACTCTTTTAATATAAACTATTCTTTTTCTGCTGAAATAGTTTCTTTTTTTCTTGTAAAAAACAAAGAAAAGTATCCACAAAGCATTCCAAAAATTGAATAAATTCCAATTATTGCAAGCATGATAGCACCTTCTTTAACACTCGAAACTGGGCTAAACCCACAGCCAAGTCCGCTGAATGTAAGCATAATTCCAACAAACACACCAGTAACTGAGTTTGTCCAAAACCTTTCAGTTTTTTCAAGATACATAACAAGAAAGTTGATTAAAAATACGCCAAGTAAACAACTTATGCTAATTGTGTGCAAATTAAGATTAAATGAGTTTGTAATAAGCATCATCACAATTGCAGAAACAAAACCTATAATAATACCAATCAAACCTCTAATTCTATCTGAAACCGATGAACCAAAAAACACAGTCCAAACTGCAAAAGCAACCCACATAAATGAGCCACCATCAACAAACAACCCACCAATCAAAGCATCTATCAAGTATAAAATTGAAGCAATAATAGCAATTACTAATGGTTTTTTTGATACTTCTAAAAATTTTTTCATATAATTACCACCTTACACTCAAGTATAAAAAAATGAGAAAATGTTGTCAACAAAAACGGGTCGCAGAACAAAAAAGAACGTAATTAACCCATTGTTTTTATTTATAACTGTTATTAAAATATATTTGTTATAATTTTATAACATTTTATTAATTTTGCCAACAAAAAAACGAGCGATATGCTCGTTTGTTTTATTTATTAAACTTTCTTCTTAAGAATGGTGGAATGTCTGCATCATCAACCCTAATGTTTGAATTTAAGTTTGATTGTCCTGCAGGTCTTTGTTCTTGATGAACCATTCCCGCATTGTTTTGCATTCCTGTAAGACCATACTTTTTGTCAAGTTCAGACTCTGACAAACCACCTCTTTGAGTTGGTTGTTGTGGTTGTTGAACTGAAGATGTGTTTAATTTATTCCATAAATCTACATTTGTGTATGGTTCTTTCTTTTGTTCTGGTTGAGATGATTGCACACCCAATGAAACAGAACCCAAACTTTGATTTAAGTTTTTCATGTTTTGATAGTCAGATGGATTGCTTTGACGTTCAAAAAGTGATGGCATCGCTGGTTTTCCAGCAACATATTGATTATATTTGCTTCTATCAAAATTGCCCATTTCTTGAGGTTTTGAAACTTGTGAACTTACTCCTTGACCCATTAAATTGAGTTTTTGAGCACCACTAGCAGTTGCATTTTCAAATCTGCTTCCTTCAAAACCAGTTGCAACAATAGTAACAACCATTGTTTCATTATAGTTTTCATCAATTGTTGCACCAAAAATTGTATTTGCTTCTGGCGAAACAACTTCTTTAATCATAGTTACAGCATCATTAACTTCTTCCAAAGTTAAATCAAAACCACCTTTAACATTAATGATAACTG
Source organism: Clostridia bacterium (assembly GCA_045594425.1). Taxonomy (GTDB): domain Bacteria; phylum Bacillota; class Clostridia; order Christensenellales; family UBA1242; genus RGIG1681. The sequence continues at coordinate 29,644 of JAZNYK010000014.1, forward strand.
CTTTTGCTCCATTGATTGAAGTTTCTAAAAGTGGACTTGCAATTGCTTGACGAACAGCAATTTCATTTCTTTTTTCACCTTTGCCTTCACCAATGCCCATGTGTGCAAGACCTCTATTTTTCATAACAGTTCTAACATCTGCAAAGTCAAGGTTAATAAGAGATGGTGTTGCAATAAGGTCAGAAATACCTTGAATGCCTTGACGCAACACTTCATCGGCATATTTGAATGCGTCAACAATAGATGTGCCCTTTGGCGCAATTGACAAAAGCCTGTCATTTGGAATCACAACCAAAGTATCAACACATTTGCTTAAATTTTTAATACCAAGTTCTGCATTTGCAAGTCTTGTTCTGCCTTCAAATTCAAATGGCTTTGTAACTACTGCAATAGTTAAAATACCCATTTCTCTAGCAATGCTTGCAATAACAGGAGCAGCACCTGTGCCTGTTCCACCACCCATACCAGCGGTGATAAACACAAGGTCAACCCCACGAAGTTTTTCACAAATTTGAGCACGGCTTTCTTCTGCCGCTTTTCTTCCAATTTCTGGGTCTGCGCCCGCACCAAGACCCTTGGTGAGTTTTTCACCAAGTTGAATTTGAACTGATGCTTTGCTCATCATCAACGCTTGTTTATCTGTGTTGGCAGCAATAAATGAGGCACTTTTAAGCCCTGATGCCACCATTCTGTTGACAGCATTGCATCCACCACCACCAACGCCAATTACTAAAATTTTACAAATAGGTGTAATGTTGTTAATTTCCATAATTTACCTCATTTATTTTTTTTCTAAAATAGCCTCTAGCATATATTCATAGTTTAAAACCATATTTAAAAGACCAACTTCTGAAGAATAGTCAGGTCTGTTAACATTTGGAAGGTTTGGTGAAATGATTGCAATGTTTCTTTTCAATTTTTTAGAAAGCACACTTTTTACACCACGAATAAAGTTGAACCCGCCACCTGTTACATTAATCTGCAAAAAGTCTGGCAAGTCATACGCACAATTGTCCAAACATTTTTGAATATATTCACAAATCATTTCAATTCTATCAGAAACAATTTCATTTGTTGCTTTTGCAGAATAGGTTTGAATTATCTCATCGCCTTCAATTTCATAAGTGTCTGATTGACTTGCATTCCAGCCCAAAACAACCTTGTGTTTAAGCCTTTCAGCCTCACTAAATGAAATATGCAAACATTCTGAAAGGTCTGATGTAATGTATCCACCACCAAGTGAAAAACTGCTTAAATACAAAAGTGCATTGCCTCTGCAAAGAGCGACACTTGTTGTGATGTAACCAACGTCAACCAAAAGAGCATACTTGTCACGAACACTAGGCTCAAACAAATACAAACATTCGGCAAGGTTTGCAGAAATAAATCCTTTAATTTCAATTCTTAAATCAGAACAAATCTTTTTGATAATTTTAATAAATTCTCTTTGTGCCAAAATGTAAGAGATGTTTCCTGTAATGCTTTTAGCCTTCAAAGAAACTGGGTCAATCACCCTTTTCATGCTATCAACTTCATAGTAAACAACAGACTTGTTTATCACAGTGAACTCTGGGTCAGTTTCAAAAGTGTTGCCTGTTTTATAAATATTGTCAACATCAAATTGAGTAATTTTCTTCACCTTTGGAAATTTGAGATTAACTGACTTTGTTACGCAAGAGCAAAACTCTCCCGGAACCCCCACATAAACCTCTGTTATCTTTGAATCTGATGTGATTTCCGCATTAGAAATTGCTGTTCCAATAACAAGTTTCAAACTTTCCGGTTCCAAAAATTCTGAATTTTGAAAACCAGCATAAGAAATGTCACCTTTTCCACAAATTTTAAAGGTGCCATTAACTCCATGTTCACCAACAAGTGCAACAACTGTTGACGAACCTATATCCAAAATCGCTGTGCTTTCTTTCATTTTGAATCCTTTTTTCGACAATACTTCTATGATATTTTAAGTATATTCATATAACAAATTTATGTCAAATAAAAAAAATGCGTATTACTAAATTATGTGCGAAATAATGCCTTTTTATTGAAACAAAAAAGCAGAGATACTCTCTGCTTTATTTATTTGACATAACCCCTTTCAAAACTCCATCAACTTGTTCAATGGTTATTTTTTTAGTTGAAAGGTCAAATGTTTCCTTGTTTTCCGTTTCGTCACAAAAACATGAAACACCCGCAAGAACCTTTTGTTTTAAGTTTTGCTCACCTACTATAACAATTTCACAGCCGTCATCATTATTGATTCCAGAATTTTTCATTGTTAAAGTAAACTCATAAGTGTCACTTTTCTTTTCAATTTTCACTGACTTAACAATCGAAATAACACTTGCTCTTGTTTTTACTCCACTTGCAATCGTGTTCAAAAAACCACGGTCTGTGTTGTCATTTACAAATTCACCAATATAAGACGAAATTGTTATGCTGTCTGGTGTGATTTCAATAGTTTTATCATAATATGAAGAATTTCCATAATTTTTAGATTTTAAATCACCTGTGCAAACATCCAACACCTTGAAATCTTCATCCAAAATATACCATTTGTTATCGGCTTCAATATCTTGAATTCGATACATTGGAACACGTTCGGAAATATACACTCTTGCAATATTAGGAAAATGCCTTACAACTTGCTCAACTTTAACATAAGGATTGCTTTTTTCAATGTTTTGAATATTGTCTTCAAAATTCATAAACAAAACCGTTTTTCCATAGTCAAAATCACCACTATCTAAAACCTTATCCAAAATACCTTCTGCTAAAACAGTTTCATTTTGGGCAAGTCTTGTTCTAAATTCAACAGTGACAGTTTTAAGCCTTGTCATAAAAGCAAAAATTCCGCAAAGTGCAATAATACCAGCACAAACACAACTAAAAACTATCCAAAATTTCTTTCGTGATTTTTGCATAAATCTATTCTACCTTGTCTATTTTTGCTCCCAAACTTTTAAGGTTTTCATCTAGTTTATAATACCCTCTTTCCACGTGAAAAATTTCACCAACTTCAGTTTTTCCCTTTGCAACAAGCCCCGCAAGCACAAGACCAGCACCTCCTCTAAGGTCTGGACAAGTCACATTTGCAGGCTTTAATTTAGGAACACCAACAACAGTTGCATACCTCTCACTCACATTGATTTTTGCACCCATTTTCAAAAGTTCGTTAACCACTTTAAATCTAGATTCAAAAACCGTTTCGTGAATAATTGAAGTGCCTTTCGACACGGTTTGCATCACAAGCATTGGTGACTGCAAGTCTGTAGGAAAACCAGGGTATGTCTGTGTTTCTATTTTTTGAACAGACTTTAACCTTGAAAAGTTTTCTAGAATTATTCTATCACTAAACAAATCAATGTTGCAACCAGAATTACGCAAAAAAACAATCAGTGGCAATAAAAAATTTGGATTAATGCCTGTTAGTTCTATCTTTCCACCACACATTGCACCAGCAATTAAATAGGTTCCACAAGCAATTCGGTCAGCAATACACTTATACTCTGTTCCATGAAGTTTTGATACACCGTATATAACAATTGTTTCATATCCTGCACCAAAAACCTTGCCTCCCATGGAATTTATAAATCGAGCAAGGTCAACAATTTCAGGCTCACGAGCACAGTTTTTTATCACAGTTATCTCACCAGTGCAAAGAGTGCTTGCCATCATAATATTTTCAGTTGCCCCAACACTTGGAAATGAAAGTTCAACAACCTGCCCACTGATTTTGCTTGCATCTGAATAAATTAAATCATTTGCAAAAGTAAATTTAATGCCAAGTTTTCGAAGCCCTGCAAGATGAATATCAATTGGTCTTTTTCCAATATCACAACCTCCAGGATATGTAAAAATTGCTTTTCGATATTTTGCAAGTATAGACCCCATCATAAAAATACTTGAACGCAGTGTTTTTGTTTCCGCCATAATAACTGAAGTGCTGCTTATTGTTCCAGAAATCACAAGACTCCCATTTTGAAACGCTACTTTTTTGCCTAATTTTTCTAAAATCGCAGCCATTTCAATAACATCCAAATAAAGCGGAATATCTTTAATAACACATTCCTCATCGCACATAATTGTTGCTGCTATAATCGGAAGTATTGCGTTTTTTGCTGAATCAATTTCAAGTTTTCCAAAAAGTTTTTCTCCACCTTCAATCACATAATTCATAATTTTCCTCCAAATACCCTTATTACAAAGATATTCAATCATGAGAAAAATTATCACAAATTGTCGAATTTTTAATGTTTATTTTTATGATTCTTACCACATAAAACGATTGTTTACGGACCTATTTTCTTTCAAATTCTAAAACAAATTCAACATCTTTATCACCTCTGCCGGATAGATTTATCATCACAATCTCATCTTTAGAAAGCGTTTTCGCTAATTTCATTCCATAAGCAACAGCATGGGAACTCTCAAGTGCTGGAATAATCCCTTCAATTCTTGTTAGGTCATGAAAGGCATTAAGTGCCTCATTATCATCAACTGAAACATAATCAACCCTTCCAATATCATTTAAATACGCGTGTTCTGGACCCACCGCTGGATAATCTAATCCACTTGCAATTGAGTATGCTTCGGCAACATCCCCACACTCATCTTTTAACACTTTTGTTTTAAACCCTTGATATATTTCGTCTAAACCAAAATTTATAGTTGCAGAGTTTTCACCAACACATTCTCCTTTGCCGAGTGCCTCAACTCCAATAAGTTTTACCTCTTTGTTGTTAAGATATGCACTAAAAATCCCCATGGCATTTGAACCACCACCAACACAAGCCACAACATAGTCTGGAAGTCTGTTTTCAATCTGTTTAATTTGCTTTTTAGATTCTTCGCCAATCACACTTTGAAAATCTTTCACAATCGTTGGAAACGGATGAGGTCCAACAACTGAACCTATGCAATAAATTGAATTTGTTAAATCACTTTCATAAGCCTTAAACGCACTTGCAACCGCATCTTTTAGTGTTCCATTTCCACTTTTCACACAAACAATCTTTGCTCCCAAAAGTTTCATTTTTTCAACATTGCTTTTTTGTTTTTTTACGTCAACTTCACCCATATGAACCTCACATTCCAAATCCATCAACGCGCAAACTGTCGCAATAGCCAAACCATGTTGTCCTGCGCCTGTTTCTGCAATAATTTTCTTTTTGCCTAAAAATCTAGCAAGTAAAGCCTCCCCAATACAATGATTTATTTTGTGTGCACCAGTATAATTTAAATCTTCTCGTTTTAAATAAATTTTTGCACCACCAATTATTTTGGTTAGTTTTTCACAATAATAAAGAGGTGTTGGTCTTCCTAAAAATGTTTTATAAAGTGCCTTTAATTCTTGATTAAAGTTTTTATCCTTTTTTAACTTATAATAATTTTCTTCTATGTTTTTTAATTCTTTTTCTACTTCTGGTGAAACAAAACGTCCACCATATTTTCCAAAATATCCTTTTTTCATAATATAAAATCTCCTTTTTTTGCATATAAAAAACCCGTTGATTATTTTGATAAACAAAACATACCAACGGGTTATATTTAAGATTTTATATTAAAATATCTAATCCATTTATATGTTTTGTGACGCACGAAAAAGCATTCACAAAACATAATGATTTGCGAACGCTAACTAATCACGCCACCAAATAAATGAACTAAACATAACCTTCTCCTTTTTTGTTTTATAGCCTTATTCTATACTCAAAGTTTAAATTTGTCAACATCATAATCACTATGATTGTTTGTGCACATTTTGCACAACACCCATCATTGACATAAAAATCATAATTGATGTTGAACCAGCAGAAATGAATGGAAGCGGAAGCCCCGTTGGTGGAACTAGCCCTGTAACAACTGAAATATTAAGCAATACCTGAATCAAAACTAGCGAACCAATGCCTGATGCAAGCAAACAGCCAAATTTTGAATCGGCATTTCTTGCAACTTTTATTATACATAAAAACAACATTACAAAAATTAATAAAACAAACAATGAACCAACAAAACCAGTTTCTTCTGCAATGATTGAAAATATAAAGTCAGACTCTGCAAATGGCAAAAACATATATTTTTGCCTTGAATGAAATAGCCCAGTGCCAAACATTCCACCAAGTGAAATTCCAAGCAATGACTGCACCAACTGAAATCCCTCATTTTGACTTGAAGCAAACGGGTCTAAAAAAGCGATTAATCTTTTTAACCTGTATGGCTCAATAGCAATTAATAAAATCACAAGCAAAATCGCTGGCACACTCAAAATTAAAAAATGTTTAAATTTTGCCCCACCAATAAAAAGCATAACAACAACCAAAAGCGCCATACAAATAGTGATAGACATATTTGGTTCTAAAATAATTAGCACAGCATAAATTCCACCAACCACAAGCACCGGCAATATGCCTCCAAAAGACTTAACCTTTTCAGTGCTTTTTGATAACAAACTTGCAGATAACACAATGAAAGCAAATTTTGCAATCTCTGATGGTTGAAAAGTTATTACACGCAAATTTATCCATCTTGTAGCACCATAATTTGTAAGTCCCACTCCTGGAACAAAAACCAATGCCAACAAAACGATTGCAAGTGCAGTAAGCCACCATTTTAATTTTTCTAATTTTTTATAATCAAAAAAAGCAAAAAACAAATAACACAAAAGTCCAACACCAACACCCATGATTTGTTTTTTTAGAAAGAAAAATTTATCACCATAAGAAATTTCGGCGGAATAAAAACTGGCACTATAAACAAACACACACCCAACAACCGCTAGTGCCATCATTATAAAAAATAACGCCCAATTAAACCTATGTTTTTGTTTTGATGTTAAAGATATCACTTTCATTTTCGCTTAATTCCTTAACAATCTTTTTGAAAAAATTTCCACGCTCTTCATAGTTTGAAAAGCAATCAAAACTTGCACACGCAGGAGAAAGCAACACAACTTCTTTCGGTTTGGCAAGTTCATAACAAAGCATGGTTGAGGCTTTTAAACTTTCACAAATATAATAATTTTTAAAGTTATATTTTTCTGCAGAATCTGCAATTTTCTGCTTTGTTTGCCCAAAAATTGCGATATTTTTCACATTTTTTGGCAAATTTTTAAATAATTCGTCAAAACTATAACCTTTGTCGCTGCCACCTAAAATTAAATTAATCCCATTTTTAAAACTTTTCAAGGCAACCATTGTGCTTGAAATATTTGTAGCCTTGCTGTCATTATAAAACAAAACGCCACAAACATTTTTTACAAACTCAATTCTGTGAGCCACACCTTCAAAGTCTTTAAGTGCTTCAAAAAAATGTTTATTTTTTGTTTCAAGATAAATAGACAAAACTGCACACAAAACATTAGACAAATTATGCTCACCAACAAGTTTTAAATTTTTAATTGAAACCAATTTTTCTTCAAAAAGATTATCATTAAAATATATGCTTGAACCTTTAACATAACAACCTGCAACTTTTGTTTTTGTGCTAAAATAAAAAATTTTCGCTTTCGTTTTAGGTAAATTATTCATCAAAATCTCATCATCGGCATTTATTAAAAGATAGTCTTTTGGTGTTTGATTTCTCGTTATTTTTTGTTTACATCTAATATAGTTTATCATTGATTTGTGCCTGTTTAAATGGTCTTCTGAAAAATTCAAAATTGCTGCAATATGTGGATGGAATTTTTTGGCTGTTTCAAGTTGAAAACTTGAACACTCTAAAACAGAAATATCTTCCGGTTTTGTTTTTTCAGCAAAACTTGTAACCGGCACACCAATATTGCCACCAAGATAAACATTTGCATGATAGTCTTGCAACAAAAAATTTATCAGAGAAACCGTTGTTGTTTTTCCATTTGTTCCAGTTACAGCAACAACATCCCCCTTAAGTTGACTTGAGCCCAAGTCAAACTCACCAACAAGTTTAATGTGACGTTTTTTCGCTTCAACTATCAAAGGCACCTCTAGCGAAATCCCAGGGCTAACCACAATAAAAGACAGACCCTCAAATAGTCTGTCTAAATAATCTCGCTTAAAAGTAATTGTTTTTAAATCTTCTTCTTTTGCAAATTCAACTTGATGCCCCTTATTTTTTAAAAAATCATAAGCACTTCTTCCACTAACCCCTGAACCAATAATTAACGCTTTCATATTCCCCCTTTAGAAAATATTAAAAACGACAACCACTGCTCCAATTATAAATGTTATTAAAGCATAACATATTGTAATGCGGACTTCATGTATTCCTTTTTGCTCAAAATGATGATGCAGAGGTGCCATTAAAAATATTCTTTTTTTCGTTAATTTATAGTATGACACCTGCAAAATAACTGACACTGCACTCGCAACAAACATAAACCCTAAAATTGGAATATATAGCCCTAGGTTTGAAAATACAGCAACACTTGCAACTAAACTGCCCAACGCAAGTGACCCCGTGTCACCCATAAAAATTTTTGCTGGAAAACAGTTAAACACCAAAAAGCATAGCATCGCTCCACTTGTCACACTTGCTAATACTGCAAGATTTTTAATTTCCTCTGCCTGAATTTCACTAAATCCCGCAAACGCCGTTGTAAGCAAAACAAAAACCAAAGCAATAAACGAAACCATGTAAGACAACGTTGTTGAACTTGCAAGACCATCAAGACCATCTGTTAAGTTAACAGCATTTGTTGATGCCAAATAAATTAATGCCACTAACGGAATTATCCAAAAACCAATATCTATCTGATAGGTTGTAAATGGAATAATTAATACACTTCCAACGGGATTTGCTTTGTATACATAAAAACCAACAAACACCGAAACCAAAAGTTGAAAAATAATTTTTTGATATGCTTTTAGCCCAAGGTTTCTCTTGAATTTAAATTTAATAAAATCATCCAAAAAACCTACAAGACCATATGCTAAAAATATCAAAATGGATACTTTTGCAAACTTTGCAGAACCCTCAAAACATATAAACGCCACGATGCTTATTGATATCAAAAATATTATGCCACCCATAGTTGGAGTTCCAGATTTTGCCGAATGAGATTCGACATAATTCAAAATAACCTGCTTGACTTTTTCACGTTTTATAAAAGATATAACAAATGGCGAAATCGCAAGTGTCAACAAAAAAGAATAAACGCAACATTTTAAAATTAAACTAAAATCACTCATCAACCTCTCCTAATCTTTTCAACTTCAATCAAATCACTATAAGGTATTTTTGTTCCATTTTCGTCAATATAAGGTTCCGCGCCTTTCCCTGCAATTAAAACAACATCACCAACTTCTGCAAATTGAATTGCTTTTTTGATTGCAACCGACCTATCAAGTTCAATTTGATAGTTATTATTTTTCATACCACTTTCTATATCTTTTGCAATATCTTCACGTTTTTCAAACCTCGGATTATCAGATGTTATAAATGTAAAATCAGCAAGTGTTGAAGAAATCTCACCCATAATTTTTCGTTTTTGAATTTCTCTATTTCCTCCACAACCAAACACGGAAATCACTTTATTTTGACCCGCAAGTTCTTTGCAAGATGTAATTACATTTTTTAAACCATCTGGGGTGTGAGCGTAGTCAACAACAACCAACTTGTCATTTATCATAAACGAATTGAATCTGCCTTCAACAGGTTCCATTTGACAAAATCCATTACTAATTTCAACCTCATTCAGTCCAATATTTTTCAAAACACAAATGGATGCAAGCGCATTTGATATATTAAATTTTCCAATCATACACATTGAAATTGGAGTGGTATTGTTTAACATGAAACACTGCTTACCCTCCTTTAAAACAATATCCGAAGCAATAACATCTGCATCTTTGTTTATAGCATACGCAACCGATGGAATATTTATACTATCAAGGAGCCATTCACCGTAGCCGTCATCAATATTTATAACGGCAAATTTAGCATATTTTTTGCTAAAAAGTTTAGCCTTGACATCAAAATAATTCTGCATATTTTTAAAGAAATCTAAATGGTCTTCGGTTAAATTTGAAAACACAACTTGTTCAAACAAAATCCCATCAATTTTATGCAAACTAATCGCATGAGCAGACACCTCCATGCAAACATATTCTATTTTGCTTTTCACCATAAGAGCAAAGTATCTTTGAAGTTCAATAGGGTCTGGAGTGGTCATACCTGAATCATATTTTTTGCCCTTAAAAAACACACCGTTTGTTCCAACTATTGCCGTTTTTTTACCAGCACTTTCAAGCACGCTTGAAATCATGTTTGTTATTGTTGTTTTTCCATTTGTTCCCGTCACCCCTATAATTTTTAATTTGCTAGCGGGATTACCATAAAATTTACAAGCAATCAAACTCATTGTTTCTCTTGCATTTCTAACAATAATTTGAGTTATGCCACATAGGTTTTGAATTTCTTGTTCAGTTACAATTGCAACAGCACCATTTTTTATCGCACCAAGAACAAACTCCTTTCCATCAACTCTTGTTCCCCTCAAGCAAAAGAATAATCCGTTTTCTTTAACTTCTGAATCTTTATGATACAATCCCTTTATCTCAACAACGGTATTCCCTTTAATTCTGCAGTTTATATTTTTTAATAATGAAAACAATTTCATAAAAACCCCTCACTCAAACAATAAAAGCACAATATCTCCTTGTTGAACATCCGCACCTGGCGCAGGCACCTGACCAGTCACATAATCACCATCACCTTGGGTTAAATATTGAAGCCCAAGTCCTGCAATTTCACTTGCTGCACCAGTTAAAGTTGAACCAATAAATGTTGGAAGTTCAAAGGTTTCTTTAGTTATATTTTCTTCAACAACACCAATATTTTTAAATTTGAATATTTTTTCAAAAATCTTGCTTGCAATAGGTGCCGCAACAACACCGCCATAATAAGCCCCTAGTGGCTCATCAACCACCACATACACTAAATATTCTGGGTTATCATAAGGCGCAAATCCGATGAACGATGCTATATACTTTCCTTGTGCAATTGCTCCATTTTCATACTTTTGAGCGGTTCCTGTTTTTCCACCTATAATTGGATATCCTTGCACTTTTGCATACTTTCCACCACCAGAATTAACAACCTCAAAAAGCATTTCCCTCATAACTCGACTGGTTTCATCAGATAAGACTTTATCTTTAACTGTTTTTTGTCTTGAATAAATAACGTCACCACCAGCAGTTGAAATATTTTTAATAAAATGCGGTTCAAGCACATAGCCATTGTTAATCACAGTTGCCAATCCCGAAACCATTTCAAGTGCTGACAATGCGATAGTCTGTCCAAACCCCATTCTCGCAAGGTCAGGTGCCGTCACTGAAGGCATTGGCATTAACACCGCCGTCACCTCTCCAGGAAAATCTAATCCCAGCGTAGAGGTAAAACCAAATTTATCTAAATATTCATAAAATTTCTTTACGCCAATTTTTTCAATTAAATCCATAAACACACAGTTGCAACTATTCATAAGACCTTGCGTTAACGACTGACTTCCATGTCCGGACCTTCTTGAACATCTTATTCTCACACCATTTATAACCCTATACCCACCGCAATAAAAATAACTATGTTTTGAAGTTAAGCCTTCCTGCATTGCAATTGCTGTAACGATGGGCTTGAATGTTGAGCCTGGTTCAAACGTGTCAACGATAGTTGTTGCCCTTGAAAGCCTATTTAATGTTTGCAAATCATCTCTTGGGATTTCATTAAGATTATAAGACGGCAAGGTGCAAACACTTAAAATTTCACCAGTGCTCGGATTTGTTACCAAGCATGAAATTGATTTTGCTGAGGTTGTTTGCATTGCCTCTTTTAAAATATTTTCAACAGCATTTTGAATTTGAAAGTCTATAGTAAGTGACAAATTAAGACCACTTATTGCATCTTCATAATACGTAAGTGAACCATCTAACGTTGTTCCTTTTAAATCAGACTCAACCAAAGAAACTCCATCAATGCCTTTTAAATATGTGTCATAAAAAGATTCCAGCCCCGTTTGACCAGTGTTGTCACTACCCACAAATCCCAAAATCTGACAAAGCATCGAATCATACGAATAACTGCGCTCGGTGTTTGTTGTGAAAAAAATACCCTTATGAAATTCTTTTAAAATTTCTTGAACAACAGATTTTTCAATGTCTTGCTTAATCCTGATTTCGCTATATGAGTGTTTTGAAATTTTTTCATAAACACCAGCAAAATCAACTTCAAGTTTTTCAGATAAAACCTTTGCAACTATAAGCGGGTCTTCAACATCCGCCGGCCTAACATAAACATCATATGTTGTATAACTTGATGCAAGAACAACACCATTTCTGTCAGTTATGCTTCCACGGGTCGCAATAAGTGGCAAATCTCTAAGCCATTCAGTTAAACCCTTTTTCACAATTGATGTATTTCCAATTACTTGCAAATAAAACAATCTTGAAATCACGCACACAGAAAAAAAGGCTATTATCATGGTTAATGCTAACAACCTTTTTATCATTGAATATGAACTATATTTAACTGCCATTTTCCACCTCAAACTTAACAAAAATTCTTTTGTGCAAGTTTGAGATTTCGGGTTTTTAACTAAATATTCCGCTTAAAAAATCACAAACATCATTAAACCAGTTAGATGGCAAATCTGCTATAACGTGTTCGTCATAAACCTCTTCAAGGTCAAGTTTGATTGTGTTTTCACTTGTTTGGTCAACATAGCCTTCACTTTCTGCCTTGTTTTTGATTTGTTCATCGTCACTTAATGAAGTATATTCATTTCTTAACCCCATTATGCTTTCTTGAAGTGCTGTGATTTCTTGTTGTTTTCCCGCAAATGTAGCCTTCATTTTGCTAACTGAAACAAAGTTCCAAACAATAGCAAATATTAACGCTGCAACAATAACAGCAAACATTGAAATCATAATTTTCATACGGGCTTGAAGTTCAATACGTTGTCTTTTTTTAATTAAGTTAACGGTTGGCTCATCCTTTTTGATTGTAGGTGTTGCCATTTGATTAACAATGTATGTTTTTTGTTCATCTTGTTCACTATTAACTGAGTAGTTTTGATTAACAGAATTGTAACTTCTTTGTTCTTCATAGTTTGGACGCACCGAATAATCATCTGAATATGGGTCGTCATCAACGCTTGAATAAGGATTGTATGTTTGAGGGCCAAAACTTGATGAAGTTATGTTTTCTTGTTCAGATTCAGTTGTAGTTGTTGTTGAGTTCATTGAATTTAAAATGTTAAACAAATCATCATCATACATAAGTTTTTACCCTCCTTTTTATATTTTTTCAACCACTCGAAGTTTGGCACAAGCCGAACGCGAATTGATTTTAATTTCTTCTTGAGTTGCTTCTACTGGATGTTTTGTGATTATCTTCACACTTGCTTTATGCCCGCACACACAAATTGGAAAATCTGGCGGACAAACACAACCAGTTGCAAGTTCTTTGAATTTTTGTTTTACGATTCTATCTTCCAATGAATGGAATGAGATGACGGCAAGTCTACCACCAACATTAAGATAGCCCGTTGCTTTTTCTAAAAACTCTGAAAGTGCATCAAGTTCACCATTCACTTCAATACGAAGTGCTTGAAATGTTCTTTGCACATTGCTTCTGCCATCTTGACCTTTATATCTTGGAACAGATGACAATATAATGTTTTCGAGTTCTTTTGTTGTTTCGATAGGTTTTTGTTCTCTTGCTTTAACAATGTGTCTTGCAATGCTTTTTGCAAATTTCTCTTCACCATATTCACGAATAACTTTAGTTAAGTTTTCTTCTGAATATTCATTAACCAATTGATATGCCGAAAAAGTTTTTGAAGTATCCATACGCATATCAAGTTTGGCATCTCTCTTGAACGAAAAACCACGTTCATCGCAATCGATTTGATAAGAACTAACCCCAATATCTACCAAAATTCCATCAACTTTTTCAATTTGAAGTGAACTTAAAATGCTGCCTATGTTTCTGAAGTTGTCATGAACATAAACAACATTATTATAATCTTTCAAATTTTGTTTTGCAGAAGCAAGTGCTTCTTCATCTTGGTCGATACCAACAAGCAGTTTTATTTGTGCTTTTTCTTGAATTGCCTTTGAATGGCCTGCTCCACCCAAAGTCCCATCTACATAAACAAGACCATCCCTAATATTAAGCAAATCAATGGTTTCTTGTTTCAAAACAGGAATGTGTGAAAACTCTATCATATCCTACACTCCAAATTTTGCCAAAACACTAAAATCAGTCTTTTCATCGTCACTGTTTTCTTTGTCCCAAACTTCTTCTGCCCAAATTTCAACACGATTGCCTACACCAACAAAAACAATATTTTTTGTGATTCCAGCAAATGCGATAAGTTCTTTTGATAATAAAACACGACCTTGACCATCTTCTTCGGCTTCAAATGCAGATGATAAGAATTTTCTAACTGGCTTTTGTGCTTCTTCATCAAAAAGTGGCAAGTTTACCATTTTTTCATAAAGACCTGAAAACTGTTCTTGTGAAAAAATGAATAAGTTTTTATTATTGCCTTTTGTGATGATGCAATCTGTGCCAAGTTCATTTTTAAACTTTGAAGGAATACGCATACGCTTTTTTGCATCAATTGAATGTCTATATGAACCAATAAGCATAGATTATCCCCCTTTTAAAGTTTATAAATCTATTATATTTGTTTAAAAATTAAAATGCAATGATTTTTAACCACTTTTGACCACTTTTTTAACAAAGTTATTAACAATATTGTTAACAACTCGCTAAACGCCGAAATTTTCAGCATTTAAAAAGTGGTCAAAAATCCCAAAATTTTAACTTATTTTAAATTTTTGGTCATTTTGACTTAAAATTTTTAAAAAAAGTGGTCACAAAGTAACACTTGAAGAATCTCCATCCATGTGTTATAATAAATTTGTTATTTAGGAGGATATATTATGCTTACAGATAAACAAATTGAAGCAATCCCATACAAAGAACCTGGAAACCACGACATCTATTTCACCCACACCACTCCAGAGATTATGAAAGTTACAAAAGTTTTACTACCAACCACCTACAAGCAAATGCTTCACGCAGGCGTTATGGATGAATTTTATCCAGCAGAAGAATTCTATTGGCTCACCTGCGATTACACAAGAGCAATAACCACTGGTGACCCTGTTGTTGAAATTGATTGCAACCTCTTCACAAATGAAGAAATTGAAAAGATTTTAACTTCCCTTGCGAGGTCAATAGAAGTGTTTGACGGATATATGGGACAATTTCAACAAACCTCACTTGCAAATTTTGAAGATAGTGACTATGGTCATAAAGTTTATGTTCAACAAGGAAAGCAAATGAAAGATTATCAAGCAAAACTAAACAAAGTTTTAACTGATAGAAAAAAAGAAAAATCAAACTCACAACCACAACCAGGAAATAATTAAACAAAAAAAACACTCTTGAAATTCAAGAGTGTTTTTTATTCATAAATTAAAACAGGGTTATTTTTAATATGGTCACACGATGTAAAATAATATGTTATTCCATTAATTTTGTTAACAAGTTCGCAATTTGTATAACCATGAATATGTCCAAAAATTACAACATCCACACCTTCTTCTTCAAAAAGTTTTGTAAACTCACTAGGCTCTTTATCTGAATTAAATGGTGGAAAATGTATCATTGCAATAAGTTTATCATTTTCTTGCTTTAAGTTTTTTGCAAAAGCAAGTGTAAGTTTAAGTCTTTCAACTTCTCGTTTGTAAATTTTTAAATCTTCTTCAGGAAGTTCTTTTCCATTTTCAGGGACTGTCCAACCACGGGTTCCACAAATCACATAGTCACCAATTTTAATGGCGTCATTTTGAATTGCTTTTATTGATTCAGGCAAAATTTGTCTAACTGAAGAAATTGATTTCCACCAATATTCGTGATTGCCCTTTATCATTATTTTTGTTCCAGGCAATTCATCAATCCATTTAAGGTCTTCATAAACTTCTTCAAGTTTCATCGCCCAACTAATGTCACCTGCAATCAAAACCAAATCTTCGTTTGAAACATTTGCCTTCCAATTCGTTTTGATTTTTTCGGTATAGTTTTCCCAATTGCCACCAAACACATCCATTGGCTTGTCACAGTTGTTACTCAAATGCAAATCACTTATTGCAAAAATTTTCATTTTATACTCCGTCAACAAACTGATAAATTCTGCTTACAATGTTATCTTTTCCATAAGCAGTTTCAGAACTGATTAAGTAAATGTTTTCAACACCAACTTTAAGTTTTGCAGCGATGTCTGAAAGTTTTTTATTTCTTTCACTTTTCTTAATCTTATCATACTTTGTTGCTACTATTGTAACAGGAATATTTGCAAATGTTAAGTATTCTAACATCTGAACATCTTGATTTGTTGGAACGTGTCTAATATCAACAACTAAAATTGCATTAGCAATTCTTTGAGATGTTTCAAGATAGGTGTCAATCATCTTTGCCCAACGTTGTTGTTCAAGTTTGCTGGTTTCAGCGTAGCCGTAACCTGGAAGGTCAACAAGAACAAATTCTTTGTTAAACAAAAAGAAATTTACAAGTTTTGTTTTGCCTTGTGTTGCAGAAACTTTTGCAAGTTTTGAGTTATTTGCAAGCATATTAATGAAACTAGACTTGCCAACATTACTTCTTCCAAGCAAAATAATTTCTGGTAAATCAAACCCTTTGTAATTCTCTAATTCTGACTCTGATTTGATAAAAACTGCATTTTTTATCGTTTTCATAATTAAAATACCCCCAATTTTTATTGTTTTTGTTAAAATTTTTGCATTTTTTGCAAATTAATTAAAGAAATACACTGTTCTTTTAACATAACAATATCTTTTAACACTTGATATTTTAACACCTTTCTTTAAAAAAATCAATAGTTACAAAAAAATTACTATCAATTTGTTTTTATCATAACAAAACAAAGTGATAGTAATTTGTTAAATATTAAACTATTTTGCAGTTTTAAGCAGAAGCAACCTCTTCTGTTTTTGATTTTTCAATGATTGTTGGAACAACTTTTGTGCTGCCAGCAGATTCAACATCCATAACAATTTTCTGTATGTTTTTATTACTTGGAGCCATATACATAACTGGAAGCATAACACCTTCCAATATGGTTCGAAGTCCTCTTGCACCAGTTTTTAATTCCATTGCCTTTTTGGCAAATGCAAGAACCGCCTCATTTGTAAACTCTAACTTAACACCATCAATCTCAAACAATTTTTTGTATTGTTTAACAAGAGCATTTCTTGGTTCTGTTAAAATTTTCTTTAATGCTTTTTCATCAAGTTCTTTCAAAGTAACAGTGATTGGAACACGACCAATAAATTCAGGAATAAGTCCATACTTAATTAGGTCATGTGGTTCAACCTTTTCTAACAATTCATCTTCTTTTATTTGCGCTTTAGTTTTAACATTACCACCAAAGCCCAAAGTTGAACTTTCTGTTCTCTTTTTAATAACTTCATCCAAACCAACAAAAGCACCGCCCAAAATAAACAAAATGTTTGTTGTATCAATTTGCAAACACTCTTGATTTGGGTGTTTTCTTCCACCTTGTGGAGGAACCGAAGCAACTGTGCTTTCTAAAATCTTTAAAAGTGATTGTTGAACACCCTCACCAGAAACATCTCTAGTGATAGAAACATTTTCACTCTTTTTGGCAATTTTATCAATTTCATCAATATAGATAATGCCTTTTTCTGCTTTTTTGATATTATAATCTGCTGCTTGAATAAGTTTTAACAAAATGTTTTCAACATCATCACCAACATATCCAGCCTCTGTTAAAGTGGTTGCATCAGCAGAAGCAAATGGAACATCAAGAATTTTTGCAAGAGTTTTTGCAATCAAAGTTTTTCCTGAACCAGTTGGTCCAAGCATTAACACGTTGCTTTTTTCAAGGTCAACATCTTCAAAAACTTTTGTTTTAGCCTCGCCTTTAACGGTTTGTTCTTCTTGTTTCTGTCTTTTTGAAATAACATAGTTAATTCTCTTGTAGTGATTATAAACCGCAACAGACAAAACTTCTTTTGCTTTGTCTTGACCAATTATATATTCGTCAAGTTCCTTTTTAATTCTTTCAGGATTTGGCAAATCAAAAGGTTTTTCTTTTGTTCTCTTTCTTTCTTCTGCATCCAATATATCTCTGCAAATTCTTATACAATCGTTACAGATTCCAACAGAACCTGTTGGGTTTTCAACAATCTCTTTGAACGCCCCACGTGGTCTGCCACAAAAAGAGCAATTGTTGTTTCTTGGACTGTTTGGGATTTGGTTATCTTCCATAATATCTCCTTAATAAAAATCAAGATATGCAAAAAAACATAAATTCTTTTGTATATCTTGACCGAATTATTGTCTTTTTGCATAGATTTTGTCAATTAAACCATACTTTTTTGCTTCCTCGGCAGACATAAAGTTATCTCTGTCAGTGTCTTTTTCGATTGTTTCAATTGACATGCCTGAATTTTCTGACAATATTTTATTTAAAAGTTTTCTAGTTCTCATCATATGTTCAGCATGAATTTTAATGTCACTCGCTTGACCTTGATATCCACCAAGAGGTTGATGAATCATAACTTCAGAATTTGGCAACGCAAAACGTTTGCCCTTTGTTCCACTTGAAAGTAATATTGCAGCCATGCTTGCAGCAAGCCCAACACAAACAGTGCAAACATCACATTTGATGTAGTTCATTGTGTCAAAAATTGCCATACCAGCAACAACACTTCCACCAGGACTATTGATATACATCATTATATCTTTGTCTGGGTCTTTGCCTTCAAGATAAATAAGTTGTGCAATCACAAGGTTTGCGGTTTGGTCATTAATTTCACCATTCAAGAAAATTATTCTATCTTCTAAAAGTCTAGAATAAATATCATAAGACCTTTCACCACGGTTTGTTTGTTCAACGACCATAGGGATAAGCATATCTTTTTCTAACATTATTTTGCTCCTAAATGAACTTATTTAATATTATTCTTCTCTTTCAAAAGTTTTATAACTTTTTCTGTGATAATGTTATCAGAAACAACTGCTCTTTGTTCATTTGTCATTGTCTTTTTAAGTTCTTCTGCAGTTTTGTTCATTCTGCCAGCAAGTTCTTCAAGTTTAGCGTCAATGTCAGCATCTTCTGCTTTAACATTTTCAGCCTTAACAATTTCACTTAAAACAAGGCTTGTTTTGATTTGTTTTTCTGTTTCTTCTTCTCTTGATTTTCTGAAAGTTTCATCTGTCATGCCAGTGTATGCCAAATACATTTCATAAGACATACCTTGAGATGCCAAACTTCTCTTCATTTCTTCAATTGCACGATTGATTTGATTTGTAACCATGCATTTTGGAACATCACAAGTTGCATTTGCAACAACTGCATCAATAAGTTTGCCTTCAAGTTCTCTTTCTGCAGATGCTTCTTTTTCTGCTTTGATTTTTTCTTTTGTATCCTTTTTAAGTTCAGCAAGAGTGTTAAATTCGCTAACATCAGCAGCAAATTTATCATCGATTTCAGGAACTTGTTTTTCACGAATTGCAAGAAGTTTAACTGCAAAAACTGCTGGTTTGTCTGCAAGTTCTTTTGCGTGATATTCTTTTGGGAATGTTACGTTCAAGTCTTTTTGTTCATCAATGTTCATTCCTGCAACTTGTTCTTCAAAACCAGCAATGAATGAATGTGAACCAAGTTCAAGTTCAAAATCTTTTGCACTGCCACCTTCAAAAGCAACACCGTTCATAGAACCAACAAAATCAATGTTTACAAGGTCGCCCATTTTTGCAGGTCTGTCTTTAACTTCAACAAAACGTGCTTGTTTTTCTTGCAAATCTTTAAGTTTTGCATCAACTTCTTTTTCAGAAACTGAAACTTTTGCTTTTGCAATTTCAATACCATCATATTTTCCAAGTTCAACTTCTGGCAAAAGTGTGATTGTTGCAATCCAACTAGCACCTTCTTTTCCAACGTTTTGAACTGAAATATCTGGATAATCAACTGCTTGGATATCTGTTTCTTTTTCAATCATTTCAAAGAAACTTCTGTCACAAACTGCTGAAAGAGCATCTTCATAAAACATAAATTCGCCATAAGTTTTTTCTAAAACTTTTCTAGGAATTTTGCCTTGTCTGAAACCATCAAGTTTGTATTTTCCTTTGTTTTGTTCGTATGCTTTTTGAAGTTCTGCTTCCCATTCATCAGCATTAAGATTAAATTCTACAAGTAATTTTCCGTCTTTTTTTTCACCAATTTTATATGTCATTATATTTCTCCTTAAAAATAACTAACACATCTATTTTAAATAAATCTCATAATTTTGTCAAGGTTATATGCACACAATGAATATTCGATGCTCAAAAAAAGACTGCTTTTTATAGCAGCCATATCTTTAGTATAAAATCAATATTATCATTGTAAAAACAAATGCAAGTGCTGAAAGCACCACTTTTGTTATAAGCCAGCCTTTTTCAGACTTTGTCAACTCAAACATAACTTGTCCGTCTTCTTGTGTTTTTTTGAAAACGAAATAGGTTTTTAATGAATAAAACACAGTCAAAATCAAAAATGTCGCTGTATACATGATAATTGCAAATCTAATAACTTGATATTCACCAACAAACTGATAAATAAAAACCAAAATTGTTGAAATGAAAATAGAAATCATGCTTGCAATGTCTAATGTTTTTAAAATATCTCTTTTAGTCATAACTCACCTTGCATTTGCTTTAGATTAAAATTGTGAACATAACAATCATAACAAGTGAAATTGCCCAGACAACCCAAAGCCAAATTTTTCTTCTGTGTCTAATATAATTAAATGAAAGCACACAAAGAACAATCCAACCCAAGCAGTTAGCAATTTTTTGAAGTGCTCCACAAACAGATGCAGAAACACCAATCCATGCCAAAACTTTAATTAAAAGCAATGAAATACCACCAAAACAAACCGCAGCAAAAGCAAGCAAACTCATTAAACTTCCAAACCCGATTGCACGTTTTTTTGTTGTTGTGGTTGTTGAAGTTGTTGTTGTAGATTTAGTTTTTTTCTTATCAGCCATAATAATTCCCCCTCTTTACCTAATTTAATTATAATAATTTTATTTTTTTAATGTCAAATGTTATCTTTGACTTTTTAATTTGTTTAGAACCGATTTAAAGTAATCTGGAAGTTCACACTCAAAACTCATTCTTTTGCCTGTTGTTGGATGCGTTAATTCTAGTTTGTATGCGTGCAAAAGTTGCCCGTCTAATTTGAATTTTTGATTTTTGATTCCGTAAGCCTTATCACCAACAATCGGATGGCCTAAATGTTTTGAATGAACCCGAATTTGGTGTGTTCTGCCGGTTTCTAAAACAAATTCAACCAAACAGTTGCCACCATATCTTTCTTTTACAAAATAGTGCGTTATTGCCCATTTTCCAGATTCTGAAACCGCCATAGTTTTTCTGTCATTTGGATTTCTTGCAATAAAAGTTTCAACTGTTCCTGTGTCTTGTTTTAAATTTCCTTCTAGCAAAGCCAAATAGTGCCTAAAGCATGAATGCTCTGCAATTTGACCTGCAAGTGAGGCATGGGCAAAATCATTTTTTGCTACAACTAAAAGCCCAGACGTGTCTTTATCAATTCTATGCACAATGCCTGGTCTAATATTATCCCCACTGTCGCTTAAATTTTCAAAATAATATAACAATGCATTAACAAGAGTGTGGTTATAAGCCCCTGGTGCTGGATGAACAACCATCCCTTGCGGTTTGTTTATGATTGCAAAATCATCATCTTCATAAACGATATCTAGAGGAATATTTTCAGCCTCTGCATTAATTTCAAGAACATCTTTTGAAAATGAAATTTTTATAACGTCACCATTTTTTATCAAAAATCCAGCCTTCTGTGATTTTCCATTAACAAGCACTTTGCCCGCAGAAATTTGAAGTTTTATTTGTGACCTTGTCCAGTCTGTTTCATTTGCAAGCAAAACATCTAATCTTGTTTTTTCTTCTAAATCCTCTGCAATAAATTCTGAGTTTAATTCAATCATTTCTCTTCCTTTTGAGCCTCTGGTTTTTGAGGTTCATTTCTTTTGAACGATGAAATCAAAATGCATACACAAAGCATAATTGCACCAATTGTGATAGCCATGTCTGCAATATTAAAAATCGCAAAATTTATAAATTTCAAGTAAATAAAGTCCCTAACTCCGCCAAAAATCAACCTATCAAGCACATTTGATAATGTTCCACCCAACACTAACCCCACGCTAACTTTTTCAAGTTTCATGGTAAAAAACTTCTTTGAAACAATAATCCAAACAAACAGTGCTGAAGCAACTAATGATGTTATTATAAACACCACACTCATTCCTTCAAACATACTAAAGGCAACACCCGTGTTTAATGAACTTTCAAACCACAACAAATTGCCAACAATTGACCTTGCGGGAGTTCCATAAATCAAAAATTTTGTAAGTTGGTCAAGTGCAATTATAACCGCCGATAAAATAAATCCTATAATCATAATAACTCCAACTAAATTTTAACATACACTAAAAAAAAAGACAAGGCGAACCTTGTCTTATTTTTACTTTTGTTTTAGCATAAAGGCTAATCTTTCTTATCCCCGCCACCTTTTGGCTTATCTTCTTTTTTCTTGTCATCCTTCTTATCGTCTTTTTTATCATCTTTCTTTTTATCGTCTTTTTTGTCGTCTCCGCCTTTCTTGTCATCACCTTTGCCATCTCCGCCTTTTGGTGCTTCCTTTGAACTATCGGCTGCGTCACCTTTGTCTCCACCGCCGCCTTTATCTCCGCCACCTTTTCCAAGGGCATCGTTTTGAGCAGCGTTAAGGTCAGCCATTGCTTGTTCTGCACCAGCAGCATCGGTGTCAGGGTCTGCTAAAGCAGCCTGCGTGTCTCCTTTTTGGGCTTGAGCCGCCTTCATTTTACCTTTTTGTTTAGCATCATTGATAATGGCACTTCCAGGGGCGTTTTGTTTAACCTTTTTGGCTAGTGCTGTTTTTGCAGGTTTTGTTAACATTCCAACAATGCCAGTCAATGCACCAGTCACGGTGCTAACAGCAGTTGCAACTGTCATTCCGGCTTTTTGAACTGAACCAAGCAACATACCGCCTGGGTTTTCATTATACAAACTATCTTGTCCGCCTGGGTTAACAATATTCATAATTGTTTGATAAATACCATCACCCTTCTCGGCTCCTTCGAGCATTGAGAATGCAACAAGTTCTAACAAAATTGCGAATAATAAGTTTAAGATGTTTGTTTGAGCATTAATTGAAATGCCTACTGCTGAAAAGATTCTTGAGAATCTTGCAACAGAAACATTTAATGCCAAATCTTGAGGAGTAAAGAATTTTATCGTGCTAATTATTGGGAATAACATCAGCACAAAGTTGAAACCTAAAAGTAAACCATAGGTTATTAAAAGTTTTTGCATAAACTGCCTATTCCAGTTTTGATATGCCTTTCCTTTATCTATCGGCATTGTTGCCAATGTGGCAGGATATGAAATTATGATTAAAAGCAAATCATAGGCACGTTTAACAAGTGCAAACACAGACAAGAAACATATCTTGCCAAACAAATATGCACCTGCAACTAAAACCAAATAATTGATTTTTACAGGGTTATAAAGTGTGTATAGTTTAAGACCATACATATTTCCTGAAATTTGAGCCGTTAAACCATCCGAGAACATATACCCTATATGAAGTTCACCGTTTGCCAATTTTCCTGACTGAACAGCAATCTTGCTATAAGATATCATAACCTCTTCAGTATTAAGATTTAAAAACGGTAACCATTTTGCTGGGTTAAACAAATCTTTAAAGAAGTTTACAATTCTTTCAAAAAAGCCTCCTTCTTCCTCTTCTTGTTCATATCCAGAACTAATGATATTTCCATGTTCTCCAATAGTAACTTGTTTTAGGTCATTTCTATAAAACAATACTTCTGAAGCATCATCTGATTGTTTTATTGCAGTTGGATAACCACTTGCATTAAATATACCTTTTGCAGGAATAATTTTGTTTCTTTCAACATATTCACTTTCAAAATCTTTTCCAGTATCTGAAGTGTAGCCTCTTGATAATGGAATATAATATGAATATGTAACACCATCAACTTCAACGGTTGTTTCGGCAGCCATAATATAAACCGCGCCCTCAATTTCATCAGTCATACGTCTTACGTGGTTATATTGAATCTGCCTTCTTCCAATTGGTTCACCTTCTTCATTTGCTGAAAAATAAGTATTTGTCCAGCGAATAACATCCCAACTTCCACCTCTAAATACTGGCAATTGAGCGTTTAATGAAGGGTCTGAAACTGGAGTGTTGAGATTGCTTTGACTATAAAACTCAATTCCGTATTCAGTTACAATGTCTTGGAAAATTTGTTCATTTACACTTGCTGGCAATCTTCTAATTGAAGTTAAAACTTCTTCAATAGTTTTCATATATAAAAATGCTGAAGAAGTTACCGCATAATTCAAAACATCCGCCATTACAAAGTATTCTTCACTATATGCTCTAATACGTTTGTATTGTGAAAGTGATGTTCTTGTTGTGCTGGTGTCATACACTTTATAATATGATTCCATCTCATCAACACTTGAATCTAATGTTGCAAAAGAGTCAAATGCTTTATCGTTAAATAAAAGGTGTGTTGCATAAATCGCATTGTTTGTAGACACCAAATATTCCTGCATTTTTGATGTGCTTCCGTGTTGTTGATAATAACTAATAATTTCCTCTTGTTCAGTGAAATCATAGGTTATTGGAATTCTCATTCCACCCATCGCATAGTTTCTGTATCTATTTGATGAATCAGATGCAACCGAAAACAATTGTGTGCTTAACGACACTGCTCCAGAAACATTTGTTGCATTATAAAGTGACTTTAACAAAAGATTTGAAGCAACAATACCAATAATTGCAATTATTGGTGTTAAAAACATAAACAAAATTGCTTTAAACCCAGCAGTCACTGACTCATGAATGCTTGCAGCCTTGCCTGATTTTAATGATTCATATTGACTTTTTATAATTGCGGCAATTGTGAACACTATTATAAGTATTAACGAAATGCCAAGCAATGAACGAATTATTTGAGATATCATGTCACTATTTGAAAGCAAAAAGTTGAACACAATATCTGAATCTTTTGACATTAGCGAACTCAATGAAGATGTGTCCATGTTCATGCCCGCTAATTGTTGAATATAAAAGAATAATATATCTACAAAATATAATATCCATTTTGAAACGGCATATAAAACTTCACCAATAAAACTGAACACTTTGGTTGCAAAGTTCATTATTGAAAAGCCTATATCACCAATCCAACTCGCAACAAAAGAAACAGATGAAAATAGTTTCATCAAAATGTTCGGCATGCTAATTAGCATATTTATTATTCCCATCTGTTTTCTCCTTTAATTGCGTGTATTTTTTGTTTTTCTTTTGTTTTGCTAAACAAAACTAATCATCTCCACCATCATCTTTTGGTGGTTTTTCTGGTTTTGGAGGTTCTTTTTCCTGCTTTTCATCATCGCCATCATCATCTTCTCTAGCCTTGCCTTTCTTTCCTCCGCCTTTTCCACCTTTCTTTGGTGGGTCTGCTTGGCCTTTTTTGAATGATTCTCCAATTCCAGGAATTTTTCCATCAGATTGACCATTTTTGAACGATTCTCCAATTCCTGGAATATTTTCATCATTTTCAAATGGTTTCTTTTGTCCAAAGCCACCCATGTTTTCAGACATGAATTGATTTGCTGATTTAATTTTGTCGTCTTGCTCTTTTTGATGCATTGCATTTTCATTTTCAGCAAATTGTTGTGCAGCCATATCCGCTTTTGACTTATCTACACCCTTATCCTGTGCTTGTTGAGACATTTCTGCTGCTTGCCGTTTTGCACTAGCACGTTTAGCATTGCCTCGCATCTTATCAAACATTGCACTGCCTGGAAGCAGGTTCTTTGCACCTTTACCAATTGCATTAAGGGCGCCTAAACCAGTTTTTCCTGATATCAAGCCACCAACTTTTCCAGGTGCTTTTTTGATACCTTCAAAGATGC
Source organism: Clostridia bacterium (assembly GCA_045594425.1). GTDB lineage: Bacteria > Bacillota > Clostridia > Christensenellales > UBA1242 > RGIG1681. The sequence goes on from JAZNYK010000014.1 coordinate 55,739, forward strand.
CTTTAACTGATTCAAGAACTTCTTTTTCACCTTTACCAACTGCAGGAGCAAATGGGTTTCTAACTTGTTCATTTGTAACAAGTCTAGTCATTAATGATGCACCGCTCTTTACGACAGAAGCCGCTGAAAGAACAAACACATATCTCAAAACACTTTCAAGAAGTGGTTTCTTGATAAAGTTCAAACCACCAATTCTTGTGATTTTTGCCATTGTTTCATCTGAAACATATTCAATTTGAAGTGCTGTTTGTGACAAAATGTAATAAACATTAAATGCTATAACATATCCAAATGCAGCCATCAATGTTTTTGATACCATTCTCTTCCACTCTGTGAATGCTTTTGCACCCATAGATTTCTTGTCATCATCTTGTGTTGAAAGTGAATTCATTGAAATTACAAGAGGTCCAAGAAGTGTTAAGAAGATTAAATCAAGAACTCTTCTAAATGCTGCAAGTGAAGCATTTAACAAAATTGGGAACATCGTTGTGAATCCCATGATGATGAAAATGTATGTTTGTCCACCCATATAGAAGTGTGATGAGAAATCATCCAAAACATTAATTCCACCAAATTCATCAACTGCAGGAAGAACATATTCTGTTTCATCTTGCAAGTAATAAACATCCACATCAGAACTTACGAAGGTTTTAAGATCGTAACTTCCCATAAACATTGTCTTTTTGTTTTCGCCACTAACTTTTTCATGTGAACTTGAATGAACAAAGTCTGTATAACCAACCGTGTTAACCGATGAAACAGATGCTGTAGCAGCAACAGCGTCTTCAGTTACACTTGAAGCCGCTGTGATATCAGTTCTATAGTAACTAACATCTCCATCCAAGGTTTTTATCGCTGTTGGCCAACCATCAGCAGAAACAATACCCTTTGCAACAACAGGATAAACATTGCATACTGTTGTTCCACCGCTTCCATCTGACTGCAAAACTTTACTTGTGTAATATGCTGAAGAGATGTCTATGTGATATCTTGCAAGATACTTTCTATAGTCTGTATCATCTGCAAAATCATCTATCTTCGCATCGTTACCCCTAGCCAAAACTGGTATAAACTTTCCGGTTTCTAGGTCTAATGTGCAAACAACAAACACATCACCTAAAGCCTCATCATATCTACCATTTCTGTCATATAACGAATCATACTCAAGATTAACAATTTCTTCGATTGGTCTGTTAGCAACACCAGCAAGTCTTAAAATTGTATTTTTAGTTGTGTCGTCTATATCAAACTCACCATAAACATATGTTGTGCTTGAACGCTTGATATATAAAAGTGCTCCATCTCTTGCCTTTTGTTCTGCACTAGCAGCGGCATCAGCCTCATAAACATCAAGTTCAATAGGCTTTAATTGTGTTCCAACGCTATCAGAAAGAGTTATACCACTCATTTCAAAGTCTAATGCGCAGAAATCAAATTGTGCTGAAATTAAGTTAAATAACTCAATATATCTATCTGCGTTTTCCGCACCAGTTTCTGATGGGTTTTGTTCATAGTCAACAATTTTTTCCATCAATAATAATTTCAATTCTTTAAATGTAATGTCGTCAAGAGTAAATGATTTTTCAACGGTTTCATCTTCCGCTTGTTCTTCACTTACAATTAAGTATGAAATTACATTAGTGAATGCTTGATGGATTCTTTCATTTGGATCTACTTCACCATCATCGTTTGTGTCAATTTCGTTGTTAACATCGTCTTCTAATGCCACGTCATCTCTGTAATATCCTGATGTATAGTCTGACCCTTGAATATATATCAAATAGTCGAGAACTGCGTTATATTTTTCTGACTCTGTAAGGCTTGGACCAGTTCCATCAAGATATTTTGCAAGACTTAACATATTTGCATAGTTAATTCTGCCAGAAATATTTGAATCGTTTAATCCAAGTATTGACAATTGGTTATATGTATCACCAAATATTAATCTAACAAATGTATCGGCGCTTATGCCTTTTTCTGTTATCAAATGCTGCAATATCAAGTATTCTGGAGTGGTTTTCATTATCATTTGACCACCTGCTCCATAACTTCCTATAACTTCACCATAAATATAATCATCAAGTTTTACACCATCCATTGTGTTTGCAGCAACATCAGGAAGATTGGTCATAAAGTAAAGTCTTGATGTATAATTTGCAAGTTCGCCAGCAAAGTCACGAAGTTGTGTCCACATACCAAGTTTTGTTTTGATGCTATTTGTTTTAGAATCAAAAACTTTTGTTTGTGAAATCGCACCCTCATATTCATAACTTGTGTATGTTGGTTCAACACCAAATTGTTCAAGGTATGCACCACCATAAACATATTCTGCAAGTCTTGAAGCAGATAAGTATGAATTGAATGTGTATTCTCTGTTTTCAATATTATAGTCATAACCTGTTGAAACATAGTTTTGACCATATTGTCCAAGAGTGAATGTTATTGATGCTTTTTCAATTTTATCAACAATCTTTTGCGCATCAATATAGTTAGACATAGACAAATAAAGTTCGTCTAATTTTTCCAAAATATCTTCATAAACAGATGTGATGTAAGAATCTCTGGTTGAAGTTCCGAATAAATCGTCAAATTCTTCCAAAATGCTTTCCCACAAGCCATCATACATGAATTTTCTAGAACCTTTTTCAGTTCTTGTGTTACTTGGGTTTCCATCTGTTCCAATTGCTATAATAGCACCAACTTCATCAATAACATTTTGGAGTCCTCCAAATGCTTCTTGAATATATTCCCAAGACTCTGCATCTCCTGCTTCAGATTTTTCCAAGAAGTTCTTCCAACCCCTTGCGCTATATTTTGAAATCTTTGCAAGGTCTTGGAAAACTGTTGAACCAAGAGCGTGTTTCAAATATCCAAATTCTGAGCCTCTTTCATAACTATTTGTAATTGGAATTTTGTTTATGTTAGTGAATATTTCACCAAATAAACCATCTGTTGTTAAGTCTTTAATTTGACTTATAATTGATTCTCTTTCTTGCTCAACAACGCTAACATAACTTTCATAGTTTGCTAAGAATGTTGGAGCATCAACTATTGAAACATCATCCATGATTTCCCATCTCTCAATAGTTCCTTCCATATAATCTTTATATATATTGAGGTAGAATGGAATAACTCTGTTTCCAAAGTAATCAAGTGGACATTCATAATAAATAGCCCAATATGTTTCAACCATAAAGCAATAAATTGGTGAATTATCATCAATTTTGCCATCTTTTGAATAAACACCCATATAATGTTGGTTAAGTTTATTTAAAAGAGATTTAAATAATGAATAATAGCCATCTTCTGTGCTGGTTTGGCTATCAAAACCAGCCTTGATAACATTTTCATCAGTAACACCATTTTCTTCTTGGAAGAATTTGTAAACATTATACATATTAAATGTATACATTGGTGTTCCACCAGAAAGTTTGTTTTCATATTTAACAAGTTCATAGAATGTTGAATATTTAAATGCTTCAACCAATTCACCATCAATACCAACCATGTCATTTACATAAGCATAATAGTTTCCATAGTCACCAGATGCAAGTGCAAGTGATTCATAAATTGTGTATTGAGCGTAAACTCTCGTTGCAATTGTATAAAGATATTCACCAAAGTCTGATGAAAGTATTGTTGTTGCAAGGAACGATTTGTAAACACACATTACAAAGTTGTCAACCTCTCCATCAACAATATTAATTGCATTTTCATACGCAATATCATCAAGAACTGCAGCAAAACTTGTGTTAAATAGTTGAACAAAAACTTCTGCTTGAAGTGAAAGTGTTCTATACTCTTCTTCACCTAAAAGTGAAAGCATTAACGATTTTAAAACATCTTCATCAAACAATGATGTGTATTCATAATCTGCATAACCTGAATGGTCTCTATTTGCGACTGATAGGAAAAATTCTGAAAGAACCAAACCCGCAGCAGTTGTATTTGAAGAGTTTCCGCTAGATTCATACAAACCATTTGTGTATGCTGAAGTATACTCACCAAGAGTATCAAGCCAACCATCTGTTGCAATCAATGTGTTCCAGTTCAAGTCTGGATACAATACTTGCATATCATTCATGAGTTTTTGTGGCCAACTCACTTCTCTAACAAGATTGCTTATAACACCTGTTGGATAAGCGGTCAATGAAATTTGATATGCTGATTTTGTGTTGTAGTAAATTGATTTATAATATCTCATTGTTTCATCGGTTCTTGAAACATAAGATACAGTGTCTGCAGATTCACCAAGTGTTCTGAACACGTGTGATGCTTTGCTGATTGCAAAATCAATTTCTTCAATCATTACCTTAAAGTCATATGCACCAACAGAACCTTTTGTAACAACTTCACCAACAGTTACGGTGCCGTTGCTATAGTTGTTAACTTTGCAACTGTCACTAACTTCATATTCTGATTGTTTTTTAAGAGTATCGTTATATTGATTTAAATAAGTATAGAAATATTGTTTAATTAAAGTATCTGTTAAACCCTTGCCAATTTGAGCATTAGAAAGCATCAAGATATATTCTGCCAAATCAATGCTGTCTTCATCAGTGGCACCAGATGTAACATAATTTTGTGAAATTGTCTTCAACTCAATAAGCAATTCATTATCTTTTTTAGACGTTGACAAATGAGTTTTTAGATATTCACCAAAACTTCCGGCTTCAATTGGTGCTGAATTAAGAGTGTTTTTTAATAATGAAGCAAGCGAACCAGTTAGCCCTTCGCCTTCTAACGCTGTCACTAAATGACTTACAAAATTAATTAAACCAGGGTCTTTTTCAGTAACATAACTTGTTAAGTTATAATAGTTTCCGTTGAGTGCCAAAATTCTGTTGTTTCCATCAGATGTATATAATGACACATAATTATCAGCAGATTTGAGTTCTTCATAAGATAAGTTATAGAACAAGTTTGCATTTGCACTTGTATCACCAAAACTTAATGAAGATGAACCTCTTGAATATTCATATAAAACAATATAATCAAGAAGTGTCCATGTGTTAGGACTTTCAATATCAAATCCCGCAGGAAGTTTTAAGTTGATTGTTCCATAAATGTCCGCTCTATTATCAGCAATATCAAGGATAAGTGATTGAGGGATATTTTCTGAAAGTAAGAATTTATTAAATTCTTCAAAATTTGATTGTAAGAAATAATAGTTTTTATAAGTAAAATCAACAACAGGTTCTTCTGGAGTAACCGTGTAATAGAATTGTCCATCGTTTGGAGATTTTAATCCAGTGTCACTTAATTCAAGTGAAATTCTGTTTGTTTCAACAACTTGAGCAGATGCCATCTTGTTTGAATAAAGATTCATAAAGATTTCATAATCTAAATATGTTGATACTTCTGACTCAATTGTCCTTCCAAGATTGATAACTTTATAGGTGTTTACACTGCCATACAAATCTTCTTTTTGCAAAGAATAAACATATGCAGGTGCACCACCATTATTTATAAATGACTGGAAGTTAATTGTTGAATATGTATAAGTAACATCTTTATATTTTACTTCACCATTTTCAACATAAGACTCTTTTGTGTAAACTGTAAAATCAACATCTGCAGGGTCAACCGGAGTGTAGAATCCGCTTGAGAATGCATAATAGATAATAAAGTCTGAAAGTGTCCAAGTTGAAAAGTCATTCGCATCAAATCCTTGAGAGAATGGTATGATTTCAGCAATAAGTCCAGTTGATGCGTTTGTTATTTTTTCCGCATCAATAGCAACCATTTTTTGTGCTTCAGTTGCTGTTTGGTGTAAGTTTTTATGTCTTAAAATAACTTTGTGTCTATCTGCTGTTTCATTAAGTTCTGAACCAAAACCAAAGTGTTCAATTGGAGTTAGTCCCTTTGTTGTGATTTCATCCACTGCACCCGCAGAAATGTCATAAGTAACATATTCATCAAGTGCAGAAAGATTGATATAATAATCTTTTACAACAAAATATTTATTGCTGTTATAACTATATAAACTAGATGAGTATGTGTTTGCTTGTGAATCACCCGCTGCATAACTTACGATAAAATCAAACAATTTCCAATCATAAACATTATCTGCATTTGGTGTATAATACAAAAATTCTTTTGCACTAACACCAGTTGCAAGTGGAACATAATCACCATTTGTATCAAGAACCTTAAATGAAATTGTTGATATAGATGGGTCTAAATTATAAACTGAATAATATCTGTTGTCATATGCGCTTTGAATATAATAGAAGGTTTTGTCTGCGTTTGTTCCAAATTGCTTGAATCCATATTTGTTTACATTACCTGTGGTTTGACCAGTAAGTTTATTATAAATCATTCCAATAATGCTAAAGTTAGAATCAGAGAATGTGATTGATTCAACACCAGCCTCTGTGAATGTGTTTGTTAAAATAGAACCAGCCTGTCCAAGTTCATTATAATAATGCAAATATAATTCATCACTTGTTGTAGATAAATTTAAATATGTTTCTCTCTTTGTTCCATTGATTGACAAATATCTTAAATATTTAGATTCATTTGCAGTTCTAGAAACGTCATAATAGTTATAATAAAGAACATCAATCCACTTCCATGCTGTTGGAAGAGTTGTTGTTATATCAGTGAAACTGATTTCAATTTTTTTGCTGTCTTGTTCAGCAACGCCAGTTAAATAGCCACCTGTTGAACCAATTGTTGAAAGCATTTTTAAATAATCTTTCAACGATTCTGTTGCTGATGGATTTGCAGCCATTGTGCCATCAAGAGATGCAACCAAGAACATTCTGAGGTTCATTTCAATAATTGCACTATCTTTGCTTGAATATTCACGATAAACGTTTTCATTGCTAGATTCATAGCAAATCTTTGTGATATTAATGTAAATATTTTCAACAAGGTCATCAACGTTTGTTGTAATGTTTAAATAAACCTTATCGCTTGTTGTTGAACGATAAATCTTTCCGGTAATTTCACCTCCAGATTCATCAATTAACCCAAGATTATATAAAATTATATTCATTGGATTCCAAGTCTTCATGTTTGAAACATCAAATGAAGAAACAAATCTTGCATCTTGGTCAGTTGTTGAACTTGATGACACTCTGTCAAGTTCAACGTTTGAAACTTGTTTTAAGTATAATTCTTTGTAGTAAGTATTATACAAATATTCAATAATTTCTCTTGCTTTAACAGCATTGATACTGCTGCTTAATTCTTGATAATTTGCTTTTGAATCATCATATTTAACAAAAGTTAACTTCTTGTTTTTTTCAACAACAATATATCTTTCACTGCTTGAAATCCATTCATAAACTTGATAATCAACAGGAGTTGTATCTTTTGTGATATCATAAATAGCAGTGTCAATAAAGTTAGTTTTTGTAATTGATGTGTTGCTAAATGATTTATAAACTAACCCATCAACCTTTTTCACAGGGTTGTTAACAGTGTTTAAAGTCATTGTGTTGTTTGTGTTAAACAATATATAGTGACTTCCAACCCCAGAAATTGAAACAACAACATAAACGTCACCCACCTTAATAAAGTAACTGCCTGCTGTTGAATCAAAGAATAATTCAAAATCATATTTCTTTGAAGCAACTAAACCACTTCCGCTGTATTTTGCAATAATAGCATCCAAATCTGTAATATCTGTAGTTTCAGTTATAGATGAATTATGAGATAATGGAAGTGCTGGTGCTGTGTAAGAATATTTCATAGTTGAATATAGTTTCAAACTAGAAATTTGGTCAGATGTTTTGATAAGATGAGCAAGGTTGTTTTCAACGTATGCATCAACAGTTGTTCCAACTGATGGAATTGTTGCTTTTGATGCAGAGATTGTTGAATTGTTTGCCAAGTTCATGGCAAATGTGCCATCTTGAATATTTACTAATTTGTTATTTGATAACAAAGCATATAATTTGTTGTCACTGCCATAAACAATAGATGTTGAATGGTTTCCAGATGCAACCGAGCCGCTTGACACATAATAACGTAACCAATCAAATTGAGTCCATGTTGTTATATCCAAACGGTCAAAACTGTCGTTTTTATAAGTAAACAATGGCAAACTCATAACGCTTTGTTCATTGTAGTTATCTGCAACCAAATCTTCAACAAGGTCTGGTGTGTCATAAACATACATATTAAAGTTTGTGAATAAGTTTTCGTTTAATTCATCATATGTGCTAACAACATTTGTTGAATCAATTGCATTATATTCACAAATAAAATCAAACATAGATTTATTAAAGAATTGATTAATAGAACTATGAATAATGCTCTTTGTTGAATCAGAACTCTTTAAATTATTTAAAGCGTTATATTCACTCAAATAATAAGTTCTGCTTGATTGAGCCTCAACATATCTTTGTCCAAATCTATAAAGTGTGTCTTTTATTGTTTTGCCTGCACCATCAACGTATTCAACATCATAAAGGAAAGATTCATATCCGGTTGCTTGCATAGTATCAATAGGTGTTATATATCCATATGAACTAAAGTATGTTAAGATAAAGTCTAAAACTGTCCATGTTGAAGGATTATAATAATCATACCCATCAGACAATTCTAATTTTTGTGATTTAATTTCTGTTAAAAGCAATTTATCGTTTTGTGTTCTATCAAATGAAATAAATAAGTTTTCATCATGATGACCATCAACATCATTGCTTTGCAATGTTTCAATAGGGTCTAATGTTTGTGAAATATTAAACTCTGAAATATTCATTGCTTGTTCAACGTTAATATAGATTGGTCTTATTTCAGAAGGGCTAAACTCTGTTTGAAGTGTGGTTTGGAAATAGATTCCACCATTAAGTTCACCCACTGCACCTTGAATTCCAATATATTTTAAACCTTCAATGCTGTTTGCAACATTATAGTTTGAATATAAATAGAACACAAAATAATCTCTATAAGACCATGTTGAAACGTCTGTATAATCAAATCTTTCAGAAAGTTGTAAGTTGAAGTTTTGATACTTTTCAAAATTTGCATCAGTTGAAGTAAGAACCTTAAAGTCTGATGATGGAACTGCCAAAAAGTCTTCTGGTGAAATCAAAATAGATTCATTAAAACCAACTGTTTCATCTTTTAACACTGAAACTTCATAATTATAATATGTTGAACCTGCTAATGTTGGTTCTACTAACAATGGTCCAAAACCACCACTTCCTGATGTTGGGAATGAGTATGAACCAGAACTTCCAACGATGTTATAATATGTTCCATTTAACAAAACATAATTGCCTGTTACTGCATCATATCCTTCAACCACAGCGGTTTCTGTGTTCATGTTTGCCTTCATATCTGTTATTTGATAAACAGGCAACTTCACGTCAACTCCAGAACCTGCATAAAAGTCTGCAAAACCATATCTGCTTAAATCATTGCCAACAGTTAAATCACTGTAGTATTCATAAACCAAGATTTGGTCTGAAAGTGTCCAAGTGTCTTTTTTGTTAATATCAAAACCACCAGACAATTTCAAAGTCATTTCATCGGTTGTTGTTTTCAAAGTTGTGTAACTAGGGTCCAAGAAATGAACACCTTTATTAACAATTGAATTACCATTTAAAGATTTCAAAACATAATAAGCGTTTCCATAAACGTCAGTTAATGTTTCTGATTTTTCAACATGGTAATAATTGCCATTAATTAAAACGCAATAAATTGTTTTTTCAGGTGAATAAGCATCTGCTTCTGGATAATATTCACGATAAACAATTTGGGAAACGTCAAGTTCAACACCGCCAACATATTCACCATTATCATCTAATTTGCGTTCAAAATCAGAAAGTGAATTTTGTCCAAATGTGTTGTTTGACTCAAAATGATAGAATTCAAAAACAATAATTTCATCGGTATCTGTCCAAGTTGATGGAACATCAATATCAAATGTGCTTGAAAAATGAATTAATGCTTTTTCATTCGCCCATTGAACAAGGTTTAAAAAGTCTCCAGAATCATCTCTTTCCATAACTTTATAAACATTGTCACCGTATTCACCAACACCAAGCATAGCCATAATTGAGTCCAAAGCGTCTGAAATTGGTGAAGTAACTTCATTTGCTGGAGCAAGTGTCATTGTGTATGTTTCACTTGATTCATCAAAATTAGTTGCGTCTGTATAAGTAATGTTTAATGCATTATCACTAGGAACATAAACTGTTGAACTAACATATTTCCAATCGATATCTGGTTCATCGATTGACTTAATATAAAATGGTTCACCAGATTTTTCTGCATGAGTGATAAAGTCTGCCATAATCTGATATTGTTCAGGTGTGGCAACAAATTGTTCATAATAGTCACCATAAGCGCTACTATTATAAAATTTGTTATTTTTGTAAGTAATGCTATCTTTGAATGATTCAAAGGTGCTTTCAACCATATCGGTTGCTGTTGCTTTTAATTTGTTTTGAACATTTGTTGTTGTGATTTCATAGGTAAGTTTTGCAACTTCATCTGGGTCAACACTAGATGAGTTATATGCTGAAATAACTATTGGAACTCTTTGCCCTGCGTTTGCATAAGACCTATATTTATTTGCATCGTATGTTGATGTTGCCAACACTTGTCCTGCAACGGATGTGTTTGTATTCACATTAAGTGCTTCATTAAACGATGTTACAATTGAGTTAATACCCATCATCATAAACATCATTGTAAGTGGAAGTGCTATAATCATAAGAATATTTTTAAACATTCTCATAATAATGCCTGTTTTGTTGTTTCCTACACCCTTCTTCTTTTTATCAACAAAAGCATTATTTGCATTTTCCCACTCTTGTTTAACAATTGCAACAATTGTGAAAATAACTATAAGAATTATTGAAACACCAACTGAACCTTTAAATATTTCAGTTAACACTTCTAGATAAGTTCCGTCAAAAACTTCAATATTTGATGCGTAATCCACATATTGGTCAACAGACGTTCCAATACCTAGCATTTCATGCATAACAAATTCAAGTGCTTCCATAACTGCAAGAACAAACTTGCATACTGTCCATAAAAGTTGTAAAACAAAGTTAACAATTTTTGCTGCTATGTTTCCAACAATTGACCAAAACATAGATGCCAAAAAACTAGAACTATGTCCAGTAGCAAATATATTTGTGAATAAGTTTAATATGTTAAACATAATTCTAGTTTTTCTCCTTCTACTTTAAGTCATCCCTAAGTTTTTCAAACAAGTTTCTAATTCTGTCATTAACGAGAACGTCTACGTTTGTTCTTGAGTATGTGCTAGTCATCAAGAAAGCACGACCTCTAGGGTTTGATGTGATTGTGTCTTGTTCTTTTTCGTTAATCTTACCTGCTTTTTCATAAAGAATAACAAGGTCATTCATATCTTGAGGAGCAAGCGCAAAGATAAGCGAATATTGACAAGCGTTGATAATCGCCGTTGATTTTCTAGCAATTTCAGGCGAACCAGTAAAGTCTTTAATGTTTTGTGTAATAACGATTTGTGAACCAGCGTATTTTCTGATACGTTTAGCCATTTGTTGCATGAAGTCAAGAGCAACGGTTTGTTTTGGGTCGATAAATACGTGGGCTTCGTCAATAACTACAATAATTTTTCTGTTTGTGTGATAACGTGCGTTGTAGTCTTTGTTGTTAATAACTTCGTTGTTAAGCCATCTCATGATAAGAAGCATTTGCGCGTTAGCAACGGCACCAGCGTTGTTAGCAAGAAGTGACTGGAAGTTAAACACGATAAAGTTTTCCGCAGAAGAAATTGTTGAAGGACCATTCCACAATTGGGCGTTACGTCCACCTTCCGCAAATTTGTTAAGATAGATTTTTAAAATCTTATAGTTTGTTCTGTTATATTCATCAGTAGCGTTATCATACTTTTCACAAATATAATTGTAAAGGTCCTGCATGATTGGAAATTGTTCAGGTTTTACGTTTTCAATTTGTGTTGTGTTTGTGATACCGAACTTTGTGTAAAGTTCCTTTAACGCTTCTGTCAAAAGTTCCATACCGTCCATGGTGATACCGTCAAGAATCATTCCGAAGAATGTTTCAAGGAACTGCATGTGCATGGCAAGTGAAACGTTACCAGAACCACTGTCTTCATCGTCTTGTGACGAGTTTACTTGAAGTGGATTAATACGACCTTCTCTCGCAGAACCTACGTCAATAACTTTTCCGTACATATTTCTAGCGATAATGTCATATTCTTTTTCAGGGTCAAGTATGAAGATTTTACTATTATCCGCTGCAAGGTTTGCAAGGATTGACTTGGTACAGAATGACTTTCCGCAACCAGATTTACCCATGATAACCATGTTTGAGTTAATTCTTTCTTTGTCTCTTTGGAAGAAGTCAAGGAACACCGGTTCACTGTTCATACCAACATAGAAACCTTTAGGGTCTTGAATCGCATCCGAAACAAATGGGAAAATCGCTGCAAGAGATGATGAGTTGATACCTCTTTCAAATCTCTTGAGTGTCATACGTCTTGAAACGTTACAGTTTGTGAAAGCGTCTTTTTGCTTTCCGAACAAATCATAAATTCTGAAACCAGACCTCATGATTTGAGTTTTAAATGCTTTCTTTTGCTCTAACTCAACCATCATATATGTGTTGGTATCGAGCAACACTTCTGAACCTTGTTTGATATAACCCAAAAGTTCGGTAAGTGTTTGTAAGTGAGTTTGAGATTCAAGCACAGAAGATGCTTTTGTGCTACCTTCTGATGCAGCCATTCTAACGTCCATGATAGCCTTATCAAGACGTTTTTCAGATTCACCTTGGTCAACTGTTCTAAACTTACAGCAAATTCTTGCACCTGGAACTGAGAAGAATGCTCTGCCCCATGCGTTTGGAACGGCGATTGGATAATCTGAAAGTTGATAGCATGAATATGCTTTGCCATCAATTGTAACTCTGTTTAACCCAAATGTAACTTTATCTGGCATAATCCAGTTGAGCAAGTCTTTTGGGTCAAGGTTTTTAACTTCTCTTTCATCGAAGTTTGTTGTGTAGAAACTCTTTAAGAAAATTGCAGTTTGTTTTCTATCGAGAATCTTTGGTTCTAATGCACCACCAGAACCACTTTCAATTGTGCTTGAAACAAAGTTTATAACTTGAATCAAACTTTTTACGTTTGTGCTAAAAAATGCCAAATACATATGGTCCTTGAACACTGGGAACTCACTGTCAACGTTCATTTGTTCAAGGTTTTGAATTCTGGCTTCAGCAATTTCAAGTCTTGGTCTTGCTTCGTTAATATTTGTTGAGCCGTGTCGAACTGATTCAAGAATTTCTTCTCTCTTTTTGCATTCGTTATCAATATAGTTGTCAAAAACCATTGGTCTTGCAAATTTATAAATTGCACCAAGGTCTTCAGGAGCAACTGTTTTGAATGCACTTTCTAATGTTTCAATGTAAGCATTCTGTCTTGCTTCTGCAAGCATATAGAACTGAATACTATTAAGTTCGATTGCTGCACCAAAATATTCCTTGTAGTCAATAATACCGATTTTGTGTTTTTCATCATAATCTTGTTCAAGAATACCAACATAAGGCAAAAGATTTTTAACGTTCTTTTTAGAAGAACCTTTCATCTTTTTGTAGGTGTTAATACCAAAGAAATGTTTAAACAAGTCACCAACCTGTTTATAAAGTCTAACACCTGGTTCAAAACTCATAAACAAAGCGGCTGTTATGAAGATTGTAACACCCGAAATTACTAACTTCATGATAGTAGAAAAACCACTCGTCCAAGCAAGTGCTAAAAACACAAGTGCAAATAAAACCACAAATATATCCGAGAAATTAAAGCCCTTAAAGAACTGAACTTTAACCTTCGTAGATTTTGGTATCATTCTTGACATAATCTATAATTCTCCTTATATATAGTATATAATATTAGTGAAAAACAAGCAAATCAATAACTACTTTTGCCACATTTTTGTGGCAAAAGTTTATTGATTTTTTTTATTATTTTTTCTTTTTAGCAATTGCACTTACTGAACTGATTGCAACGTCTACATCACCTAACTCTTTAACCAATTTTTCGTATTCGTTATCGAGTCTTGAGTAATGTATTTGAAGTTCTGTTCTTAATTGAACATCACCTGCTTTTGTGCTTCCTTCAAGTTTCTTGATTTCTGATTCTAACAACTTCTTAGATTCTAACAAATCACGAATTGTTGAACCAAAGTTATCATTTTGTCTCTTGATTAAAGCATTCATTCTAGAGTTGAGTCTAGAAGATTCGGCAATGATATTTCTTCTTACCATTGATTCAATGTCAAGTTTGATTCTATCCATATGACCACGTTGTCTTCTCATGAAGTATGCAACTGCCCACATGATTCTTCTGCCTTGTTCTGAATCTGGTTCGATTTCTTTGCCATCTTTTCTTGGGAATCTGTATTCGTTGAATATATTTCTTACCCTTCCACTGTTATATCCAACTGGAGCGCCACCTGCAACAGGTTTAACTTTTGTTTCAATTAATCTATGTTCAAATTCATTCTTTCTAGCGGCTGCCATTTCATATTCTTTCTTAAGAACTGAAAGTCTTACGCTTGAAGTTTCAATTTGCTCTCTAATCTTCTTTGCTTGAGCCCTAGAGCCACTGCTTTGAACACCAGAAGTAATTTCTTTGAGTGCAGAACCAAGTCTTCCCATGTGCTTTTGTTCTTCCTCATATTTTCTAAGAGCACTGTTATAATTGTTAACAACATTTTGATAAATCTTAGATTCATTTGTTGTAAGCGCTTTAAGCATTGTTCTTGAAACGCCTGAATTGTTAACTTTGCTTCTTTGAACGTAAACGCCGTTAAGTCTTTGCAAGTCACTAGCGTCACTACGCAAGAAATTATTGTTATGAACACGGTTGTTTGCTTTTGCAAGTTCACGTTCAAGATGTTTTGCAAGCGCTTCTTTCTTTTGGTCTTCGCTCATATCAGCAAAACCTTTCTTTTTGCCTGCTTTAAAACTTTCTTGCAAACTTGGTTTGAGTTTTGCAAACAAACTATCATATGAAAGAGCACTTCTTTCAGTTGAGAATTGTTTGTATGCTTTGTTAATATCAGCAGCATTTGTTCTATCAAGTTCAATTTCCATTCTAGTTTTAGCACCAGTCATTGTTTTGCCAACATAAGCATAACCATTTGATGCTGTTGCAGGAATATACTTGCTTCCAAACTTCATTCTGTCGCTAGTCTTCTTCATTTCGTTCATGAGTTCATTTGTAACTGCTCTTTGTTGAACAGCAACTGGACTCTTTCCTAAATTAGCCCTGAATTGGTTACCAAGTTTGCTATTGTATCTTGAATACAATTGTTCAGCAAGTGGACCAAATTCCTTCTTAAATGCTGCTTCATATTCACTGCTATTGCCTTTAAAGTTTCTGTTAAATTCATTAACTTTATCAAATGTCTTTTGAAGTTCAATAGCCCTATTTTGGTTTTGAATTGTGCTTTCAAGACTTCTCTTTCCGTAGTAACTCTTTTGATATCTACGTTTTGTCTTTTCGCTAACTTCGCCACCTGTTTTTTCATATTCTTCTTCATAAGCCTTGATATCACGAACACGTTTTGCAGTGATTGCTCTGTCAAGTCCTGGGATATGAAGTTTAGATTGAACGTGTCTATATTTCTTTGAACCGTCTTTGTATCTAACAGTTTCGGTTTCAATACCTTTCTCTTCAAGGTATGTTGTTGGGTCAAGACCTGCGTCTTTAGCAACCTTCTTAGAAGCAACTTGATGCAATCTGTTCATATGTGAAGCCATACTGTTTTCACGAATTTTAACGACTGCTTGTTGTTGCTCTTTTGTCAAATCTGCAAACTTGAAGTTTTCATCAAGTTTCTTGCCGTTTGCATCAGTTTGACCTTTGAATTGTTGTAAGAATTGTTTGTTAGATTGTTTGATTACTGTGTTTGCAGACCTGTTATCCAAATAGTTGTTAACAAATGTATTGAAGTTTGCACCAAAGTCAACATTCTTATTACGCATTGCTCTTGTTGCATTAAATCTTGCGATTTGTCCATCAATATCTGTCAAGTCTTGTTTGTGTTGGTCTTTAACTGCTTGTGACATATTCTTACCAGACATTCCGAGTGAATATCCAGCGTTATCAGCAAATCTCTTAATCGCACCTGGGCGTCTTGCAGCAGTAACTTCTGAACCTGTTTTGTAAAGTGCACTTAAGTTGCCTGTTGTCAAAGCCTCATGTTTTAAGAGTGATTGTTTTTCTTTATATGCACGTTGTTCTTCAGAAGACATTTGTGCAAAGTTTGCTGGAAGTTTTGTGTCAATTTTTTGTGCTTCAAACTTAGCAACTTCAGCCTCTCTTGCTGCTCTGCTCATTGTTGCATATTGACCGCCACCAGTCTTAATATCAGTAATCTTCTTTTCAAGAACTCTGTTCCAGTTTGTATAAGCCGCAGATTGTTCTGGAAGTTTCTTTGTAACTTTATACCAGATTGCTTGTGCGCCTTTTTCTCTTCTTTCACTGCGTGTTCCGTTAACATCTTTAACAAATGCATCAAATGCTTCAGAAACACCTTTAATTTGTTGTTGTTTCTTCTTACTCTTGCCAAATCCAACTTGATTAACAAGGTCTGGAGTTTGACTTCTGAAGAAGTCTGCCCTAGCATCAGCACCGGCTTTGTTAGGGTCGATATCTTTTGTTACGCCATTATAAACGCCTTTATTGAATGCTTTAGATGAACCTTTAAGTTTAGAGATTGATGAGTCAAACGCATCTGCAATACCTCTTCCTTGACCATACTTAGTTGCTTGACCATATTTAGCATTTTCACGAAGAACTGTCTTTCCACTTGAGTCTGTTGTAAAGAACATATCTTTTGCAAGTGCAGATTTTAATTGAGTTTCATTTTTAAGAATATAATCATGTCCGAGTGTACCATCTCCACTCTCTAATGAAACGGCTGCTCTTTCAAGGTCTGTTTTATTCTTCTTTGTTGCAAGTCTGTGAGAAATGGCGTTTCTAGCAATACTTGCATTTGTTCTTGTGTTAATAGCCTCAAAAATTTGTTCATCTGTCGCTTTTTCATCAAGTCCAAGGTCTGTTACAGCCTTTTTGTTTGTTTTTACACTCTTAATAACATCATCTTTATACAAATTAAGTGCAACTGAGTGTTTTACTACATCAGCATTTTTATGTTTGCCTTCAAATTTACGTGTTTTTTCGTTATATTCACCAAACATTGCTTTTGAAATGTCATAATCAGAAGCATTTTTGTCTAATCCAAGACTGGTAAGAAGCATTGCGTCTTTCTTAACCATTTCTGTAACACGACTATCAGCACCCATATCCGCAGTCGCTTTGTCAATTTCAGAAGCAGTAGATCCACCAACATTCGCTGTATTTAAAGCATCTTCAATTTCATCTTGTGAAGCATTTGCTTTAAGACCAAGTCTACGCCTGATTGAAGTATCTTCTTTAACTTGTTTTACTTTTGCTTGTGTTTTTACAAATTCTGGAAGAAGTTTTTTGTTAACACCATTGTTAGAAACTGTTGTGTCAAGCATATCAAGAGCAACTTGGTTAGTAAGTGCTGAATCACCAAGAACGGCTTCCCCTTCACGAAGTTTTCTTGTTTCATCATCCAAACCAAGCGTCATGTTTGCAGCAACGTGCTCAACAAGTTGGTCTTTAACAGGTTCGTTTGTCTTTAAGTAGTTGTTGATATCTTGGTCAGATAAACCTTTCTTAAAGTCTTCTGCTGTTGCAGTTGTAGACATATCTGAAATTTTTGTATCAACACTCTTATTAAACTTATCTGCCATAACTGCATTCTTTTTCATGAAAGTGTCATTAGCAAGATATTGTGCATAAATTGCATTTCTTTCACCTTCTTTAAGGTCTTTGAAATCAACCTTAAGTCCTGTGTCGGCTCTATATTGATTTTCAATCTTGTTCCTTAATGAATCATGAGTATTTGAGTTAATAACCTGCATACGTGCATTTTCAACAAACGCACTATTGTTCTTCAAGATTTCAACTTTTGATTTGCCAGAAGCAGCGACAATTGCATCAACGTGTCTGTCATTATCAATTAAGGTTGTATTTCTAAATGCATTAGCAAGCACTGCAGAATTATCATCACCTCTAATGCTTTGTTGAATCAAGTTTTTGTTATAGTTGAATGATTGTTTTTCTTGAGCAGACATACCAGCATAGTTAACAGCAGGTGTGAGCCCTGTTCCAGCATTCAATTGTTCACCAATAATGTCCTTCTTAACATCGCTAAACACTCCAACTTCCTCTCCAAAATTGTCATGTTTTGCTTCGTTATAAATAGCATCAAATTGTTCTTGTGACATTCCTGATGCGATAACTTTGTTAAGTTGTTCAACGCTCATGTTATCAACAGAATTATCACCTTTTACGGTAGATAACAAACCATCATTTTTAAGTGCTTGGTCAATTGAAATTCCTTGGGCTTGAACAGCATCAAGATATTCACCCATGCTACCATAATTTACACCAACTTTGCTCTTTTGACCAGTTTTTGCATCGATAACACCAATATCTGTTCTCTTGATTTTCGCTTCGATATCTGGGCCACCAACTTTTGTTAAGTAGTCCATATCAATTGAACGTTTTTGTTCTTTAAACCAATCAGCATCTCTGCCTGAAAGTGTTGCTGTAAAGTCATTTGCAAGGAAGTTGTTTCTTGTCATAACATCAACATCAGCAAGGTCTTTGCCACCAGAAACACTTCTGAACGCAATATTTGCTTTGTTGTAAAGAGAGTTGTTATTAGCAATTGCATTAGCATACATATCATTGATTGTAACTTTATCTGAATTGCTTGTTGCTCCCATAACTTGAGCAACTCTGCGTTTGTTTGCAAGTTCAACAGCATCTTGTCCATGAGCAACAACTTGTGCTGCAAGTGCCTCATCATCTTTAACAGCAATATCAATAATTGCATTTTCTCTTGCTGCTGCTTTAACATCTGCAATTCTCTTTTGACCTTGTCTAAAGTGAACGCCATGATCGGTTTCTTTATCCATTGCAGCAACAACATAGGCTTCTTCATCAAAGTTTTCTGCTTTTTGAGCCTTCTTATATGCTGCACTGTTTTTAACATTACTTAATGCAATAGAATATTGGCTATTTGTTGTATATTCTTTATACGCTGCATGAGTTTCTGCTTTTTGAATTGCAGCCAATCCATCAGCACTTGCTTTAATTGCTTCTTGTTTATCATCACCAATCAACTTAAGTGCAGCACCTCTTCTTTCAGCATCTTGTTCATCTTTTGAAAGAAGTGAAACTTTTCCAGCGTAAGCATCTGCAACAAATGCTGCTGCTTCTTTTGAACCACCTTCAGCATCAATTGCCTCTTTAACTCTTGATGTGCTAATCAAAGCGCCTTGTGCTTCAAACACTTGGTCTACATTTTTAGCGTGTTCAGTTTTTCCTCTAACAGTTTCATAGATTTCTTTTGAAGACTTACCATCTGCTCTCTGTGTAAGTTCATAATAAGACAATCCTTGAAGGTCTGCTTTTGTGTAACCTTGAGCCAAAAGTGCATCTTGTTTTGTCTTTGAAAGGCCATCAAATCCACGTTTAGCAACGCCAGCATAAAGTGAGCCTTTTTGTTCTTCTGTTAAACCTGTATTTGCAAGGTCGGCAGCAATGGTTCCAAATTGTTCTGGAGTTGCTTTTGTTGCAATTGCAGATAAAACTGCTTTGTCTGTTGCATCAGATTGCACGGTGTATTTCTTTAATGTTTCAACACCAAAGCCATCTTTTTCTGTTTCTCCAAGAAGTTCTGCCTTCTTGTATGCAGAAACAATATCTTTATTAGAAAGTCCATTTGTATTCATAAATGTTGCAAGTTCTGCAGTGTCAACCTTGCCTTTAATAGCAGTCATAGCACCTTTATAACCAGCACTATTTTCGGATTCAATATCTGCATATTTAGCAAATA
Organism: Clostridia bacterium; assembly: GCA_045594425.1. Lineage (GTDB taxonomy): Bacteria > Bacillota > Clostridia > Christensenellales > UBA1242 > RGIG1681. Next base: position 75,667 of record JAZNYK010000014.1, read on the forward strand.
AATCACCTGTGATTGTTGCTTTTCCTTCAACATTTGAATTAACAAATGCATAATATAATGATTCTGGAGAATCCGCTTTAACAGCGTCAAGTGAAAGTTGTTGTTCTGTTGCGGCTTCATCCTTTGTTCTTGTATACATAACGTTGTAATCTTCGTTAACAATTGCAGCGAAGTCTACACCATCATTTTTCATTTCTCTCATAACGAGGTTAGATGAAAGAGCATCTTCATTTAAGAATGTAGCAATTTCATTAGCATTTGCTTTAGAAATGTCAGTATTGCTCATATTGTTTCTTCTTGCGTATTGTTCGTATCTCTTTCCCACACGTTCGGCAACAACAGGATTTGCAAGGTTTCCTTGAGCAATATAATTAGATTGCAATGAAAGTGTTTGAATTGCATCCATTGCTTTGGTTGGGTCTTGAGTAGCCATTTGAGCGATAGCGTTCTTTTGACCAGCATTTTCAACACCAGTTGAAATTGTTTGGTCAGACAATCTTTCAAATGCATCAACTCTTGCACCAACATTTGTAAATTGCTTTTTAAATTTACTTATATTTTGTGGATTAACAGCACCAAAGTTTCCATTTGTTGAAGCCTTAACAAATCCTAGGAATTGTTTATCTTTTGCTGTTAAATTGTCTGCGGTTTTGCCTTCACCAAGCATCGTTGAAATTTGGTCATCACTAATATTTGCGAGGTCTTCTTCTGTGATGTTTGCAGCAAATGCAGCATTTTGAATTTTAACAGCGGTTGCTGAATGACCATTTTCTCTCATCATTGAAACTGCTGCGTTACCAATAATTCTATCTTGGTCTTCTTTCTTAGCACCAGCCAAAATTGAATGACCATCACTAACTGCTTTTAAGTTTGCAGAAGTCTTTTGCTTAAATTCTGCTCTAGACTCTTTGCTTGCCATATCCCAAGCAGTAACTTTGAAACTTCCATCTTGAACTTTTTCTTGAACAACAGATGTAAGTTCAGCAGCATATTCCCCTTCCTTCATGCTGCCAATGATTGATGTGTTGTCATCAACATGATTCTTTCTATGCATCTTAATTTGTTCAATAACTCTTGCACGGTCAGTAGCATTATTCAAGTCTGTTGCTTCTGTAATTCCAAATGATTCTTGGAATCTTGAATAAAGGTCTGAATCTTTGTCAGATTCAATATGTCTTAACATTGCTTCAGCAACAATATCCTCGTCTTGTGAAGCCTTGTCATAAACAGATTTAGAAAGCATTGATGTTGCAGTTCCTGCATTTTGTGCGTTATAGTCAACACCAAGTGACAAGTTTTGTGCAAGTGCGGCATCAACTTTTGAACCTGCGTTAATTTCATCAATTGCAACGTTGATTGCTTCATCACCAACTTTATCTGAAGAAAGCATTTGTGAAACAATGTTATCAGAAACTGATTGTTCAACAACAGTCGCTTTGTTTTCATCAAATGTTCCGTCAGCACCCTTCTTTGTTACGGAGAATCCAATCTTTCCATCAAGACCAATTGATGATGCAACTTTATATGCTGAGAGTTGTTTTTCTTGGTCTTCAGCAGACAATGCATCAAAGTCTTCAACATCCTTTCCTGTTAATGTTGAGCGGATTGCTTGCAATCTCATTGAATTTGTTAACAAGCCTTCTTTCTTACCTTTTGTTCCATCAGCATTTTCAACTTCAGTTCCATTGATTGCAATGTCCATCTTATCTTGCATTGAGGCATCTTCGCCAGCATCCTCTTCGCCATAGTCTGCAAGAGTTCTTGCTGCAATAAGACGTCCAACTTTAGAACCAACTTTATTTTTAACAACGTTTGCTCTTGCACCAACTGTATCATCAACAACATCTCTGTCATCAATTGCTTGCCTGTTATATTCAGCAACAGCAACAGCATCTTCAACTTCTTCAGGAGCAACATCTCCATTTGCAACAGCAGCAACTTTTGCACCAGTTGTTTTTGGAGCGCCCGAAGATGCATCATGTGGAACAACTTCGTTTGCAACCGTAACACCCTTTGTTCCGTTAATTGGTTTAGATTCTGGAGCAGTATATCCTGCACCATCACCAGCATGAGTGAATGATGTTCCGCCGGCTTTTTTAGCGAATCTTGTTCTAGATGTATTGCTTGCTTTTTTAGCCTTTCTGCGTTTGCTAACAATAGCACCAGCAACAAGTGCACCTGCAACAACGTTTCCACCGCTAAGTGTTGTTACTGCAAGACCAGCAGCACCAGCCATTGCACCAGTTACAACTGCTCTACCAGCACGTTTAAATGTTCTGCCAACGTTTTTAGCAAATTGTTTTGCACCCTTAACAGTCTTTTTAACACGTCTACCAATGCCTTTACCTGCTTTGTATGCAAGGAATCCACCACCAGCCATAAGAGCGAGGGTTGTTCCTGGAATAAATGCACCAGCAACTGCAGCAGCACCAAGCAAACCTGCAACTTTTGCAGCCTTTTTAAGTTTTGGATGTTTCTTTCCAAAATTTCTAATTGGATGCTTCTTAGCAGTGTGTGCATTCATAATTGCATTTTCAGTTGGTGTTAATTGTCCAAATGCAGCAGCATTTGCACCCTGTGGGTCACCACGACGAGCACGACGACGTCCACCACCAAACAAACCACGCTTGCCTGTTTTTTCATCACCAACAACGGCTGTTTTAAGTTGTCCACCTGCTTTTTCAACCTTTTCAGCAATTTCTGGGGCTATTTCAATAGCCTTGTCTGCCACTTTTCCGGCAGCAACCATGCCTTTTTCGCCAACGGCACCAACGACATCAGCACCTTTTTCTACCACATCACCAACAACATCAGCACCTTTTTCTACAGCAGTTCCAGCAAGGTCAGAACCTTTTTCAACAACAGTTCCGGCACCCTTTGTTACAGCACCAGCAGCAACCATGGCTCCACCAGCAATAGTTCCTAAAACGCCATCGCCAATCATTTCTTGACCGCTTTGCATTAACTCATCGCCAGTTTGTCCCATTGCATCACCGGCCGCTTTACCGCCCTCAGTGATTGATTCATTTAGTGCTTTACCACCTTCAGTGATTGTTTCATTTGCTTCATCACCAAACTCTTCTGCACTCGCCTTAAACTCTGCACCTTGTTCGGTCATTTCTTGTTCGTATTCGCCATCTTCATGCTCATCACGAACTTGTTTAAGTTTTTCACTTAATGGAACGTCTTTATCGTCATCCATAGCATCAGCATCGTCTTCACGAGCATTACCATCAACAGGCGCTTCCATTGTTTCATCTGCTGCATTTGAAACTTCACCAGACATATTAATATCTGAAGTATCTTCCATTGGGTCAATAGCGTTTTGTGCTTCAAGTGTTGCATCTGCAGCATCAGAATCATCTGAATCTTTTTCTTCTACGCTACCGCCTGCACCACCACCGGCATTTTCTGCTGTTGTATCAGGTGGAGGTGTTGATGGAGCAGTTGTTGCTTCAACTGTTTCATCTGCTGCATTCTCGCCTTCGCCTTCACCTTCTTCACGACCACTTCCGTCATCTTCACCTTTGCCTCCACCACCTTTCAGGAAGCCTTTTGCTTTATTGGCAACTCCGCCAACTAATGCATGGGCTGGTCTAAACAAATCACCTGCAACCCCAGCAACTTTAGAAGCCGCCTTCATTGCTGACCTACCAGAAATCATGTCGCCGGCACCCTTCATTGCCTTACCAACATCTTCCATGGTATTTTTTCCAGATTCTGCAATGTTGTTGTCTTTGCCACCAGGTGACAAAATTTGTGAAATTGCTTTAGGAAGAGCGTCTATCATTGTAAATGCAACAAGCATAAACAATATATAAACAAAGTTATTTAAAAGTTTTGGACCAATTGGTAAATATTTTAAGAATAAGTTTCCAGATGCTTGCATATCTGCTTCTGTGAATATGTTAGACATTGATCTAACAGGTGCAAGCAATACAAAGAACATATTGATACCTAAAATAACACCATAGGTTGATAACACTTGAGTAATTAATGGTGTTTGGATTGTTGTTTTAAATCTTTCACCATCGTCAAACACAATCGTTGAGGCAACTGCCGGCATTGCTACAAAATACAATGTAATTTGATAGAAACGCTTAATAACACCCCAAAGAGATGTGCCTAATATCTTTATAATAAGTGCCGAAGCAATCAAAATTAACCAATAACTTACCTTGCTTGGCATGAAGAATGTGTCAAAACCAACACCTTCATTATTGTCTTCATCAAGTGAAGAACGTTCAAAGAAATAGTCAAAACCAACACCGTCTTCAAGTGTGAAATAACCAGCCATATCAGCATTTGTCATTTTTTGTGGCATCATTGACATTTTCCAACGCCAACCACCAAAAAGTGCAATGTTGATATCTGATTCAATACCTTGAGTAGATAACCAGTTTGAAGAACCAACAATACCACCCGCGTTGTCACGGTAGAATCCAACTATAAGCGAATCTCTAATATTATTGTAATGTGTGGCCATTTCACCAGTGTTAGCAAATTTGTTTTGTGTAATAATATTGTAATAGGTTTTTCCATCATATAACACACTTACTGTGTTATTATGAAGAGATGAGAAAATTGCATCAATGTCTGTATTTGCAATTTCTTGGTCAATTGCTTTATAGATGGTTCCCACATACATTTTACCATCATAAAGACCTAAACTATCAGACTTTTTATCCCAAGAGAAATCGTTTACACCAATTCTGAATTCAAAGGTCATTCCTGGGTCGCCAGAATGAGGGTTTACAGTTTTTGAACCAATATCATAACTATGATAACTAAGACTTGTGTTACTTCCTGTAACACCAACATAATAGTTATACAAGTTGAATTTGTAGAACGCAAGTTGATATGTGTTATCAGATGAAGATGGTTCAGGTGTTGCAAATTTAACAAGTTTGCTGTTTTGGTCAAAAGTAATCAAGTTTGTAGCAGTTGTGTTAAATGATGCATTTACATACATACCTTCTTGATAAATAATATTTGAACCATTTTTAATTGTAATGTATTGCATATCAACAGTTTGGAAAAGTGATTTTCCATTTTCTGTTTTTGCGTATGTGAAATAGTTTGGAGTAATGTTTACACCAGTTGAAGATTCTGTTCCAGAAACACTATCAATGTTATAATAATATTCAAATTTATAAGAATGTTTTAAGGTCTTTAAGTGACCGCCAACGCCACTTTCTATAACACTACCGTTACTTTCAAGTCCCATAATTCTAATGTAACCATGAACCTTGTCTGGACTGATTACAAAATAAGAATTTTTATCTGCCGTGCAGAATAAGTAATAAGTTTCACCATCACTTGATGAGAATGTTAAACCAGCATAATTTGCATATGTATAACGTGATTCTCTCAATCTTACAGTTATTGATTGAATCATTGCTGGGTTAAATGATTTTTCTATAACTTTGCTTGTTCCATCTGCTTGTTTCACAGATTGAACCGCTTTCCAAACAACTTCAGAGCCAACGTTTTGATTGTTAACTGTTATACCTTCAAAATCTGATGAAAGTTCAACACCTGTGATGTTTGTGTATTGTTCTGTTGAACTGCCATTATCTACAAAGTAAGGCTTCATATAGCCTCTGTTTTCCATTTTGTAATAATACATTTCATCAGAATTAGCAAGCGCTTCATCTATGGTTGCATTACCAGTTGTTGCAGTTGTTCGAATATATGTTGGTTCACCCAAATTTGAGTTTGTTGAGTTTGTTTCAAATGTTCCCTTTGCAACAATAACACCATTATAACTTCCAGCCAAATAATCTGACTTAAATGTGTATGTATCTTTTGAGTAAGGGTCTGTGTATCTAACACCATTCAAAAGTGGAACATATTTTGCTGTTGTGCCTTCGGTATATTTCCAACACATAATGTAAACAGTTCCATCAAGTTCGCTGTTTCTATTAAATTTTGGAGTATATAACACATTTCCTGATTCAATATCAATACAAATATCTGAATAAGAAACAATAAATGGAAGAACTTTTTCACCTGCGTAAGTAACACCTTCACTCACACCAGTAGATGAGTTAATTCTATCAGTTACCCATCTTGAACCCATGGCGGTATAGTCTGTCATATTCCACTTAACCATGCTTGATGTTGCATCAATCATGTAAAGTTTAACACCATATTCATTCATGAAGTCGATAACATCAGCCATAACTCTGTATTCTGATTGTTTTTGAACAACACCAAACTGTCCACCATCAAAATAAGAAGAAATTTCACCAGAGTTGAAAAGCACTTTTGCTGAAGACAAACCATTGATTCCATAATCAGCCAAAACACTTGAACCAACAACATTGTAGTCTGCTGTCACACTGAAGTCTTGTCTGTTTTTGTAAACTGAACTATAACCCCAAGTATTATAACATGCTTGAATGAGCGATGTATCATCACCATAATCAGTAAGGTCAATTGAACGAATAAACGCTTGATTACCAGTTGATTCAAAACGATTTTTCAAGTTTGCATAAATATTTCTGTATGTATTTCCATCGGCAGCCATTGCTTTATTTCCTGCAGCACTGCCATTTTTTGTCATAACGTTAACTTCAAGTTGGTTGCGCAAGTAATAATACATTGCGGTTTTATTTTTACTTGCACACTTAACCATGTAGTAAGTGTTTTTGCCATTAACAGGCATTGAAATACAATAACCGCTAAATGAAGATTCATGTTTTGGGTTAACAAGTTCAAAAATTGTGTTAACCGTATACTTTGTGCATGAACTTGAATTGATTGTTTCCAGATATTGCTTGTGGTTTGAAATGTAAGTTGTGTATTTTCCACCACTTACAGAACCATCGGAATACGCAATTGTATTGCCTGACGTATCAACATAGAAGGATACTTCTTGCGTTACAGGACTTCGACTTTCATCGTCTGCATAAACCCTGTATTTATTTGCGCTTTGCGAGGCTATTGAGAACAATGTGCTTCCGAATGTTTGCTTCATATCTATGCTCAAAGCATTTACCAGTGACGCCAAAATTGCGTTTGATGAAATAATGCCGATAACCAAAATCAATGGGAACACAAGAACAAGAGCAATTGCTTTCATTGAGTTTCTCAAAATCTTAACTTTTGAGTTTCCATCCCCACCTTCGAAGCCACCTGTTGCAAATGTCCATTCTTGTTTGATTATTGCAAAGATTGTGAAGACTATCAAAAGAAGGAAGAACACACCTATCATTGCTCTAAACACGTTCTGCACGGTTTCGTTATACAAGAACGAGAACAAAAGGTCTGATTCTATTGCTCCTCTAAAAGTTTTGCTTCCTTCACGTAGCCAATAATCCAAACCAATTAATTTTTGAATGAAGTATTGCAAAAAGTCTACGATTGACAAGAACCACATACACACTGTGTAAAAGAGTGCGCAGATTGCTTGCCAGAGCGACATAAACAAAACACCAACAATCGAAAACAGGTTACCCCAGAATCCAACTGTGCTTGGTTCAATTGTTTGTGCTGCAACTATTGATGTGAAAAAAGTTTGTAATCCAACGAAAGACATAATTTCCCCCATTTTTAGCCGTTTAATGTTAGTGTCTGCAAATAAAAAATTTTTACAAACATTTTGAAACATTTTCGCAAGGCTAATATTCGCTTATAATAATACACAAGTATTATAACATATAGCGCCAAAATAAGACAAATAAATGAGGGTTGAAAACCAAAAAAAATTGAAAATTTTACATAATTTTTCAGCAAATTTCAAACCCGATTTTTTAGCAAAAAATAAAAAGATTATGATAACATTACCATAATCTTTTTTAACCTTTGATTTAAACGCAATTTACAAATTTTTTGATGCTTATTTTGTAAAAATTGCTTGAATTTTATTTAATTTTTGCAAGAGAAAAATTTTTTTAATTTTAAAATTTTTGGTTATTTTGAACAAAAATTTATGAATAAATTTAATAAAATTTTTCAATTTTTTGCAATAAAAAAAACACACGTTTTGCGTGTGTTTTTTATTGTTCATATTAGCCTGCAACACCAGAACCAGCGCTGTCAGAGATAGGATTGAACATTTTTTCTACGAAGTTCATGTTCAATACGATTTGAACAACTGCAACGAAGATAATAGCGATAAGAACACCTACCAAAACGTTGATAAGAGAACCTTTTGCTTTTTTCTTTTCATCATCTTCTTCAGCCTTTGCATACTTAACACCAAGTTGGATACCATAGAACATACCGATAATCAACAAGATTGACATAAGTACTGGAAGGATAATGTTAACGATGTTTTTAAATGTTTTAAATGCTTCGTTAACAAGTGTTGCTTCATCACTAGCAATCAAACTGAAAATATTAATCATAATTTTTTCTCCTTTTTGAAATAAATTATTTAATCGACTAATTAGAGAATATCATAACAAAATTGATTTAGCAAACGATTTTTGCCTAATTTACAATTTTTTTTATTTTTTTTCAAATTGTTACATATATAGTATTATTCTATAACAATTATTTTATGCAAAACAATTTTTAATAAACAAAAAACCTATCCATTAATCCAAGAGTTAAGTGGTTGTCTGATTGCCGCAAGAACCGCAATCAAAATCCAAATAACAACGGCACCAATCCAGAAATTTATAAGAGTTTTTTGCATATTCGCCTTTTGTGCGGCATCTTCACACTTTGCATATTTAACACCTAAAAAGATGCCATAAAACAATGAAAGCATACCGACAACGGTGAGCGCAATAGGCCCAACCAAAGCAATTCCTTCATATAAAGGATTGGTAACATCTTCCCCTGTTCCTGCTAAAAATGAACATAGTTTCATAGTTTCTACAATTTCAACCATAAATAAAACTCCTATCTTACATGGCTATATAGTATCAAATCTAAAAAATTGTGGCAAGCATTTTAACCCTGAAAAAATAATTATTTTTTATTTTTGAAAAATATTTCACTTAATTTTCACCCTATTTTATTTGCACTTGTTTTAATTAATGTGATATAATCCAAATTGATATATTATTAATTATTTATAGGAGCGATTTATGTCTACTAGTAAAAAAGGATTTAATTGGTCAGGATTTTTTGTTGCCATGTTATCATGCGCACTCATTTCATTTGCCTCAGGCGTGTTTATCAATTATTTCTTAATTGAAGGCGTTATTTCATTTGGCTCAACAAACACTCTTTCAATGGCATTTTTGGTATTTATGATTTGTTTCTTGTGGTGGATTGTAAACTATTCAAACAAGCACAGTCAAGGCAAACTTAAAGGTAAAGATGCGATGGAAAATCAACACTTTGCAACTTTAAAGGAACTTGACAAAAATTTCATTCATTGCAAGTTTACAGATTTAAAGAAAATGTCAATTCAAGGTGTTCCATTCCGTTTTGAACTTAAGCATGGAAACATCAACATTCACTTCACCCCGCCTTGCCACGTTTTAATTGTCGGTGCATCTGGTACTGGTAAAACTGCTTGTTGGGTTGAACCATCAATGCAAATTTTGTCAGAACTTAAAAATAAACCTTCAGTGTTTATCACCGACCCAAAAGGCGAAATTTTCGCCCACCACTCACTCAAATTTAAAAACGAAGGCTACACAGTTTTGCAACTTGACTTAACTCAACCATATGCCAGCAAGCGTTGGAATCCACTTGAAAATATTTATCTTCAATGGCAAAAAAGAGCCCATATGGAAGAAAATATTTTAAAACACACCAACGACCCTATTAAAAACTATCCAAATCTTTTAAAAGCCGGCGACATCAAGAGCAACGAGTGGTATGAATTTGAAGGCAAAGCCTTTTCAACCCTTCGTGAAACACTTGTTGAAGTTGACGTTGAAAAACAAAAAATTAAAGATGACTGTATGGAAAGTTTAAACGATATCGCAAGTGCGATTGTTCCATCAGACCCAGACCCAAAAAACAAACAATGGACCGATGGTGCTAGAGACTATTTCCTCGCCTGCCTTATTGCGATGCTTGAAGATAGTGAAAATGAAGCACTTGGCATGACCAAAGAAAAGTATTGTTTCTTTAACGCATTTAAAATTGCTATGAACAAAGATGACGATTATGAAGTTGTTAAAGATTATTTCTCTGGACGTGACCCACTTTCAAAATCAAAAGAACTTTCAACAAACATTACTCAAACAAAAGCAACTGTTACTCGTGATGGTTATATGTCATCACTCACAACAAACCTTTCAATTTTCTCAGATAATGGTATTTGTTACTTAACATCTGCAAACGACATCAAATTTACTGAATTTGATGACAGACCAACAGCTTTCTTTATCAAAATTCCTGATGAAAGAGCAACCAGATACAAACTTGCTTCTGTATGCATTTCACAAGCATATAAAGAATTCGTTCAAAAGGCCCGTGCAAACGAAACCGTTAACGAAGATAAAATGGCTCACCTTAAACGCCCACTTTTCTATATTCTTGATGAATTTGCCAATATGCCAAAAATTGAAGGCTTGAACAGAATTATCACCGTTGCGAGGTCTAGATGGATTTACCTTACAATGGCGATTCAATCTTATGCCCAACTTGACGATGTTTACGGCAAAGAAGTTGCTGAAATCGTTCGTGGTCAGTGTCGTTCAACACTTTTCTATGGAACCCCTGACCTTAAAACTCGTGAAGAATTTTCAAAGGAACTTGGAAACCACACAATCGAAGTTGACAGCCGAACCAAAAATGAAGGTAACGGAAAAGAAAAAGGTTCATCATCAACTTCAACATCACTTCAACAAGTTCCACTTATTCACCCATCAGAACTCGACAAGATTCCTCTTGGACAAAACATCACAAACAACTTCCAACAATATCCTTGCAAATCTGTCGTTACTCCATACTTTAAGTGTTTGGATATCTACAAAATTGGAAGCGTTCCTGCAGAATTTATCCCAGGAAGAACTTTCAAAGAAAGCGATGTTTTCTATGATATTAGAAGAAGAAATAGCATTGTGTTAAGCAATGATGATTTTTAATAATTAATTCAAGGAAGAAGTTATGAAATTTTTGAAAAAAGTATTAATGTTAAGTTTATTTGCATTTGCTTCGCTTTGTTTCATCAATATGTCAGCGTTTGGAAAATCTGCAGACGCTGCACCTATTGAAGAAACTGTTTTTCAGTATGTTTCAATTTCAAGAAATGGTTTGCCATTAACAACAGAACATTTCAAAACAGTTGAAACCACTTCTTATGCAATAAGCAATGATTCTCTCACAATAAACTTTAAACCATTCACCTATGAATATAGTGTTGACCTTGCTATTTATGAAAATAACTTTAAAGAAATCAAAACAACTATAGAAATCGAAAAAGATGATTCTGGTGAATTTGTTGAATCTTTCGAAATTTATAATGCTGAAACACAAGAATACGTAACATATTATTATAGAATAATTCCAACAACTGGCGTTTTGAATATTTATGATATTTCTCCAACAGAAAATCCTTATGCTTTGCCACTTGTTGCTTCATCAAGAACATCTCTATTTAATTACACTGACACACCAGAAAGCAGAACAATAACATACACATACGCCTATAACTGGAAGTCTGGTGCACCAGATTCTGCTTTCACATTTACAGTTAGAACATCTAACACAAGCACAAGAACTTACACATTCAATCTTTTAAGACCAAAGGTTGAATTTGCAAATGACAACACTGCAAAACTTTTAAAATTCACCTGCGCTGGACTTGACGCTGGTGAAAGCGGATTTGTTAATGAAACATTAAGAAGAGAACTTGCCTACAATAATGTTCAACTTGACTTTTTAAACAACAACTACACCGCTATTAACCCACTTTATTTCAAGATTAACTACAATGGTTTCACATACAACTTTGAACTTTATAGTGAAGAATATAACTCTGAACAATTGTTATTTGTAAACTATATAGACACAGAAAAAGAATCAAACAACAAATATCTTGCAACTGGAATGTTTTTAGATTCATCTGAAACCCTTGTTGTTGACACTAACAATAAAGTTTTTGCAATGAATGGTTCTGATTTTAACTATTTTTCAATGTTCTTTACAAAAACCGGAAGATACGGAATTGAAGTTTATGATTCAACATATATCTTGGGACTAAATGAACCTAATTATTATGAAACTTCATTCTATATCAGAGACCCAGCAAACAGTGCTTTTGAAAACATTTATATTATTGCACAAACTCAAGATGACGAAGGCAAAGATATTGAATATATCGTTAGCACATCAACACTTAACCATAGTGTAAAAACCACTGTCAAAAACTTAAATAATCTTGGAACCGATGGAAGTGGCCAAGCAATAACATTGGATAGTGTTATTGACAAAATTGAAATCAAGAAAACAACTTTTGGTGGAAGCACCAACATTCCAACATTTAAAGCATATAGTGTTGCAGAAATCAATTCCCTTCTTAAGAATGGCGATTTTGTTTTAACTTTTGACGATGACGCATACTATGAAGTTTCTATCTATAAAAAAGGTTCAACAACTGACATTATTTACTATGAATTTACTATTGTAAAACACGCAAAAACAACATTCACAATCCCTTTGGTTGATGAAAATGGTGAACCTATTTTTGACGAAAAAGGCAAACAAAAATCTGACACATATGAAGCCACAACACCTTTCAAAACTGAAATTATTGACTATTCAAAAAATATTTTGTCAGACCTTGACCTTAAAATTCAATTCTCAATCAGTTCTATTCCTCACGCAATAACACTTGATAAAACCTACATCAACAACTACACAATCAGTTATGGTGTGCAACAAGTTTCAATTGAACAATTTGAACCAGAAGTTGAAGAAGGTGAAAAAAAGGTAGACAACCTAAGTCTTAACTTTATGGGTGTTGGTGAACTCACTGTTGAAGTTAGCATAAATGGTGGCGAGAAAACCGTTTATAAACTTAACTATGAAGAAAAGAACTTCTCTTTAACTTTCACAGAATACGGCACTTACACAGTTAGACTTGTTGACTCTATGGGCACAGAAACAACTGCTGTTTATAGTTTCCAAAAGAAACTCAACACATCTGCAATTGCTCTTCTTGTTTTATCTGGCATTATTGCTACAGTAATTGTTTTGTTTGTTCTTAAAGCACGTGGTAAAGTTGCAACAAGATAATATTTTTAACGAAAGATTAACAAAATCTTTCGTTTTTTTTGTTAAAATTTTATTTAAAATCCACTTTCAATATTCCCTAAAATATCCTTTTCCTCACCACAAAAACATATTAATCGCATATACTTTAATATGGAAAAAGAGTATATTTTATTTATAGACAGTGGAATCGGAGGGCTGTCAACATTATCAAAATCAATGAGCCGCTTGCCTGCAAACTATATTTATTATGCAGACAATGCACACGCACCTTACGGCAATCATTCAAGGTCTGAACTCCTTGAGTTTTTGTGTGAAATCATAAACAAACTATCAAAAAAATACAAATTTCGCATAGTAGTGCTTGCGTGCAACACTGCTACGACGTGCTGTGTCAGAATTTTAAGAAAAATTTTTAAGAATTTGACAATAATTGGCACCGAACCCGCGTTAAAACTCGCCAAAAATCAAGGTTTTAACAAAATTTTAGCAATAACAACACCAGCAACTGCAACTCAAAACAAATATTTGTTACTAAAACGGTCACAAAAAACACATATTACAACACACAGGGCAACAACTTTAGCAAGTGTTATTGAAGATTATTTTGCAAAGCAAAGTTTTTTGTCATACATAAAATTATTAAAATGTTTATGCTTTATTTCACAAAAAGCCCTAAATTTCGACTGTATAGTTCTGGGGTGCACACACTATGTTTTGATAAACAACATCCTTAACAAATTCACCCAAAAGCCTTTAATTGACGGTAATGACGGGGTTTGCAAACAAATTGAACAATTCCATAAAAAACTGGTTGCCTATAAAGAAAATTCCCCTTCCGTTGTTTTTAAATTTTCAAAATCGACAAATTTCGCTGAAGAAAATTATAAAAAAATATTAAGCCAAATACTTGCAAATCTATAAAAACTGTGGTAAACTTATCGCAGTAATATTGCAAAGGAGCAAATTAATATGCCAATTATTAAATCAGCAAAGAAAAGACAAGAAGTAGCAATCAGAAATAACGCTCGTAACAGAAGTGAAAGAAGTGAACTTGCTACTGCTATCAAGAAGTTTAACAAGGCTATTGCTAACAAAGACGTTCAATTAGCAGAAAAATTGCTTCCTGAAACTTTCTCAAAAATCGACGAAAGTGTTTCAAAAGGAATTATTCATAAAAACAAAGCCAACAACAATAAGGCTGGTCTTTCTATTGAACTCACAAAACTCAAGGCTGAACTCGAAACTTCTAAATAGTTCAATCAATAAATAAAAACACAGAACTTTGGTTCTGTTTTTTTATTGTCTAAAAAAAGACTTCCCTATTTCACACTGACATTTTTCAACAAATTTCGCCATAACAAAAAAACACTTGAACCCAAGAAATCCATACACATAGGTTCAAGTGTTTTTATTATTTATCTTTTTTATTTTTCTTAACTTTAATTACTTTATCTTTCTTTATGTCATTTGCAAGAACTTGTCCAACAACTTTTGGAACATTTGCGTCTATTCCTGTTTGGTCAATTGATTCAGAAATTTTTACAACTGATGACAAAAATTCAACTTCAACATTTGCATGATATGCTTTTATTGATAATTTGTAATGAATATACATTGCAACCACAATAAACACAACAAGTGCAACGGCGGTTAACCAAACAACAAGTTTTTTGTTTGCAAAAATCACATACAACCAATTTGTTGAACCACTTGCATTTGTAGCAGCATTTACAAACCCATCATTTGTGAGGATTGAACTAACTGATTTATAAACATCAAACAAGTTTTCTGTAACACAATCAAATCCAAATTTTTCTGTGATGTATTCAACTGTATCATTTTGAGTGTATGCAACAACTTCTTTGCCTGAATATTCTTGACGACCCACAACAATCTGACCTTCATAGTCACCCGCAAAGATATTCATTGTAACGATGCCTCGTTTCATAAATTTAACATTCTCTGAATTCATTGCAATATGTTCATAGTCAAAACCAAGTTCATTTTCAACACCAAGAATAATCTTGTTTAAGTTTGTTATTTTCACTTGTTCAATATTTAATTTTTTATCTCTTGCAACACTTGTAACAAACTTTGAAAATTCTGTTTCAATTTCATCACTATAAAAATAAATATTTTCTCCAAGTGCAACATTGTCTAAATTTATCACACACAAGATATTTTTAGCATCTTCATCAGAAATGCCTTGAGCATAAATATTTGCACCAGCATTAGATGACTCACTAGCACCGTAGAAAACAAACTCTACATCAAAATCAACTTCGCCGTATGGAAAATACTTTGCCATTGCCAAAAGAGATGCAACACTTCCTGCACTGGTGTTAACACCTTCAGTGTTTACGTGTTCGTAATAATAACCATCTTCGCTGATTTTGTATGCAACTGCATCATAATTACAGGTTAAAATGACCTTTTTTGCGTTTTCTTTATTGGTTTTATGCTCAAAAATAATATTTTGTGAAGTTTCATAAAGCCCACTGAAGTCTGATTCGAAAGTAAATGTTTGAACACCATTTTCAACATAAGAATTATTCTTTGGCGAAAGCGATGTTTTTTCTGATAAATACTTTTTTATGTATTCAGCAGCCTTTTTTTCAGACTCGCTACCAGCAAGTCTTTCATTAAATTTTAAAAACTCTGCAAAAATTGAATTTGTTTCACTCGCAAAATCCGTGTATGACACAAACACTTGTGACGTTGCAAACGCAGATTTACTGCTTTGTAACATTAGTGGAACAAGCACTATCGAAAGCAACAAGCACATTAAAAATTTCATTATTTTTTTCATGACAACACCTCCACAATCGAACTGATTATTGTAAGTGCTTCATAAATAAACACTGGATAACTAAAACATTTAAACACAAAGTGTCCAATGATTGGTTCTGCATATGTTTTATTCAAATGATTAGCATAAACAATAAGCACAATAAGCGTTACCACCAAATCAAAAAACAATGCGTATGAATGCAAGTATGGAAACAAGAAACTTAAATTTACAAAAATTCCATAAAACACATTTCTGTATGTGAAGAACGCCCTTGTTTCAACTTTTAATTTGTTTGCGGGAACAATAAATGAATATATCTTAAATCCCAAAAACCATCTGTATAAAAAGAATATAATTTCAAAAATAATCCAGTAACTCAAAGCCTCTGCTAAAATCATTATCACAACAGATGACCTTGATGCTGAATCAAACAAACCACCAAACCCAAAATAGAAATTGCTTGCAACCATGCTTGTTGCTGGATAAATGCTTATCCAAACAAACGAAATAAACAAAAGCAATTTATAAACCCATGCATGCTTAACTTGAGTTTGCTGACCTAGCATAATATTATTTGTCATTTTGTCCTCTTATGTTTAGTATATTAAAAACTATTGTTTTTATTGCAATATTTTCTTTCATCTCGCCGACTTTTATTTTTCTTTCATAATCTGCAATCATATCAACAATTTGTTTGAGTTGTTTTGGTGAAAAACACGTTACTTGATTTTTCAACATTTTTATCGCAAATTCTTTAACACCTAAAAGACTTGCAAGTTCTGATGTTGTTTTATCTTTGTTGATTGATACAAACAATGCCCTTCTGTAATTGTTAAAGAGTGGTGACATTATCAAAAATGCTGACCCTGCTTTAACCGTGAAACTCTCAACCAAATTTATTGCATTTTCTGCATCTTGTTTTGCAATAAACTCTGCAAGTTCATAAATTTGATATTCTTTATCTTGAACAACAAATTCTTCAACAATATCTGCAGTTAACACTTTTGTGTCAAAAACATAGGCTGTGAGTTTTTCAAGTTCATTCGTAATTCTTGCCATATCACTGCCACAAAACATAATAAGTTTATCAATGGCATCTTCAGAAGATTGTATGGCATTTTTTGCCAAAACATTTTTAACAAATGCTGAAATCGTTTTCGCATCTATCTTTGAACAGTCAATCGTTGTAAGTTCAGACATCCCCTTAAAAAAGTCTGCACTATCAGGATTAAAAAACACAAGAATCGTTGATTCGAGCGGATGCTTTGCATAATTTTGAATGACTTGATATTCATTTTTATTTTTTGTTGGTGAAAAGTTCTTTACAATAACAAGCCTGTATAAATCACCAAATGGATACATATTTGCAGAATCAACAATATCCTTTGCTGAAACCTGTTCACCAGAAATTGTAACAGTGTTCATGTCTTTGATAGTAATTTGCAACGCATCCTCAATTTTTTTTAAGGCATCATAACACAAATACCTATCATCCCCTGTTATCAAATAGGTCTTTTCAATTTTTGTTTTAAGTTGTGATTTTAATTCTACATATTTCATAAAACACCTATCTTGCTAAATTATATCAAAGAAAACATTCTTTGTCTAGTTCATTTTAAACAAACAAATATTGCTACACAAACATCAAAAGACCAATAGCCACAAGCAATGACGTTGAAGTGATAACCTTCGCTCTTTTATTTGCAAAAAAATAATCACTTAAAACAAACATAAACAAAAACATCAAAACCATAACAAGAACAGGAATATTTCTAAACACAAGATTCATTCCTAGACGTGCAACCCAAGCATTAAATTTCACAACAACATCCATCAAATAACCAAAGCCTAAATTAATAAAACTCATAAACGGAAAGATTGCAGATAATATCACACCAACAACCAAAATATTAAAAGCAAATGTTGCTATTGGAACCGCTATCATATTTGCAAATATTCCAAGCAAAGGATATCTTCCAAAATAATAAATGTTTGTAAAAAGTAAACCTATTTGAACAGAAACATTAACAGCAAGCACATTTGAAAATTTATCATAGAACACTTTATCAAAAATTCTCTTAATCGGATCAGACATCAAAATTATTGAAAGCACTGCAGAAAAACTTAGCACAAATGAAACATTAAACATTTCGAGAGGATTAATCAAAAGAACAACAACAGCAATAAGAGATAAAACTGACAAATTGTCATAAGCCTTACCTCTTAAAAGTGCATACAGTGAAAAGAGCGCCATTAAACTTGCTCTTATAACAGAAACTGAAAAATTACACAAGTAACAATAAAACAACAAGAACATGAATGAAATAATCAAGTTGAGTTTCACACCAACTTTCATCTTCTTAAGCAAAAAGCCAAACAACAATATTATTATCGAAACGTGCAAACCACTAACCGCAAGCAAGTGAGCAATTCCAGTGGCTCTGAAAGAATCTTTCAAATCTTCATGCAAAACTGATGTATCGCCAAACAACATTGCATAAGCAACATCCGGATATTTCATTTCACTATCACTCAAACTATTAAACACACCAGCATGAATTTTATCTCGTAAAGAATCATCAACATCACCAGTAAGTGAAATATTATAAAACGCAGAGTATCCACTTGCAACAATTCCCTTATTTAAATATCTGACGGAACGAGACACATCTTCTTCTAGATTATAAAATTTTAAATTTGTTTCAACAGATAAATATGTTCCTGCTGAAAATTTTGATAAATCTAAATTTTCTGGATTCGTATAAATTGCAACCATTCCATCAACATCAATTTCATTATCCAAATGCTTAATTAAAACATCATCCAAAACAAGTTCTAAACTTCCATATGATGTTAATTTGTAACCACCACTTAATTTACCATAAATAATAACATCTTCATTATTTAAACATAAATTTCGATTAAAATGAAAACTTTTTGCATAAATTGAAATAAATGGAATTGCAATAACAAATAAAGAAATTGCAAAAATTTTAATTAATTTATATTTAAAAATCATGAATAAAACAACAAATATCAAAGACAATGAAACACAAATAATAAACAAGATTAACCTAGTTTTCTGCACATGAAAAACATAAGTTGCTAAACCTGTAGCAACCAACATCAAAATAGCAAGCAACAAAAATAACCTAAAATTAAACAATCTTTTCATAATCTTTTTCTTCTGTATTTAATTTTAAAAAATGCAAAATATTATTATTGTTTCAATGTTTTGCATATATTTTTCATTATTTTTAAATATAATTTGCGGTTTTTATTATTTGTTGTAATTATTAATAATTGATCAAATTTTAACAAGCCCTGCAAAATTCAAAACCAAAATTACTTCAATATTAAATACATTTTTATTATAATAAATATTTTTAAAACTTGCAACAATTCATATTTATAAAAACAACCCCAAGAATTTCCACAAATGTAACAGTTATAAAATTAAAACCATTTAGTAAAATTAATTTTTTATACTCACAACTATTTGGTCATCTGAATAGAATATTATTTTTTAATATATAACTTCTCGTTTTATGATTATAAAGGTATAACCCAACTTTATTTCACTAAAACATTTTTGCGTAAAAAAAAAGAAGAACATATGTTCTTCTTTTTTCATTGGTAGCACCACGGAGAATCGAACTCCGGTCTCACGCGTGAGAGGCGTGCGTCCTGACCGCTAGACTATGATGCCATATAAAACACGTGTATTATAACACGCACGTGTTATTTTTGCAATAACTTTTTTGTTATTGGTCTAGATAATTATTCTATTCTTGATTTATATGTTTTTGTGATAAGTTCTTCTTTTTCTAAAAACTCTTCATCAGATTCTGAACCAGTATAATAACCACCTTTTCCAGAATATCTTTGTTGTTCTTTATAGGCTTCTCTCTTTTCAATTTCAATTAAAGTTTGCTCATACAAATAATTTAACCCCATAGTTTTTTTAGCATATTTCTTTCCTAATTTTTTTAGTTTACGTGCACCCCAAAAAGTATATGGGTCAAAATTATCCCCTGCAAAACTTGCAAGTTCATCTGACCACGCATCTTCAATTTTTGCACGCTCTGCTAAAAGCCTATCTCTTAAACCATAAAGGTCAAGGTCAGTCAGTTCTGCAAAGTTTAAGTTTAAAGTTTCTTTTGCCATTAGTTGTTCCCCCTAATGATTAAATCAATAAGTTTGTTTGCACTAGCAAATTTTTGTTTCAAATCTTTACTTTTTGCAATTGCTGAATTTATTGTTACACCATAAGAATAAAAATATTCAATTTGTCTATTTAGCACAACTTGTTTAAAAGTTGACACAACCGCAACCAAATCATTTTTATCCAAAAAACAATGTTTTATTTTCTTTTGTTCCAAAATATATTTGGCAAAATCGTCAAGCATACTGGCAAGTGATAAAAACTCGTCAACTGGTTCTGCCTTAACTTCTTCTAAAACAGATTGCGCAATTGCGGCATATTCATCTTTTTCTTCAACATTAACACCAAGTTTTTTCATAATCAATTCACAGAATTCAACTATAATTGATTTACAAAACAATTCATATGGTGAAATATTGCCATCATAAGAAAAGTATTTCTCAAGCAAATGAGTTGCATCCAAGTTTTTATCATCCAAATTATTAAGCAAGCAAAAAATAAACGAAATTCTTTTTTCGTCTGTTTTTGGCAGTTTCATAGCATTTGTTGTTGTTGCATTTTTCCACTCTTCTTTAAAATCAAAGTTAACCATACATTCTGCAATCAGGTTATAAACTTCGTGAGTGTCTGCAATCGCAAGCAAAATATCCGCAATTTTTCTGTCAATTAAAATATATTTAGATTCAAGCATACTGTTTATGCTGAAAAGAAACTTGTCAATATTAATGGTTTGTTTGTTATTTGCCATATAATCACCTATCAATAATATATCATAAGTTATAAAAAGTTAACAACTAAAATTTTACATAAAATTATCATAAAACACAAATAAAGTATTTCTTTTTTCTTTTTTATATGTTATTATTATTGCAGTATATTTTAAGGATTTTTTATGGACACTACTATTAGTAAACTTATTTTATTATATGTTTTTGACCAAATGGAAATACCTGTAACAGTTGAAACTTTGAACGATATGTGCTGCAGCCAAAATTCTTGGCTGACCTACATGACACTTGCCCAAATCCTTCCAGAACTCGTTCAAGCAAGATTTGTTGTTTCACTTAACTCTGCAAACAATGAATATTTCAAAATCACACAAGAAGGTCGTGATTGCTTAAACTTTTTCTACACAAAAATTCCTTCTTCTACCAGAAAAAATATTTATGTTTACATTAAAAAGAACAGACAATCTTTCAAAAGAAAACAGGAATATTTCAAAGACTACCACAAAAACAAAGATGGTTCTTACACACTTAATTTAAAAATTATTGACCCGTTTGGTTCAAAACTCAATTTGGAATTAAATGTTTCAAATCGTGCTGAAGCGGTTACTGCATACAATCGTTGGGATGCCGCTGCAAGCGAGGTTTACGCTTCAATTTATCAAATTTTAATTGATGGAGAATAATATGGAAACTTTTAAAACAACTGGTGTTTGCTCAAGATTTATTAATTTTGAAGTTGAAAACAACAAAGTTAAAAATGTTAAATTTAATGGCGGATGTCTTGGAAACACAACTGGTGTTTCAAAACTTGTTGAAGGCAGAGATATTGATGAAGTTATTTCTTTGCTAGAAGGCACACAATGCCGTGGTGGAACTTCTTGTCCTGACCAACTTGCAAAAGCATTAAAACAATATAAAGAAACTCATTAAAAGAAAAACTCACCCTTTGGTGAGTTTTATCTTTAACAAAAAAACAAGGGCTATGCCCTTGTTTTTATTATGCATTAACAGCAATCTTTGTTGCTTTTTTTGTAGAATCATCAGTGATTGTTAAATCAATTTGATGAAGATAAATGTTTTTGTCTGAGTCTTGAGCATGAGCATACAAGTAATTACCAATAACTTCTGCTACAAGAACACCTGAACTTGCTTGAACTGAAGATGTTGAAAGTTTGATTGGTTGTGCATAAGTTGTTCTAACCATTTCACCTTCAGCGTTTTCTCTTGCAATTTCAAGTTTGTAAGCAATACCATCTGCAATATAAATCAAAACTTGAACTTTTTCTTTTTTTGTTTCATCAACATCTGCGGTGTCTTTGTCATCTTCAACAACAACTTCTTCAATTGTTGCGAGTGTTACAAATTCAAACGCTTCTGCAGTGTCCAAAACGTTGATTTCTTCATATTTGATTTCAGTTCCATCTTTCCATGTAACAATTGCAACTTCGGATGAATCAGCATCTTCTCCGCCACCACCATAATAAAGCATAGAAATTGAACCATCACTATTTTCCATGAAAATAACGTTTTCATGTGTAACATAAGAAACTTTGTTTGATGTTCCAAATGTTAATGACTCTGTGTCAGAACCTGTAATTGAATGGATATAAACAATATCACCAATTGCTGTAAGAAGTTTTCCTGAACGGATGCTAACAAGTGTAACTTCTTCGCCATTGTTTGAAATAAGTTTAGAATTGTTTGTTGTTGGAGATGTTCTGTAAACTTTAACACCCTCTTGTGGCAAATCAACAACGCCATTTTCAAGGTCAACAATTGGAGATACTGTGTAGAACACATAACAGTTTGCATCAACAGTCTTTCCTGCTGTTACACACTTTCCATTTGTTTCACTCAAAACACAAGTTCCAACAGATTCAATAACATAGTTTGTTGTAATTTTATCATCAATCTTCAAACTTGTGATTGTTGCATTTGTTTTTTCATAAACAACCAAGTTTAATGATTCACCAACAACATAATATGCATAAGAAATTACTTCATCTTTATTGTTTTGTTGTGTTGTGTAAATTTCATGCGATTTTTTGTTAACAAGGTCATAACGCATAAACTTTGTTTTGTTGTAAAGCACTTCACCTTTGTAGTTCTTATCAGAGCAAGGTGTTGCATAATACATAAAATCACCAAAGAAATAGATTGAACCATCTTCATAACCAACAAGGTCAGAAACAACAACCTCATAAGAGTTTTCATCTGTCACTTTGCCAGTTTCTGCATTAAACTTAACTCTGCAGATTGCAGATTGTTTATTGCCTGTTGAACTTGTTCCATCGTTTGTTTTTGTTCCGTTAATAAAGTAAAGATATTCACCGTGAACAGCAGTAATTCCACCGTTGGTAGAAATCCCATTAACTGATTTTACATTATCTGTGTTAACAGTTGTTTTTGACAATTTGTTTTTGCAGGCTGTGAAACTAAAAATCACCGCAACTGTTAAAACTAATGAAAAACAACATTTAATAAATCTTTTCATAAAAGCCCTCATATTCAATAACTATGACTATATTATAATTTTTTGCCATACTTTGTCAAGATGTTTGGCAATTAGTTGTGCCTATTTTGTGCAGGTAATTGCTATTTTTTGTCAGCAAATAGTCTGTGCAACTTTTCAAAATCTGAAATAGACAATTCTTCCGCCCTACAAAGCCTTGAATAACCGTTTTCTTCAAGTAAGTCTTCTATTTCATTTTTCTTCAGGTTAGCGGTTTCAAGATTCGTTGATAATTTTTTTCTACGCATAGCAAAGGCTCTTTTTACAAAACCAATAAACTTAACAAAATCTTCTGGTGCATTTTCATATTTTTCAATGTGCACAACAGCAGAATCAACATTTGGCACAGGATAAAACATTTTTCTGTTTACCCTTATCACTTTTTTTGCATTTCCAAACATTTGGCAAATAACTGTTAGCACGCCATAATCTTTAGACTTTGGTTCTGCAATAATGCGGTCTGCAACTTCTTCTTGAACCATTACTGTGGCAGAAATCAAATTTGGGTTCTGCAAAAATCTGGTTAATATTGGTGATGTAACATAATATGGAAGGTTTGCAACAAGTCTAAACTTTCCTCCGACTATTTGATTTAACTCTTCGTCAGAAACCTTCATAACATCTTGAAACACAAATTCAACATTTGTGCCATCAAACTTTTCTTTTAAATATTCAACCAAGTCACTATCAATTTCAAATGAATAAACTTTTTTCGCCTTTGCAGAAATTGCTTCGGTTAGCGCACCTTTGCCAGCCCCAATTTCTACAACAACATCATCATTTTCAACTCCTGCCTTTTCAACAATTTGTGCAAGCAAGTTTTTATCTGATAAAAAGTTTTGACCAAATTTTTTCTTAAATTCAAAATCGTTCATTTTGTTTTCCTTTTATTTTATTTTAAAATAAAATCTTTTCGCATTTTCAGTTGTTATGTGTTCAAATTCATCCACATCTACACCAATTTCATTCGCTATTTTTTCTGCAACAAACTTAACATTTTTTGGATAATTTCGCCTGCCTCTTAATGGTTCTGGCGAAAGATATGGAGCATCTGTTTCAACAACAATACGGTCTAATGGGATTTGCTTTAAAAAACTTCTATCACTTTTTCTAAATGTAATATTTCCAGAAAAACTGATATATAATCCCAAATCCACAAATTTGTCAATCCAAGCGGAACCTTCACTATAACAATGCATCAAGCCTGAATGATTTATTAAGTGTTTGTTTTCTAAAAGCACTTCATAAACATCTTCGGCTGCACTTCTACAATGAATGCAAAACGGAACACCCGCTTCATTTGCTATTTCTAACTGCCTTTTAAAAAGCCATTTCTGTTTTTCCTTATCGTAACCTTCATTATGATAATCAAGCCCAATTTCGCCAACAGCAACAACTTTTGGATGGCTGACCATTTTTTGTATTTGAACTAAATCTTCTTCAGTTATATCGTTCGCAAATTCTGGATAAATGCCAACTGTTGTGTAAACATTATCGAATTTTTCAGCAAGTTCAACACCTTCTTTAGAATCTTGAACAGTTGTTCCAATGTTTACAATAAACTCCAATCCATCATTTTTCATTGAATCTATAATATCTTCTTTTTCCTGATAGCAAAGCAAGTGTGCGTGAGTATCTATCATTTTTACCTCATATTTTAAACAAATTATTCATACTTTTTAATATGAATAAGATTTGGATATTTTTATTTACCTTGAGCATTATTGCTCTTTGTTTGTTTGACCCATCTAAAGTTTTAACTGGTATGCTAACAGCCTCAAATAATGCAGTTAAACTTTCTCTAGAACTTTGCGCTGTTTATGCCATTTGGATGGGAATTTTTACCATTTTAGAAAAAAGTGGTCTTTCTAAAAAAGTATCCAAACTTCTATCACCTATTATAAACAAAATATTTGGCAAAAACAACCTTTCAACAGAAAGTAGAGATTATATTTCCATGAACATTTCAGCAAACCTTTTGGGCATGGGTGGTGCAGCAACTCCACTCGGAATAAAAGCCATTGAGTCTATGCAAAAAGACAATCCAAACAAGAGCACTGTAACCTTTCCGATGATTATGCTTATTGCTATAAGTTGCTCAAGTGTGCAACTTCTGCCAACGTCTATTATTGGTATGCTTGCAAATGCAGGAAGTTCTAATCCATCATCAATTATTTTTCCATCAATAATATGTTCTTTTTTGTCCACAACAATTGCAATTTTGCTTGTATATTTATTTCACTATGTTTTTGACAAAAAAAA
>JAZNYK010000015.1:0-2015 GCA_045594425.1 Clostridia bacterium
ATTTCTAGTTCTCTTTTTTCTTGGCTACTTTATGCCGTGAAAGGTACGAGCCCGCGAGAAGAAATGAAAACACAATATAAAAAGGCAGAGAAACGACCAACAAAGTGTGTAAGCACAAAAATTGTTTCTCTGTCTTAACCAGCAAAAAGAAAAACTCATTTCAGAGACTCTTGTCAAGTACACCATGGAATAAATTAGCCAATGTATAGAACAGCAAAAAGCGAAAGTGTGTTACGTTCACCAACACTTTCGCTTTTTGCTATTATTTAGTTATAGAGCGTGCTTGTCTGTCGGAGCGTTAGCGACGACACTTGTATATGACAAGCACACTACTAAGTGCCATTATAATGTTTTTTATTTATCACTTACCATGTTTTTATTAAATGCAATAATTGCTAAAAATATACTAACAATCATAAACAAACTTATAGTAATTAAACCCAAGCCAGCAATATTATTAAAAGAATAAGTAATTCCTAATGCATTTGTTGAATTAGTAATTATTCTACCAATATAAACTGATGGGTAAAATGGTAAAAATCTGCAAAAAGTTTCAAAACCACCCATTGTTTCAATTGGCATCCAACAACCACCAAGTATTCCAGCTAAACTTATAAATACAGAACAAATACCTGGTGCTGATTTGTCATTAAATATAGTTCCAAACAATATTCCTAAAAAGATATTTGTAATAAGTATTGGTAATTGAGAAGTAGTTAAAAGCAAAATATTTCCAATAGATACAAAACCAACATTAGCTATCAGAGAAATTATAAACCCAGTAATAACACAAACCAATGTTTGTAATAACCCGATAAATAAGCCAACAAGGAAATATCCTAATATAAAATGATAAGACTTCATCGGAGAAGAATATAATCTTTTTAAGAAAAATGTTTGTTTATCTTTTGATACAATAATAGCAAGAGTTAACATAACGAAAGAATAAGAAAATACAATAATTCCAGGGAGTAAAGATAATATTTCAAAAGTAGGAGTATGCCCATTTGAAAACTTGTTGATTATATAAAACAACAAAAACATTGCAATAGGAAACCCTATACAAAAAATATATATGATTGGGTCTCTTAAAATTTCTTTTAAGTTTCTTTTATAAAAATTTACAACTTTATTCATTCTTTGCCTCCACTAACTTTATAAAAGCATCTTCAAAGTTTTGTGTGTTTGTCCTTTGCTTTATTTCTTCAATAGTTCCTGTTTTAAGTAATTTGCCATTTGATAATATTGCAACTCTATCACACAAATTTTCTATTTCTTCTAAATAGTGTGAAGTTAATATAATAGTAATATTTTTTTGTAGTTTCTTTATAATATTCCAAAGTTCACGCCTAGCAAAAACATCTAAACCGAGTGTTGGCTCATCAAGAAATAAAATTTTGGGTTTTGAAATTAAGGCAATTGCAATAGATAATCTTCTTTTATAGCCACCAGATAAAGTTTTGGCTCTTTGATTTAAGACTTCATTTAAATTGAAAATATCTACAATTTCATTTATTGTTTTTGCATCGTTAGTGTTGTAAATATTTGCAAAAAACTCTAAATTTTCTTTTACGGTTAAGTTGTTTGCCACTGATGTTTCTTGAGGTGATATATCAATTATTTCTTTGATTTTATCAATCTCTTTATCTAAATTAAAATTATTTATTGTTATAGTTCCACTTGTTTTTCTTGTTAAACCACAAAGAATTTTAATAAGAGTAGTTTTTCCAGCACCATTCACACCCAAAAGCCCAAACAATTCACCTTGTTTTATTGATAAAGAAACATTGTCTAATGCTTTCTTTGATTTATAATTTTTACAAACATTATCGATTGTTATAATATTCATATAACACTCCTTATTGCTTTAATACCTTATCTGTTAAACTATCAATAACATCTGCCTTTAATAGAGCAATACCTTTTTCTTTATCGCAAAGAACAATAACAGAATCTCCTGGATTTATGTCAAACATAGTTCTTATTTCTTTTGGTATAACAATTTGTCCTTTTTC
>JAZNYK010000016.1:0-178305 GCA_045594425.1 Clostridia bacterium
TCAAGCAAAGAAAAGGTCATTGATGGTGTAACTGCCTTCCATTTATTTGATACTTTTGGGTTCCCTATTGAATTAACTCAAGAAATTGCAGACGAGAACGGGTTTACCATTGATGTTGATAAATATTATGAAGTGTTTAAACAGCATCAAGAAAAAAGCAGAGCAGGAAGCGAAAAAAAATTTGCTTGTGGTTTAGCTGATAACAAAAACGAAACAACAAAGCTTCACACAGCTACACACCTTTTGCATGCTGCATTAAAGACCGTTTGCTCTTCTGATGTTCAACAAAAAGGTTCAAACATTACACCAGAAAGACTTCGTTTTGACTTTAACCTTGACCACAAAATGACACCTGAAGAAATCAAAGAACTTGAAGACTTTGTTAATGACGCTATTCAAAGAAAAATTGACGTTGTTTCTGAAGAACTCACAATTGAAGACGCAACAGCAAAAGGTGCTTATGGCATCTTTAATGCAAAACCCGGCGACCTTGTTAAAGTATTCACAATTGGTGATGTAGACAAACAAATCTGTGGTGGTCCTCATGCTAAAAACACAGGTGACCTAAACCACTTTAAGATTGTTAAAGAGGAAAGCAGTTCTTCGGGTATTCGCAGAATTAAAGCAATCCTTGATTAATTAAAGGAGAAACATTATGTTATTAAGTAAACTTTGCTCGCTTCGAACAAAAGAAGTTCCTTCTGATGCTAAAATGATTAGCCACAAACTTCTTATTCGTGCGGGTTATATGAAACAAGTGTCTAACGGCATTTACACACTTTCTGCTCTTGGACAAAAGGCTTGTTTGAATATTGAAAATATTATTAGAACTGAAATGAATAAACTTGACGGTCAAGAAGTTAAATTTCCTGTGGTAATGCCAAAAGAACTCTGGGATTTAAGTGGAAGATACACTTCAATCGGAAATGAAATGGTGCGTTTTGAAGACCGAACCAATCACAAAATGCTTCTTGGCATGACACATGAAGAAGCAAGCGTTCACCTTGCTAAAAACTGGGTAACATCTCACTCACAACTTCCATTTATGATTTATCAAATTCAAACTAAATTTAGAGATGAACCTAGAAGCCGTGGCGGACTTATCAGAGTTCGTGAATTCACAATGAAAGATGCTTATTCATTCCACACATCTATGGAAGATTTGGATAAGTATTATATGCAAGTTCATGAAGGCTATAACAACATTTATAAAAAGATTGGTTTAAAAAACTTTATTTCTGTTAAATCAGACACAGGCATGATGGGCGGAAGCGTTGCTCATGAATTTATGAGCATCAATGATGACGGCGAAGATGAACTTGTTCTTTGCGACTGTGGATACAAATCTAACCAAGAAGTTGCTGACTGCGTTCATGAAGCACCAGCAAAAGAAGATATTAAAGGCAATGCTCAAGAAGTGTTTACTGGCGATGCCAAGGAAATCGATGCTGTTTGCAAAATGCTCAAAACAGATGCAAAACACACCATCAAAGCAGTTGCTTATGCAATAAAAGGCGAAAATGGGCTTGTTTTGGTGTTTATTAGAGGCGATAAAGAAGTAAACGAAGCAAAACTTAAGAAAGTTACAAAGAAAGATATTGTGGCGTTTTCTGCTGAAAATGATAGCAGATTATGTGCTGGCAACATTGGACCTGTTGGATTTAACAAAACTGACGACATCATCATTGTTTATGATGCTAGTTTAAAAGGTTGTGTTAACATGGTTGTTGGCGCAAACAAAAAAGACTATCATATTGAAAACGTTTGCGTTGAAAGAGACCTCGCTGGAATCACTTTTAACGATGTTGCAAAAGTTCAAGAAGGTGACACCTGTCCAATATGCAAAAAAGGCAAGTTAAAAATCGTTCATGGTATTGAAATTGGAAATATCTTTCAACTTGGCACAAAGTATACAAAATCTATGGACATGAAAATCAAAATGCCAGACGAAACCGAAATCAATCCAATCATGGGTTGTTATGGAATTGGTGTTGGCAGAAACCTTGCTTGTGTTGTTGAAGATAACCATGATGACTATGGTATTATCATGCCAAAATCAATTGCACCATACAAAGTTCATATCTGTCCATTAAGATTAGACAATGAAAATGTAAAAACTGTTGCTGAAAAAATTTATGCTGAAATTTTGGATAAAAACATTGAATGTTTGTATGACGACCGTGATGTGTCTGCTGGAAATAAATTTGCTGACGCTGACCTCATGGGTATGCCAATCAGACTTGTTGTTTCACCAAAAGGTTTAGACGAAAACACAGTTGAAATCAAAGACAGAGCAACTGGGGAAGTTGTTAAAGTTAGCCCAGAAAAAGCAGTTGAAACAATTATTTCAATGCTTAAATAGGTGCTAATATGGAAAAATTTGAACAACTAAAACAAATATTTAAGGGGATTTTGATTGATTTAAACCTTTCAGAAAAAGAAGTTGAGTCAATCACAACCCTGGTTAGAACTCCAGTTGAAATGACTAGAATTGTTGATGCAATTGAAAAAAATCCTGAAATCAAATATCCAGAACTTTTTGAAATTGTTTTAAACTCTATTGATTTTGAAATTGAAATAAAATAAAAAGAACTGACAATTGTCAGTTCTTTTATTTTCGAAGTGAAACAGCGGTTGACGCAGAGCGTCTGATGCCATCTGAAATTGCTGCATAGTGCTTTTTTGTTGTGTTTACGTCTTTGTGACCAAGAACATCCGCAACAACATAAATGTCTTGTGTTGCATGATATAATCTTGTGCCGTATGTGCTTCGAAGTTTGTGTGGTGTTATATGCTTGAGAGGCGTTACTATCTCGGCATATTTTTTCACCAACTTTTCAACGGCTCTTGTTGAAATTCTTTTATTTTGAAGCGAAGTGAAAAGAGCAGGCTCTTCAATAAGTGCAGGATTTTCCGAGCGTTCTACAATCCAGTCATAAAGAGCAACTTTAACCTCGTCTGAAAAATATAAAATTACTTGGTTTCCACCTTTGCGGGTGACTTTTATTGCATTAATTTTAAAATCAACATCATTAATATTAAGCCCAACACATTCTGACACACGAAGACCCGTGCCTAAAAGCAAAGTCATGATTGCAACATCTCTAACTTTTGTGTGTTTATGAAAGCCTTTTTCATGTCCAGAAAGTCCATATCCACTTTCAACAGTATTCAAAAAGTTATAAACCTCGTCTTCTTCAAGTTTTATAATTGGTTTGTCGTGAAGTTTTGGCATTTCAATCTTGCTGGCAAGGTCAACAGATATCATTTCACGTCTAAAATAATACTTAAAAAACGAACGAACTGCAGCAATCTTGCGAGCCTTTCCACGTTCACCATTTGTGATAATTTCGCCATTTTCATCAGTGTAAGATGTTAAATAACTCATAAATCTTTCAAAATGTGTTGTGTGAAATTTCTCTAGGTCTTTAACCTCTAAATCCAGCATCTTTTTATCACGAAAAAGATTAGTTTCGGTTAATGCCCAATTAAAAAACGTGCGTAAGTCATAAGCATAGTTAAGCCTTGTGAGTGCACTTGTTTTGTGCTCGATTCCTGTGAAAAAATCAAGTGCGAAATCGGGGAATTCATACAAAACTTTTCTTAATTTTTCAGTATTTATAATCTTTTGTTGAATGTAATAAGATTGATTTTTCATAGTTATATTATACCTATTGAAAAAAATCTTTGCAAATATTTTGCGAATAGTTTTAGTATTTGACAAATTCTTTTCATTGTTATAAACTTTTGTTGTAGGGAAAGGATTATGATAGATTTAAACCATCTTTTAAAAAATATTGATTTATACAAAGAGCGTTATGCTCATAAAGAAATCAAGGTTGACCTTGATGTTTTTGTCACACTTGAACAGCAAAGAAAAGAACTTCAAATCAAAACTGAAAATATGCGTGCACTTTGCAACAAACTTTGTGGAGAAGTTCCAAAATTCCGTGAAAGAGAAAAAAACACTGACGAACTTATATCACAAATAGAAATGCTTGATGAACAA
Source organism: Clostridia bacterium (assembly GCA_045594425.1). GTDB lineage: Bacteria > Bacillota > Clostridia > Christensenellales > UBA1242 > RGIG1681. The sequence continues at coordinate 4,010 of JAZNYK010000016.1, forward strand.
ATTAAAGCCAACAACAAAGTTCTTAATGCATATAACAAAAAAATTAATAAATATCTTGCAAAACTTCATAATTTGCCAGAGTTTTTAAACTCTTATCATGAACAACTTCCAACAACTTTCACAAACATATCGCTAGCAGACCTAAAAAAAATGATTAACTCAAAGTATGACATAGAATCATTTAACGGCAAAATTATCAATTATTTTAAGCAAAAACGTGATATGTTGTTCCAAGAAAGTAAAATGCCATATATTGTTAACTGCAAAGATGGTTATTTGTTTTTGTGTGATGAGACAGAAGCAAACAAAATCAAAAAATTCTTTTTAGAATATTTCGAAAAAAATGCACTCTCATTAATAAAAGTGTCCTGCAAAAAACTCAACAAAGAAAATGAATCGAGTTATTACGTTCACTTAAACAGACGCGAATCATTTTATTTTGAAATTAACAAAGAGTTTTACACAAGACAATTTAACATCAAATATAAAAATAGCCAAATTGATATGACTAAGTTTGCGTGTCAAATCAATGTTCTGTTTAAATGGTAGGAAAGTTTTATTTGTAAAAAAGTCATAAAAAAAAGAGATGTTTTCATCTCTTTTTATTTTGTGGTTTTCTTTTTTGTTGTTGCAGTTGATTTCTTTTCTGCTGCTGTGTTTTGTTCTTCTTTGATGATGTTTAAGAAGTTGGTTGAATTTTTAAAAGCATCTGTGCCTCTGTTGTGGCTTGCAACTTTTTCTGATTCAGTTTTTTCTTTCTTAACACCACCAACCATAACATAGTTTTGAATTTCATCTTTCTTTGGAACTTTTTTCACTGGTCTTTCAACTTCGTGTGTAACAACAACTGCAGTTGAGTTAAGTTCGTTGTTAACTTCTTCATTGATTCCAGAAATTTGGTTTGCAAAGTGTTCTACAGCATTGTCTCTTGGAGCCACTTCAACAGGTTCTGCTTGAACTTCATCTGAAGCAATCACATAAGTGTCATCGTTGATTTTTTCAACACCTTCATTAAGTGTGCTTCTGTCAGATTGTTTGTTTTTTGAAGATTTGATGTAATACCAAACAAACAAACCAATTGCACCTAAAATTAAAATAGCATCAAAAACAAAACAGAAAATCATAAAACCATTGCTAGCGCAAATCAAACTATTTAACATATTTTTTAAACCTCTCAAAATTATATTACAAATTTATTATAACACATAAAAAAAATATTAAATAATAAATTTAAATGGTTTTTAAAAAAAATTTATAATTTTTTCACAAAAATATTGACCTTAATCTAATTTGAACCATCGCAGTAATGCTACGTCACACATAACAAAAGGGGATTGATTACCCTTTTTTGTGTAAACACTTTTTCTCGTTTTACACAAAATATAATATGGGTATTTGTCGTTAAAATTTATTTAAGTCTGATTTACAAGTCAAATCTTTTCACATAGCAAAACTAATTTGATTTGGCGTATTTAAAACGGTTTGTCTAAAAATGTATATATTGATATTTACTAAACAACGCCGCACTTGCATACACTTAAATGATTTGTAACAGACGAATGAAAAAAAACTTGCGCTCTCACACAAATTTTCTTAAATACATTGAATAACATATCATAAAAAATTTGGTGCTATGTGTCACACGGTTTGTCACAGAGTTATGCGTTGCATAGCATATCAAAACGTTGATAAAATCAACACATAAAGACACAAGCGGTTCTGAACACATGATTAAACAAAACAAAAATTTCAAACGTCCTCACACAAAGTTGTCATCTAACTCTTGTAAATTAATCTAAAATTATTGTTAAAAACCCCTTCCCGAACGCCCCTATCTATTCGCAAAACTTGTCTTTTGCGAATAGATTGCATGGAGGTTGTTAACAATTAATGTTTAAAACTAAAGCAAAATTTATGTCTAAATGCCGAAAATTTCATACATTAAAACGCTTCCGTTTCCAATTTTCCCCACCTTGGATTATTAACACTTAAATTTTTCAGTATAATTTTTTCTAAATTAAAATTAAAGGGGTGGCTAATAAAATATACTTATTATAAATTAATCTTAACCAATTGTTAATCACTCAAAAATTTCTAATAAACATTTTATTATATTCCCAATCACCCAATAAAAATTTTAAACAATAATTTATCTTCATCTATAATTTGACCAAACTTCCACCATTTTGCTAAAATAGATTTAGGAGATATTGTTATGGAAATTTTAAAAAATAGAGTGTATAAGCACTTCAAAGGAAATTTGTATTATGTTTTAAACGTTGCCGAACACACAGAAACTGGTGAAGCAATAGTCATCTATCAAGCATTATATGGCGAATATAAAGTGTATGCAAGACCACTTGAAATGTTTGCAAGCAAAGTTGATAAACAAAAATACCCAAAGGTAAATCAAGAGTATCGTTTTGAACTTCAAGATTTCGAAGATAAAACAAAATAAAAACAGGTCATATCTTGACCTGTTTTTTAACCTTTCTTTTTGATTAGAATTATTCTACTCTGGTTGAGATTGAAGTTCAGGCTTACTGTATGGAATGTGTTCAACCTTAAGCCTGTGTGTTGATGAAAAATCTCTTGTTCCCTTTATTACAATTTGTGAAAGGTCGTCTAAACAAATACAGTTTAAATATCCATGGTTTTTGTTATAATTTGAACCATCCAAACCAATGCTAACAAGTTCACCTTTTGCGTTATGATGAAAAACTGCCCTGTTTGATTTATCTGTATTTATACATTCCGTTGTGGTGTGTCCATAAACGATAATTTTTCCATCAAATCGCTCAGTTGGCCCGATATACCTGCGAGTTGTTCTGTCCCTACGTCTTCCCCAAATAAGAGGTCTTTCGTTTTGAAATGGCAAATCATGAACAGAGTTGCATGGGTTATATGCATTTTCAACAATACTGTCATTTATATTTTCATCTTTATTTTTTGTAACAAATCCAGAATGAACTAACAAAAATTTATCATCAACAACTGAATATTTGTCAAGACGCTCAAAGTAGTTATACACATTGCAGAAATCTTCTAGCATATGCAAATAAACAAGTTCTTCAAAATATCCACGTTCTTTGTTTGTGTATCCAGCAAAATATTCTTTGATGGCATTTTTTATTAAATCACCAGCCGTTTGCATATCTCTCATGCTGCAGGTGGTTTTAATTTGATGTATATACTTTTGAGGTGAATGTTCCGCATAAAAATCTTTAAATTGTTCATGTAATCTCATGCTTACATCAACATATTTGCTTTCGACACTTCTCTTTAATGAACTCGCGGGCTTGTCACCATAAATCTCTGCAACTACCTGCATATGCTTTAAAGCAAAAGATAAAACTGTTGGATTTGAATAATTCATTTGCCAGTAATAGTATTCCTGTTTTGGATATTCCATAAATTTCATAAAAAGGTCTTCATGATTCCCTTTTATTACATGAATGTTATTATAACGCGAACCTATAAGCGAAATAATTTCTTCGCTATCTGGTCCCCTATCAAACAAATCCCCCAAAATATGCAATACATAGTCTTTGTTTGGATGCTTTTTGTCAAGAATAGAGATGAGCGTTTTTAATCGTTCTACATTTCCGTGAATATCCGAGACGGCATAGTCATTCATTTCAAAATACCTTCCTTGTGGTTGAATTATAACACACATTAATTTAAATTTCAATATCCACTTTGTTTGGGAACACTATCATGAACATCGTGATAAGTTTGATTGACAAATTTTGTATTTTTTGATAACTTATGGCGTGTTAGGAGAAAATTATGATTAGTATAGTTTTGGTTGAACCAGAAATTCCACAAAACGCTGGAAATATTGTTAGAACTTGCGCGGCAATTGGCGCAAACCTTTATATGGTTAAACCTCTTGGATTTATTTTAGATGACAAACACTTTAAACGTGCAGGAATGGATTATAAAGATTTCGCAAATGTTACTGTTGTTGATTCGTTTGCTGAAATTTTAAACAATAACCCAAATGCACAATTTTATTATGCTAGCACAAAATCCCACAAAACCCATGTTGATGTTAGTTATCCAGATGGATGCTTTATTGTTTTTGGCAAAGAAAGTTATGGATTAAGCGAGAATATCTTAAAAAACAACTATGACAAATGCGTGCGCATCCCAATGACAAGCAGAGCCAGAAGTTTAAACTTAAGCAATTCTGTTGCCATCATTGCTTATGAAGCGATGCGTCAGCAAAACTTTGCTGGTCTTCAAGATTTCGGCGAACTCACAGGTAGAATCGAAAACGATTAATAAAAAATAAAAACTCACCAAATGGTGAGTTTTTATTATGACAAAGAGCCGTAGAATATTGGTCTTTTGCTTATATATTTTGAAAGTGCAATCGGTCTGAATGGATAATCTTTGATTTGTTCTTTTATAAAGATTTCAAGTTGTTCTTTGCTCATTTCAAGAACTTGATTGTTTAATCTGTCATTAACTTTAAATTTTGCACCACCAACTTCACTATCGCCAACCACAATCACATAAGGCACCCATTCTTGTCTTGCACGAACCAGTTTTTTTCCAAGTTTTTCATTTCTATCGTCAATATCGAATCGAACTCCACAAAAATTTAAACTTTCACAAAATCTTAAATGAGCATCATTACTTACTGGCAAAATTCGAAGTTGAACTGGTGAAAGCCAAAGTGGAAGAACTGGTCTATCAAGTTTTAATGCTTCTTCTAAAATTGCATACATACATCTTTCAACTGCACCAACTGAAGAATGAATAATGACGCAATTTTCTTTTTCACCATTTTCATTTGAATAAACTATGTTATAAACTTTTCCCTCTTTTACATCAAATTGAACTGTAGACAATTGTTGATTTCCATGCACACTATCAATTGATTGCCATTCATGCTTCATTGCCCAATAATGTTTCATTGAATCAAGTCTTTCAACAAACAATGGTTTATTTGAAAATTTCACAAGTTCAAGAAGGTCATTTTTATATTTTGAATAGAAATTTTCAACAATTCGTAGAACATTTGCAAATTTTATCCCCATTCCAGAGTTCAATTCTTCATACTTCTTATAAATATCTTTATATTCAATTATTGCTTGAGGTTCATCTTTACAAAAACAATGAATGTCCGCCATATGAAAAAATCTATCACGCTTAAGTCCAGAAAGTTCTCCAGATTTTTCATATCTAAAATTTTCAGAATATTCAAAAAATCTTAATGGCAATTGTTTATAACTAAACGATGCCTGCTGAACCATTTTAAACAATCCAAAGTCTGCAGCAAATCTTAATATAAACTCTTTGTTTGGGTCATCAGGAACTTTTACTGAATAATGTCTTTCATGAAAAGAACCACACTGCGCTTTTATTTGTTCATCCGCCTTGTTATAAAATAATGGCGAACCAATTTCCATTGCTCCTAAATCATATTTAGCCACTCTTTCTTGCCAATCACGAATCAAGTTAAACATCAATTGACCATTTGGATACATTCTGTGATTTCCACTATCACTTGAACTTTCATTATCAGCAAGTTCAAGTCTTTTCATCTCTTTTATTGATGGCGCTTCAGATTTAGCCTCGCCAGAAAGTTCTTCTGCTTTAACATAATCAATAAGTTCTTCATATCCATATTTTTGCAATATTTCTAAAGCCTCATTTTTATCTTCTAAATTTAATATAATTTCACTGCCATCAGGCATTAACAAAAAATAATCTCTTTTAATATTTTTTACAATTTCTTCTCTATTTTTAATGTTTTCCATATAATATTTCTCCTATTTTTAAATAATTTTGCGTTTTTATTTTAAAATCAAACAGTTAAACACAACCCTTTCGGGTGATAATTTTTAGTCTTTTAAAAACAATAATCATAATTTTCTCCAATAAAAAACAGCAACCATTTTTGGCTGCTGCTATCAAACAAATAAAAAACAGCAACCTGGAGTTTTGTTGCTGTTTGAATTTTCTTTTTCCTCACACACAAAACACCATATCTATTTAGATACGGTTGTGGTGGTTCTATTAAGTTTTGAAATAATGAATTGTTTCATAATTCTCACTCCTTAATAACACAAGTATAAACAAAATTAATAGCATTGTCAATAGTTATAAAAACAAAATTATTATTTTTCTGATTGCAAAAGTTTTCTTAACTGGTCAGTTGTGTTAATCACAGAACCAAGACTCTTTTCAGTATTTATAACATTGATGACCTTTGCTATAAACCTTGTAATATCAACTTCAACAAACCAGTCCCTACTTTTTATTTCATCACTTAAAAATGACGCATTGGTTGCATAAACTTTTGAAATTAAACCTTGCTTGTGATATTCATCAAACTTTTCAAGTCCATTTGTGAAGAATGCAAATGTTGTAATTGAATAAACATTTTTGCAACCCCTTTCCTTCATCATATTTGCAATATCAATAATACTTTCACCAGATGACAACATATCATCAATTATTAAAATGTTTTTTCCACTAACATCTGGACCAATATATTCATGCTGAATAATCGGATTTTTTCCATCCACAATTTTTGTGTAATCTCTTCTTTTATAACACAAACCAAGGTCTAAATTTAACGTGCCAGCATATCTTCTAGACCTATCCATAGCACCAACATCTGGGCTTATTATAATCATTTTATCTTTTGAAATTTCGCTACGTTCATTTTGGATAAACTTTTTTAATATAGAATAAATTGGAAATATTGAATCAAAACTTCCTGTTGGAATTGTGTTTTGCATTTCTGGGTCATGCAAGTCAAATGTGATAATATTATTCACACCCAAATATTCAAAATAACGAAGAGCCATTGCACAGTCTAACGATTCCCTTCCATTTCTTCTATGTTGACGTGAAGCATACATAAGTGGAAGAACCAAAGTTATTCTTTTTGCTTTTCCGTTTATGGCTGAAATTGTTCTAACTATATCCAAATAATGGTCATCAGGACTCAACCTGTTTTCGTGTCCATACATTTTGTAGGTGCAAGAATAGTTGCCAATGTCCGCAACAATAAAAATGTCTTTATTTCTCACACTTTCTTTAATTTGAACCTTTGACTCTCCATTTGAAAACCTTGGGTTTTCAATGTCTATTATATAGTTTTTATCAACTCCTGTGATTTTGCATATTTCTTTGTTTAGTTTTTCTGCACGGTCCTGAAAACCCTTTAAAACTATTATACCTAAATTATCCAAAATAACCTCCTATCTTTTGTATTAGTAATTTTATAATATATTATAAAAAATATTTTTCAAACCATTTTAAAGGTTAGTAAATAAATTTAGCAAAAATCCATATTCTTTAATTTCTTTTTTCAGTGCTGGAACATTCGGTAAGAATTTTTCAACCAAAGTCCAAAACTTTTTGCTATGATTCATTTCTACCAAATGGCAAAGTTCATGAACGATAACATAGTCTATAACGCGAGGCGGAAGCATTATAACTCGCCAATTAAAACAAACTGACCCCAATGAATTGCAGGAACCCCATTTGCCTTTACTATCCGAAATTTTCATTGCTTTTGATTTAAGTCTTATTCTATTTTCAATAAATGCAAGCCTGTCAGCAAGAATCTTTTTCGCCACTTTTTTATACCATGACTTCATTGTTTTTAAAATCTTTTCTGGCTCTGTTTTCTTTGGTAATAAGATTTGAAATGAATCATTAGTTTCTATCTTTTTAACATCCGCCATAACAAGTGAATATCTGTTTCCATAAAGCATAAATTTTTGGTAGTGAATAATGTCGTCATATTTGTCTTTTGTGCTATTTACTAACATCAATTTTGACTTTATCCAAGCCTGCTTTTCTTCAACAAATTTGTTTATTGTTTCATCTTTCATTGAAAGTGGCGCCTTGACCAAAACCACTCCATCTTTTAACACTGTTAATGACAATGTTTTTCTATTTGACCTTTCTATATAATCTGGAACTATCACGTTTTTACTCCTAATAACCCCTTAATTATACAACATGGGTGCAAAATTTTAAACTTTTTTTGAGTATCAAAATTTTTATTTAGATGTTATTTTTGATAACTTCAAGAAATTATTTGTCGCAAACGCTGTAAACTCGCCAATTTATTTGACTTAAAATTCAATATTGACTATTATTATATTAAGTATAATTATGTGCTTTTACGTAAAATAACATTAAGGAACAAGTCTATGAAAAATATTGATAGTGATTTGATTCGCGGAAACATTGACACCATCATTTTAAAAACAATGCTTGATGGTGATAAATATGGCCTTGATATCATCAAGGAAGTTGAATCACGCAGTAACGGAACTTATGAACTTAAACAACCAACACTCTACAGTTGTTTAAAACGTCTTGAAAACCAACAACTTATTTCTTCTTATTGGCTAGATAGCGATATCGGTGGCAGAAGACACTACTATAAACTCACCGACAAAGGTCATGAAACACTACAAAAAAAGCAAGAAGAATGGGCAAAGTCTAAATTTATTATCGACAACCTTTTAAGCAACTATAACTATGACGAATATAGACTGGTTAAAAAAGACGATTATGACAAAATCATTGAAGGCAAACAATTTGTTTATGAATCACCAAACTCACCTGTTTCTGAAACACCTTTAGAGCCTTTTGAAAATAGTGAAACTGAATATGAAATGCCAACTGACGAAAATGATGAAGACTATGTTAGAGTAAATGACGAAAGTGACCTTAATGAATTTAATGAACTTGAAAGCACAGCAGACCAAGAAAATTATCATGAATCATCACCTGTTGCTGAACAGTATAACGATGAAGAACTTAAACAAATTGATTTTACTTCAGTTGAAAATGATGATGACAAAAAAGAAATTGACTTTAACTATGGCTACAACCAAGAAGAAGATTCTGTTTTAGATGAAGTTGATTCAGATGATTCTGAAACCGATAACTATGGCTTAAATTTTGATGAAAATAGTGAACGTGAAAATTTGCTTGAACCATCAACAAAAAGACACTATTATGTTCAAATTGATGACGAAGACAAAACCTTTGATGAAGTTGATGAAGATGAAGTAAATATAGAACCTTCTGACATAAACAATTCTGACGATGAAGACGAGTCTTCTGAAATTGAATATTTTGCAAACAACATTTCTGAAGATGAATCTCTTGAAGATGAACCTGAAGAAACAATCTCTTATGAACAAGTTGACCAATCTTCTTTTGAAAACAATATTTTAAAAAGATTAAGGTCACAAGATGAAGAAGAAATTAACACCTATTATGGTGACCAAAAGTCTTATGTAAATCATCTTAATTTAAATGACGAACTTGAAAATGTTGATGTTGTTCAATCAAGCATGCTTGACATCACAAATAGTTCTCTTGAAAACGATGTTGATGAAACAATTAGTGAATTCTCTGCTGCAATCGATGAATTAAACAATTTTTCTTTTGCTGAAGCCGAAGAAGAACCTGAAGAAATCGAAGAACCTGAAGAAGACCCACACACTCAAGAAAATATTAATAACTTTGTTAAAGATGAACACTTGCTTGTTGTTAAACCTGGCGAAATTGAATATGATGACGAGTTTACAAATGAACTTAACGAACTCAATCGCAATAAAAATAATGGCTTCTTTAACAGTTTTGATAACCCAGACTATGAAGTAACAAAGCAAAAATCAGAACCAATTCAAAATACATATGACTTTGACTACAATCAAACAGACTCATCTGACGCATCATATGAATCCATTGAAAACGATTCAACTTATGATGACCTAGACGATAATTCTAATGATGTATTCAACTTCTCTTTTGCTGAACATCGTGAAGAGCCAGAAGAAACTCAAGATTACTCAAAACCACAAGCGACAAATCCTTATGATTTTGACGAAATTATTTCAAATAATGCAACCAGTTACACAAGCCAATATACAGAACAAAACAACTACTCTGCTTTCACTCCAAGATATACAAGTGAAAACTACAAACAAAAACTTTCAAATCTTTCTGCTTATTCAAAAGTAACTGAAGAGAAACCAACCCCAAAAACAATTAATGAATCTGCATTAAGCAAAGCAAAGGACATTGAAACTCTTAAATCTGAATTTGAACAAGAAGGCATTAAAATTAAAGAGTTCAAAAAATATAATTCAACCGACCATTCTGAAAGAACATACTTGCTTTCAAATAAAATCAAAATGGTAAACAGTTTGATTTTGTTGTTTGGATATGTGTTTGTGCTTTCAGCGGTTTATATCATTTTGAACAACACAAACTTTAAAGACAGTTTTGGATTCTCATTCAAATATTTCTTGTTTGGTTTTATTCCTTTTGGAATTTATGCGGCTTATCACTTGATTATGTTCTGCATAAATCCATACAAAAAAGTTCCTGCAAAACTCGCTCCAAGAATTTTGATATTTATATCACTAATAATCACAGTTCAACTTTTGCTTATCACCTATTGCGTTAACTTGCAACTTGGTTTTTATAGTTTCTCACAAGAACAATACAACCATTTGCTTTGGATAATTCCAACAGTTATCAGTTTTGCACCAATCTTTGCAAACGTGATTTATATTTCATTGTTCTATTCAAAGAATTTTAACGTTTAAAAAATTGGCATACATTGTTTTTGAAACAAAAAAAACTTTCAAAATAAAAAAACACGGAACTTTCCGTGTTTTTTATTTAAATTTCATTTGCGTGTTTTGCAATTTCGCCAGTTGCCAAAGCATCACAGCGATTGTTAAATTCGTTATCGGCATGACCTTTAACCTTGTTAAAGTTTACATTATGCTTTTGCATAAGCAAATCTAAATTTTGCCAAAGTTCAATGTTTTTCACTTGCTTTTTATCTGAACCGAGCCAGCCATTATTTTTCCAATTTTCAAGCCATCCTTGTTTGATTGCATTAACAACATAAGCAGAATCTGAATAAAGTTCAACATTGCAAGGTTGTTTAAGCGAAGAAAGTGCAACAATGACTGCTGTGAGTTCCATTCTGTTATTTGTTGTGTTTTGTTCAAAACCAGAAATTTCCTTCTTGTGAGCACCATGCATAAGAACTGCTCCCCAACCGCCAGCACCTGGGTTTCCAGAGCAAGCACCATCGGTGTATATTACAACATTGTTATCTTTTAAAACATCATTCTTTTGACATTGAGTATCATTATTTAATGCTTTTTTTATAAAGCAGATTTCATCAGCCAAATTCAACCTGTCAAACTCACCCAAAACACTACAATCAAGATTGTAATCGGTTTTCAAACTTGCAAGCCAGTCAATTGCAATTTTTGCGTTTTGCATAGGTTTTTCAATAAACACAACTTCAATCTTTTGTTTTGACTTGTTTTTTATTAAAGACTTTATAAACTTCTGGAAATGTTTTGAAACAAAATTATATTTAATTTTTGCTATAACACAAACAAAGTCAAACCCATTTTCATAGTCAATATCACCAAAGTCGTCAAGTTCTGCAATGTTTAAATTCTGGTCTGCTAAACCATTTTTTAAAATTTGCATTTCATTTGAATCAAAATCATCAATTAAAACTAATTTCATATATTCTCCTATCAAGACAATATTAACACAAAATAATATTTCTAACAATTGATTTAATTGTATTGACAACAAAAAAATATTTATGCTATAATCTTTCGTGTTTAGGGGTGTAGTTCATCGGTAGAATAAGAGTCTCCAAAACTCCTGAGGAGGGTTCGATTCCTTCCACCCCTGCCAAATAAGAAGCCTTGAAAAAGGCTTCTTTTTTTGTTGTTTGATGTTTTTTGTTTTGAAAATATAAAACTGTATGCTAACATGATATTAGTATTTTTAAGGATGTTTTCTAATGACAAAAGAACAAAAAGTAATTATTTCAATTTCATCATGCATCTGTCTTTTGGATGTGTTTTATGAATTATTTTTTAACATTTACATTATGCAAACAGTAACGTCAAACATTATTTTAATTTTTGCTTGCTACATGGTTGGTATTGCGGTTTGCCTTTTTCTGTATTACCCATTTTTTAAAATATTAAATGGAAGAACCGCTATTTGGATATATAGATTTTCATTTGTGCTTTCGTTTATCATAATTATCTTATCAATGACACTTCACGCTAGTTTTGCGTTCCTTTTGATTTTTATTACTGCACTTCGATATATATGCAATATGTGCTTCTACATTCCACAAGAAGTGGCAACTATGAAACACGTAAAAAAAGATTCTTCAGATGGATTTTTGGCATTCAAATCTATGATAAACACGGTTATTAAAGTATTTTTCAGTTTAACTGTTTCTGCCCTTTTTGCATACTTTGACACAATCTGGTTGTTTGGCATTATGCTTGTTGATGTTGCTATTATGTTTATTTTAAGTTTTGGAATGAAATCAACAGGAACAGATTTTATTTTCAGACCAAAGGCATTTGTTGAAGAAACTAAACAATACCCACACATGAAGTATATTTATATTTGCCAAGCCTTAAAGAGAATGTCTGAAGCAGGCATTGTTCAAATGCTTTTGCCAATTATGCTTTTTATGAACATTGGAAGTGAATTTTCACTTGGAATTTATTCATCTATCGCCTGTGTTATAACTGCTTGCTGGCTTCCTGTGTTTGTTAAATTTAGAAAACAAAAAAACGCAATTTTGCTCACTTCTATGTTAATTTTAATAACATCTTCTGTATTACTTGTAATTTTTCCACATCCAGCAACTTATGTTGCATATTATTTAATAAACCAATTTGCAAGTGCAAGTTTCACAAACGCTCAAAATGCATCTTTGTTTGACAGCATAAAATATCCACTTCTTTGTGAAAATAAAGAAGAACACGCCTACATTTATGGCCTTGCCGGAAAGTCTGCTGAAGTGTTATCTTTTGCTATTGGAATTTTATTTTATTGGCTGCTACCACCATCGCACTCTATTCCAGCAATTATGATTTTCTTTATGATTATAAAATTACTTTCTTTTATGCTTTTAACCAAATCTGACAAACTCACAATTGAAATCGCCGACAAATCAGTTTCACAAATTTAAAACATCCATTATGGATGTTTTTATTTAATAAAATTGTTCTTGATAATTTGGTTATTTAAGATTATAATGTTTGTGTAAAGGAGTTTATTATGAAAAACACAATTCATGGTGATAAAAATGGAAAATGCGTTCTTGATGAAACTCAAGACTGCATTGATTGTGGTGAATGTGACAGATGTGACCTTGACCCAAGCAAAATTTGTGACAATTGTGGTGCTTGTTTAGATGCTTACAACACCAATGAAAAAGGCTTTGTTGAAATTCCAATTGACCGCATAGATATGTCTGGTGGAGATGCCACTTTAGAAGATTTTTATGCATCACTTGGGCTTGATGACGAAGACGATGATGAGGATGACGAAAAATAAAAACCACCCTTTTGGGTGGCTTTTTTATTTTTCAATTAAATCAAATTCAGCAAACACTTTTGCAATAATGTCAGCGGCTTCTTCAAGTTCTTCTTTGCTATGTGTTGCTGTGTAAGTTGTTCTAATAAGTCCTTGACCTGGAGGTGTTGCTGGTGGAACAACTGGGTTTGCATAAACGCCTTCTTCAAATAAACGCTTACAAACTTCAAAAGTTGTTTCAAAACCATATGTGTAAAGAGCAATAATTGGAGCCTTGCTGTCAGCAAATTTAACACCCCTTTCTCTTAATAATTTTCTCATATATTCAGCAGTTTCTGTGAGTTTTTGAACTCTTTCTGGTTCTGCTCTTAAAATTCTTAACGCCTCATGAGTTGCAGCAAGCGCACCTGGTGTGATTGAAGCACTAAAAATAAATGGTCTTGAATTGTGTCTGATATATTCAGCAACTTGATGAGAACAAGCACAATAACCACCAATTGAAGCAAGTGATTTTGAGAATGTTCCAGCAATAATGTCAACTTCATCAATTAAGTCAAAATATTCAGCGGTGCCTGCACCAGTTTTTCCGATAACACCAAAGCAATGTGCATCGTCAACCATAAGTCTTGCACCATATTTCTTTTTAATTTCAACAAGACGTGGAAGGTCACAAATGTCACCTGTCATTGAAAAAATGCCATCAGTAACAATCAAAATTCCTGCATCTTCAGGGACTTCTTGGAGTTTTCTTTCCAAATCATCATAATCCAAATGATTAAATCTAACCATTTTTGCATATGAAAGTTGACAAGCATCATAAATGCTTGCGTGATTTTCTTTGTCATTAAAGATATAATCTTTTCTTCCAGCAATAGCAGAAATAATGCCAAGGTTTGTTTGGAAGCCTGTGCTCATTGTAACACAATCTTCTTTTCCTAAAAATTCAGCAAGTTCTTTTTCAAGTTCCAAATGAAGTGTTGTTGTTCCATTTAAAAATCTTGAGCCTGAACATCCTGTGCCATATTTTTCTGTTGCTTCAATGCTGGCTTTAATAACTCTTGGGTCACTCGTAAGCCCTTGATAGTTATTTGAGCCAATCATAATTTTTCTTTTACCTTCCATATTTACAACGGTGTCTTGCTTTGATTCAAGAACGTGAAAATATGGGTATATACCCGCCGCTTTAGCATCTTCTGCTAAATGGTAATCTTTACATTTTTGAAATAAATCCATGTCTAGAATTCTCCTTAAAAAAACTAGTCTTATTATACCAACTTTTACTTAAATATAGCAAATTTTTTCTTTGATATTGCAAAATTTTTGTATATAATTGATTTATGGATAAAAAAACAAATATTAGCAAACAAATCAATCTTGACTATTTTGAATTTCCCGCAAATAAATTAAAATCTAAACTAGTGGCAACTAAATTCTTATTTTTTAACCAAAAATATGAATTAAGCCAGCCTGCAGTTTTTGTTTGCAACAAAACGACACCTTATGACAAATATTTAATTTCAAGCATAATGTTTGGAAACTACGTTTTTTTGAAAGACGATGTTATTCAAGCGCTTTATAAAAACGCTTTATCTGTAGCAGCAAAAAAAGAGATTTTTAAGCAATTTGAACTTTTTAAAGAATATGGATATTCTGTTATTATTTTTCCAGAAAAAAACATTACAATTTTTGGAAACTGCTCAAAACTTCCATCGGTTATAACAGAATTTTTATTTGAAACGGGTTTTGAACTAAAGTTCTTGTATTTAATTGGAACTTATTATTCATCACCTATATGGAGCAAACTTCATCGTAAAACTGAAACTCGATATTTTCAACAATTTAAAATTGAGCATGATGCAATCAATAACAAATCTGAAACTGAACGAAATAAAATTATAAATAATCTTATGCCTTCTTCTGCTTCGGTTTATGCTTCAAAATTTCCACTTGCATTAAAATCTAATATGCTTGCAGAAAACATTGATTCTATCATGTATTGTTGCCCACACTGCAAAACTTTCTTTTCAATATACTCTGAATACAACTGCATAAAATGCCGTGAATGTGGAACCCTTGTCGAATTTTCAAAAGACGGAAAAATTTTATTTTCAAACACAATCACATCATTTGACGATATTGAACAGTTTTTGTATAACGAACTAAAACACAAAGAGTTTGATAACAATCCACTAGTTTGCTATGACACCGCAATAATGTTAAGCAATTCAAATAAAGGCAAACCAATAAAAACGCCAAACACAGAAGTCAAAATTTATGCCGACATGGTAAAAATTAAAAATGAACTCGTTAACAAAACCATAAAAATTTCTGACATCCAAGATGCAATTTTGCAACACAACAACATTGTTAGAATTATTTTGAAAAAAGACACGATTTTGCTTCAAGGCTCTAGCAAAGAAAACTTTTACATCTTGCTAGATTTAGTAAAAATGTTTAAAGAATAAAAAAACGCCACTCTATGAGTGGTGTTTTTTTAGTTGTCTGCTAGTCTACGTGTTAGATTAACAATTTGATTGCCATCGTCATAATCATAGGCATTATCACCGAGTTCTATGCCGTCAACTAAAAGCACGCTTGAAAGCGAAATTTCATAAGCAATTCGTGTTTCTGAAGTGTTATCATCAATACGTTTTTGATATTTTCTGCTTTGTATTCTGCCTTGAACTTCAAGTTTTTCGCCAATGCCAAGGTCTCGAACAAATCTTGCATTTCTTCCCCAAGCAATGCAAGGCAAATAATCACTTTTGTTATACGCTCTGTTAACCGCAAGCAGAACATCACAAATTTCTCTGCCAAAAGGTGTTGTTCTGTAAACTGGTTCTTTGCAAATGTAACCAACTAAATAAATTTGATTTATCTCACTAATTTCGTTTGGGTCAACAATTTCTTTAACAAAGATTGTTAGCATAAGTTTGCTTTTGCCGTCTTCAAGTTTATTGTAACTTCTAAACTGTCCAACAATGCCAATTTCATCACCAACAGCAAAATCAGCAATTAATCTTTCAGAAATTGTCACTGGAAGAACATCTACTTCTTCTGAAAGTCTTTGAACTTCTACATACATTTCAAAAAAGCCTTCGCCCATCACAGTATGTGAATATGATGGAAGTTTATTAATTTTTCCTTTGAGTAAAACATGATTATTGTTTTCATAAGATATATTATTCATTTTATCCTATCCTCATTTTAATTTTTGTAATCCGTTGTTATCGATATAGTAATTGCTTTCGTAGACTAAATTCGACATCTTTACCATTGAATATCCTTCTTGCTTTAAATAATCAATAATAAGTGGCAACGCTTCAAGAATATGGTCAGAATTATTATGAAATAAAATTATTGAGCCGTTTTTTACTCCAGACTTAACCCTAGACAAAATTTCATTTGCTGATAACCCCTTCCAATCCAAACTATCAACATCCCACTGAATGGTTTTTAACCCCATTGCATCTGCAGAATTTAGCAATGTGTCATTATAATCCCCAAAAGGTGGTCTGAAAAATTTTACAGGTTTGCCTGTTATGTTTGTTATCATATCACTAGACACTTTAAGTTCGTTTTTTATTTGTCCGGCTGAAAGCGTGCTCATTTTTGGATGAGTGTTTGAATGAGTGCCAATTTCAATTCCCGCTTCATCTATTTCTTTAACTTTATCTTCATTTTGTTCAATCCAAAAACCGACCAAAAAGAATGTTCCCTCTACTCCATTTTCTTTTAGTGTGCTTATTATCTTTGATGTTTTATCTGAACCCCAAGCGGCATCAAATGTTAGCGCCACTTTCTTTTCAGATGTTTCAACTGAATAAATTGGAACCTGCCTTGCCGCATATCCAAAATAAACCGTTCCTGTGTTTGTTATTGCAACTAGCATAGCAAGAACAATTGCAATCAGTGATAAAGATAACATCCCTGTTATTGACTTTAATTTTGTGCACAATATCTTCATACAAATTACCCCTATATTTTAATTAAGCGTGACTATGATTTACAAAACATAAACTTTACAATCTTGTTGAATAAGTTTTAGTAATGTCGAAAAGTGTCTATCTGTTTATGTTTGTTATGGTAAATTTTATTTATAAACTTTTTTAAATATTCCAAAAAAAAGTAGAACGTTTTTGTTCTACTTTTCAACTAATTTCTTTCTTAATTGTTCTATGATTTTTGATTCTATTCTAGACACTTGAACTTGCGACACATCTAAAAGTGCAGCAACTTCACCTTGTGTTTTTCCACGATAATATCTGAGCAAAATTATCTTTCGCTCTTTTTCTGGCAAATTCATAATTTCTGTTTTTAAAATAAACTTATCAAGCATTTCATCACTTTTATCAAACACAGCCAGCCTGTCTATAACATTTTGACTGTTTGGGTCGTCTTCATCAACTTTTGCATGAAGTGAGATTGTCTGTTGGCACGAATCTAACGCAATAACAACATCTTCTTTTTCAACTTCAAACGTTTTCGCAAGTTCTTCTATTGATGGTGTTTCAGCGTTTTCTTTTTTCAATTTTTCTAGATACGCCTTCAATTTAATTGCAAGAGTTTTTATCGACCTTGAAACTTTTATGCTTCCATCATCGCGTAAAAATCTTTTAATTTCACCTGATATCATTGGAACTGCATAAGTTGAAAATTTTACATCAAAACTTGGATTGAAGTTTTTTATTGCTTTCAAAAATCCAACGCACCCAATTTGATATAGGTCGTCATATTCCACACCCTTGTTTAAATATCCTTTAACAATTGCTTTTATTAATGGAAAGTTGCCTTCAACCAAAGTATTAATTGCTTGTTCATCACCATTTTTTGCTTTTAAAATAAGTTCATTTGTTTTTTCAACATCAATTGGCTTATAACTTTCCATTACCTCTTTATCACCTTTTGCATATGAACAATAAGACCCGTTGGATTGTTTGGTTTAACTTCTAAATAATTCATAAATGAATCCATCAGTGTGAAACCCATGCCAGAATGTTCTTGTTCGGACTTGGTTGTAAAAAATGGTTGTAAAGCCATATCAATATCACCAATACCAACACCTGTGTCTGTTACGGTTATATCAACCATATTTTCTTTTAGCCCAACTTCAAGAACAATTTTTCCTCCTTTGTTTTGATATCCATGCACGATAGAATTTGTAACTGCTTCAGAAACTGCTGTTTTAATGTCATTCACTTCTGAAAGTGTTGGCTTGAGTTCAGTGCAAAACATTGCAACTGCACCTCTTGCAAAACCTTCATTAACATTTTTTGCATCAAATTCTAGTTTAAAATAATTATCAAAAGTCATCTCTTTTAATCTCCTTTAACAAACCTTTGGAATAATTTGATATATTCCTGTCATTTCAAATATTCTGTTTACATAAGAAGTTGGATTTTTTATAAACATATCAATATCGCATTTTGAAAACTTGTTGTATCTTCCAAGCAAAACCCCAATGCCAGTGCTGTCCATAAACGACACACCCGAAAAATCTAAAACAAGTTTTTTTGCTCCACTAGACCTGTTTAACAAATCATCAAGCGAGATTCTCACATATTCTGCCGAATATTCATCAAGTTCACCCGATAGTTCGGCATAAATGCCATCTTCACCGCTAATATACTTAATATCCATAAACTAACCTCCTCACACAAAAATGATAGCACACACATCTAAATTACAGTTTGCGATATTTATCGCATAAACACTAGATTTGTCGTTTTTTTTAACAATTTAAAACGTGCACAAATTGAGATAAAAAAAGTTTTGCATATTGACAATTTTATGCAAAACTTTATAATGGAACTATATTAAAAATGAGGTTTATTTATGGAACAAAATAAAAACAAATGGGGCTCTGATGTTTGCTCTTTTATCATCAATTCAACACCCCTTTCATTAATGCACATCACCCTAAACAACATTGGTGATAATAAACTAACAACCACATTTGGTGAACACAGTTTAATTTCTAGTGAAGAATGTGCTAGAAATGATTCTAACGATATTTTTCAAAAACGAGTTGTGCGTGCAGGAACTGCCGATGAAACAAAATATTATGAAGGCTTGCTTGCAGGCAAAAGCAAACTTCCAAGTTCTGAGGGAGAATATGTAACATTTGCATATCATCCATACAAAGGCAACGGCGTTTTTGATAATGTTATTTTCAGACACACTGAAAATGGAAAAGAAGTTTATTGCAAAGCATACACCGACCAAGAAATTGACGAAATTGTTAAAGCCGACCCTGCACATCCACTGATTTCAATTATGACAAAAACTCTTTCTATTTTTGGAGATATTCCACAACCACAAACAACAAACGAACAATCTAATCAACCACAAAAAATATAAAAAGATAGGGATTTCCCCTATCTTTTTTTGTTTATATCAAATTTTCAAAAATTGATGATTGCAATGTAATTTGAATATCTTTTATTTCAGTTTCACTAGAATCATTTTTTGTTGTTACATTTAGTGTTATTGTTGTGCTTGAAGATGGAACACTTACTTTTAAAAGAATATTATCAAAATCATAGTCATTGTTAAGTTCGTATATAGTTTCACCAATTTTGATTGAGTTAATCAAATCACCTTGTTTAATTCCAGCCAAACTTGCAACACCTGTTGCTGTAAGTTGCTTAACAGAAACAGAACTTGAATTTATCCATTGAAGTTTGCTTTCATCATAATATGGCGCCTTGTTTCCATTTTTTGAAGTTTCTAAAGTTAATCCAAGTGCTTTTGCTGTTACAACTTTTATTGAAACATCACCAGAAACACCTTCGCAATCAGCAATAATTCTGTCCGCAATATTAACGGCAACATTCACAGGAATTGCATATCCAACATTGTCATAATCTGAACTTGCTATTTTCCCATTAACAATGCCGATAAGGTTGCCTTCTAGGTCATAAAGCCCACCTCCAGAGTTTCCTGCATTGATGGCTGAAGACACACGAATTAATCGCATTTTTGCATCATTTCCGCCGTAAATCAATGATTTAAATGTTTGATATTCAGAAATATTGCTAACCTCACCACCCGTTGCGGTTAAGCAAAGTGCATCGACATATGTTTGCTTGTATGCTGAAACATATTCTTGGAGTGTGGTTATTGTGCTTGTGTCAACACCACTGGTGTTTGCAAGAAGTGGGTTTCCTACAGCAACAACGCTTTCACCAATTGAAAGTTTTGTGCTGTCACCAAGAACTGCTTGTTTGTAATCTTCACCAAAAATTCGTTGATTGTTTGTTGAAGCATTTTTATCAATCTTTAAGATTGCAATATCATTTTCAGCAGAACCACCAACAAACTCTGCTGAAAGAGCATATTCTTCTGATTGATAACCATATAAATATACATCATAATTATCAACAAAATGTGTTGATGTTGGTGCGAGTTTTACATCTGATTGCAACAAATACTTTGAGGTTGTGCTTCCAAAAAATGGATTATAGCCAGATGTTGCAGTTTTTACTTTTGATTCATCATAAGTTGCTGTGAAATATTCGCCAGTTGTTTGATTGTAATAAACTCTATAATCATCACTGTTTGAATAATTTGAAACATAAACAACGTGATAATTTGTGATGATATATGCTGTATTTTCATTAATTTTATAAATAACACCAGAACCAGCAGAAATTCCGATTGCTGCTTGAGTTGTTTCTGAAATCACATAAACAGCCTCACCCGTTGAAAGAGTGTTTGGTGTTGCGCTTATGATTGAATTGTTCATATAGCAAGAATATGTGATATCAACAGTTGTTCGAAGTGCTTGTTGAGTTGAAAACTCCATAAGAGCCTTTTCAGTTGCTTCATCAAGCAATGTGTCTGGATAATAAACACTAATAAAATCTGCAAGAGAACATTGATTTTCTGTTAAATTTTTTTCTTTTAAATAGGCTTTATAAACATCTTCAATTGTTATGTTTGAGCCATCTTTGCCTTGCAAACTTTGAAGATATTGGAGTTCTGTTCCAGAAAATAATCCTTTTTCAACTGCAAGTTCGTATGCACTTTTTCCATCAGTTCCATCTTCACCACTATTGTCGCGGAAACCAACAAAAATCGAAAACACACACATCACAACAATCATTATTGTTGCAAATATATTAAATTTTTTAGATTCCATTTATTTCTCCTTATGAAAGCCCAGTTATTGTGCCATCTGAAAAAATATCAATTTTTTCTGCGTTTGGAACTCTTGAAAGTCCCGGCATAAGCATCATGTCGCCCGCAATAACCACAATAAATCCACTGCCTGTTTTTAGTTCTATGTCACGAACAAACAATTTAAATCCAGTTGGCCTTCCAACTTTTGACTTATCATCAGTAAAACTAAATTGTGTTTTTGCAATAATTATTGGCAAGTTGCTGTAATTATTTTTATTGATAAATTCAATCTTTTCTTTTGCTTCATCTGAAAGTTCAATTCCTTCGCCGCCATAAACATTTTTTACAATGTCTTCAATCTTTTTTTCAACTGCATCATTTAAATTATATGCGAATTTAAGATTTTTATCAGACATATTTTTAAGCACTGCTTCAGCAAGGTCTAGAGTTCCTTTTCCACCTTTTGCAAAACATTCGTTAACAACTGCGTCAACACCATATTCTTTAAGTTTTCTTGTAACAAGTTCAATTTCTTCATCAGTGTCTGTTAAAAATTTGTTTACTGTAACAACAACATTCACACCAAATGTTCCATTGAGTGCTTCGATATGGTGATAAACATTTTCTAAACCTTTTTCAATTAGTTCAAGGTCTGTTAACCCTTTGTTTTCTTCTGTTTCACCATGGAACTTAATTCCTCTGATTGTTGAAACCAAAACAACAACATTTGGATTTAAATCTGCAATTCTACATTTTACATCCAAGAATTTTTCAGCACCAAGGTCACTGCCAAAGCCAGCCTCTGTGATAACAATATCAGATGTTGCGAGTGCAAGTTTTGTTGCCAAAATGCTGTTGCATCCATGAGCAATATTTGCAAAAGGTCCAAGATGAACAAACGCTGGTGTGTGTTCAATTGTTTGAACAAGATTAGGACAAATTGCATTTCTTAAAAGAACAGCCATGCTTCCTTCTGCTTTTAACTGTTTTGCATAAACAGGTTCGCCTTTTTTGTTAAGTGCAACCATAATATTGCCAAGTCTGGTCTTTAAATCATCAAAACTTGTTGCTAAACAGCAAATTGCCATAACTTCACTTGCTGCTGTGATTGTGAAATGGTCAACTCTTTCAACTTGTTGTTTGTTTCCATCTTTATCTTTTCCAGCAATAATGTATTTAACGTCACGAAGTGAACGGTCGTTAACATCAAGACATCTGTTAAACAAAATCTTGTTTGGGTCGATATCTAATGCATTTCCAAAAAAGATGTGATTATCAATCATGGCAGATAGCAAGTTGTTAGCACTTGTGATTGCATCAAAGTCACCAGTGAATGTTAAATTAATATCTTCCATTGGAAGGACTTGTGAATATCCACCACCAGCCGCACCACCTTTTATGCCAAAAACAGGCCCTAAAGAAGGCTCACGAAGCGCTAAACACGCATTTTTGTTCATTTGATTAAGAGCATCTGCAAGACCGATAGAAACGGTTGTTTTACCAATTCCAAATTTTGTTGGGCTCATTGCTGTAACCAATACAAGTTTTCCCTGTTTTTTTGCACCATCAATATATTTTTGGTAATCTTTAACTTTTGCAATTGTTTCGCCATAAGTGATAAGGTCACTTTCTGGTATATTTAATTTTAAAGCAATATCTTTCACTGAATGAAGTTTTGTGCTTTGTGCAATTTCGATATCTGTTAACATATTATTTGGCCTCCTGTTGTGTGTTTAAATATTGTTTTATAGCGTTTTCTATTTTCAATTTAGCCTCATCTAAACTGGCTTCAATTTTGCATCCAGATGCGTTTTTATGCCCGCCACCACCAAATGTTTCAGCAATCTTTGAACAGTCATATTCAAATTTAGAACGCAAACTGCAGTGAATTCCATCTTCTTTTTCTTTTAATATTACTGCTATTTTATAGCCACAGTTTAAGTAAGAGTGTGGCAAATTGCCAATGTTTTCATCTTTTGATGCATTAAATTTCTGATAATCGTCATCACTCACTGAAAGAATTGCATAACCAAATTCATTATTAAGCGATGCATTCAAAAGAGTGTTAGATGTAAGTTTTATATAAGGAACTGTTTTCTTTTCAAAAAATTCGGAATAAACTTTTCTAAACTCTGCGCCCGCCTCAAAAAGTTCAGCACACACTCTAAAAGTTACACTATCAGTGTTATTGTTTTTAAAAATCCCCGTATCTCCACAAATTGCAAAATACAAAGCAGTTGCTGTATCTTTGCTTATTTTTACTTTTAACTTTTTTGATAAGTTAAAAATAAGCACCGCACAAGCGCTATATGGAATCATTAGATTATGTTTTGCATAATCTATTCCCGAAGCATGATGGTCAATTCTTAATGTGTTTTCATGCGCTAAAAACGGCTGTGCCAACCCGCCAAGCATCGATTCACTTGCAACATCAACGGCAACAACAAGGTCAAACGCTTTAAACGAATCAATAACCCCAAATTTATAACTGTTATAAGCAGTTAAAAAAGCATAATTATCATTTTTGTCCGTATCACAAAACAATTCAACTTTTTTGCCCATTTGACTTAAAATATCATAAAGAGCAATAGTTGAACCAATTGTATCTGGGTCAGGATTTGCGTGAGATACAAGTGCAATATTTTTTGCTGATTTTAATAATTTTATTGTAGTTTTCATCTGTCACCTTAAATTTTTCCTAAATAAATAATAACACAAGCAGACCAGTCATGTAAAGAATTTGATAATTTTCAAAACTTTTTGTGCAATATAAAAACAATGGAAAATATCCATTGTTTTAACATTATTCACCTTTTTGTTTGGTTGTTAATGATGCAGGACTGCTTAAACTATTGTAGTATGCAATTTGCTTGTCAAGTTCAATTGATTGTTCAATAAGTCCACGAAGTTCTTCATTTTTGATTCCACTAGTAGAAACCAATGCGTTTTCATCATCAATAATATCAATTCCAAGCAAGTGTTCAAAAATAACCTCGTCTGAAGTAGCATCTAAAATTTGATAAGTTCTTTCACCTGAATCATATTGTCCAGGAACAATTTTTGAAGTTGTTCCAAAAAAGAACCATTCACCTAAATATTGTTTCATTTCAATAAGTTTAATTTTTTGTTCTTTTGTTAACTTTTCCATTATACTATCCCTCTTTCCATAAAAAATAATAACATGAAAAAGAGCCTGTGTCAATATCGAATTTTGTTAAGATTCAAGGCATTTTTGCAAAATTTCCGAATAATCAATCGCAATATTACCTTGTTCAAGTGAACATATGGGACATTTTTTCCAACCTTCAGTAAGTTCATCAATATGTCCGCAATTTGTGCATTTTTGAAGTCTTTTTACTTTACTTTTATAAAGTGAATTTGATGCATAGTGTTTTGCTAAAAATTTAAGCATTTCAGCATGAGTTTGTTCAACTTTTGCAATCTGTTCGAAACTGGTTGCAATATCACCAAAACCCTCTTCTTTTGCAACTCTGGCAAATTCTGGATAAAGTGTATCAAACTCTTCCTGTTCAATCTTTGATTCTTCAAGCAAACTTGTTTCTAATCCTGGGCAAACATAAGGATAATCTGCATCAAATTCAACTTTGCATTTTTCGCCACATTTATCCAAAATATAGTCATAAAACAATTTTGCATGAGCCATTTCGTTTTTTGCAATTGCTTTCATTGTGTCTTTAACAAACACAAGTTTTTCATTTTGTGCTTGGGTTGCCATAAACTGATATCTAGCACCAGCCTGACACTCTGCAGCAAATGCCTTTGCCAAATTTTGTTTTGTTACACTTTCATTAAAATTCATAATCCCTCCGATAACAAAATATTAGACAACTAATATTTTTTTATTCAGAGAATTTATGCTCTAAAGAAATTATTTGCATTTTCATAAAATATTTTCGAAATGCTCTTTTGTGTGTAACCCATATTTTCTAAAACATTAGATAGTTTTAATGACAAATCATTATAGTTTTTTGCATTTTTGGGAAGATGCGTTGTTCCAAAAAAATCTGTTCCAAGAGCCAAGTTATCAATACCAAACTTGCAAGCGAAATAATCAATTTGCTTGGCAATATCATAAACTTTGCATTTTTGAGAACCATTAATAAAATCAGAAACCAAGCACAGCCCCACTAATCCCTTTGAATCGACAATCATTTTAAGTTGATAATCTTTCAAATTTCTAGCATGAGGTTGCATTCCATAAAAAGCAGTATGCGAACAAAATAATGGGTTTTGGCTTATTTTTGCAACATCCATAAAACTATCTTCGTTTAAGTGTGCGGTGTCAATTTTTATATTTTTGCTTTCCAAACACTTTAAAACAGACTTTCCAAAACCTGTAACTTTTCCACTTTCATGCGCTCCACCAGCAATACAATTCGTTGTGTTCCAAGTAAGCCCCGCATATACAGGTTTGAATGAAATAAATTTCTCTAGATTATTCTTGCTTAAAAAATGTAAATCTTCAACACCTAAAAATAACTTTTGATGTGTGTTAACAAAATCTCGTGCCTGCTCAATAACCATCATTGACTCATCATTATTTAACTCACTTGTCCAAACTGCTGAAACAATATTTTCTGCACTTTCAGCGGTTTTTGTGACATATTGGCATTTTTTGTTATCTGTTTTTAGTTTTAAAAAGTAATCATTATGCAAATCAAATATTTTATACATATTATAATATATTGCTAATTTTTCCAAAAATATACAAAATAATAAAAAATATATATTTGTTTTGCAATAAAAAAACGACCCTTTTAAAAAGAGTCGTTTATTATCATGATTATGAAGCAACGTCAGTTGCTCTGGTTTCACGAATAATGTTAACTTTGATTTGACCAGGATATTCAAGTTCGGCTTCAATTTTTCTAGCAATTTCTTTTGCCAAAACAACCATAGAAGCATCATCAACTTCTTCTGGTTTAACAGCAATTCTGATTTCTCTGCCTGCTTGAATAGCAAATGATTGGTCAACACCCTTGAAACTGTTTGCAATTTCTTCAAGTTTTTCCAAACGCTTAACATAAGCATCCAAAGATTCACGTCTTGCACCTGGTCTTGCTGATGAGATTGCATCGGCCACTTGAACAAGCATTGCTTCAATTGATTTGTATTCAACACCACCATGGTGTGCTTCAATACAATGGATAACTTCTGGACTTTCTTTGTATTTCTTTGCAACGTCAACACCAATTGAAACGTGTGTGCCTTCCATTTCAAAGTCAAGAGCCTTTCCGATATCATGAAGCAAACCACCGCGTTTTGCAACGGCAACATTTGCGCCAAGTTCTCCAGCAAGAAGACCCGCTATGTAAGATGTTTCAAGTGAATGTTTTAAAACATTTTGACCATAACTGGTTCTGTATTTAAGTCTACCCAAAATTTTGATAAGTTCAGGGTGCAAGTTATAAACACCAGCATCAAATGTTGCGTTTTCACCTGCTTCTTTGATTGTTTTTTCAATATCTTTTTTAACTTTTTCAACAATGTCTTCAACACGTGCTGGATGAATTCTGCCATCAGTGATAAGTTTTTCAAGAGTAAGTCTTGCAACTTCACGTCTGATTGGGTCAAATGATGAAAGAGTAACTGCGTCTGGTGTGTCATCAACAATCAAATCAACACCTGTTGCATTTTCAATTGCACGAATATTTCTACCTTCACGACCAATAATTCTACCCTTCATCTCATCTGTTGGAAGAGCAACTGTTGTAACAGTTACGTCTGCAGTTTGGTCGGTTGCACATTTTTGAATAGCAAGAGTGATAATATCTCTAGCCTTCTTTTCGCCTTCTTCACGTGCTTCATTTTCAATGTCACGAACAATGTTGCCTGCTTCTTTTCTTGCATCATCAATGATTGAATCAACAACTTGCTTTTTTGCTTCATCACGTGAAAGACCTGCAACTTTTTCAAGTTCTTTAACAATGTTTTCTTTTTCTTTTAAAACTTCTTGTTTTGAATTTTCAAGTTCTTGTTTTTTGTTTTCAAGTTCATTTCTTGAATCTTCAATAGTTTGTAATTTTTTGTCGAGCAAATCGTTCTTTTTATCAAGATTTTCTTCTTTTTCCAAAATACGTGCTTCCATTTTTTGAACTTCTGCACGTCTTTCTCTGCATTCATTTTCAGAGTCTGTTTTAATTTTTAGTGCTTCTTCCTTGGCCTCTAAAACGGCTTCTTTTTTAATTGTAGATGCTTTTTCTTCAGCATCTTTAAGTGTTTTTTCAGCAACACTTTTTGCGTTGCCTAATTTTTTTTCAAGCATCTTGCCAGTAACAAAGTAAGATGCGACTGCGCCAATAGCCAAGGAAACAATGCCAACAATAGCATAAATCATTTTGTTTCCCCCTAAAATTTATGTATAAACTGAAAATATGTAACCATATTTTCGCAATTTACCATGGTTAAATGATAACATATAAAAATTTTAAAAGTCAAGCATTATATAAAATGATAATATCACATTTTAAATAAAATAAAAAAAAGAAGCCCTTGCTTCCACATCCCTCTAAAAAAGTGAATAATACCCCCTATCTGCAGTTTTTTGCAGACAAATTTAACCTCTTTGAAATTGTTCTTCTGAAAGACTTTTTGACTTTTGTAAAGAACTAACTTCAATAAGTTTTGTTCCAGATTTATCGCTGTCAAATGACCACTTTACACCTGATGGTGCTGGCACAATATCACCAGAAATATATCTTAAGTGTTCTCTGCCAAAAGCGAATATTCCTGAACCGTCTAAAATATAGAATAACTTATCAAAAGAATCTTCCTCACCCGAGTAATCATCTTTAAAAAGCACATAATTAACGGTTCTTGAAACATTGTCATTTTCAAGCAAAACTTTTTCGAACTCCGCACTAGAATTAACAGACTTTAAATTAACAATCTGTTCAACAAATGTTGCGAGTTCATTTCCCATTAACAAGCAGTTATTTTTCAAGAAGCCATACCTCCTTTATTCATAACTTACCTTGATTATATCCACAAAATTTTGTTTTGTCAATACACAAAAATTTTTAAACAATAAAAAAACGAGCAATCGCTCGCCTTTTTATTATTCTTCAGATTCAGATTCTTCAGGTTTTGGAAGAAGTGTTTCACGAATTTTTGTTGTAACTTCTTCAGCAAAAGCAGGATTTTCCATCAAATATCTCTTAACATTTTCTCTGCCTTGACCAATCTTTTCACCGTTATAACTAAACCAAGCACCACTCTTTTGAATGATGTCCATTTCAACTGCCATATCCAAAATGCATGATTCTTGTGAAATGCCCATACCAAACACAATGTCAAATTCAACAGTTTTGAATGGAGGAGCAACCTTGTTTTTAACGATTTTAACTTTAGTTCTTGCACCAACTGCTTGGTCACCATCTTTGATGATTTCACCTTTTCTAACATCCAAACGAACGCTTGAATAGAATTTTAAGGCTTTTCCACCAGGGGTTGTTTCTGGATTACCAAACATGATTCCAACTTTTTCACGAAGTTGGTTAATAAAAACTACACAAGTTTTTGTTTTGTTTGCAACACCTGCAAGTTTTCTTAAAGCCTGACTCATAAGTCTTGCTTGCAAACCAACATGAGTATCACCCATTTCACCATCAATTTCGGCTTTTGGAGTGAGCGCAGCAACAGAGTCAACAACAATAATATCAATAGAACCAGACCTAATCAAATTTTCTGCAATTTCAAGACCTTGTTCACCATTGTCTGGTTGTGAAACATACAAATTTTTGATATCTACACCAAGTCTTGCGGCATAGGTTGGGTCAAGTGCGTGTTCTGCATCGATAAATGCTGCAGTTCCACCCAATTTTTGTGCTTCTGCAACCATATGAAGAGAAACTGTTGTTTTACCAGAAGATTCTGGTCCATAAATTTCAATGATTCTACCACGTGGAATACCACCAACACCAAGAGCAACGTCTAATGGCAAGCATCCTGTTGGAATAACTTCAACATTTTGTGCTTGATAGTCACCAAGACGCATAATGCTTCCCTTTCCATACGCTTTTTCAATTTGTGCAATAACTTGCTCTAAATTTTTTTCTTTATCACTCATAATAACATCCTACCTTATTCTTCATCTTCTTCACGAGGTGTATCACTAGAAACTTCTGTTTTTGCTTCAAGCGCTTTAACTGCTTTAACAGAATAGTTTACACATGATATAACTGATAATACCACACCAACAATCATAATTGCAAGTCCAAGGTATCGGACAATTTCACTAAAATTTGTATCTTGAAGTGTTGAAGAAAGACCAACATAAAGCATTAATACCATGTTTGCCACATCAAGGAAGAACGATTTTACTTTTCCGTAGATATCGGCAGCAATAACAAAGTTTTTGTTTGCTGCAACCATTCTGATGCCACTAATCAAAATATCACGAAGAACAACAATCAAAAGCATTAAAATCGCAAGCCAGTTTGTTGTTACACCAGCAAACAAAACTAAAATCATTGCAGTTGTTGTGATAAATTTATCAGCAATTTGGTCCATAAATTTACCAAAATCAGTAATAAGATTATATTTTCTTGCAATTTTTCCATCTAAAAGGTCTGTGAAGCATCCAAAGATGTAAATTCCAAGAGCAACATAAACACCCACACCTTTTGGAATTGGAAGCAAAAACATCAAAACCATAAGTGGTGTGCAAAAAATTCTAATCATAGTCAAAGTGTTAGGAACATTCATTTTAATCTTCATATTCAATTTCTCCTTGAAGGTCATAACCAATAACCTTTTTTATTTTTACTTTATACATTTTGCCAATGTCAACTGGCTTTTTTGATTTAAAGAACACAAGTGTGTCTGCTTCAGGTGTTTGATAGCAACATCTTCCAAAGAACAATTGTCTGTCATAGTCAATGCCTTCATAACAAACCTCTAAAGTTTTTCCAACAAACAGTTTGTTTACTTCAGCCACAACCTTACGTTGAATTTTGTGAAGTTTAACAACACGCTTTCTTTTTACATCCTCATCAATTTGGTCTGGAAGCGTTGCTGCAACAGTTCCTTCCTCCTTTGAATAAGCAAAGAAGCCAACATGCATAAGTTTGTATTTTTGAATAAACTCACAAAGTTTATTAAAGTCTTCTTCAGTTTCACCTGGAAACCCTGCCATAAATGTCGTTCTGATTGCAACATAAACAGGAAGTTTTTGTATTCTTTCAACCAATTTAACAATGTCAGCATATGATGTTTTTCTGTTCATTCGTTTAAGAACACCATCTGCAACGTGTTGCATTGGAATGTCTAAATATTTGCAAAGTTTTGGATTTTTTACCATTTCATCCAAAAGTTCATCAGTAATCATTTCTGGATAACAATATAAAAGCCTAATCCATTTAAGTTTTTTAATTGTAGATAATTTTTTGATAAGTTTAACAAGTTCTGGCTTGCCTGACTTGTCGGTGCCATATCTAGAAATATCTTGTCCAACCAAAATAAGTTCGGTTGCACCATTGTTTGTAAGGTCAACTGCTTCATCATAGATATCTTCCATGCTTTTTGACCTATATCTTCCACGAATATATGGAATGGTGCAAAAGGTGCAATAGTTGTCGCAGCCTTCTGAAATTTTTAAATATGCATAATGCATTGGTGTTGTGATAACTCTGTTTCTAATAAATGGAATAGAACCAGTTCCACTAACTCTAACAATTTTTTTGTTTTTGTTAAATGATGTGTTTATTATATTAACAATATCAGCGTATTGGTCCACACCTAAAATAATGTCAACTTCAGGAAATTCTTCTCTTGTTTGATTTGACCATTTTTGAGCCATGCAACCAGTAACAATCAAACGTTTGCACCTTGCATTTGGGTCTTTTCTATATTCACTTAGTTCTGCAATAGCATCCATAGACTCGCTTCTTGCACCCGAAATAAACCCACAAGTGTTAACAATCAAAATATCTGCGTTAGATGCGTCTGATGTAAACTTGTATCCTGCATTTTTCAAATGAGTCAACATAACTTCAGAGTCAACTCTGTTTTTGTCACAACCAAGAGAAATCAAACCAACAAGCATATTGTTTTTTGTGTCTTTTTTCTGCTTGTAAAGCCCAACATTGGTCGTTTCAATTTCTTGAACAACTTCTGTTTTTTCTTGTTGTTTTTCGCTCATATTTTCCCCTTTTATTCTTCTATATTTTCAATTAGTAACTCAATTTCTGGCTTTGATAGTGTTGCAACCTTCAAATGCATTGCTTTTTCAAGTTCAACAGATGAATATAAAATATCTGCACTAGATGGCAAACTTTCGGCTCCTGCAACCCCAAGTGTTGTGAGTGACCTGTTAACATCTTCAGCCATAAATGAAAGTCTTGTTGGAAGGTTGTAGTTAATTTCATCTGATGTAATGACTGTGTTTGCAACAATTACTAAATACAACCCAACAATTCGGCCAAACTTTAAGATTTGATGCAAACAAGCGTTAATCTTGTCAGAGTTTGTAAGTTGAATTGATTTTGAATAATTGTTAAAAACAGTAAGCAAATATGGAAGTGGCTTCATATTATCATTTTTTGCAATGGTGTTATATTGTTCGATTGACTTAACACCAACTTCGGCTAAAAGTTTATATCTTTCTTCAAGTTCTTTTGAAACTTCGATAAGCGTATCCAAAATTTCTTTATTTGTTTTTGCAATACGATTGAAATACATATAAGAACTTTTATTGTAAACTTCGAACTTGCTGTCTGCTTTTGAGTCACAAATAACAAAATTAATCTCGTTTACAGAATTTTTCAAAATCAAACTCAAAATAATTGAGTGAATAAGGTTATTAAGATCACCTGTTTCCTTTCCAAAAACAGCAATGTTATATGAATCTCTTAAATTTCCAAAAACAAGTTCATCATTTTCATTTTTTCCAAAAACATAAGATAATTTATTGCTGTTTGTGAAAGCATCTGTTGAGATTACATCCACAAACTTATAAGGTTCAATCTCTGCATAGTTGATTTTTTTAACAGGCTTTGGTTCTTCTTCAACTTGTTCTTCTTCAGTTTCAAGTTGACTGAGAAGTGCTTCGGCTTCTTCTTCACTTCCCAAAAGTTCTTCAAGTTGTCTGTAACTTCCAATAATTTCAGTAGTGTTTGCTGAATCATTGTGCATATTTGCATTTGTTAATTCTTCTGCAACATTTTCGGTTGGGTTTAATATTTCAACATTCGCTGATTTTTCTTCTTCAACCGGCTCTGGAATAACATCTTCAGTTAGTTCTTCCTGCTCATCATCTCTATCATCTATTTCACCATCGTCTGAAGCAGATGTTTCGTCTTCATTTAGGTCATCAGAAAAATCTTCTTCAGTTGTTTCTGTCACAGGTTCATTTTCTTCAGTAGAATTTTCTTCTGAAGGAATTTCTTTTATTTCAGAGATTATTGAATCATAGTCTTTATCTTCAATTGAACCATCAACATTAATTAATGAAGGGGTTTCTTCAAGTTTTGATTGATTTGAAGGAAGTTCAAAATCATCAAAATTAATAAGACCTTCTGTTTTTGCTGGATTCAAATAATCTTCTTCAGATTTTTCTTCAATTGGAAGTTCAGAAACTGGCTCTTCAACCTTTTCAGGATTTTCGCCAACTTCCTTTTCTTCTTCATCGACATCACCAGGCATTTCATAAAAGAAATCTTCAATAGGAGCAACTTCTGGTTTTTCTTCAATAATCTTTCCATCTTCATCAAGTTTATCTTCTGTTTTTGATGAGGTTGGTGCAGAATAATCGTTTGCAACTTCAAATTCTGCAAAACTATCATATGCTGAAAAATCAGTTGTTTCTGATTCTTCTGATGCAGCAACAGCAGCGGCATTTTGGTCTTCTGAATCATTGTTGTTTTCTAAAAAATCAATAATATCATCAACCAAGGCGTCTGTTTCTTCTTCAGATAATTCAATTGTTTCACCGCCCAAGCGTTCAACCGTTGCAGACATTTTTCCATCTTCACCTTCTGAAAATTGGATGGTTGAATCAACATTATTTGAAGGCTCAACAGCGGTTTCAACCATTGGTTCTTCAGATTCTTCAGCGGAAAAATCTGAAGATGGTTCATCTTCAACAGGTTTTTCTGGTTCTCTATTTGGATTGTAATTAGCATACATATCAGGGTCTGAGTCAATACCTAATTCTTGATTGAGTGATTCTCTTGCTCTCTTGAGTTCCTCAATGTCAACACTTCCTACATTTTTTTCCAAAGTTGTTATCTCCTTAATTAATCATTTAAACTGTCACAATCTTCACCGAACTCCTCTCTAAACTGTTCTGGTGTGATTAAAACTTTTCTAAGTTTTGCACCAGTTGAAGGTGCGATATAGTTTTTGTCTTCCATTTGGTCAATAATTCTTGCTGCTCTCGAATAACCAATTTGAAGACGCCTTTGAAGATATGATACTGATGCACCGTTGTTACCCATAACAAGTTTTAAGGCTGTTTTAAAGTATGGGTCCAAATCTTTTGGCTGTGGAGCATCCATAAACCCGCCAGTTGCAACTTCTTCAGTTGTTTCTGGTTGTTCTGCATTGATAATGTTGTTTACGGTTTCATCATAGTTTGAAACATTGTTCTTTTTAACATAATCAATAACATTTTTAATTTCGTCATCACTTGCGTAAGCCGCTTGAAGTCTTGGTGTTGCAGATGTTCCTGTTGGAGCAAAAATCATATCACCTTGACCTAAAAGTTTTTCGGCACCAACGGCATTTAATATGGTTTTTGAGTCGATGCCTGATTGCAAACTAAATGCGATACGTGATGGAATGTTGTTTTTAATAACACCAGTGATAATATCAACTGATGGTCTTTGAGTTGCAACAACCAAGTGCATACCACAAGCACGTGCAAGTTGTGTGAGACGTTGAATACAAAGTTCAACATCTTTCTTGTTAACTGCCATAATTTCAGCAAGTTCGTCAACCACAATAACAATGTATGGGAATTTTTCAAACTGCCCTGCTTTGACAAGTTCGCTTTTGTTATAAGGCTCAATGTTATTATAACCAGCCTTACTCATCAAATCATAACGGCGTTCCATTTCTTTAACGCACCATTTGAAAGCATTGATTGCTTTTTCTGAACCAGAAACAACTTCTGGTGTTAAAAGATGTGGGATGCCATTATAACGATTAAATTCAACCTTTTTAGGGTCAATCATAATAAGTTTCAAGTCGTCTGGACTAGACTTATAAAGCAAACTTAAAATGATGTTGTGCATAAACACAGATTTACCAGAACCAGTTGAACCTGCAATTAAAAGGTG
Source organism: Clostridia bacterium (assembly GCA_045594425.1). Taxonomy (GTDB): domain Bacteria; phylum Bacillota; class Clostridia; order Christensenellales; family UBA1242; genus RGIG1681. The sequence continues at coordinate 38,821 of JAZNYK010000016.1, forward strand.
CACCATTTTTGCCAAACTTTTAACAACAATTTCACCCGAAATATCTTTTCCGATTGCAACTGGAAGTGGGTCTTTAAAGTTTTGAAACTCTGGAGATTCCAAAAGTTCCCTTTCATAAACTGAAGTAAATGTATCGTTTTCAAGTTCAATACCAACATAAGGACTGCCAGGTATTGGTGCTTTGATAACAATTGTTTTTGCTGCAAGTGCAGCAGCAATATCTGTTTCATAGTTAGGAATTCTTTTAACCGAAACGCCAAGTGGAACAGAAAGTTCAAATCTTGTAATTTTTGGACCACGCACAATATTTTGAACTTTTGCAGGAACACCAAACGCTTCCAAAACTTTTTCAAGTTGAGCAGATTTTCTGTTTTGCTCTTCAGTGTAATCGCCATTATCAGGTTTTGGAGCCTTAAGCAAACTTAATGGTGGAACATTATATCTAACGCCCGGCATACTGATTGGCACATTATATGGGCTTGTGATTGGTTTTGGAGTAACCGCAACATTTTGAGCGCCAAACCCATTAGATAGGTTTTGAACTGGTTGTTGAATTGGTGGTTGCTGTCCAAAACGTTCAAACCTGTCACTAGCACTGCGTGTAGGTTCACTGAATCTTGAAACTGGCTCTGGTTCAGGCTTTCTTTGTTCGAACCCACCAAATCTTCCAAACTGTGATTCTGTTGACGGTTCTGGTGTTTTTGTTTCACCAAAATTAAAGTTAAAACCAGAATTGCTTATTGGTTCGGAAGAATAGTCCTGCTTAACATCAGTTTCAATTTCTTCTTCACGTGAGTTTAAAATTTTTGAAATTTCATCATCTTCGCCAAGATTGTTAACTTCTAACCCAGCAAACACATCATTTGCAAATGAATCAAATGAAGAAGGTTCCTCTTTTTGTGAATTATTTGATTCCGCATAAGACTCACCAAAACTTGAAGATGCGTATTGATTTGTTTGATAATCATTTTGAGTGTTTTCTTGCGATGATAATCCGTAATTTCCACCATAGGTGTCACGCATGAATTGTCTTCTTTTTTCATCACTATCGCCTGAATAAATTCCTGGATATGATTGTTCTTGATAGAAATCAGATGTAAATGAGTTTTGAGTTTGATATGGTTGTGAAATCTGCCCCATATCGTCATATTCAGTGTATCCGCTTGAAATTTCTGCATTTGTTATTTCACCAACCACATCACTGCTTGAATATATTGGTGGTTGCTCATAAATTGAGCCCGTTGAAGAAATTTCATTTTCATTAATGGTGATTTCGCTTAAAACTTCATTTTCGTCATGCCCATTAAATGAATAAATTGGTGAACTGTCAGATGTTTTCTTTTTATCACTCTTTTGAACTTTTTCACGAATTTTTCTTGTTTTTAATTTTTTAACGTGTGGCTGTTCATATTTTCCATAGAACTGATAATCAATAAAAAGACCTATGAAAAGAGTTGCCATAATAACAAATATAACAATTGAACCCATTGCACCCAAAAGTATGGATATAATGCCACAAACCAATGAACCACAACTTCCAACAAAAGTTATCTTTGTTGTATAACAAATTTTTAAATAATTTGCCAAAGATTTCCAGCCAATAACCTTGTTTAAGTCGCTAAATGTTGATATTGCCTGAACAAAAAGCAATATACTTACAAAAGCCACACAAAAATATGATGTTGACTTTATATTTCTTGTGTATGAAAAACCTAAAAATCCAGCAAGGCTAATTAACATCAAAAGCAAAAGCATTGGATATGTTAAAACGCCAAAAGTTCCAACAATTGCTCTTCCGATTGGTAAAATCTTTTGCATACAAGAAAATATGAAAGCAAGAGAAAAGATTGTTAGAAAAATTGCACCTAACACTCTTCTTCTAGTTATATTTATACTGCTGTTTCTTGTTTCCAAAATAAACTCCTATTCCTCAATGCTTGCAAGCAAATCATCATAATCAACTGTTATATCATGTCCAAGATAAATAACAACCATTTTTTCAAAGTCGAATACTTCTTGAATTAGTTTGTTTGCATCTTTGTTTGTTAAAACTTCAATTTTCATTCTTTCAGTGTTTTCACTAAAAGTTTGCTTTGTGAGTGCAATTTGTTTTGCAGACATAAGCGCATTTTCTAAAACATTGTCATATGTATTAATAAATTCTGTAACATACACACGTTTTTCAGTTTCAAATTCTTCATTTGAAATTGGTCTGTTTTTAATGTCTTCTTTAATTGCCCTAACAAAATTATACAAATGGTCTTCAGCAAAGTCATAGTCAACAACAAGTTCAAAAGTTAAACTTCCATTGTTTGCATAATACTTTGTTTTAATTTTTGTATCATAATAATAATTTTGGTTAGAAAGTGAAAGCCTCATGTGATTAATCAAAATTGGTTTAATAATTTCGATAATATATTTTTCTTTTTCTTTAAATGACACTGTTGGGAATGAGATACAGAATCTTGTTTGATTAAGTCTTTTAACCCTTCCCTTGCAAGAACCTTCAAAATCATCTACTTTAGAAACATACTTGAGTTTTTTGTATTCAGTTTCGTTATCTTTCATTCTGTCAAAGAAATGAAGTTTAACCCAGTCATAAACATTTTCTTGAGAAACATCACCAACAACAGAAATAATTGTGTTTCTTGGTGTGAACACTCTTGCTAAGTAGTCTTTTGCATCAATAGACCTAAATCTAGAAACTGTTATGTTTGTTCCAGATTTTGGATTTGCAAGACCTGTTCTGTAATAGAGTGTTGAATTTAACAATCTGTCCATGATGTAATTTGGGTTTTCAGTCAAAAGTGTAACTTGTGACAAGAGCATTCTTTTAACCTTTTCACCATTTTCAAGCGAGAATGTTGTGTCAAAAGCAATTTCAGATAAAATAGCAATTGCCTTTTCGATATTTTCTCTTGGACAAAGTGCACTGATTGTGATGCTTTCTTTTGAATTGTGTGGTGTGAGAATAATGCCATTAAGTTTTGCATAACTCAAAAGTGCCTCACGAGTAGCATGCTTTTTTGTTCCCATAAGCATAATTTTTGTGAGATAATCTGAAATTCCACATTGAAAGTTTTTTTCAGATTGAGTTCCACCTGCAATGTGCAAGACTACACACGCAATTTTTTTGTCTGCCCTTGGAACGCAAACGAGTCTTAATCCATTAGAAAAAGTGTTTAATGCCATAAAAATTAATCTCCGTTACAAATATCTATTTTTACACATTTATTATACAACAAAAAAATCCGTAACTAAAACGGATTTTGCATATTTTTAAAACTTTATTAATATTTTTTAACATTTTTAGGTAGTTTGACGTATTAGTTGAGCCCCAAATTTTTGCTAACTGTCACAAGTTGAAATCCTCGTTTTTTTGAGTGTTCAATTATATTTGAAAGTGCTTCAACTGTGTTTGCTGTTGGATGCATCAAAATCAGGTCACCACCACACATATTTGTTGTTGCTCGATTAAAAATTAAACTGGTGTTTTTATCTCGCCAATCAATGGTGTCACGTGTCCACATAATAGTTTTGTAACCCAAAAACCTCGCCGCTTTTGTTGTGTGTTTTGAATACGACCCACCTGGCGGTGCAAACAAATTCATATCTTCACCAATAATGTGCTTAACTATCTCATGACAGGTTTGAATTTCTGTTAAATTGTTTTCATATGAAATTTTTCCATGTTCTTTGTGATTTGTTCCATGGCTTGCAATCTCATGTCCTGCTTCATACATTCTTTTTAGCAGTTCTTGATTATCTTTTGCCCAAGAACCACCAATAAAAAATGTTGTTTTTATATCATACTTTTGAAATATTTCCAACATTTGCTCAACATATTCAGTTCCCCAATAAACATTAATCATCAAACTCACATAATTTGAATTTTTATCACCAGCATAAATTGTTCCGTTATACTCACTGTTTGAAACTGCCAAAACTTCTTTTTGTTTATCCGCAAAAAAATATATAAAGCCAAACATTATAACCATGCAAACTATAAGCAAATTGCAAACAATGTGAATAAAAACTTTTTCCTTTTTTAATTTCATCATATTAAAGTGTATGTTAGAAATTTTAAAATAATAAAAAACCTGCAAATTTTTGCAGGTTTAATTTTTGAATATTAGAGTTTTTTGATAAGTTTAAGGTCAACTCTGCCTTTTTCGTCAACTTTAATAACTTCAACTTCAACTTTGTCGCCAATTTTAACGACATCTTCAACTCTTTCAACTCTCTTTGTTGAAAGTTTTGAAATGTGAATCATACCATCACAAGCAGAAGAGATTTCAACAAACGCACCAAATTGCATAAGTCTAACAACAGTACCTGTGTATCTTTCGCCAACTTCAGGAACAAATACGATATCTTCAATGATTGCTTTTGCAGCGTTGCAATCTTCAATATTTGCTGAAGAAATCATAACTGTGCCATCATCTTCAATATCAATTTTAACGCCAGTTTTTTCAATGATTTTATTGATTGTTTTTCCACCTTGACCAATAACTTCACCAATCTTTTCTGGGTTAATCTTAAATGTGATAATCTTTGGAGCATATTCACTCAAATGGTCTCTTGGTTCTGCAATAACTGCAAGCATTTTTTCCAAAATTTCCATTCTGCCTTCATTTGCTTGAGTAAGAGCGGTTGTTAAGATTGACTCGTCAATACCTTTGATTTTGATATCCATTTGAATTGCTGTGATACCATTTTTAGTTCCAGCAACTTTGAAATCCATGTCACCATAGAAATCTTCAAGACCTTGAATATCTGTTAAAACAACAACTTTGCCTGATGCTTCATCTTTAATAAGACCCATAGCAACACCAGAAACAGGTGCTTTGATTGGAACACCAGCATCCATAAGTGAAAGTGTTGAGCCACAAACACTTGCCATTGAAGATGAACCATTTGAAGAAAGAACTTCAGAAACCAAACGAAGAGCGTATGGGAATTCTTCTTCTGATGGAATCACTGGGACAAGAGCACGTTCTGCAAGTGCACCATGACCAATTTCACGGCGTCCTGGTGAACGAAGACTTCTTGCTTCACCGGTTGCATAAGGAGGCATATTGTATTGGTGAATATATCTCTTATATGCATTTTCTTCATCATCCAAACCATCAACTCTTTGTGCTTCAGAAATTGTTGCAAGTGTCAAACAGTTAAGAACTTGTGTTTCACCACGAGTGAACACGCCTGAACCATGAACTCTTGGAAGTGCACCAACTTCACACCAGATTGGTCTGATTTCTTTTGTTGTTCTGCCATCAGGACGGATGCCTGTTGAAAGAATATTTCTTCTTGTGATTTCTTTTTGCATTTTGTAAAGAAGTTCAGCAACTTCTTGTTCTCTGTCTTCATACTTTTCAGCAAAATGTTCTTTACATTCATTTACAACAGCAGCAATTCTTTCATTGTAAGCAACTTTATCAGCAAGTGGTTCCATTGCCTTTTCAAGATTTGCTGTAACATATTCACGAACATCTTTTTCAACATCTTCACCAATATGGAAGAGTTCAACTTCTTTCTTTGGTTTTCCAACTTCTTTTGCGATGTCTTCAATAAACTTAACAATTTCTTTGATGTATCCATGAGCATACATAATACCATCACGCATAAGTTCAAGCGAAACTTCTTTTGCACCTGCTTCAACCATCATGATTGCTTCACTTGTTCCCGCAACAGTAACGTGCATTAAACTCTTCTCACTTTCTTCAGCAGTTGGGTTGATAACATATTTTCCATCAACATAACCAACAACAACTGAACCAGTTGGTCCGCCAAATGGAATATCTGAAACTGAAAGTGCAACAGAAGAACCAATCATAGCCAAAATTTCTGGTGGATAATCAGGTTCAACTGAAAGTGCTGTTGCAACAACTGCAACGTCATTATAGAATCCCTTTGGGAATAATGGACGAATTGGTCTATCAATAAGTCTTGAAATCAAGATGGCTTGGTCACTTGCTCTGCCTTCTCTCTTTTTGTATCCACCTGGGAATTTTCCTACTGAATACATTTTTTCTTCATAGTCAACGCAAAGTGGGAAAAAATCTTGACCTTCTTTTGCTTTTTCGCTCATTGTAACATTAACCATAACAACAGTGTCACCACATCTAACTCTGCAAGTTCCGTTTGATTGACCACAATATTTGCCTGTTTGAACGTAAATGTCTTTGCCTGCTAAACTTAACTTAAATTCTCTTTCTTCACCAAACATATTTTTCTCCTTATTATGTTTAACTTTTAAAAAACGGGATGGAAAAAAACATCCACCCCCTTTTATTAAATTATTTTCTAATTCCTAACTTTTCAATCAAAGTTCTGTATGCTTCGATATCCTTGTTTTTCAAGTATTCAAGAAGACCACGTCTGCGACCAACAAGTTGCATCAAACCACGTCTTGAGTGGTTGTCTTGTTTGTTTGACTTCAAGTAGTTTGTTAAATTGTTGATTCTTTCTGTCAAAAGAGCAATTTGAACAAATGGTGAACCTGTGTCATTTTCAGATGTAGCAAAATTCTTGATAATCTCTTGCTTCTTTACTTTATCCATTAGTTTTTTCCTCCATATCATATTTGCCAATTCTTGAGCGCATTGAACCGGAAAAAAGAAATTCAAGTCTCTCGAACGGTAACGCAAACATTTTATCATGTAATTTAAAAAATGTAAAGGGTTTTTTGTATTTTAATTATATATTTATATATTTAATCAAAATATCTATTGACTGTTCTAACCTCTTTAACTGATTTTATAACTGAAATCAAGTCTTCAAGTTCAGCATTATTTCTAACTGAAAGACAAAGGTCAAACTCGCAAACATCCTCATTGATTTCTTTTGCCACAATTTTGCTTATGTTAACATTTTGTTTTGAAATTTTTCCAAGCAATTTTGAACCCAATCCAATACTGTTTTTTGAAACCACTTTAAGGTTAACATCAAAAAGTCTATCAACATTTTTCTTCCAACAAGCATTAACAAATTTAGTTTCTTCAAATCCTTTTAAATTTAAACAATTTGTTGTGTGAATGGTTATTCCATTTTTTGACCTAACACCAATAATTGGGTCCCCATAAATTGGACAACAACATTTTGGAATTGATATCAAAACACCTTTTTCGCCCTTGATTTCAACTGGCGAATTTTTTGAAAGACGTCTTTGTCTGTCTTTTTGCAAAACATAGTTTGTTATTTGATTAACAGTTACACTTTCATAACCAACACTTGCAAACATATCATCAAGGTCTGCAAAGTTAAACGCTTCTTTAATTTCATCAAAAACTTCAACAACGTCAGAAATAACATGTCGTGATTTTTTGAGTTCTGCCTCAAGTTTTTGTTTACCCTTTTCAATGTTTTCTGGTGTTGTGTTTCTATTTATAAACTCTCTGATTCTGCGTCTAGCAACAACAGTTTTTACAACAGAAAGCCAATTTCTGCTTGGTGACTTTGGAGTTGGTGAAAGCACAATTTCAACAACATCCCCACTTTTTAAAGTTTCACGAAGCGAAGACTTTTTACCATTTATGATAGCAGATAACGCATTATTTCCAATGCTTGTGTGAACAGCATATGCAAAGTCTATTGCTGTTGGGTTGCTTGAGTTTACGCAAATTGGTTTCAATTTTGGTGTTAACACCCAAGTTGTGTCTGGCGTTAAACCTGTTTTTACAGCATCAATAAACGATGTGGCGGTGCTATAAGAAGTTGTTTCACCTAAAATAATTTCTTTTAAGTTATTATGTTTTTCAAATTTATCTTCAAACTTGATATCGCTATCTTTGTTTTGCCAATAAGACGAAATGCCATACTCACAAGTTTTGTCCATACTTGGAGTTCTAATCATAACTTTAAAGGTAATATCTGCATCTTCAGAAATTAAAACTGTGTGCAAAGACTGATAGCCATTTGGCTTTGGGTCTGCAATATTATCTTTTATTTGTGAAGGCACAGGCTTGAAAATTTTATGAATCAAACCGAGAGCCCTATAGCAATCATCTTCCGTTGGAACGATAACTCTAAACAACATTAAAATAAATGCCTTGCTAATGTCTTTATCTTGATTCATAAGTTTTTTGTATGCAGAATATGTGTGTTCTGGCCAACCAATAATTTTACAACTAATGCCATTTTCAGTTAAAACCGCATTAAGTTTTTTGTCAATTTCGTCAACTTGTTCTTTTCTTTTTGTAAGTTTTCTAACAAGTTCTGTTTTTAACTTTATATATTCTTCTGGATGTAAACACTGAAAAACCAAAGATTGAAGTTCACTACGAAGTTTTCTAACCCCAATTCTTTCAGCAATCGGAATAAACAATTCTTGTGTTTCGGTTGCCATTCTAATTTGTTTTTCACGCTTTAAAAACTGTATTGTTCTCATGTTATGCAAACGGTCTGCAAGTTTTATAAATATAACTCTTAAATCATTGCCCATTGCAATCAATAAATGCTTAATGCTCTCTTCTTCAGAAAGATTTTGTGTTTTTAAAGTGATTTCATCAATCTTTGTAACACCATCAACCAGTTTGGCAACAGTTTCACCAAATTTCTTTTTAATTTCTTCAAGTGAAACATCTGTGTCTTCAACAACATCATGTAACAAACCTGCCATAATTGTTGAATAGTCCATGTTGTTATCAATCAAAATTTGTGATACGGCAAGTGGGTGTATGATATATGGCTCACCACTCTTTCTTGTTACGCCTGCGTGCATTTTGTTTGCAAATTTATATGCCGCAAGAATCTTATCCTTGTTCACAGGATAATTTTCATTAACACTTTTTATGAAGTTTTCATCTAATTCTGCCATAATCTACTCCACAGCATTAAAGAATTTTGAACTAGAAAGTTCAACTTTTTTTGCTTTTAAAATTTTCATACAGTTTAAGACATCATCAAATTCCAAAAAGTTTAATTCCATGAAAACAATCAAACTAAACAGTATTTGAATTGATGATAACGACTTGTCTTTTATTGCTAATTTTTTAGCAAAATCAATAACATCATTCGCTTTTAACGCCGCAAAGTTGCAAGCGTGTTTATAAACTTGAACACTAACACCCCTATCCTTTGAAATTTCTTGAAGTAACGATGTTTTTTCAAGTGGTTCAAACACATTCATTTTTTGTGAAAAATAAAGGTGTTCTTCATTAAAATATTTGTGTAAAAAGATTATATTTTTATAACCTTTTACATCATCCAATGAATAAACTGGTGATAAAACAACTGCATTTTGAATATTAGGCTTGACAGTTGCTGAAATATATTTTTCAAGCCCTAAATCTTTAATAATTTCAAGGTCTTTATTTGTTGTTGCAACAACAACTGTGCCATAGGCATTTTCAGCAAATTTTGTTTTTATTATTTCAACTAAATTTTCTTGCACATGATAGTTATCTTTTTTGTTAAAATCAAAAATAGAATAATACAAATTATAAAGGCTAGCAAGCATATCATTTTCTTCACATCCGGATAAGTCTGCATTTAAAATATCAACACCTTTAGCAAGCGCACTAACACTAACCTTGCCTTTATAAGAATTTAGCCCCATATCAAGCAAAAACAATTTTTCACTTGCACTTTTGCAAACTCCAGAATATTTGTAATAATTAAACCCGACTATAGGATGGTTATTTTTTGTAAAACATCTATAATGTTTGAAAGCCTTTTCACTAATAGGTTCCACAATCATTTCATTTTGTTTGATTGCAAACACCGGTTTTTCATTTTCTGACCCAAATGGTTCAAGAAGATTGACTTGGTTTACAAATCCTTCTGAAAAATCGTCTTCAGAAATTTCAATATCATAAGTTGAGTTTGTTAACAAAAAGTCTTTTTCAGTTGAAACCTCTTTGATTTTTTCATTTAAAACACGTTTAAATTCATCAAACACTTCAGGCATAATTTCAACACCAACAGCCATTTTATGTCCGCCAAAATTTTCAAGCATATCTGTCATTGTTGAAATAATTTGATGCAAGTCAATTTTTTCAATACTTCTTCCACTGCCCTTTAATGTTCCATCTTCTGTTTTTGTGAAAATTATGGATGGTTTGTTAAATTCATGACAAATTCTTGACGCCAAAATTCCAACTATACCTTCATGGAAATCACCAACAATCAAAACTGATGGTTCGTTTATATCATAGGCCTCTAAACACTTTTCAATAGTCTTTGACCCTTTGTCAATGCTTGCAAGCCTTAAGTTGTTATCAGTTTCAATTTCAGAGTATTTTTCTTCAAGCAAAGATGCGTCTGTTTCAATTAAAAATTCAAAAACTTTGATGGCATTATCCATTCTGCCACAAGCATTAAGTCTTGGAACAATTTTAAAACTAATATCTGTTGAGGTAAGGCTGTCAAGTTCTAACTTGTTTTTCAAAAAGGTTATACTTGAAAGACAATCACCTTTATTAATTTTATCTATACCAAGTTTAGCAATAACTCTGTTTTCATCAATAAGTGGAACAATATCACCAACAGTTGCAATTGCTGCGATATCTAAATACTTGTTTGCGGTTGTTTTGTCTGAAAGTGCTTCAACAAGTTTCATTGCCACACCCGCACCGCATAACGCATCAAATCCATAATTTTTGTTGTTATATTTTGGGTCTAAAATCAAACAATCAGGCACCTCGTCAAGTGGCAAGTGGTGGTCTGTTACAACTATTTCAATGCCTTCTTGTTTTAAGATTTCAACTTCTTCAACAGCGGTAATTCCAAGGTCTACCGTAATAATAAGGTCTGGAGCATAGTCTACAACAATTTCTTCTATCGCCTCAACGGAAATTCCGTATCCATTTTCAAATCTGTTCGGAATAAAAACACTAACATCAGCGTTTTGTGATTTTAAATATAAATACAATATGGTGCTGGCACAAATACCATCTGAATCATAGTCACCATAAACCAAAATTCTTTTATTTTGCGAAACAGCATTTTTTATTTTTGCCACAATTTGGTCAATATTTTCAAATAAATTTGCATCACGCAAGTCACTTTCAGTTGGATTTAAAAACTTTTCTAAATTAAAATCTTGTTCGCTATGTTTTGACTTTATAAACTCTATAATTCTTTCGTCTACTAATTTCATAACTAAATACCTATTAATAATAGTGATTTTATCACTATTTATGGTAAATTGCAATCACTCGCAAACCAATTCTAAAGAAAATATTTTAAAAAGAAAAAATGGGCAAAATTTTATTCGCCCATTTTTGTATTATTATTTATTTGTAGTTGTTTGCTTTTTAACTGTGCTTTTTCTTACTTTTTTCTTAATTTCTTTATTGATTTCATCATTTCTGCTCATAACAGCCATGTGTCTGTAATCTCTAACTTCCAAAAGTGCAGAGTAAACACCAGGGCCAACAATAAGAGAAGTGTATGAAGTAACTATAAGTGAAATTATGATATTGATTGCAGTAAATCTAACACTTGTTACTGGAACAATAAACAAGAGCGCAGCAAAAATCAAAACTGCAGCAGCAACAAAAGCATAAGGTTTAATAACTTGTGTTTCACATGAAATCATACGTTCTGTTGCAGAAACCTTGTCACCTGTGTGAAGCAATGATTCTTCCCTGTTTCTTTCATAAATATGAATAAGCACACCACTCATAACAAGAGTTAAAACAAGCATAATAGCAAGTGATGTTAAATTAAGTTGAACTCTTGATAAAATCAAGATTGAAAGATAAACAATAATGTTGTGCAAGAATGCCAAAATAAATGAAATTCCCGCAAAAAGGTCATATCTAATCCAACCCATAACAAACAAGCAAATTGCAACAATTCCGATTGCAAGACCCAAGAACAAAATATTTTTTGCCTTGATAACGCTTGTTATGTTGTCAATAGATGAAACCGAAGCAACGTTAATGCCAAGTTTTTCAGAAACTGCGTTTATAATTTTTGCTTCTGCATCATCAGAAATGTTTGTTTTAGCAATTTTTACAACCAAACATCTTTGTGTGTATTCTGTTTCGTTTTCACCTGCAATATACTTGTCTTCAACATAACAAGAATCAACGGTATAACCATTGCTTGAAACTGCTTCTTTAACTTTTGAAACATAGTCTTTTGAAGATGCATCTGCTGGCATTGTAATTTCAAATTGGCTTCCGCCACCAAGAGTAGGTCCAAAATTCATTCCGAAAAATCCGAAAATAAACAAAGAAGTTATAACCAATACACATGAAATAATCATACTAACCAAAAGTGGATACTTTCTAGTTTTTTTCATATTATTCAGCCTCCTTTGCCAATTCTTCATTGTCAGATATTCCTGAACGTTTTTTTAGCATAAACACTTTTCTACCAAAGGTTCCAAATGAAATGCAAATTTTTACAAGGAATGGGACAACAAGTAAGTTTGTAAGTAAACTCAAGAACATACAAGCAGTAAACACAATTGCAACGCTTGAAAGTTCACCAAATGAGAATGCAAACATGATAAGTGCTGACAAGAACAACATAACATTTGTCATAATCAAACTTGGAAATTGTTTTTTGTAAGAAATTTCGAGTGCTGCATTAAGTGATTTTCCAAGATTGTATTCAGCCTTAACTTTGCTAGCAAAAGCAAATGCATAAGTGTAGATAACTGAAACACCTACAACCATTGCAGCAATTGTTGAAAGTCCAATTTCAAATGAAGGAATCAAACACATCAAAATCAAGAATAATTCTGCATTAAGCAAAAGTGTTGCAATCATCAAAACGGCATAGAATCCAAATTTAACTGCAAACACAGCAAGACCCAAAACTGCAATTGCTGCAAATGCTGAAAGCGCAACAACAAACACTGTGCTTGAATAGAAAGATTTTTCAGCAGAAGTGCTTGCAGATTCACCTGCAGATAAACTTGCAGACATTGTGTTAATTACTGCGGTTGATGGATTAATTTCAACCTTCATGCAACCAAGTTTAACTTTTTGCTCTAAAGCAATCAAGTTTTCATAGTCTGTGTTTTGAAGTGTTAATTGTGAATAGTCTGTAACACCAGAAATTGAGATTGATTGAGAATAGTCACCCAAAACCAAGTAAATGGTTGTTGTTGAAGTGCAAAGTTCTTTAAATTTTGCTTCGCCTTCTTTGTTAAATTTTACAATCATACTCTTTGTGTCGTTATAGGTTGTGATGCTAACTTCTTCAACACTTGTTGCACCTGGAACAACAATTGATGTGTCTTCAAGTTCATATGTTGAACGAAGTGAGAACGCACCTGAACCAATGCTTGTAAGTTCAGCATAAACGCTTGAATAAGTGCTATCGCCTTTTGGGAAACTTACTTCGGCTCTAATTTTTTTGTTGCCAATTGCATAAACATTGGCATTTTTGTAACCATTTTCTTCTAAAACGTCTTTAATGAGTTCCATAGAATCAATCACATCTTGTGTGCTGGCATTTTTTGTTTTGATGTCATATTCGCCATACAATCCACCTGTTAAATCAGATGAAACATTAAGTGAACCAGAGAAAGACACAAATGTTTTTGCACCAAAAGTCATTGGCACAAAACTGCAAACAAAACCAATTGCAAGCACGATAGCAAAAATGATAGATAATGCTATGGCTGTACTTTTTTGAAATCTTTTCATCGCTAATTTTCCTTATTATTAATAATCGTGTGTATTATACCGCAATATTTGGAATTTGGTCAACCTATTATAAAAAAATATTTAGCATTTTGGTCAATTTTATAACTATTTTTATGTCAAAAAAACTCACTCCGAGAAAAGAGTGAGTAAATTTTTAAATTTTTTAGTTTTTATTAACTTTCACAATTCCAACAATACCACCCAAAAGTGAGGCAAATGCAACATCTAAAAGTGTATTTAGTCCAATACTAAAAGTTCCTGCAAGCATTGAAAACACGACAAATGCAAGCAAAATATATATCACTCCAAACATCATGCCTTTTATAAGCCCCTTGCTCTTGCCTTTTATTGCAATGGCAGAGCCTGAAATAACACTCACACCTTTGATAACAAGGGTTATTGGTGCAATAAATTCATCTGCAATCATAAACCATTTCATGCAAAATGCAAACAAAATTACAAAACCCAAACTTAAAAGTGTGGCAACCAAAAGCCCTTTAAAAAAATCAAAAATAATATTTTCATTTGATAATGTTTCTGTTTTTGAACGACCAAACATATTTTTACCTCTGTTAAAATATATTCACTTTGTCGCTCGATATGAACTTTTTGCAAATAAAAAAAGCGAACCATGTCGCTTTTTTATTACTTTTTAGTTGTTGTTCTTGTTGTTGAAGATTTTTTTGCTGTTGACTTTTTTGTTGTTGTCTTTTTTGGTTTTTCAACTTTTGTTTCAACAGTTGTTTCTTCATTAACAACCACTTCTTCTGCTGGAACTTTTGATTCTTCAACAGTTTCTTCTTTTGCTTCAACTTTTGTTGATTTCAAAACACAGTAAATCATTGCCATATCAAATTCCATGTAAGATTTTTCTGTTTTTGAACCAGTTTCTAAAATAACAGTTTTAATATCACCTTTGTCTGTGATTTTTGTAATTTTTCCAATAATACCACCAGCGGTTTTAACAAGGTCACCAACTTTCATTGATTCAAGCATATTCAAAAATTCTTTATTTTTCTTTCTTTGAGTAAAATATGGCATAATAAGCATTGCAACTAATGCAACAATCAAAACCACATAAACAATGATAGATGTTGTGTTGTTTGCTTCTGCACAAATAAAATTAATCATTTTTTAATCTCCTTTAAATTCTAGAAATAGTTTAGCAAATAAAAAGTGTAATTGCAACAAAATTTTTAATATTAAAATTTTGACATACAAAAATTTTGTCTAAACTATTTATAATTTGTCTTTTTTAAATATTCTTCTCTAAATTCCAAAAGCCTGTCTTCACGAATTGCTTGTTTGATTTGTTCCATTAAATGTGTTAAATATCTAATGTTATGAATAGATAACAATTGAGCACCTAAAATTTCATCAACATTAAACAAATGTCTTAAATATGCTTTTGTGAAATTTTTGCAAGCATAACAATCACATTCATCATCTAAAGTGGTGAAATCTTCTTTGTAAATGCCGTTTTTTACAACAACTTTTCCTTTGCTTGTTAATGCTGTTCCGTTTCTGGCGTTTCTTGTTGGAAGAACGCAGTCAAACATATCAATACCTCTAATCACACCTTCAATCAAACAATCTGGGCTTCCCACACCCATCAAATATCTAACTTTATCATCTGGATAGTGAGGTGCCAACACATCAAGCATTTCATACATTTTGTCTTTTGGTTCACCAACAGAAAGCCCACCAATTGAAAAACCAACAGTTGCCTTCTTTTTTACATTTTCGAGTGCTTGTAACCTTAAATCAGCATAAAAGTTGCCTTGAACTATTGGAAACAAAAGTTGTTTTTCGTTTTTGTGGTATGCTAAACACCTGTCCAACCATTTTTCAGTTCTTTCTAGTGCCTGTTTTGCATATTTTTTATCTACACCATAATCTGAACATTCATCAAAAGCCATAATGATGTCTGCACCAAGTTTGTTTTGAATTTCAATAGACTTTTCTGGTGTAAAAAAATGAGATGAACCATCAAGATGGGATTTAAATTCAACACCATCTTCTGTTATTTTGTTCATATCAGAAAGTGAAAAAACTTGAAACCCGCCAGAATCTGTTAAAATTGGTCTTTTCCAATTCATAAACTTGTGCAACCCACCTGCTTTTTGAACAAGGTCAGCACCTGGTCTTAAATAACAATGATATGTGTTTGCCAAAATAATTTGGGCATTGATTTCTTCAAGTTCTCTTGGTTCAACCGCTTTAACAGTTGCTCTTGTTCCAACAGGCATAAACACTGGTGTTTCAATATCACCATGTGGTGTGTGAAGCACACCAATTCTTGCATGAGTGTTTGAAGACTTTAATTTCTCTTCAAACGAAAAATATTTGTTTTCCATCAAATTTTTGTCCTTTTTGTTTTTTAGCAGAAAAAACAGCAATCACCAAAACTAAAAAATCTATATTTTTCATTCACTGCTGTTTTGTAAACCTCAAGAGTTTTGTCTTTTCCAATAAATGCAGAAACAAGCATAATCAGTGTGCTTTCTGGCAAATGGAAATTTGTGATTAATGCATCAACAAACTTAAGTTCAACCCCAGGATAAATAAAGATATTTGTTTCTTTTTTGCAAGGTTCAATATGACCTTTTTTTGTTGAAGCCGCCTCCAAAGTTCTAACAGTTGTTGTGCCAACTGCAACAATTCGTTTACCTTCGACCTTTGCTTTGTTAAGCCTGTCTGCAACTTCTTCTGACACAACAATTTCTTCACTATGCATTTTGTGGTCAAGTGCGTTTTCTTCATTAACTGGTCTAAATGTTCCAAGACCAACTTGAAGCGTAACCTCTTCAATTTGAACACCCTTGTCACGGATTTTTTGCATAAGTTCTTCTGTGAAATGCAAGCCGGCTGTTGGAGCAGCACTTGAGCCTTTTATTTTTGAATAAATAGTTTGATATTCTTCATCATCTTCGAGTTTTTCATGAATATATGGTGGAAGTGGCACTTCTCCAATTCTGTCAAGTTCCTCTTCTAACGTTCCTGATGACACATTAAATCGAATAACCCTGCCACCAATCTCTTCTTGATTTTCAATAACATCACAATAAAGATTTTCACTAAAAATAAGTTTTGTTCCAACAGGTGCTTTTTTTGCTGGCTTCATCAAAACTTCATAATCTGTAAGATTGAGCCTTTTTAGCAAAAACACTTCAATTTTTGCACCAGTAACTTTGTGTGCAAAAAGCCTTGCTGGAATTACTCTTGTGTTATTTAAAACAAGAACATCATTTGGAGTCAAGTAGTCAAGAATATCCCTAAACACCTTGTGCTCAATTTTGTCTTCTTGTTTATTATACACAAGCATTCTTGCCATATCTCTTGGAACCATTGGTGTTTGCGCAATTAGTTCTTCTGGCAAATCATAATAAAAATCGCTAGTTTTTAACATTTCCATAATTTATCCTATTTTGCTATATCTTCAATCTTATAGCCTAAATGTGTGTATGCAGGCTCTAAAGGAATCCTGCCTCTTGGCGTTCTTGAAATAAAGCCAATTTGAAGAAGATATGGTTCATAAACATCTTCAATTGTTTCAGGTTCTTCACCAGTAATTGCACCCAAAGTATCCAAGCCCACCGGTTTGCCTTTAAAGTTTTCAATCATTACTTTTAACATTTTTCTATCAACGCCGTCAAGACCAATGCTGTCAATATCCATTTTTTCAAGAGCATGGTCTGCTATTTTTGTTGTAATTTTTCCGTCATTTAAAACATCAGCAAAATCACGCACACGTTTTAAAATTCGGTTTGCAATTCTTGGAGTTCCTCTGCATCTTGAAGCAATTAGTCTTGCAGAACCATCATCAATCTCCGCCCCCAAAATTGAAGCAGAACGAAGAACAATGTCTTTAAGTTCATTTTCATTATAAAGTTCAAGTTTGCAAAGAACACCAAACCTATCACGAAGTGGTCCCGCAATCATGCCCGCTTTGGTTGTTGCACCAACTAATGTGAAGTTTGGAAGTGAAATTCTCATAGACCTTGCAGATGGTCCTTTGCCGATAATAAAATCAAGGGCATGGTCTTCCATTGCAGGATACAAAACTTCTTCTACACTATGATTAAGTCTGTGAATTTCATCAATAAAAAGCACATCATTTTCACTTAAATTAGTGAGCAATGACGCAAGGTCACTTGGTTTTTCAATTGCAGGACCTGATGTTTGCTTGAATGATGAACCCATTTCATTTGCAATGATTGCAGCAAGGGTTGTTTTTCCAAGTCCAGGAGGTCCATACAAAAGCACATGGTCAAGGGCCTCACCACGCTTTTTTGCTGCAGAAATATAAACCTTAAGATTTTCTTTTACTGCAGTTTGACCAACATATTCATCAAAAACCTTTGGACGCAAAATGTTTTCTATTTGGTCATCATTTTCAATTTTTGAGCATGAAACAAAACGTTCATCATCTGCGTCTTTTGAACTGGTTATGAATTTGTCGTAATAACTTTCATTGTCGTAAGTTTCCATACGTTCTTCCCTTTATTTATGCATATTTTTAAAACAAGCAATAACAAGTTCTTCACCTGTCATGCCTTCGACATAGTTGTTTTTAGCAAGTTCAACTGCTTGATTCTTTTGAATTCCCGTTGCAACTAAAACTTCATATGCTTCTTCAACTTCTTTGCGCATCGCAACTTTTGATTGATTTGCATTTGCTTCATTTGAGAGCAAGTTCTCTAGTGAATCATTGCCACCAAGTTTGCTGTTAAGTTCCAAAACAATACGTTCAGCCGTTTTTTTGCCAAGACCTTTGATTGATGAGAGTGTTTTGATATCACTTGTCACAATTGCTCTAATAAGGTCATCAATAGGAAGCCCAGAAAGCACAGTTATTGCCATTTTTGGACCAACACCCGAAACCAACAAAAGGTCATTGAAAATCTTTTTTTCTTTTGCATCTTTAAAACCAAATAAACACATTGCATCTTCTCTTACTTGCAAATATGTTAAAAGAGTTTGTTGTTCTTGTTTTCCTGAAAGTGCATAGCAGGTGTATGCAGAACAAGTAACTTCAAATGCCATAACACCAGTGTCAACCACCAATGTGCTATCATCAATCATAGAAATTTTGCCTGTTAGTGAATATATCATTTAAGTTTCCTTCTTTTTAAAATTTCGGCTTTGTCTGTTTTTTTCAAGTTGTTATTTGTAAACACCTGAACATCCGAATTTGTAAGTTTTGTATTAGTTTGAGCCAAACACAATGCAACCGCAAGCGCATCCGCAGCATCGTCTGGCTTTGGAATAGATTTTAGGTTTAAAAGTGTTTTTGTCATAAACTGAACTTGTTTTTTATCAGCCTTTCCAACGCCAGTTATTGCCTGTTTTACTTGCATTGGAGTAAACTCATAAACCTTTGGAACCTGCTGAATTGCAGCACACAAAATAACACCTCTTGCTTCTGCGACCGCAATACCTGTTGTGATGTTTTGATTAAAAAATAGTTCTTCAACTGCAACAGCATCTGGTTTGAATTTGTTAATCAAGCATTTCATGCCATCATGAATCATTGCAAGACGCACTGGAAAATCTTCTTCCTTTGGAGTGTTGATTGCACCATAATCAATCACCCTGCAATTTCCTCTGCTGTCTTTTTCAATAACACCATAACCAACAATTGCGTAACCTGGGTCAATACCTAATATTATCATAATTATAATTTAACTTAAATTGCCGTTAAAGTCAATAAATATTAGGTCACAAAAAAACCACCACATATTGTGGTGGCTGTTTTTATTGTTTGTTTTCAATATTTTTGGTTTCACTGTTTTGTTTTTTGTTATCCATCACGAGTTTAACCAAGTGATATGTGTTAACAACAATCAAAACCGCATTCAAAATGCCTGTGCTCCATGCTGGAAGAATAAAACCATAAACAGTAAAAGACACTGAACCAATGATGTTAGTTATGCGCATAACCACACTGCTTTTAAATGTCATGGTTTTGCAACTCATCGAAACCAAAATCATTAAAGTTGCAAAAATACCTAAAATTTCAACCCACATAACACACCTTATTGTTCGTCCAAAGCAGAAAGGTCTGCATTTGTGTAAACATTTTGAACATCATCCAAATCTTCAAGACCAACAATAAGTTTGTTAATTGAAATCGCTGCATCTTTGTTAAGTTCAATCATATTTTGTGGAACATATTCAACTTCACTAGAAACAACTTCATAACCAGATGTTTCCATTTCTTTGCTGATTGTATGAAGATTTTCTGGAGAACACATAACTTCAATGCATTCTTCATCAACAACAACATCATCTGCACCAAAATCAAGTGCAAGCATCATAACTGTGTCTTCGTTAGTGGTTTCAGCCTTTTTAATAACAACAATGCCTTTGTAGTCAAACATATAAGACACACTTCCTGTAGTGCCTAAACTTCCACCAAATTTGGTGAAAAGATGTCTAACATCCGCAGCGGTTCTGTTTCTGTTATCTGATAAACATTCAACAATAAAAGCAACACCATGTGAGCCATAGCCTTCGTATGTGATTGCATCGTAGTTGCCTGCTTCTTCACCACCACTTGCTTTTTTGATTGACCTTTGAATATTGTCGTTTGGCATATTGTTTTGTTTAGCCTTTTGAATAACATCATAAAGTTTGCTATTGATGTTCGGATCAGGGCCACCAAGTTTTACAGCAACTGCAATTTCACGACCAATTTTTGTAAAGATTTTTCCTCTAGCAGCGTCTGCTTTGTTTTTTGTTGCTTGAATATTGTGCCATTTTGAGTGTCCACTCATTATAAATTCCTCCTATCAATAACTAAAATTTTCTTGTTTTATTATAATCAAATTTACCACATTAATCAATAAAATTAACTGCAAAATAAGCAAATTGATGGTTTTTGTGGTTATTTATATATTCTTTCCCATCAAAACATACATCAAAACGCTTGCTGAAATGCCCGCGTTAAGTGATTCCATTTGGCTTTTCATTGGAAGTGATATGCTATTCCCTTTTTGTTTAAACGTGTTGCTAACACCTTGACCTTCATTTCCAATAACAAGCGCAAAATTTGATGTTTCAATTGGATTTTTAAACACATTCACACCACCCATGTCAGCAACCAAAAGACTAATATTTTTCTTTGAAACATAGTCAATAATTTCAGTTTCTGTCATGCGATAAATGTCGGTATAGAACACGCCACCACTTGAACTTCTGACAACCTTTGGCGAATATGGGTCAACAGTGTCAATCAAAACAATTGTGTTGAGCCCAGTTGCTGCAGCGGTTCTAATAATTGTCCCCAAATTGCCAGGGTCTTGAATACGGTCCAAAATTAAAATTGGTTCGTTTTTTTCTGGTTCAAACTCACCAGTTGATTTCATAAAAACCTCTGCAATAATGCCCTGTGGTGTCACATTTTCTGAAATAGACGCAAGCACTTTTGCGGTAACCGGAACAACTTTTCCATCAAACTTTTCTAAAATATAACCAAAGTCTGAAAGTCTTGATGCATCAACAAAAAGTTTGTCAACCTCGCACGCACCACAAACAACCTCATGCACAAGTTTTTCGCCATCAACCAAAAACTTGCCATGAAAACGTCTATGCTTTTTATCATTTAAACTGCGAGCCTCTTTAACCATTCCGTTGTCAAGACTTGTTATAATTTCACCATTCATAATTTCACCTAAAAACAAAAAACTTAACAGTTCAAATTGCTTGAATTGTTAAGTTTTAATAACTATTTGCTTAAAGCAAGTTTTGCAGAATCACAAACTTTTGCAAATGCTGGTTTGTCTGAAACAGCAAGTTCAGCAAGAACTTTTCTGTTTAAATCAATGCCTGCAACTTTAAGACCATGAATCAATTTGCTGTAAGAAAGACCATTGTTTCTTGCTTCAGCGTTGATTCTTGCGTTCCAGAGTTTTCTGAAATCTCTTTTCTTTTGACGTCTTGCAATATATGCATAGTTGCCACTCTTCATAACTGCTTCACGAGCAACTCTAACAAGTTTGCTCTTTGAGCCATAGTAGCCCTTTGCAGATTTTAAAATTCTAATACGTCTTTTATGTTTAATTACGCCTCTTTTAATTCTCATTTTCTTTAGTCCTCCTTATTAGCCTTGATTTCCTACTAAATTTTTAACTGTTTTAATTTGTTTGCCTTCAACATAAGCACCTTGACGAAGATTTCTCTTTCTGCTTCTTTCTTTAACTGAAAGGCAGTGTCTGTGGTTTTGTTGACCTCTTTTTACTTTGCCACTTTTAAGAACGATAAATCTCTTTTTTGCAGCACTGCTTGTTTTTTGTTTTGACATAATAATTTCCTCCTGTAATACCTAATCATTAAAAGTTATATGGTCTGTTATTTTTTAGAATTTTTTGGAGCAAGAATCATAATAATGTTTCTTCCTTCAACTTTTGCTGGTTTTTCAATAACTGAAATTTCTTCCAAACTTCTTGCGAAAGTGTTTTCAGTTTCAACACCACGGTCAGCATAAGCCTGTTGTCTTCCACTCATACGAATAGAAACTTTAACTTTGTCACCATTAAGCAAAAATTTTGTAGCGTGTTTTGCTTTGATGTCGATGTCATGTTGTTCAATTGTCATTGAAAGTTGAACTTCTTTAAGTTCCACAATCTTTTGATTTTTGCGTTGTTCCTTTTCTCTTTTTGTTTTGTCGAACAAATATTTGCCATAATCCATGATTTTGCAAACTGGTGGAACTGCACTTGGTGAAATTTTAACTAAATCTAAACCTTCTTTTTCGGCGATTTCATTAGCCTGTTTTGCACTCATAATTCCAAGTTGCTCTCCGTTTGCACCAACAACTCGAACTTCAGCATCTCTGATGCTTTCGTTAATTTGTGTTTCTTGTTTAACTGCCATATTTCTCCTAAAAAATTTATTTCACTTTTTAAGTCAAAAAAAGTGAGTGGTTTACGAAGAAATCCACTCACTATATAATAATTCCGAAGTAAGGTTGCACATAAAAATGTGCCAATATTTCGGGTAACATACATTATTATATTTGACCAAAGCCAAAATCTTTCATTTGCTTGGTGGAAAGTGTTCTTTCTCTTCAATAAACACGGGTATTTTATCACACAAAATAGTGCTTGTCAACCCTTTTTGTTATATTTTTATAGTTTATTTATTACCTTTTGAACTAATATCTTCTTTAATCATTTTAACAGCATCAGCGAACGACAAATCCTTAAGTTCTTCACCATTTCTCTTTCTGATTGAAACAGTGCCTGCTTTTGCTTCGTTTTCACCCAAAATAATCATGTAAGGAACTTTTTCAAGTTGAGCAAGTCTAATTTTGTAACCAATTCTTTCGTCTGAATTGTCAAGTTCAACTCTAATTCCAGCATTTTCAAGATTTTCAGCAACACTTGATGCATATTCTGCACTCTTTTCAGAAACTGAAATAACCTTTGTTTGAACAGGTGCAAGCCATGTTGGGAACGCACCAGCAAAGTGTTCTGTGATGATTCCAATAAATCTTTCAAATGAACCAAGAATTGCTCTGTGAATCATGATAGGCATTTGTTTTGAACCGTCTTTATCGATATATGAAAGTTCAAACCTTTGTGGAAGTTGGAAGTCAACTTGAACGGTTCCCATTTGCCATTCTCTGCCTAAACAGTCTTGCATTTTAATGTCAATTTTTGGACCATAGAATGCGCCGTCACCTTCATTGATTCTATAATTGCCTTCACCACAGATTTCATTTAAAACTTCTTTAAGTTCTTTTTCTGCTTTGTTCCAAGTTTCAATTTCACCCATAAAGTCATCTGGTCTTGTTGAGAGTGTAAGTTTGTAAGGAAGACCAAACACACCATACATTTCATGAGCAATTTTGATGATTTCTTTAATTTCACTTCCAATTTGGTCAACAGTAACAAAGTTGTGAGAGTCGTCTTGACGGAACATTCTAACTCTGAACAAACCATTAAGTTGTCCTGATTTTTCATTTCTATGAATAACGTCAACATCATTAAAACGAAGAGGCAAATCTTTGTAACTTCTTGTTTTGCTTTGGAAAATTTTGATTGAGTTTGGACAGTTCATTGGTTTTAATGCTTGTTCATTACCATCAGCATCTGTTAAAACAAACATATCTTCTTTATAGTGGTCCCAATGTCCAGAAGTTTTCCAAAGAACACTAGAGTTAAGTTGTGGTCCGGAAAATTCTTGATAACCTCTCTTTTTGTGAATATCTCTCCAATAGTTAATAAGAGTGTTAAGCATTGTAAAGCCTTTTGGCATCCAATAAGCCATGCCAGGAGCAGTTTCATCAAAGAAGAATAAATCAAGTTCTTTTCCAAGTTTTCTGTGGTCACGTTTTAAGGCTTCTTCAAGGTTTTTGAAATATTCATCCATCTCACTTTTTTTGTCAAACACAACACCATAAATACGAGTGAGCATTTTGTTTTTGCTGTCACCCTTAAGATATGCACCAGAGATTTTTGTAAGTTTGAATGCCTTGATTAAGCCAGTTGACTTGATGTGTGGTCCACGGCAAACTTCAACATAGTCACCTTGTGTGTATGTTGTAATCATTTCATCATCTGGAATTGCTTCAATAAGTTCAACCTTATATGGTTCACCAGCATCTTTCATAAGTTTAATTGCTTGTTTTTTTGTAACTTCTTTTCTAACAATTTCAAAATTTGCTTTTATTATTTTGTTCATTTCATCTTCAATCACAGCAAGGTCTTCATTTGTGATTGGTGTTTTGAAATCAAAGTCATAATAAAAACCATCCTTTGTTGCAGGACCAACCCAGCACTTTGCTGTTGGATAAATTGCCTTTACTGCTTGAGCCAAAACGTGTGCAGTTGAATGACGCAAAACTTCTTTGTATTCTTCGCTTTTTGTTGTGATGATTTCAAGTGCACAATCTTCTGTGATTGGCAAATTTAAATCAACAAGTTCATCGCCAATTTTTCCACAAACGGCAACACGAGCAAGGCCTTCTGAAATTGACTTTGCAATATCATTTGGAGTAACGCCTGTTTCAAATTCTCTAACTTCATCTCTTAATGTAATTTTCATAATCTTCTCCTTTGGTTGGCATAAAAAAATCCTTATGCCAAAAAATTTAGCATAAGGACGATAATCTTTTATCGTGGTTCCACCTTACTTCGTTGAAAATTCAACCTCATTAAAAATGTTAAGTTGTTTAAAATGTAGGTGGTTTCGGTTATGAACTTAACAAGGAAACTTACAGCCCAGGATTTCCTCTCTCTTGGTCAGCCCGCATAACTTACTTGTTCTACAAGTGCATTTATACAATATTCATTATACGCAATAAATTAAAATCTGTCAATATTTAAAATCAATTTACAAAATATATTTTATCTCCAAAAATATGTGAAAGCATGCTTACTGTTTCTTCATGAGTTTGCTTTATTGCTGTTTGCTTTATATTTATTTTAGATGGATTAAGTTTCACAATTTCCGCAAAAAAATCTGACACACCTTTAAAATTGTTTTTGTATCTTTTAACACCTTCATAAGTTCTCAAAACAATTTGTTTTTTGCAAAAACAAACATTTGCAAGCACAATGCCATAATCAGAAATAGTTGTTAAATATTTTAAAATATCAAGCATTGATGATGTGCTTTGAATTATATTATTTTGATTTATTATATTTGCGGTTCGCTCCCACCTTGCTCTAAGCAATTGAAGTTTAAAATAAAAAAAACTATCAATCAAAATCTCGCCAGAAAGTTGAATTTGACTTTTTATGATATCTTTATCGTTTTCAGCATCAAAAATTGAAATCGCTTTCAAAAACGATTTAAAAACAACGCTATCTTCATTTATAGTCAAATTATCTTTATAAAAATTATATTTATAGTCGTCAACAATAACAAAAAGAATATAGTCCAAAATCTTGGCTTTATAATATTCTTTTTTTGCTTCATCAACTGCGATTGCAAGATATGCTCTGCCATTGCTGTTTTGATTTACAACAACACCAGAATCTCCTCTAATTTCTTGACCAAACCTTGAAAAAAATTCGCCTAAATATCTTTGTTTGTCTATTGTTGTGCTTAATGTAAGTTCAAACATTGTTGGGCTTTACCTCAAAAGTAGTTTATGCTTGCACTTCAAAAATTACTCATGGTTTATAAAGTTAGACAATTTTTTTAAATCCAAAACCTATACTTGCTTTCAATTTCATAGACTGCTTTTTTTGAAATTGCACAAATATTGTTTTTTTCTTTATCAATATGAATATTAAATTTTTTCACCAACCTTTCAATAACATCACGGTCCAACAACCTAATATTATTTTCAGTTGCAAGAACAACAGCATCTTTTGAAAAATAGTTGTTTGTTGCAACTATTGCACTATTTGCACCATAGTGAGTTTTTGCTGCAACAATTTCTTGAATGGCTTTTATTCCAACAGTTTTTCCATAACACTTTGCTTGAACAATTGATGTTTCATTCTTTTTTTGAATAATCAAATCTGCACCATAATCATGACTTTTTTTGGTAAGAGAAGCACTATACCCCAATTTTTCAAACAATGTCTTTAAAAATGTTTCAAATTCACTTCCAGACAAACTGTCGATTTGCGACATATTAAAAACTGCGACCTTGTCTTTGTTTGATTTTTTTTCACCTAATTTTTTTAAAAAATTAACAATCAAATAAATCAATACAACTGGGCTTAATATAACAAGCAACAAGATTCGCACAAATTTAACAAAAAAGTTTTCTTTATAAGTTTTTTTTCTTTTTGTCATAATTAAATAATATATTAAATTGCCAAAAATTCCAAATAATTAATTATTTTCATTTTGAAATTTCAGTAAATTATTATATCATAATATTAGATTTATTTTAAGGAGATTTTATGATTATCGCAATTGACGGAACTTCAGGTTCAGGAAAATCTACTCTAGCAAAAAATTTAGCAAAAAAATTAAACTATGGTTTTTTTAGTGCCGGAGCACTCTATAGGGCAATCACCCACAAAGCATTAAGCCTTCATATTAAAGATAAAGAAGACGACAAACTTCAATACATGATTGAACACACAAATATTGTTTATACATACGATGGTTCAAACAATGTTATGATGGTTGATGGCATTGACATTATGGACCAACTTCACAATGAAGAAATCAGCGCAAACGTTGCAAAATATTCTTGCAAGCCATATATCCGTGAATATGTTAGAACTCTTCAAAGAGACACTCAAAACCACAATGAAAACATTGTTATGGAAGGCAGAGATATCGGCTCAGTAATATTCCCTAATGCAGACTTTAAAGTTTATGTTGACTGCAAAGTTGAATCTCGTGCAAAACGCCGTTTTGCTCAACTTGAAGAAAAAGGTGAAACCGTTTCTTATGAACAAGTGCTTGAAGACCTTAAAGATAGAGATTATCGTGATATGCACAGAGAAATTTCACCACTCATTATGTGTGAAAATGCATATTTAATTGATTCAACATTAAATGATGCAGACGAATGTTTAACTCTTGTTTTAAAAGAAATGCTTCGCAGAGAACTTGTAACACGTGAATTTTTACGCAATAAAGGCGTTGAACTTTAATTAAACAAAAACAAAAAACACTGTCAAAATTGACAGTGTTTTTTATTCAAAATCTTCTTCGTGCCCTATGACGCTATTATTTATAACAAAATCGTCTAGCATAACATAGAATCTAATAAATTCATTTATGGCTACTGCTATATTATAATTTGATGCATAATCTTTATAAATTTTACCGTTTTTGATTTTTATATCATAGTGATAGTTTTTATCATGCTTTTCAAAAATATTAAAGTAATATTTTTGACTTCCGCCAGCATTTTTTTCTAAAAACAAATTGGTTGGGCAATAAATAGTGTAGTCCCCATCTTCTTTCAATTTTATTCTAAGTTCCAAAAGACCACCATCTGTCCATGTAACAAGTGGTATATTTAACTTTATTATATTGTTTTTTAATTGTTTTGCACAAAACTCTGTGCTTAACCTTTTAAATATTTCTTGCATAACTTAACCACCTTTTTCGCACTATCTATTTTTCTTCAAACTTTCAGGTGCTTCTTGTTGTTGAATTTTTAACGCAAATTCACACCCACAATAGTTTTGGCGATAAAGCCCATTTTCTTTTGCAAGTTCAACTGAACGAAGATAACCATTTTGCTTTTTAAAATTCGCTTCTAAATATTTAACACCATGTTTTTCTTCTAACGCCTTTCCAATTTGGTTTAGAAGTTCTGCATTTTTATGAGGGCTAACAGAAAGGGTTGTTCCAAAAACATCAAAACCATTTTCTTTTGCAAGGATTGCCGTTTTTTCAAGCCTAACCTTAAAACAAACAGTGCACCTAGCCCCACCTTCTCGCTCATTTTCGAGACCCTTTACCGTGTTATAAAAAGTTATGTTATCATAATCACAATCCAGCATTGAAACATTTATCTCTGGGTGTGACATATTTAAAATTTTGATATACTTCACTTCTTCTGCTTTGCGTTTGAAATATTCCTCTTCTGGATAAATATTTGGGTTGTAATACAAGATTGTAATGTCATATTCTTCTGATAATTTTTCAATCACCGCTGTGGAACATGGTGCACAGCAAGAATGTAATAATATCTTTATTTTCGCCACTATTCACCTACATTTTATCAGGAATTTCAAATGCCAAAACATGGGCGCCTTGCTTTATTGCTCTCAAAACAAAGTAGCAAAGTGCAAGATATGAATTTTTCTTAATTTCATCTTGTTCACTTAAAATTCTAGTATCATTATAGAATTTTGAGAAACTTGATGCAAAATCATAAAGTGCAGAGCAAAGTGAATTTAATGAACTATCTTTATAACAACTGAAATAACTATCTTGAAGTTTCAAGAAATTAATTGCAATTGTTCTTTGATTTTCATCTGAAATATTAATAAGATTAAGGTTTGAAAGCCAATCAAGTTTTTCTGCCATGCCAGCCTTTCTTAAAAGTGAATTAATTCTTGCGCCAGTGTATTGAATATATGGACCAGTCTTTCCTTCAAATGAAGCAAACTTATCAATATCAAAAACATAGTCTTTGCTAACAATATTTGAAAGGTCACCAAATTTCATTGCTGCAACACCAATTTTTAAAGCAAGTTCTTCATCATCAACAATACCATTTTCTTTAAGTTTTTTTCTAGCACCATCAGTGATTAAGTTGATGATATCTTCAAGTTTAATTGTGTCACCTGACCTTGTTTTAAACGGCTTGCCATCTGCTCCATTAATTGTTCCAAAACCAACAAATTCAAATTCTTGATTTGGAATTGAAATGCCAGCCATGTCCACTGCTCTAAAACATCTTTCAAAGTGACTGCCTTGACGCTTGTCTACCACATACATAATTTTGTTTGGGGCAAAATCTTTGTTTCTTTGATAAATTGTAGCAATATCGGTTGTATCATAAACATCTGCACCATTGCTCTTTTTCAAATAAACTGGAGGCATTGGATTTTTGTAAAGTTGTGGGTCATTTTCATTTTTCTTTTCAATTGGAATGTTTTCACCTTCACGAGCAACATCTACAACAAGAGCACCTTCATGAACTCTTGTTAAACCTTTATCAACAAACATTTTTACAACAGTTTCAACATATTCTGCGGCAGTGCTTTCACCATACCATAAATCAAAGAAACAATTAAGGTTTTCATAGTTAGCCTTGATTCTAGTTACACTAATGTTTCTAATATGTTCATAAATCGACCAATATGGTTCTTTTTTATCTTGAATATATTTTGTGTATGTTTCGGCCTTTTTTCTAAATTCTTCATCTTCATTCTTTCTTTTTGACGCACTTGGATACACTTCATTCAAAGTATCCAAAGTAATTTCTTTATTCTGTTTTGAAGAATCAAAATAACCATCAATATATCCACCATCTTGAAGACCAGCAATAGTCAATCCCATTTGAAGACCCCAGTCACCAAGGTGTGTGTCTGTTATAACCTCATTGCCCAAAATTTTATAAAGACGTGCCAAACTTTCACCAACAACTGGCGAACGCAAATGACCAATATGAAGTTCTTTTGCAACGTTTGCTCCACCATAGTCCATAACAACTTTAATAGGCTCATCAACGGTATCAAGACAAAGTCTATCACTTGAAAGTGCTTCATTTAAGCAAAGCGACAAAACTTCGTCTTTAATTTTAAAGTTGATAAAACCAGGCTTTGAAAAAGCCACATCTGCAACATCTTGTTTTAGGTTTGAAATAATTGATGTTGCAACAACTTCAGGACTTGTGTGAACTTTTTTTGCAATAGCAAAAGCAGAGTTACATTGAAAATCTGCCTCACCTGCTCTGTTTGAAAAAGTTAATGTCAAATCTGCAAGTTCATAATTTAAATGCAAAAAACTTTCCTCTAACGCCTTATATAAAATATTTTTAATGTTCATATATTCCCCCAAAACTTCTTTTGATTAATCTTTTAACATAATTCTTAAACTATTTAAAACTGCAAGCAAACTTACACCAACATCGGCAAAAATTGCTAGCCACATTCCAGAAACCCCAAACGCAATTAAGCCCAAAATTGCAACTTTGATTGCAATTGAACCAACAATGTTTTGCATTACTATACGTCTGGTTTTTTTGGCTTTTTTGATTGCTTTTGCAACCTTGCTTGGTTCATCTGTCATGATAACAACGTCAGATGCTTCAACAGCAATATCACTGCCAAGCCCACCCATTGAAATGCCAACATTTGAATTTGCTAATGATGGTGCATCATTAATTCCGTCACCAACAAAGGCAACTGTTTTTCCTTCTTGCACCTTATCTGTTATTATAAGCACTTTATCCGCAGGAAGCAAGCCAGAATAAGAATTTGTTATACCAATTTTTGCAGAAATTGCATTTGCAACATTTTCTTCATCACCTGTGCAAAGTGAAATATCATTAATTCCAATTGCTTTAAGGTCTTCAACTGCTTGTTTTGCATCCGCCTTTAATGTGTCTGACACAACAACATATCCAGCAAATTCTCCCGCAATTGCAACATATAAAATTGTGCCAGCCTTGTTGTTAACTTCAACAAAAGACACCTCATGTTCTTTTAAAAGTTTCGCATTTCCAACAAGCACATCTTGCATGAAAATGTTTGCTTTTATGCCCATGCCAACCCATTCTTCATAGCCATCAATCCAAGCATTGTTGATTTCTTTCCCGTGAAAAATTTCTTTGTATGCTTTTAAAATTGACTTTGCTATTTTGTGATTAGAAAAATTTTCGGCATAAGCACATATTTCAATCAATTCATCATTAGAGTGCCCAGAAACTGCATAAATTTCACTAACTTCAAACTTGCCTTCAGTTAATGTGCCTGTTTTATCAAAAACAACGACATCGGTTTTTGCAAGGGTTTCAAGATAGTTTGCTCCCTTTATCATTATGCCAGATTTTGCACACGCACCAATCCCTGCAAAATATGATAAAGGAACTGATATAACAAGTGCACATGGACAAGACACAACCAAAAAGCAAAGTGCTCTATATGCATATGTTGAAAAGTTTGAAAATCCGCTAAATATTGGTGGCACAAACATCAAAATAAATGCAAGACAAATAACTGTTGGTGTGTATACTTTTGAAAATTTCGAAATAAACTTTTCGGATGGCGCTTTTGTTTCTGAAGCATTTTGCACCATATCTATAATTTTTGAAACAGTGCTATCTTTTTCAAGTTTTAACACTTTTACAAGCAACGGACTTGAAACATTGATTGCACCAGATAAAACTTCATCACCTGCAACCACAATCTTTTCTTTTGATTCACCAGTAAGTGCAGACATATCCAAATAAGATGTTCCCTCAATAATCACCGAATCTAAAGGAACTCTTTCACCTGGTTTGATTCTAATTAAGTTTCCAACAAGCACATCTGAAAGTGCAACCTGCGAATCTGTGTCGCCTTCAACCAAGTTTGCATAAGGTTGCTTGATTTCAAGCACTGACTTTATTGTTTTTCTTGACCTGTTTACAGCAAGGTTTTCTAATATTTCACCAATACCATAAAGAAGCATAACTGAAATTGCTTCAACATACTCACCAATAACAAACGCACCAATTGACGCAATTGCCATCAAAAAACTTTCGTCAAAAAGTTTTCCATGAATGGTGTTAAAAAATGCATTAATCAAAACATCATAGGATGCAAGCAAATAAATAAGTGTAAATATTGTTATTTTCAGCCATGTTACTGGATTGAAAATGTTAGCAACAAGAAAAACAGCCACAACAATAAACCTTGAAATGTTAATCATGCGATTTCTTTTTTCTTTAAGTTCGCTGTCTTTTTCATCTTTGTAATCCAAAATTTCAATCATATGGTCAAATTTTGTGATTGCAATTTTTACTTCAGTCAAGGTTTCTGATGGGTTTTCCGTGCTAATTTCAAGTTCTAGCACTTTTGTTACATAACTAATTTTTGCCTGCACGCCTTCAAACGTGTTTAAATGGTCTTCAAGTGCCATCGCACACGCTGCACAGTGCATTTTTAATAATCTGAATTTGTATTGCATAAACAACCTTTACTTATGATAAGGCAATCCATTGAGTATAGTAAATGCCCTATAAATTTGTTCAGAAAGAACCACTCTGAAAAGTTGATGTGGATATGTTATGTTTCCGAAAGACAAAATCAAATCAGCACGTTTAAGAACTGCTTGTGAAAGCCCATTTGAGCCTCCAATAACAAAAGTCATTTCACTGTTACCCGAAACCTCTTTCTTTTTGATAAACTCGGCAATTTCTGGGCTTGAAAGCATTTTTCCTTTACCATCCAAACAAACAACCACGCCTGTGCATTTTGCAAGCAATAAATTACCTTCTGCCTCTGACTTTTTTTCAAGGTTATCGATTTTCGATGCTTCATCAACTTCAATAATATTAAAGTTGCAAAACCTTGATAGTCGTTTTTGATACTCTGCAATAGCATCAGTAAAAAACTTTTCTTTTATCTTTCCAACACAAACGATATTTACTTTCATAATTATAATTTAGCACAATCACCACAAAAAAATCAATAAAACATCACATAATCACTGATTTTATCGCAAAAATAAAAACACACAATATGTGTGTTTTTTTGTTATCAAAGTGTTTTCAGTTGTTTTTATGAAACAAAAAACAACCATTGCCACAAGCAATGAAACACAAGTGTTTCATCTACTATACTTCCAAAGAAAGAACTTCTTTTAGCATATAACTTACAGCAAGGTTGTGTTTGTCTGTAACTTTAAATTCTTCAGTATCTGTTATGATGTATGTTAAAGTGAAATTAAAGTCTTGAGTTTGATTTGCACCAAGTTGAACACTTTTTTCAGCGTCGGTGCATTCAAATGTGTAAAACAACGCATTGTTTTCAATTTCATAATTACTTGAAAAGGCATTCGCAAGAATGTTTTTTTGTTCATTTGAGTTATTTGTTACAAACACTCTAAAATTGATTTCAAATGTTGTTGTTTCCCCACAAATTTCTTTCGATTTTGTTACCGCCCTATCATAAACAAAAAAGTCTAATTCATTTTTAACAGGTTTTGCAGTTTCACTTTCTCCAGTATCTGGTTGAACTGATGAATTAACATCATCTTTATTTTCTTCAGAAGATTCATCTTTGTTGTCTTCATAATTTTTATTCACCACAGTCGTTGGTGCCATTGATGACGTTTCATTAATTTTAATGCTTGGGATAATCACACCAAAACATACCGATAAAAACACAGCAATAACTATTATAAATGCCGATAATATTAAGGTTTTTTTATTTTTCATTTTTAGTCATTTCCTCTTTTGCACAAAAATACCTCGATAGTTTATCACAACACTTTTTTATAGTCAAAAAGAAAATTCAAATTTTTTATTTTTTTACACCTAGTGTCAAAACAACGTTTTGTCAACTGAAATTTGAAACATTTTTAAAAAAAATAAAAGCGGAAATTTTCCGCTTTTATGCTTGATTTTTTACATTTTATTTAGCCAAAAACTTTGTAATTAATGCAACAAATTTTGCTGTATCTTCAATTGGCAAACCTTCAATAAGTTTAGATTCATCCAAAAGAACACGTGCAACTTCTTTAAGTTCTTCTTTATCTGTTTCATAAAGTGATTTAATTTTTGCATAAACTGGATGTTCTGCATTAATTTCAAGAACTTTTTTCGCTCTTACATTAGGATTATTTGCATCGTTGGTTGGCATATTTCTGAAAACTTTTTCCATTTCAAGTGAAACCTCACCTTCAGCCATTAAACAAACTGGATGTTCGCCTAATTTCTTTGAAAGTTTAACATCAAAAACCTCACCTTCAAGTGATTCTTTAATAAATTCTAAAATAGGCTTATCTTCTTCAGAAACAACTTCTTGTGAATTTTCGATACCAGTGTCACCATCAGCAACGTTTTTGAATTGTTTTTGGTCATAAGCACCAAGATATTTGATTGCAAATTCATCAACGTTATCTGTCATACACAAAACATCATAACCACTTTTTAATATCTTTTCAACTTGAGGCATTTTTTTGATAGAAATAATAGAATTTCCTGCACTGTAATAAATGTATTTTTGACCTTCGGTCATTGCTTGAACATATTCTTTAAATGTTACAAACTTGTCTTGTTTTGCAGAATAGAACATAACAAGGTCTTGAAGTTTATCTTTATCCATACCCCAGTTGTTATAGATTCCAACTTTTAATTGCAAGCCAAAGTTTTTATAGAACTCTTCATAACGAGGTCTGTCATTTTCAAGCATATTTGAAAGTTCTTTTCTGATTTGTTTTTCGATGTTTGATGCAATTTTTTGCAACATTCTGTCTTGTTGAACTGTTTCACGAGAAATGTTTAAAGATAATTCACAATCAACCAAACCTTGAACAAATCCAAAATATTCTGGAATAAGGTCTTTGCTTTTATCCATAATCAAAACGCCGTTTGAATAAAGTTTTAAACCTCTTTCAAAGTATTTTGAGAAGAATGCTTCTGGGCATTTTTTAGGAATATATAAAAGCGCCTTATATTCAATCAAACCTTCTGCATTAATATGCATATGCATAAATGGGTCTTGATAATCATAAAACATATCTTTATAGAATTTATTGTAATCTTCTTCAGAAAGGTCAGACTTTGATTTTTTCCACATAGGAATCATTGAGTTAATGACTTCCCACTCTGTTTTTGTTGTTATCTTCTTATCTTCACCTTCTGAAGTTTCATCAGCAACAGGAACTTCTGTTTCAAGTTTGATTGGATAGTGAATATAATCTGAATATCTTTTAATAAGTTCGCGAAGTTTGTAATATTCCATAAATTCAGAATATTTTTCATCATCTGTGTCTGGTTTGATATGAATGATAATATCGGTTCCATGAGTTTCTTTTTCGGCTTTTAAAACTTCATAACCATCAGTTCCACTGCTTGCCCAAACATTTGCTTCACTTTCGCCGTAGGCTTTTGAAACAACTTCAACTTTTTCACCAATCATGAAAACAGAATAAAAACCAACACCAAATTGACCAATAATATCAATATCTTCTTTCTTTTCATTTTCTTTTTTGAAAGCAAGAGAACCACTTTTTGCAATAGTTCCGAGGTTGTTTTCAAGTTCTTCTGCTGTCATGCCAATTCCGTTATCAGAAATTGTGAGAGTTCTCTTTTCTTTATCCGCTTTGATTTTAATATCAAAATCGCCACGATTCAAACCAATGTTTTCAGACAAACTTTTGTAATAAAGTTTATCCATAGCGTCCGAACAGTTTGAAATAAGTTCACGCAAAAAGATTTCTTTGTGTGTATAAATTGAATTTATCATTAAATCTAAAATTCTTTTTGATTCCGTTTTAAAATTTTTCATTGTCTCTCCTATATTGCAAGTTTTAATAAAATTTTTAGCACTCTAAACTTGCAACTGCTAACAATATAATACCAAAAAAAAATATTGTCAACTGTGTAGTGACAATATTTTGCACAATAAAGATTTGTTTTGTCTAAAATTGCTTAATATGTTCAATTTTTAGATTTTTCCCAACAGCAACAATATTAAAAGTTTGCTCATTTGCTATTTGTTTTGCAAAATCATTAACCTGTTTCAATGTTACATCATCAAAGTTTTTAACACGCATTGCAGGGGTTAAGGTTTTTTCATACAAATGCAAACAAGTTGCATTTATCTCTGCAATGTCACTATTTGTTTCTGAACTATATGCAACGCAAGATTTTTTAAAATTTTTTGCTCTTAAAAGTTCATCTTCGGTAACACCATTTTCAGCCATATTTAAAATAACTTTTTTTATTTCAGCCATTGCTTTTTTTATGTTTTGCGGACGTGTTCCAAAAATAATAAAAATTTCGCCAGCGTTTGCACCTGCATCATTGAAAGCATAAATTGAATAAACCAAACCAAGTTCTTCTCTAATAAGTTTAAAGAGTCTTGAGTTTTGAGAATTTCCAAGAATTGAAGTATAGATATCTGAAACATATTTAAGTTTGCTTTTGCATTGTTCACTTTTTATATGCACACAAACATTTGCTTGATTATCTTCCCTTGAAACAATGTCATACTTTTTTAGAGGTTCAACATTTATTGGTGAAAAATCAACCTTGTAACTTTTCGCTTCATAATCAAAATGCGATGAAAAAAGCCTTTCAACAACACTATCAAGTTTATCAAAGTCAATGTTTCCAGCAACTGAAATAATGCAATTTTCTGCCCTATAAAACTTGTTTTTATATTCAAGCAACTTTTCCCTTGAAACGTTCATGATAATTTCTTCACGTCCAAGTTCATCATGTGCAAACGGATGTTCTCCAAAATAGTTATTCATAACCCTTTCATAAAGCACCTGAACAGGGTCATCTGCACACTTTTGCATTTCTTCAATAACAACATTACGCTCTTTATCAATTTCTGCAATATCAAACTTTGGATGCAAAAGCATATCAGAATAAATTTCAAAGCATGGTTCAAAATTTTCCTTTAAACACTTAAATGTGTATCTTGTGGTTGTTCTTGACGTGTATGCATTGTAATCAGCACCATAAAGTGTTAGTTTATCCATAATTTCTTCAGTTGAATTTTTTTCTGAACTTTTAAACATTAAATGTTCAATAAAATGCGAATAACCTTCTTGCTCTTTTGATTCGTTTTGTGAACCAACAAAAAACAATATGCTGATTGCAACAACATCTTTATCATTCTTTTCTAAAAATAATCGAAGACCATTTTTGTATGTTTTGTTAAAATTTGCCATAATTCACCTAGTTATAAAAATATTACTATTCACCAAATACACTTGCGTGTGTTTTTGGCTGACTTGATTGCAGTTTAAGTTTTAAAACTTCAATCATTTCCTTATCTTTTGCAAATTGTGCTTTTTGAACATCGTCATATTTTGAGCATGACAGTGCAAAATTTAAGACTTCAATTGCATGAGAACATAATAAATATGCCGACTCTTCATCTTGCATGATTTTGTTTGGAATATTTAAAACCAATATTGGATTTTGCTCAATTTGTTGTGCTAATGCACTCAACTCTGAAAGTTTTATTTGATGCGAATTAATTGCATCAACAACTCCATCTTTTTTCACAATGCCAAAACCTTCTGAAAACACATGAACAGAATCAAACTCTTCATCAAAAGGCTCAAAATTATGATTAATATAAGTGTATTTATTTTTACTAGATTCAATATAAGCGTGTCCGTCATAAAAACCACTTATTCTTCTGTAACCACGACTAACAACCTTTTCTTTGTCATTCATAACAAAATATTTAGTTCCCTTCATGGCTGAAATCAAACCTTCAGATTCTTCACCAATTGCTGGATACCATGAATCAAACAAAGAACCATCTCGCCTTATGTATGTGAACGTAAAATCACCTTTTTCATCAAAACCACCAACATAGGCAAAGTTTTTTCCAAAATTCCCAGCCATTTTAAAATATTCTTTGCTAATTTCGTGTCCACTTTCATCAATAAAGTTATGACCTTTTTCTTCATGAACTCTGCAAAGCCCATTAACAAAGCCATGAACCATGTCATATGGTTTGCTAATTTGTTTGCCATCTGGTGAATAATAAACATAAGAAACTTTACCCGATTGAGCATCTTTGTTTCTAGTTAAAATTAAGCCATTATCTTCAATCCACATAATGTTTTGATATGGTCCACTCAATATTTGAAATTGTTTATTTATAACATAATTTTCACCATCAATCTCAACAAAGGTGTTTTCACCATATAAAAATGGATACACTCTATCAAAAGCAACATCTGCCATTTCAAGTTGTTTGTTTACATATGTCCATTTTCCATCGTCACGCATAACACAACCAAGCCCACCAGAAAAACACCCTATGTCTTTAAACTGCTCACCAAACTTAACACCTTGTTTAGTTAGCCATCTTTTTGAGCCATCAAGTTCAGTAACAAGAGCAATACCATCATCTGAAAACAAATCAATTTCTTTTGCTTCCCCGCAAACAACATTTCCGTTTAAATCAATTAAAACTTCATTAAAAAATCCCTTTTTTGCGGAAAAATACCCATCTTGTCTTGGCTCAAGTTCATAGTATGTAATATCCGAAATTCTGCCAATGCGGTCAACCAAAGCATATTCATTCTTGCCCACATTAGCAATAAACCTTCCATTTTCACAGTTTTTTAAACTTGAAACACCTTCATGAAAGTATCGCATAAACATTTCCTCCGTAATTATTATATCACAAACACCCAAACAAAAATAGTGTTTTTGAAAAAAAGAACCCTCAAAGAGAGTTCTTTACGCTATCATTAATGCATAGACCTTGTTTCCACAAACATTTTCACCAAAATTGCAATATGATGAAATTGAAACCCCAGTAAAATGCCAAACTTTTGTAAGCAACGAGTTTATATCAACCTGATAATCAAAAGCAATTTCAATTGTGTAATAATCACTTTCATTCACATAGTTTTTCAATTCATTAACAATTTGATAAACTTCGGTATCTGAATTAGCAAGTAAATCATAATCTGAATCAGAAACAGTTATATAATCATAAATATTAAACTCTGTAACTGCATCAATTTCTTCATAATGATTTGAAGAGTATCCTTCGTTTTGTTTAAACTCATCTGTAAACATAAAACTTGAATAAGTTAAAATTTCGTAAGTGTCAGACATTAAAATATTTCCATGAGTTGCATCAATACCATACCAACTTCCATCAACAAAAACCTTGTTCCAAGCGTGTGCATTTCCACCCACTCTGATTGTTGGAATATTTTCAATTTGTGCTAATATCAAGAGTGATTTTGCAATGCCGTCACAAACAGCAATACCATCATCAAACACACCCTCTGCATACCATGCATTATATTTTTGCCACTCAATTTGATTAGCATCAGATTTTTCAACAGCAAGATTATCATATTCAACATTTAAAATCAACCATTCATAAATTGCCATAAGTTTGTCTACATCAGACATATCATCATCAACAATTTCAGTTAAAACACTTTTTGCTTTATTATAAATTCTTTCAGCATCTGAACCCAACGCACAAACTGGATTAAGTCCCTTTTCTAAAGCATAAACAAGTTGATTTGTTGTTGAAACAGTCAATTTCTTTTTTACACTGTTTATATTAAACTCATCAAAACCATCACCCCTCAAACTTTCATGATTAACAGCATTTGCATATTCAAGTTGAGCAAGCGTGTATTGTTTTTCTTCATCACAAACCAAAGTTGCTTCGGTTTGCCTATAACTGTTTGAAATATAAATAGCCCCTTTTGAGCCAGAAGCAGAATAACTAACCCTGCTATTTGACGCATAGGTTGATTTGTCAATTGCAAGAGCAAGTTCATTCATCAACGACTGCCCAGATAATGTTTTGTATGTTAAATTTATTTTATAATTTGAAGTAATATTATAAAACTCAACGTATTCAACCCAAGCAACAAGTTCATCAAATGAATCAATGCTTGTTGTCACAGACGATGATGCGTTGTTAAATTCTGAAAGATATGGATAAAAACCTTCTCCCAGCATATATTCCCAATTTCCATATAATGTTAAACCATCATTTGGCATAACGCTGAAAGTATATCTATTTGTGCAGGCAGCATCGGTATACCATCCATCAACTTGATAGCCAGACATTCCATAATCTGCCGAATTGATTTCAGGAGCAGAGATTGCTTGACCTGCTTGTTCAAAAATCTCATCATCATACAAAATCATTCCATCAACTGAAAATGTGATTGAATCACCACGCCAAAGTGCAGTGAATTGCAAATTTCCAAACGAACCTTTTTCAATAACAACAATCGAAGATGTTTCTGCAATTCCAGAACCCATCCAACCAATAAAATCGAAGTCAGTTTTAGTTGGATTTTTTAACGTGAATGTTTCTGTTTCAATTGTGTATTCAATTGGATTAATTCCACTTACCGTTCCACCATTCAAGTTATATGTTATTGTGTAGGTTATAACACTCCAATCGGCATACAAAATGTAATCTTTTAATTGCATTGAATTTATTTGTTCAATCTTGTCACCACCACCATTTTGTGCAGTATACCAACCATTAAACTTATATCCATTTGCACTTAAGTCTTGCAAATCAAATAATCCATTTCTAACATCATAAGTTTTTAAGTTATTATTTTCTGCAGACACTCTTGAAACATAAGTTATTGTTTTTGTTATAGGTTCAAACTTTGCTATCAATGAAACATCCTCATCAATACTGTCAAACACAATGATTTTGTTTGAACTATACAAAGTTTCACCCACATACCAGCCAACAAAAGTATACCCATGGTTTTCAGTTACATTTAATGTTGTGTTTGATTGATATAAAAACTCACCAGTTCCAGAAATTTCACCAGCACCTTCATGACTAACCTCTGCCAAAATATCATATTTTCTTTCTTGTGATGTAAACTGTGCGGTGTAGGTTGCCTCCCCAGAAACAATTTCAAGTTCAGGAAGCCATCCCGCAAAAACATATTCAATTGTGGCTGTTGGTGTTTTTTGTGGCTGTCCATCAAACACTGGAATTGTGTCATAATCAACCTGCTGAACAAACTCTTCACCTTCAACAATAAAAGTTATTGCAAACTTTTTAGCAGTCCATTTTGCAACCAATTTAATATCTTTTGTAACTGTTTTTTCATTTGTCCACATTTCATCATCAAGGAACCAACCATCAAAAGTGTAACCTGTTCGAGCCTTTGGTGACGGCAGGTTTATTGTTTGATTGTTTTCAACTTCAATAGATTGCGTGTCACAAACACCACCATTTGCATCAAAAGTTACTGTGTGGGTTGATTTAAACCAATCAGTATGAGAATAGGTGTAATAACCAACACCGATGACAACACAAACAATGGTTAATATAATCAAAAACTTTTTCCAAAAACTTTTCATAAAAATCATCCTTTAGTTGATAACCTTAATATACCACAATAGCCATAGTTTTAACAAACGCTAAATAAAAAAACAGTAAATTTCTACTGCTTTTTATTTAAATTAATCTCTTTCTAACACAACCATGCATTGTGCACGTTTTCCACAGAAATCTGCTTGTATCAAAACACCTTCAAAGTCCGCACTTGTTACTGTGATTTTTCCATTAACAAGAGTAAATCTTGCCAAATCTGCAACTGATGAATATTCAGCAACGCTGAACACAACATTTCGTGCAGAAACGTTGCTAGGAGTAATATTTAAAGTTAGTTGTTTTTCTTCATTAAGTTTAACCTTAAACATTTGATATCCAAAAGCATGAATATCATCACCAACAAAATTAATGTTTACATTCTCATTAGGAACCCAAACAGCGTAAAGTGAAAAACTTGATGTTGATGTGGCAACAGTTGAACCTTCCTTATAAACCGTTCCAACACCATTTGATTTTGTGCACCAACCCGCAAAAGCACATCCTTGTTTTTCAAACGAAGTGTTTTCTATTGCTTTAACGCTATCATTAATATTAAATGATTGTTCGACAGTTTGCCCCTCACCATTATTTGAGTGATATGTTATTTTATAATTAATAGTATTCCATTTTGCATAAACATTAATATCTGCAGTTAAAGATTTTTCTTTATAATAATCCAACGAAAATTGAACTGTGAAATCCTCATCAAAATACCATCCACCAAATTCATATCCATCTTTTGATGGTTCATTTTCAAGTGAAAGACTTCTGTTTCCTGATGTTGTTATCGTTTCAAACACTTCACCATCAACATAAAAATTTATGTTATATTCATCACCATTTCCACATGCTGAAAATAATCCTGCAAAACACACAAACATAAATGCCAAAATAATCGCTTTAATTCTTTTCATTTTATGCCTCACCTTTTTTGTTATTTAAATAATCTTTGTAATATAGCAAAATTTTCAGGTCTCGCAAAACCATAAATCTTGTTCGATAAACACTATCAAACTGACTTGGTTTCAAATTTTTTAAACAACCACCAACAAGTTCAATAGCCTCATCAAGAGCAACCCACAAAAGTGTTGCTCCTTCAATTTTCTCTTTTTCTGTAAGATTTAATTGTTCTGTTTGTTTAGTTACATTTGCCACAAACACATGACTTGTTTGTTTAAAATTTTCAATTGTTTTTCTCTCTTCAAACTCACCAAGTTTACAAACAATGTCAACTTCACAGCCAGTCTCCTCCAAAACTTCACGTTTGAATGCAAGTTCTAAATCTTCATTATCTTCAACCCCACCACCTGGAAGTTTAAATTCATTTTTGTTCGCTTTGTTAAAAATTGCTATTTTTCCATCAAAACAAACAATACCTCGAGCACCCACTCTTGTTTGAGGATTATTCATAGAAACATTTTGATTTCCAAAATCAGAATCATCAACCACACCAATTAACATAGAATCTCCAAATTAATTATTTTTTATAAAAACATTAATAATTTAATCATTTTGATAAAAATTTGCACTTTTTGTTACCAGTAACTTTACTAAAAAACAATCAAAATAAATTACAAACATATTATATCATAAGTTTAATATTAATCAAAAGTATTTTTTAAATAAAAAAAGCATTGCTTTTGCAATGCTTAACAATAGTTTTTATAAGTATTAAATTTATATGGTTTTGAACTAGCCGCACTATATATGTAAGAACTATATTTATGTTCCCCTGTCTTAATTCCACCTTGGTCCATATACACAACCGAATTGCCACTAGCATACAAGAACATAGCAACATGTCTATCACCTGAACTTCCTGTTAATCTATCATATATCACCGTTCCGCAAGCGACCTT
Source organism: Clostridia bacterium (assembly GCA_045594425.1). GTDB lineage: Bacteria > Bacillota > Clostridia > Christensenellales > UBA1242 > RGIG1681. The sequence continues at coordinate 81,751 of JAZNYK010000016.1, forward strand.
GCTTAAACTTGAAAGTGACGACCCTGTATATGCACCTTTATGACCATAAAGTCCACTTAACCCAGAAACCGAGTTTGGATTGCTTGAGTTAATTGTATAACAAGCAATCGAATGAACAAGTCTAACAAACCCAAAACAATCTGTGTAAATTCGTTTGCCTGAATTTATTCTATTTATACAATCAGTTAAACTATAATAAACCGCCCCAGCAGAACCCCCACTTGACGAGTATGACAAACTATAAAAGTGTAAACGGTTTTCATATTTTATTGTTTGTGATTGCAAGATTTGCAACCCAATTTTTGCAACCATCTTTTTATTTCTGTCAGATGTTGAATCAGACAACTCTTTAACAGCATTATTATAAGCGGTTAAATATTCACCTTTTAATGTAATGTTTAAAACACTTGAAACATCACCAGTTGAACCAGAAACTGAAATAACATTATTTTCTGATTTTGTTGCGGTTGAACTAGACCCACCACCAGACGATGCTCCACTTGAGGAGGATGAACCACCGCTTGATTTTGTTTCTGACTCTGTTTGAGTTTTAGACCACAAATCTAAATCAGTCAAACTAATTGGCTGAATAAACCCCAACATAACACTTCCAATCAAAACAAATTCAATCACCAGGAAGCACGCCAGAATCCCCATAAATGTTTTTAATTTTTCCATATAAGCCCCCTTTTCATCAAAAGCCTATCATAGTAATGAAATTATAACACAATTAGACATTTATTTCAATACCTTTTGAAAAATTAATTTTATAAAAATTCTCATAAATTTTCTTATTTATTTAAGCAATTAACTGTTTATTTTACACAATTTGCTTAAATATGCGTTTTTTATTTTAAATTTTCCAATAAAAAATACAAGTGTTCAAATAACACTTGTATCAAAGTGGGGCTGGTGAAGGGACTCGAACCCCCGACCCACGCATTACGAATGCATTGCTCTACCAACTGAGCCACACCAGCATATGGGGATATCTATAACCCCATGTTTCATAAAAATTATTTAGACTTTTTTTCTTTCTTTTTCTTTGCAAATTTTGCATCAAGTTCTGCTCGAAGTTCCGCCATTTTATCTGTGTATATTTTCATATTTTCTTGAACTTCTTCTTGCGTTAACCTTTTTGGATTTTCACCAACAACCTTGAATGGTTCACCAACAATAATATAATTTTTCCTAAAAAGTTTTGGTCTTTTATAAAGAAGCATAGGAACAATTTCAACATCACCTTTTGAAGCAAATATTACAATACCTGTTTTCGCATCACCCATTTCTTCCTCTGCACCAGATTTATTTCTTGTGCCCTCAGGAAAAATAAATACTTGATGATTTTCATTGAGTTCTGCAAGTGTCTTTTTGTAAACGCTTGGTGTTATTTGTTTTCTATCAACAGGAAATGCACCTAAACATTTAAAGAACCATGCTGAAAATTTGTTATTAAAAAGTTCTTGTTTTCCCATAAATCTAAATTTTGTAAAAAATCTAAAATTATAAATCAATGGGTCTAAATTAGAATAGTGATTGCTTGTAACAATGCACTTTTTCTTTTTAGGAAGCCTCTCTTTATGAATAACCCAAGTTGGAAACAAAATAGAAATTGGAAGATAGCAAATTATAAACATTATAACAAAAACCATTTCTACCCCCTTATATCCTTAAAATCATTTGAACAAGTAACTGCAGTTGAAAATGCTAATTGTAAATTAAACCCACCAGTAAGCGCATCAATATCAAGAACTTCACCAATAAAGTATAGCCCTGACACTAATTTACTTTTCATATATTTAGGATTAATTTCTTTTAAGTTAACACCACCGGCAGTAACAACCGATTGATTAAAATCTTCTAAACTATTTGGCAATAACTCAAAATTTTTAAGCATAAACGCTAAACTTTTTCGTTTATCTCTGCCAAGTTGATTTGCTTTGTCGGTTAATGAAAAACCTAGTCTTTTAGCAAAAACTTTTACTAGAGATTTTGGAAGCAACCCTTCAAGTAACGATGACACTTGTTTTGCTTTTAAATCAATAATATCTTTATCTATTCTAGCACAAAGTCCATCAAAATTGATAGCAGGCTTAAAGTCTATATATAACTTTAATTTTGAAAAATCACATCTATTAACAAAACTTGATGCAGATAAAACTATTGGACCAGAAACCCCATCCCTTGTAAAGAGCATTTCACCAATTTCACTATCATACACAAGTTTATCTGAAAGTTTAGCAAAAAATTTAACATTTTTTAAACTAACACCTTCCAAAGTTCCACATTCGTCACCTTTTATTTTTATTGCGCAAAGGGCTTGCACAGGCTCAATAATTGAATGACCAGCACTTTTAGCAAATGCATAACCATCACCTGTTGAACCGGTTGATGCATAACTTATTCCACCAGTAGCAACAATAACTGAATCAAATGATTCTTTTTTTCCATTTGCAACAACGCCTTTAACTTCACCTTCTTCAACAACAAGACTTTCAACATTGGTGTTTAATTTTACATCAACACCTGCCCAGTGCATTGCACGTTCTAACCCTTTAATGATATCACTTGATTTATCACTAACAGGAAAAACCCTATTTCCTCTTTCAATCTTCAAAGGTATTCCAACATCTTCAAAAAATGCCATTGTGTCTTTTGAATTAAATCTTGTAACAGCACCCATTACAAACTTTTTTCCATTAACAACATTTTTTAAAAAATCATCACCCGTTGTTGCATTCGTAACATTACATCTACCTTTGCCTGTGATGTAAATTTTTTTCCCTAACTTTTCATTTTTTTCTAAAAGTGTGACACTGTGACCTTTTCGAGCAATCATTGTTGCACACATCATTCCAGCAGCACCACCACCAATAACACAAACCTTCATAACTTTTCCTTATAGCGATTTTAAAAACATTACTTCTGCAGGTTTAAGCAATCTGCAAGTTCCACGAGTGAGTCCTCCAAGTTTTATTGTTCCAATAGAAACTCTCTTTAAGAAAATAACATTATATCCAAACTTATCAAAAATCTTTCTAATTTCTCTATTTTTACCTTCTGTAATTTGAACTTCAAGTTTTGTTTTTCTGTCTTTCACTTCCAAGATTTTTACAACGCATTCTTGATATTTTGTTCCATCTAAAAGTTCAACACCTTTTTCCATTTCATTTGCATCAAGTTGAGAAACCTCACCTTCAACCTTAACAGAATAAGTTTTTACAACCTTTCTTGCAGGACGCATAATGTTTTGGGCAACATCACCATCGTTTGTAAATAACAACAAACCTTCAGAATTATAGTCAAGTCTTCCAACTGGTTTTAAGTGCTTAAATTCTGCAGGCAACAATTCCATAACAGTTTTTCTATTTCTGTCATCAGATATTGTTGTTAAATATCCTTTTGGTTTATGCATCATTAAATAAGTGTATGACGTTGGAATCACAACTGCCGAACCATCAACTTTCACCTTATCATTTTCAGACACATCAAAAGCAAGGTTTGTCACAACCTTGCCGTTAACAGTAACTCTTCCTGCAGTTACAAATTCTTCACATTTTCTTCTAGATGCAAGACCAGTGCTTGCTAAAAACTTATTAATTCTCATACTATTACCATATCAAAACGCTTTTACAATTTTGTGGAAATAATCTTTCACACCTGCGTTTTTGTCTATATTAATAGTATATATTTCTTGAGAAAAAATCAAGTTATTTTCCAAACTTACTTCAATTGTTCCAATTGAATTTTCTTCGTTTAAGGGAAGTTTTAAATCTTCTTTAAATTTTAATTTCGCTGATGTTTTTGAAATTTCAGATTTCGTCAAAGGATAAAAAACATCTTCTTTTAAAATAATTGGGATTTTTTCTTTTAATCTATCATGTTCAATAGAAATTAGTTCGCCTTTTGAAAACAACTTTGTCATAGAATATTCCGAAAAAGCATTTTCAACAAACTTTGAACAATCTTCAAACATTGGTGAACAATTTAAAACAACACAAATAACTTGCATATTATTTTTTGTTGCACTTCCAACAAAACACCTTCCAGCCTTTTTTGTGTAGCCAGTTTTTACACCATCAGCCCCCTCAACCATATTCAAAAATCTATTCTTATTTCTTAAAAATCTTTTATCTACTTTTCCTAATTCGTTAGAAATTGTGGTTTGTTTTGTTGAAACAATTTTTGCAAATATTTCATTTGATAAAGCATAAGAAGTTATCTTTGCAAGTTCATATGCAGTTGTATAATGATTGTCATCATGAAGTCCATTCACTGTCACGATGTTTGTGTTTTTTAATTCTAATTTTTTGCAATAGTCATTCATCAAACCAACAAACTTTTCAACCGAGCCAGAAATTATTATTGCAATAGCAACTGCTGAATCATTTCCAGAACGAAGCATCAATCCATAAAGAAGTTCTCTAATACTTAAATGCTCCCCCGCTCTTAAATATATGCTAGAACCTTCAACCCCAACAGATTCTTTTGGAATTTTATGTTTCTTATCTAAATCGTCACAATTTTCAATAGCAACAATTGCAGTTAAAATTTTTGTAGTGCTTGCCATTGGAAGTTTTTTATTTTCATCTTTAGCATAGAGAATTCTGTTTGTTTTCGCTTCAATCGTCACCATTGATTCAGCCGATGTTTTTAAGTCAAAAGCATACGTTTTTTGCAATGCATTATTATTAAAAAACTGCAAAAATAAGCAAATTATTAATAAAAATATACTATTTTTCAGTTTTTTGCTCATTATTTTTCTCGCTTGAAAAATTTTTTGAAATAAACTTTGCAACTTCAGGAACCGTTTCAATAAGCCTTTCAATAGCAGACTTTGATTCTATTTTTATTAAGTCCACACACTTTCCATCAACAACCAAAAAACCTACAGGCTTCAAACTTAAACCACCACCTGAACCTCCAGAAAATGGATATGTTGTATCTTTTCTAATTTCTCGAAGTTCAGTGTTATATTCTCCACCTCCAGACACAAACCCCATGGTTACCTTTGTTAAAGGAATGATTGTTAAACTACTGTTTGTTTCTATTGGTTTTCCAACAACAATATCAACATCAACAAGTGTTCTCAAATTATTCATAGCACTTGTCATAACTTCTTCTATTTTGTTTTTATAAATATTATTATCCTTCATTTTGCTCCTCCAAAATTTTATTTTTTTGTTTGTTTGCCTTAAATACCGAAGACAATACTTGTGCAATACTTACACTAACAACAATATCAAATGTTAGTTCTAAATTTGTTTCATGAAATGTTGGCGTTATTTCTTCATACATTTTCACATTATCATAACGTTGCGATAAATATCCATATAAACTTTTTACAATCGATGTAACCCCTCCACACACCAAAGCAGATGTGTAAGAATCTTCAACAAAACCACCACTAAAAAACAATTCTATTTTTTTTACATTAATTTTTTCCATTAGCACAATCACTAATTTTTTCGCAAACAATTTATCAATGTCACCATCAAATAAGTTGTTTGAATTCTCAATTTCTATCTCACCTTTTTTATCAAGTTTTGCCATACCACATAAAAACTTCAATCTCCAAAATTTAAAGCAATAAAAACAGTTCAATTCAATCAAATTTATATGCGACATCATTCTAACCTTGAACGGAAAAAACATTATTAGCATTATCAAAACAACAATAAAAAAAACTATAAGTATGCTTTTCATACTTATAGTTTGTGCCATATATCTTATTTTATTTATAATTCTTCATCCGTTTTTGGCGCATCGGTTTTTGAAATTTCTTCAAGTTTTTTATCAATTGCATCTTCTTGAGGAATAACTGGCTCAAATCTATTAAACAATGCGTCTGAATAATTTTCTCTAATTTTTTGAATATTTTCAAGCAATGTGTTATAGTCTGGCAAATCACTTATTCCACTAATGTTAAACCTTTTTAAAAACTCATCAGTTGTTCCAAACAATGCTGGTTTTCCAACGGCGTCCTTTCTTCCAACAATTTCGATAAGTTTGTGTTCAAGCAAAATATTGATTGCATAGTCACAGTTAACACCACGGATTTCTTCAATCTCAAGTCTTGTGACTGGTTGCTTATAAGCAATAATTGCAATGGTTTCAAGAGTTGCTTTTGTTAAATTTCTTTGTCTGATTGGATTTAATATTGTTGTTACATAGTCAACATAGTCTGCATTTGAAGCAAGTTGCAATTTTCCATTGAAAGACAGAATTTTAATACCGCTTTTTCCATTATATTTTTCCTGCAACTTTTCAACTGCTTTATCAATTTGTTTTTGCTTGAGTTCAAATTTAACAATTAAGTCAGAAACCTGAACAGGTTCGCCAGCAACAAACAATATACTTTCAATAACATTTTCTAAATTTTCCATTATTTTTCATCTCCATCAAATTCGCTAGATGTATCTTCTGTTAGCCTTGCACTGATATCATCATTTCTAACAATATCAATATCATCAAACAAACTGTTTTGGGTTACAGTTATGTATTGTCTTTTCAAAAGTTCCAAAAGAGCCAAAAACGTGTTAATCACTTCACTTCTAGAATATGAACTTTCAAACATTTCAGTAAATTTAAATCTTTCACGTTCTAAAAGCATATCCTTTATGTGAGTAATTTTTTGAGCAACTGTAAATTGGTCTTTTACAATTTTCTTTTCTTGAACAACTTCTGCTTTAATTGTCATTTTTTGCATAACATCAGTAAATGCCTTTATAAGTGCATCAACTGAAAGTTTGTCTGGCAGTTCATATTTAAATTCACCAACACTATCATCTGGCGCTTTGTATAATTTGTTAACATCTTCAATTTTAGACAATTTTTCTGTTTGGTCTTTAAATAACTTATATTCTTCAATTTGTCTAATAAGTCTTTCTTCTGGGTCTTCTTCATCTTCTTCAACTGGGTCACGTGGAAGCAAGTGTTTAGACTTAATTTCAAGCAAGGTCGCCGACATATTAATAAATTCACTTGCCTTTTCAACATCAAGGTCATCTATATTTTTCATAATTTCCAAGTATTGCTCGGTGATGTCTGAAAGAAAAATGTCACATATATCAATTTTGGTAATTTTTATCAAATGCAAAAGCAAGTCAAGTGGACCTTCAAACTGGTCTAACTTAAACTTGTAATCATCTTCTTCAGTTTCTTCTAAAATTTCACGCGACTTTTTGTCAAGTTTGATTGTGTCCAAAAATGATTGTGGTTGTTCAGTCACAGGTTCTTGTGCCTGCAAATTATCTACAATCCCTTGATTTTCAACTTCCTGTTTAGTCACTTCTTCTGTTATAACTTCCATATTACATCCCTAGTATCCATGAAAATAATTTTATTAATACCCCAATAAGCGCATTTGCTGTATACTCATAATAAACTGAATAAAGTCCAGTAACCACCAAAATTAAATAAATTAAAAACGAATTGCTTTTCATAAATTTCAAGAATCCATTTTCATATCTGCAACAACTATCCACAATCTTATAACCATCCAATGGATAAATTGGAAGCAAATTGAAAAATGCTATCATGAAATTAAGTGAAATTGAATAGTTTAAAAATTGATACAAAAGTTCCCCATAAAAACTAGAGCCAAAAAACATTGGTCTTGTTTTTATGATTAACATATAAATAAACAAAAATATTATTCCGAGCAAAATATTTGAAATAATGCCAGCAATGGCAACTTTAAACTGACTCTTCCTACCGTTTTTGAAATTGCGGGAATCTACCGGAACAGGTTTTGCCCATCCGAAACCAAAAAGCATCAAAAACAAAAAACCTTTCCAATCAAAATGAGCAAGCGGTGCAAGTGTGTATCTTTTGCAAGCAACTGCTGTGTAATCACCTTCACACCTTGCTGCAAACGCATGAGAAAACTCATGAATAGGCATAGCAACAAAAACCGCCATAACCATGGCAATTATCATTGCTAAAACATTTTCCATACCTGACTGCAAACTTGAAAATACTAGCATTAGACTTCTCCTATCGCTGTAATTATAACAAATATCCAAAATCAAGTCAATTTATGAATTAAGATAAAATCAAGAAAAAGCCGGCATTTGCCGACTTTTTGTAGTTTTACCAAGACCCTACAAGTTTTTTAAGTGATTCTTTAAACCCCATTGTATCAACATCTTGATTTATGATTAAGTTAATTTCATCAATAACCATATTGTTTTTATCAAAAACAAATAATTTTCCAACCACATCACCAGCCTTAAGCGGTGCTTTAATTTCATTAATTTGATAATCTGTTGAAAATTCAAATTCTTCTGATTTATTTAAAAATTTAATACTATCGCGTTCAGGATAAACCTCAACTTGTTCCTTTGCATTTTTTAATTTGCAAATAGTTATAGGCAACTCATGATTAACAAGCATTTTATTTTGATAGTTTGCAAATCCAAAGTTAAACATCTTGCTCATTTCAGCAAATCTTGTTTTGCTGTCACTTGCTCCAATAACAACACCAATGAGTCTAGTATCTCCACGCTTTGCAGATGCTGTTAAACAAAACTTAGCAGAATCAGTATAACCAGTTTTTCCACCTTCAATTCCATCATAGGTTTTAACTAATCTATTTGTGTTAACCAGTCCAGTTTTTCTTCCACTTGGATGAATAAAATCATCCATCCAAACTTTTGAATATTTTTTATAAATTTCATGATTACACATAGATTTGTAAATCATTGCAATATCACTAGCAGACGAATAATGATTTGAACTAGGTAGCCCCGTGCAATTTTCAAAATTAGTGTTTTGCAAATTTAAAGCCTTTGCAAACTTATTCATCTTTGAAACAAAAACTTCTTCAGTTCCAGCAACACATTCTGCCAACGCAACCGAACTGTCATTTGCAGAAGCAATAATAACACTTTTGATTAAATCTGAAACCTTGTAACTTGAACCCGAATCTAAAAATGCAGATGAGCCACCTACTGCCGCTGCAGTTTCAGAAACTCTTGTTATATCGTTTTCTTTTATAACACCTTTATCTAAATAGTCAAAAACAACAGCAAGTGTTGCTAGTTTTGTCATTGACGCAATTGGCAATCTTTCACTCGCGTTTTTTTCATAGATAACATTTCCTGAGTTATATTCAATTAATAAACCTGACTTTGCTGACATGTCTGGAAGTTCTTGAGCACTTGTTGCATAAGACAAATTGCTATGATTGTTTGGCAAAAAAATAAAACACATTTGAAACAAAATCATAAATAAACAAATAATGGACTTTTTCATATAAAATCTCCTTTTATACTCATATTATTTGCAGATTTTGTAAAATTATGTAGTTTTTTGCGTTTTTTAAAATATTATAAAAATTGAATTTTTTAAGAACATTGGATAAACAACACAAACACCAACACACAAAACAATAACAAAAACAAAAGATATTATTATTTTCAAAAAGAATTCTTCATCAAATCCAAACATAAATTGTTTTGCCCGATGTGCACTTTTGCTTCTAGCAAAACAAGTAACACCAAAAAATATAAGCAGTGCAAAATAAAGTATGTTTAAAGGAAGTGTAACAAAGAGTATATTAAAAAATCCCGAAAAACCATAAGTTTTTACAACAGCGCCACAAGATAAAATTAAAAGTGAAGATTGATATGTTATAAAAATATAACTTAATAAACTTGTGTAATAATTAAGTCCTAATCCAAACAAAAGAACAAGCGGAATTGAAAATCCTAATAATTTTTTCCAAAACAAAACAGACTTTTCTGCTGTTCCATTTATAAGTGGATACATTATTTTGTTTTCAGATGTCAAAAGTTTTAGGTAATTGTCACTTGAAAATATTACAACCAAGCCTAATATCAAACCCAAAATAAAGCAAAATAAAAACATAAAATATATCATGCGATTTTGTTTGAAATAAAACCTTATATCAAACCTTGAAAATTTTTTTAACTTCACAATATATTTTATGCATTAAATTTTTAATAGTAAAACTAAACTTGACTTTTTAGTTTGTTTTGTTGGAACTTTTTTGATGAAAGCAAATCAACAAACTTAACCAAAATTTCACTGTTATGCGGATACAATAAAGAGTTTTTAAAATAACTGCAAATATAATTATCAGGATGTTTTGTTGTGTGATACATAACATTTTCAAAACATAGACGCATCGCCCTTTCAACAGCCATTGGTGTGGTGTTATATTTTTTTGCTATTGTTGGATAAACCTCTTTGCAAATGCTAATACGATTTTTTTCCGCAAGCAAAAACAAATATACCGCATCAATCCAATAAGTGTAACCACACTTGTTTGGTGATATATTCAAATTTCTTAAAATAATATCTGCATCGTTATACACATTGAAAAACAATGATTCTGAATCGATATCTTCATCAATAATAAGTTCATTGTTTTTAATGTAAAATTGCTTGAATGTTGAATTTAAATTCAAATAAGTATCAATTGCGTTTTCCATGATAAAATTATAAACGTATTTTTATCAAAAATCAACTTATTTTAACTATATTTGAACATTTTTGAATGATTTTAGATTATTTTAGTTTTTTATCATCCAATCAGCATAAACCCCATAACCTTTTGTAGGGTCTGAAACAAACACATGAGTTATTGCTCCAACCAACTTTCCATTTTGAATGATAGGACTTCCACTCATTCCCTGAACAATACCGCCAGTTTTTGCAAGAAGTTCTTTATCTGTCACTCTAATAAACATACTTTTATTATCTTGTGTTTGTTGAAAATAAGTTTTTACAATTTCAATCTCATACTCTTTTGGTTCCGAGCCATCGATTGTGCACCTTATTTTAGCCTTGCCACTTTTCACTTCATCCCTGCCAGCAACTTCAATTAAATCCCTTGAAAAGTTTTCAATATATTTTTCAGAGAACGTTCCATAAACACCAAATTTATTATTGCCGTCAAGTGAGCCATAAACACTTCCATTTCTTAAAAACAATCCTTTTAGTTCACCAGGATTTCCTTTTTTGCCTTGTTTGTATCCAACAATATTACACTTGTAAATGTTTCCGCTTAAAACTGGAAGCAATGAACCCGTGTCTATATCACAAACAGGATGTCCCAAAGCACCAAATCTTAAATTATCTTTTCTTATATAAGTTAATGTTCCCACACCTGCTGCATCATCTCTTATCCACAAACCAAGTTTAAAAACATTTATTCTTCCATCAAACATCGGCATAATTGTTGTGTTATGTTCTTCACCATTTCTAACATAAGTTACATTCAACCTTAAGCCAGCATATGATTCACTATTAATCACTGTGCTGATATCTTCCGCACTATTAATCTCTATACCTTCAATTTTAGTAAGAACATCACCCTCTTTAATATCTGGTGCAGAACCATTTGAATTTGCAATAACAACAACCCCTTTGCAATTAATAGTAAATCCAAGAGGATACCCACCAAGATAAACATATGTTTTCTCTTTATTATTGTTTGACTTAACAACGTCTTTGTTAAATAGTGTCTTAACAATTTCTTTTAAACTAGGAAGGCTATATGCAGTTTCATACGAACATGAATAAACTGGGGTTGCTTTTAGTGAAATTGGATTCACAACTGAAAGCATAAAAGCCATAACGCACACAAAAAACACAAGACTCCTGCTTACAATTGTTTTTAGTCCAATTTTTTTCATAAAAAAACCACTCCTAATATAGAGTAGTTTTTGATTTTATTTTAAATTTATACTAACTAATAAAAAACATTTATTAAAAATTCTTTCCTGCTTGAAGCATAAGTCTTGCGTGTCCAACAGAAAACTCTGAAACACTGCCACCAATTATTCTCGCAATTTCATTAATTCTGCCTTCGTCATCAAGAAGTTTTAAAGATGTCTTTGTCTTTCCATTTTCTTCTGATTTAGAAATATAGAAATGATTGGTTCCAAAACTTGCAACCTGTGCCAAGTGTGTTACACAAACTACTTGATGAGACTTTCCAATCTTTGCAAGTTTCATAGCCAAAACATTTGCAGTGTCACCACTAATTCCCGTGTCAATTTCGTCAAAAATCATCGTGTCAACGCCATCAATATCAGCCGTGATATTTTTTACCGCAAGCATAAATCTGCTCATTTCACCACCACTTGCAACCTTGTTTAATGGTTTTAATGGCTGCCCTGCATTTGCTGTGAACATAAATTGAATTTTATCAAAACCAGTGTCATCTGCAACATCTTCATTTGTAGCAACAAAGTCAATCCTAAATTTTGCGCTCTTCATTGAAAGTTCTGAAAGTTCATTCTTAACTTTCAACTCAAAACTTTCAGCATATTTTTTTCTTAAACAAGTTAAAGCCCCTGCTTTTTCAATAAGTTCTGCCGCTATCTGTTCTCTTTCTTTTTCAAGTTTTTCAACAAGTTCTGCCGAATTCACAAGTTTGTCATACTCAATTTTAATGCTTTGAAGATAAGCATTTATTTCAGCAATATTTGCACCATATTTCTTTTTTAAAGAAGTTAAAAGGTCTAATCTCTTTTCATTCTCTTGAGCGGAATATTCATCATAATATAAACCTTCTTTAATAGATTCCACGCTGTCTGCAATGTCTTCAAGTTCATAACGAACTGATGAAATTCTTGAAGCAAGTTCTTCATTCTCTGGAAGATATTTTAAAATTTCTGAAAACTCATAATCACATTTTTTTACCAAATCAACCAAGCCATATTCACTTGAACCACCACCAAAATAAGATGAAATCCTATCAAGTGAAAGTGCGATTTTTTCTTGGTTTAAAACTTTTACTCTAAATTCTTTTAAAGTTTCCTCTTCACCAATAGCAAAATTTGCTTCTTCAATTTCATTGATTTGATATGAATAAAGGTCTAGAAGTTTTTCTCTATCTCTGCTGTCAAAATTAAAACTTGCAAGTTGTTTTTTGATAGATTTTAATTTATAATACACTTCTTTATATTCATTTTTTGCTTTAGCAATTTCAACCCCACCAAAAGCGTCTAGTGTTTCAAGTTGATTTGTTTCTTTTAAAAGTTCTTGATGTTGAAATTGTCCATGCAAATCCATAAGTGGAGATGTTATGCTTTTTAACATAGAAAGAGTAAAAGATTTTCCGTTAACCCTGCACTCATTTCTTCCATCATGTGAAAGTTTGCGATATATAATTATTGTGTTTTCACGTTCAAGCCCAAATTCTTCTAGTCTATTCAAAACATCTTCAGAACTTGTTGTAAAAACCGCTTCAACACTAGCAAAGTCTGTTCCATAAGAAATTAAACTTTTGTCTGCTTTTTCGCCAAGCAAAAGTGCTAGTGAGTCAATAATAAGTGACTTACCAGCGCCGGTTTCACCAGTTAAAACATTGAAACCATTATTAAGTTCAATTGTCAAATTATCAATTAATGCAATATTTTTTATGGTTAGACTTTGAAGCATAATCTTACTCCTCGTTTACATCAAGTGGCTTTTCGACCAAACCATCAATTTCAGACTTAATAGCAACAATCTTGCCTTCTGTTTCTTTTAACATTTCAAGACAAGTTTTTGTGTGTTCAACACTTTCTTTATAAAGTTTTATTGATTCATCAAGTGTGATATTTGGATTTTCTAAATCGTCTTTTATCTTGGTTAATTTTTCAAGTGCTTCTTCAAATTTCATAATAACCTACCTTTTGTTTTCAATTTCATTAATTACTGCTGTAAATTTTCCATCCAGCAAACTAACAATAACATTGTCCCCAACTTCGCAATCAACTATGCTTGAAATTCTAGATGAGTTTTTTTCAACAATTGCATAGCCGTTTTTTAAAATCTCAAGTGGATTTAGTTTAGAAATCACACCAACAACTGAATTTAAAGTATTTTGTTTTTCTTTAATTGTTCCCTCAATCTTGTTTTGTATTTCCCTAACAAGTGTCAAAATTTCATTTTTTGACTCTGTGAGTTTTAGTTTTGTTTTATCTATAATAGATTCATTTAATGAAATAAGATTTTCTTTTCTGTTTTGGATAATTTTAGTTATAAAATAATAAATATTTTTGTTAATCAATTCAATATTTCTAACTTGTTCTTCATAATCAAAAACTGCAATCTCTGCTGCTACCGAAGGAGTTGGAACCCTGATATCTGCAGCAAAATCACATAACGTAAAATCTGTTTCATGTCCAACAGCAGAAATTACTGGAATTTTTGAGGCGTAAATACCTCTAACAATCTTTTCTGTGTTAAATGGTGAAAGGTCTTCAAGCGAACCACCACCACGAGCAACAATAATCGTGTCAATGTCATCACGTGTGTTAAAATATTCAATACCTTTAACAATTTCATTTTCAGCATTAACACCTTGAACTTTTGATGGATATAACACAATATCTGTGTATGGATTCTTTGCTTTTGTAACGTGAATAATATCTCTGATAACCGCACCTGTTTCACTGGTTACCACACCAATTCGTTTGGCAAATCTTGGAATAGGCTTTTTTATCTCTTCCCTAAACAAACCTTCTTTTTCAAGTTTTTCTTTAAGCATTAAAAACTTTTGATAAAGGTCGCCAAGTCCATATGCTTGCGCTTTGCTCACAATAAAATTAAGTCTGCCAGACTTAACATAAAAATTAACTTTTCCAAAAACAGTTATAAGGTCACCATTTTTTATTGAAAGGTCACTTGCTCCAAACTTTACGCATGAAAGCATAGCATTTTCATCTTTTAAATCAAAATATGCATGGCCGCCTGAAACTTTAAAATTAGTAACTTCTCCAAAAACGCCAATGTTTGACAAAAATTCTTCTGCATCCAGAATATTTTTTACAAACGTATTAAATTGCAAAATAGAAAGCGTTAATGTTTTCATGACCTACCTCGCAAATTTAGCAAGAACTCCATTGATGTATTTTGCACTTTTTTCTGTTGAATATTTTTTAGCCAAGTTTAATGCTTCATCAACACTAACTTTATATGGCACTGATTCAACATAGGTTATTTCATAAACCGCAAGCAAAAGGATTGCAAGGTCAACTTTAAAAAGTCTGTCGATTGCAAATTTTTCAATATGCTCTGAAATTTTTGAAACAAGTTCTTCATAATGGCTTGTTACGCCATAATAAACTTCTTTAATGTAAGCAACATCATCCGCTTCCATATCAACTGTGTAAACTTCAAGTTCTTCATTGTTTTCACGTTCATTGAATGTATATTCAAACACAAGTTTAAATGCAACGTCTCTTGCATCACGTCTACTCATAATACCCTTCCCTTATGCTTGAAAATCAAAACCTTGACTTTCAAGTGTTTTATATTTTTCACTATTTGGTTTTGCATTTTGATGTTTTGATTGTTGCTGGTTTTCAAGTGAATCTTTTGTTTCTAAACCATCTTCTTCAGCAATCACTCTTTCATTCAAAACCTTATCTGCATCAAAATCTTTCTCGTTTGATGCTTCATCCAAACTGGTTGCAACAGACAAACTATCGGCAATCGATAATTCAACATTGTCATCAATAGAATAATCTTGGATACTTGCAAAAAAATCTTGCAAACTAGTTGGATATTTAAATTTTGTTTCTTCTTTAATCTCTTCTGGTTCTTCTTTCTTTTCTTCAACCACTTCAACTGGTGGAGGTGGAGGCGCTGGCATATGATGAGGGGTTGCCTTTGGTATTGATTTTTCCACCCTAACAGAAGATTCGTCATAGTCATCACTTTTGTGTTCAAACTTAACACTAGTAACAACTGGAAATTCAGGTCCGGCTGCATTTGCCGCCATGATTTGATTTAAAGCATCAATATACTCTCTTTCATAGTCATATTCACTTTCCTGCTCATGGTATGCTTTGTAAATTCTATCTTTTTTTAAAATACCTTTATGAACAGTTGAACGTCTTGTTTTTGCCATCATAAACATCAAGAAAAAGTGTGAAAACAAATCAAGAAGTAATTGTTTTTTCATTCGTCTGTAAAATTTTGTGTAGTCATAAAACGAATCTAAAAACTCTTGAGCCCTTCCACCAGTAACTTGGTCAATCAAATCCAAAAACTTTGCAGCATCTGCTTCGTTTCCCATTAAAATTGCTCTTTTATAATTTGCCTTTAATTGTTCGAGAATAGAAAGTTCATCTTTAACTTTGTGACCTTTAAATAAAAAGGTTGTTTGTTCGCCAGTGTAATTACCAATCTTTTTTGCTCTGTTTTTTATTGCAAAAATAATAGGTCTTTCATTAACACCGTCAATAGTTTGAGGAGGCACACCTAAAATTTCATAAGGTGTAATTTTCCTGCTTCCAGTTGAAGTTGTTTCAGGCTTTGCATCCAAAACTCGGTAAAGGTCCAAAACCTCACCGTTACTTATCACCCCTTCCTCAGAAAAACCTAAAGCATCATAATACTCTAACGCCTTCATCAATTGTTCTTTGGTAAAACCTTCCATTCAAAAACATCCTTATAAAAAATTAACTAATAAAATCACTATCAGTGTCACTGAATGTAACGCCAACAACATGAACATTTACTGTGCTAACTTTAAATTCAGTCATAGATTCAACACTTGACTTGATGTTTTCTTGAACTCTGAAAGCAACATCTTTAACGGAATAGCCAAACTTAACATTAACAAAAACATCGATAGAAGCAGAATTATTATCAAAATCTACAATAATGCCACGATTAATATTTTTGCTCAATGCGCTTCTGATTGCAGACACAGAACTTCTGCTTATTGAAGCCACACCATTAATTTCTTGAGTTGCAAGAGAAACGATGCTAATTACCACATTCTTTTTATAGGTTACATTATCTTTTAATTCATCCTCTTCAGCAACAACAATTTTAACACGCTTTGCCATACATAATCCCCCAAATTAAAACTATTTAGATTATAACACAAACTTTTTAGTAAATCAATTTATATTTATAAATTGTTATAAAACAAAAAGTGAAGCAAAAACATGCTTCACCTTTGATTAAAATATTTAAACAGCAGAAATTTTTACATTTGTTGCAGACACGCCAGTTTCTTTAACAAGCAAACTTAAAATTTGGGCAGCATCGTCTGATGTGAAGTTATCTGATTTAACCATAACTGTATATGCTCCATCAGAATTTGTAACAACAGCATCTTCATAACCAGAAGCCATGATAATACCTTCTAAAACGGTTTCTTTTTCCATACGGCTAGCAAGTTCTGAAATCAAAGCATTTGTTTCAGTGATTTGTTCATTATCACTTGATGTTGCAATGATTGAATCATAAAGTTCAAGCATAGAATTTCTGGTTTCAAGTTTACTGGCTCTATAACTTGTGAGCAAACTTGCAGATGTGTAGTTTGTTGTTTGCAAATCTTCATTGTCTTTTGTTAAAAACAAATTTAAACAACCAGTCACAACCAAAAGAGCAACCATTCCAAACAAAATAAATAATTTTTTCTTTTTTGATAACATTTTGTTTACCTCCCTAAAATACAAAATCTTCATAATCTTCTCCTTTACCTGTCCTGTAAAATACTTATGCATGATTCATCTATGTTTAGAACAACACTTAATGCAGTTACTATTGAAACTTTTGTCGAAGAATCAACCTTATTCAAAAATATAAGAACTCCAGAAATTTTTGGCAGTGTTGTTGAAAGTTCAATTGCTGTGCTAGCAGAACCCTCCTTTTCAAAAACAACCGTTTCTTTTTTTGTTTCTATCGTCTCTTTGTCAGAACTGGTTTTCGACTCTTCCTTTTCGATTAGATAATTTTTTTTAGGTGTAGAATCCACCATAACAAAAGCCTCAACTTCATTAACAGCAGACATTGAAAGTAAAATATTTTCTATCTTGTTTTCAATCAAACCAGCATAATCGTCAACGGATGAATTTAAATAGTTGTTTTGTGTCTTTGCTTTTGTTTTTGACCCACTAAAAACCGAATATCCAATCACACAAAAAACCAATACAAAAACCATCAAAATAGCAAAAAATAATTTTTTGTTTGAACTATATAATTTTATAAAAAACTGCTTAATTTTTGATAAAATTTCAATATTTTTCATATTTTACCCCGTTTTTAACAACATTTTGCGATTTTTACCAAAATAACACACTAAAATATTCACACAAAGCATAAAGCAAAATCAGTGAAGCGAACGACTTTATTGCAACACTCATTTTTTTTGCTGGAAAAACAATTTCAATTAGTTCATATATCAAATTTAAAACAATAATCACAACAACAAAATCATACACACCTTAAACCACCGAAACCGAAACTATCATTAAATACAAAAACATAAACATAATCAAAAACACACCAATTAAAACTGCGACAAAATACCCCATACATTTTGACACATTATCAAACATATCCGAACACACATCAGAACCAATATATGAAACAACCAATGCCAAAAACTTAAACAAAATTAAATATACAAAATATACAAGCAGTGGTTTTAAAACCACAAACAGCAACACCACTATACCACAAAAGCCAAAAGCATTTTTTACAAGAACCGAACAAGCATGAACAAAATCAAAACCATCAGATATATACCCACCCAATACGGGAACATAATTTTTTATCGCATACTTTGTAAGTTTTATTCCAACCCCATCCTTTGCACTAGCAGTCATTAAATTGATTGTTGAAAATAAACCAAAAACACCAAACATTATCATAACAACATATTTAAAAATCGTTTTAAATATGTCGATTGTTTTTGAAAAACGCTTGCTAACAAAAATTGAACCAGCCAAACTTAACAATAGCAATGATACTGATAATGGCAATAACACATAAACAAAAACATATGAACCTGTGTTTAGCAAAAATGCCGACATTGAACTATACACAGAATATGTTCCAGTAGAACCAGATATTAAAATTAAATTCAAAAGTATTGGAAACAATATATTTGAAAACTTAAACACTTTTTGTATAATATCCGATAACGAACTTGCAACATCTTTCATAGCGCCTGAAACAAAAAGAACAATAACCAATAAAAATATAACACTTACAAATTTTTTAAAATTAGCATATTTATCCACGCAAAAACTTTTAAAAACTTCACCCAAAACAACAACCGCTAAAATTGTCACAAAAAATGACAGCAACGATTTAAAGTTTTGTCTTAATAAATTTTTTAAGTAATCAAACAGTGAATCATACTCTGAAAAATATTCACCATTTAAAACTGCTATTGCCAAATCTTTAAAAGATGTTTTGTTTAAAAAATCTAAACCATAATCATAATCAATAAAATCATCTAATGCAGAAGAATCAATATTATCAAGAACATCTTTTACAGCATCATTTAACTCATCTTCAACAGATTCAGCAGTAGAATTAGCACTGGCAATTTCAAAATTATTTACTTTAAAATTAAAAAATAAAATTATTAAGATATAAGCGAAAATAAAACAGAAAGCAATTTTTCGATAATCGGCAATGTCATTGTGCATATAACAATTTTACCTCCAAACAAAACTTTAGAAGCCATTAACCCATTGCCAAAATCTTCAGCGATATCAGCAGTAAATTCAGTTACATACCCCACACCAATAACTTTGAGAAGTGGCGTTAAAAAATCAAAACTCAAATTCGCCAAACCATAAAAAGAAACAAAATATTCAAGTATATTTTTTAATCCATCAATGCAAATTAAAAATATAATCACACCACCACAAATATTTACAAGTGTGGAAATTTCTTGATTATATTTTTTCAACATAGATGATAAAAAAGTGCAAATTATTCCAATAATAATTATTTTTAATATCATATTTTAATGTTTTTGTTATGTTTTTGCGTTTTTAATAAAAATTAAACAAGTTTTGCAAATTAGAAAACAAGTCACTAACCATTGACAAAACTATAAATAAAACCATTATTAATCCGGCCAAATTTGTTAACGTTGCAAGGTCGTTTTTGCCTTGATGCTGAAACAGTTGACTTATAACAACAGTTAAAATGCCAATGGAAGCAATCTTAAATAAAATAGAAACATCCATATATATTCACCAAACCAAAATAGACAAAACTATTCCAATCGAAAGACTTATTTTATAATATAAATCCCCCTTTTCTTTTTGATTGTTTTTATTATTTTTTAATTCATCATTTATAAAATTTAAAAACAAATCTAATCGTTCTTTTTCTAGTTCATACTCACACTTTCCAAGGTTTTCTAAATAATTTACAATCACATTTTGAACATCTTTTTTTGTTATTGTAATTTTAATTTTTTCAATATCAAATATCTCATAATTACTATTTTTTAAATATATTTTATAATTATTTGCGTTTTTATTTTTATGCATAATTATATATTGATTGTTAATATCAATGATATTGTTTTTAAATAACACAATATTTGTTTTTAAAAACCCCAGATATTCTTTTATTAATAACAGCAATTTTTCTTCTTCAATAAATTTTTGTTTATATGAGTAGCCAACAATCCAACTACAAATTATTATTAAAATTGTAATTATGATTTTCATAATATATATGGCAAATACAATCCTCTTAAATTTTCATCAAAAACACCTTCAATTGTTCCAACCCCCTGTCTTTTTGAAAGCACCACAATGCGTTCAAAATACTTATCATTTAAAACGGATGAAAAATATTTTTTAAATTTAAGTTCATTAATATTTTCAGCGTGTGCAGTTGCTATAACTTTTACACCAGACTTTATTGCCTGTTTTATTGATTCAATATCTTGCTCTTTTGAAACTTCATCAGTAACCATCACTCGTGGTGCCATTGTTTTTAACCCTTCATTAAAAGCATACCATTTATCAGAGCCAGAAATAACATCAACAAAATCACCAATATAACAAGCATTATTTTTTTGATTTCCTGCAATTTCAAATCTTTCATCAACAACCAAAATATTATTAATCTTTTTATCATTAGATAGTTTTGTTACAACATCTCTAACAAGCGTAGTTTTTCCAGCCCCCGGTGGCGAGATTATAAGAGTGTTTTTAACCACATCATTAACACATAACAAGTTTATAATTTTATCCGAACAATTCGCCACCTGATGACTGATTCTTATATTTAGTGAAGTGATATCTTTTATTGTAGCAATTTCACCTTTGTCATATACAACTGTTCCACAAAGCCCAATTCTAATTCCATTGTCAGTTGTAATATATCCTTGTTTGATTTGATTGTTATAAGCATAAAATGATTGTTTTGTTGAAACTGCAATAATATAGTTTATTAAATCAAAATTTGCAATTATTGGAACTTCTGCATAACCTTCTTTATTTGTTATTATTTTATAACAACCCTTGTAATTAATAACAATTGGTCTGTTAACTCTTAATCTAATTTCATAGACATAATCAAGCACATAATCACAAGCAATTTTGTTATACAGCCAATCGGGTAAAATGTTAAACACTTCTATCACCTCTAGTAAAAAGTATTTAAATTTTTTAATGTATATGAAATTTTTGCAAAAAAAAATATGCCTTATTTTGGCATATTTTTTATTTTAAACTAAACTCTTGACATATATGTTCCAGTTCTAGTGTCAACTCTGATTGTGTCACCGTTGTCAACAAACAATGGAACTCTGATAACAAATCCAGTTTCAAGTGTTGCTGGTTTATCACCTGCTTTAGATGTGTCGCCTTGAATTCCTGGTTCACATTCAACAATTTTAAGTTCTACAAAGTTTGGTGGTTCAACACTAAATGCTTCACCTTTATAGAATGCAATTGTTACATCCATGTTTTCAACGATAAATTGAAGAGCCTCTTCAACTTGACTTTTGTTGAGTGGCAATTGTTCATATGTTTCATTGTCCATGAAATAGTAAAGGTCGCCATCACTGTAAAGATATTGCATTTGCTTTCTTTCAATTTGAGCCTTTTCAAATTTTGTTACTGGGTTGAAAGTCATTTCAATAACTTGACCAGTTACAACATTTTTAAGTTTTGTTCTAACAAACGCAGCACCCTTTCCAGGTTTAACGTGCATGAAATCAACAACAACATAAACTTTGCCTTCATATTCAAAAGTTACGCCTTTTCTTAAATCGCCTGCAGTAATCATATTTCCTCCATAAATAAACATTTTTGCCTTTAGCAAAATTCTATTGTAATATTATCATAAAAAGCCGTAAAAATCAATGCATTTTCATTAAAAATCAGTATCACAGTAAATATTTTTCATTGTTTTAGCGTCTTTGGTTTGAGTTCCCCTTGATTCGCAAATAATGTTTGCTTCAACATTAAACTTTTTTAACACCTTTACAAGTGGTTCAAATTCAGGTCCGTATACATTATCTTCAAAAGTTAAATGACATAGTTCACCCTTTTTTCCATACTTTATTTTTGAAAAATGCACATGGATTTTATTAAATCTATCACCTAGATAATCTTTCAATATTTTAAAAACATTTTCATAATCTTGTTCGGTTTTTAGTGAACCAAGACCAAATGAATTAACATGACCAAAATCAATTGTCGGAATAATCCTCTCATCTAATGCACAAATTTTTGCAATTTCTTCAACAGTTCCAATCTGACCATGTTTACCCATAGTTTCAGGGCATAATAAATAGTTTTTAAACCCATATTCATCGAGAACATTAAGAAGTTCTTTTATATTATTATATGTGTTTTTAAAAGCCTCTTCTCTACTCATTTTCATCATTGTTCCAGGATGAAAAACAAGTTTTTTCGATTTCAATAATTGCATTTTTTGTAAACACGCAATAATATACATATTAGATTTTTCAATCATTATAGGGTCTGGGTTTGCAAAATTAATAAAGTAAGGTGCATGAACTGACACTTCAATATTCTTCTCTTTAAATAACTTGCCATACTTTTCAGCAGTTTCATCTGAAAGTCTAACACCATTGGTAAATGAAAGTTCATAACAGTCCAAACCATGAGTAATCAACCATGCTGGCATATCTTCAGTTGATTTGTTATTTTCTGAAAAATCATCACAAAAACCCGATGGTCCAAATTTTATCATAAATCTATCCTTCATATAAATAAACAAGTTGAACAAGAGCGTTATTTTCGGCTTTATAGAACCCAATTAACCTCTTATCATTCACAATCAAACATTCTTCATTATCGTTGATTTTAACTGGCATTTCTAACGCTGAAATTTTAACTCCATTTATTAATTTTTTTGCGAGTTCATTTGAAACTTCAATCTTCTTTATATCTGCAAAAATATCTTCAATAGTATGAATTTTTAAAGTTTGTTCAAGTTCTTCAAGCGTTATTGAGTTTGATGAGCCAAATCTACCACTTCTAGTTCTAATTATAACCGGAGTTGTTGAAATTGTTCCTATTTCTTTAGCAATATCCGAAAATAATGTTCGAATGTAAGTTCCGGCGGAACAATGAACTTTGAACATAAAAATATTTTTATCAAGTTCATCTAACAGGTTTATGCTGAAAATATGAATCTTTCTAGGTTTGATTTCAAATGAAATATCTTCTCTAGCAAGGTCGCACGCCTTTTTCCCGTTAATTTTGATTGCAGAATATTTTGGTGGAATCTGCTCAATATCTCCAATAAACTTATTCAAAACGTTTTCAATCATTTGTTTAGAAACACCAACACTTTCTTTGATAGTTATATTTCCAAAACTATCTAAAGTATCTGTTTCAATTCCAAACTTTACGATTGCAACATATTCTTTTTCTTTACTTAAAAAATAATCAAAGAACTTTGTTGCTTTTCCCACAGCAATAGGAAGAACTCCTGACGCCGCCGGGTCAAGAGTTCCTAAATGTCCTACCTTTTTAGTTTTAAGTGTTTTTTTAACCTTCAAAACAACATCTGATGATGTCATGCCTGTAGGTTTAACAATATTAACAAAACCTGTTAAATTAGTCATTTTTCCATCCTAAAATTTGAAGTGTATTGTCAATCAATTGTTGCTTTACGTCATCAAAAGAACCAAATATTTTGCATCCACTTGCATTTGGATGTCCTCCACCACCAAATGATTCAGCGACCGCTCTTGCAGAGATATCACCTTTTGACCTAAATGAAACTCTAAAGTAGCCTTTGTCATCTTCTGATGCCAAAATTCCAAAATCAACACATTGAAGTTGAAGCAATATATCCGGAAAAGCATCAGTGTCATCAAGTGTTGTGTTTGTATCAATAAAATCACGTCTGTTAAGCAAGATAATAGCAAGTCTGTTATCTGCCAAAAACTCGATTTTTTGATATACTTTTTTCAATAAGTTAAACGCATCAAGCGACATTGAATTAAAAAGAGGTGTTGAAACTTCTTCAATTTTTATACCCCCAAACTTCAATAATTTTGATGCAACAACAAGTGTTTTTTCACCAACCCCGTGCATAAATTTTCCTGTATCAGTCATAATGCCAGAAAGCAAATTTTTGCAAATTGTTGGTGTGAAATGAATTTTTAATGTTTTTAAAACATCAAATAAAATTTCAGCCGTTGATGAAGCCTGAACAACATAATTCACTTTGCAAAACATTTCATTCATCATATGATGGTCTATGCAAAGTGTTTTTCTAACACCTTTTCTATATGTGAATTTGTATTTTCCAAGTCTTGCTTCAGAAGCACAATCCACACAAACTGCTAGGTCATATTTACCTTCAACAGTTTTTTGGTTAATGAAACTTAAATCGCCATAAAATTGAAATGCTACTGGAAAATTTGAGTGAATATAAACATCGACATTCTTTCCCAAAAAATTCAATGCTTCTTTCAAAGCAAGTGCTGAACCAAGTGCATCACAATCTGTGTTGATATGTGTGTAAATTGAAACATTTTTAGATTCTTTTAAAACTTGTGCAACTTTATTTAGCATCAGAACCTTCTCCTTCAATCTCTTTAAAGAGTTTCATAACTCTTTCGGCCTTTTCATCAACATCATCAACCACGAACATAAGTTCAGGAACAATACGCATACGCAAACTGTGCGCAAGTTCATATCTAATAGATTTTTTATTATCGTTTAATTTTTTTACAACGAGTTGCTTTTTTTCAGGACTTCCAAAAACACTAACATAAATTTTTGAAAGTGAGAAATCCGCATAAGTGTCAACTTTCATAATAGAAATAAGTGAAGTAGAAAGTTCAACATCATCAAATTTTGAAATAATTGACGAAATTGCTTTTTGAACTTCTGAGTTAACACGACTCATTCTGTTATTTGCCATAAAAAATATCTCCTAAAATTTAAAGAGCGATTTTAATGTCGCTCTTAAATTTTTAATTAATTCTTTCAAGAGTGTATGTTTCAAATGTATCGCCCACAACAAAGTCTGTGAAGCCAGCAAATGTAACACCACATTCAAACCCTGCATCAACTTCTTTTGCTTCGTTCTTTTCTCTTTGAATAGTTGAAATTTCACCTTCAAAGATTTTCTTATCACCGCGCATTACACGAACCTTGCTGTTTCTTGAAATTTTTCCATCAAGAACATAAGTTCCCGCAATAAGACCAACCTTGCTAGCCTTGAATGTCGCTCTGATTTCAGCGTGACCAGTAACAACCTCTTTGTATTTTGGTGTAACCATCTTGCTGATTTTTTCTGTGATATAATCAATAACTTCATAAATGATTTTTGAGTTTTTGATTTCAACTTTATATTTATCTGCAATAACTTTTGCTTTAAAGTCGGTTTTTGTATTAAATGCAACAATAAGTGCATTTGATGCTTGTGCCATGCTAACGTCATTTTCATTAACAGCACCAACGCCACCAGTAACAAATCTAACTTTTACTTCTTCGTTTTGAATTTCAAGGAGTGATTGCTTAAGTGCTTCAACTGAACCTTGAACATCTGCTTTAACAATGACGTTATAGTCTTTAAAGTTACTATCAGCAATTTTGTTCATCATGTTTTCAATTGAAAGGTCAGCACTCTTAATCATATCACGTTTTGCTTGATTTTGTCTTTCAAGCGCAACTTGACGACTCATTTTTTCATCAACAACAAAGAGTTCATCACCTGCATTTGGAACACCAGAAAGACCCATAACTTGAACTGCAGTTGATGGTCCTGCTGATTTAATTCTTTCATTTTTGTCATTCATCATTGCACGTATTTTACCTGTGCAAGTTCCAACAACAACATAATCCCCAACTTTGAGTGTTCCATTTTGAACAAGAACAGTTGCAACGGCACCAACACCCTTGTCAAGTTTTGCTTCAATGATTGAACCAGATGCTTTTCTCTTTGGATTTGCTTTAAGATTTTGATATTCAGCAACAAAGAGAACCATTTCAAGAAGTTTGTCGATGTTTTGTCCCATTTTTGCAGAAATAGGAACCATAATTGCATCGCCACCCCATTCTTCTGGAAGAACATCATAGTTTGCAAGTTGTGTTTTTACGTTATCAATATTTGCACCAGGTCTATCAATTTTGTTAATTGCAACAATCATTGGACAACCTGTTTGTTTGATTTGCTTGATACATTCAACAGTTTGAGGCATAACACCATCATCTGCAGCAACAATCAAGATTGCAATATCTGTAAGTTTTGCACCTCTTTGACGCATTGCAGTAAATGCAGCGTGTCCAGGGGTATCAATAAAGGTGATATCTTCACCATTAACTTTAATTGTGTAAGCACCAATGCTTTGAGTGATTCCACCAGCCTCGCCAGCAACAACATTGGTTTTTCTGATTTGGTCAAGAAGTGAAGTTTTACCATGGTCAACGTGACCCATAACGCAGACAACTGCTGGTCTTTTAACCAAGTCTTCATCTGTGTCAACTTGTTCAGCAAAACTATCAGCAAGTTTTTCTTCAAATGATTTTTCAACTTTCTTTTCAAGAGTAATTCCAAATTCAGAAGCAACAAGTTCGGCTGATTCATAATCAATATTGCTATTAATATTAACCATCATACCTAAAAGCAAAAATTTGCCCATAAGTTCAGGAACTGACTTACCAATTGTTTCAGCCAAAATCTTAACAGTGAGATTATCTGTTGTGATAACCGCATGGTCGATTTTTTGAATAATTCTTTGAGCAACTGCTTCATCTTTAGCCTTTTTGCTATGTTTTCTAACAACGTCATTTTCATCCATGTCATTGCCATCAACATATCCACGCATCAATAGTGCTTTTTTATTCAAAGACTTTTTGCCTTCACCATTATTGTCATGGGTTTTCTTTTTAGGTGCTGTTCTATTGTTATTTTTAGCAAGAGTGCTTGCATCAAAACTTTCTGTTGGTCTTGGAAGTCTTGGAGCAAATCCTGAACCAGAAGTTCCTTGTCCTTGTGCACCAAATGGTTTTCTTTGGAAACCACCTGCTGGTCTTTCACCTGGTTTTGAGATTCTGTTGTCGTTTGAATAAGAGCCTGGTCTTCTTTCACCAGAATTGTTATCAAATCTGCGTTCACCAGTTGGTGTAAATCTTCCCGTTGGTCTTCCACCTGCAAAATTTCCACCTTGTCTTTGAGAATAACCGTTTTGAGCACCTTGACCACGATTGAAACCGCCTGCGTTTTGATGATTTTGATAATTATTTTGGCCAGCAAAACCACCACGACCATTTGTTGTGGCTTGTTCTCTTGCAGGCACTGCAGGTTTTGCAGGTGCAACAGGCTTTTCTTGAACTGCTGGTTCAACCTTTTTTGTTTCAATAGGTGTTGGTTCAGCCTTTGGCTTTTCAACAACTTTTGCACTTGCTGCCTTTTTGATTTCTACAATCCTTGCACCAACTGCATTAAGTTTCTGTCTGAAAGCCTTTAAACTTACAGCCAAGTTTCCAACATTGTTGTGCTCGATAAGGTTTTGAATTTCTTTGATGTTTGCAAAATTTGATTGTGTTTTGTTTTCTGTTTTATTCAAAGTTTCCTCCACGACCAATCTATTTTTATTTGGTCATATTCTTTTTTATTGCCATGGCTAAATTTTTATCTGTTATTGCCACTGCTTTAATGCTATTATTTCCGTCAAATAATTCCGCCAAATCATTTGACCCAAAATTTATAACTTCACACTTGTTTTTTTGTGCAAAGCCCATAAGTTTTTCATAACTAGATTTTGCTAGTAAATCACTAACCAAAATAAGTGCATCTGATTTTAATTTTAAAATATCATCAACTCCATATTTTATGCTGCGTGATTTTATCGCAAACCCAATATATGCTTTTATTTTACATGGTTCCGCCGCCATTTACAATACCTTCATAAATATTTTCTGGAATTGTTGTTTTGAATGCACGATTCAATGCCTTTGCTTTTTTGCATCCATTTAAACATTTTTCATCCTTGCAAATATATGCGCCTCTGCCATCCAACTTTTTGTCGGTTTCAATCAAAACTTCACCATTTTTGTTTCTAACAATTTTGATAAAATTTGATTTGTCACCTTTCTTTCTGCATACAATGCAAGTTCTTTCAGGTGTATGGTTTGACATATCCACTCCTCAACTAGTCAAGATTGATATCTTCTGCACCACCAAAAATGTCTGCAATATCATCAATATCTGTGTGGCTAGATTCAATTTTTTGGTCTTCACTTGCTTTTGTTTCACTTTTAACATCAATTTTCCAGTTTGTGAGTTTTGCAGCCAAACGAACGTTTTGACCACCCTTTCCAATTGCAAGAGAAAGTTTATCATCTGGAACAATAACTCTTGCAGATTTTGTAATTTCATCAATTTCAACTGAAATAACTTTTGCTGGAGAAAGCGCTCTGGCAATATATTCAAATGGGTCATCAGACCAAACAATAATATCAATCTTTTCGCCGCCAAGTTCATAAACGATAGAGTTAACTCTCACACCTTTTGAACCAACGCAAGCACCAAGTGCATCAACATTAGGGTCTTTTGAATTGATTGCAATTTTTGTTCTGTAACCAACTTCACGAACAACATTAATTATTTCAACAACACCACCGCTGATTTCAGGAACTTCAAGTTCAAATAATTTTTTAACAAATCTAGCATCTGACCTTGAAACAATTGCTTGAACACCATTTGCTGTTTCACGAAGTTTTTTAACATAAACTTTAAGTCTGTCACCAACATTGTATTTTTCAGAACCAATTTGGTCATAAGACATCATGATACCTTCAATGTTGCTTCCTGGAAACTCAACATAAACATTTCCTGTGTCAACTCTATTAACAATACCAGTCATCAAAGTATCAACTTTGCTTTCAAATTCGCCATAAGCCGAACTCTTTTCTTTTTCACGAAGTCTTTGAGTGATAACTTGTTTTGCAGTTCCTGCAGCAATTCTACCAAATTCTTTTGGTGAAACTGGTTCTTTAACTCTGTCACCAATCTTGATTGTCTTTTTGATTTTCTTTGCATCTTCAAGAGCAATTTCAGTATCTGGGTTTGTTACTTCTGCAACAACAGTTTGATAAGCATAGATATCAATAGAATATTTTTCTGGTTTAAGTTCAACTTCAACTGGTCTAACCTCATCAAAATTTCTTTTGTATGCTGTTGTTAACGCTGTTTTGAGTGCCTCTAAAAAATATTCTTTTTCAATACCTTTTTCTTCTAATGCTTCTAAAGCCAAGAAAAAATCTTTATTTGTCATAATGTTCTCCTAAAAATTTATATATTTTGTTGCTTTTGAAATCATTTTTCTTTCTAAATCTTGTTCTTTTTCACCGATTTCAAGTGTTATGGTGTTTTCGTCAAACTTTACTAATTTTCCAACGAAAACTTTTTTCTTTTCAATAGCCTGAAATAACTTAACTTCAAGTTCTTCACCAAGATTTCTTGTGTAGTCTTTATCAGTAACAATTGGTCTATCAATTCCAGGGCTAGAAACATTGAGTGTGTAAGGCTTTCCATTTGTTGGGTCACATTCATCAAGTGGAGCATCAATCGCATTATGAACGGCTTCACAATCTTCAAGTGTAACACCACCCTTTTTGTCAATGAACACAGTTAGATTATCTCCATTATATTTTTTTGCAAACTCAACTTCAACCACTTCACAACCAAGGCCTTCAGCAATTGGAGTTACGAGTTTTTCAACAATTTCTGCAATCTTTGACATACTTTTCTCCTTAAAATTTTTTACAAAATTTTAGGAGTGGTTTTCACCACTCCCAAAAATCAAGCCATCGTCTATGTTTATTATATAACTAAAATTCAATTTTTGCAAGCCCTGTTGCTATTTTTAACAGGTTTTTTTGCAAAATTTAAGCGTTTTGTTAACTTTTTAGGTTTTCGGATAGTTTAATAAACACTTCAGCAGTTGCAATCGCATCATAAACCGCCCTATGTGCATTATCTAAAACAACTCCAAGTTTTTCTGCAATTGTTCCAAGTTTATAGTTTTTAACGCCAAAGACATACTTTCTTGCAAGGTCAATTGTGTCAACAACTTCGTTATCAAAATTCCATCTAGCGGACTTTCCTTGTCCAACCAAAAATCGCATATCAAAACCAGCAATATTATAACCTGTCAAAATTGCACCTCTAGTAAATTTGTAGAAGTCTTGCAATGCCTCATAATCTTTTGGAGCCCCCGCAACATCTTCATCAAAAATACCACTTATTGCTGAGGCTTCTGCTGGTATTGGTTTTTCAGGGTCAACAAAGCACATAAACTTTTCAGTGATTTTTCCATCTTCAATTTTAACAGCACCTATTTCAACTATTTTATCGCCATTTTCATATTTTAAACCAGTTGTTTCAAAGTCAAAACATACAAAGGTTTTGTTTTGCAAATATTCTGGAACTTTCTTTTCTTCAGCAAAATTCATCAAATTATCTTGAGCATAAGTAACAACTTTTTCTGGTTGAACAAACTCATAAAATGGTTTTTCTTTTCGATATTCAATATACTCTTCAAATGTTTCAGGAAGCGAGCAATATGCTATATCCTTAACCATCAAAGAAACCCCTTTTGAAAACTTGTCATCCTCAAGTTTTCCACGGAAAACAACAACCGAACCTGGTTCAAGTTTTTCAACTCGTGCTTGATTTTCTTTGTTTGAAAAAAACACACATCCCAATGAGCCAGTAAAGTCTTCAAGTGTCCACTTATACATTTTTCTTTGGTATTTTGGTTTGCCATCATCAATTTCTTCAGGTTCTTGAACTTCAGGTTCTTGAACTTCTTGTTGTTCAGATGTTTCTTGAGAATCACTTTCAACCTCACCTTCTTTTGGTTTTCTGGTTCTTGGTTTTAAAATAACTTCTTTCACAGATTTTATCGTTCCACAAACAACAACTGATTCTTCTGGAGATGTTTTATCCATAATATAATCTGCAGGCACATCAATCTCTGCACCAACAATCGGAACAAGATTTGTTATTTCAATCTTTCTTTTAGCGTAAATATCAACATCTTCTTCAACATAAGATTTTTTCAAAAGTTCAAGTTCATCCTCAACATAAACTTCATCTTGTTTTATTGAACATTCAAAGTCATAATCTTCATAAAGTTTTTTAAAATATTGTTCAACAGTTTCGCAAAAATGTTTTTGTTTTGCTCTTTCAAAGAATGTTTTGTCTACATCAATTTTAATAAAAAACTTCAATTCTTTTAGTTCTACACTTTCAATTTTATATGTGATTGATGGGAATGTTTTTTTCATAAACACTGCAAAATCTTCAGTTATGCGTTCTTCACTTATAAAGTTTTTTATGTATTTAATTTCATACTTAAACTGCTTTGGAAACATATCTGTAGCAAATTTGAAAATTTCTTCTTTTTTCTCTTTTGTTAAAATCGTTCCATCTTTATAAAAAATTTCAATCACGCAAAAATCTGCATCCTTTTGCAAGAGTGCAGATTTCAACATAAATTTATATTCATTATTTGTATATTTGTTAAGTGCTTCAATAAAATTTTCCATACCGCTATTATACACGAAAAATTTTATTAAATCAATAACCTTGCTGCAACTGCAAAGTGATATATATCAAAGAATATCACAAGCCCGAGCAATAAAAATAATCCAACAGTGTGAATCCAGCCTTCAATTTTTCTGTTAACTGGCTTTCTGAAAATCATTTCAATTAACACAAACACTGCTCTTGCACCATCAAGTGATGGAATTGGTAAAACATTAAAGAGTGCCAAGTTCATAGCAAGAAGTGGCAACAAAAGCAAGAAATAACTGATTCCCATTTGACTAATTTCAGCAATTTGTGCAACGGCAGTAACTGTTCCACCCATATCCTTTAATTGAGTTGAACCTGTAAACAATCCACCAAGTGCATCCAAAATCAAATCACAAAGATAGAAACTGAATGGCCATGCCTTTCCTAAAGACTCAAAAAATCCGTATGTTTCATGTTCATAAACAAAAGAAATTCCCATGTTTACGCTAGATGAAACCTTTATGAATGAACCACCATCAATGAGCGATTGAACATCATTTTCATAAGTTTGTGTGCCTTCAGCATTTTTGTAAATAGTTGATAGATATGTTTTTAAAAGAGCGTCAGAATCAGTGCCTTCTGTTGAACCCATAACTCCCATCAAAAAGTCAGACATCTCAAGTTTTACAATTTGATTATCTTGATTTTTTACAAAAAGTTTATCAATAAAATTGCTTGAATCATAGACATAATAAAATGATTCATATTTGCGTCTTTGCGACTGAACATCAACAAGTTCACCATTTCTATTTACTGTGATTGTAAACTTTTCACCTTCTTCATAACCTTTTAAAAGGTCGTTAAATGAACGATATGCTTCAACAGTTTTTCCATCAACAGCCACAATAATATCATTTGAGTGCAAGCCAGAACCTGTTGTTTCAGAAGTGTCAACCACGCCTGAAATTTTTGGAACTGAAAATCCTGTAACCATCAAATAAATTGCTGCTGTTAAAATTCCAAATAAAAAGTTAAATGCAACACCAGAAAGCAAAACAATAAGTCGTTTCCAACCTGGTTTATTGTTAAACGCTTCAGGATTTGGCTTTCCATCTTCACCATTTCCTTCTTCATCTTCACCTTCAAATGCACAAAAACCACCCAAAGGAAGCGCTCTTATAGCAAAAACTTCACCATCTTTTTTTGTTCGTTTATATAAGGCTGGTCCAAAACCAATAGAAAACTCATTTATCTTAAAACCAAAAATCTTACCAGCACAATAATGTCCAAATTCATGCACGGTTATCATAACAAGCAAAACAACAAGTGCAAGCAAAATATATATAAAGGTCGTCATTTTCTTCTCCTTATTAAATTTTATGACAAAAAATTAGTATTATACAAAAAACAAAACAAGAATTATATAAATAAATGTAGACACAAACATCATTCCGTCAACTCGGTCCATAAAACCACCATGTCCTGGGAAAATGTGTGAAAAGTCTTTAATTCCAATTTTTCTTTTGAGAGCAGAAGCAATCAAATCACCAAGTTGGTTGATGTATGAACCACCAATTGCAATGATAAGCATTGCTGCCATTGACTTGCCCATTCCTGCAATATTTAGCGCTGTGAACATATCGGTGTAATAGAACAAGAAGAAACATCCAAGTGCTCCAATAACACCACCTAAAAGCCCACCAACCACGCCAGCAACTGTCTTTTTTGGTGAAACTTCTGGAATAAACTTTGTTTTTCCAAAAAGCATTCCAACAAAATAAGCACAGGTATCTGTGAGCATAGATACAACAAAAATCAAAATGATTCCAATATATCCAATTTCGTATGGCAAGTGATTAAGTGCAAACATAAACGCAAGTGGAATCAATGGATAAGCCACAATTTGCATTGTGATTTTTGTTCTTTCGAACAATGTTGAGTTCAAAACATTAACATCTTGTTCAACAACGCCCTTCTTTCTTTTTTGTGCAAACCCAATGATATCTGCAGTGAGTGAATATACCAGAACTGCAACTGCCATCAATAAAACATAAATCAATGAATGTAAAATTGATTGTTCTAAATAAAACACCAAACACATCAGCGCAGGGAGTGCATAAAGAGCCACCATATATGGCTTTTTTTCTGCATTTTTGTATGCACCAATTGTTTCATATAGTGCGGCGTAAACAATCATCAAAACAAATGCGTCAAAAAACAACGCATGAACCATTTTTAAAAGAACAAATGCAAGGGTTATAACAAAAATCATTGCACCAGTGATAGTTCTTTGTAACATAAAACCCTCCTATTTGCCAAATCTTCTGTGTCTGCTTTGATATTCAGCAATGCAATCATCAACGTCTTCTGCCTTAAATGATGGCCAATGATGTTTAACAAAATAAAGTTCTGCATAAGCCATGTTATAAAGCATAAAGCCACTAATTCTTCTTTCTCCACTAGTTCTAACCAAAAGGTCAACATCAGGAGAATCTCCAGTTGTTAAGTATTTTTTGAAAGATGCTTCAGTGATATCTTCTGGCTTAACGTTATCTTTAATCATCTTTTTTGTGGCATTAACAATATCATTTCTTCCACCATAAGCCATGGCAATATTAACAATACCTTTTTTGCAATCTTTAGTCGCATCTTCAAGTTCATCAATTATATCTAGCATATCTTGTGGAAGAAGTGATTTATCACCTGTGTGATGGAACTTATAGTCATGCTTTATAAAATTATCTTTCATGTTTTTAAGTTCTCTGAACAAGTTGAATAAATAATCAACTTCTTCTTTGCTTCTATCAAAATTTTCAGTCGAAAAACAGAAAAAAGTAAGGTTTTCAAGACCAATTTCAGATGCTCTGCGAATAACCCTTTTAATTGCCTCAACACCTTCTTTGTGACCCAGCAAAGTAGGAAGACCCTTTGACCTTGCCCATCTTCTATTTCCATCACAAATAAATGCAATATGCTTTGGCAAATTTGTTAAATCTGCTTTTCGTTTTTTCTTTCTAAAAAACATATTTACTCCTTTATGTCCAAATAAAACTCACCACAAACAAGAGTGACCACATCACCCGTCCACTTTGCACTGCAAACAAGTGTGGTGTCACACAAATCATTATGTTTAGAGTTTTTTATTATCTCTATCTTTTGAATAGCATTTTCGTTTAATTTGGCGACAGCCTTTTCAGGCTCGAGCCCAATAACACACGAAATATCAAACATATTAAACCTGCATAATTTCTTTTTCTTTTTCTTCCATCATCTTATCGATTTTCGCAGAAATTTCATCAAGTTTCTTTTGAACTTCTTTTTCATAAGTTGCAGATTCATCTTCTGTTATTTCACTATCTTTTTTAAGTTTTTTGATTGCTTCAATTGCATCACGGCGAGCATTTCTGCAAACAACTTTAGTATCTTCAACAAGTTTTTTTGTGCTTTTAACAAGTTCTCTTCTTCTTTCTTCAGTAAGCATTGGAAAATTAAGTCTGATAACACGACCATCATCAGTTGGTGTGATTCCAAGGTCAGAAGCCATGATTGCCTTTGAAATATTTTTTACATTTGAAACATCCCATGGAGAAATCATAATTTGTCTTGCTTCTGGAACAGAAACATTTGCCATGTGACCAATTGGAGTTGGTGTGCCATAATAATCAACCAAAATTTTATCTAAAATATGAGGGTTTGCTCTGCCCGCACGAACAGATGCAAGTTCACCTTCATAATGTTTAACTGCTTTTGCAAGTTCTTCTTCAAACTCCATAAAAATTAAGTTTACATTTTCATTATTTGAATTCATAGTTTAATAATCTCCTTTTTCTCATATATAATATACAAGATTTTTTGCTATTTATCAATCATTTTTCGAAAACAAACAAAGAAACACATTTCAAAACTATGCTTATAATGCACTTTATGTTAAAAAACAAAATAAAAACACCGAAAATTCGGTGTTTTTTGATTTTAATTAAGCCTTCATTTGTTTGTCAATTTCTTCAGCGAAGTTTTCGTTCTTCTTTTCAAGACCTTCACCCATAACAAATCTAGCAAATCTTCTAACAGAAATCTTTTCACCAATTTTTACAACTGAATCATTAACAAGTTGTTCAACAGTGATGTCTGGGTTTTTAACAAATGGTTGTTCAAGCAAGCAAATGTCTTTGTAGAATTTGCCAATTTTGCCATCAACAATTTTGTCAGCCATTGCTTCTGGCTTGCCTTCGTTGATAACTTGTGCTTTCAAAATTTCTCTTTCTTTTTCAATTTCTGAAGCATCAACTTCATCTCTTGAAACATATTTTGGAGCATTTGCTGCAATATGTAAGCAAATGTCATGACCAAGTGCTTGGAAGTCTTCGTTTTTAGCAACAAAGTCTGTTTCACAGTTGAGTTCAAGCATAACGCCGATTTTACCATTCATGTGGTTATAAAGGAATACTGAACCTTCTGCTGCAATTCTAGAAGCCTTTTTAGCGGCTTTTGCAATACCCTTTTCACGAAGCCAATCTGCTGCTTTAGCAAGGTCGCCGTCACATTCTGTGAGTGCGTTTTTGCAATCGAGCATACCTGCACCGGTTTGTTCTCTGAGTGTTGTGATATCTTTAACTGTAAATGCCATATTATTTTCTCCTTAAATAAAACAAATTAAATTAATTATTTTCTGTTTCAGTTTCTGCAACTTCAGCAACTGCTTCAGTTGGTTGTGCATTTTCAGCTTGAGCGGCTTCTGCTTCAGCGGCCTTAATTCTTGCAAGTCCTTCTTCGCCTTCTTTTGCTTCAATGCAAGCGTCTGCCATTGCACCAGCGATAAGTTTAACTGCACGGATAGCATCGTCATTACCTGGGATAACATAGTCAACATCATCTGGGTCACAGTTTGTGTCAACCAATGCTACGATAGGAATTCCAAGGCTCTTTGCTTCGCGAACTGCGATGTATTCTTTGCCTGGGTCAACAACAAAAAGTGCTGCTGGAAGACTTCTCATTTCTTTGATACCGCCAAGGTTATCTTCAAGTTTTTGTCTTTCTGCTTTAAGTTCAAGAACTTCTTTCTTAGGAAGAAGGTCAAACTCACCTGTTGTTTCCATTTGGTTTAATTTAGCAAGTCTGTCCACTCTGCTTCTGATTGTTTTGAAGTTTGTGAGTGTGCCACCAAGCCATCTGTTGCCCATGTAGAACATTCCTGCTCTTTGTGCTTCTTCAATAACGGCTTCTTTGGCTTGTTTTTTTGTTCCTACGAACAAGATGTTACCGCCTGCTTCAACTGTTGATTTTACGAAAGCATATGCTTCATCAATCAAAGTAACGGTTTTTTCGAGGTCAAGAATATAAATATCATTTCTTGCTGTGAAGATGTATTTTTTCATTTTTGGATTCCATTTTCTTGTTGGATGACCAAAATGAACACCAGCCTCGAGAAGTTGTTTCATTGATACAACTGCCATAATTTTTTCTCTCCTTTTGTTTATCCCTCTTTGTGGGTCACCTGCTTTTGGAACACAAAATCACTCAAAAATTTTAATTTTGTGCAACACCAAAAACATCACCACAAATGTGTGATAGCAAGATTTTACCACAAAGATTCTTGTTTTGCAATAATTTTTTACAATTTTTATAATAAATTTATCAAAATTAGAAATATAACAAAATAAAAGTATATATTGGTTATAATAACATAACAAATATATACTTTTATAGTTATTACACTTCAGTGTATTCTGAGGTATCAAAAATTACTGTTGATGTGTTATATGTGTAATTAATTTTTAATGAACTTAAAATAGTTCCATCTTCAGCAGTATAAACATTGCTCATAGAAATAATTCTGCCACCTTTTACATTTAAAACAAATTCAACATTTCTAGTTGTGTTCAATTTTCCAGTGATTGTGAAAACATATAACCCATCAGAATATAACAAACCCGATATTTTTGCTTCAGTAATTTGAATTTTTGCAGTTGCATACGCATTAAAATATTCATATCCTGCAACTTCAAGATAGAAATTTGACATTGCAAGAACATAGTTTTCATCAGTCACATCTCCTGATGTATATGTTTTTGTGCTAGCACTATATTCTTTTGCTGTTCTAGTTGTTGCGTTTGTTGTGATTTCACAATATTTTTCTGTATTTGCAATAGTTGTGTTGTAATGAATCTTTTCAACATTGGTGTCGCGAGAATATTTTACTGTTGAAGTTAATTCTTGAACCTCTGTGCCTGTTTGAACACCCGAAGCAATGTGATTTACCATTCCTCCATTTTGTTTAAACTCATCATACATTCTTTCAACTTCTTCTTCAGCGTCAACTTTTAAACCATAGTCAGAAACATCAAAAACAACATCTTCTGTTCCGAATGTAAAGGTATCCTCATACACTCTGTATGTTCCATCTTTATAAATTACTGTATTTTCAAGTTTAGATGGTTTGCCATTCTTGATTGTAAATTTAATTTCAGTGGCAGACTCTTCAACTTCAGTGTTTGTTATTGTATAAGAAATTTCAAAAACGATTGTTTTTGTTGTTTTGTTTTCAATCATTTCATATTCAACAACGCCAACATTAAAACTTTCAAAATCATTCTTGAATGAGTCAAGAAGGTTTTTTGTGTATCCAATAGCAGTTCCAACGGCTGTTAAATTATTAATATACTCATCTTCTTTTACAATTGTTTGTTCATAAGACTTTGAACTCAAATCATAAATCTTTCTGATATATTGTCCAGCAACTTTTCTATATTCAACATATTGGTCAACATCACCAGCAACATAAACCTTTTCAATCCCATCATCTTCAGAATAAGAAACTTCAGCAGTTTCTGTTGACTTGATTGAACCAGTTTTGGTGTATTCAACTATAATGTTACTTCCCTTGTGGTTTGGCACACCATCTTCTGTTAAATCATCATAAACTTTTTGTAGTGTTTGAACTTCTGTTGAAACATTTTCGTTTCCACCATTATTGCCATCGTCTTTATTTGTGCAGGCAACTAAAAATGATGCCGAAAAAACAACGGCTACAAGCATAACAAGAATCTTTTTTAATTTTTTCATTTGTAATCTCCTAAAATATACTACAATACTACAAGCACATTTTATATCATACAAGATTTTTATGTCAAACATATTTTAATCACACAAAAAGACTAGCAAACGCTAGTCCTTTTCTCCCAAATATTCATCATATATGTCGTCTACATTAAATGGAACTTTTTCATAGGCGTAAGCAGCACTTTCTGTTAAATGGTTTTCACCACTAACGCCTGTGCCTGAATAAACTTTGTCGTATTTATATTTATATTCAAGAAGTTTATTGTTTTTTATTGTAACAACACCAAAGTGTTCATTTTTCTCCCAAATCTTATCTACTGTTTCGTTGTTAGAAAACTCTAAATTGATTGCTTTTTTTTGAGTAAACACGTTGGTTGAAAGTTCAATTTTACACTCTGTTTCACCATAATCAGATGGTCTGTCTTTTCTTGAAACAAAATCATTAATTTTATCAATTGTTCGTTTCATAACAATTTCTGGATGTGTTTGACATTCTGCCTCATAATCAGCAACTGAAATTGTTGTTTCTTTAAAATTTGTTTTACCTTTTGTGTATGTTCCATAATCTTTTTTAATTATTGATGAACTGCCGACTTCATACTCAATATAGTTAATACTAATCACTTTGCCATAGTTATCATAGTTAACATACACAACTTTTTTAGTTTTATTTTCATAACGAATTATATTTTTTGTTGTTGTGATAACCTTTTGACTTCCGTCTCTTTGTTCTGTTTTATAAGAATATGAAACAGTAAACTCATCGAGAGCATTTTCATAATTACCATAACATTCTTTTAGATACTCTAAAGCCTTGGCTTCATCGCCCCTGCCCTTTATGGTTTGATATATAAACACCCCACCAAGAGACAAGAGTGCAATTAAAACCATGGCAATAAAAATCTTTAAAAACAACTTCATTAAAACTTTATCCCCTTGGTGTTAATTTAATTTATTCCACAACTTCTACAAAGCCTGTTGTATCTAAAACAATTTCAACAATTTCATAAGAATATGTGTAAGTTGTAGTCACATCACCGCTTACTCTTATTGCACTAACAAGTGAGTCATCATCAATATTTAAAACGAGTTTTGTGAAGTCAACTCCTTGCTCAATTGCATCTTCAGTTGCTTCAAGTGTGTAAACATAAATTCCGTCAACCATTTTAATTGTGAATGTGTAATCACTTGAATCATTTGCAATAACATATAACTCTTTAATGAGAGCATAATCAACATCAGTTTCCGCATAAATGCTCAAAAAGTCTTCATAAGTAACCTTTGTTTCAACATAAGTGTTAGCATCAAAATCATAATCTTTTAATTTAGCATAAAAGTCATCTTCACTGATTCTGCGAGAATCGTAATATGCTAAAGGTTTTTGAACACCTTCTTTTGTGAATAAAAGTTTTTCGTTGCCATAATCATTCGCATATTTAGTTGTATATTTTTCAGATTCTTCGTTACCTTCTGTTGCAACTTCTGTGTTAACAACTTGATTTTTTAATTCGCCAAGTTCAACTGTATCAATAATATTTGAAAGATAACTTAACGCATTAAATGAATTTTCAAGATAGTCATCAATATCAAGTTCCAAATCACAATTTTCATAAGTTATAACTGAAGAAATTGTAACAGTTTGGTCTAAAACTAAATCTTGAGTTTTTCTTTCAAAAGAAGTAAATTTACCATTTTGGATTGTGATTGTTAATGTTAAAATTTCAGCATTTTCTTTTGTTCTTGTGTATGTTACGGTTTCTAAATTATTTTCTTCTTTAAAATCATAGGCGTGAACATATTGATTTGCCGTGTCAGCCTCAAACATTTCAATAATATCCAAAATTCCACAATCAATCCTTGTTTCATTATAGATTTTTGAAAGTTTGTTTTCTTTTGTTAAATATTCAGAACGATATTTCATAGTTGATTGGTCATAAACTTTGCGAACATAATTATCACCAGAAACTTCGTATGATTCAAAATAATTCTTCAAAGAATCAGACATAACAAAATAATTAATTTCTGCTGTTTCCTCAAGATTGGTTGTTACACTAACAATTCCCTCGCCATAAACAGCACCATCATGTTCTGCTGTAACTTCAGTGTCATCAGCATAAACTACCTTTGATGAAAAGGTTTGTTTAAACTTTTTATCTCCAAGCAAATTTGTTTGTGCTGCTGTTAATGATTCAACAGCCAATTCTTGTTTTGTTTTTTGAGGTGTTGGCGGTGGTGTGCTTCCACCTGTGCCACTATTATCCTTATTTGAGCAAGCAGAAAAACATACAGTTGAAAAAACTGCAAGAAGAACCGCTGCCACTAAATTTTTTAACTTTTTCATATAATCCTCCACTATACACGCAAATTATAAACTTTAGCCAAAACAAATGTCAAACAAAATAGTCTTTTATTCGACAACCAAACCTGCTTTTTGAGAAAAGAAAAAAACCAACCCTTATAAAAAGGTTGGTTTTTTTTTAAGAATTTTATTCTTATTTTGCAGTGTCGCCACCAGCATTTGCTTCATCAAGAAGTCTGTTATATTCAGTAAATACGGCATCAATAACTGAATCATCAAGTTCGATTTCAAACTTATCTTCACCATCTTTGCCTCTTGTTACTTTGAATACCAATGCTTCGTCATCATCCATGCCATCAAGAAGTTCAACTGGTTGCAAAATTGCATAGAATGAACCCTTGTAAGCAATGCCTGCAATTTCAACGAAATCAATTTCTTCACCATTTGCAGAAAGCAAAGTAACGATATCGTCATCATCTTCTTCCATGTGTTCCATTGATTCAGGAAGATTTTCATCATTTAATTTTTCTTCATCTGCCATAATTTTCACTCCTATTTTTTATTTTATGCAAATCAAACTTTCATATTACTTTTCTTATCAAGATATGTTTGCAATATAATTGTTGCGGCAATAGCGTCAACTTTATCTTTGCGTTTTTCTCTGCGCATGCCAGATTCAATAAGAATCTTTTGAGCGGTCACTGTTGAAAGCCTTTCATCTTGATAAATTATTGGAACATTCACATACTTTGCAAGTTCATCTCCGAAACTCTTTGCCATTTCAACGCTTTGCCCTTCTGTTCCGTCCATTTTTAGAGGCAAACCAATAACGATTTCACCAACACTTAAATCTGAAACAAGTTGAACAATATGAACAACGTCTTCTTTTAAAGATTTTCTTCTATAAACTTCGTAAGCAGATGCGATAATTTCCATAATATCAGAAGCAGCAATGCCGATTCTAACAGTTCCAATATCAAGCGATAAAATCTTCACCGAGCACCTCTCACAACAATTTACATAAAAATCATAACATAAATTAAATGATATGTCTAATTTTTTTGAACGATTTTTAAGTTTTTTAAAAACTTTAATCATTCATAACTGTCAAAATTTTACTTTGAGCAGTTGTTTTTAGATTTTTGTTTACCATCATCAAACAAGCAGTTGCAGTCAGTTTCTTGAAGTTTTTCTGCAATGTTGCCTTTGGCTTCTTCAATTTTGTCTTCCATATCAGAAAGACCTTCTTTGATTTTGTTCGCAAGACGTCTGTTTTTAGCAACAATAATACCACCAATACAAACACCTAGAGCAACACCCCAGCCCATGCCTCTACAAAAATTTTCCATATGCACCTCCTTGCCTCTAGTTTGCGTAGTTTCGACAAAATTATACATATGTGATAAAAAATATTTAATAAAAAAACACACCCATAATTTGGATGTGTTTACCTTTTAATTTTCAGAAACATTTGAGTTTTCGCTTTCAACTTGAGAAGGTGTGCTTGCTTTAAAAATAAACAATTTTCTTGTAACATAGTTATAAACAAGAACAACAAGTGTCATAATGATTTTTGTTACCCATTCGTTGATTTTACAAACATCATAACCAAGCCACATACCTGCCATATTTATCAAAAGACCAATAACACTTAAAACAACAAAAAGAACAATTCCTTTAAGTGTTTTTGAGTTTCCTTTGTCTTCATAAACAAATATAACTGAAAGCAAATAGTTAACAGCCAAACTGACAATAAAGCCAACACCTGTTCCAACAACAGTTGCAATTGTTTTTGGGTCACCACCACCAATCCATACGTTATAAAATTTTGGATAAAGGTCTGGCTCAAACAAATATAAAATAACACCCATAACAAACATATCAACAAGTGTTGCTATTCCACCAACAATAACAAACCTTGCAATTTCGCAAAGTTTCTTGTGTTTTTCATTAAAATTTTTATACCAACTAATAAGTTTATTTTCTTTTTTCATAATCCACCTGCACTAATATTACAAATTTCGCATTAACAAAGTCAAGCAAAAAACAAGGGTCAGTTTTAAATCTTTTTATTTATATTGTTATAAAATAATAATTATTGATTTTCAAAATAAAAGACTGGCAAAAAACCAGTCTTTATAATTATTAATTTTTATTGTAGTAGTTATCAACTGCACCATGCATTGCATTTACAACTGCTTGAACAACATACATTTTGTTTTCAGGAACTTCACCTGCAAGTTCCAAAATGTGTGCTGGTGTAAATTTTAAAACTTCGTCAAGGGTTCTACCCTTCATAAGTCTTGCAGCAAAACTTGTGCAAGCAATAGCAACAACTCCACCAAAAGTTTGGAATTGTGCATCCACAATCTTTTTTCCTTCAACACTAATATAAATTTTTATAATCTCACTTCCGATATCAGATACAACCTTTCCAACACCGTTAGCGCCTTTGATTACGCCATAGTTTTGTGGATTATAAAATTCTTCCATAATTTTTTCTGAATACATATTACAACTCCACCTTATTTTTATAGATTCTTATAGCAGAAATGCTTCTAATTTTCTTAACAGCCTTTCTGATTGTTTCAACCATTTCATCAACGTCTTCTTTTGTGATGTCTGAACCAAATGTAAATCTAACGGTTGAACGGATTGTTTCGATATCTTTGCCCATTGCTGCCAAAACGTGAGATGGTGCGTTTGAGCCAAAGCCATATGCACAACCTGAAGCGTAAATTCCAACACTATCAAGAAGCATAACAACCGCTTCAGATTCAGCACCTTCAAAAGTAATTGAACAGTTGTTTGCAAGTCTTTGAGTTGGGTGTCCGTTTAAAGCAATGTTGTGAATTGCTTCTGAAATTTTCTTTTGGAAGTATTTTCTAACAACTCTAACTTCACGAACTTTTTCATCGAGGTTCGTTGTTGCTTCTTCAATAGCAACACCAAAACCTGCACAAGCAGGAACGTTTGCAGTGCCTGCTCTTAAACCAGATTCTTGAGCGTCACCAGCCATAAATTTTTCAATTTTTGTTCCTTTTTTAACATAAAGTGCACCAACACCCTTTGGTCCGTTAATCTTGTGAGCAGAAATTGT
This sequence comes from Clostridia bacterium, assembly GCA_045594425.1. Classification (GTDB taxonomy): domain Bacteria; phylum Bacillota; class Clostridia; order Christensenellales; family UBA1242; genus RGIG1681. The sequence continues at coordinate 125,973 of JAZNYK010000016.1, forward strand.
TAAAAGGTCAACGCCAAGTTCCTTAACATTAATATTAAGTGCACCAATTGCTTGAACAGCATCTGTGTGGAAATACACTTCGTTTTGCAAAGCAAGTTCTGCAATCGCTCTGATTGGTTGAAGTGAACCAACTTCATTGTTTGCTGTCATAATTGAAATTAAAATTGTGTCTGGACCAATTGCTTTAATAATTGAAGCATAGTCAACAACACCATATTCATCAACAGGCACATAAGTAACTTTAAAACCTTCTCTTTCAAGTTCTTTGCAAGATTCTAAAACTGAAGGATGTTCAACTTGAGAAGTGATGATGTGATTACCTCTTGACTTGTTTGCTCTGGCAATACCTTTTATTGCCCAGTTGTTTGCTTCGGTTCCACCAGATGTGAAGAAGATTTCATCTGTGTCTGCACCGATTGCTTTTGCAACCTTTTCACGAGCGATTTCAAGTTCCTCGTTAGCCTCTCTGCCAAGTGCATACAAACTTGAGTTATTGCCATTTACTGTAGCATAACATTCAAGCATTTTTTTGTAAGCCTCTGGCAAAATTGGAGTGGTTGCTGCGTTATCTAAATAATAAGTTTTTTGTTCCATAAAATATCTCCCTTTTGCTTATTATAATAATATAACTATTTTTATAAAAAATCAATACTCTTTTAAAAATTTATCGCAAAAATGTTAAAAATTTTATTAAAATTTCAACTTTTTGACATAAATTTTGCGATTTTATGCAAAAAAAAGAAACGATTGCTCGTTTCTTCTTTTTATTTTTTTACTGCATTTAAAATAAATCTTTCGGTCTCATCAAAGTCCATATAACCAGATGTTCTAGAAATTTCTTTGCCTTTGTTAAAAATGATGATTGTTGGAACCGCTGTTATATTGAACTTGTTTGCAAGTTCTTCAGCACTATCAATATCAATTTGATAAAAATAATACTTTCCTTTATATTTGTCTGAAATATCTTCTAAAATTGGAGCCATCATTCTGCATGGTCCACACCAAGAAGCCGAAAAATCACAAATACAAAATTCTTTTGAAGAAATGATTTCATCAAATTCTTCATCTGTCATAATACCTGCATTCAACATAAACCTAATCTCCTTTTATTAAAGAATATATTTTCTTAAATCAAACTTCTTGCAAATATTGTCAAGATGTTCGTTTACATATTTTTTGTCTACAGTAATCACAATCACTGGATGGTCACCAGTTGCATTGAATGACACATCTTCAAGCAAACTTTCCATAATTGAATGAAGACGTCTTGCTCCAATGTTTTCGTTTGTTTCATTTGCTAAAACTGCAATCTTTGCAATTTCTTCAATACCATCTTTAGTGAAATCTAACTTGATGTTATCAACTGAAAGCAAACCTTCATATTGAAGAAGTAATGAATTTTGAGTATCTGACAAAATTTTAACAAAATCGTCATATTTAATACTGTTCAAAGTAACACTTGTTGGGAAACGTCCTTGAAGTTCTGGAATAAGGTCTTCAATTTTAGATAAATGGAATGCACCCGCTGCAATAAACAAAATAAAATCAGTTCTGATTGGACCATATTTTGTTGTTACAGTTGAACCTTCAACGATTGGAAGCAAATCTCTTTGAACGCCTTCTCTTGAAACATCTGGGCCGTGTCCACCACCATTGCTATTTTTTCCTGTAATTTTATCAATTTCATCAATAAACACAATGCCATCTTGTTCTGCACGTCTAATTGCTTCAGCAGACACATTGTCCATATCAATAAGTTTTTCACTTTCTTCGTTTAAGAACACGTGTTTGGCATCAATAACAGCAAGTCTTTTTTTCTTTTTGCGTTTTGGAAGGATTCCACCAAGCATTTCAGAAATGTTGATTTCCATACCCATTCCACCGCCAAGCATTTGCATTGGACCAGCATTATCTTCAGCAACTTCAACTTCAACAATTTCATTGTCAATTTTGTGATTTTTGATATCTTCAACAATATGTTCACGAATAGTATCATCACTCATATCTGGATGTTTTGTTTTATAGTTTTGAAAAAGTGCTTGAACAAGTCTTTCATAAGTTGCATTTTCGGCTTTTTCACGAACTTCGTCAAAACGTTCTTTTTTAACAAGTCTAACAGATGCTTCGGCAAGGTCACGAATAATTGACTCTACATCACGACCAACATAACCAACTTCAGTAAACTTTGTTGCTTCAACCTTAACAAAAGGTGCTTTAACAAGTTTTGCAAGACGTCTAGCAATTTCAGTTTTACCAACACCAGTTGGACCTTGCATAATAATATTTTTTGGTGTAATTTCTTCTCTCATTTCTTGAGGAAGTTTACTTCTTCTATATCTGTTTCTAAGCGCAATTGCTACTGCTTTTTTTGCTTCGTCTTGACCAATTATATATTTGTCAAGTTCACTAACAATTTGTTTTGGTGATAATTCAATAGACATATTACACCTCCTCAACTGTTACATGGTCGTTTGTGTAAACACAAATTTCCCCTGCTATCTTCATGGCTTTTTCAGCAATTTCACGTGCTGAAAGAGTTGTGTTTTCATATAATGCTTTTCCTGCTGAAAGTGCATAGTTTCCACCAGAACCAATTGCACAAACACCACCTTCTGGTTCAAAAACGTCACCGTTTCCTGAAATAATCAAAAGTTGGTCTTTGTCTGCAACAATCATCATTGCATCAAGTTGGCGAATGGCTTTGTCACTTCTCCACAAAAGAGCAAGTTCAACAGCGGCTCTTTCCAAATTGCCTGAATATTTTTCAAGCATTTTTTCGAAATGTTCGCTTAAGTTAAAGGCATCTGCTGTGCTTCCTGCAAAACCAATAACAACCTTGTCATTAAAAATTCTTCTAACCTTTCTTGCATTGCCTTTAAAAATGGTATGTTCACCTGCTGTAACTTGACCGTCACCAGCAAGAACAATTTTGCCGTCTTTTTTTACACCAATAATAGTTGTGCCTCTAAAATTTAACATGGCAAATTCTCCTTGTATGTTTTTATATCGTTAATGGCTCTGTTTGAATAAGCCAATTTTTTTAGTGCCTTATCTCTAATTTTTTCATCAAGTGGCGGAAGTATTCCAAAATTTGCGTTCATTGGTTGAAAACCTTCAGCACTTGCAGTTGTGAGATAGTTTACTATACTTCCAATTATAGTTGTTTTAGGCAAAATTGCAAGACTTTCACCATTTATTTTGCTTGCAAGTGACATTCCCGCAATAAGCCCACTAGCCGTACTTTCCATGTATCCCTCAACACCAGAAAGTTGACCTGCAATATATAAATTGTCAATTCCTTTAACGCTAAAATCTGAATTTAGATACTTTGGAGCGCAAATGTAACTGTTTCTGTGCATAACCCCAAACTTTACAAACTCTGCATTATTAAGAGCCGGAATCATTGAGAACACTCGTTTTTGTTCGCCAAATTTTAAATTTGTTTGAAACCCAACAATGTTATAAAGTTCATTTTCAGTGCTTTCTTTTCGAAGTTGAACAACCGCAAATGGTCTTGTTCCGTCATCACACACAAGCCCAACCGGACGAAGCGGACCATATCTTAATGTATCTTTTCCTCTAGAAGCCATAACTTCAACAGGCATACAACCTTCAAATATTTCCTTCTTTTCAAAAGAATGCACTTCCACTCGTTCAGCAGAAACAAGAGCATCAATAAACGTATAATACTCTTCTTTATTCATTGGACAATTTATATAATCACTTTCACCTTTGCCATATCTGCCAGCGGTGAACGTTTTTGATTTATCAATAGTTTCACCATCAACAATCGGAGCAGACGCATCATAAAAATGCAAATTATCACCACCAAGAAGTGCTCTCATTTCTTCAGAAAGCGCGTCACTAGTGAGTGGTCCTGTTGCAACAATTGTTGGTTTTGAAAGGTCTAACTTTGTAATTTCTTCATAATGGAATGTAACGTTTGGAAGTTTTTTCAATTCTTCAGTTACAAGTTCGCTAAATTTATCTCTGTCAACAGCAAGAGCAGACCCCGCTGGAACTTTAACCTTTTCTGCACACTTTAAAATAAGTGAATCAAGTTCTCGCATTTCTGCTTTTAAACAGCCAGATGCTGTGCCAAGGTCATCACTTTTAAATGAGTTAGAGCAAACGATTTCGGCAAAGTTTAAACTTTCGTGTGCAGGAGAAAACTTGGTTGGCTTCATTTCATAAGCGTCAACCAAGATTCCTCTTTTTGATAATTGATAGACAGCCTCGCTTCCTGCGAGCCCAAGTCCAATAACGTTAACTGTTGTTTTGTTCATTTTGTTCATCTAATTTATTTAAAATATCAATACCATTAAAAACTTCTTCATAGTTTTCATAGGTTTCAGTTTTATCATTGTTTTCTTTTTCAATTTTTTCACGTCTTGAATAGTCACACTTTGGACAAGAAATAACTTTCAAGTTTTTATATAACTTAACAATCATTTCTTCTTCACATTTTGGACATTTTTCGTTTGCTGGAATATTCCATGAAATATAAGAACAATCTGGATATCCTTCACATCCATAGAACACTTTGCCTTTTTTTGATTTTCTTGCAAGAACATCCTTTCCACACATAGGACATTTTGCAACAACCTTTTTCTTTTCTTCTAAAGGCTTTGTGTTTTTGCACGCTGGGAAGTTTGGACAAGCCAAGAATTTTCCAAACCTGCCCATTCTAATAACCATCATAGTTCCACACTTTTCACATGGAACATCCGAAATCTCATCTGGAACTTTTGCTTTTGTTCCATCACTCATTGCAGATTTAACAGCATCTTCAAATCCGCCATTATAGAACTCTGCAATAACTTTTTTCCAATCCTTGCCTTCATATTCAATATCATCAAGGGTTTCTTCCATTTCAGCAGTGAACTTAACGTTCATGATATCTGGGAAGAACTTTATAAGCATATCAACAACAACATTTCCTAGTTCCGTTGGTTTTATAGCCTTGCCGTCTTTTTCAACATAATTTCTTGTGAATAATGTTGAAACCGATTGTGTGTAGGTTGATGGACGTCCAATACCTTTTTCTTCCATTGCCTTAACAAGACTTGCTTCAGTGTATCTTGCTGGTGGTTTTGTCCACTTTTGTTCTGGTTTTGTTTCTTTTGCAACAAAAGTATCACCTTTTTCAATATTTGGAAGTTTTGCTGTGGTTTCATTATTTTCATCATCAGATGTTTGGTTGTTATAAAGTGCAGTGTATCCTTCAAAAATCAAACTTCTTCCAGTAGTTTTGAATTTATAACCATTACACTCAATGTCAACCGATAGCGAATTATATGTTGCATCAGCCATTTGACTAGCCAAAAATCTATCATAAATAAGTTTGTAAAGTCTATACTCATTTTTTTGAATTTTATCTTTCAAGTCTTCTGGCTTATACTTTAAAGAAATAGGTCTGATTGCTTCGTGCGCATCTTGAGCATCTTTTTTATTTTTAAATTGTCTTGGTTTTTCAGTTGCATACTTTTCACCATAAACTTCTTTAATAAATGCTTTTGCTTTTGCTTGTGCTTCTGGAGCAACACGAGTTGAGTCTGTTCTGATGTATGTTACAAGAGGTTGCTTGCCACGACCTGCAATTTCAACACCTTCATAAAGTGTTTGAGCAGTGCTAGAAGTTGTTTTTAAACTCATTCCAAGTTTGTTTAACGCTTCTTGTTGCATTGTTGAAGTTGTAAACGGAGCACTTGGTGAAGATTTTGTAATAGATTTTTTAACATTGCTTGCAACAAAGGTTTCTCCTGTTATTGCTTCAATAATCTTATCCATTTCTTCTTTAGACTTAACAGTTTTATCTTTTCCAAGATTAAGTGTAGCCTTAAAGGTTTCAGTGCTTCCATCGGTTTTGTTCAAAATAACTTGAAGTGTCCAATATTCTTCTGGTTTAAAATTCAAGATTTCTCTTTCACGGTCAACAACAAGTCTGAGTGTAACTGATTGCACACGACCCGCAGAAAGTTTATTTTGAATTTTTTTGCAAAGAATTGGCGAAATTTTGTAACCCACAAGTCTGTCAAGAACACGCCTTGCTTGTTGAGCATCAACCAACTTGTTATCGATTGGTCTTGGATGTTTTATTGCTTCGTTAACTGCTTCTTCACTAATTTCATTATAAGTAATACGATTTGCTTCTGCTGGATTAATGTCTAAAAGATGACACATATGCCAAGCAATTGCTTCCCCTTCACGGTCAGGGTCGGATGCAAAGTAAACAGCCTCTGCTTTCTTCATTTCTTTTTTTATGTTATCAACATATTTTTTGTGGTCTGGAACAACAACATATTCTGGTTCAAAATTGTTTTTGATATCAACTGCAAGAGTTTTTTCAGGCAAATCTCTACAGTGACCAAATGTTGGCATAACCTTATAGTCATTTCCAAGATAATGTTGAACACTATCCTTTTTACCAGGACCTTCTATTAAAACAAGTTTCATAAAATCTCCTTTTCAAATCTTAAACACTTTAACACATCAATTTTAAACTTGTCAAACAACTATTTTGAGATTTTTTTCCAATCCTTTATATCACTTGGCGAAATTTTTATTATATTGTCGTGTCACATTTTATAATAAGTGTTAGAATTCCCCTTTTTTACAAGTCCAAACATTTCCATTTTGATAAGACTAGAAGAAAGTTCTGCCGGTTTCATACCAGTCTTATCTGCAAGGTCATCAAACGAAAGTTCACCAGCAGATAACGCCTGCAAAACTTTATCTTCAACCATATCCACCTGAACACTTTCAGTTTTGTTGCTCTTTTTAGAAATTTTTAGCCTTTGCAAAATTCTATTTGGTGAAATTGTGAATGCATCCGGAATTTCATCTATTAAATTGTTTGTTCCTTCACTTTGAACAGAATAAATATTTCCTGGAACAACAAAAAGTTCTCTTGATTGTTCGATTGCATATTTCGCAGTTATCATTGTTCCACTATGCTTGCCTGCTTCAACAATAAGCGTTCCAAGCCCTAACCCAGAAACAATTCGATTTCTATTAACAAAAGTATATGCTGCGGGTTTAACCCCAACACGTTGTTCGGAAACAAGCAAACCATTTTTTGCAACTCTTTCTGACAAAGATTTGTTTTGTGCTGGATAAATTGAATCTAACCCACCTGCCAAAACAGCAATAGTTTTTCCACCAGAAGAAAGTGTTGTTTCTGCAACAATGGTATCAATTCCATAAGCAAGACCAGAAACAGTAACCAACCCTGCGCTAGACAATTCTTTTGTAAACTTTTCACAAACAATCTTGCCATAGTCAGTTGGCTTTCTTGTTCCCACAATTGAAATAGATTTTTTGTTAAGCAAACTTTCGTCACCACGCACATACAAAACAAGTGGTGGAGCATCTATTGTCTTTAATTTTTCAGGATAGTTTTTAGATGCAAAAGTTATAGCAGAAATGTTATATTTATAAAACTCATCATATATTCTATCTGCAAATTCTTCTTCATTGATTTTTAATAATCTTTCCTTTAAATCGCCATCAAAAGTTTTATCAAAAATCGCACTTTTTACTAAATTTTTATCAAAAATATCACCAATTTGGTCGAATTTTTCCAAAATCTTTTCAGTTTTTGCAAAACTAAAATCGTTATAATCAAACCAAACAAGTGCAAGTTCATCTCTTGTTAACATACTTTACCTACATTTGAAATTTATCTATATTGCGATAAGCAAGTGCTTCTGTTAAATGATGCGACAAAATATTTTCACTTCCATCAAGGTCAGCAATTGTTCTTGCCACTTTTAAAATTCTTGTATATCCACGAGCAGAAATATGGAACCTTTCAAAAGCAATTTTCATTAGTGCTTCACTCTCATCATCAAGTTTGCAATATTCATTAATCATTTTAGAATTCATTTTTGCGTTAGTGTGAATATGAGTTCCTTTAAATCTTTCAATTTGAATTTTTCTTGCCTTATCAACCCTTGCTTTAATCACTTCACTAGACTCTTCGTTTGTTTTACTTGTAATTTCAGCAAATGCCACTCTTTCAACATCAATTTTTAAATCAATTCTGTCAAGAAGTGGACCAGATATTCGTTTTAAATAATTTTGTATCGCAGAACCAGAACAAGTGCAAACTAATTCTTTGCTTCCATAATTTCCACAAGGACATGGATTCATACTGGCAACAAGCATAAAGTTTGCAGGATACTCATATGTTCCACTTGCTCTTGAAACAGTTATAACTCCATCTTCAAGAGGTTGTCTTAATGTTTCAAGCGTAGACCTTGAATATTCAGGAAGTTCATCCAAAAATAGCACTCCATCACTAGCCAAACTTACTTCACCAGGCTTTGCATCCTTTCCGCCTCCAGTTAGTGCAACTGTTGACGCTGTGTGATGCGGACTTCTAAATGGCCTTGAACAGACAACACCCTTTTTTAAATCTAATTCCCCAGCAATTGAATGTATTTTTGTTATTTCTAATGCTTCTTCAAAAGTTAAGTCTGGCATCACAGATGGTATGCATTTTGCAATCATAGTTTTTCCTGCCCCAGGAGGCCCAACCATCAAAATATTATGCCCACCACTAACAGCAATTTCAATTGCTCTTTTTGCAATTTTTTGACCCTTTACTCTAGAAAAATTTTCAGTTATTCTATCAGATTGTTCACTATTCCAAATTCGCTTTTCAACTGCAAAAATGCCCAGCGTCCCATTTAAAAAAGCAACAACATCCACAAGCGAATCAATTGCAAAAACATCAACACCATCAATATAACTTGCCTCATTTTCATTTGCTTTTGGAACAATAAATTTATTAAAACCTAAAGCCCTCGCAGAAATAAGTGCTGGCAAAATTCCAGTAACTGGTTTTACTTTTCCATCCAAACCAAGTTCACCAATCAAAATATAGTCTTTATATTTATCTCCAACAACCTGACCACTTGAAACAAGCAAAGCAACAGCAATTGGCAAATCAAAGTTTGGACCCGCTTTTTTAACATTTGCTGGTGCAAGATTTACAGTTATTTTGTTTGTTGGAAATTTAAACCCAGAATTTTTTATTGCCGACCTAACTCTTTCTTTAGATTCTTTTACTGCGGCATCTGGAAGCCCAACAATATCATAAGATGGAAGCCCAATATTTAAATCAACTTCAACATCTATTTTTAATCCTTTTAAGCCAGTTAGACCAAAACTAGAAACTTTTGAAAACATAATTTACCTCAATACCATAATAACACAAAGAATTTATTTTTAACAATTTATTTCCCGTGCTATGCCATAAAAATTAATTATAAAACTAATCTTAAATTACAATTTCTTTTTAAGAATAAAAAAAGAGATGCGATAATCGCATCTCTTAATATTTTTAACTTAACTTCTCTTTTCTTTAATTCTTGAATTTTTAGCAGTTTTGCCTTTAAGATAGTAAAGTTTTGCACGTCTAACAATACCTCTACGAGCAACTTCAATGTGGTCGATTTTTGGTGAGTGAACTGGGAAAGTTCTTTCAACACCGATACCAAATGAAATACGACGAACAGTGAAAGTTTCTCTAATGCCACCATTTTTACGAGCAATAACCACACCTTCGAAAACCTGAATTCTTTCACGTGTGCCTTCAACGACTTTAACAAACACTTTAACAGTGTCACCAATGCTGAATGCAGGAACGTCAGTGCGCATACCTTCTTTTTCAATTGCATCAATAATATTCATAGGTTTGCCTCCTTTTTAAAGTATGTAAGAGTGTTCGTGCTTGCTCAATGGTGCAGAGGACCACTCATAATTCACCAGACAAGTATACCATCTAATTACAATAAAATCAAGTAGTTTTTTCAAATTTTAAAAATTTTTGTCATAAAAAGCATCTTTGATGTATTCCACAACACCAGAATCAACCGTTGCAACATCAAATCTCACTTGATAACCTTCATATTTAAAGTTTTTTTGATAGAATTTTGCACCAATGATAATGTTTTTTTGTTTCATATCATCAACACAATCACAACCTCTGCCCCATCTTTCACTAGACCTTGCTTTAACTTCAGTAAAAACCAAAAGCGGAACAATCTTTGCTTTCATTTTTTCAAACGCAGATTTCAAAACCTCTTTAGACTCTTTTTCTTCAGCATATTTGAGTCTTTCTTTTAGTTCAGCCTTTAACTCTTTAATCTGTCTTGCTCTTGAGTAAATCGCAATAATATCAAGTTCAACGCCAACACAAGCATAGTTTGTATCCACAATCTTATAGCCATTTTTCTTCATATATTCTTGTGCTAATTTTTCGCCGTTTTTCCAAGTTTCTTCATTAAACATATTATTTCTCCAAAAATTTCAAAAAAGAAAGTCTGTGATAAATACAAGGTCCATATTCTTTTAACGCTTCAATGTGAACCTTTGTTCCATATCCTTTATGTTTTTCAAATCCGTATTCAGGATATTCTTCTGAAAGTTTAACCATCAAATTATCTCTAGTGACCTTTGCCAAAATGCTGGCACATCCAATTGAATAAGATAACGCATCACCCTTGATAATGCCACGCAAATTTACATCTGTATCCAGTTTTGAAATTGCATCAACCAAAACAACATCTGGCTTTATTGAAAGATTTTCAACTGCATTTTTCATACAAAGTTTTGTTGCTTCTAAAATGTTAATTTTATCGATTGTTTGTTCATCCACCATTTCAATTGAATAAGCAATTGCTTTTTCTTTGATTTGTTCAAAGAGTAAGTTACGTTTTTTTTCAGACAACTTTTTGCTATCGTCAATACCTTCAATAATGTCATCAAGTGGCATAATCACACAAGCAACACACACAGGACCAGCAAGTGGACCTCTGCCAACTTCATCCATCCCAGCGATTAAAAAATTGCCTTTCGCCTCTTCTTCTTTTTCAAATTTTAATTTATCAATTTGCTCTTTTTCTCTTGCCATAAACAAACCTTATTCTAACGTAATTTTTCCAAATTTTCCAGCCCTAAAATCATCAATAAAAGTTTTTCCTGCACGTGTGTAATCAATCTCACCACCACGCATAATAAAACCTCTTTTTATACAAAACCTATCATATAATTCAATAAACTCTTCAAATTCATAATCAACATCAAATTTTGATTTTAAAAACTCTGGATACTTTTCATAAATAATTTGCATAAGTTCATATCCAAGGTCAGCCATATCAAACTCTTTATCTGAAAGCGAACCAACATAAGCCAAATTTCTAGATAAACCTTCATCAAACTTTGGCCATAAAACACCTGGGGTGTCTAACATCATAAACATATCATCAATCTTAAGCCAAGTGTTTGCTTTTGTGACACCGGCAATATTTCCAGTGATTGCTTTTTTAGAACCACACAACATATTTATAAGAGTGCTTTTACCCGTGTTTGGAACACCCAAAATCATAACTTTGTATGTAATATTTATGTTTTTTTGGCGATTTCGCTTAATTTTTTCACTTAAAACAATCTTTAATGCACTTTTTACTGCATTTCTAAATTGATTATTGTTTGCACTGACAACAATAGAAGTTTTGCCAGAATCAGAAAATTCTTTCTGAATTTCAGCCACTCGTTTATCATCTGCAAGGTCACTTTTGTTGAACACATAAATAATTGGTTTGCCATGAACAATTTTGTTAACGTTTGGATTCATACATGAAAAAGGTGCTCTTGAATCAAGAACATATAAAATAACATCCGCTAGTTTTATTTTGTTATCTTCAATATCTTCAAGCGCTTTTTTCATGTGACCAGGAAACCATTTTAGATTTTTTCTGGTATCACCTCTGTTTACAATATCTACCATAATTTTAAATTTCCTTTGTTATGATTATATAATAAAACAATCATATTTATTTCTATACTTTTTAGTTATTATATTATAATTATATCATAGTTAGATAAATTGTTTTGTTTTTATAACATATAATTTTCTGTTTTTTAACTTTAAAAATAGTTATAACAACATAATATATAATAATTATATAATAGTTATATTTTAATAATTACTCAATATCTTCATTTAATAAATCTGGTCTTCTATCTTTGGTTAATCGTTCTGCTTGCTCTCTTCTCCATTTATCAATTTTTCCATGGTCACCAGAAACCAAAACTTCAGGAACCTCATGTCCCATAAAATTTCTTGGTTTTGTATATTGTGGATATTCAAGCAACCCGTTTGAAAAACTTTCAATTTCTGCAGAATCTTCGCAATGCAAAACCCCAGAAATGTGTCTAGAAACTGCATCAACAACAACCATTGCAGGAAGTTCACCACCAGTTAAAACATAGTCACCAATAGACACTTCTTCATCAATAAGCATATCAATAACTCTTTGGTCAACACCTTCATAGTGTCCACAAAGTAAAATTAAATGCTCATAATTTTCTGCAATAAATTTTGACTTTTTTTGGCTAAAAACCTCGCCCTTTGGGCTCATGTAAATTTTTAACGCCCTTTCATAACCTTCAATTGATGTGATAGCATCATAAATTGGTTGAGGCATCATCAACATACCAGGTCCGCCACCAAATGTGTAATCATCACATTTTTTATGCTTATCTTTAGAATAATCTCTAATATTTATAACATTAATTTCAAGAAGTTTGCTTTCAGTTGCCCTTTTCAAAATGCTTTCTTTTAATGGTGCAAACATTTCTGGAAAAAGAGTTAAAATATCAATCTTCATAATCTGAAACCTCTTTAAACCTTGTTTTATTGACAACCAATTGTTTTTGCTTGTAATCAAATGACGCAATAACACCTTTTGCATTTGGGAACATTAATTCTTTTCCACTTTGTGTTAAAACCGAAATAACTTCTGCAGAGCCATAATCTTGAACATCAACAATTTTTCCAACGTTTACACCATCTTCAAAAACAACTTCTGATGATTTCAAGTCTTCAAATAAAATTTTACCCTCAACAACACTTCTGTTGATGTAAAAAGTTTTATTTATATAACTTTTTGCTTTTTCTAAATCAACACCTTCAAGCCCCACCACAATAGCATCCGTGTTTTGAAAAATACGAGTTACAGCAAACTCTGTTCCCGCTTCATCATATAGTTTTTCAATCTTTTTAATGTTAAATCCCTTATCAAATTTAGTTGCAACTTTCATTAACCCCAAATATCCATGAAGTTTAACTACTTTGCCCAGACACACCAATTCCATCAGTTTTTTCCTCTTTTTCCTTTTTTAGTTTAACAAAATATCTAATTGTTCCAACAAGCATAAAAATAAATAGTGTAGATTCAAGAATAAATCCAAATATAGACCATATAAACACAAAATAAATAATGCTAAATGCTGATGACGCTAATCCTAAAATTTTATAAGCCGAAATATTGTGTTGCCAAACAGACAATGTGTATATCACAGACGATAATGTTGAGAATAAACTTAACCAACCATCATAAGTGAAGTATGCAAACAATCCAGAGATAATCATCAATATAATCAAAACAATCCAATCCATGGTTGTGTAGTCTTTATCGCCTTCAAACTTTTCTTGAATCATAAAAACAATATTTCGAATAAGAGCAACAATTGTAACACCTAGCCCAGCCCATGCACCAAGCAAAGTGTATGAAATTCCATTAAACACAATTGCAGCAATACTATAACTTAAAATCCAGTTTCGTTTTTTTGTTGTGTATGTTGCACCCAAACAAATATAACAAAGAACAACAAACACTTGTGATAAAATATAAATCATAAAGCCTTTCCTTCCGAGTTTATTTTATCACAATTTAACACACTTCAACAACCAAAAACAAAAAACTTCTTGAAAAGTATCAAGAAGTTTTTTGCTTATTCTTCAATAATTTTGATATGAACATCACGAAGAAGTTTTTCATCAACAGTATTTGGTGCATTACATAATGGGTCATGAGCATTTTTGTTCATTGGGAACGCATAAACATCACGGATAAATTCGTTATGAGTTAATAACATCATAAGTCTATCAAAACCAGGTGCTGAACCTGCGTGAGGTGGCGCACCATAAGAGAATGCGTTATAAAGCGCTGGGAATTTGTTTTCAACTATCTCTTTTCCGTAACCTGCAAGTTTGAATAATTCAACCATCATTTCTTGGTCATGATTTCTAACCGCACCAGACAAACTTTCATATCCATTAATAACAAGGTCATATTGATAAGCCAGTGCTGAAAGTGGGTCTTTTTTAATTTCTTCTAAACTGCTTTGTGGAAGCGAGAATGGATTGTGTGAAAATTCAATTTTTCCATCATCATCTTTTTCAAAGAATGGAAAATCTACAATCCAGCAGAATTTATAGTCATTTTCGTCAATGAGTTCAAGTTGTTTTCCAAGTTCATTTCTTAAAACATTAGTAAACTTAATTGCTTTATCTTCTTCATCAGAAACAAAGAATAATGTATCACCTTTTTCAAAACCAGTAAGTTTCTTAAGTTCAGCCTTTTCAGCATCTGTGATATATTTTGCAACACCGGCAGAAATCTCATCATTTTCACCAACAACAAAATATGCCAAACCTTTTGCTTCTCTTGACTTTAAAAATTCTGTGAGTCTATCATACCATTTTCTTGGTTTTTCATTTGTTCTTGCTTTAATGCACTTGATTGTTTTGTTTTGGAAAACACTAAATGTTGTGTTTGCAAAAACATGACTAACATCAACAACTTTAAGAGGGTTTCTAAGGTCAGGCTTATCTGAACAATAGTCACGAATAGCATCAGCATATTTAATTCTCTTAAATTCAGAAATTTCAAAGTTTGCAAACTTTTTAAAGATTGCTGAATACAAACCTTCAATAACCTCAAAAACATCTTCTTGTGTTGCAAAAGCCATTTCCATGTCGATTTGATAGAATTCTGTTGGGCTTCTATCTGCTCTAGCATCTTCATCTCTAAAGCATGGAGCAATTTGGAAATATCTATCAACACCAGAAACCATCAACAATTGTTTGAATTGTTGTGGTGCTTGTGGAAGCGCATAAAACTTTCCTGGGTGCAATCTGCTTGGAACCAAAAAGTCTCTAGCACCTTCTGGACTAGATGCTGTTAAAATTGGAGTTTGAACTTCAACAAAGTTTTGCTCATTCATATAATTTCTAACAAAAAGCAACAAATCACTACGAAGTTTAAGCATTTTTTGATTGTAATCAGCACGAAGGTCAAGGTATCTGTATTTTAATCTTAAATCTTCAGCGACACTTTCACTGTTTTTAACTTCAAATGGAAGTGCGCTTGTGCATTTTCCAAGCATTGTGATGCTTTCTGCAACAACTTCAATATCACCTGTTGGCATATTTGAATTTTTACTTTCTCTTTCAATAACCTTTCCTTCAACAGAAACTACATCTTCTTTTCCAAGTTCAATAAATTCTTTTTTTAACACAACTTGAGTTTTTCCGTATGTATCACGAAGAACAACAAATGTAAGTTCACCAAGTTTACGCACTGCGTCAACCCAACCAGCAAGTTTTACTGTTTTGCCTACATCTGAAATTCTTAAACTGCCATTATCAACGGTTCTATATTTATTAACTGTAACTTTTTCCATATTTTTAACCTCGAAAATAATATACCACAACCGTTGTAAATTAGCAATATTTTTGAATTTAAAAATTAATTTTATTAAAATAAATTTATTTGATATGTTATGCAATAATAACTTAATATGTAAGCGATTTTGTTATAATTTAATTATAAATATATAACATTTTATTTTAAAATATTAGTTTTTATTATATAACATAATATAACTGAATATTATTTATATTTTCATAACATTTTTATGAAATTCTATTGTGTTTTTTTGAAAAATTTGTTATAATATAATTAGAGGTGCACAGTAATGATTACTTACAAATTTTTTATGGAACAACTCGGGCTTAGTGAATCACAAGCCATCGCAAAGTATAACGAAATTAAAAACAACCCTTTTGATTCAATTAAAGGTTGCCTTAGATTAAACGAAGACACCATGCTTCAAAAGTTTCAATTTTATCAAAACGAACTAGGTTTTTCACTTGAACAAATTTTCAATGACTTTAGATTAATCTCTTACGACACTACTTCAGATGAATCAAAACCAACATCAGTTAGAGCAAAAATTAAGTTTTTTAGAGATGAACTAGATTTTGATAATGAACAAATGCAAACAGATGCAATCTTTTCATACGACATTGAAACATTACGTGCAAAAGTTGCCTTTTTAAAGAAAGCATTTGGCTTTGATAAATCACACATCAAGCAAATGCCTTCTATCTTAAACTATGACACTGAAACTTTAACAGCAAAAGCAGACTTTTATAAAAAACATTTAGGTTTTACAAGCAAACAATTTAAAGACTTCCCTAACTTATTCTCTTTTGATTGTGATGAAGAATCAACAAAACCAACAGCAATCATCAACAAGATAAGTTTTTATAAAAACTTTATTGGTTTAAAAGATAGTCATTTAAAAGCATATCCTTGCTTGTTAAGTTATGACACAGTTTCAGATGAAAGTGTGCCAACATCAATCAAGGCAAAATTAAAATTTTATCATGATGAACTTGGATTTGATAACAAACACATTCAAAAATCACCAAGTCTTCTAAACCACGACTGTGTTTCAGATGAAACAAAACCATCATCAATGCGTGCAAAAATCAAATTTTATAGAGAAAAGTTTGGCTTTGAAAACGAACATTTTCAAGCAGACCCTGGTGTTTTTTGTTACGACTGCACAGATAGCGGTTCACCTACTTCAGTAATTTCAAAATTCAAATTTTATAGTGAAAACCTTGGATTAACTGAACAACACATTCGTGAAAATCCAATTCTTTTGCACTTTGACTGTGTTTCAGATGAATCTGAACCAACATCTGTTAAAGCAAAACTAGCAAAAATTTATGAAATTGGACTAACCAATGAAGACATCCAAAACAACACAAAACTTTTAATGACACCAGCAGCCGACTTAAAACCAAAATATGTTCTTTGGTCAACAGTGTTCCCAGACAAACGTTTTATGGAACTCAAAACCTGGTTTATTACAAGAATTGAAAAAGTTTATGCAAGACACCAATATTTAACAAGAGATTTAGGATTAACCTCATTAAGACCAAACTATCTCGACCACTGTGAATCTCAATTTATAAAAAGATTTAAATCAGACTCTGATAGTTTGATGGAAAAATATCCATTTGATGAATCGGTGCTTGAAAACTTATTTAAACAATATAAAGAACTACAAATCCAACCACCTATGGAAAAGGAATAAGGAGTGTTTATGGACAACATTATTTATGATTTTTTCAAAGAACTCAAATTTGACGATAGTGAAATTGCAACACTCATTTCAATCGCTCCTACACTTGAGGAACTTTCTGTTGCTGAAGCCGAAGAAAACATGAACGCCGTAATTTCATTTGGCTACCCTGTTTCTGATATAACCTATCTTATTTCACAAAACCCAAGTTTTTTATGCAGAAACATAACCGACCTTATAAGCGACTTAAAAGCAATTGTTTTGCAATATGGTGACATCGAAGAAGCCCTCAAAAACGACCCATACTTAATTTAGTTTATTATTCAATTAAACAAAAAGACAGTGAAAATTATCACTGTCTTTTTTATTCATAAAAAAATAAGGCATTGCCTTATTTTTCAAATTTAACAAAAACTCTTTTGTTAGTCTTTTTTGCAGATGTTCTTACAACAGTTCTGATTGCTGTTGCAACTTTTCCGCTTCTACCAATAATTCTACCAAAATCTTCTTCAGCGATTTTTACAGTGTAAACTGTTTCACGGTCTTTAACCTCTTCTGAAACTTGAACTGCATCAGGTTCGCTAACGAGATTTTTTATAATAAATTCAATCAACTCTTTCATAAGCGTCACCGAACTTATTTAGATTTTTTGGCTTCAATAGCACCAGATTTAACCAAAAGCGCTTTTACTGTTGCTGTTGGTTGAGCACCATTTTTAATCCATTTTTGAGCTTTTTCGTTGTCAATTTTAACTTCTTCTGGATTAGTAATTGGGTTGTAAGTTCCAATCAAATCAATATATTTTGCATCTCTTGCAACTCTTGAATCTGCAACAACGATACGATAAAAAGGACTCTTTTTATCACCCATTCTTGTAAGTCTCATTTTAACTGCCATTATTCTTTTCCTCCGCTTGTTTTTTATTTATCATCACAGCATTGCTGTTATGAGTTAAAATTTAAAGTTCTTTCCGAACATCTTTTGAAGTTTTCCACTATTCATATTTTTCATCATTTGTTTTGTTTGCTCAAATTGTTTCATTAAAGCATTAACATCTTGAATTGTAGTGGCACTTCCTTCAGCAATACGTTTTTTATTGCTTGCCTTAATAAGGTCTGGATTTCTTCTTTCTTTTTTGGTCATTGATTGAATGATTGCTTTAAACTTTTTAAGTTTTGTTTCATCAACATCACCAACTTTGAATTTTGAACCAGCACCAGGTATCATACTGATTAAATCAGAAAGATTTCCCATTTTTCCGATTTGTTCAAATTGAATCAAAAAGTCATCAAATGTGAATGTGTTTTTTCTGATATTTTCTTCAACCTTTCGCATTTCTGCTTCATCAAGATTTGCTTGAGCCTTATCAATAAGTGAAAGGACATCACCCATACCCAAGATTCTTGAAGCCATGCGGTCTGGGTGGAATGGCTCAATATCACCAATCTTTTCACCAACACCACAGAATTTAATAGGCTTGCCTGTCACTGCTTTAACTGAAAGTGCAACACCACCACGAGTGTCACCATCAAGTTTGGTAACAATAACACCAGTAATACCAAGTCTTTCATTAAATTCTTTTGCAACATTAACTGATTCTTGACCAGTCATTGCATCAATTGTGAGCAAAATCTCTGTTGGGTTTAATTTCTTTTTGAGTTCTTCAAGTTCTTTCATCAATTCTTCATTAATTTGAAGACGTCCAGCGGTGTCAATGATAACAACATCATTACCCATGCGTTTTGCTTGTTCAACTGCTTGTTCAGCAATTTTGATTGGACTTATTGTTCCTTTTTCAAAGAAATCAACACCCGCATTGCTTGCACCAATTTTTAATTGATTGATTGCGGCTGGTCTATAAATATCACACGCAACAAGCATAGGTTTTTTGCCTTGCTTTTTGAGCATATAACCAAGTTTGCCAGACATTGTTGTTTTTCCGGCACCTTGAAGACCACACATCATTATAATTGTTGGAGGGTTTGAAGCAATTTCAAGTTTTGAATTTGTTTCACCCATCAATGCAACAAGTTCATCACGAACAATCTTGATAACTTGTTGACCAGGAGTCAAACTGTTAATAATTTCTTCACCAACAGCCTTTTCAGACACTTTGTTAATGAAGTCTTTTGCAACCATAAAGTTTACATCGGCTTCCAAAAGAGCAACCCTAACTTCACGCATTGCTTGTTTAATTTCAAGTTCGGTTAGTTTGCCATGCTTTGTAAGTTTTGAAAAAATATGGTTTAATCTGTCGCCTAATGATTCAAATAACCCCACAGTTCATCCTCCTCTATAAATTGTTTAGCACATCATCAATCAAATCAATAATTTTTGAACATTCTTGATTTTGCTCGTTTAAAAACGCTTTAACTTCATTAAGTTTTAAAACAGCCAACTCTTTACTTTTGACAATTTCGCATTTTGATTCAAATTCCAAAAGTTGCTTTTTTGCTTTTGAAATTGCATCATGAACTGATTGTCTTGAGCCATTTTCAAGTTCAGCAAGTTCAGTTTCACTTAAGTTGTAGTTTAAAAACTTATCCATAACTTCAAATTGTTTTTTTGAAAGCAATTTACCATAAGTATCAAACAACTTAACGTAACTATTCAATTCATCAATTTGCATATCAACTTTCCTTGTAAAGCATTTTTACTTTACATAGTATATAACACTTTTAGTTTATTGTCAAGACAATTTTTGAAAGTGTTTATTATTTTTATTTATAAAAAATCCAGCAATAACGCTGGATAATTTTTATTCAAAAATAGCATCAACAAAGTCTTCAGCATCAAAATCTAAAAGGTCTTCAGCAGACTCACCAACACCAACATAACGAATTGCCATATCATATTCACTTGCAAGCCTAATAACAAAACCTGCTTTGCTTGTGCCATCAAGTTTTGTCACCGCAATATCTGTAAGTTCAACCGCTTCGTTAAAAAGTTCAACTTGTTGCATTGAGTTTTGACCTGTTGTTCCATCAACAATAATAAGTTTGTGATATTCAGCCTCTGGCCACTCACGAGAAACAACCCTTCCTATCTTTTTAAGTTCTTCCATAAGGTTAACTTTATTATGAAGTCTTCCAGCAGTGTCAATCAAAAGAACATCCGCCCCTTTTGCTTTTGCTGATGAAATTGCATCAAATACAACAGCAGACGCATCTGCACCTTGTTCACCAGAAACATACTTCGCCTTAACCCTATCTGCCCAAACTTTAAGTTGATCACCAGCAGCAGCCCTAAAAGTGTCCGCTCCAGCAATAACAACTTTTTTGCCTTGGTCAGAAAACTTTTTTGCAAGTTTGCCAATGGTTGTTGTTTTTCCAACACCATTAACCCCAACAACCATAATGGCAAGAGGATAAGAATATTTTTCACAAGTATTATAACTTAAAATATTCTCCATAATCTCTTTCAAAACTTCTTTAGATTCTTCTGTTTTTTTGAGTTTTCTTTTTTTAATTTCAGACCTTAGCGCATCCAAAATATCTTCAGTTGTTTGAGTTCCAATGTCAGCGGAAATCAAAATAAATTCTAATTCTTCAAAAAAATCTTCATCGATTTCATTTCCAGTGAAAATGTATTTAAACTTTTCAGAAAAAGATTTTTTTGTGTTTTTTAATCCACTAACAAGTCTTGAAAAAAATCCCATATCTAACCCCTTACTTAATTAAAAAATCGCAATTTTGGCATTTTTTAATTAAAAATATATCAATTATTAACCAAAATTGCGAGTTTTTTTGCATTTTTATTATTGTGAATTATCCAACTTAACCGCATCAGAAAGTTTAACTGAAACGATTTTTGAAACACCTTTTTCTTCCATGGTTACACCATATAAAGCATCGGCAAGTTCCATTGTTGGCTTTCTGTGAGTGATAACAATGAACTGTGTTTCACCACTATACCTATGAAGATATTTTGCATATCTTTCAACGTTTGCATCATCAAGAGCCGCTTCAATTTCGTCAAGCACACAGAATGGCATTGAGCGAAGTTTTAATATTGAGAACAATATCGCAACTGCTGTAAGCGCTTTTTCACCACCAGACAAAAGTGTGATACTTTGAAGTTTTTTACCAGGAGGCTCTGCAATGATATCTATGCCACACTCAAGAACATTATTCTCATCATTAAGCATGATATCTGCTCTACCACCACCAAACAATTCTCTGAAAATTGTTTGGAAGTTTGTTCTGATTTGTCCAAAACAATCTTTAAACTTTTCTTCCATCTTTGTGGTTAAATCTTTAATGATTAACATAAGGTCATTTTGTGCCTTTGTCATATCATCTCTTTGAGTGCTTAAGTCATCGTATCTTGCAGAAATTGTTTTAATGTCTTCAATCGCTGACAAGTTAACATTTCCAAGTCTTTGAATTCTTCGCTTAATTTCAGCACATTCCTCTGTGCCTGCTTTAATATCAAACTCTGCAGTTGCAATTTGTTTTGCATCTGAATATGTCATTTGATATTCTTCCCAAACTCTAGTTTGAAGATTTTCAATATCTGTGTCAATTTTGATAATCTTGCTTTCTTCTTTAGACTTCTTTTCATTAGCACGTTGAATTTCACCAGCAAGCAACATCTTGTTGCCATCAGCCTCATTCATTTGTTGCTGATAACTCTTTTTAGATTCTGTGACTGTTTCGATTTTTTGTTTTACAAGTTCAACTTTCTTTGTGCTTGCAGAGAACGCACTGTTAGACATGATATCTTCAACATTTTGTTTATATTCTGCAATTGTTTGATTATTCTTTTGCACTTCTAAAAGCGCTTCTTTTGCCTTAAACTCGTTTTCTGCAGTTGAAACCATAATTTGTTCTTGTTCGGTTTCAATGTTTCTTAAATCGTTCTTTTTTGCCTCAAGAGTAATCTTTATTTCACTCATCTTTTCAAAAATTTCATCTCTTTCAGCACGCATTTTTCCAAAGTTGTCAGTAGCCTGTTTTTTGCTTTCACTTGCTTTGGTTTTCTTTGAATCCATTGTTTGTTGTTCAAGAGAAATTCTTTCAATTTCTTGTTCAACAAATTCAATCTTGTCTAAAATAGATTTAAATGTGATATCTTCATCCAAAAGCGCTTCATTTGCTTCATCTTGTTGTTCTTCAAGAGATTCAATAAGTTCTTCTTGTTTTACTTTTTCAACTTCTAAAGCATGGATTTCATCAACTTTTGTAGATAATTCATCTGATTTTTTGTTTGCTTTTTGCTTAAGTTCTTCTTGTTCAAGTGTCATTTTTTCAATACTTGATTTCAAAACTTCCAAGTCTTTCTTCAAAGTTTCAATTTCTCTATCACGACCAAGAATATTTGCTGTGTTTTCCTTTCTGCTGCCACCAGTCATTGAACCTTGTGGACTAATTACATCACCATCAAGTGTAACAATTTTACTTGTGTAACCAGTTGCTCTTGAAAACTCAATAGCATTTTCCATGTTATCAATGATAACAGTTGAACCAAGCAAACTGCTAAACACTCTTTTGTATTTTGAATCAAAAGAAATAAGTTCACTTGCAACACCACACACACCTTTCATTGAAAGTTTTGATTCAACAAGTGATGAAACATTCCTTTCTTTAACTGATGTCACTGGCAAGAATGTTACACGACCAAATCTGTTATTTTTCAAATAATTAATAAGGTCTTTTGCATCTTCTTCATTTTTAGTAACAATATTTTGAACACTTGCACCAAGTGCCATTTCAATTGCAACTTCGTATTTTGCAGGAACTTTCATTAAAGAAGCAACAACACCAATTACCTTTCCGCCAACACTTGTGCCTTCTTGTGCTTGTTCTAAAAGTCTTTTTACCGCAAGTGCAAAACCTTCGTTATATTCCTTCATTTCTGAAAGGACATTAAACTTACTCAAACTTGAGTGATACTTAACTTTTTGTTCATCAATGCGTTCAGCAACATCATTGATTTCTTCATTAATATCACCAATTTCTGAAATAAGTTCACGTTTCTCTTCGTGCTTTTTCTCAATCTTTTCTTCAAGTTTTTCAATTTCAGTTTCAGCATTTTCAATTTTTGCTTCAAGTTCTTTAAGTTCATTATTCAAAGAATCTTTTTCAGTTCCAAGTTCGGTTTGTCTTTGTTTTAAAGATTCAAGTTCGGTTTGATATTTCAAAAGTCTTGATTTAATATCACCAGATGCTTCCAATGTTGAATATAGTTCAGAATCAAAGTTAACAGCATCGGCTTCACCAATACTTAATTTTTCAAGAATTGTTCTATAGTTACTTTCCAAAACCTTTTGTTCAGTTTCAGTTTCATGAATCTCTTTTTCAGTAACCTCTTTATCAGATTGCAACTTTTCAGCCTTTGATTTATTGCTTTCTAAAATAAAGTTGCTTTGCTCAATTCTTGCAAGCAATTTTTCATTTTGCTCTTCCAAAATAGAAATTTTTTCATTATAAAGTTTAATTTCACCATTTTGTTTTTCAAGTTCAATCATCAAGTTCAAAAGTTCATCACGAAGCGTGTTGATTGTATCATCAAGGGTATTAATTTGTTCCTGACTAAACTCATACTTTTTAACCGCTTCCTCAAACTCTTTTTGACGAAGCGCAATTTCTTCTTCAATGCCTTTAATAACATCGTGAATCTTTTTCTTTTCATCACTTGAGTTATCGTATTGATAAACGTAAATATTAACTTCAAGTTCTTTGAGTCTGTTTGATAATTCTAAGAAAATCTTAGCATTTTCCGCTTGATGTTTTAAAGGTCCTAATTGTTTTTCAAGTTCAGCCAAAATATCGTTGATTCTGGTCAAATTATCAGTTACGTTTGAAAGTTTTGTTTCAGAGTTTTTCTTTTCTTCCTTAAACTTCGAAATCCCTGCAGATTCTTCAAAAATGCTACGTCTATCTTCAGGTTTTGCAGAAAGCACGCTATCAATCTTACCCTGACCGATAACTGAATAACTTTCTTTTCCAAGACCGATATCACGAAAAGCATCAATAACATCACGGCGTCTGCAAGTGTTTTTATTTATAAGATATTCACTTTCACCACTCTTGTATAATTTTCTGGTTAAAATAACTTCATCATAATCTAGTTTAAACATACGATTAGAGTTATTAAAATATAACGACACTTCACAATATGATTGTGCTTTTCTATTTTGAGTTCCATTAAAAATAACGTCCATCATAGAAGAACCACGCATAGATTTTGCGCTTTGTTCACCCATAACAAATCTAATTGAGTCTGCAACGTTACTCTTTCCACAACCATTTGGTCCAACAATCGCAGTGATACCTGGTTCAAATTTAATTTCAACCTTGTCTGCAAACGACTTAAAACCATAAATATCTAATTTTTCAAAATTCATAAGTTTTTTCCTATACTTTTTTTAACTTGTTTATAGCCTCACTGGCAGCATTTTCTTCGGCTGTTCTTTTGTTTGTTCCTTTTCCGCTACCCATTTTAACATCATTAACAAAAACCGATGTTTTGTAAATTGGCATATGGTCTGCACCAGTTTTGTTGGTGCTATAAACAATTTTAGCCTGTTTTAACATTTCTTGCAATTTGGTTTTTGGGTCATCAACATATCCATTAAGTTTTATATTTTCAATGTTTTCACCAAGTGCAAAATTGAAAAACTTTTTGGTTTCTTCAATTCCACCATCCATAAAAATTGCACCTGCAATTGCTTCAAACATATCACACTTGATTGCTTTTGAGCCTGTTGTGTTTTTGCTTTCACCAACACCCTTAATCAAATACTTTTCAAGACCTAGTTTGTCAACTGCTTCAGCAAGAGGTTTTTCGCTAACAATAAGTGCTCTTATTTTAGACAAATCACCTTCTTTGCCTTTAAACTCTGAATATAACCTTTCGGTTATAATAAATTCAATAACAGCATCCCCCAAAAATTCAAGTCTTTCATTTGACTCAACCCTGTGTTCATTTGAATAACTTGAGTGTGTGAGTGCTTTTTGAAGAAGTTTTTTGGTTTTAAAAGTATAACCAATAATCTTCTCTACATCTGATAAATTCACAAGTTCTTTCACTTACTTTTCACCTGCAATACTAGAATTTTTTATGCCTTCACGCATTTTTTCAATATAGCCAGATTTGTGTATTTCCATAATTTGAAGCACACAAGAATAAATTGTTTTTGCTTTGCTTGAGCCGTGTGATTTAATTAAAATCTTTTCAAGACCTAAAAATGGTGAACCACCGACATCTGTGTAATTTAAACGAGATTTGATGTCTTTGAAAACTTTTTTAAGCATAACATATCCCATTTTTGCACGAAGACCACCATCCATGATTCCATTTTTTAAAACAGTCATAAATGTGTTAAGAGTGCCTTCCGCTGACTTCATTGCAACGTTTCCTGTAAAACCATCAGCAACCAAAACATCGTAATCCCCTGAAAGCATTTCACGTGCTTCCATATTTCCAACAAAATTGATTTCTTTGCAATTTTTCAAAAGTTCAAATGTTTGGTGAATTTGTTCATTTCCTTTATGTTCTTCAACACCATTTGAAATCAAACCAACTCTTGGATTTTCGATTCCAAGCATTGCCTTAACATAAATCGAACCCATGATTGCAAATTGAAGCAAATATTCTGGTTTGCAATCAACATTTGCACCACAGTCAATTAAAAGTGCTTTTCCACCCGTAACTGTTGGCAAAAATGGAGCAAGCGCTGGACGTTTTACACCATCCATTCTTCCAATAACAAATAAACCACCTGCAAGAACAGCACCTGTGCTTCCAGCACTAACCATCCCAACAACATCTTCTCTTTCTTTCAAAATGTTTAACGCTGCAACTAAAGAACTGTCTTTTTTTCTTCTGATTGCCATTGTTGGTGATTCATTGCAATCAATAACATCTGGAGCATGAACAATCTCAAGTCTATCTCCTGTGTAACCAACATCAGCGAGAACTTTTTCAATTTTTTCTTTATCACCAGTTAAAATAATTTCTACGTCTTCAATCAAATTTACAGCAGTCACTGCACCTTTGACAATTTCGTCTGGTGAATAATCCGCACCAAAAACATCTATAACAATTTTCATAAGTTCGCACTCTCCTATACTAATCCAACATTATTATAAATGATTTAAAAAATAAATTCAATAAAAATAATTAACTTGTCCGAAATTTTCTATGTTTATAAATTATATTTACACATCACAAATGGTTATGTTTATATAATTATAAATTAAAATAATAAAAGACCCTGTTTTTATAAGTGGGTCTTTTTATCAATAAAAAAACCACCCATCGGGTGGCTTTAATTATTTGTTTTCGTCAGATTTAACTTGAACTTTCTTTTCACCATCATAGTAACCACAAGATGGGCATACAGAGTGTGATCTTTTAAGTTCATGACATTGTGGGCATTCAGCAAGTGCTGGAGCAGTTGCTTTCCAGTTTGCGATTCTACTTCTACCTTTTGCCTTTGACACTTTTCTCTTTGGAACTGCCATTATTGAACCCTCCTATTCTTTCAGCCATTAGACTGCAAATTTTCATTTAATTTGACACATTAAAAATGCGCCTAATCAACAAAGCATACTTATAATACAACAAGTTTGCTCGTTTGTCAATTAGATTTTTAGAAATAAATTTGCTAAACCTATTTTGTAAGTCTTGCAGTATCTTTTGCAATCATCATTTCTTCGTCTGTTGGAATAACATAAACAGCAACTTTTGAATTATCTGCTGAAATAACATTAACTTCACCACGTTTGAAGTTTGTAAGGTTTTTGTCTTTATCTAAAACAATGCCCATACCTTCCAAACCATCGAGAACCATTTCACGATATTCGCAACCATTTTCACCAACACCCGCAGTGAAAGCAATTGCATCAACACTGCCAAGAGCAGCGTAGAAAGCACCAATATATTTTTTAACTCTATATGCGTGCATTTTAAGAGAAAGTCTGCAATCATCTGCTCTTTCACTTTGTTCATCGCTATAAGCAATTTCTTCAACATCTCTCATGTCTTCTGAAACGCAAGAAACTCCAAGCAAACCACTCTTTTTGTTAAGATAATTAATTGTTTCTTTGATTGTCATTCCGGTTTCATTCATGATTCTTTCACAAATTGAAGGGTCAACATCACCAGATCTAGAACCCATCATAACACCTTCAAGTGGAGTGTAACCCATTGTTGTATCGATACACTTTCCTTCTTTTACGGCTGAAAGACTTGCACCATTGCCAATGTGACAAATAATAAAATTACCTTTTTTGCCACAAAGTTTTTCAAGTTCACCTGCAATAAACTTGTGGCTTGTTCCGTGGAAACCATATTTTCTAATTTGCCATTTTGTGTATGCTTCTTTTGGAATAGCATATCTATATGCATAATCTGGCATTGTAGCATGGAATGTTGTGTCAAACACAGCAACTTGAGGAACTCCTGGAAGAAGTTCTTCACACGCTTTAATACCTGAAATATTTGCTGGTTGATGAAGAGGACCAAGTGGAATAAGGTCTTCTAGGTCTTTTAAAACTTCTGGTGTAATAACAACAGAATCTTTAAACTTTTCACCAGCATGAAGAACTCTGTGACCAATTGCTCCAATATCAGAAAGACCTGTGATTGCTGGAACTTTGTCACTTAACAAACAATCAACAACAACTTTTAATGCGTCACTGTGATTTTTCATAGTAACTTCTTCAACATATTTTCCACCAGAGGTTTTGTTGGTATGTCTTCCATCAATACCAATTCTTTCACAAAGTCCTTTTGTGATAACTTTTTCATTTTCCATATCAATAACTTGATATTTAAGAGATGAACTACCTGCATTAATAACTAAAACTTTCATAATACTTTTCCTTTTAACTAAATTTATAAACTATTTTGATTGCAAAATTGTGATTGCCATACATAAAACAATTTCATCTGCTGTTGTGCCACGAGATAAATCGTTAACTGGCATATTCAATCCTTGAAGGATTGGACCAACCGCTTTAACACCAGCAAGTCTTTGAACAAGTTTATATGCAATGTTTCCTGCATTAAGGTCTGGGAAAATCAAAACATTTGCATGACCTGCAACTGTTGAACCTGGGCTTTTGAGTTTTCCAACTGATTCAACAAGAGCGGCATCTGCTTGAAGTTCACCATCAATTTCAAGTTCTGGGGCTCTTTCTTTAACCATTTGAAGTGCTCTTTTAACTTTGCAAACATTTTCATCAGTCATTTCATCACCTGACTTTGTTGAATATGTAAGCATTGCAACTTTTGGTTCCATTCCGCAGATTTGTTTTGCTGTTTCACTTGAAAGAATTGCAATTTCTGCCAAATCTTCATCTGTTGGATTTGGGTTAACACCACAGTCTGCAAAAATCAAGAAACCATTTTCACCAAAGTTTTCATTTGGAGATTCCATAATAAACACAGAAGAAACTTTCTTTGTGCCTGGTTTAACTTTAACCACTTGGAACGCTGGTCTTAAAACATCTGCTGTGTGTGTGATTGCACCAGAAACAACACCATCTGCATCCCCTGATTTTAACATAAGCATAGCATAAACAAGTTTATCTTTAACTTGAACTCTTGCTTGTTCTTCAGTCATTCCCTTTGCTTTTCTTAATTCACAAAGTAAAGCAACATATTCATTTTTCTTTTCATTATCTTCTAAAACATCAACAAATGTGATGTTTTTAAGTGCTTCAGCAGAAAATTTTGAAGCATATTCTTTTTCAGCACCAAGCAACACAACTTGACAAAGGTCCATAGCCGCAGCCTTTTCAGCAGCATCCAAAACTCTTTGGTCTTCTGTTTCTGTCAAGATGATTCTTTTTCCGGTGTGTCTTGCCTTTTCAATTAATCCATCAAATACATTAGACATAAAATTTCTCCATTTTTATAAAAAATTATTGATTACAAAGCAGTTTTGCTTATAATAAAAATATGATATACCACTACTGAAAAAATTTCAAGTAATTAAGGAGCATTTTATGAATTTTTGTGGCATTGTGTGTGAATTTAACCCATTTCATAACGGACATGAATACATCATCAACCAAGCAAAAAAACAAACTGGACTAGATGTTTTATGCTTAATGAGTGGCGATTTCGTTCAACGTGGAACACCCGCAATTGAAAGCAAGTTTGAACGTGCAAAAAAAGCAATTTCTGCTGGTGCAAACGCTGTTTTAGAACTGCCTTGCATATACGCCTGTTCAAACGCAGAAAATTTTGCAACCGGTGCAATCAAAATTTTTAAAGGACTTGGAATAACAACTATTGCTTTTGGCATTGAAAACACTTCACTTGAAACCCTTCAAAAAGTAGCAAAATTAAAACATGAAAATTCAAATCGTTTCAAAGAAGCGTTTAAAAACGAAATTCAAAACGGAATAAATTATAACACAGCGCTCAAACGCAGCATCGCTTCTACTCTTAACGATGAAAACATCCTTGAAATTTTAAACAAACCGAACAATATTTTAGCAATTGAATATTTGACTGCAATTTTAAATTTAGATGCAAACATAACACCCATTGCAATTGAAAGAATTGATAACGGATTTAATAGCAGTGTGAGCAAAAATCAATTTTTGTCCGCCTCAAGCATACGCTCGCTTATTGATGACGGCTTGCCATATGAAACATACATCCCTAGTTACGCAAAAATCACACACCCATTCACCCCTGCCCATAAACAAATTTTTGAAACCCTGTGTTTATTGAAAATTAGACAATCTTCGGCAAAACACCTAGAACAATGTTATGACTATTCTGAAGGCATTGAGTATAGAATCAAAAAAATTGCTGACGACTTTTCAACACTCGAAGAAGCAAAACAACATATTGCAACACCAAGATATCGCACCAGCAGAGTGAACAAACTTGTTCTATATCCACTTTTAAACATAACAAAACAAATAAAACAACTTTCCGAAACAACAAAACCATGTGTTAAAGTTTTGGCAATAAAAAAAGATAACAAAACACTGCTAACTTCTTACAACAAAAAACAAATCTCTTTAATTAAATGCAATAACGACTATGAATCTTTAACAAAAAAACAACAACAACTAATCGAAATCGATATCAATGCAAGCAATATTTATAACACAATCACAAACAAACCAAACAACAACGACAAAAAAATAGGAACTATCTTTTTATAGTTCCTATTTTTATTTTTAATCTGAAGTTTTTGATTTATTGTAAGCATCAATTTTTTCTTGAATTTCAATTTGATTTTGTATGCGTTCAAACTTTTCAACCTGAATCATATATTCATTAATATATGTGCTGTTTTGAACAAAATATGTTACAACATCATAGATAAGGTAACCTGAATACATCAAAATAATAGCAAGCGAACCAAGTGAACCATACTCCATGATAACCAAAATCCAAAGCAAGATGCTTGCCATAAGAGCAACAATTCTAAACGCATAATATTCAACATAACGTTCATTTCGAAGCACTGCTGAACAAACTAACAAGCATCCAGAAAGAGCATCAAAAAACACAAAATCAGCGCCTGAACTTGCATCAAAAATCCAGAAGAAAATAAACAATGCCATTGCAAACATAAAAAACAATATTTTGTTTGAATCTGTTATCTTTTTTCTGATTTGAATAAAATTGCCTTCACTATAATCTTTGGTTGTTGCAATCAATTGAAGTGGAATATAGCAAGCAATATAAA
Organism: Clostridia bacterium; assembly: GCA_045594425.1. GTDB lineage: Bacteria > Bacillota > Clostridia > Christensenellales > UBA1242 > RGIG1681. The sequence continues at coordinate 156,877 of JAZNYK010000016.1, forward strand.
CCAAGCAATTTGAATAAAGCGCAAAGTTTGATGCAAAAAAGAAATACAACAAACCAACACACACACCTAGTGCAATTGAAACCTTTTTGTCAAGACCTGCATAAATATTCCAAATCAATCCGAGTTCCAAAAGCAAAAATTCCGCAACATTACAAAGTTCAATAAACACAAAAAACAAACCTATTGCAGACAAACATGAGAACAACAAGATTTTAAAAAGTTTATATTTTTCACTCTCTTTTTGAACAATCTGTCCATCAAAAAACTCTTGAAAAAACCTATATTCACCAATCATTTTTTCTCATCTCCTAAATTAACAACTTTATTTTAACATATATTTTTATATGATAAAAACAAAATTAGGCAAAACAACAAAAAATTTTAATGGCAAACTTCTTCAAGACTTTATTTTTACAATCATTATTTTCGCCATCATGATAATCATTATATCAAACCCAAAAAGATTTACATCTGGAACCGTTTCTGGTCTTAAATTGTTTTTCTATTCAGTTTTGCCAGGACTTTTCCCTTTTATGCTGTTAACCAAATTATTAACAGAAATAGGCTTTTTATTTAAAATCACATCAAAATTAGACCGTTTTTCAAGCAAGGTCTTTGGAACTTCTGGCATATCAATTTACGTGTTTTTGATGAGCATAATTTCAGGATATCCAATTGGAGCAAAAATAATTTCAGACCTTTACTCAAAAAACATGATATCTGAAAGCGATTCAAAAAAAATGTCGGTTTTTTGCACAACTTCTGGACCTGGGTTTGTTATTGCAACTATCGGTATATCAATGTTTGGAAGCCCTAAAATTGGCATAATTTTATATGCATCACACATATTTTCAAGTGTTATTTTGGGTATATTATTCAACCTTCTAACAAAAAAAGAACCTCAAACAATTTCACAAAACACCATCACCGGTAAATTGTTATTAAATAAAAACAATGAAGGCATTATTTCAAAAACTGTAGTTGAAACAATAAATTCACTTTTTATAGTGGGCGCATATATCACCATTTTTTATCTTATAACTGAACTTTTTGATGCTTTTAACATTATCTGTTTTATATCGACAACCCTTTCTAAAATCACATCACAATTTGGAATAACACAACAAACATTAAAAGGATTTTTATATGGCATGATTGAAGTAACAAGAGGTGCCAAAGAACTTTCTTTATTGGTCACCCCTACATCTATTGCACTATGCTCCGGAATATTATCATTTAGCGGTATATCTATCATTATGCAATCAATGGCATTTTTAAAAACTTGCAAAATAAAAGCACACAACTTCTTTTTATCGAAGTGTGTGCACTCTGTTTTATCTATTTTTATATGCTTTATATTAATCTTCATCATCTTGTGATTGAGATGTTGGAATCTTGATATTGTTGATTGCGTGTTCAAGTTCATCACGATTTCTTTTTACAACTGCAGCGTTTTGGTCTAAATACATTTCAACAGACTTTAACATTCTGTCAATGTTTTCTTTTGTAACTGCATAAAGTTGTTCACATTTCTTGTTTGCTTTTTCAACCATTTCAGCAGCGGCTTGTTCGCTCTTTTTAAAAATCTCTGAACTGCTAACAAGTTGTTCTGCTCTAAATTCCGCTTCAGCAATTGTGTGTTTTGCTTCAGCAACAGCATTGTTTAAAATTTGGTCTTTTTTAGACAAGACATAACTTGCCTCTTGGATTGCTGGTGGCAAGTTTGCCTTAATCTCTGCAATCAAAGATGCACACTTGTCCATGTTTACAAGTGTTTTTTTGCTCCATAAAAAGTTTTTTGAAGTTGCGAATTCTCGTTCGAGTTCATCAATAATTTGAACAATATCCATAAAAATTCCTTTAATTCTTAAAAGATAATATGTCAACATAGGCTATGCCATATTTCTTTGACTTCTCTATTATATAACATTTTGGTATGTTTTGCAAGTCCTTTTCTAATTCATGCTCAACAACCACAATTGAATTTTCAGAAAGCAGCCCCTTTTCCGCCAAAATATTCAAGGATTTTACAGCAAAATCACTTTTGTATGGGGGGTCTAAATAAACGATATCAAACTTGATATTTTTTCTTTCAAATTCCAAAAGAGCATTTTCAAAACCCATATTTAAAATTTCAAAATCTTCAACCATGTTTTTTGTGTTTTGTTTGATGGTTTTTATTGCCTTTGGCTCATGGTCAACAAAATAAACTTTTTTAGCATTTCGACTAATACACTCCGCACCAAACGCACCACTGCCTGCAAACAAATCAAGAACAACACTTCCATCAATTTTAAATTGAATTAAATTAAAAATTGATTCTTTCACCCTTGCAAGCGTTGGTCTTGTTGTTTCTGCATCAACAGCAACAAGTTTCCTTGCCCTATATTTTCCTGTTATAATTTGCATAACTTCACCCTATGTATTTTCTTTTAACTCTACTAGATATTTTTGATATAATCTCGTAACCTATTGTATCACACCACCTAGCAACATCACAAATAAAAATTTGTTCATTTTTACTCTTACCAATAAGCACAACATCATCATAAATTTTTGCACTAAAATCAGTCACATCAACAAGAAGACTATCCATACAAACAGCGACAATTTTTGCACGGTTTCCATTAATTAAAACATATCCCTTGTTTACAATATTCCTAAATAATCCATCAGCATAACCAATACCAACAACTGCAATTTTTGTTTTTCGTTTAGCAATAAAAACCGCATCATAACCCGCCGTTTCACCAATATCTAAATCTTGAAAATCTAAAATTTTAGACTTTAATGAAATCGTTTGAAACATAGCATCTGAATACATTGCAAAGCCAACTCTTGCCATGTCAAAATTATTTTTTATTTCAACACCACACGAGTTTGCAATATGAAAATCCACACCACTGCAAGATTGTTTTTGAGTTAAAATTTTTTTCAGTTCAGAAAATTTATCAATTTGATTATTTGCAAATTTTTTATTATTTGCACAGTAAAAATGTGAAAATACACCTAAAATATAAATATTTTGCACTTTTTTGCAAATTTCAAAAACCTTAACAACCTCTTTTACTTTTGAAAATCCAAATCTATTCATGCCGGTGTTATATGCCAAATGAATTTTAAATTTTATTTTTAAATTGCTTTTCGCAGAATTTAAAATCATGTTTAAACTCTCAAAATTTGAGACAGTGAAAACTGCATCACATATTGCAAGTTTAGTTATGTTTTCATAAATTGGGTCTAATATCAAAATTGGTTTATTTGTTACTCGCTTAATTTTAAAAAATTCATACCCAGATGACACAGCAAACATATCCACAAACTGATTCATAAACCCGCATATTTTTTTGGCGCCCAAGCCGTAACAATTTGCTTTTGCAACAAAACATATTTTTTGGTTATTATTTAATAATCTTTTTATATAAGCAAAGTTGTTTTTTATTGCACTTAAATCAACCACTAGTTCAGACATCAAAATCCCCTTTTCTAGTAACATTTTATTCATAAAAAAAAACCATTGTGAATTTCACAATGGTTTATATTTTTATTGACCAGAGATTTCTGCAAGTTCAGCAAGTTCTTTTTGAATGTCAAGTCTTGGGAACAATATTCCAAGTTCATCAACAACATCCCCTGCTTCAAGTTTATAATATTCAGTTGTGTCTTCATATTTATATTCTTTAATATGAAGAGCATCAGCAACCTTCTTTGCACAGTCTGGAAGATATGCTGTCAAAAGAACTGTTCCAACACGAATTGCTTCAAGCAAGTTTCTCATAACTGAATTTAATCTGTCTTTTTTTGTTTCATCTTTTGCAAGTCTGTAAGGTTCTGTAAGTTCAATGTATTTGTTTGCTTTTGAGAAGATGTCAAATATGCTTGCAAGTGCTTTTGAAACATCAAAGTTTGTTTCCATATGTTTTTTTGTTTCAGCAACTGAAGTTAAAATTGAAACTCTTAAATCCTTATCAATTTCTTCTTCATCACCAACAACTTCAGGAACAACACTTCCGCAGTATTTTTTAAGCATTGAGAATGTTCTTGAAACCAAGTTTCCATAGTTGTTTGCAAGGTCACTATTGATTCTTTCCAAAAATAATTCTGTTGAATAATTTCCATCAGAACCAAATGGAATTTCACGAAGCAAAATATAACGAACAGCATCAGATGTGTATCTTGGGGCCAAAATTCTTGGGTCAACACATTCAGCACTTAAAACTGATTTACTCTTTGAAAGTTTATCACCACCGAACAAAAGCCATCCATGTCCAAACACTCTCTTTGGAACAGGAATGTCAAGAGCCATCAAAAGTGCTGGCCAAATGATTGCATGGAAACGAACAATCTCTTTTCCAATAACATGAACATCTGCCGGCCAGAATTTTTCAAACATAGATTCATCATCACTGCCATAACCAAGACCAGTAATATAGTTTGAAAGAGCGTCAATCCAAACATAAATTGTATGTTTAGGGTCAAAGTCTACAGGAACACCCCACTTTACACTTGTTCTTGTAACACACAAATCTGAAAGACCAGGTTTGATAAAGTTGTTAACCATTTCATTAACTCTTGATTGTGGTTGCAAGAAGTCAGGATTATTTTTATAAAGGTCTAAAAGTTTGTCACCAAACTCTGAAAGTTTAAAGAAATAGGCTTCTTCTTCTTGGTCAATAACATCTCTGTGACAATCTGGACATTTTCCATCAACAAGTTGTGATTCAGTCCAAAATGACTCACAAGGCACACAATACTTACCTTTATATGATGATTTGTAAATGTAACCTTTGTCATAAAGTTTTTTGAAAATCTTTTGAACTGATGAAACATGATAATCATCAGTTGTTCTGATGAACTTATCATAATCAATCTTTAAAAGTTGCCACAAGTTTTTAGCGTCTGCAATAATTTCATCCAAATATTCCATTTCAGACTTGCCTGCATTTTTTGCTGCTTGTGCAATTTTTTGACCATGTTCATCTGTTCCAGTCATAAAAAACACATCTTTTCCAAGCAATTTGTTGAATCGTGCAACAGCATCACAAATTACTGTTGTGTAACAATTTCCAAGTGTAAATTTTCTACTTGGATAATAAATTGGTGTAGTAATATAAAATTTTTCTGACATTATAATCCTCCTGCTAGCATTAATTAATAAAACAACATATATAAATTAACACTTTCTTAATATTTTTGCAATAACATTTTTATTTTTCTATTCTTCAATATCTTTAACAGCGCCACAGTTTGGGCACATTCGTCCATCTTCCATAATTTTGTTACCACAATAAACGCAGTAAGATTTTGTGTTTTTATCTTCTTTAACATAATAATCTTCAGAAGACACAACCATATCTGTTTTTAATGTTTTGTTTGCAATTGATTTGCGAGCCATTATGTGTGAAACAATAAAAAGAACAACCGACCAAACAATACTCACAATTCCAGACATTGTAAACATTATCACCGCAAAATAATCTTCTAAATCACGGCCTTCAACTGGTTCCTTTTCAACCACATCTTCAGCATATTCAAAAGCAGAATCCAACGCTGAAACCATGGCTCCAACAAAACACATAACACCCAAAATCAACAAAACAAGTGCTGCTATCTTTAACCAGTCTTCTCTTTTTAATTTTTTATCCATAAACCCTCCTTTGGGTTATTTTTATATAACAACTTTATATAACTATTTCTTATTCATTTCTTGAATTTTTGCCAAATTTTTTGACATTGAAATCACTTCTTTTGAAATTTCAATAAGTTCACCATCAACAGCAACGTAATTTAAAAAATCAATATTAAAGCCAAGTTTTCTGATTTCATCTTGAATATAATGAAGTTGAATACAATGTGGAGATTTGTCAACACTTGCAAACACAATCTTTTGGATACTTTTTGCTCTAATCATTCCAAGTATTTTTGTAATTGCCATGTTTACATGAGTTTGTTCTAAACACAACTCAAACATCGGCAGTTTTAAACTTTTTAACTTTTCAAAAGCCTTTGGTTGCATCGCATTTAAACAACTGCCAACAATCACAATTTCTCTGTCACAATCATAAATGTTAGTCTTCATTAAATCTTTTGTAAATTTTTCCATAAAAAAATTATATCATTATTTTTTATATCTTTCAAGTTTTTAATAATCTAAATGCCACAAAACACTCATATTTTAACACTTACACTTTTACAAAAAATAAAATCAACTTCCCGCATCTTCACCCCCACAACTAAACATGCTTTATTTCATGCAAAATAATCAACCCACACTTTATCATTTTCAATTTTATCATTTATCAATATTATATCTCAACAAAAAAAGAAGGCTTTCGCCTTCTTTTTGTTTTGGTGGAGCACGTAATACCTAAATTGAACACTAACAAATAATTTAAATTTGTCTGTGAATTTTAATTATAACCTTTATCCCTCGAACAAAACACATCCATCCAATAGTATTCTCTTTCCAAAATCTTCTTATCATCATAACTTAAAGAAAACCATTCAAGAACTGTAAATGTGAAATATTTTTTAAAATACTCATCCCCTTTATCTTTGTATAACTCAATTAATTTTTTATTACCACCTGTTTGACTATGCAAATAATCTTTCCATCTTTGGGCAAAACCTTCCATTCCAGTGGCAGAACCAATGTATAGTTTACCATTACAAGTATCGGTTAAACAATAAACCCCCTTAATTTGTTTTAAAGCATCTCTCCAAGATTTTCTAGATTTACCATCCAAAACATCCATCAATTCGTTAAACGATAAATTTATTTGGTCGAAACCCTTAAACTCCTCACCTTCATATGGTTTTGGCAATATTTCAAAAACTTCACACTTATCTAGATAAGTTCTTAAATTAAAATTATATCTAGAAAATGTATTCCCTTTTTTAAGGTCAATTATTAACCTTCCATATAAAGATGTATACTTATCTTTATAATCTTCAAATTTACAATGAGTTGGTTTGTCTGGAATTTCCAAAATCTTACCTATTGTCACCAACAACCATTTATTAGATTCATTCATTCTAACAAAGCCAACATTAATTTGCCCAATTTTTGTAAAATGTCTTTGATTCTCTTTTTTATCACCACTATGCGACCAATAACAATGTTTTTGACTTTCTTTTAAATTTCCAAATTTAAGATAATAATCTAAAAAATTATCTCCACCAATTCCAGCAGTCATATTTAATGTTATTTTTGCATTATCAATCTCTTCATCTGTAAAATTTAAAATATCATTAAGCATTATCTTTTGTTTCATTCTACTTAATCTCCTATAACAATATTATAACATATCAATAAAATAATAACATAAATTTTAGTCTAATATTTTTAGTTTTTATCTATAAATTACACCCTAATGGTGTGCATGAAAAAAGAAGGCTTTCGCCTTCTTTTTGTTTTGGTGGACCTTCGGGGGTTCGAACCCCGGACAATCCGATTAAGAGTCGGGCGCTCTACCAACTGAGCTAAAGGTCCAAATAGATATTTACAACATGATTATTATACCACACTTCGCCAAAAAATCAACTGAATTTTAAAAATTTATACATATTTTTTAAGACTGGTTATTTAAAAACAAAAAAAGACTTCTTTTTAAAAAGCCTTTTTACTATACAAATTCTCTTTCTTGAGTTACATCAACTCTTGTAAATAAAGCAATTTCCCTCACAACTTCAGGTCCCAAAGAATACCCTTGTTTTTTGTTAGATAAAAAGTGTTCAATTGAAACCTTTCTGTTGTATGCAAACGGATTGTTATCCACCACTTGAATTATTTTTGAATCTCTATAATCCCATTTAGATTCAAAATATGGGTCGAACATATAAACAAACTCATCATCAACAGCAACAACCATAACATAATGCTTTTCGCCATCACGATAAGTTTTTACATTAACACAACCGCCATTTTTCAAGCAATCAGCAAGTGCATAAACTGAAGCATCTTCGCCTTTTAAATAAACACACTTTAACGGAATATTTTTTTGTAAAGCAAACTCGTCCATCCATCTTGCCACACTAAACACAACATTTCTTGATGAATTTACATCAAGTTTTCCCTTTTTGTCGTATGTGTCAAGACTGTAAATAGACACAACTCTAACCAATTCTGAAGGCATTTCTTCACGCTCAAATAAATAAGACAAACAGTTAAGCAAACTAACTGCGCCATTATCATATTCAGTGATTTGGTATCTCAAAGGACTTTTCATAGACACATCCCTCCAAATTAGTTCTATTTATATTATAAAACAAGCAGAAAAAAAAGAAAACAAAATTAAAGCAATTTAATTTCATCTTCTTTTATTTATTATCTAACAAAAATTGCAAGTGTTTTTGGACCACAACAGCAAGCCATTGTTTTATCAATATAACCCACCTTAATATTTTTGATATGTGTGTTTTCAATGATACATTGTTTCAAACTTTCAGCATCTTCATCAAGCCCACAACTTCCAATATAAACCTTTTCACAAGGTCTGGTTTTTATCAAATCAATAAACTTTTTTCTCAAGGTTTTATAAGCCAAATTTTTTCCTAAACATTTGTCACTAACATGAAGTTTTGAATCTTTTGGACTAACGTGAATAATTGGAACAATTTTCAACAATTTTCCTAGACCAGCCTCAAATGAACTTAATCGTCCACATTTATGCAAGAAATTTAAATCACGACAAATAAATGTTGATTCAACCTTGGTTGCGTAGTCTTTTAAAATAAATTCAATTTCATCCAAATTTTTTCCTTCTGCAATCAATTGTTCAGCATCATCAATCAAAATTTGAATACCAAGGCTACCCGTCCTACTATCAACTGTTTTAACAACATTCTTGCCAAATTTTTCATTTACATTAGTTGCGGCAACAACTGCATTGCTATAGGTTGAACTCAATTGTGCATTAAGACCAATATACACAACGTGATAACCATCGTTTGCCAATTTTTCAAAACACTCTTCAAATGAATTAACATTAACACATCCAGTTGAACAAGTTTTTATTTCGTCTAATTTTTTATAAAAATCTAAAATTGAAATTTCTGGCTCATCAAAAGCAGTATGCAAAACATCATCAAGCATATATGTTGTTTCAACACAAATAATATTTCTTTTTTCACATTCTTCTTTTGTTAAACTTGAACAACTATCAACAACGATTTTAATTTTTTGTTTCATAAAAAACCTCTTTTTAAATTTCAATACAAGTATATAAAACAATATGTAAATAACAAAACAAATAATTCGCTTTTAAGTCTACACTTTTAAACAAACATTCGCTTATAAAGTCCACACATTCTCTTTTTGAGCGAATTTTATAAAAAGCCTTTATTTTTCTATACTTATATGCTAAAATAAACTAGAAAATAGGAGTTTTTAATATGAAAGAACAAAAAAATGAACTAATGGCTTCAGAAAACAGTCAACTTACAGATAAAAAGATTATCGCACAAAATATTTCATTTTTTAGAAAAAAACTAAATCTCTCACAAGTAGAACTTGCGGCAAGACTTCAATATTCAAACAAAAATATATCTAAATGGGAACGTGCCGAAACAACACCAGACATTTTCACGCTAAAAAAACTAGCAGCAATTTTTGGAACAACCGTCGACACAATCATAAATCCAATTACCGATGACAACAAAAAAGCAATAAAAACAAAATCAGTAATTCCATTTAAGTGGAAGATTTATATGATTGCGCTTATATGCTCTATTATGTTCTTAATCTCATGTATTGCATTTTTTATCTTAAGTTCAATGGCAACTTCTCCATTTACACCTTCGCTTGTTTTCTTATATGTTTTACCAATAATTGATATATGCATATTTATTTTTATATGTTGCGTGAAACGAAAAGTGGACATAACAACACTTTCAATATTTGGCTGGCTTTGTGCAATCTGTGTTCACCTATCACTTTTAAACTATCCAAAAATCTATTATATTTATGTTATAGCCCTAGGCTTCCAAGTTCTTGTTCCATTTTTTGCAAACGCTGTCAATTCTGGCAAAATTATAAAACTAAACAAAATCATCATCAAAAAAATCAAAAACAAAGAAGAATAACATAAACAAAAAAAGAGCAATCACTTGCTCTTTTTTTATTTTAAAAATTTATTTTTTATCAAAGCGTCTTCTAAAAATTCACCATCATCAATTATTATTTGATTATATTTCTCTTTCGAAAACTCTTCAATAAAAACAGTAAAATTATCCCTAACTTGTCTAATAAATTCTTCAGTATTCCCTCTATCTTTAAGTCTTTGTTCAATATATTTCCAACCAGTTAATTTTGGTCTTGCAACATAATACTCAATTTTATTTTCCTCAAAATACTCAAATATTAATTCATTTTTTAATCTTGCATGACTTAACTGAATCAACACTATGTCATAATTATCTTTTTGCTTTAAAATTTCATCAATATAATTTTGAGGCCACAATGGATTAAGCACTCTATTCTTATTTCCTTTTCGTTCTTCTTCAGTTAAATGAGCAACACCATCTTCAAGCCACTTGTAGTATGTAGATTCCAAATCTAAAACGTTATTATATTTTTTTCCAACATAACTTTTTCCAACACCGGCAAAAGCCGCTATGATTTTACCCATAAAATATCTCCTATAATTAAATATAATTTAACATTTTATAGATATAAACACAATCATTTGCAAACACATTCCAAAATTAAACAATCTAATTTTCAATTTTATTTTGATTTTTATTTTCTAATTCAACCTCTTTTTTAGACCCCAAAACAACACCACGAAGAATAGCATATTCATCTGTCGAAATCATTTTGCTCGATTTTAAATGTTTAAGTTTCAATAAACAATATTCAAGTTTATCTATACTCTCAAACATAACATTATTTCCAATAGTCAAATAATTATTTTTATTTTCAGTATCGGTTTTTTTCTGCTCGTCATGCAACTGCTGATAATTTTGTTTAACCTTTTTTAATTTCACAATCAACAAAACTATTGATATAACAGCAAATAAGCATACAAAACCATCAATAAAATATAATACCCATGAATAATTTAACCTTGGCAACGTTCGTGCATTAATAAACAAACCAACAACACCAACAATAAAAGATAACACATCAATTAAAAAAGCAAAAACTATTACAGATTTTTTTGATTTGTTTTTCTTTTCAACAACTTGTTCAAGTGTTGAATTTTTAACAATATTAAATTGTTTAAAAAACACAATCTGTTTTATCATTGAAACAAAATCAAATAACGCAAGAACAATTAGCACAAGCGACAACACAATAATACCAGTCATAGATATTTTGTTTCCAGCACCAACATCACTAACATAACCAACATTTTGAGCCGTTCCATTTAAACCACCTGCAACATTTGAAAATGTTGAACTCATATAATTCAAACCAAACGAAACATAAATTCCATAAGCCCCACCTCCCGCTAAAATCAAAAACAACGCAATAGAGGTTAGTATATAAAACACAGAAATTTTATTTGATTTTTTCATAGCACACCATACGATTATCATGTGAAAAAAGTGCATTTTTATGCAAAATAAAAAGAAAAATAGCGGTTTTTGTTGCTACTTTTCTCTTTTTACATCAATTATTACCTAAAATAAACTTTATATCTTCGATGGATTTGTCTTGATTAAATCGTCCATTTCCAACAGGATAAAACACTGAATACACATCAAAATTTTTATCTTCTATTTGAAGAGTAAATTTCTTTTTTCTAATTTCTGAAACCTTTATTTGTTCGCCTAAAACAATTGACGATACCTGATTTCCAAACAATATAATTTTACTCGGGTTTAATATTTTTATTTCATCTAATAGCAAATCTTTATAAACTTCAAACAAACCATCTGGTAACGGTCTTGCGTCATCTTGAGAACATTTTGCAAGGTTTGTTATCCAAAGTTCCCGATTCTTCACTTCATCATAAACCCGCTCACAAAATAACTCATCCCATTCTTTTGGTTTTTTGTTTTGAATTTCTTTGTTGAGAATTGGGTCAAACAAACCACACTTTTCGAAAAAACTCCAAATTTGCTTTGTTCCAAGCCACTGGGCTTTCAAACCCTTCCAATTTTTATCTGTTGCAATGTTTCGTTTTGTTGGATTCATAAACACAAAAACAACCTTAGGTTCATCTTGCTTTCCTGCACCATACACACTGTCTAACTCTTTCGAACCGTAAACCATTTGCAACTCGTCAAATTTCTTTTGTAAATTTCTCACCCTTCACCTACACACCCTAAATCTATTAAACATTTTCTAAAACAATATCTACTTTTTCTTGTTCGCTTCTAATTTTTGTAAATGCCTTTACCCCAAAAAAATCTAGAATTAAATATACAACACAAATAATTAACATCATAATTGAATTTGGTGCACCATTAATAATCATTATTATCCATGTTATTGATTCAATAACATTGCAAAGCATCCAAAAATACCAACCTTCTTTATATCTTTTTGCAATCAATATAACACCTGCAATATTAAGTCCATTTGTTAAAGAATCTAAAAATGATAAGTTTTGTGACGGTATAAGTGAAAGCAAACCCGCAAGCACCAATGTAAACACTAAAAGCAAACTAGTTACAATAAAAGAAGCCTTAACTGTAAACTTATTCATTTTTACAACACCATCTTGTTGATTATTCTTCCAAGAAAATATACTATATATCCCCATCGGAATATAAACCAAAACAGTAAAAATCACCGTTCCATACAATCCATTAAAAACATATATCGCAATACTAGCAAACGTTTCAAACAACGCAAGCAATTCCGCAAGCCAAGAACCTTTCATCATTAACGTAACTTGAACCATCCCAAAACATAAAGTTATTGAACCTAAATAATACTTATCTTTAGACACCCATCCCAAAAGAAACACAGAAAGAACAGTTATCACACCGATAATTATTTTCTTTTTCAAACTCATAAACTAATTCCCACTACCCATATTGTTTTTTGAATCAATACGGTTTTGATATTTTTCCAACACCTTTTTCAAACACATTTCAGCATCAATACCAGTTTCAACAGCAAGTGAAAGTAATGAATATAACACATCACCAAACTCCATTTCAAAGTCTTCGGTTACAAAAAACTCTTCGGTTCCATATTTTGTAGCCTTTAGTATTTCCTTTGCAAGTTCACCAAGTTCACTTTGAACATCTAACATTCTAGCAGATTCTGGCATCTTTTTTCTATGACACATTTTATTTTCATTAAAATCCTTTACTAAATTTTGCATAATCTTTCTCCTTTAGTTAAAATAAAATTTTATAGTCTCATCAGTTTTTGGACAACTGCTAGCATTTTTATGTCCCTTTCCTCCAAATCTGGTTGCAATTTCAGCAACGTCAACCATTGGATTAATCGAGCGGAACGAAATTGTGTTTTTATTTAAAATATCAAAAACCAAATAATCAATATTTAATTGTTCGTCTTTAACCACCATAGACAAATCATTTCTGCATCTATATTCAACACCATGAACAACTCCAACAAATAAACCGTCCAACTTTTTGATTTTCATTGCTGAAATATATTTTTTACACATTTCTCTTATTTCAGTTTTATATGCAATTATCAATTTCGCTTCATCTGATGTAAATGAAAAATTCTCTAGTTTTATCAGTTTATTTGTCACGACATCAATATATTTTTCTCTACCCAAAATATTGAACAACAAATTCAACTCATTTGCAGATTCATTATGATAAACATCCTTCCATTCCCAGGTATCATATTGTCTAGTTAACTCAACAAAATCATCAACCACACCAAAACTTTCAATCAACTTGTTATCAAGCAAATATTCATAAAATAAACTTGTTCCACAACAAAGCCCTGATGCATCTGAACATCTTAATGTTAAAAATTCATAATCGTTTATATTTTTTATCTGCAGTTTATGATGGTCAAATATTTTAATTTTAGATTTTAAAACTTCATCATTATTAACTAAAATTAAAGAAGACTCACTTAAACAAATATCCGTGATAAAAATTTTACTATAATTGTAAATAGAACCATCATCAACATAATTCAAAAACAATTGGTCAACTTCAAATGTTTCGCAAAAAACAACTTCAAGATTTTCAAATATCAAACTCGCAAGAATGGCAGAACCCATTCCATCAATATCAACTTTGTGAGTAAAAAGCAACACCTTGTTTTCTTCATTAACCATTTTTATCTTCCTCCAAAGTTATACAGTTAACCATTTTTACACTATAATTTAAAATATTAAAATCTTTATCAAAATTAAACTCTGCAATAATTTTTTCACCTGCCAAAACCTGAGGCAACCAATAAGGGTCATCACCAAACATTTTATCAAATGGCAATTCATTAACATCAAACCAACTCGGTTCCATTTCATCCGTAGTCATTATTTCTCCAATATACCCAGACGCAACATATACAAACGTTTCAAAAACAACAGGCTCGCCATACATAAATTCATTATACACAATCTTTGCAACAAGTTCATAATCAACAGGTTCGACACAAATTTCCTCTTTAGCCTCTCTAATCATTCCTTGTTCAACAGTTTCACCATAATCAACCTTTCCACCAATACCATTATAATTTCCCTTACCAAAACCACGAATCTTTTTTCCAAGTAAAACTTTTTCTTCTTTTAAGATATATAATAACGTTGCTTTAATTGTTTTCATATTTTTCACCTAAATTGTATTTTTTGAATAACTTTTTGTAAAATTTTGCATTTTTAATATAAAATGCAAAAAAACAAAATTACCATAATTTATATCAAAACCATTTTGTTAATCATAAATGTTTTAATTAATTAAAAATGAATAATTATTATTACAATAAAATTTTATCATAAGTTAATAATAATTCAAAATAAAAAAGCCAGCAATTGCCGACTTAATTAACCGTGCGTAAAAACTCAATTCTTTGTTGCATGGCATCTTTAAAAACTCTACTGTTTTTCATCATATCATAACCATGAACAGTTCCTTTGGTATCGTTCAATACACATTCAATTTTCATTGATTTTAATTTTTCATAAAACAAAACCCCTTCATCATGCAAACAATCAAACTCGGCAGTTTCAATATATGTTTTTGGGAAAACTGAATAATCTTCAATCTCTGCTGGCGAGGCATATTTTAACATATCACCAACATACTCACCTAGATACATTTGCCACATTTTTTTATTAAGCCTAGCATCCCACATTGGAGTATTTATAAAACACCTCATTGATTCAGTTTCCATTCTTTTATCCAATACAGGATACACCAAAAATTGTGCACATGGTTTTTGAAATTCACAATCATTTGCAAGCATTGTCACACCAGCCGCCAAACAACCCCCAGCACTATCACCACCAACAATAATTTTTGATTCTTCAATTCCTAAAGCCTCTGAATTTGAAACAACCCACTTATAAGCACTAAAGCAGTCCTGAAGTTGCACAGGAAATTTCTCATTTATAGCAACTCGATAATCAACATATATAGAAACCATATCAGCCATACTTGCATATTTTTTTACATTTCCATATTGAACAAATGCACCCTTAAACATAAACGCACCACCGTGAAAATAAACCAAACATGGTCGTTTTTTATTTTTTGTAACAATTGGTTTTACTATATATATTTTAATATCTTTGCCATCAAACGATTTTATGGTTTGTTTTTTTATTTCCAGCATTTTATTTGAACGCATGCCTTTTGGCAAAACAGTTAAAATAAAATTACCTGTTTTACAAATAAATTTGTTTAGTGGAAATTTACATATTTTTAAAAAATTTAATCCTTTTGCAAGTCTTATTTTTTTAGCCATAAATTATTTAAAATCCTTTTTATATCTATCTGGTGAAAAATGTTTTTCAAAAATTTTGTTTAACTCTTCAATTGAACCTGAAACAATATCTTTTTTATTTAAAACATGACATTGTATTTTTGAAATATACAAAAAGTAATGGTCTTCCGTTTCAACAATATTGTTTATGTATTTATAGTTTGTTTCAACCGCAGACCTATAATCTTCTCCTTTGGTTGTAAAAATAAAAATCTTCTCTTCATCAAATTTATAAATTTCTTCTGTTTCCTTACTTAAAAGTGACATCGTGCTATTAATTTTATTTTGATACTTTTTAGCAAACCATTTTGTTAACGGATAATAACACAAACCAATCACCAATAGAACAATTCCGAAAATCAAATCTGATATTGCACTTTCATTTTTTTCTTGAAATTCTTCATACGCAACAAACAATATCATTACACCTAAAAACGCAAAAACCACCAAAACAATTGTAAAAAGCATTTTCATTTTGCTCAAATGTCGTTTATTTAGCACATCCGTAACCTTTTTATCAAACCTTGTTTTAAACTCAACCATAATCATCTCTCCTATTTATTTTTATCATTCCTATAACAAACCATTTAAACATTCAGTAATCAAACTCATTCTTTCTTCTGTAGACATAATTGTTAATAGCCTATTGTTTTTATGGTCACAAATTATATACTGTCCCATACTTCCATCCCTAAAAATAATACCATCTCTAGATAGCCACACAAAATAACCAGCGCCAATTTTAGGCAAAACCCTTTCAGGCTTATAATAGTTTTCACAGTCTATTTGTTTTATCGTCATTTGCTCAACCCACTCTTTAGGCACAATTTGAACATCATCATACAATCCATCAAAATATAACAAGCGTGCAATCTTGTGAAAATCTTTATAGTTTAAATACAATCCAGTTGCAGCAGCACAATATTTTCCATAATTATCCCATCTATATTTATTTATATTTAATGGTTTAAAAATTTTTTCGGCAACAAAATCAGAAATATTTATTCCAAAATTTTCATAAAAAAATACGGATAACAAATACGGCTCTGCATTGTTATAAACAAAATTTTGATTTGACTCATTATCTATACTAGTTTTTAAAATCTCAAAAAGTAAATTTTCTGTGTTTATATTTTGTGCAATAATTTCTTTTGCTGAACACATCATTTTGGAATAACCAGTGCTATGGGTTAAAAGCGTTCTAATTGTCCATTGTTTAATTTTTTCATCAAGCATATAATTACAAGTTTTGGAAAATGTATCATAAACACTTGTTTCCAAATCAATAACTTTTCCAGTTGTTTTGCAAACCATCCTTTCGTTTATCGCAATGCCATATGCAAAAGCAATTAAAAGTTTACTGCACGAGCGAAGTTCATGTAAATCAATATCATTGATAACAACTTCTTTAATCTTTCCATTTTGTTCCAAAACAACACTATCTATATTCACATTATTTTCTTTTAATCTTAATAAGTAATCCGTTATAAACTTTTCCATAACACAATTATATCACAACCATTATCCATTTTAAAATTTAAATAAATCTATTTTGAATTTTTTCTTTGATTACCAATGGTTATATGTTATACTCATATTGTTAAAAATTTACAAAAGGACAAATTTATGGACATATTTTTAAATATTTTATTTTTAGTTTTGGGCATGATTTTATTAATTAAAGGTGCCGACTTCTTTGTTTCCGGCGCAAGTGCTGTGGCAAAAAAACTTAAGGTCCCATCAATGTTTATAGGTTTAACCGTCGTGGCTCTGGGAACAAGTTTGCCTGAACTATCTGTAAGCGTAACAAGTGCAATTTCAAACAGTATTGATATGTCAGTCGGAAATATTGTTGGTTCAAACCTTTTTAATATGTTGTTTATTTTAGGCTTTGTTGCATTATTCTCACCTATTCCTATGAGCAAAACAACACAAAAAATGGATTTTCCATTCTTGATTGCCGTTACAGCAATTTTAACACTTTTTAGTTTAGACACATCTTTAAATGGTGCAACCGCTAATGTGTTATCAAGAACCGAAAGCATTTTATTGCTCATCATTCTAGTTTTGTATTTATATATTCTTATTTCAAATGCAAACAGAAAAAGAAAAAGACAAATTAAACAAGAAAAGTATCTAGGAATCCAATCAACCGAAAATCAACCTGTGGAAAAACAATTAAAGATTTGGCAAATTATTTTATATTTAGTATTAGGACTTGCCGCTGTTGTGTTTGGAGGCGAATGTGTTTCAACCACAGCAAAATTTTTAGCAATCAAAATGGGTATGAGCGAAGCCCTTGTAGGCCTTACAATTGTAGCATTTGGCACAAGCCTTCCAGAACTTGCAACTTCTGCAATTGCTGCAAAAAAAGGTGAAAATGACCTTGCACTCGGAAATGTCATTGGTTCAAACATCACAAACATTTCATTAATTTTAGGTTCGGTTGGATTAATAGCCCAAGCACCTATCTCATCAGTTATTGTAACGGACGTAATTATCTTACTTGCAAGCACACTTATATTTACATTTTTTTGTTCTCGAAAAAGTGACATTAATAGAAAAGAAGGCATCTTATTTATGTTGATGTATTTTGCATATATTGCATTTGCAATTATAAGAAATTATTGTTTCTAAAAAAAGAAGACATTAGTCTTCTTTTTTTACTTATTTATCATTCCAAAAATCATTTGCAAATTGAACAAGTGCCATTGTAAAAGCATCTCGATTTAAATCTATTCGTGTGATTGCGCCTTTTGTTAAATAACTAATTCCGCCGCCTCCCTTACTTAAATCATGAGCATCAAATAATTCATCCATAACAACACCAAGTGAAGAATCAATTATCTTTTGAACTAACTTATCTGGAACAGGAAAACCAGCACCTGTTCCCCATGTTTCATAACCATCTTTATCTTTTATTACAGCAACACTTACAATAATCCACCTTCCCATTGCATTTGTTATTCCAGATTCAACACTCATAAACAAATCTGCTTCAACATTGTTTTCTTTTGAATATTTTATCAAATTTTCAACTCTGTTTTTAGCACCTTGATAAATTTCTTCATTTACAGGTTGGTCAGCCACTCCAGAATCAACTGAAACTCCTGTAATTTCAAAGTTATCAAAATAATTGCTTAAAGCAAGTTCTGCACCCTTAATTTTTCCTGGGTTTTTTGTTCCGATTAATATTTTCATAAAGTTTTATCCTTTTTTGCGTTTTTTGTCTTTATATCTATCTTAATAATTTAATTATACACCCTTTATGTTTTATATCAAAACAAATTAAAAAGATAGGTTTGTTATCACCTATCTTCCAAACATTATTGTTTCTTCATCTAAAACAGATTTTTGCCTTTTTAAAAACATTTCATCTTTTTTTGTTGTGTGTTCTTTATCTATTCTTTTTTCAATATAAAATGTATTTCCCATAGGATAAATATTAAACCCCAATCTGCTATAAAAAATTGCAAGGTCAACAACTCCACTTAAAACATCACAAGATTTTTTTGATTTTTTACAACACTCTTCATATTCAACATAAAATCCTAATTCTTCCAAAGTTTTGTTGTTTATAAAAAAACCATCTTCCAAGGGCGAACCTATTCCACACATTTTATCATAACCACTCAAACTTCCAAATTTTGAAACTTCGTCAACTAACCTTCTTGCCATACCCATTTTTCTATGTGATTCAGATGTTCTTAAATATGACATCATAATAACATCTTTTGGATTTGATGTTTTTCTTAATTCATTTTCTTGAGAATATTCAAGTAATGTTCCGCCTAAATCATATTCACTATATCCCCTTAACCATACTGCCAATGGGTCAACATCAGACTCTGCAACATCCAAACAAACAACACAACCATTCAAAAACTCTTCAATATCTTTCAAAGACGCTATGCAAGAACCGTCTTCACTAGTTGTTATTGGTCTTCCATTTTTATCTAAAATCAAACTAGAACTAATTAAACCCGAATCATTTTCACAAAAAATTTTATTACGAGTTAAAACAAGCCTATTGTCTTTTAGTTTATCGATTTTGAAACGAGCAAAACAACCTTCTCTGTCAGAATTATCTTTAGATGATTTTATATAATCAATTAAATTTACATATTTCATATTTATATGATAACATAACAATTAATTGTCGTCAATAGTCAATTTTTTTTAATATCTACAAAAAATAAAAAAGAGCAACTTTAGTCGCTGCATTTTGAAACTAGTGTAATAATTAGAGTTGAGATAGAGATATCTTAACTCTTTTTTAACGGCTACTTTATGCCGTGAAAGGTGCTTGACAAGAGAAGAAATGAAAACATAATATCAAAAGGCAGAGAAACGGGATAAGCAAAGCCATAAGCACAAATATCGTTTCTCTGTCTTAACTAGCAAAAAAAGAAAAACTCATTTCAGAGACTCTTGTCAAGTACACCATGGAATAAATTAGCCAACATATAGACAGCAAAAAGCGAAAGTGTGTTATGTTTACCAACCCTTTCACTTTTTGTCTGCTTTATTTGGTTTATTGACGCGTGCTTGTCTGTCGGAGCGGAGCGACGACACTTGTATATGACAAGCACACACCTAACTGCCATTATAATATTTTTTATTTATCACTTGCCATATTTTTCTTAAATGCAATAATGGTCAATATTATGCTAGAAATCATAAATAGACTTATAGCAATTAAACCAAAGCCAGCAACATTATTAAAAGAATAAGTAATTCCTAATGCATTTTTTGAATTTGTAATTATTCTACCAATGTAAACTGATGGGTAAAATGGTAAAAATCTGCAAAAAGTTTCAAAACCACCCATTGTTTCAATCGGCATCCAACAACCACCAAGTATTCCAGATAAACTTATAAACACAGAACAAATACCTGGTGCGGATTTATCATTAAATATAGTTCCAAACAATATTCCTAAAAAGATATTTGTGATAAGTATTGGTAATTGAGCAATAATTAAAAGCAAAATATTTCCAATAGATACAAAACCAACATTTGCTATCAGAGAAATTATAAACCCAGTAATAACACAAACCAATGTTTGTAATAACCCGATAAACAAACCAACAAGAAAATATCCTAATATAAAATGATAAGATTTCATTGGAGAAGAATATAATCTTTTTAAGAAAAATGTTTGTTTGTCTTTTGATACGATAATAGCAAGAGTTAACATAACAAAAGAATAAGAAAACACAATAATTCCAGGAAGTAAAGATAACACTTCAAAAGTAGGAGTATTCCCATTTGAAAACTTATTGATTATATAAAACAGCAAAAACATAGCAACAGGAAAGCCTAAACAAAAAATATAAATAATAGGGTCTCTTAAAACTTCTTTTAGATTTCTTTTATAAAAATTTACAACTTTATTCATTCTTTGCCTCCACTAATTTTATAAAAGCATCTTCAAAGTTTTGCGCATTTGTTATTTGCTTTAATTCTTCAATTGTTCCTGTTTTTAATAATTTTCCATTTGATAGTATCGCAACTCTATCACATAAGTTTTCAATTTCTTCTAAATAATGCGA
>JAZNYK010000017.1:0-3280 GCA_045594425.1 Clostridia bacterium
CTTTGTTTGTCAAATGGTGGCAGCGTAGCGAACCATTTGACCTAAATCACAATTCCTTAAAAGTTCGATAGCATCTTTTACAGTTCGCTTGACTGGGAGCGTCTCAACGTCATTGTAGTTTTTGTTTCAAATAGTGTTTAATGCATTGTTCACTGCATTTATTATTACTTTGCTAGAAACTGTGGCGCCACTAATGGCATCAACGTTGTAGGTGTTTTTTTGAACCATATTTTCAACTATGGAATTTGCTGCATTTCCAAAGCCATTTTGATGTTTTAATAGTTCAATATTTTCAATTTTTCCATCTTTTATAATTACGTTTACATCTACAATTACTGGACCAAGTTCGCTGTGGCCTTTGTAGCTGCCATCTGGGATGTTTTTTACTTCAATGAATGTGTTTTCAAGAGCTGATGCATCTTTTACAATTTTTGCACTAAACACTTTAAAGCTTACAAGTCCAAAAATGAAAGTTCCAAGAATGATGATTAAAATTTTTTTCATAATGATTTCCTTGACATAATGTGTAATATATTACATATTATGTTAAGCCCTTTGAACAAAGCCTAGCCCAGATTGGAAGGGCGCGTAGCGTTCACGGATTTTTGAGCTTGCGAAAAAAGACGGGAATGGAGCGAAAGCGGAACCCTGGAAAGCTGGAAAGGTAGTATGAATGTTTGGGATTTGATTTTAATTTTTATTGGTGATGTTTTTTGCTCCTTATTATCTTTTTACTTTTTTCTATTATTATTGAATACCATTTAAAAACAATGTAAAATATTTAACGGAAAACAATTTAGATTTAAAATAAAGTTTTGTGAGGATTTATGAAACAGTTGATGTTAGGAAATGCGGCGGCTGCTAGAGGGCTTTTTGAAGCTGGATGCGAAATTGTGTCTAGTTATCCTGGAACTCCAAGTACAGAAATTACGGAAGAAGCTGCAAAATTTAAGGAAATATATTGTGAATGGGCACCAAATGAAAAAGTTGCTTTGGAAACTGCTTTTGGTGCAAGTTTGGCCGGGAAACGTGCTTTTTGTGGTATGAAGCATGTTGGATTAAATGTTGCGGCAGATCCTCTTTTTACTGTTGCTTACACTGGGGTAAATGCTGGGCTTGTAATTGGTGTTGCTGATGATCCTGGAATGCATTCTAGTCAAAATGAACAAGATTCAAGACATCACGCAATTGCTTCTAAAATTCCAATGATTGAACCTAGCGATAGCGAAGAAGCTAAAGAATTTGCAAAAATTGCTTTTGAAATTTCTGAAAAATTTGATACTCCTGTTTTGTACAAAATGTGTACAAGAGTTGCTCACTCTCAAAGTATTGTGGAAACTGCAGAAAGAGTTGTTCAGCCTGTAAAAGAGTATAAAAAAGATCCTTCAAAATATGTTATGGCGCCTGCAAATGCAATTAGACGTCATCCAGTTGTGGAACAAAGATTAAAAGATATTGAAGCTTGGTCTGAAACAAGTGGAATTAACCGTGTGGAAATGGGAGGAACTGACATTGGTATTATTACAAGTTCAACTTGTTATCAATATGCAAAAGAAGTTTTTGGCGATTCTGTTTCTATTTTAAAACTTGGTATGGTTAATCCTTTGCCAAAAAATATGATATTGGATTTTGCTTCTAAAGTAAAAGAACTTTATGTAATTGAAGAACTTGATCCAATTATTGAAAATTATTGTAAATCTCTTGGGTTAAATGTTCACGGAAAAGACATTCTTCCAATTTGTGGTGAATTTAGTCAAAACTTAATTGCTAAAGCTTTTGGAAAAGATGTGCCTGAATCTAAAAAGATTGATGATGTAATTCCTGTTCGTCCTCCTGTAATGTGTGCTGGATGTCCTCATCGTGGATTGTTCTATGCACTTTCTAAACAAAAAATTACTGTAATTGGGGATATTGGTTGTTATACTCTTGGTTCGGCTAGTCCATTGAATGCAATTGATGTTGTTTTGTGTATGGGTGCTTCTGTTTCTGGAATTCACGGATACAATAAAGCGTTGGGAAAAGATGCAGAAACTAAGGCTGTTGCTGTAATTGGTGATTCAACTTTTATGCATTCTGGTATGACTGGTCTTGCTACAATTGCTTATAATCAATCTAATTCAACTGTAATTATTGTAGATAACTCAATTACTGGTATGACTGGACATCAGCAAAATCCTACTACAGGTAAAAATCTTTATGGTGAACCTGCTGGACGAGTGAATCTTGAAGCTTTGGTAAAAGCAATGGGAATTAATAGAGTTGTTGTTGTGGATCCTTACAATATTGCTGAATGTGAAAAAGTTATTAAAGAAGAATTGGCTGCTGAAGAACCCAGTGTAATTATTAGCCGCCGCCCATGTGCATTGTTAAAAGAAGTAAAACCTTTGCCAGCATTAAAAGTTAATGCAGATAAATGTAAATCTTGTAAAATGTGTATGAAAATCGGATGTCCTGCAATCAGTATGAAAAATAACAAAGCGGTTATTGATGGAACTTTGTGTGTTGGTTGTGGTGTTTGTACTCAAATGTGTAAATTTGGGGCGTTGGAGGATTAAAAATGGTAAAAAATATAATGATTGTTGGTGTTGGCGGACAAGGTGCTTTGCTTGCTTCTAAAACTTTGGGGCAAGTTTTGCTTGATGCTGGATTTGATGTAAAAGTTAGTGAAGTTCACGGGATGAGTCAGCGTGGTGGTTCTGTTGTAACTTATGTTCGTTATGGCGAAAAAGTTTATTCTCCTATTGTAGATAAAGGCGAAGCTGATTTTATTGTTAGTTTTGAAATGCTTGAAGCGGCTCGCTATACAGAATTCCTTAAAAAAGATGGGCGCATTGTTGTAAACACTCAAAATATTGATCCAATGCCAGTTATTACTGGTGCTGCTGAATATCCTGCAGATTTGGAAAACAAAATGAAAAATGCAGGTTTTGCTGTGGATGCAGTTGATTGTTTGTCTCTTGCAGAACAGGCTGGAACTGCAAAAGCGGTAAACATTGTTTTGATGGGCCGCCTTTCAAAATATATGGATTTTTCTGAAGAAGCTTGGCTCAAAGCAATTGAAAAACTTGTAAAACCTCAATTCTTGGAAATGAACAAAAAAGCGTTTATGTTGGGAAGAGGGGAAGGAAATTAAGAATTCAGAATTATGAATTAAGACAATATGTTGTGCAAACCTTTTGCAGAAACGTGGATTTAGCTGCAAAATGGAATAAGAAAAAAAATAAACCAAAAGAGCATTACCAAAAATGCAAAAGGAGCACAACATGGAAAGTATAGTTTA
>JAZNYK010000018.1:0-1509 GCA_045594425.1 Clostridia bacterium
GGGCTCATGGTGACTTGAAGCCCGAGAATATCATATTCTCGCCTGACGGACTCCACCTTATAGACTTCGATGCCATGTATCGCGAAAGGAGGAGGAGCCATTGTTGAAGCTTGGAGCTTGATCACACCTTCAACAACACCACCATCTTCTAGTATTTCTTTGAGCAACTAAGATAGGTAATCTCGTTACCATTTTCCCTCCCTAGAAACCTTAAGCTTGCTGATCTTGTATTTATGATGATGGTTAAGTAGTTTCCAACAACAATAACCTTAGATATGCCATGATCTAACCTTAAACCATGCATGCATGAAGTGATCTTCAAGGAATTTGAAAACTTGATTTTTGGTGCATTCTGAGTGTTGCTGTTCTTGTGTGATAAAAATTCAAGTTTTTGTGTTGCTTTGAGTTGTTATTATGAGAGTTTAAGACCTATAATTTTTGGGTAACACTTGATTTCGTTTTGGTGCTCAAAATTGAAAATTTCCAAACCAAGTCACATTCCTGTTTGTTGCTAGCAACTGTATCCCTTTGGAAAATTGGCATAACTTTTTACTGAAACATTATTTTTTATTTCTTGTTTTGAAATTGGAAAGCTAACATTTGGGGCTTCAATTTGGTCTATGATTTTATGTGTTTTGGCTGAGTATTGAAAGAGTTATGCAAGTCACAAGTTGAACAAACCCTGTTGTGAGGTCCCTGTGACCCGAATTGGAAAATCTTCAATTCAGGTCAAGTGACTTAATATTTTTGAAATCCAGGAACATGGTATGAAATTAGACTTCCCTACCTTTCCCAATTGGGGATTTTTGTCAATTTTGGACTTGTTTTGCTTGGTGAACAAAATTCATCAAGTTTGGACTCAAGTGCAGGACCCTGAAACTTTTAAACTGAAACAGTCTTGCCATTTTGTTCATAACTCTTTGAATACCTATAGGATTTATTTTATTCTTGAAAATTTGGAAAATAGACTCTTGGGGCTACACCCTAGACACAAATTTGATTACAAAATGTTTTCAAAAACTAAAGTTACAAGTGTTTTGATTTGAAGTACAATTTTGGTAACCATCTGGAATTTCTGGACAAATTTGTTAAGGTTTTGTGTAAACTCTGATTTTTGTGTCAAAATAGACTTAAAGACCTTTCTGAAATGGTATGGTTTGCAAAATTTGAAGAAGTTTTACTATGTCAAAGGATTTATTTAAAATGACCCAAAATCTGTAAGTTTTTGGAAACTAGTTGGAAGAGAACTACCTTGTCTTAGTGTAAGTCACTTATACCTTTTTAAAACCTGTGATTTATGATTGCTCAGTTGCATGTTTGCATCCCTAGGATATAGGATAACCTTATGAGGATAGGAGCGACCCAAGTATAGGTATAAGCTTGTGGATTTTAACTGATATACTAAAGCGGTTTTGATTAAACCCTAGGATTCGGATTGAGTAGGTCAGGAGTGCCGAAGGGAAGTCGTACGTACGCATTGTTTTCTTTTACGATTGCTGTCAGGAGTTG